>NZ_JAKGSB010000009.1 GCF_021568905.1 Zavarzinia marina | reverse complement strand
CCCGATCCGGCAAGATCATGCGCCGCATCCTCCGCAAGATCGCCGAGAACGAGTTCGGCGCCCTCGGCGACACCTCCACCCTCGCCGATCCCTCCGTCGTCACAGACCTCATCGACAACCGCCAAAACAGGTAAGGCGCCAGAACAGGTAAGCCACAAACCCGCCGTCCCGGAAAAAGCCGGGACGGCGGGGCGGCATCAATAGCGCCTGTCTTCCTTCACCCCCGACAGCAGCCACAGCCCGACCAGCAGGAAGGGCAGGACGACGGCGATGCCGAGGCGGCGATCGTCGGTCAGGTCGGTGACGACGCCGATCATGAAGGGGGCCAGAAAGGCCGTCGCCTTGCCCGAGAGCGCGTAGAGACCGAAGAATTCGGTCATCAGATGGGGCGGCGCCAGTTTCGCCATCAGGCTGCGGCTGGACGCCTGGGCCGGACCGAAGGGCAGCCCCAGAACGAGCGTGCAGAGGATGAAGGCCTGTTCCGCCGGACTGTCGAAGAGTCCGCGGTCGGGCGCCGGCGGCGTCACCTCGAAGACGAAGAAGATGTGTTCGGCGCCGATCGACAGGATCCCGACGGTGCCGAGGATCAGCATGACCAGGGAGACCGTGATCGTCACCTTGGAACCCGCCCGCGCCTCGAGCACACCGCCGAGGAAGGATCCCGCCATGGCGAGCACGTTCAGCAGGATGCCGAAGATGCCGAGGGTCAGCAGGTCCCAGCCGAAGGTGGCGCTGGCATAGATGCCGCCGAAGGCGAAGATGGCGAGCAGGGCGTCGCCATAGATCATATGGGCGATCAGATAGCGGAGCACATTGCGGTGCCGGGGCAGCCCGCGCAGGGTGGCGCCGAGCTGAGACAGGCCCTGGCGCACGGCCTTGCCGCGCGACAGGCCCTGGGACGCCTGATCCGGCACGAAGAGGAACATGGGCAGGATGAACACCGCCAGCCATACGGCGGAGAGCGGCCCCACCATGCGTTCCGCCTCATGGGCCGCCTTGTCGAGGCCGAAGGCCGGCACCTCGGGCAGGACGAAGAGGCCGAGCACGAGGCCGAGGGAGACCAGCCCGCCGACATAGCCGACCCCCCAGCCGATCGCCGAGAGCACACCGATCCGATGCGCCGGCACCAGGGAGGGCAGCATGGCGTTGTTGAAGACGATGGCGAATTCCGCCCCGATGGTCGCAAGCGTCACGGCCCCGAGCACGAGCAGCAGGCCGCCGCCATCGAGACCCGGCACCGCCGCCCAGAGCACGCCGCAGCCGGCGACGGTGCAGAGCGCCAGTACCGCGATCCAGGGCTTGCGCGGGCCCGCCGCATCGGCGACGGCGCCGAGCACCGGCGCCAGCAGGGCGATCGCCACCCCGGCGACGGTCTGGGTATAGCCCCAGAGCGCCTGTCCGCTGACCGCGTCCGGCGCCACGGCGGAGGCGAAATAGGGCGCGAAGATGAAGGTGGTGACCAGGGTGAAGAAGGGCTGGAAGGCCCAGTCGAACGTCGTCCAGGACGCCTGGGCGAGACGGTTCCCCAACGCTTTTCTCCTTCACCGTTTACGGCTATTTGGACGCGGAACCGCCGGCTTTTCAATCACCTTCGCCCACCCCAAAGGCGTCATCCCGGCGAAGGCCGGGATCTTTGTCCAAAAGGGCCGCCCTACTGTCGAAAGGTCCCGGCCTTCTGCCTGGACGACGCGTTTTTGCCCTAAACCGAGAACTGGCCGCGCAGGTGACGGCCGGCGAAGGTGAGTTTGGCGAGGGTGGGGCCGCCTTCCGTGAGCTCGCCGATCAGGGCATGAGTGCGGGCGATCGCGGCTTCATGGGTTTCGAGCCAGCCGTCGACGCCGCCTTCGGCCCTTGTCGCGGCCGAGGCGAGCAGGCGCTGCTGAGCGTAGAGATCGTCCACCAGGGCGGTCAGGGCGAGGCGATCCCAATGGTCCGTCACCTCGATCGCCGAGGCCGCCTCGCGCAGCGCATCGAGGCCGATCTCGTCGCCCAGACGGAAATAAGTGGCGCCGACCACCAGCACGTCGCCCCAGGATTCGGCCGCCGCGACGATGTCGAGCGCGCCGGCGAGGAACGGCAGGGCCGAAATCCCGGCCGCGAGATCCGCCGGCACCCCGAGCGAGGCGAGGCCGTCCTGCGCCGAGGCGAGGCGTGTTTCGGCCCGCGCCGGCAGAAGGTCCGGCAGGGCCGCGGTCAGGCGGGCCACGCCGGGGCCGTAGCGGTGCAGCGTCGCGGCGATGTCGAGGGGCTGGGACTCGTTGTGCAGCAGCCACATGCTCGCCTGCCGGGTGGCATTCGCCGTCTCCAGCAGCATCGCGATCTGGCTTGCCGCCGGCACCTTGCCGTCGAGCGCGTCGACCGCGCCGGCCAATTGGCCGAGTGCCAGAACTTCCCGCGCCGCGACGAAGGCGCGCGCGATGGCGCCCGCCTCGAAGCCCGTCGATTCGGCGATCCGGGAGACGAAGGTCGGCCCGGTCCAATTGACGATCGCGTTGGCGAGTTGGGTGGCGATGATCTCGCGCCGCAGGCGGTGGCGGGCGATCTGCGCCGGATAGCGGTCCTGCAGCGCCTTCGGGAAATAGGTCGCCAGCGCGTCGTCGAGGAAATCGTCCTCGGGCGCGTCGCCGTCCAACAGATCGTCCTGCAGGCGCATCTTGGCGTAGGACAGCAGGACCGAGGCCTCGGGCCTTGTCAGGCCCCGGCGCTCGCGGGCCCGGGCCAGCATTTCCTTGTCGCGCGGCAGATGCTCGACCGCACGGTCGAGGCGCCCCTCGGCCTCCAGCATGCGCATCAGGCGGATCTGGTTCTCCACCACCGACGGCCCGCGCGCCAGCACCATGCTGATCGACTGGGTCTGGAGATAATTGTCCTCGAGGACGAGCGCCGCGACATCGTCGGTCATGGCGCGCAGCAGTTCGTCGCGCTGCTTGCGGGTCAGATCGCCGTCGGCCATCACGCCGTTCAGCAGGATCTTGATGTTCACCTCGTGGTCGGAGCAGTCGACGCCGGCCGAATTGTCGATGGCGTCGGTATTGATGCGGCCGCCGGCGGCGGCATATTCGATGCGCCCGCGCTGGGTGACGCCGAGGTTGGCGCCCTCGCCCACCACCTTCACGCGGAGCTCGCCGGCATCGACGCGGATGGCGTCGTTCGCCTTGTCGCCGGCATCGGCGTTGGTCTCGGCCGCCGCCTTCACATAGGTGCCGATACCGCCGAACCAGAGGAGATCGGCCCGCGATTTCAGGATCGCGCGCATCACGTCCTGGGGCGTGAGCATCTCGGCATCGAGATCCAGGAGGGTGCGGACCTCGGGGCTGAGGGGCACCGCCTTCAGGCTGCGCGGGAAGATGCCGCCGCCGGCCGAGATCAGCTTGCGATCGTAATCGTCCCAGGACGAGCGCGGCAGGGCGAACAGGCGCTGGCGCTCGGCGAAGCTGACCGCCGGGTCCGGATCGGGATCCAGGAAGATGTGCCGGTGGTCGAAGGCGGCGACGAGGCGGATCTTCTCGGACAGGAGCATGCCGTTGCCGAAGACGTCGCCCGACATGTCGCCCACGCCGACCACCGTGAAGGGTTCGGACTGGGTGTCGTGGCCCATTTCGCGGAAGTGGCGCTTCACCGCTTCCCAGGCGCCGCGCGCGGTGATGCCCATGGCCTTGTGGTCATAGCCGGCCGAGCCGCCCGAGGCGAAGGCATCGCCCAGCCAGAAGCCGCGCGATTCCGCGATCGCATTGGCGATGTCGGAGAAGGTGGCGGTGCCCTTGTCGGCCGCGACCACCAGATAGGGATCGTCCTGGTCGTGGCGCACCACGCCTTCAGGCGGCGTCACCTCGCCCGCGACGATATTGTCGGTGACGTCCAGAAGGCCGCCGATGAAGATCCGGTAGCATTCGATCGCCTCGGCCTGGATCGCCTCGCGTCCCGCGGTGGCCGGCGGCAGGCGCTTCGGATAGAAGCCGCCCTTGGAGCCGGTCGGCACGATCACCGCGTTCTTCACCATCTGCGCCTTCACGAGGCCCAGGATCTCGGTGCGGAAATCCTCGCGCCGGTCCGACCAGCGAAGGCCGCCGCGCGCGACGCGCCCGCCACGCAGATGAACGCCCTCGACCCGGGGACTGAACACCCAGATTTCGACCAGCGGTTTCGGCAGCGGCAGCCCCTCGATGGCGCGGCTGTCCAGCTTGATCGCGAGGCACGGCGCATCGGCGCCGTCGGCGCGCTTCTGGAACAGATTGGTGCGCAGCGAAGCGTCGACGATGTTGAGGAAGCGGCGGAGAATCCGGTCCTCGTCCAGCGAGGCGACGGCGTCGAGGGATTCGAGGATGGCGGCGCGGGCCGTCTCCATCGCCGCCGCGCGATCGCCCTCGAAGGCGGGATCGTGGCGCAGGCGGAACAGGTCGACGATGGCGCGGGCGACGCCCGGCCAATGGGCCAGGGTCTCCTCCATATAGGCCTGGGAGAAGGAAAGGCCGATCTGGCGCAGATATTTGGCGATGGCGCGCAGCACCATGACGTCGCGCGCCGGCATGGCGGCGAGAACGACGAGACGGTTGAAGCGATCGTCCTCCATCTGTCCGGCCCAGAGCTGGGCGAAGGCATCCTCGATCAGGGGGCCGACGGCTTCCAGCGGCAGGGCGCGGCCGTCCGGCTCGACCAGGCGGAAATCGTGGAGCCAGACCACCTCGCCCCCGTCGGGACGGAGCGAGAAGGGCGTTTCCTCGATCACACGCAGGCCCATGTGCTCGATCAGCGGCAGACAGTCGGACAGGGGGGCCGGCAGGCCGCGACGGTAGAGCTTGAAGCGCAGCACCGTCTCGTCGTCCTCGAGCAGGCGGTAGACCGCCTGGGTCACGGCGCCGTCGCCGGTCGCGAGCAGCATCTCGGCGCGGGCGATGTCGGCGATCGCCACGGCCGGGGCATGGCTTTCGCGATAGGCGCTGGGGAAGGCGCGCAGCCAGCGCCGCGCGAGCCGCACCCCCTTGTCCTCGCCCTCGGCCGCGATCAGGGCTTCGCGCAGGCGGTCGACCCAGCCGCGCGCGGCCAGGATGATCTCCTTCTCCAGGGTCTCGGGATCCAGGCTGCGGATGCCTTCCTCGGTCGCGCGGACGATCAGATGGACGCGGGCGAGTTCGGTCTGGCCGACCTGACTGGTGCGGGACATGACCTCGCCGCCGGCGGCACGGCACAGGATGCCTTCGACCGACTGGCGCAGGGCCGTGTCGAACTGGTCGCGCGGCAGATAGACCAGGGCCGAGACCCAGCGCCCGAAGGCGTCGACCCGGAGGAAGAGACCGGTGCGCGGCCGTTCCTCGAGGCGGAGGATGCCATGGGCGAAATCCGCCAGCTCGTCTTCCGAAACCTGGAACAGCTCGTCGCGCGGAAAGGTCTCGATCGCGTTCAGGAGGGCCTTGCCGTCGTGGCTGTCGGCGGCATAGCCGGCCTTGGCGAGGACGCGCGCCGCCTTGCCCCGGAGCAGGGGAATGTCGCGCGGGCGAAGCTGGTAGGCGGTCGAGGCGAAGAGACCGTAGAAGCGCCGTTCGCCGACCATGCGGCCGTCGTCGCCGAACTGCTTCACGCCGACGAAATCCATGATCGCGCGGCGGTGCACGGTCGATTCCATGTTGGTCTTGGTGACCATGACCGGCGGCCCCTGTTCGCGCAGGTGATGGACGCCCGCCTCGCCGCCGCGACCCATGGCGTGGACCCGCGCGTCGCGCAGCAGGCCGAGGCCGCGCGCCTGCACGAAGCCCTCGTCCTCGGCGACATAGTCGCGGGTCGCGAGCAGGACGAAATTGCCCTCGGCCAGCCAGCGCAGGAAGTCGGCCTGTTCGCGATCGACCCCCGGCACCGCTTCGAGATGCGCGATGGCATCGTTCAACGTGTCGAGCATGGGGTGCCAGTCCTCGACCGCGGCGCGCACGTCGCCCAGCACCTTGTCGAGGACGGAGGCGAGTTCGGCGCGGCTGTCGGCGTCGCCGTCCTCGTCGATCTCGATGTGGATCAGGGATTCGGCGATGACGCCGCCGGTGCCGGGGTCGACCAGGCCGGTGCGGTGGCCGTCGGCGTCGCGGGTCACGCAGAGCACGGGATGGGCGATCATGTGGACGCCCCGGCCCTCCCGCGCCAGGGTCGCGGTGATCGAATCGACCAGGAACGGCATGTCGTCGGTCACGGTCTCGACCACCGTATGCGGGCTGTGCCAACCGTGGCTGTCGAGGCGGGGATTGAACACCCGGACCCGATGGCTGCCTTTCGGCCGTTCGGCGGCGAAGCGCCAATGGCCGAGGGCGGCGCCGAACAAGGCGTCGGCCGGCTGGGCCAGAAGATCCTCGGTCGCGAGCCGGTCGAAATAGCGCGCGACCATGACCGCGATCTCGTCGGCCCCCGCGCCGAGGCGCTTTTCCGCCAGGGCGACGATGGCCTGAAGCTGGTCGCGCCGCGCCTGTTCAGCCTTGTTCTCGACCATGATACCTCCCCCGACGACCGTCTCGACTGACGGCGAGCCTAGCCGAGAGCTGTGACACCACCAAGGCACGAGACGGGCTCAGGACCCTTCCGCCGGCGGCACGAGACGCCACGAGGGCTGCCCGCCGCGTTTCGCCGCGCGCGTATCCTGGTGTTCGAGCCAGGCCCGATAGAGCGCGAGATCGAGTCTGTCGCACCAGGCGAAGGGCAGGCCCGGCAGCGGGTTGAAGGGATTGGTGCGGGCCATCGCCCAGATTTCCATCCGGTCGGACGGCCGGCGCAGCACGTCGCCCCGACGGTGTAGGCCGCGCGTATCCGCGACCACCAGCGTATTCCGCTTCACCGCGAAGGCGCGCGGCGCCGGCAGGCCGAGACCCGGCAGGTCCGTCACCGGCACCCGGAGCGAGCCGCGCGCAGAGAGCCGGTCGGGCGAATCGCGCTCGCCCAGGCTGCGCCGGTACTCATAGGCAAGGCGCGACCGGGTCAGGCGGTGGGAGCCGGGCACATAGGTGAAGGGGCCCGAGGCCTCGTCGACGTCGTCGAGGAACAGCCAGGCCTTCATGGTCGGCTGGAAGGTGTCGATGTGGAGATTGGTCTGCGGATCGGGCGGGCCCGGCAGGACGCCGGAGCGGATCGTCTGCACCCACTGCCCCGGCACCCGCAGCCGTCCCGCGACATAGCCGAGCAGGCGCCGGTAGCGCCGGTCCGACAGCAGCCGCCGGGCCGTCGGCAGTCCCGCCAGCGCGTGATGGTCGAGGAGGATGCGGTGGGTGATCGTGTCGCCCTGGTGGCAGGCGCGGCCGGGCGCGCGCAGCGCCCGGATCTCCGCCTCCAGGGCGGCGAATTCGGCGGCCGGCAGGAAGTCGCTCTTCAGGATGAAACCGTCCCGGCGGAACGCGGCGCGGTCCCCGGCGGCGACCGTGGGTGAAAGCAGCAGGCGCCGGAACGCCATCGCCCGGTCGGCGAGGACGAGCCGCGCGACATGGAGGCCGAGGCGATTGAGCAGGGGACTGCCGATCACCGGATTGCCCGCGAACGACTTGGCGCCCGTCCCGAGCGAAAGGACCCGAATCGGCAACAGCAGCAGGTTTTTCAATGCCTGGCTGAATCCCCTGATCCACTTCCTCTTATTCGGCGACAAACTATTCATGACGTTGTACTTTAGGAGGATATGTCGGCATTCGGAACAATCTTCCCTCTATGCGGAACCGCGTGCAGGAGAAGCGCTTCCACTACCATTGGCACTATTACACTCCTGTGATAAAAGAACTTTTGTAGGGGCAGTAATTCATTGGAAACACTCGGTTATCCGTGGTGCTGATGTAGTTCGGTATGTCGGCTCAGCGCTTTTGCCGGGGACAAGGAGAACAACTATGCCTTCCAAGGCTAATCCGGTCGATGTTCATGTCGGGGCCCGGGTAAAGCTGCGTCGTCAGCTTCTGGGCTTCAGTCAGACGGAACTTGGCAACGCCCTGGACCTCACCTTCCAGCAAGTGCAGAAGTACGAAAAAGGCACCAACCGGATTTCGGCTTCCAAGCTTCACAAGATGGCCGAAGTCCTCGATGTGCCGATCTCCTTCTTCTTCGACGGCGTCGACGGCACCCGTCCCGAGACGGATTCGAGCGAACTCGATCTCATGTCGCGCGCCGAGACCATCAACCTGGTGCGCGCCTATTACTCGATCGAGGATGAAGCGGTTCGCCGCAAGGTGATCGAGCTTCTGCGCACCCTCGGCAAGGAAGCAGCGGAGGCCTGAGCCCGCGCCGGTCGGCGGCCTCGGCCCCGGCGGACCGGTGGGGGCACTTTGCAGCTTGGCGCGAGGCCCGCTCTATCCGGGGCGGGCCTCTTGCTGTATGCTCGCGCCATGATCGTGTCGGCCCATCTTCGCAATGCCTGTCGGCAGCCCGGTTCCGCCCCTTCGCGGAAATCCGTGCTGATGCTTCATTGCGCGCGCATCGGTTACAATCCCTAGGATCCGGTCTTCCTGCCAAGCCCGTCCTGACGATTTCCCTTGCCCGAGGCCAAGACCATGACCGTTACCACCGCGCCCGCCCGCAATTCGACCAGCGCCTTCCAGGCCGCCGACGCGCGCCACCACCTGCACCCCTTCACCGACCACGCCGCCCTCGCCGCCAAGGGCGCCCGCGTCATCAACCGTGCCGACGGCGTCCGCCTGTGGGACACGGAAGGCGCCAGCCTGATCGACGGCATGTCGGGCCTCTGGTGCGTGAACGTCGGCTATGGCCGCGCCGAACTGGCGGAAGTCGCCAGGCAGCAGCTTCTCGAACTGCCCTATTACAATACGTTCTTCCAGTGCACCCATCCGCCGGTGGTGGCGCTTTCGGAGAAACTGGCGCAGATCGCGCCGGCCGGCATGGATCTCGTCACCTATGCGGGCTCGGGGTCGGAGGCGAATGATTCGATCGCCAAGCTGGTGCGCTACTTCTGGAACCTGCAGGGCAAGCCGCGCAAGAAGACGATCATCAGCCGTAACTACGGCTATCACGGCGTCACCATGCAGGCCGCCTCCATGTCGGGCCTGACGCCGATGCACCCGCAGTTCGACCTGCCGCTGCCCGGCGTCGTCCATATCGAGGCGCCCTATTGGTACGCCCACGGCGGCGACCTCAGCCCCGAGGAATTCGGCCTGAAGGCGGCCCGCGCCCTCGAGCGCAAGATCCTGGAACTCGGGCCCGAGAATGTCGGCGCCTTCATCGGCGAGCCGATCCAGGGCGCCGGCGGCGTGATCATTCCGCCCTCGACCTATTGGCCGGAGATCATGCGCATCTGCCGCCAGTACGACGTCCTCGTCATCGCCGACGAGGTGATCTGCGGCTTCGGGCGCACGGGCAATTGGTTCGGCAGCCAGACCTTCGGCATCGAGCCCGATTTCATGACCATGGCCAAGGGCCTGACCTCCGGCTACATCCCCATGGCCGGCATCATGATGGGCAGGCGCGTGGCCGACACCTTCCGCGCCGCGGGCGAGGAACTGGTCCACGGCTTCACCTATTCCGGCCATCCGGTGGCGGCGGCGGTCGCGCTGCGCAACATCGAGATCATGGAGGAAGAACGCCTCGTCGAGGCCGCCGGCGGCGAAATCGGCGGCTATTTCCAGGAGAAGCTGGCGGCGCTGGCCGATCATCGCCTGGTCGGCGAAGTGCGCGGTGTCGGCATGATCGCCGCCATCGAACTGGTGGAACACAAGCCGACGCGCTCCTTCTTCGATCCGAAGCGCGAGGTCGGCACCCAGTGCCGGAACCATTGCTTCGCCAACGGCCTCGTCATGCGCGCCTGCCGCGACGTCATGGTGCTGGCACCGCCCCTCTCCATCACCAAGGCGGAGATCGACGAACTGGTCGGCCTGGCCGCCCATTGCATCGAACTGACGGCCCGCGACCTCGGCCGCTGATTCCGTCCGTCCGCCTCGCCGCCCCGGCCCAGGCCGGGACGACGAGGATGAGAATGCCTAATCCCTTTGGAGGTTGGCCGCACCGGCCGTCGACCTAGAATGCCGCCCAGCACCGAGGGGGGGAGGCATCATGGGACGCACGGCGGGATCCGCGTTCACACCGTTGACGATCGGCCCCCTGACGCTGCGCAACCGCTTCGTCAAATCGGGCGCCAACGAAGGGCGGAGCCGGGGCGGCCTGCCGACCGAGGCGCTGGTCGAACATCACCGCGCCGTGGCCGCCGGCGGCGTCGCGCTGACCACCGTCGCCTATTGCGCGGTGGCCGGGGACGGGCGGACCTTCGCCGACCAGATCTGCCTTCGGCCCGATGCCGTCCGCCCGCTCCGGGCCCTGACCGATGCCGTCCACCGCGAAGGGGCCGCCGTCGCCGCCCAGATCACCCATGGCGGCGCCTTCAGCTTCCTGAAGCCCGCCTCGGGCCTGCGCCCGGGCAGCGCCTCCGCCGGCTTCAATCCGACCGGGGCGCTGCACGGCATGCCCCTGAAGCGGGCCCTGTCGCCGGCCGAGCTGGAGACGATCGCCGACATCTTCGCCGCCGCCGCCCGGATCGCCGAGGAGGCGGGGTTCGACGCGGTCGAGATCCACATGGGCCACGGCTATCTCCTCAGCCAGTTCCTCTCGCCCGGGGAGAACCGGCGCGACGACGCATTCGGCGGCGACATGGAGGGGCGCGCCCGCTTCCCCCGCATGGTGCTGCGCCGGGTTCTCGACGCGGTCGGGGCCCGGATGGCGGTGATGTGCAAGATCGGCGTCTTCGAGGGCTATCGCGGCGGCAACGAGGGAGACGACGCCGCCCGGCTCGCTTCGCTCCTCGAGGCGGACGGGGCGCATATGCTGGTGCTGTCCGGCGGCATGAACGTCCAGGCGCCGTGGTGGATCTTCGGCTCGAAGATGCCGATCGCCGAGATGAAGGCGGCCGAGCCCGGCTTCGTCGGGCGCCGCGCCCTCGACATGCTGTCCCTGATGCAGCCGAGGGCCCTGGCCTTCCGCGAGATGTATTTCCGCGATCATTCCAGGAAGGTGCGGGCGGCGGTGCGCATGCCGCTCGGCTATCTGGGCGGGGTCAAGTCCCTGGCCAGCGTGGACGCCGCTCTTTCCGAGGACGGATTCGACGCCGTCGTGCTGGGACGCGCGCTGTTGCACGATCCGGCGCTGGTGGAGCGTTTCCGGACGGGAACGGCCGAAGCCTCGGGCTGCGACAGCTGCAACAGATGCGTCGCCACCATGCACGGGCCGTCCGGGACCCATTGCGTCCTTCATGCGCCGCCCGATGCCGCCCCCAATCAGCGTATCGCCGGCTAGCATCGGGCCCCGCCGCAATTCGATGGCCGGATGTCCCCGATCTGGGTTAAGCTCGTGGCCACACCGTGGCGGGGGCTGCGGAAAACCCGGCGTGGGGCATGCTTGGGGGCACCATTCCACTGGCGGCACGACGCGGGCCGGCCGAACGGCCGGTGCATCCCCGGTTTTGCCTCCCCCCGGTCTGGGTTGCCGGAGTAATGGGTCGTGTCGCTGCCTGATCTGGACTTGAACCGTCGCATCCTCGTGCTCTATGTCGGTGGCACCATCGGCATGCGCGCCTCGCCCGACGGGCTGGCGCCACAGCGCGACCTGCCGGCGGCGTTGGCCGCCCATCTCGGCCCCTGGGCGGAAAGCCTGCCGCTCTATTCGATCCAGTCCGCCGTCGACCCGATCGACAGTGCCGACGCGGCACCCGAGGACTGGCTGACCATCGCCCGCTTCATCGCCGAGCGTCACGGCCGCTACGACGGCTTCGTGGTGCTGCACGGTACCGACACCATGGCCTATACCGCCTCCGCGCTCGGCTTCATGCTGGCCGGGATCGACGTGCCCGTGATCCTGACCGGGGCCCAGGTCCCGCTGGAGGTCGAGGGATCGGACGCGCTTGAGAACGTCGTCTCGGCCCTGACCTTCGCCGCGTGTCCGTCGCTGGCCGGGGTCGGTCTCGCCTTCGACGGCGTGCTCTACCGGGGATGCCGGACGACCAAGGTCTCGTCCAGCGACTTCGCGGGTTTCGACAGCCCGAATCACCCGCCGATCGCCCGCCTGCTGCCGGTGCCGGCGATGGACCTCGCGGCCCTCCAGCGGCCCGACGGCACGGAACCGGGCTTCACCATTCCCGACCATCTCGATGCCCGGGTCCTTTCGCTCCGCGCGGTCCCCGGCCTGCCGACGGCGGTGCTCGACGCGATTCTCGACATGGCGCCCCAGGGGCTGATCGTCGAATGTTACGGCAGCGGCACGGTGCCCCGCCTGGACGGCCACATGCAGGTGTTCCTGGAACGGGCGGTGCGCCGGGGCATCGTCACCGTCGCCCTGAGCCAGGCGCTGCACGGCGGCATCCGGCTCGGCGCCTATGCCGCCGGTTCGGCATTGGCGCGGGCCGGCGTCATGGACGGCCGCGACATGACCTTCGAGGCGGCCTATACCAAGCTGCATTTCCTGCTGGCCCAGGATCTGCCCCCGGTGATGGCGCGGACCCTCTTCACCCGCAATCTGATCGGCGAGATCCGCGACTGACGTCGCCCCGTCCGCGCCTTTCCCTTCCCTCTTCCGCCGGGACGGCCCGGATGGTAACGCTGTTACCAACCTAAGAGGGGAGAGAAACGTGAAGACCCGTATCACCGAACTTCTCGGCATCGAGCATCCGATCGTCCAGGGCGGCATGCATTTCGTCGGCCTGGCACCGCTGGCCGGCGCCGTTTCCGCCGCCGGCGGCCTCGGCATCATCACGGCGCTGACCCAGAAGACGCCCGAACTGCTGGCCAAGGAAATCGCCAAGGCGCGGGAGATCACCGACAAGCCGGTGGGCGTGAACCTCACCTTCCTGCCGACCTTCGCCGATCCGCCCTATGACGAATATATCGACGCCATCATCGACGGCGGCATCCGCGTCGTGGAAACCGCCGGTCGCAGCCCCGAGAAATATCTGCCCAAGATGAAAGAGGCGGGGATCAAGGTCGTCCACAAATGCACCTCGGTCCGCCACGCCCTGAAGGCGGAGCGGATCGGCTGCGACGCCGTCTCGGTCGACGGTTTCGAATGCGGCGGCCACCCGGGCGAGGATGATGTGCCCAACATGATCCTGCTGCCCCGCGCGGCCGAGGAATTGAAGATCCCCTTCATCGCCTCGGGCGGCATGGCCGATGCGCGCAGCCTGGTCGCCGCCATGGCGCTTGGGGCCGAGGGCATCAACATGGGCACCCGCTTCATCGCGACGAAGGAAGCCCCGGTCCATGAGAACGTGAAGCAGGCCCTGGTCGCCGCCTCCGAGCTCGACACCCGCCTGATCATGCGTTCGCTGCGCAATACCGAGCGCGTGATCAACAACAGCGGCGTCGCCCGCATCCTGGAGATCGAGAAGGAAAAGGGCGCCGACCTTTCCATCGGCGACATCTACGACCAGGTGGCGGGCATCTATCCCAAGGTCATGATCGACGGCGACATGGAAGCGGGCGCCTGGAGCTGCGGCATGGTCGCCGGCCTGATCCATGACGTGCCGACGGTGAAGGAACTGGTCGAGCGCATCATGTCGGAAGCGGAAGCCCTGATCTCCAGGCGTCTCGCCGGCTTCCTGAACTGATCGCCGTCAATAGACTCGTCATCCCGGCGAAGGCCGGGATGACGGACTAGAAAGTTGGCAACGCGCAGCGAAAACCGACGTTGCTGGAACTGTCGCCCGGCGCGATCCCGATACGGGCCGCCGGGCGGTAGCGCAGGCAATATTCCCCGGCGCAGAGGAAGGAGCCGCCCTTGGCGGCGCGCAGTAGCCCGGCGCCACCTTCCCGGCAGCCGCAGCCGCCCCCCGCCCCCTCGAAGGGCGAGGCGGTCATTTCCCAGACATTGCCGATCATGTCGATAAAGCCGAGGCCGTTGGCGGGATAGAGCCCGACCGGCGCCGGCCCCGGCGTGCCGCGCGCGAAATACCAGGGGAAGGCCCCGGTCCAGACATGGGCCAGGAGCGAGCCGTCGGGCATGAAGCGATCGCCCCATGCATAGGGCGCGTCCGCGAGGCCGCCGCGCGCCGCCGCCTCCCATTCCGCCTCACTCGGCAGGCGCAGCCCGGCCCAGGCGCAATAGGCTTCGGCATCCGCGAGGCTGACATGGGTGACCGGGGCCGCCGGATCGACGCGAGAGGCGCTGCCCCTGCCCGAAGGCTCTCGCCACGAGGCCCCATCGACGAAGCGCCACCACTGCCCTGGATCGCGCAGGTCGACGGGGCCCGGCGTCATGGTGAACACGGCGGACCCCGGTCTTTCGCCCCGTTCAGCCGTGGTGACATGGCCGGTCGCGGCGACGAAGCGCGCGAAATCGGCATTCGTCACCGGCCGGCTGGCCAGGGCGAAACCCTCCACCCGGGCGAAACGGGCGGGCCGTTCCTCCGGGTAGTGATCGTCCGAACCCAGCCGGTAGTCGCCGGCCGGGACGGAAATGAAATCCCGATCGGGCGCCGCCATCAGATCTTGATGGCGATGCCGTCGACCAGACGCTTGGTCTCCAGCGGGCCGAAGGGCTCGTTGTCGATCCTGATCTCGACCTGGGTCAGCTCGCCCTGGAACGGATTATGTCCCTCGTAGAGCGTGGAGACCCGATTGCCGAGATCGGCGCCGAGCGAGAAGCCGTCGTAGGACATGGTGAGCACGCAATGCTCGAAGGTCTTTTCCGCCAGCTTGCGATCACCCAGATAGAGGGCGCCGCCGCCCTCGAACGGCCGCGCCGTCATGGTCTGGACATAGCGGAGTTGCAGCTTGCCCTCCGGCAGAACCTCGGTGCTCTCGATCCGGTCGACCCAGGGCGACATGTTCTGCTCGTAGATCAGGCGCCCTTCGTGGATGAAGAGGACATAGCCCGCGTGGCGCGAGCCGGCGGCGAAGAGAACGCCGTCGCCGGCCCCGGGCTTCCGCACCACGTCGACCACGAATTCATGGGAAAAGCCGAGGACCTGGGGCGCCACATGGGTGGCGATGCGGTCCATCGGCGGCTTGAGAATCCAATGGTTACGCTGGCCCCGGCGCTGGCGATCCTGGCCGAGCTTGATCACCAGATTGCGGTCGTCCAGCGGGAAGACGTTGAAGCGCGTGGCCGCCGCGTTCCACTTGTCCAGCAGTTCCTTCACCTTGTCCGGATTCTCGGCCGCGAGATCGGTCATCTCGTTGACCTCCTTCGAGAGATCATAGAGTTCCCAGGTGTCGTCGTCGTAGTCGCTGCCGCGTTCGTGGCGGGTGACCAGGCGCCAGTTGCCGTCCATATAGGCGCGCTGGCCGCCCAGTTCGAAATATTGCTCGGTCCTTGTGGGCGCCTTCGGATCGCCGAAGGTGGCGGCGATGCTGGCCCCTTCCAGCGGCTTCAGCTTGCGCCCCCGGTATTCCGCCGGACGTTCGATGCGCAGCGCCTCCATCACCGTCGGATAGAGGTCGATGACATGGACGAAGCGGTCGCGGATCTCGCCCCTCGCCGCGATGCCCTTCGGCCAGGACACGATGAAGGGATCGGCCACGCCGCCCAGATGGGTATATTGCTTGTAGAGCTTGAACGGCGTGTTCGAGGTGCAGGCCCAGCCGATCGGATAATGGGGGAAGGTCTCGTCCCCGCCCATGACGTCATGCAGCTTCGCCGCTTCCTCGACCGGAACCGGCCGGCCCAGTGCCGCCGCGAAGACGTTGGGCGTGCCGGTCTGCGTCCCCTCGGCCGAACCGCCATTGTCGGAGATCAGCATCACCAGGGTGTTGTCGCTCTCGCCCATCGCCTCGATCTCGTCGAGCAGGGTGCCGATCGCGGCGTCCAGCCTCGTGATCAGGCCGGCATAGACTTCCATGTAACGCGCATAGGTCCGCTTCTGGACCTCGCTCAACTCGTCCCAGGGCGACACGCCCGGCGCCAGCGGCGGCAGTTCCGTCGTCTCCGGCACCACGCCCAATTCACGCTGGCGCTTCAGACGCTCGGCACGGATGACGTCCCAACCCGCGTCATATCTGCCCTTATAGGCATCGCGGTCGGCCGCCGGCACCTGCAGCGGCGAATGGGCGGCCGGATAGGCGACCTGGAGGAAGAAGGGGCGGTCCGGCTCCAGCGCCTTCTGGGTGTGGACGTAAGCGATGGCGCGCTGCGACAGATCGTCGAGGACGTAATAGGACGCGTCCTTGGCCGGCTCCACCGGGGCGCGGCCCTCCAGCATTTCCGACGGGTGGTAATAGTCGGTGGAATGGCCCTGGAACCAATAGGCGCGCTCGAAGCCCCGGCTGGTCGGCCAATTGTAATAGGGCCCGGCGGCACCGTTGGAATGGGCGACATTGACATGCCATTTGCCGACATGAAGCGTGGCCCAGCCCTTGTCCTGCAGCACTTCCGCCATGGTCGCGGCGTCGAGGGTCATGTCGCCGCGATAGCCGGGATAACCGGCGTCGAGATCGGCCAGCCAGCCCATGCCGGCCGAATGATGATTGAGCCCGGTCATCAGCGACGCCCGCGTCGGCGAGCACATGGCGGTGGTCCGGAAATTGGTGTAGCGCAGGCCCCGCGCCGCCAGCTTGTCGAGATTGGGGGTCGCGATCTCGCTGCCGTAGCAGCCGAGATCGGCGAAGCCGACGTCGTCGAGCACGATGACGACGAGATTGGGCGAATCCGCCGCCGGCGCCGTCAGGGTCTCGTAGGACGGCCGCGAATCGGCGAAGGATTCAGCGATCTGGGCCGGTCCGCCCTCCACCGCCTCGGGCGTGCGCAGCTTGCGCGCCGTCCGGTCGAGCGCAACGAAGCCCGCGCCGGCCCCGCCGGCGACCACGGCGCCCCCGGCCGCGCCGATGAGCAGCGAGCGGCGGTCCAGGCCGCGGCGCATCTTGTCCTTGTCAGCCATTCTTTCCTCCCTGGCCACCCCGTCGCCGGCATCCGCCGGTCGCGCGGTGTTTTAATGCAGACGATTATATCCAACTGGCCAGTCGCGCGGCACTGCCCGATATGGGCAGCCCCGCGCGGCCGAGACCCTACTTAAGGGCGCGGGGGGCTGGCACCCGCGGCGCATTGGTGCAAGGCTTGGGGCCTGTTGGTACCGCAGCAAGGAGGTCATGGGCCGCCATGGCTACCGAAGGCGTCGTCATCGCCGTGCGGGGTGCCGTGGTCGACGTCCGTTTCGACGCCGGCCCGCTGCCCCCGCTGCATACGGGTCTCATCGTGCATTGGGACCGGCCCGAACCCCTCGTGCTCGAAATCCACGGCCATGCCGATACCGAGACGGTGCGCGCCATCGCCCTTCGCGCCACCGCCGGCCTCGCCCGGGGCGCCGGGGTCACCGCCACCGGCCAGCCGATCCAGGTCCCGGTCGGCCCCGCCGTTCTCGGCCGCCTGCTCGACGTGCTCGGCAATGCCGGCGACGATGGCCCGGCATTGCCTGCCGATGTGCCGCGCCGGGGCATCCACCACGCGCCCCCGGCCCTGCGCGATGCCACCGGCAGTGCCGCCGTGTTCGAGACCGGGATCAAGGTGATCGACCTGCTCGCCCCCCTGGCCCAGGGCGGCAAGGCGGCCATGTTCGGCGGTGCCGGTGTGGGCAAGACCGTGCTGGTGATGGAACTGATCCACGCCATGGTCGAGAAATATCGGGGCACTTCCGTCTTCGCCGGCATCGGCGAACGCTCGCGCGAGGGCCACGAACTGCTGACCGAGATGCGCGGGTCCGGCGTCCTGGAACGCACCGTCCTGGTCTATGGCCAGATGAACGAGCCGCCGGGTGCGCGCTGGCGCCTGCCCCAGACGGCGCTGACCATCGCCGAATATTTCCGGGACGAGAAGCGCCAGAACGTCCTCCTCCTCATGGACAATATCTTCCGTTTCGTCCAGGCCGGGGCGGAGGTCTCCAGTCTCCTCGGCCGGCTGCCGTCCCGTGTCGGCTATCAGCCGACCCTGGCGACCGAGGTCGCGGCGCTGGAAGAGCGGATCGCCTCGGTCGCGGGGGCGTCGGTCACGGCGATCCAGGCGGTCTATGTCCCGGCCGACGACTTCACCGATCCCGCCGTCACGGCGATCTCCAGCCATATGGACAGCACCATCATGCTGTCGCGCGGACTGGCCGCCGAAGGCTTCTATCCCGCCGTCGATCCTCTCGCCTCGTCCTCTGTCCTGCTCGATCCCCTGGTGGTCGGGGCGGAGCATTACCGGATCGCGGAACAGGCGCGGGAGGTGCTGGCGCGTTTCGCCGAATTGCGCGACGTCATCGCCCTTCTCGGGGTCGAGGAACTGGGCGCCGCCGACCGCCTTGTGGTGAAGCGCGCGCGCCGCCTGCAACGGTTCCTCAGCCAGCCCTTCGCCGTGACCGAAGCCTTCACCGGCCAGCCCGGCCGCAGCGTGCCCCGCGCCGACACCTTGGCCGGATGCGCCGCGATCCTGTCCGGCGAGGCGGACGATTGGGCCGAAAGCTCCCTCTATATGGTCGGCACGCTGGACGAGGCCCGCGCCAAGGAGGACGCCGCCACCAAGAAGGGACAGGCTGCATGATCCCCGCCGCGGATGTTTCGCCCCTCACCCCAACCCTCTCCCCAGAGGGGCGAGGGGGCAGACCCAGCTCTGACCGGACTCCCTCGCCCCGCCTGCGGGGAGAGGGTTGGGGTGAGGGGTGGATCGGACGTGAGGGGTGGACGCCATGAGGCTGCGCATCGTCACCCCCCTCGCCGTCGTCGTCGATGCGACCGACGTCCGTTCCGTCCGGGCGGAGGATGAATCCGGCGCCTTCGGCGTCCTGCCGCGCCACGCCGATTTCCTCACCGCGCTCACCCTCGGCGTCGTCACCTGGACCGGCCGGGACGGGGCGCGCCATCATTGCGCCGTCCGCCGGGGCATCCTGTCGGTCGAAGGCGGCGACGCGGTGGCGGTCACGACGCGGGAGGCGGTGCCGGGCGACGATCTCGAAACCCTGCACGAGACGGTGATGGCGCGGTTCCGGGCCGACGACGAGGCGGAACGCATGGAACACGTCGAAGCGACGCGCCTGCATCTGAACGCCATCCGCCAGATCATGGCCCACCTTCGTCCCGAGCGACCACTATGAACGCCGTCCCGCGCCTGCCCGAACCGGACGACGACGATTCCCTGCTGGGCGCGCTCCGCCGCCACGGCGAGCGTCACGCGAGGCACAGGGCGGGTGACGAATCGGCCCTGCGCCGGCTGGCCCAGGTCGGCGTCCTCGGCTGGATGATCGTGGTGCCGACTCTGGGCGGGCTGTTCCTCGGACGCTGGCTGGACGGGCGCTTTCAGTCCGGCCTGTTCTGGACCGGCGGGCTTTTGATGGTCGGCCTCGCCATCGGCTGCTGGTCGGCCTGGCGCTGGGTGAAGAAGGCCTGACCATGGACGGCATGACCACCATTGCGAATGGCGATCCGCTACTGACCGTGCTGGTCCTCGTGGCGGCATTGGTCGGCGGGGTGCTGGCGGGCGTACTCTATTTCAAGGGTCTGCTGTGGCAGGTGCGGCGCTATTCGGCGGGCGGGCGCCTGCCGTCGCTGCTCGGCCTTATGGCACTGCGCTTCCTTCTGCTGGCCGGGATGCTGGGGGCGGCCGCCTTCGCCGGGGCCCTGCCGCTGCTGGTCGCCGTTCTCGGCGTCATGGCCGGGCGCTTTCTCGTGATGCGCCGGGTGCGGGAGATGCCGACATGACCTCGCCCCTCGAAAGCACCGCGCTGTTCCACCTGGGCCCGGTGCCGATCACCGGCGCCGTTCTGGTCACCTGGGCCATCATGGCGCTGCTGGTCGGCGGCGGGTTGATCGTCCGCCTGCGCCTGTCGCCGCGCCCCGGGCGGGTGCAGGCGGTCGCGGAACTGCTGGTCGACGTGATGGACGATCAGATCCGCGAGACCATGCGGGTGGCGCCGCCGCGCTATCGCGCCTTCATCGGCACGCTCTTCGTCTTCATCCTGACCGCCAATTGGTCGTCCCTGGTGCCTGGCGTGGAACCGCCGACCGCCAAGCTGGAAACCGATGCGGCGCTGGCGCTGCTGGTCTTCCTGTCGGTCATCTGGTTCGGCGTGCGGGCCGGCGGCGTCGGCGGCTATCTGGCCAGTTTCTCCACCCCCAACCCGGTGATGATCCCCCTCAACGTCATCGAGAGCGTGACGCGCAGCTTCTCCCTGCTGGTCCGCCTGTTCGGCAATGTGATGAGCGGGGTCTTCGTCATCGGCATCGTGCTTTCGCTCGCCGGGCTTCTGGTGCCCATTCCCCTGATGGCCCTCGACCTGCTCACGGGGGCCGTGCAGGCCTATATCTTCGCCGTCCTCGCCATGGTGTTCATCGCCGAAACCGTGGGCGAGGCCGGGCATGTATCCGCGAAAAATGAGGATCGATCATGAACTGGCTCGCCTTCGTCAGCATCATTGGCGCGGCCCTTGCCGTCAGCTTCGGCGCCATCGGCCCGGCCCTGGCCGAGGGTCGCGCCGTCGCCGCCGCCATGGACGCCATCGCCCGCCAGCCCGAGGCGGCGAACACCATCTCGCGCACGCTCTTCGTCGGCCTCGCCATGATCGAGACCATGGCGATCTACTGTCTGGTGATCGCCCTTCTGCTGCTGTTCGCCAACCCCCTGCTCGGCTGACCATGACCATCGACTGGTGGACGCTGGCGATCCAGACGATCAATGTCCTGATCCTGGTCTGGCTGCTGGCGCGCTTCTTCTGGCGCCCCGTGGCCGCCATGATCGAGGAGAGGCGCCAGACCGCCGCCCGCATCCTCGACGACGCCGAAAAGAAACGCGCCGAAGCCGAGGCGGCCGAGAAGGCCGTGGCCGAGACCCGCGCCGGCTTCGCCGCCGAGCGCGACACGCTGCTGGAGGCCGCAAGGGCCGAAGCAGAAAGCCTGCACAGGAAGCGCCTGGCCGAGGCGGACAGGGACGCCGCCGCCCGCATCGCCAAGGCCGAAGCCGCCGCCCGCGACGCCCATCAGGCGGAGGAACGCGCCTGGTTCGACCGCGCCGGCGACCTGGCGCTATCGATCGCCGGGCGCCTGGCCGGCCGGCTGGACCCTGCCGTGATCGCGGCCGCCTTCCTCGACGGTCTGGTCGCCGAGATCGCCCGCCTGCCCGACGCGGCCAAGGCTGCGGCCGCCTTGCCCGAAGCCGAACTCGAACTGGTCAGCGCCGCCCCCCTCGGTCCCGCCCTGGCCGAGACGGCACAGCAGCGGCTGCGCGAGGCGCTGGGCACCACGGCCGCCCTGAACCTCCGCGTCGATGCCGCGCTGATCGCCGGCTTCGAGCTGCATGGGCCGCATTTCGTCGTCGGCAACAATTGGCGGGAGGATCTCGCCCGTATCGGCCAGGAGTTGCGTCATGACCGCCGATCGTGAACACAAGGGCCCGGACGGTTGGCTGGCCGGGGCCCAGGCCCGCGTCGCCGCCGCCGACCTCGGCCCCCATGCCGAACAGATCGGCCGGGTGGAGAGCATCGCCGACGGCATCGCCATGGTCTCCGGCCTGCCGGACGTGCGGCTGGACGAATTGCTGCGCTTCGACAAGGGCCAGTTCGGCTATGCCCAGGTGCTGGAGCCCGATCGTGTCGGCTGCGTGCTGCTCGACGGCGTCGACACGATCGAGGCCGGCGACCGCCTGCATGGCACCGGCGACGTGCTGCGCGTGCCGGTCGGCCCCGCCCTGCTCGGCCGGGTGGTCGATCCCCTGGGCCGCCCGCTGGACGGGGCGGGCCCGATCGAGAGCGACGAACATTCGCCGATCGAACGCCCCGCCCCCGCCATCATCGAACGCGATCTCGTCACCCAGCCGGTGCAGACCGGAACCCTGGTGGTCGATACGCTCTTCGCCCTCGGCCGGGGCCAGCGCGAGCTGATCATCGGCGATCGCGCCATCGGCAAGACCACCATCGCCATCGATACGATCATCAGCCAGCGCGGCAGCGACATCACCTGCGTCTATGTCGCCATCGGCCAGAAGACCGCCTCTGTCCGCCGCGCCATCAACGCCATCCGTACCTTCGGGCGGATGGAGCGTTGCATCGTGGTCGTCGCCGAAGCCGCCGCGCCCCCGGGCATGCAGTGGATCGCGCCCTTCGCCGGGCTTTCCATGGCGGAATGGTTCCGCGACCGCGGCCAGCACGCGCTGATCGTGCTCGACGACCTCAGCAAGCACGCCGCCAGCCACCGCGAGATCGCGCTCCTCACCCGCCAGTCGCCGGGGCGCGAAGCCTATCCGGGCGACGTCTTCTACGTCCACGCCAGGATGCTGGAACGGGCCGCCAAACTGTCGCCGGCCAAGGGCGGCGGCTCCCTGACGGCGCTGCCGATCGCCGAGACCGATGCCGGCAATCTCTCCGCCTATATCCCGACCAATCTGATCTCCATCACCGACGGCCAGATCGTGCTCGACGCCCGCCTGTTTCACGAGGGCCAGAAGCCGGCCGTCGACGTCGGCACCAGCGTCAGCCGGGTGGGCGGCAAGACCCAGGCCCATGCCTTGCGCAAGGTCGCGGAATCGCTCCGCCTCGATTACGCGCAATTCCTCGAGCTGGAAATGTTCACGCGCTTCGGCGGCATGCCGGATCCCCGCGTGCGCGATCAGTTGAACCATGGCGCGCGCATCCGTGCCCTCCTGGCCCAGCCCCAGCACGCGCCGCTCCGCCTCGCCGATCAGGTGGCCCTGGTGCTGGCGCTTCAGGCCGGATTGCTGGATGGTGTCGCGACCGGCGATCTCGACGGCTTTCGCCGGGGGCTTTCCGCCCTGCTCGACGCCCAGGCCGGCGACATCGTCGCCCGTATCGAGGCGACGGGCGATTTCGCCGACGGCGATCGCGAACGCCTGCGCGACCTGCTCGCCGCCCATCTGACACCGAAGGCGGGACCGTGAGCGGCCGTCTCGCGGACATCGGCGCCCGCATCGACGGCATCGCCCAATTGGGCATGGTGGTGAACGCCATGCGCGGCATCGCCGCCGCCAGGGCGCAGCAGGCGCGCGGCCAGGTGGCGGCCATCGATGCCCATGCCGCCCTCATCGCCGGCGCCATCGGCCGCGCGCTTTCCCTGACCCCCGCGGGCCCGCCCCCGGCGCAGGAGACGGGGCGGCCGGTGCTGATCCTGTTCTGCGCCGAACAGGGTTTCGCCGGCACCTTCAACGAGAAGATCCTGGATGCGGTGGCGGGGGAGGCGGCGGGGGCCGATCTCTTCCTCGTCGGCTCGCGCGGCATGGCGTTGGCGACGGAACGCGGCCTGCGCCCGCGCTGGACCCAGGCCATGCCCGCCCATTCGCCGGCCATCCCGAAGCTGGCGGCCCATATCGTCGCCACCCTGGAAGCGCCGATCGCGGCGGGCACGGTGACGCGGCTCGACGCCGTCTTCGCCGTCTGGCGCCCCTCGGGCGGCACGGTCCTGGAGCGCCGGCGCCTGCTGCCCTTCGACTTCGGCGCCTTCCCGGTCTCGGCGGCGCCCCCGCCCCTGGTGCAGATCCCGCCCGAACGGCTGCTGGCGGCATTGGCCGACGATTACGTCCACGCCCAGCTCTCGGCCGCCGCCCTTCATGCCTTCGCCGCCGAGAACGAGGCGCGCATGGAAGCCATGGCCAATGCCCGCAGCCAGATCGAACGGCAATTGGCCGACCTGCGGGCCACGCGACGGCGCATCCGCCAGGAAGAGATCACGGCGGAAATCATCGAGCTTTCGGCGGGCGAAACCGCCGCGCGGGGCTGAGAGAGAGAGAGAGAGAGAGAGAGAAAGAGAAAGAAGACCCCGGATCAGGGCCCGAAGATGCGATCCCGACGCTCACGCTTCCTGAAGATCACCAGGAACAGCATGCCGAGCAGGCCGAAAAGGACGACGCCGGGCAGACGCAGCACGGTCATGACGCCGGGGTTCCAGATCTCCGGCATCGAATAGGCACTGACGGCATTGCCGACGGCGATGAAACTGTCGTTGTCCATCGCGGCCCACAATTCGCCGAGACCCATCAGGACGAATTCACCGCGCTCCAACATGGCCATGGCATCGGCACCCAAACACATCAGCGCCAGTGCGATCATGGTCCAGCCCAACAACCGACCGACCATACCGATCCGCCTCCCCGCTGCCCGCCGTATCATGACAAGGCGGTCAGGCAACCTCAACAATGGGGCGAGAATAGGGCTCCCCCCACCCCGAACCGGGATCGGCGCGGGCCGGGCCCGGCACCGGGCCGGCGCCACCGCCGACCAGTTGCATGCCCGCCCGACTTCTGTATATTGCGGCCCTCGCCGGCGGATCCGCGGATTCCCGGCCCTGCGGAGGGGTGGCCGAGTGGTTTAAGGCGCACGCCTGGAAAGTGTGTATACGGGAAACCGTATCGTGAGTTCGAATCTCATCCCCTCCGCCATTATCTTGTAGCGAACCCGAGATGAGGCTCCCGTTGGCGGCCTTTTTCTTTTTGTTTCAAAGGCGCTTAGCCGAGATGCCCGAACCTCGGAGACTGGCGCCGGGTCCAATTTCCGTCTCCGAACAGCCCTCCGTCTCTAACCGAGCGAACCTCGTCCGGCCCGGTTGGGCTTCGCGAAGGCCAGCGTTTCCAACGGGTTTCGCAGGTCGCTCGACAGTGGATTCAGCGGGCGTTCTTCCGGTTGGCGTGGCCGCCGGGGAAACACACGGTAGGCATATTCGGGGGAAGCCGTGCGCAGCCCGTCGTTATGCTGGGGATCAAGGACCCGATGGTTCTTTGACTTTCGATGACAAATGGCCGCGACGTCAGTAGCCTGGCCTAATGTCGAGCGAGCATTGGACCGATGAGGAGAACGATCTGATCGTCGCGGATTACTTCGCGATGCTGGCCGACGACGTCTTCGGACGCCCGTACAGCAAGGCGGAGCATCGCCGCACGCTCCTGCCGTTGCTGAACGGCCGTTCGGAGGGATCGATCGAGTTCAAGCACCAGAACATCAGCGCGGTTCTGAAGGGGCTCGGCGAGGACTGGATCCCCGGCTACAAGCCTGCGTTCAATTTCCAAATGTCGCTCGTCGACGCGGTGGTACGGTGGTTGGCAATAAACCCCGCGTGGCTCGGCCGTCTGCCAGACTCGCGCCCGGCGACGGGTCTTGAAGAATCCGCACCGATCTGGATCGGCCCACCCCCGACGCTGTCGAACCAGCCGCCACCGCAGGAGCTGGAGCAGATGCTGCACATCGCTCGGAAGTTCGATGTGGCAGGCCGGGACGAGCGCAACCGCGCCCTCGGCCGCGCCGGCGAGGAGCGCGTTCTGGCGCATGAGTGGGCATCGCTACGGTCGGCGGGGCGTGATGACTTGGCGCGGAAGGTGCGTTGGGTTTCCGAGGAGGACGGGGATGGCGCGGGCTATGATATCGCGAGTTTCGCGCCAGATGGTCAGGCGCGCTTGATCGAGGTGAAGACGACGAACGGGTGGGAACGGACGCCCTTCCACATCACCCGCAATGAGCTTGCGGTGGCAGACGAGCGCCGATCCGAATGGCGCTTGTTCCGGCTTTGGAACTTCTCGCGTGAGCCGAGGGCCTTCGAACTGTATCCGCCGCTCAATGCCCACGTCACACTCACGGCCACAGCATTCGTGGCAGGCTTCCATTGATGGCAGGGCGCCGGCGCGCTCAGTCAAAAACCATGTCCATCTGCTCCACCCACGGCCGATCGGCGACCGAAACAAGGTCGTTCAACGACAGCGCCGGTGGGACGCGCCTGATGACGAGGTGTTCAAGCACCTCGGGTGACAGATAGGCGAGCCGCATCATTCGGCTCACGAACCGGTCGGAGACCTTCTCGGCAGAGGCGATATCCTGAATGGTGGAAGCGGCACCGGATTCCAGCTGCCGCCGCCAGTTCCAAGCGCGGGCGATGGCGCGCAGCACATGAGGGTCTTGCGACCGGCCGTCCCGGACCGTCACCTCATCGGGCGGGAGGATCTTCGGCCGCCCATTGCGTTTGCGGATCGTCAGGGGGATGACGACGCGGATGGTGTTCGTCGTGTCGGTCATGCGCGGGCCTCCGTCTGGCGGGGGGCCATCATGTCACGCAGGACCGAGCCCAGCCCCTCGTGGCGCAGATCGACGGCGATGCCGTCTTCGCCGACGGTCACCCGCTCGACCAGAAGCTGGACGATGCGGGATTGCTCCGCCGGGTAGAGCGCCGCCCAGAGCTGGTCGAACTCGCCGAGCGCCGTGACGACCGCCTGCTCGTCGACGTCCGGGCTCTCGTCTCGCAGGGCCTTGATGGTTCGAGCCGCGATCTCGGGCGCGCGGATCATGCGGCGGATTTCGCCGACGACGGCGTCCTCGACCATGCCGGCGGGCAAGCGCAGCGGGCCCGAGGCGTCGCCGGTCGGGCGGTTTCGGATCAGGTCCATGGACGCGTAGTAGCGGTAGAGGCGCGTGCCCTTCTTCGTCGCCGTCGGCGTCATCGCCGTGCCCGTCTCGGTGAAGATGATCCCCTTCAGCAGAGCCGGCGTCTGGCGGCGGGTGTTCTTCGCCCGCAGGCGCGGGCTCTCTTGCAGGATGCTGTGAACCTTGTCCCACAGGACCTGATCGATGATGGCTTCGTGCTCGCCGGGATAGGCCGTGCCCTTATGCACGGCTTCGCCCAGGTAGACCCGGTTGTTGATCAGTTTGTAGAGGAAGCCCTTGTCGATCGGCTTGCCGCGCTTGTTTAGCACGCCTTCAGCCGCGAGCGCTTTGGCCAGCGTCGTGGCGGAGCCGATGGCGACGAACCGCTCGAAGATCATCCGGACCGTCGCGGCCTCGGCCTCGTTGACCACGAGCTTGCGGTCGCGTACGTCGTAGCCCAGCGGGACGTGACCGCCCATCCACATGCCGCGCTTGCGGGATGCCGCGACCTTGTCGCGGATGCGCTCGCCGATCACCTCCCGCTCGAACTGCGCGAAGCTGAGGAGGATGTTCAGGGTCAGGCGGCCCATCGAGGTCGTGGTGTTGAACGACTGCGTGACCGAAACGAAAGTCACCTGATTGCGGTCGAAGATCTCGACCAACTTGGCGAAGTCCATCAGCGAGCGCGACAGCCGGTCGATCTTGTAGACCACGATCACATCGATCAGACCGGCTTCGACGTCCTGAATGAGACGCTTCAAGCCGGGGCGCTCCAGCGTGCCGCCGGAGAAGCCGCCGTCATCGTAGCGTTCGCGAATGGTGGCCCAGCCTTCCGCCTTCTGGCTCGTCACAAAGGCCTCGCAAGCCTCGCGCTGGGCGTCGAGGCTGTTGAACTCCATGTCGAGCCCTTCCTCGCTCGACTTGCGGGTATAGATGGCGCAGCGCTGGCGGCGCGGAACGACCGCGACGGCTTCCTGATGACGGCTCATCGGTCGTCCCTCCGCGCCTCGCGTAGGCCGAAGAAGCGATAGCCGTTCCACTGCGTGCCGGTAATCGCCCGCGCCACCGCCGACAGCGACTTGAACTTGCGCCCCTGCCAGTCGAAGCCGTCCTTCATCACTGTGACGGTATGCTCCACCCCGTTCCATTCACGCACGAGGCGGGTGCCGAGCACCGGGTTGCGGGGATCCGCGATGATCGTCTTGCGCCCGGCCCGGCCCTCGATTTCGTCAGCCAGCAAGTCCAGCGTCCGCCGCGTCTCGCGCGAGAGCCCGCCGAGGGTCAGTTCCTGGACCCGGTAGCCGAGCCTCAGCTCAAGGTAACTGCGGCTGTTGTTCGGAGCGGGCGTGCCGAAGAGGCTTTCCCACTTCGCCTTCAGCTCAACCACCGTCATTCGCTTCAGCGCCGCAAGCTGTGTGACCACGCTCGCGTCCGCCGCGTCGCGTTCGCCCGCCCGCCATGGCGTAGCGTCAGTCTTTCTCTTTGTTCCTGGCATCATTGCCCTCCAACTCGGTTGCTCGGTTTGCGACGACCAACACGGCGTTTGAGGGCGAGAATGTCGAATGAACTGTCTTCGCCAGGTCCAGATAAAGAACTGGACTGTTCCGGCAGGATACGCCTCAGCCCCGCGGCAAGAATCTGCGCGAGTTCATCGAGGCGTTCGCCCGCCGACAGACGGGCGGGCAACAGAGGGTTCGGACCGGATCGGGCGTCTTGCATGAGACCGTTCGCAATAGAAGATGACTGGCGAAACGGTAGTCGCAAAACGAAGATACGCAATAAGATTCAATGGCTTATCGCGTCACAGCGGAATCATTAGAAGTAGATCGAAGCCGTTCGTCAGGCCTTTCCAGCGTGAACATCCGTGTAAGTCGCCCGGAGCGGCGCTGCCCGCAGCATTGTCGGGTCGTTACCTCGAATCATCGCGGGTGAACTGGTCGTAGCTATCCCAAGGTTCTTCGTCCTCGACCTCAGCTCCATCGACGGCGCGATCGAACTGCAGAAGAGACACCGCCAAACCGAGCCGGTCAGAGAAGAAGGTCAGTTCTCGGACGGGTTCGGAGCCCCGACTAAATGTCCAGATGCCGGCGGGCAAAGCCACCGGGCGCTGAGAACGGGTGTGCAGCGACGCCGACCCCATGGCCATGATGGAGCCGTCGGGAATCGGCATGCCCGATTGAATGAACACACCGCTTCTGTAGGCGCGCGTGCTCGCTCTGCCCCACAACGCGAATCCGTCTCGCGCAACCACCATGGCCGCTCGGGTGTCGGTGAATTCGATCCACTTGCGCGCGGCCGCAAGAAGCGAAACTCCGTATCGGTCAGTCACATGGCCAAGGAGGTCGCGAGTTACCTCCTGACTGCCGACCTGGTTCCGATAGTCGTCGATCGGCATCAACAGGAAGGAGGCGAAGGTATCGGCCTCTTCTTCACGCTGCTTCTCCGCGTCCTTCCAGCCATTGGCTTGCAGCGGAAGGCACTCGAAGTCGAAATCGTCCGAGAGCTCGCCGTTACGGTAGTGCGCTGCGGTCAGCGGGCGCCGGTGCAGCAAGTAGTGCCCGAACTCATGAGCGAGCGTGAAGCGCTCGCGTCCACGGTAGCGGGGCTGAGTGTTGTAGAGGATCTGCCAACCGGGCTTCTTGCGCCGTGCCCGGAGCATGCCCTCGAAGCCGTCGATGTCGACGCCCTTCACTGCCGTAATCGGGTCTTCGTGGTTTCGGGAGACTTCGAGCGCCAGCGCCTCCACGTCCACGGGGAACCGGTCTTCACCCAGCACGGTGCGGAGAAGCACAGTAAGATCGTTCGCGGCCCTTCTGGGCGATTTTCTGCCGCTATTGCTCATTCATCCTCATCGTCCAGGATCTTGAGCATCTCGCGAAGCTTCTCTTTGCTCTTCGGCTTCATCTTCTGATACTTGCGAAAGAAGGCAGTGTCCGTCGCGTCCGCTTCGGTGACTTCGTCGGCAGAAATCAGGTAATCGGTCGTAGTCTCGAGGGCGGCCGCGATCTGGTGAAGCTTCTCAGCCGAAGGGCGCGCGACGTCCTTGTTCTCGATCTCCCACATGTAGCTCTTGCTGGATCCGACCCTTTCGGCCAGCGCCTCTAGGGTCAATCCTCGCTTTAGTCTGAGCTCGCGAACGCGCTCTCCCAAGGGTGTTGGCACCGGGTGTTCTCCTGTTTGTCCGCCGGGTTCGTTATCGCGATACATCTAGTCCTTGACACGCCGTACCTGCAATACCTATCTTGCGCACAAGTTCGTAGTAACGAACCCACTTTCGCGCTTTCACGAAACAGGAGGCCGTCATGGCTAAAGCAGGTAACGGTTCGGGCACCCATCACGTGGTCCCCAATCCCAATGGCGGATGGGACGTCCGCCGCGGTGGCGCTGAGCGCGCCAGCGGGCACTTCGACACGAAGCGGGAGGCGATCGACCGTGGGCGGGAGATCAGCCGCAACGCCGGGACGGAGTTCAAGATTCACAACCAGGATGGCCGGATCGGCCAGTCCGATTCGCACGGGAATGACCCGCGCAACATCAAGGGCTAAGGAGAACCGATCATGGCCTCAGTGACGAGTTTCATCCGCAACATGCCTGCCTCGTCGCTGCAGGCCTATTTCCACCACACCGGCATCGAGCTTCCGACCGATGTCGATTGGGAGGCGCCCGAGCCCGAGGTGGTTCGCGTCACGCTTCGTGCCGTTGACGAGATAGACGACGAAGCCCGCGCCCGCATCGTCAATGACGCCGAGCGTGTGAGCGCCTTGGCCGATGATGCGGGGCAGACCGCACTCTATAGCGTGATCGACGACCGCACGGTGCTCGATGATCTGGCAAATGGCCATGCGCGTTCGCTCTGGATGTTCCTGAACGAACCGGTTCGGTTCCGCCATGCCGAGGAGGTCCGTTACACCGATGAGCGGCGCCGTGGTCGGAGCTGGGACGGGTTCATCGGCGAGCCGAATCTCGATTTGCGCCGGGACGAGGCATCCATCGATGCCTTCAAGGCGGCGCTGCGCGAACGGTTCGCTTCCAACAACATCCACATCGATATCTTCGGGCGCTACCGGCCGACCTTCGACGGCGAGGATTGCGAGCTTGTCCAGATCGCGATCTACCGCGAAGGCCTCCTCGACGATTTCCTGGCGTTCGATGACGCGGGTACGCTCGTCCGCCGCGCCCGCCGTCCCGTGTTCGAGGCGGCCATGACGTATGAACCGGCGACCGGCGTCATCGAAGTCGTCGCCAACGACCGCGAGAGCCGCGAGGAGATGGTCCGCTTCATGGCGCGCGACCTGCTGGGGATCGAGTTCCAGAGCGAGAAGGTGCCCTTCCGCACCTACGACCTCGCGGTTCTGCTTCATCCTTTCGATTTTCCGACCGACCCGGAGGATGGGATCGAGTCCGTCGAGGTCAAGCAGCTGCGTCTGATGCCCATCGACAATGTGGGCGAGCGCGTCACGCTGGAATGTCTTCGGAAGGCCGACCGCACCATCTGGAGCATGTCGGCGGAGCGGTTCGGCGCCAATGATCCGCTGGCCGGCGGTTGGGTGGCGACACAGGCCAAACTCTCCATCAAATTCCATCCCAAGGGCGATGCCAAACGCGGTCGGACGCTGCCGTTGACGATCACGATGCCGCATGGCTGCAATCTCAAGGACCAGACCGAAGAGGAGCAGCTGATCGGCGAGAAGTATCTCCGGCGCTGGGGCATCCTTTCCGGAGACGGCGGTGTCGTCGTCGATTGATCGGAGGGCGGTTGATCTGCTCCTCTCAATCGTGGAGAGCGCGGATGCCAAAGTCGCCGGCGCCGTGCTCTCCGACTATCACGCCAAAAGCGCGGGGAAATTGCTGGCGGCGAATGTTCTGCGTCCCGATGGCCATAACGCGGCGGCCGCCTCGCTGGCTGATTTCGAAGACGAGCCGGTTTCCCTGATCTGGTCCTCGGAACGGAACGGCTACGGATACTTCAGCCCGTCTGCTGGCTGGGTCGATGTCCCGAAAGAGCGGATGGGAGTCTACGGGGTGGACTTCCCGGTCCTTTTCGCCCGCTTGCTGGTCGGGCTGGACATTGCGTCCCGTGGCGGCGCCAGAGCGCTCGTTCCACGAGCTTTGTGGGAGCTTGGCGACGCGCGCATCGGCCGTCGTCCGCAGCGGGTCCCGATCTGGTTCGCGCGCCGCCTTTCGGACCGGAGGATTTGGGCAGATGTGGCTGATGCGGCCCGAAGGCGACCAACACCCCATGTCCGCATTCTCTTGACCAGCACGCCCATTGGTCGGCTCCATGAACCGGGGCTGCCGGGGCACCTCGTCGTGTCCATCGGCGATGCCATCGATTTCGATGACGGAATGGCGGTCAGCCCTGAAATCCTATCGGCACTTCTCGATGGCACACCCGCCGTCAGCCCTCATACGCCCCTGTCCCTCTCACCGAGCGGGCAGCGACTCACCATCCATGGCAACGTCACGATCGATCTCAAGTCGGACATCCATATCGCCATCATTCGTAAGCTGGTTGAGGGACACCAGGACGGCCGACGCTTCAGCGCTCGAGAACTCCTTGATCATGCCCACTCCAGCGCGAAGACGCTGCGTCAAGCATTTGGCGCGCAGCGATGGGCAGACCTCGAACCTTATCTGAAGTCCGAGAACGGTCTCTGGGGCTTCGCGCTCTGACGAAATTCTCCCTGTTCTTCTCCCTCTGACCGGGTCGGTTTTCTCCCTCCCGGCCAGCCATCGTCTCCGCAGGTTTTCGACCAAAACCGAAGGAGAAACAGATGGCTACGAAACACCTCAACCAGATCGACCTGGCTGCGCGCTGGAACATCAGCCACCGCACGCTTGAGCGCTGGCGCTGGACGGGCGAAGGCCCGCGCTTCGTCAAGCTCGGCGGTCGCGTCGTGTACCGCCTCGAAGACGTCGAGGAGTACGAGCGCGAGCAGATCCGCGCGAGCACTGCCGACCACCCCAGCAAGCCTGCGGCGTGAGGGGGCGGTGATGACGATCTCAAACCGCATCTCCCTCGATGAGCTCCCGCGCATGACAGTCGGCGACATCGCCGCTCTGCCTGCCGAGCAGCTCGCCCTCCTGCAGGACGAGGCCGCCGACGCCCTGCGCCGCGCCAAGACCGTCTGCGACTGGCTCGATGGGGCCGTCGCGCTCAGGTACGGCGATCGTGCCCACGCAACGCGCCAAGCCGCCGGCAAGGACACCGGCACGGTCCGTTTGGATGACGGCGCGGTCACCGTGATCGCCGATCTGCCGAAGCGCATCGACTGGGACCAGGACAAGCTCGCCGCTCTCGTCGAACGCATCCGGGCCGAGGGCGACGACCCCACCGAATACGTCGATGTCGCGATCAAGGTGCCCGAGCGCAAGTTCGCGGCCTGGCCGAGCCACATCCGCTCCGCCTTTGAGGACGCGCGCACCGTCCGCACCGGCAAGCCCAGCTTCCGTCTTTCCCTGAACACCGAGGTGACGTCATGAGCATCACGAAGAAGCTCGCGGTGCTCCGCGAGCACCATTACGGGCTGGACAAACTGCCCGAGACCATCCGGGTGCCGGCCCTTGGCGAGCGTCGCGACGAGACCGTCAAGCCGGTCGGGGCAGCCTCGGTCGACGACCTGGCCTTCGCCCTCATCGGGCTGAACGAGCGGGCATCGGCGCTCTACCGCGAGATCGATGCGGTGCGCACCCTCCACGACGAGGCCCGCAAGGCCGGCGCGCTGGGAGCGGACGTCGCGATCGACGCCCTGATCGCGACGAAGGGAGGCAAGTGATGGCCCTCCCGATCATCTCCGCCGATCAGCGTCTCGCCGAGCCGCGCGGCATCAAGGGCACGGTCTTCGGCAAGTCGGGCATCGGCAAGACCAGCCTTCTGTGGACGCTCGACCCCGCCACCACGCTGTTCATCGATCTGGAGGCCGGCGACCTGGCCATCGAGGGATGGTCCGGCGACAGCGTTCGGCCGCGCACATGGGCCGAATGCCGCGATTTCGCGGTCTTCATCGGCGGCCCCAACCCGGCGCTGCGGGACGACCAGGTCTACAGCGAGGCCCACTTCGCGGCGGTGTGCGAGCGCTTCGGCGATCCGGCGGCGCTCGACCGCTACCACACGATCTTCATCGACTCGATCACCGTCGCCGGGCGGCTCTGCTTCCAATGGTGCAAGGGGCAGCCCGAGGCGTTCTCGGAGAAGACCGGCAAGCCCGATGTCCGCGGCGCCTACGGCCTGCACGGCCGCGAGATGATCGCGTGGCTCACGCATCTCCAGCACACGCGGGCGAAGAACGTCTGGTTCGTCGGGATCCTCGACGAGAAGCTCGACGACTTCAATCGGCGCATCTTCCAGCCGCAGATCGACGGCTCGAAGACCGGCCTCGAGCTGCCGGGCATCGTCGATGAAGTCCTGACGATGGCGGAGATCAAGGACGAGTCCGGCGCGCCGTACCGTGCCTTCGTCTGCCAGACGATCAATCCCTGGAACTTCCCGGCGAAGGATCGCTCCGGCCGTCTCGACCTGATCGAGGAGCCGCATCTCGGCCGCCTGATGGCCAAGATCCGCGGCCCCGTGGAGCCCGCCTCCGAGCGGCTGGCCTATCGCAGCCCGCCCCCGGCCGCGACGGCGCCGACCTCCGACGCCCCCACCCATTCCGAAAACGCCTGAACGAGGAGACCCCAGCCATGACTGGATCCTGGAACGATTTCAACGACGCCAAGCAGAACAGCAACATCATCCCCAAGGGCACGCTGGCCAAGGTGCGCCTGACGATCCGTCCGGGCGGATTCGACGATCCGGCGCAGGGCTGGACCGGCGGATACGCCACGCGGGGGACCACTGGCTCGGTCTATCTCTCGGGCGAATTCACAGTTCTCGAAGGTCCCTACGCCCGGCGCAAGATCTTCACCCTGATCGGGCTCTACAGCCCCAAGGGGCCGGACTGGGCGAACATGGGCCGCAGCCTGATCCGCGGCATGCTCAACTCCGCGCGCGGCATTTCGGACAAGGACACGTCCGCTCAGGCCCAGGCCGCCCGTCGCATCAGCGGCTTTGCCGATCTCGACGGGCTCGAGTTCGTGGCGCGGATCGACATCGGCACCGACACCAACGGCGAGGAGAAGAACGAGATCCGCGCGGCCGTGACGCCAGATCACAAGGAGTATGCCGCTCTCATGGGTGGCGTGCCCGGTGCGGCAGCGCAGCCGCAAGCTCAGCATTCCCAGCCCTCCATGCCCCAATCTTCAGCACCGGCGGCGGGCACCCGCCCGTCCTGGGCGCAGTGAGGCGGCCATGCTGCTGCGTCCCCGCCAGAAACAGTTCGTTGAGCGCAGCGTCCGCGCGCTCGACGAACACGGAAACACCCTGGGCGTCGCCCCGACCGGAGCCGGCAAAACGATCATGCTCTCGGGCGTCGTCGGTCGCATGGTCGGCGAAACGCCGAAGAGAACGGGCGCCAAGGCCTGCGTGCTCGCCCACCGCGACGAGCTGACCGCTCAGAACCGCAGCAAGTTCGGCCGGGTGAATCCCCGCATCACGACCTCGGTTGTCGACGCGAAGGAGAAGTCCTGGGCTGGCCAGGTCACCTTCGCCATGGTGCCGACGCTGGCGCGCGCCGGTAATCTCGGCCAGCTGCCCGCGCTCGACCTCCTGGTGATCGACGAGGCGCACCACGCGGCCGCCGACAGCTATCGCCGCATCATCGACGCTGCACTGCAGCGCAATCCCGAGTGCCGGGTCTACGGCGTCACGGCGACGCCCAATCGGGGCGACAAGCGCGGTCTGCGCCCGGTGTTCTCCAACGTCGCCGATCAGATCCGGATCGGGGAGCTCATCGCGTCGGGGCATCTCGTGCCGCCGCGAACCTTCGTGATCGATGTCGGCGTCCAGGACCAGCTCACCAAGGTGCGCCGCACGGCCGACGATTTCGACATGGCCGAGGTCGACGCGATCATGAACCGGTCGCCGGTCACGGACGCCGTCATCCGCCACTGGCGGGAAAAGGCGGGCGAGCGCCAGACGGTGGTGTTCTGCTCGACCGTGGACCACGCGCGCAACGTGACAGCCGCCTTCAACGCGGCCGGTGTCGCCGCTGGGCTGATCCACGGCGACATGGCCGATACCGACCGCAAGACGACCCTCGACGGCTACGCCGCTGGAGAGCTGCGGGTCGTCGTCAATGTCGCGGTGCTGACCGAGGGCTGGGATCATCCGCCGACGGGCTGCGTCGTGCTGCTGCGGCCGAGCTCCTACAAGTCGACCATGATCCAGATGGTCGGTCGCGGCCTGCGCACGGTCTCGCCCGAGGAGCATCCCGGCTTCGTCAAGACCGACTGCATCGTGCTGGATTTCGGCACCTCGACCCTGCTGCACGGTTCGCTGGAGCAGGACGTCGACCTGGACGGTCGCGAGCCCTCCGGCGAAGCGCCCACTAAGGATTGCCCGGACTGCGGCGCCATCGTGCCGCTCGCCACCATCGAATGCCCGCTGTGCGGTCATGTCTGGGAGCGTCCCGAAGGCGGCGAAGCAGCGCTGCTCGGCGACTTCGTGATGTCCGAGATCGACCTCCTGAAGCGGTCGAGTTTCCGCTGGTGCGATCTCTTCGGCGACGATGCCGCGCTCATCGCCAACGGCTTCAATGCTTGGGGCGGTGTCTTCTTCCTGAACGGCCGGTGGTACGGCATCGGAGGCCTCCAGAAGCAGCGCCCTCATCTGTTGGCCGTGGGCGAACGCACCGTTTGCCTCGCGGCGGCCGACGACTGGCTCAACGAGCATGAGAGCGACGAGAGCGCGCACAAGACGCGCCGCTGGTTGAACCAGCCGCCCACCGACCGGCAGCTCGCATTCCTGCCGCCGGAGTATCGGCAGGACTTCGGGCTCACCCGCTACCAGGCCTCGGCGCTGCTGGCCTTCCGCTTCAACCGCGACGCCATCCGCTCCCTCGTCTTCGGGGCGGCCGATGCCGCGCCCGAAGCAGCCGTAGGGAGGGCGGCATGAGCCATGGCATTTGTTTCCCCCACCACGGCCGAGGACCGGCGGCGGCTCTGGCATCCGCATGGAACGCTCTGTGCTGTCTGCCGGCGACCCACCCGAGGCTTTGGCTGGTTCGACCCGGTGCGGTCGAAACAGCCGCGCCCCTCGGTCTGGTTCTGCTCGATGGCCTGCCAAGGCTTCTGGACGCGCTTGGCGCGGGAGCGCTGGGCCATGGTTGATCTCACCGAACAGGAGAAGGCGGCGATCCGCGCCGCCATGAAGCCGGTCGCCGAGATCATGGAGGAGATCGGCTGGCAGACGCGCTTCTCCGACCTCACGGAGGCGCAGGTGCTCACGCTCATCGAGGTCGCCGTCGGCGGCTTCCAGGACGCCATGCACGCCATGGCAGCCGACGCCGACGCGGAGGTGCCGTTCTGATGCTCGACTATAACCACCGCCCCACCTGCGCCGAACGCATCAATGCGGTGATCGACGAGGCGATCGCCGCTGAACGCGCGGCGATACCGCCGAGAACCTATCTCGGGGGCTCCCGCCTTGGACACGGCTGTGAGCGCGCTCTGCAATTCGAGTTCGCGGGTGCGCCGAAGGATGAGGGCCAGGAGTTCTCCGGGCAGACGCTGCGGATCTTCGAGATCGGACACGCGCTCGAAGATCTTGCCATCCGCTGGCTGCGCGGTGCCCGGTTCGATCTCTATACCCGCAAGGGCAACCGTCCGGACGGCGAGCAATTCGGCTTCTCGGTCGCTGGTGGCCGCATCCGCGGTCATGTCGATGGGATCATCGCCGCCGCACCTCAGCTGCTGGGCATCGGCGTTCCCGCGCTCTGGGAATGCAAGACGATGAACGCCAGGAACTGGCGCGAGACCGTGGCCAAGGGCGTGGTCGTGGCGAAGCCGGTCTATGCGGCCCAGATCGCCCTCTACCAGGCCTATATGGAAGCGCAGGTTCCCGGCATCTCCGACAATCCCGCGCTCTTCACCGCCATCAACAAGGACACCGCCGAACTGCACCACGAACTCGTGCCGTTCGACGCGGGGCTCGCCCAACGCATGAGCGACCGCGCCGTGCGGATCCTCCAGGCGACGGATGCAGGGGATCTGCTGCCGCGGATCGCCACGACACGCGATTTCCACGAGTGCCGCATGTGTCCATGGGCGGAACGCTGCTGGGGGCTGGCGGCATGAGCGAGAACAACATCGTCTCCCTCGATGCGTGGCGTGATTTCAACGACGCCGAACCCCAGGCCGATCCGTTCGACATCGAGCCGGATCCCGAGCAGATCGCCATCTTTCTCGACGTCGTCTTCGGTTACTGCGAGGGCTGGGTGCCCCTGCGCGGGTTCGTGGACAAAGGCCAAGGCATTGACGGCCGACCCCACAACGCCTGGATCGAGATCGACGACAGTTTGCTGGAGAAGGCGGTTTCCTTTGCCGGTTGGGCAGCACGCGAAGGGGCGGCCTTCTATGTGGTGCCGGGAACGGTCGCCGAGACCGGCAAGGCCAAGGCCGCCGATGTCCAGCAGATGCAGACGGTCCTGGTCGACCTCGACGCCGGAGACATTGCGGCCAAGCTCGACCACCTCATCCGGCATCTCGGCGAGCCGACACTGCTCGTCGAAAGCGGCGGCCGGACGCCGGACGGTCTCGACAAGCTGCATGTCTGGTGGCGCTTGAGCGAACCGGCCGAGGGCGAGGACATCGCGCTTCTCTGTCGGCTGCGCGGCGACATCGCAGTCAAGGTTGGCGGCGACACGCATTTCCGCTCGGCCCACCAGCCGATCCGTCTGGCCGGCTCCGTCTATCACAAGGGCGGGTTCAAGCGGCTGGTCAATATCCGCCGCCACAGCCCGCGGGTCGAGGTCCATTTGCGCGACTTCGCCGAGCTCGTCGCCGACATGCCGCCGCTTGCCGGCGTGGGATCAGAGCCAGGACCATCGAGCGACAAACCCTCGATCACGGAGATCCTGACCACCCCGGTCCGTGAAGGCGGCGAAGACGACTGGACGCGCTTCCATGGGGCGAGCGCCGCGATCGGCCACTACGTCCGCATGGCGCATGAGGGCCGCATGAGCCGCGACGACGCGTGGGAGGCAATCTGCCAGTACAACGCCGCCCAGCTCCGTCCCAGCTGGCCGCTCGAACGCCTCGCCTCGGAAGCACAGCGGCTCTGGCGGCTGCACGAAGAGCGCCATGGGCCGGCCCTCGAACGGATCGCCGTGCCGCCGATGTCCGCGCTGCCGGTTTTCACGCTCGGCGCACTGCTCGACGACGTGAGCCCGATGCCCGACGACATCATCGCGCCGCGATTGCTGACGCCCGGTGGGATGCTGGTGCTTGGCGGCGCGCCCAAAGTCGGCAAGAGCGACTTCCTGATCAGTCTGCTCGTCCACATGGCGGCGGGCGTTCCCTTCCTCGGTTTTGCGCCAAGCCGGCCCTTGCGGATCTTCTATCTGCAGGCGGAGATCCAGTACCATTACCTCCGGGAGCGCCTCCAGGCCATCCGGATCGAGCCGGCGCTCCTGGCCGCGGCGCGCGATAATCTCGTCGCTACGCCGAAGGTCCGCATGCTGCTCGACGCCGGCGGCGTGGGCCTGACCATCGCCGCGGTTCGCGCCCACTACGGCTATGGCGCGCCCGACATCCTCTGCATCGACCCGATCCGTAATCTCTTCGATGGGGGGCCGGACGGCGGCGGGGAGAACGACAACACCGCGATGCTCTTCTTCCTGCAGGAGCGGGTCGAAGCGCTGCGGGACGCCGTAGCCCCGGATGCCGGCCTGATCCTCTGCCACCACACCCGCAAGATCACCAAGAAGCAGCTCGTCGAGGACCCGTTCATGGCGCTCTCGGGCGCGGGCAGCCTCCGCAGCTTCTACACCTCCGGGGTGATCATGCACCGGCCCGACGAGGACCGACCGGAGCGGATGCTGCATTTCGAGCTCCGCAACGGCCCCGGCATCGAGCCGATGATCGTCGACAAGGCGGACGGACGCTGGATCGCCATCGACCGCTCGGAAAAAAGGCTCGTGCGTCGTGAGTTCGGCGAGAAGCTCGACGCCGAGCGCGCGCGCAAACACGACGTGATCCTTCAACTGCTCTTCGATGAGGCCGAGGCCGGCCGACTCTATACCGCGCTGCAGTTCGCCGAGAGCTTCGAGAACCAGGCTGGGCTCGGCGGCAAGGACACGATCCGCGAACGGATCAGCGTGCTGGCCACGAAGGGTTTCATCAAGTTCGTTCGCGATGGCGCGCCGTTCGGTCTGCCAACATCGCGCTCCAAGTTCGGCTATCTCTGCGTCGAGGGCATGACGTTCCCGACCGGTGAAGAGACCGCAGACCCCGACACCGGCGAGGTCGTGTCCGTCCGGATCCCGGTCCTTCCCAGCACCTACAAATGCCCGCAGAGCGGTGCGGCGCTGCCGGTCGAGAACCCCCTGGTCTGGGTCTATCAGACGGAGGAGACCTCGTGATGCGCCAGCTCATCCCGACTACGCGGACTTACGCAGGATCAAGTTGTGGCAAGTTGCGGCGAGCTGGGCGGCCAGCTTCCCAACTACTTTCGTTGCTTTTCGCGCCGCCGCGCTCCGCCCAGCCATCCCGCGCAAATTCAAGTTGGGAAAGCTCGTCCCAACTACCTTGGCTCCCGCGCGCTCCGTTGCGCGGCCTTTCGCAGATTCAAGTTGGGAACGCGACCCACGCCATGGGCTGTCCCAACTTCGATTTCTTCAAACGATTCAAAGCGTTGATGCGCTCTCGAAGTTGTGGGGGTGAAAGCCACCCCCTTCGGGGGTGGGGGAGAACCGCGCCGAGCGGGTTCTCCCACTCCCACCCCCAGGGGCTTCGCGCGCGCGGTCGCCGTGCCGTCCATCCCCTCACCGACATCAGACGAGAAGGACCCACCACCATGAGCCAGTGCCCGTCACCCCTCCCTAAGAGCGCGCCCCATCCGGCCCCGGTCATCTCGACATCCGCGGGCGGCGCCATTCTCGCCTTGGATCTCGGCACCACCACGGGCTGGGCGGGCCTGGCGGGCGGGATCGTGCACAGCGGAACCGCCAGCTTCCGCTCCGGCCGCTTCGACGGCGGTGGCATGCGGTACCTGCGTTTCCAGCACTGGCTTGGCCAGTTGGCGAACGACTGTGGCGGCCTGGCCTCGGTCTACTTCGAGGAGGTCCGGCGACATGTCGGCACTGATGCCGCCCACCTCTACGGCGGTTTCCTGGCGACGTTGACCGCCTGGTGCGAGCGTGAGGGCGTCGCCTATCAGGGCGTTCCTGTCGGCACCATCAAACGCTTCGCCACGGGCAAGGGCAACGCCGGCAAGGAAGCCGTGCTCGCCGCGATGCGCCAGCGCGGGTTCCAACCCGCCGACGACAACGAGGCTGACGCGATCGCGATCCTGCTCTGGGCGCTGGAGACCCGGGGAGGTGTGCTGTGAGGTGGACGCCACGCGGATATGGCGGCCAGCGCCGCACCCCCGATCAAATCAAGCGCGATGGCTGGCGCGAGCAGCGTGTCCTCGCGGTATCTCTCGATGACGACCGGCTGACCTGGCCCGAGCGTGAGCTCGTCCGGCAACTCGGCGAGAAGCTCTATGGCGACCGCGATCAGGCGAAGGAGGCACGTCGATGACCCAGTGGACACCGAGCCTCGTCGAGGAACGTCTCGCGGAAGCGGCCTTCGTGCTCAAGCGCCTGCCCGAACCCCGGCGGCAGGGATATTTCAGCGTCTGGCCGGAGGTCATCCATAGCTTCGCCGACAAGGTCGGACAGGAGCCAAAGCCGATGCGCGTCATCCCGTCACCCGCCGCGATCAGCCGGATGGAGGAGACGCTCAGCTGGACGGTGGGGCTCGATCCGATCGACGGCAAGATCGTCTGGCTGCGCGCCTACGGCGAGCGATGGAAAACCATCTGCTGGACCGTCGGATTGCAGCGGTCGGCGGCGCACGAGCACTGGCTCTATGCGCTCTGCGTGATCGCATTCCGGCTTAACGGTCGGCGGCTCAACCGCACCCTGTCGAAGCGCAAAGTGATTGAGCTGGCTGGCGCGTCGCAGCGGTGAGCGGTGACGAGGAAGGTGTCCGCCGGACAGTTTTCGAACGGACATAAACGGCGGATCGGACTAGGTTTTTGACTATCCTCGGGAGAGGCGCGCGCGTCGCGGCCTTGGTCCCGCTTCCAGACGAGTTCACGGGTCCTTCCTGGCGGAAATCGTATGCTGGCGGGCGAGGCGCGATGGATCGCCAGCGACAGGGCCGGATTTTTGGGAAGCCACCCGGTATCCGGATCCACGCCAATCCCGAGAAACCAACAACGAACACGCGCCTTATGGTCGGACGCCCGTCGCGCCCGCTGGACCCCGCACGGAGTCCAGCGCGGCCTCCGGAGTCCAGGACCACAGGTGTCCACTTAGATCCACGGACCCATCCGACCCATGACGCTGAGCTTCGCCCCCGAGCGGATCGAGACCTGGCCGCTTTCGCGCCTCCAGCCCTACGCCAGGAACGCGAAGGTGCACGGAGCGGACCAGGTCGCCAAGATCGCCGCCAGCATGGCCGAGTTCGGCTGGACCGTGCCCTGCCTCGTGGCCGAGGACGGGGAGCTGATCGCGGGCCACGGCCGCGTTCTGGCTGCCACGCAGCTCGGGCTGACGGAGGCGCCGGTGATCGTGCTCGGTCATCTGACCGAGGCGCAGCGCCGGGCCTACCGCATCGCGGACAACAAGCTGACGGAACTCGGAAGCTGGGACGAGGCGTTGCTGTCCGCCGAGCTGCAGGGACTGCTGGCCGAGGACTTCGATCTGTCGCTGGTTGGATTCTCCGACGGCGAACTCGACAAGCTCCTCGCGCTCGATCCGGACGGAGACGATGAAGACGGCGGGGCTGGCGGCTCGGTTCCGCCCGTGACCATCCCCGAGCCGCCGCGCAATCCGGCCTCGCGCAAGGGCGATCTATGGATCCTCGGCGATCACCGGCTGCTCTGCGGCGACAGCACGAACCATCAGGATGTACGCCGTCTGATGAACGGCGAGCGCGCCGTGCTGTTCGCGACCGACCCGCCATACCTCGTCGATTACGATGGCTCGAACCACCCGACCCGCAACAAGGACTGGTCGGCGTCCTATGGCACCACATGGGACGACAGCTCGCAGGGCGCGGAGCTCTACGATGGCTTCATCGCTGCGGCCGTGGCCGAAGCAATCACCGAGAACGCCGCGTGGTATTGCTGGCACGCGTCCCGCCGCCAGGCGATGCTGGAAGCATGCTGGGAGAAGGCTGGCGCCTTCGTCCATCAGCAGATCATCTGGGTGAAGGACCGCGGCGTCCTGACCCGGTCCCATTACCTTTGGAAACATGAGCCCTGTTTCATGGGCTGGCGCCGCCCGAACCGCCCACCGAAGGTCGCCGAGGAGACGCTGCCCTCGACCTGGGAAATGCCCAGCTTCGCGAAGGATGAGCGTCCCGACCACCCGACGCCGAAACCGCTCGAAGCGTTCGGGATCCCGATGCGCCAGCACGTGGCCCGTGGCGGGCTCTGCTACGAGCCGTTCTCTGGCTCCGGCTCGCAGATGATGGCGGGCGAGGCCAACGGCCGGCGTGTCTTCGCAATGGAGATCAGCCCGGCCTATGTCGATGTCGCCGTGGAGCGCTGGCAGGCGGAGACTGGGCGCGATGCAATCCTCGACGGCGACGGTCGAACCTTCGCCGAGGTGAAGGACGAGCGGCTGGGTGAAGCGCCGGCCGACGCCCCAGAGACGGGCACCGCTCCTGAAACCGCGCGCAAGCGCAAGACCGCCGCGTGACATGCATGACCTGGCTTTACCTTCCTCTGGAGACGCTTCCGGAGCCGGAGACGCATGCCTGTTCGGCCTCTCGCTCTGCTCCGGCGCGGGCGGGCTCGATCTCGGGCTCACCATCGCCATCCCCGGATATCGTGCTGTGGGCCATGTCGAACGGGAAACCTATGCCGCAGCCACTCTCGTGGCGCGGATGGAAGACGCGTCCCTGGATCAGGCTGTTGTCTGGGATGATGTTGCCACCTTCGACGGCCGCCCGTGGCGCGGCGCGGTGGACATCGTCACTGCGGGCTATCCGTGCCAGCCGTTCTCCGTCGCGGGCAAGCGCCGGGGTGCCGACGACCCACGCCACCTCTGGCCTCATGTCGCCCGCATCATCGGCGAGGTCGAGCCGCCCTTTGTCTTCCTTGAGAACGTCGCCCATCATCTCCGCCTCGGCTTCCCCGAAGTCGCCAGCGGACTGGTCGGCATGGGCTACAAGCTTGCGGCAGGCCTCTTCACGGCGGCGGAGGTCGGCGCGCCCCACAAGCGCGAGCGTCTGTTCATCCTCGCCATTCGCGAGGGGGATGAACTGGCCGACCCCGCGCGCTTGCTCTGGAACCCGGTCGAGTGGCGGGAACCGGACGGAACTGCTGCGGCTCTGGCCGACGCCCCGCGCCAGCGCCAACGAAAACCGGCAGACGAAACCGACGCCATCGCAGGCGGCGGGCCAGCATGGGATGAACCTTGCGACGACGGCAGCACTTTGGCCGACACCGCAGACCGACAGTTTTCGCAGTCGAGGTGGCGACAGGCGCGACGAGAAGGGTCTGGACCGGATGGCGCGGGATTGGCCGACGCCGATGGCGAGCGACGGCTGCAAGCCGAGCGCTGGCAACCGCAGGAGTGCCGACCTGACCCATGCGGCGGGGATGTGGATGACGCCGACGGCACGGGATCACAAGGACGGAGCAACGACACTCGCGAACACGCCGGTGAACGGCCTGCTTGGCCGCCAGGTCCTGGTGACGTCGATGGCTGGGCGCGATATCTCGCCATCGCCCCGGACCTTGAACCCGCTGTTCGTCGAGGCGCTGATGGGCTGGCCCACCGGGTGGACCGGCTTCGGCTCTGTGGCAACGGCGTGGTCCCGCTGGTTGCAGCGCATGCGCTGCGAACTCTGGCGGCTGAACTGCTGGGCGATGGATGAGGCAGAGGCATGAAGCAATCCCGCCTCATGTCGCTGGTCGAGGCCTTTGCGAACGTGATCGTCGGCTATGGCGTGGCGGTGGTGACCCAGATCCTGATCTTCCCGATCTTCGGGCTGTACACGACGCTGGCGCAGAACCTCATGATGGGTGCCATCTTCACGGTGGTCAGCATTGGACGTTCCTACGCGCTGCGGCGGCTGTTCGAGGAGATCAGATTGCGCCATGCCAGATGAAAACCGCCGCCCGGATCGGGCGGCGGCATCGGGTCTGGAAAACGTCGTGTCTTCAAGCCGACGGAAGCCGGTAAACCCGCCCACGGCCTTCAATCTTCTCGGAGGCCACTTCGAGACCGAGCTTTTTCTTGAGAGCGCCCGCCATTGCGCCGCGCACCGTGTGCGGCTGCCAGTCAGTTGCCGCGACAATCTCGGCGATGGTGGCGCCATCCGGCGCGCGGAGCATGGCGATCAGCGCGGCCTGCTTGGTGCCTTCTCGCGGTATCCGCGCCTTGGGCGCTTCCGTCTGCTCGGCGTGGGTGTCCGGCGCGCTTTCAGGCGCGGTGCTGGTGCCCTCGGGCTTGATGCCAATGGCGGCGAGGCCTGCGTCGGTTGCCACCAGCGTGGTGCCGTGACCGTCCCCGGTCTCGCGCCAGACAAGCTCGCCCTTGCGGACGTCGGCATCGACTTCCTCGATGAAGCCTTTTGCGATCATCGTCTCCACCACCTTGGTGGCGGCGCCTCCGCGCAGGGAACCGGGAAGCGGCAGGACATTGTAGCTGTCGCGCTGAGCGGCGGCGCTGAGAATTACGGCTTGCGTGTCGGTGAACTTGGTCATGGGGTCGTCTCCGTGGTCGGGACCGCGACCGTCGCGGCCCTTCTACGACCCCAAGCCGCGCGGCACGGCGCGGCCGGAGTTCAGGCAGGCGCAGGATTTCACCCGGCGTGTTCGCCCTCGCGGAACGCCATGTCGGTGATCTCGCGCAGCTTGTCGCGGTAGTGGCTCAGGGTGCCGACATGGCCCCAGTTGATCTCGTCGGGATTGGTCTCGAAGTGGTCGTCGCTGAGCGCCTTAAGGCGTTCCAGCATGGTGTCGATCTCCAGCTTGGCGGCGATGAAGGCGTCGAGTGCCTTCGAGTTGTCGGTGGCGCGGCGGGTCATCTCTGTGGCTCCTCGTGGCGAGTTGCAGCGTGGTCTTGAAAGCCACGTTCGCTCTGTCCGAACCGCTTATCAACTCGATAAGAACCTGAATCTGAACAATAATCGGAGAACGCCATGCAGGGGCTGAGCGAGCGCCAATACGCCGCGCGCGTCGGTCTCTCGCGGGGCGCGATCCAGAAGGCGAAGGCGGCGGGACGGCTGGTCCTCCATGAGGATGGCAGCATCGACGCAGAGGCGAGCGATACACGCCGGGCGGCGATGACGGACCCGTCCAAGACCCGGAAACCGCCCGCGCCGAAGCTGAAGCCTGTCCCCGACGCGGCCGTGTCCGCCGTTGGCGACACTCTGCGGGAACAAGGGCTTGCCGCCCCACCCGTCGGCAGCGGCACGACCTTCCTGCAGGCCAAGACCGCGAATGAGGTGCTGAAGGCCCAGGAGCGGCGCATCCGGCTTCAGAAGCTCAAGGGAGAACTCGTCGACCGCGCCCGGGCGGTTGCGGTCGTGTTCCGGCTGGCGCGCGAGGAGCGCGATGCCTGGGTGAACTGGCCGGCGCGCGCGGCGGCGCTGATGGCGGCCGAACTTGGCGTGGAGGCGGCCACCATGCAGAAGGCCTTGGAGAAACATGTACGCGCCCACCTCGACGAACTCGCCGAGGTCCGGCCCGAATTCCGGTGACGAATATGGCCTGAGGGATTTCGAAGGCGCAGCTGAGATCCTGCGCGCCTGGGGCAACGGGATCCGGCCGGATCCCGACCTCACCGTCTCGGAATGGGCGGACCGGCACCGGATGCTGGCGTCCCGCGCTTCGGCCGAACCGGGGCGCTACCGCACAATGCGAACGCCCTACATGCGGGAGATCATGGACCGGCTGTCGCCCGGCGACGCTGCGCAACGGATCGTGTTCATGAAGGCCGCGCAGGTCGGGGCGACGGAAGCCGGCAACAACTGGATCGGCTTCGCCATCCACCAGGCGCCGGGCCCCATGCTCGCGGTCCAGCCGACCGTGGAACTGGCCAAGCGCAACTCGCGCCAGCGGATCGACCCGCTTATCGACGAGAGCCCGGAGCTGCGGGAGCGGGTCAAACCGGCCCGATCCCGCGATGCTGGCAACACGATGCTGTCCAAGGAATTCGCGGGCGGCATACTGATCATGACCGGCGCGAACTCGGCGGTCGGGCTGCGCTCGACCCCGGCGCGCTACATCTTCCTCGATGAGGTCGATGCCTATCCGGCTTCGGCCGACGAGGAAGGCGACCCGGTGACCCTGGCCGAGGCGCGGTCGCTGACCTTTGCCCATCGGCGCAAGGTGTTTCTGGTCTCGACGCCGACGATCCGGGGGCTCAGCCGCATCGAGCGCGAGTTCGAGGCGTCCGACCAGCGGCGCTACTTCGTGCCGTGCCCGCATTGCGGGGCGATGCAGTGGTTGAAGTTCGATCGGCTGCGCTGGCAGAAAGGCTGCCCCGAGACGGCGGAGTATCACTGCGAGGGCTGTGATCAGCCCATCGCGGAACACCACAAGACGGCGATGCTGGAGGGCGGCGAATGGCGGGCGACCGCCGTCGCTGCTGATCCCACCACGGTCGGCTACCACCTCTCGGCGCTCTATTCGCCTGTCGGCTGGCTCAGCTGGTCACGGATCGCGCGCAGCTGGGCGGCGGCGCAAGGCGCCGACGAGGCGATCAAGGCGTTCCGCAACACCATTCTCGGCGAGACATGGGTCGAAACCGGCGAGGCGCCGGACTGGCAGCGGCTCTACGATCGACGAGAAGCGTGGCGGCCAGGCACGGTTCCCGCAGGCGGGCTGTTCCTGACGGCGGGCGCGGATGTCCAGAAGGACCGGATCGAGGTCGATGTCTGGGCCTGGGGCCGAGGGCTTGAGAGCTGGCTCGTCGATCACGTCGTGATCGAGGGCGGGCCGGATCGGCATGACGCTTGGGACCAGTTGACGGCACTCCTGGACCGGTCATGGCCGCACGAAAACGGCGCGCACCTTCGGATCGCGCGGCTCGCGATCGACACGGGCTACGAAGCCCCGGCTGTCTACGGCTGGTCGCGCAAAGTCGGCTTTGCGCAGGTCGCACCAGTCAAGGGTCTCGAAGGCTTCAATCGCTCCAGTCCGGTCTCCGGCCCCACCTTCGTCGATGCGACCGAGGGCGGGAAGCGCCTGCGCCGCGGCGCCCGGCTCTGGACGGTGGCGGTCTCGACCTTCAAGGCCGAAACCTACCGCTTCCTGCGGCTGGAGCGCCCGACGGCCGAGGAACGTGACGAGGGCGCGGCGTTCCCGCCCGGCACGATCCACCTGCCGACATGGGTCGAGAGCGAGTGGCTGAAGCAGGTCGTGGCCGAACAGCTGGTCACGGTGCGCACGAAGCGCGGCTTCGCGAAGCTCGAATGGCAGAAGCTGCGCGAGCGCAACGAGGCGCTCGATTGCCGGGTCTACGCCCGCGCGGCCGCCTGGATCGCAGGCGCCGATCGCTGGCCCGAAGAAAAATGGCGTGACCTCGAAGACCAACTCGGGGCGGCCCCTACCGACAGCGATCCCGCCGGGCAGATCCACAGGCCGGGACAGGTACCCCAAGGCAAGCGCCGTTCCGACTGGATCGGGCGGCGGGAAGGATGGTTCTGAGATGACCCACTGGACCGAAGCCGAGCTCTCGGCACTGCGCCGGGCCTATTCCAGCGGCACGACCCGCGTCAGCTATGACGGCAAGTCCGTGGACTACGGCTCGGCGCAGGATCTTCTCGCCCGCATCCGGACCATCGAACGCGCGATTGCGAGCGTGGGGCGGCCGCTTCCGGTCGCCGGACTCGCGGGCTTCTCGCGCGGGGATCGCTGATGACGGTGAACTGGTTCGACCGCGCCATCGCCTCGGTCGCACCTCGGGCCGCCGCGCGGCGGGTCCTGGCGCGACAGGCCTTCGAGACGCTCGCACGCGGCTACGAAGGTGCCGCGCGTGGTCGCCGCACGGAGGGCTGGCGTGCCCCGGGATCCTCGGCTGACACCGAGATCGGCGTGGCCGGGGCGCTCTTGCGCGACAGGATGCGCGATCTCGTCCGCAACAATCCGCATGCAGCCAAGGCCGTGGCGGTGCTGGTAAACAACATCATCGGCGCGGGCATCATGCCGCGTGCCGCCAGCGGGGACGAGGCGCTGGACCGCCGCGTCGACGCGCTGTTCGAGCGCTGGACGGCGGAGTGCGACGCCGATGGCCAGCTCGACTTCTACGGGCTTCAGACGCTGATCTGCCGTGAGATGGTCGAGGCCGGCGAAGTGTTGGTGCGCCGTCGCCTGCGTCGGGCCGTGGACGGCCTTGCCGTCCCGCTGCAATTGCAGGTGCTGGAGTCCGACTTCCTCGACGCCACCAAATCCGGCGCGCTTGGCGCCGGTCGGCTGGTGCAAGGGATCGAGTTCGATCCGCTCGGTAGGCGCCGGGCCTACTGGCTCCACGCCGAGCATCCGGGCGACGCCTATGGCGCCCTGCAAAACGGCCTGCAGAGCCGCCCGGTCCCGGCAAGCGAGATCGCGCATGTCTATGAGAAGCAGCGCACCCAGGCGCGCGGCGTCCCGTGGGGCGCGCCGGTCATCCGCGCCCTTCGTGATCTCGACGATTACGAGGTGGCCGAGATCGTCCGCAAGAAGACCGAGGCTTGCGTCACCGCCATCGTCTTCGGCGACGACGAGGCGCAGCAGGGCATCGCTCCGGCGGTGGTCGACGTCGACGGCAACCGGGTCGAGCAGTTCGAACCAGGACTGATCGCGTATGCCCGCGGCGGCAAGGACATCCGCTTCAACCAGCCAGCCGCGACGGGCGGCTATGGCGAGTACAAGCGCGCAAGCCTGCATACCATTTCGGCCGGGTTCCGGGTGCCCTACGAGCTACTCACCGGCGATCTTAGCCAGGTGAACTACTCCTCCATCCGGGCGGGGCTCGTCGAGTTCCGCCGGATGATCGACGCTGTCCAGTGGCAGCTCTTCATTCCGATGCTCTGCACCCCGGTCTGGCGCTGGTTCACCGAGGCCGCATGGGCCGCGGGACAGATCCCGACGCCGGACGTCCCGGTCGAATGGTCGCCGCCGAAGTTCGAGGCGGTCGATCCACAGAAGGATGCGATGGCGAACCTTCTGGCGATCCGCTCGGGAACGATGACACTGGCCGAGGTGATCGCCCGGCAGGGCCGCAATCCTGACGCGGTGCTGGCGGAGATCGCGGCGACCAACGCCAAGCTCGACGCTCTCGGGCTTGTGCTCGACTGCGACCCCCGCCGCGTAACCAAGACCGGCAGCGCGCAAGCGAGCGACCCGGCAACCGATCCGGAACCCGACCCGGGGCAGCCGGACACCGCCCAACAGGACTGACTTCATGGACACGATGATCGAACTGCCGGCGCTTCGCCGGTCGGCGGAGCTTGCGCCGAACACCGTCGATGCCGACGCACGCACCGTCGAGGTGATCTGGTCGGCAGGCGCGCGCGTCCGGCGGGCGAGCTTCTTTGGCGAGCCCTATGACGAGGAGCTGAGCCTCGACCCTGCCCATGTGCGCCTCGACCGGCTGAATGCGGGCGCGCCGTTCCTGAAGGTGCATGAGATCGACACGCTCGACGCCGTCATTGGCTCGGTGGTGCCCGGCTCGGCGCGGATCGAGAACGGCCGCGGCATCGCGCAGGTCCGCATCAGCGAGCGCGCCGATGTCGAGCCGATCTGGCGCGACATCCAGGCCGGGCACATCCGCGCGGTCTCCATCGGCTACCAGGTCCATCGCTTCGACATCTCCAAGCCCGACGGCGGCCGGGAGCTCTGGCGGGCGGTGGACTGGACCCCCTTCGAGATTTCAGCGGTCCCGGTCGGGGCCGACCCCGCCGCGGGCTTCCGCAGCCAGAGCCCGCTTGAAACCTGCGTCCTTCACCGCCGGGACGCGCCCTCAAACCCGCAAGGAGCATCCCCGATGACGGAGAAGACCCAGACCCCGGCCCCGACTGAAGAAGTCGTGGCCGACCAGACGAGCGAAACGGCAGCGACCGAGGAAACCACCATGACCGACACGCCCCTGAGCGCGGCCGACACGCAGACCCGCGCGCGTCCGAAGACCGCCAAGCCCGAAGCCACGGATCCCGAGGCTGTGGCGAACCGCGCCCGCGAAGCCGAACGTGAGCGTGTCTCGACCATCTACGATCTGGCCGGTCGGCTGAACCTCGAGCGCGGCTTCGCCGAGGATCTGGTCAAGCGCGGCACCGGTCTCGACGAGGCGCGTCGCCTGATCCTCGATCAGGTCGCAGCGAAGTCGGAGGAGACGCGGACCTTCGGCCAAGTCTCCGTCCCGCTCGGTGGCCGGGATGAGCGCATCACCCGCCGCGATGCAGTGGCCAATGCGCTGCTGCACCGGTACAGCCCGACGCTGTTCCCGCTTGAGGACGCCGCGCGTCAGTATCGCGGCATGACGCTGCTGGAACTCGCCCGCGAAAGCCTCGGCAATGCCGGGGTGAACACGCGCGGCCTCTCGCGTGACGAGGTCGCGACGCGCGCGCTGCATTCGACCTCGGACTTCCCCGAAATCCTCGCGGCCGTCACCAACAAGACCCTGCGCCAGGCCTACGAGGCCTATCCGCGGACCTTCGCACTCTTCTGCCGTCAGGTTCTGGCGACCGACTTCAAGGCGATGCATCGGGTGCAGCTAGGCGAGGCGCCGCAGCTCCTGGAAGTGGGCGAGAGCGGCGAGTTCAAGCGCGGAACGCTCGGCGAGAGCAAGGAAAGCTACCGCGTGAAGACCTACGGCCGGGTCGTCGCCATCACCCGGCAGGTGCTGATCAACGACGATCTGGACGCCTTCACCCGCATCCCGGCGATGTACGGCAACTCCATCGCCCAGCTGGAGTCGGACGTGGTCTGGGGCATCATCACCTCGAACCCGGCCATGGCCGATGGCAATGCGCTGTTCCACACCACCCATAAGAACCTCGCGGGCACCGGCGCGGCGCTCGACGTCACCAGCGTGGGTGCAGCCCGCGCCGCCATGGCCAAGCAGACAGGTCTCGACAAGAAGACGGTGCTCAACATCCGCCCCGCCTTCCTGATCGTGCCGGCATCTCTGGAGCTGAAGGCCGAGCAGCTGGTCGCGCAGAACCTCGTGCCCGCGTCGAGCGGCAACGTGGTGCCGCAGTCGATCCGCACGCTCGCGCCGATCAGCGAGCCGCGCCTCGACGCCGCCAGCGAGACCGCCTGGTATCTGGCCGCCAGCCCCAACCAGATAGACACGATCGAGTACGCCTATCTCGAAGGCCAACAGGGCGCCTACATCGAGACGCGCAATGGCTTCGATGTCGACGGGGTTGAGATCAAGTGCCGCCTCGACTTCGGCGCCAAGGCCATCGACTGGCGCGGCCTCTACAAGAACCCGGGCGCGTAACGCACCCATCCTGAATCCTGACATGCGGGCGGTCCTGACGGGCCGCCCTTCGTCTTTCCAAGAGGATCAAGCCCATGAAGAACTACGTCCAGCCCGGCAACACCATCTCCCTGACCGCGCCCTATGCGGTCGCCTCCGGCGACGGCCTGCTCGTCGGCTCCATCTTCGGCGTGGCGACGGGCAGCGTGGCCCTCGGCGAGACCGTCGAAGCCGCGCTCGTCGGCGTCTTCGACCTGAAGAAGGTCGCCTCGCAGGCGTGGGCCGCGGGCGACAAGGTCTACTGGGACAACACCAACAAGGAGGCGACGAAAACCGCCACCGCCAATACGCTGATCGGCATCGCGACCGAAGCGGTCGCCGGTGGTGCCGGTGACGTCATCGGGCGGGTTCGCCTGAATGGCAGCTTCTGATGTCGGCCCTCGCCGCTGCGTTCCAGTCGCTGTTTGCCGACCCAAACATGGCGCGGGACGCGACCTACACGCCAAAGGGCGGCAGTGCCGTCTCCGTCCGGGTCGTCTTGCGTCGGCCCGACCAGGTCTTCGAATTCGGCGAGACTCGGTTGCATGCCGCTACGACGCTGCTCGACATTCGCGTCGCCGATGCGCCGAGTCTCGCCGAAAGCGACGGGTTCCAGTTCGACGGTGTCTCCTATGTCGTCCAGGGGGAACCGCGCCGGGGCGCCGAGCGACTGATCTGGACGGCGGAGCTGCGCGAGGCATGAGGTTCTCGGTCAGCACGATCGGCGACCTCGGCAAGCTGATGAGCGACGAGATCAAGGCCGCCGAGAAGGCCGTCACGGCCGGGATCTCACAGGCCACCGAAGGCCTGAAGACTGATCTTCGGACGCAGGTCACCTCGGCGGGGTTGGGTCCGAGACTGGCGCGCACCTGGCGCGGACAAGTCTACCCCAAGGGCGAAGACAGCATCCGGGCGGCGGGTCTCGTCTGGTCCAAGGCGCCAAGCATCATCCGCATCTATGAAGAAGGCGCGACCATTCGCTCGAAAAGCGGCTTCTTCCTCGCGATCCCGACGGCGGCCGCTGGCCGATACGGGGATGGCGGCCGGAAGATCACGCCGGGTGGATGGGAGCGACGGACCGGGCAACGGCTGCGCTTCGTCTATCGACGCCGCGGTCCCTCTCTCCTCGTGGCCGACGGGATGCGTGCCCGGACAGGCAAGCGTGGTGGCTTCTCTCGCGCGAGCGCTTCCGCACTCCGGACGGGCCGAGGACTGGTGACCGTGCCGATGTTCATCCTGGTTCCGCAGGTCACGGTCCGGAAGCGCCTCGAAGTGGCCGGCGCTGCCGAGCGCTGGGTGAGCCGGCTACCCAGCCTGGTCGTGCGCAACTGGATTTCTGATGGGGATGGGAGCCGCTGATGTCTCGACGTGAACAGATCCTCGCCGCACTCGCGGCTGTTCTCGCGGGGCAGTTGGCGGCGCCGGTGCGGCGCAACGAGGTGCTGCCCGAGAAGGTGCCCGCTGCCGGTCTCGTCATCCTGCGCGATGGCGAACCCGGCGAACCCGACATCACCCTCAATCCCCGCACCGAGTTCTACGCGCACCGGGTCGAGCTCGAAATCTATGTGCCGCGAGATCCAAGCGGCGGCGGCGAAGCAGCGCTCGATCAGCTGCTTGGTGCGATCGGGGCCGCCCTGCGTGTCGATGAGACGCTCGGCGGCCTCGCCGAGAGCCTGACGCCGTCAGCCCCGGAAACGGGTGCGCTCGCTCTCGAAGGAGCGCCGCCGATGCTGACCGCCCGGATCATCGTCACGATCGAATACCTGGTGAGCGATCCGCTCACCGCCTGACCCAACCACGACCCAATCACGGACAAGACGGGAGTCATCCATGCCCAAGGCGCGCGCATATGGCGCGGACGCCACCCTCAAGGCGTGCCGGGAGGCAAGCTACGGGGTCGCGCCGCTCACCGGCTATCAGAGCCTCGATTTCAAATCGACCGATCTCTCCTCGGCCCAGCCGCTCGGGGACGACCCGCTGCTCGGACGCGGGCGCAACGCGCAAGATCCCTATCGCGGCCTCATCACCGACGAGGGCCAGCTCGACATCCCGCTCGACCTGCGTGGAACGGGCTTCTGGCTGACGGGCCTGTTCGGAAACCCGGTGACCACGCCCACGAGCGCCAGCGGCTCGATCGTCTTCGCCGTCAATCCCACGGCGGGCGACACGATCACCTTGAACGGTACGGTCTGGACGTTCGTCTCCGGTACGGCGGGCGCAGAGGAGACGCAGATCCAGGGAACGGCCACACAGACCGTTGATCAGCTGGTCAGCGACCTCAACGCATCGGCCGACCCCGAAATCGCCAAATGCACGTATTCGCGCCCGACTAGCACGCAGACGCTCGTGATCGTGTTCGACGCGGCAGGCCCGACCGGCAACAGCTTCACTCTTGCTGTATCCGCTGGCGCCGTCTCGGGTCCCACGCTGACCGGCGGTGGCTATGCCCATGTCTGGGAGAGCGGCGCCGACGACATCCCGAGCTACACGATCGAGGTCGGCCATCCGAAGCTCACGACGCCGGTGTTCTTCCGTCACCTCGGCACTGTGATGGAGAGCCTGAACTTCGAGATGGGTCAGGAGGGACCGGCAAATGCCCGTCTCCAGCTCGTGGCCCAAGGCGAGGAACGCTTCTCGGCGACGGTCGACGCCAATCCGACGGCCTACGCGCTCCGCCGCTTCAGCCAGGGGCGCGGCTTCATCCGACGCGGCGGTGCGGCGCTCGCAGGCGTCACTGGCGGCAGTCTGACTTTCTCCAACAATCTCGAACGCGTCCGGGTCATCCGCGAGGACGGCAAGATCGAGGCGGCCGATCCGACCTTTGCCTCGGCGGAGGGATCGATGTCGGTCCGCTTCGATGGCGCGACCCTCGTGGCTGAGGCCGCCAATGGCGATCCCGTCGCGCTCGAATACGGGTTCACCTTCCCGGAAGGCTACGCGCTTCGCTTCGAGCTGCCGCGCGTCTTCCTGCCCAAACCCAAATATGCCGTCTCCGGCCCCGGCGGGGTCGAGGCGAGCTTCGACTGGCGCGCCGCCTACGATGACAGCGAAGGCACGATGCTGCGCGCCCACCTCCTGAACGACGTCACGAGCTATACCTGAGGCCAATCCCATGATCCGCCTGAACCTGTCGCGCGAGCCGATCTGGCTCGACCTCGGACATGACGTGCGCGTGCGCGTCGCTCCCCTGACCACCTCGCTCATGGCCGCCGCCCGCAGTGATCCGGCGGTGGCTGCCTTGCCCGAAGGCGCGTCGAACGAGACCATCGCGGTCACCATGGCCAAGGCCCTGGCGCGGCTGGTCGTCTTGGAATGGGAAGGGGTGGGCGACGCCGAAGGTAATCCGGTGCCCGTCACACCGGAAGGCATCGACGCGCTGCTGGACATCCTGCCGATCTTCGAGGCCTTCCAGCTCCGCTACGTATCGAAGGGCTTGTTGCTGGAAGCGGAAAAAAACGGCTCCGCGCCCTCGCCGAATGGCATTTCAGCGGGGGCGCCCAGTATTGCCGATCCTGCCGCGGCACTTGCGGCGAATGTCCCGTCGTCCTGAACCGTCCGCAGACAGTCGAAGGCTGGCAGGTCTGGGAACTCGCCAAAAGGCTCACGGGGCAGCTGCGCGCCGTCCCTGGTGCGATCCTCGGCCTCGACATGACGGCCGCTCTCGCCTGCGCGCAGGCGCTTGGAGTGGACACCCTCGTCTGCGCGGAACTGCTGCCCGAGGTAGAGGGCATGATGGTCCGCGGACTGAACGCGCAAATCAGGACTGATCAAGATGGCTGAGAAACGCGTCTCCGTTCGCCTTGCCGTGGTCGGGGGGCGCCAGGTCCAGGCGGAGATCGCCGGTATCGGCGAGGCCGGAGCGCAGAGCTTTCGCAAGATCCGCCGGGAAGTCGATGTCACCAATGCTGCCCTTGCCCGCATCGCCGGTGTTCTGGGCGGTGTGCTCAGCATTCGCCAGATCGTTGCCTATGCCGACAGTTGGAGTGAACTGCGCTCGCGGGTGGTTCTGGCGACGGGGGCGCAAGAGACGGGTGCCGCAGTCATGCAACGGCTCGCCGAAATGGCGCGCCGAACCTACTCGAACCTGGAGCAGACGGCGGAATCCTGGCTCGCCAACGCCACTGCATTGCGTGAACTCGGTCTGACCACACGTGAATCGCTGGATTTCACCGAGGCGCTGAACAACGCCATGGTCGTCTCGGGCGCGCGGGCCGAGCGCGCGGCTTCGGTGCAGAACGCGCTCTCCAAGGCCATGGCCCTCGGCACGCTCAGCGGAGACAACCTCAACACCGTGATCCAGAGCGGCGGCCGGCTCGCAGAATTGCTGGCCGCCGAACTCGGCACCACCGTCTCAGGTTTGCGCACCCTCGGTCAGCAGGGCGCTATCACCGGCGATGTCATCCGCACGGCGCTGATCGGCAATCTCGAGCGGCTGCGCGAGGAAGCGGACTCGATGCCGGCGACCATCGGCGATGCCTTCACGCTGATTGGCAATGCCGCGCTGCAACTCGTCGGAACCTGGGACCAGATGGCGGGCGCCTCGTCCATGGTGGCCGAGGGCCTGATCCTTGTTGCCGACAATCTGGAAAGGCTCGCCGCCATCGGCATCGCCTTCGCCGGCTTCATGGCCGGACGCTGGGTTGCCGCGTTCGTCGCCGCCCGTGTCGCGACCTTCAGCCTGTCGGGTGCGCTCACGCTGCTACGCGGCGCATTGATCCGAACCGGCATCGGCGCGCTCACCGTGGCGGCGGGTGAGCTGATCTACCAGTTCGGTCGGCTGGTGCAGGCGACCGGCGGCTTCGGCGCTGCGCTCGGCCTGCTGGGTGACGTGGCAGCCGAGGTCTGGGACAGGATCGGTCTGCTGGCCGGCGTCCTGAAAGCGCGCATCGACGCCGCCTGGAGCGGCATTCAAGCGAGCATCGCCGACGCGCTGCAGGCGTCACTCGAGGCCGTCGTCACCTTCGGCAATCGCACCATCGGAACGTTTCAGGGCGCTTTCGATGCGATGGTCGTCATCTGGAGCAACCTGCCTCGGGCGATCGGCGATCTGACGATCCAGGCGGCGAACGCGCTGATCGCCGGGCTGGAGTCGATGCTGAACGGCGCGGTCGACGGCATCAACGCGCTCCTCGAAGGCGTCAATGCGGGTCTGGCGGCGATCGGCATCGAGCGGGCCATCGAACTGGTGCCGGACGTCGATCTCGGCCGGATCGAGAACGAGTTTGCGGGCGCCGCGAGCCGGGCTGGCAATGCAGCGCGTGATGCCTTCGCCGCCGCGTTCGAGACCGATACTTTCGCGACGCCGGAATTCGGGCTCTCGGCTTTCGCCGAGGATGCGCGCGCTGCCGCCGACAGTGCACGAGAGACGGCGACGGCGCTGGGAGAGCTGGCAGGCGCGCCCCTCGCGTCCATCGCGGCGCTCCGGGAGGCCATGGCGGGCGCGAATACTGAAATCGACAATGCGGCCGGCGCGACGGAGCGTCTCGATGAAGCCTTCGCAGCCATCGGCGGCACCGGAGGCGATGCCGCAGGAGATGGCGAAGGCTCGTCCGGTTCCGCCGCACGCGCCGCGGAAGCAAGCCGCGCCGCTGGTGAGGCGGCGGCAACGGCGGCCACGCAGGCGGCAACCGGCTGGGCGGCGGTTCGCGAGGAGCTGTCCCGCTATGCCAGCGAAGCGATGGACTGGGGCAAGGGTCTCGGCGGCGCTCTCACCAGCGCCTTTCGCAGCGCCGAGGACGCCATCGCCAGCTTCGTGACCGGCGGCAAGATCGACTTCAAGGCGCTCGCCGACAGCATCCTCGCTGACATCACCCGCATCGCGGTTCGTTCCGCGATCCTCGGGCCGCTGGCCAATGCACTCGGCGGAGGCAACGGAGGACTGCTCGGCGGCTTGTTCGGCAGCGGAGGCGGGCTGTTTGCCGGCATCTTCCATCAAGGCGGCGTCGCCGGTGGCCCCGCTCAGCAGCGGCTCGTCTCGGCACTCGCCTTTGCAGGTGCGCCGCGCTTCCACGACGGCGGTCTCGCGGGGCTTCGTGCCGACGAGGTGCCCGCGATCCTGCAGCGCGGTGAGATGGTGCTGTCGCGGGCTCAGCTCGCCGCCATCGGCGCCGCACGAGAAACCCGTCCACCGGTCAACGTGGTGATGAACATCTCCACCCCGGATGCTGGCAGCTTTCGCTACGCCCAGGGGCAGATCGCCGCCGACGCCGCCCGCGCCATGGAGCGGGCCCGACGTAATCTCTGAACTGGGCAATCTCTGACGGATCGACAGATGAGCGGCTTTCACGAAGTTCAGTTCCCGCCGGACATCTCCTACGGGGCGTCCGGCGGCCCCGGCTACTCGACCACCGTGGTGACGACGGTTTCGGGACACGAGCGGCGCAACGCGAACTGGGCCGCCGCGCGGGGCAAATGGAACGTGGCGCACGGCCTGAAGAAACGCGATCAGGTGGCCGCCCTCATCGCCTTCTTTCGCGCGCGACGCGGACGCGCCTACGGCTTCCGCTTCAAGGACTGGACCGACTACCAGGCGCTGGCCCAGCTGATCGGGCAAGGCGACGGCGTGACCAAGACGTTCCAGCTCGTGAAGACCTACGCCAGCGGTGGCGAGGTCGAAACCCGGGTCATCACCAAGCCCGTTCCCGGAACGGTGAAGATCTACCGCGACGGCGCCGAGGCGGTCTCTGGCTGGAGCGTCAACACGGCGACCGGGCTCGTGACCTTCACCATCGCCCCAGCATCCGCCGTTCAAGTGACGGCGGACTTCGAGTTCGACGTGCCCGTCCGCTTCGACAGCGATCAGATGGACCTCACGATCGAAACCTATCAGCTCGGCAGTTGGGGCCAGATCCCGGTGCTGGAGATCAGACCATGAAATCGACTTCGGCAGCCCTCGCGGCGCACCTCGCTGGACCGGTGACGACGCTCGCCACCTGCTGGCGCATCTCTCGCGTTGACGGCAAGGAGTTCTTCTTCACCGACCACGACCGGGATCTGTCGTTCGAGGGCAACGTCTATAAGGCGAGCTCCGGCTATTCGCGCACGGCCATCGCCAATGATGCGAGCCTGAGCGTCGACAATCTCGACGTCGAGGGCGTCTTCGACAGCGCGGCGATCACCGAGGAGGAGCTGCGCGCGGGTCTCTTCGATCAGGCAGAGGTACGGATCTTCCTGGTCAACTGGGCGGATCCCGCCATGGGCGCTCTTCGGATGCGCCGCGGCTGGTTCGGCGAGGTCGTGCTGACCGAGCAGGGCATTTTCCGGACCGAACTGCGCGGCATGACGCAAGCGCTGCAGCAACGCATCGGCGAGCTCTACAGCCCCGAATGCCGCGCCGATCTCGGAGATCATCGCTGCAAGGTGCCGGTCAATCCGCCAGAAATCGCCCGATCGACGGCGTACTCCGTCGGTGACGTGGTGCGGGTGAGAACCGCCTCCGGCTATGTTTCCGAGACGGAGACGATAGCGCTTTCTGTCGTCAATCCTGGCGCGGAGGCAGGCAACACCAACGGCTGGACGATTACCGACGGTGGCTTCACGGTTCGTTCCAGCGACCCGACCCCCTACACGGGCAGCTACTATTTCTACGGTGGTCCGAGCAACGCGCTTGCTCGCATGCACCAGGATCTCGTCATTCCAATTGCGCTGCATGAGAGCGTTGATGCAGCCCTGGTCAGAGTGGAGGCCAAATGGCAGCAGAGGACCTATGCCAGCAATAACGATCCCGGTGCGGTGGATTTCATCTTCCTTGATGACATGGGCGCGGTTCTTTCCACATCCGCTGGGACACTCGCGGCTCCCACCTCCTGGATCCTGCGCAGCCATATTGCCGATGTGCCAGCAAATACCCGATCCATCCGCCTGCGTCTGCGTTCCGAGCGGGCGGCTGGATCGAACAACGATGGCTACTTCGATGACATCAGCTGTGGCTTGCTGGTGGATCAGGAAACGCAAACCCTGACTTCTGCCGCATACGAGAACCGCGTCTATCGCTGCGTGACCGCCGGAACGACCGCGGCCGAGCCACCGATTTTCGACACCACTGTCGGCGCGCAAACCACCGATGGCGGTGCGGTCTTCGAGGCCGAGGAAGCCTGGAGCCGGTCGGGCATCGTGACCACAGTCATCGACCGGGCCGTCTTCAACGCCACGCTCGATGAACCACGAGCGGTTGATGACTGGTTTGCTGGCGGTGTGCTGACCTGGGAGACCGGCGCCAATGCCGGTCGCTCCATCGAGGTCAAAGGCTGGACCCAAGGCAACGGGCAGCTCGAGCTTTTCCTGCCGATGGGATACGCGATCGAGCCCGGCGACGCCTTCCGCGTTCATCCCGGCTGCGACAAGCGGCTCGACACCTGTATCGACCGGTTCGCCAACGTCCTGAACTTTCGCGGCGAACCCTACGTGCCGGGCCAGGACGCCATGATGAGTTATCCCGATGCACGCTGACCGCCCACCATCAGCATCCGCCAGCGCGAGCGCGGATCTGGCCGATGTGATCGTCGCCGAGGCCCGGACCTGGCTGGGTGTTCCCTGGCGGCACCAGGGACGCAGCCGCGCCGGTGTCGATTGCGCAGGGCTCGTGGTGCTGGTGGCGCGGGCGCTCGAACTCGCCGACCACGACAGCACGGCCTATGGGCGCCGCGCGCAGGGACAGGGCTTCGTCGAGCACTTTCGCGCGCACATGGACGGTGTCGCCGTCACGCAAGCGCGGCCCGGCGACGTCCTCGTCTTCGCCGATCAGGCTTATCCCTGCCACTGCGGCTTTCTGACGGAGAGGCTCGAACGGCCGCATCTCCTGCACGCGCACGCGACGCGCAGGCGGGTGATCGAGGAACCCTATGCCGGCGAATGGCTGGCCAAGATCAAGTTCGCATTTCGCTTTCGCTCTCCCGGATCCTGACCTCGGGACTTTGTGTGTCGCGTTCTCGGACGCGAAACCGGTCCCCACTTTTGCTGAGAACGCTCAATGGCCATCCTCGTGGCAGTGGGCGGAGCCGCGCTCGGCTCCGCGGTCGGCCTCGGCTGGCAAGCCGGCTGGCTCGTCGGCTCGGTGGTCGGCAGCCTCTTGTTTCCCGCCAAGGGGCAGAACGTCACCACCGAAGGCCCCCGACTCGGCGACCTGACCGTTTCCTCGTCCGCCTATGGCGCATCGATCGCCATCGGCTACGGCACCTTGCGCATGGCCGGCAACATGATCTGGTCCTCCGGCATCCGTGAGCAGCAGAACGTCACCCGGACCCGCTCGGGCGGCAAGGGCGGCGGCGGAGCCACCCAGACCTCGGTCACGTATTCCTACTTCGCGTCCTTCGCGCTCAGCTTCGGCGAAGGGCCGGCCGAGGACGTGCTTCGGGTCTGGGCGGACGGCAAACTCATCTACGACAAGACCGGCGCGAGCCCCGACGTTGCCAAACCCGATCTCAAGTTCCGTTTCCATTCGGGGACGGAGGATCAGCTGGCCGATCCGCTGATCGAAACGCACGTCGGCGCAGGCCGTGCGCCCGCCCATCGGGGTCTTGCCACCATCGTCTTCGAAGACCTGGCGCTCGCGGACTTTGGCAACCGCATCCCCAACATCACTGCCGAGATCACCTACCAGCGGGCGGCGCAGCAGCCTTACCAGCTGCTCGATTTCATCACGACGGGCGAAGGCGGATATTTCGGGACCTACCAGATCGACGACCTGGCCGTCGATTGGCGGCGCGGATACGGATACTTCCTGGACAGCGACGTCAACGCCGCCGAGGCAGGGATCCGCCGCTTCAGCCTCCGGACCATGAAGGAGGACCGCCAGGCGCGGATGACGGACATCACGGCCGTCGCGCCGAACAACTTCCCGAGCACGTTGTTCTGCGGTGAAGACGGTCACCTCTATGTCGTGACCGGATCGAGCAACTCACGCCCGATCCTGCGCATCGAACCGAATGCCATCAAGGAGGTCGGTCGCTTCGGCTCCACCAGCAACGGCCTGACCAATTCGACCCTGCGGTTCGTCGCCACGACGTGGATGGGGATGGTTTCAGCCTACGGCCCCTCTGGCCGCGTCGACTTCGTTCTAACCGGATCGCTCTTCGACGATGTCGGACTCATCCGCGCCGACACCATGAGCTATGTCTGGGGCGCCGGGCAGAGCGTCACGGAGCCTCGCGTTCGGGGCGTCATTGGTGGTGCGGTCGGAGAAGGCTTCGGGGATGGCTGGATCCTCGGCAGCGGGACGAGCACGAACCATGGAAGCCTCGGCCTCTATCGGCTGCGGGTCTCTGCGCTTGCAGGGTACGACGGCCTCACCGGCCAATCCCTCGGCGTCACCTTCGAGAAGGTTGCCACCTTCTCGCCATCGGATGTCGAGAGCGGCGCCACTGGCTTCTACGGCAGCGCGGGCGGGCTCACCTACGACACGACCGACGACAGCGTCATCTTTCAGGCGCGCATCTCGAACGGGGGATCACCCGGCGCGATCTATACGCTGAAATGGCGCAGCGACACCGGCATCGTCTGGAAGACGGTCGTTCCGATCCAGATCAACTACGAAGGGCCTTACTACGGTCAGAGCCGCTTGCGCGGGCAGCGTTGGACGCTGATGCGGGCCACGCGCGTCATCCAGCTGGACACCGCCACGGGAGCTCTCGTTCTCAATGAGATCTGGCCGGGCGCCGTCAGCGAAGGCGGCGCTCAGGTCTACGATGCCGTCACCGACACGCATCTGGTTCGCGGCAGCCAGGGCTGGGCGAAACTCTTCCTCAATCGCGGCGGTGGCGGTGGAGAGACTCTCTCCGGCATCGTCTCCGACCTTTGCGCCCGTGCCGGCCTTGGTCTGTCCGATATCGACGTCGCCGAACTCGGGGCGACGGTCCCCGGCTATGTCATCGGGCGACAGACCACCGTGCGGGGCGCGATCGAGCCGCTTGCGCAGGCCTATTTCTTCGACGCTGCGGAAAGCGACGATGCCCTGCGGTTTCGGACGCGGGGACGACCGCCCGCCACGACCATCGACGCGGATCTTCTGCTGCCGCTGGATGAGCGGACAGGCGAGAGCTGGCGTGAGCGTCGCACGCAGGAGGTCGAGCTTCCCGAGCGGGTCAGCGTCGTCTACATGGATCGCGGCGCCGACTACCAGCAGGGCACGCAGAGCGAAAAGCGCACATCCCTGCCGCTGCCGACCATGCATTCGCGCAACCAGTCCAGCGTAGAGCTGGCCCTTGCGCTGGACGCGACGACGGCCAAGCAGATCGCCGCCAAGACGCTCTACAGTGCTTGGATCGAACGCAGCGCCTACGAAGCAGAGCTGCCGGCCGACTGGCTGCGCCTCGATCCCACCGATGTCGTGGACGTGGTCTTTGCCTCGGGCTCGACCTTCCGGACCCGCATCACCCGTCTCGATGTCGGGGCCGATTTCTCGCTCGCGGTGAAAGGGGTTTCTGAGGCTGCCGCCACCTACGTCTCCAACGTGGCTGCCGATGGCGGCTCGGGCAAACCGGTCCAAATCGTCGGCAGTCAGGCCGCCACGCGGCTGATCCTGCCGGATCTTCCGCTGCTGCGCGACACCGATGACACCGGCGGGTCGGGGTCGAGGATCTATTACCTCATGGGCGGCTTCGGTGGCCCGGGCTGGCCCGGCGCATCTCTCTACCGCAGCGCCGACGGAACGGCTTGGGCACAGGTCGGGCGATCCCTGAGCGAGGTGGCTTGGGGCGCCACGGCGAACCCGCTCGGCAGTCCGACGTCTCCGTTCGCGACCGATGAGACGAACAGCCTGACGGTGTTCATGACCACCGGCGGCGAACGGCTTGAGAGCGTCACACAGGACTCGATGCTCAGCGGCGCCAACGCGGCCCTTGTCCTCAAAGCCAACGGCGAGCCCGAGATCATCCAGTTCCGCGACGTGGCGCTGAACCCGGACGGCTCCTACACCCTGTCCGGGCTTCTGCGGGGCCGACGTGGCACCGATGTCTTCGTGGAGGGGCACGAGGCCGGCGAGTTGTTTGTCCTCCTCGACCCCGACGATGTCGAGACCATGGTCACCTCGCTCGGCGATCTCGGTCTCCCCCGGTCCTGGAGAGCGGTCGGCTTCGGCACGATCTTCGAGGATGCGGAAACGTTGGTCGCCAGCCACACCGGCCGAGACCTCAAGCCCTACGCGCCCTGGAACGTGCAGGCGGCTCTGACCGGCAGTCCGGCCAACATCAGCCTTTCATGGGTCCGGCGGACGCGGATCGGCGGCGAGCTGAAGGACGACACCGGCCTCGTGCCGCTCGGCGAGACCTCCGAGGCCTACGAGGTCGACATCCTCTCCGCCCCTGGCGGCGCGGTGAAGCGGACGCTCACCGCGACGAGCCCGAACGTCGTCTACGCCAATGCCGACATCCTCGCCGACTTCGGTGTGGTCCCGTCGTCCCTGACCGTCGCCGTCTTCCAGATCAGCGCCGTCGCGGGCCGCGGCTTCCCGCGCACCGTCACATTGGAGATCAACTGATGCCCAGCCCCAATCTGGCCGTGACCCATGTCGCAGCCGCCCAGAACCAGAAAGAGGTCACGATCAACGACGCAGTCGATGCCCTCGACAACGCCATGAATCAGGCACTGTCGGTGGCGATGGCCGACGCCAACCTGACGCTGACTGGCACCCAAGCCAACCGTAACGGCCTGATTATCCTCACCGGCACGTTGACGGCCTCCCGGACCCTGACACTGCCCGCCAATCACCGGCGGCTTGCAATCCGAAATGCCACCAGCGGCGGCCAGGACGTCCGCGCCAAATATGCGGGCTCCGGCGCAGAGGTCGTCATCGTACCGAGTGCGACAGTGCTGGTTCAGGGCAATGGCGGCGACCTCTACGGGGTCGGCGGCGCCGGCGCGCTGGGGGGTCTCACCGACGTCTCCATCGCCGGTGCCGCCAATGGCGACGTGCTCCAGTTCGATGGAGCCGCGTGGGGCGCCACAGGCGTCGGCATCTTCAACCGCGCTCTGCTGCCCTTCCGGGGCGCGCTGCTGCGACGCTCGACCAATTTCAGCGTCGCGACGACCGGCGTTTACGTCGCCGTGCCATGGCAAAGCGTCGAGTACGACAGCGACGCATTCTGGGATGCGGGCCAGCCCTCCCGCCTGACCATTCCCGCCGGGGTGACGAAGGTCCGGATCGTGGGCAACATCGAGTGGCAGACCTCGCCGACCAGTCAGCTGGTCGAGGTGCGCAAGAACGGAAACAGCGTGCCGGGCGGCGGCGCCGTCATCGTCCGCGGCGACAGCGGCTACTCCAACCAGATGCGCAATCTGTCGAGCGCCGTCCTGCCGGTGTCGGCGGGTGATTGGTTCGAGCTGGCCGTCTATGTCGGCACGGCCGGGGAGCTGCGCGGCCTCGAGCGCACGTGGCTGGCGATCGAGGTTGTCGAGACTGCGGATGCGGCCGATCCCCCGGCCGACATCAGCGGCTACAAGGCCGGGCAGCCGGCCACGGACGAGGTGATCGTGCGGGTGCCGGTGGCGCGACGCACCCGGCTGAAGATTGATCTTGCCGGTAGCCATGCCAGCGCCGAGGCGGCGGCAACCGCCCAGACGGACTTCGACATTCGGGTCGATGGCGTGAGCAGCGCCGCCATGCGCTTCGCCGCCGCCAGCACGAGCGGCACCTTCATCGCCGCCAGCGAAACCGTGCTGGAGCCCGGCCAGGTGCTCAGCGTGGTCGCGCCTTCGACGCCCGACGCCACGCTCGCCGGGATCGGGTTCACGCTGGCCGGCTCGCTTGTCCTCTGATCACTCCCGAATTGCGTCATGGACAAGGAACCAGACAGCGGGGCGCTGATCGCGCTGCCGGCCGCCGAGTTTGAAGCCCTGCTGGAGCGGGCGGCCGAGACGGGTGCGCGGCGCGCCCTGCATGAGGTCGGTCTCGATGGCCAGGATGCCGCCGAGGACATCCGCGATCTTCGCTCGTTGCTCGCGGGTTTCCGCCTCGCGAAACAGACGGCCGTACAGACCGCCGTGCGGCTGATCACCACCGGCGTCCTGCTCGCCCTGATGGCCGGCATTGCTATCAAGCTGAAGCTCTTCGGGCCGACGCCTTAACCCATCCGCCCGACTTATCAGACCATCGCCCGCCCTCGCCGAGGAGCGGGCTTTTTTGCGCCTGGAGACCTGCGATGACGACCATGACCTACAAACACTGGCGCGACATGCCCGAGCGTTCGTGGCGCTGGAAGGATTTCTCCCCCGCGGAGATCGCCTGCCGGGGCAGCGGCTCCCTGCGGATCAACGAGGAGGCGCTCGACAAGCTCCAGGCGCTGCGCGACCGGCTTGGCAAGCCGCTCATCGTCCGTTCGGCCTACCGCAGTCCGGCACATAACCGCGCTGTAGGCGGCGCGCCGCGCTCGAAGCACATGGACGGCACGGCCTTCGACATCGCCATGGCCAACCACGATCCGGTCGCTTTCGAGGCTGCCGCCCGAGCCGTCGGCTTCCTCGGCTTCGGCTACTATCCGCGCTCGGGCTTCATGCACATCGATCTCGGCCCGGCTCGGCAATGGGGCGAGCGTTTCCCGGTGCGGGCGACGGCGTTCGCCGCGGAAACGGCGCCCGTGCGGGAGGTCTTGGCCGACAGTCGCACGATGAAGGGCAGCGGCGCAGCAGGCGTGGCGACGCTTGGCGCCGCTGGCGTCGAGGTGGCGCAGAACGTCCTGGCGGAGACCCAGACCGCGATCCTGCCGCTCGTGCCCTATCTCGACACCTTGCGCTGGGTGTTCATCGCCGTGGCGCTCGCGGGCCTTGCCGTGACGATCTACGCCCGCATCGACGACTGGAAGCGGGGGCGTCGATGATCGCCGCTCTGCTCACCGGGATCGCCGCCAGCCCGTGGGCCCGTGTCGCGCTGCGATACGGCGCGCTCGCCCTCACCGTCCTCCTGTTCCTGCTGTCGATCCGCCGCGCCGGCGAGCGCGCCGGGCGTTTGGCGGAACGTCTCGAAACCATGGAGAACGCCAATGACGTGCAGCGCCAGATGCTGGATGCCGCGGCTCGCCGCCCTCGCGATCGCGGCGAGCTTGCTGAGCGGATGCGCGACGGGCGTTTCTGAGCCGAGCGTCGTCACCGTCTGCCCGCCCGTGGCCGAGTATAGCCGCGAGTTCCAGGCGCGGGCAGCCGACGAGCTCGATCTGCTGCCGAAACATTCGGCCATCGCCGAGATGCTGCGTGACTACGCCGTCATGCGGGATCAGGCGCGTGTGTGTCCTCGCCCCTGATCAGGAGCGAAATTGCAGCTTCAAGGTCACGCGGCAGCGTAGCTGGTGAAGACTTCGGTCGATCCGCCGCCCCGAACGAGGAACACGTCATAGGCTTCGCGTTCGCTTTCCGGCCCCATGCTAGGCGATCCGTAGGGCATACCGGGCACTGCGAGGCCCACTGCGTCAGGGCGCTCATCCAGCAGGCGACGAATCTCGGCGACAGGGACATGGCCCTCGATCATGTAGCCCTCGACGCGGCCCGTATGGCAGGAGACCATCTCCTGCGGAATGCCGTTGTCCAGCTTGTAGCGCATCAGAAGAGTCCCGGCGCTCGGCTCGGTCGTGACGGTAAAGCCAACGTTCTCGAGGATCTCGATCCAAGCCGAGCAGCAGCTGCAATTCGGGTCCTTCATCACATGGATCGCCGGTCCGAAGCCCTGCGCGAGGGTCCTCAGCGGCGATGCAGCCAGCAATGCTGCTCCGCCGATCAGGATCGCGCGCCGAGAAAGAGCATCTGGAGTCATCTGGTTTACCTTTCCAGATTGGACGTTTTTTTATGCGGTCAGAGGTCTATCTGCCGGAGCCGCAGGGCGTTGGTGATCACCGAAACGGAGGACAGACTCATTGCCGCCGCCGCGATCATCGGCGACAGCAACATCCCGGTGACCGGGTAAAGAAGCCCCGCCGCGACCGGCACGCCGAGCGCGTTGTAGGCGAAGGCGAAAAACAGGTTCTGCCTGATGTTACGCAAGGTGGCGCGCGCTAGCTTGCGCGCGCGGACAATGCCCATCAGGTCGCCGCCCAGCAGGGTGATGCCCGCGCTTTCCATCGCCACATCGGCCCCGGTTCCCATGGCGATGCCGACATCGGCGGCGGCCAGCGCGGGCGCATCGTTCACCCCGTCGCCCGCCATCGCGATCTTGTGGCCATCGCGGCGCAACTGGTCGATCAGGTCTTTCTTGCCCTCGGGCAGGATGCCCGCGCGCACCTCGTCGATGCCGAGCTTGCCCGCCACTGCCTGCGCCGTGCGCTCGTTGTCACCCGTCGCCATGATGACGCGCAGCCCTTGGGCGTGAAGTTCCTTGATCGCTTCCGCGGTGCTGTCCTTGATTGGGTCGGCCACCGCCACGATGCCGGCAAGCGCGCCGTCGACCGACACGAACATGGCCGTCTTGCCCTCGACGCGCAGAGCGTCGGCCTTAGCTTCGGCCGCTGCCGTGTCCAGACCCATCTCCCGCATCATCGCGGCATTGCCGAGCGCCACCTCGCGTTCGCCAACCTTGCCACGTACGCCCTTGCCGGTGACGGCGTCAAAGTCCTTGGCCTCCTGACGCGGGGCGTCATGCGCCTCGGCGCCCTCGACGATCGCCTCTGCCAGGGGGTGTTCAGAGCCGCGCTCCAGGGCCGCAGCCAGCGACAGCAGGTCAATCTCAGTGACCTCCCCAAGCGCCACGGTGTCGGTCAGCTTCGGCTTGCCCATGGTCAGGGTGCCGGTCTTGTCCACGATGAGCGTATCGACACCCGCCATACGCTCCAGCGCCTCGGCGTCCTTGATCAGCACGCCCGCCTGTGCGCCTCGCCCCGCTGCCGTGGTGATGGAGATCGGCGTCGCCAACCCCAGAGCGCAGGGGCAGGCAATGATGAGGACTGAAACGGCGGATGCTATGGCGAAGACTAGCGCGGGTTCCGGGCCGAAGATCATCCAGACGATGAAGGCTATGATGGCGATGACGACCACGGTTGGCACGAAGACCGCCGACACGCGGTCGGCCAGCCCCTGGATCGGCGCGCGGGACCGCCGCGCCTTCGACACCATCGAGACGATCTGCGCCAGCACGGTATCGGACCCGACCTTGCCGGCCTCGATCACCAGAGAGCCGTTCTTGTTGATCGTGGCGCCGGTCACCGCATCCCCCGGACCTTTCTCAACCGGCATCGACTCGCCGGTCAGCATGCTTTCATCCAGCGAGGATCGCCCCTCGATCACCGTCCCGTCGACAGGGACAGCATCGCCCGGGCGCACGCGAAGCCGATCGCCCTCCATGATGTTTTCCAGCGGAGCGTCGTATTCGGTGCCGTCCGGCAGAATGCGCCGCGCGGTTTTCGGCGCGAGGTCCAGAAGTGCGCGGATCGCATCCCCGGTGCGTTCGCGCGCGCGCAGTTCGAGAACCTGGCCGACGAAGACCAGCGCCACGATCACGACCGCCGCCTCGAAGTAGGTGCCGACGCCGTGGCCCATCCGATACTCTTCGGGAAACACACCCGGCAGGAAGGTGGCGACGATCGAGTAGAGGTATGCCGCCGCCACACCGATGCTGATCAGCGTCCACATGTTGGGGCTGCGGTTCACGACCGAATCCCAGCCGCGCCGGAAGAATGGAAGCGCCGCCCAGAGGATGATCGGCGTGGCGAGCACGAACTCGAGGTAGCTGGCCATCTGGTGCCCGATCCAGTCGCGTACCGGCAGCGCCACCAGTTCGCCCATGGTCAGGATGATGAGCGGTACTGCGGCAGCCGCTGAGATCCACATCCGGCGAGTGAAATCCGTCAGCTCTTCACTTGGCTCGTCCGAAGGCACCATCGGTTCCAGCGCCATGCCGCAGATCGGGCATGAACCCGGCGCATCGCGCACGATTTCGGGATGCATCGGGCAAGTGTACTGGACGTTGGCCGGGGCTGCCTTCTTTTGACTGGCCGCGCGGCCTGAGGCATAGAACCAAGGATCGGCCTTGAACTTCGTGTGGCATTTCTCCGAGCAGAAATGGAAGGTCTTGCCCTGGAACTCGGCGCGACGTCCGTCCGGCTTGATCGCGACCGTCATCCCGCAAACCGGGTCCGTTGCAGTGTTCGCTCCCGCCGGTATGTCGGGCGCTGCGTGATGATGATCGTGCTCCATGGTCTGCCAGCCTTTCGGTAATTCGTTTCAGCTTGCGGCGTCCACTCGTTGGAAGCTCAAGCACTTTAATGGTGGTCGTGCGCACCTTCGGGGGCAGGATTGCGCGCGAGGAAAACACGCTCGAACACGAACACCGCCATCATGCCTACAATGGCAAGTACGACAATCAGCGGATCGGTCTGCCACTTCATTGCCGCAAAGGCCGCCAGAACCACCGTGTCTAGCGCGATCGCGGTCAGCAACACCCCGCCGCGTGCTCCGATGTCCTTGCGGAGCGTCCGATAGACGCCCCAGTGAATAATGATGTCCATTACGAGATAGAAGAATGCGCCGAGCGAGGCGATCCGGCTAAGGTCGAAGAACACTGTCAGGAAGCCGGCGATGACGACGGTGTAGACGAGCGTGTGGTCCTTGATCGCGCCCGACATGCCAAAGTGGCTGTGCGGGATCATCTTCATGTCCGTCAACATGGCCAACATGCGAGAGACCGCGAAGACGCTCGCAATCAGGCCAGAAGCAGTCGCCACGACGGCAAGAGCCACCGTCAGGTAAAAGCCGGTTTGCCCGAGCGCCGGCTCGGCCGCCTCGGCCAGGGCATAGTCCTTGGCCTCCACGATTCTATCGAGCGGCAGGCTCGATCCGACGGCGAACGCGACGAGCAGATAAACGACAACGCAGATCGCAATGGAAAAGACGATGGCCCGACCCACGTTGCGGTGCGGATTCGTGACCTCCGCTCCGCTGTTGGTGATCGTCGTGAACCCCTTGAAGGCAAGAATCGACAGCGCCACCGAGGCGATGAAACCGCCTTCACCCGTGTCCCCACCCGTCGCCTCGAAGGAAATGCCGCTGGCCCAGAGGCCTGCCGCGCCGAACAACGCGATGCCGCCGACCTTGAGCACAGCCATGAGGATGGACAACAGCCCGACCGATCGGTTGCCCGAGACGTTGACGAGATAGGCGAAGACGATGAGCCCGACTCCTAGCAAGGGAACCAGGAAGCTGTCCGGGTCGGCGCCGAAACCGCGCAACACGTAGGTGCCGAACGTCCGGGCGACGAGGCTTTCGTTGATGACCATCGAAAGCGCCATCAGCAGCGCCGCACCCGCCGCAACTGTCGTCGGCCCGTAGGCTTTCTTCAGGATCATCCCGATGCCGCCTGCCGACGGATAAGCGTTCGACATCTTGATGTAGGTGTAGGCGCTGAACGCGGTCACGACCGCGCCGACAACGAATGACAGCGGAAAGAGCGGTCCGGCCAGTTGCGCAATCTGTCCCGTAAGCGCGAAGATCCCCGCACCGATCATGACGCCGGTGCCCATAGCCACCGCTCCGGAAAGGCTGATGCTCTCTTTCTGGTATTCTTCTGTCATCGGCGACCCATACTCTTTGCACAGATTTCTCTTATCGGACAATCCCTTCGCACGTCGTTGGTCAGGCGAATTTTAGGGTTCCTCTTAGTTAGTGAACGTGAACGTCTGTCATAACGCGCGCATTCACAAGATCGAGTTCAAGATCGAAGACGTCCCCCGTTTCGAGCTTATTGCGTAGAGGAGACAGCTCATACCAAAGGTGCGAAGTCGTGGATCGAGTACTTCCCCTGCAGGCACGCTGATCGATTGGAGTTCAGTGGTGTCCGAGGCTCCGATTCGGGCGATGAGTCTTGAGTTTTCGGCGATCCGGGAACTCACCCCCAATAGCACGACGGTTGTGCCGCTTTCGTTTACCAGTCGGAACCGAACTTCCGTCGAACTTCCTGCAGGACCGCTTGTGGCATAGGCGGTCTCGACCTGGACCTGGTCCCCCAACGACAGCGTCGGGGCGTCGGCATAGACACTTTCAAGGCCCGCAAGAAGGTTGAGAGAAACGGTAGCGACCAACACTCTGAGGACCTGTCCCAGCCGCCGCTTGCCGGGTCGCGCACCATCCAGTGTTGGACTAACCTCCGTCGATGGAGACGGAGGGGCGCACTTTAGGCGCCCCTCCTGCTCTGTTCGGGCCACGGACATCAGGAACGCCCGACCTGTCCGAGCAGCAATTCGAGCCGCTGGCGTGCCTTAGGCGGAAGCTTTGCGATGCTCGCGCGCGCTGCCTCCGGCACCTCGACCTCGCCTACGACGATGATGCCGACCATGCCGAGCCCGACATGGGGCGTGCATTTCACGCCGTAGATGCCGGGCTTGTCGAAGGTGACCGATACCTCCTTGTTGAAGCCGACATTGATCGACTGATCGGCGCCGGTGCCAAACCCGCCGATGGAGACGGCATTGTGGCCTTTGTCGATGGGGACGAAGACGACCGTATCGCCCGGCGATACCCGGATGAAATCCGGCTCATAGACGAACCGCTCGCTTCCAGACTGATTGCGCATCTCCATGCGCACTTCGTCAGCCGCCGCCGGAGTACCGAGCAGCAGTATGGTGGCGAAAGCGAATAAATTTCTTGGCAGCATACCAATCTCCTGCTTAGAACGAGAAACGAATGCCAGTGACGAAAGAAAGGGTGTCGATATCCTCTCCTTCATCCTGCGCAATGTCAGCCGTCTCGCCGATCTTTCGCTCCCAACTTATGCCGATATAGGGCGCGAACTTCCGCTCGATTTCATAGCGGAGGCGAAGCCCGAGTTCGACATCGTTGATGCCGGAGCCGATGCCCCTCTCCCGGACGCTTTGGACTGCAAAGTTGACCTCTGTCGTTGGCTGCAGGATCAGCTTTTGTGTGATCAGGAGGTCGTACTCGGCCTCGAAACGAGCCGAAACCTCGCCTTCGTTGCTGACGAACGCGGAGGCATCGATTTCGAACCAATAAGGGGCCAGTCCCTGCAGGGCGAAGACGCCGAATCCCCGTTCGGGGCCGGGTTCGATGTCGTAGCGTACACCCGCCTGCGCATCGAAGAAGTCGGAGATCCGGCGGCTGTAGAGGAGCTGGATCTCTCCCTTCTCCAGTCGTCCATCCGTCGGTTTCTCGCCTTCGGTTTTGAGCCAGGCCTTGTGGTCGTCGTTCCCGATCCAGCCCTGGGCATCCCAGTTGAGACTGTCGTGCCCATCGTTAGCCCTGTATTCGAATTGCTCGGCCTGAAAGAAGGTGAACAGCTGACCGGGCTCGGCGGACTGGGCCGGGCCGAACAGGAACACGGCGGGGAGAAAACCGGCAAGGAACGCAAGTTCCTGCCGAGAATTGTATCGTGCAATCATCGATTTCATCGTTCTGCCTCACGCGCTTTTCGGCTCGACGATGAAACGCGTCATCATCCCAGCTTCCATGTGATAGATAAGGTGGCAATGGAACGGCCAGTCGCCCGGCTCGTTCGCCGTCAACACCGCAGAGACGGTCTTGCCGGGAGGTACCACGACAACGTGCTTGCGCGGCTTCCTGTCGGTCTGGCCGTTCTCCAGTTCGACAAACATGCCGTGCAGGTGCATTGGGTGCGCCATCATCGTCGTGTTGACGAACTTCAAGCGCACCCGGTCCCCGTAGGCCACACGGATCGGCTCGTCCTTCCCGAAGGGACGGCCGTTCAGGTTCCACATGTACCGTTCCATGATGCCTGTCAGCCGCACTTCGATCTCGTGATTCGGTTCACGGCCGTCCGGGTTCGGGGTCGACGCTTTCAGATCCGCGTAGTCCAGAGCCTTCGCCCCCGGCGGCGTGCTTGCGTCGGCCCAACCGAAGGGGCGGCGTTCTCCTCCCTCCGCCGCGGCTCCGCCATGACCCATGGCGCCGTGGTCCATGCCAGCCATGGGAGCCCCGCCCATCTTGCTATGGTCCATGCCAGCCATCGCGCCACCGGACATGGCGCCGCCCGCCATCGAGCCATGATCCATCCCCGTCATCGAACCGTGGTCCATGCCACCGTGTGCCATGCCCATGTCCGCCATGCTGAGGATCGTGCGCGGTCGCTGTTCGGGGATAGCAGCCTCCATACCCTCACGCGGCGCCAGCGTCGCCCGGGCATAGCCCGAACGATCGATCGGCTCTGCGAAGATCGTGAACGCCTTGTCATCGCGTGGAAGCACGATGACGTCGTATGTCTCGCCGACGCCAAAGCGGAACTCGTCGACCCGAACCGGCTGGACATTCTGCCCATCGGCCGAGAACACGGTCATGGGAAGGCCCGGTATGCGGACGTCGAAGAAGCTCATGGCGGATGCGTTGATGAATCTGAGGCGGACACGCTCACCGGGCTTGAAAAGAGCGGTCCAGTTGTCTTGCGGTCCACGGCCGTTGACTAGGAAGGTATATCCGGTGACATCCGCGAGGTCGGTCGGGTCCATCCGCATTTCGCCCCAATCTAGGCGGTCCTTCAGAGCGATATTGAACCCGTCGCGGCTTGCGTCTCGAAAAAAGTCGATGAGGGTTCTTTTCCCGTAATTGTAGTACCCGGCATCAGCTTTCAGGTTAGACAGCACGCGCTTTGGATCTTCCTGAGTATGGTCCGAAAGGACCACGACATAATCGCGATCCGCGCGCACCGGCTCGCGCCCGGACGGCTCGATGACGATGGCGCCGTACATGCCCTGCTGCTCCTGCATCGCGGAGTGGCTGTGGTACCAATAGGTGCCGGCTTGGCGTAGCTTGAAGCGGTAGGTGTAGGTCTCGCCGGGCTGGATGGCGACAAAGCCGTTGAAACCTGGCGCGCCGTCCATCACGCCTTCGATGAGGAGGCCGTGCCAGTGGATAGACGTGGGCACATCGAGCCGATTGGTCGCATAGACCACGACCTCGTCACCCTCCCGCCAGCGCATTGTCGGCGCCGGCACAGAACCGCCCATCAGGATGGCGTTACTGCTGACGCCATCGACGGCGATGCGGCCTGTTTCGACGTTCAGGGTGTACTCCTTCGTCGAGGACGCAAAGCTGCGACGTCCGGGATAGACCACGAGGGTACCTGCAATTCCCGCCGCTCCGGCGAGCTTGAGCGCGTCCCGTCGCGAGAAGCCAGAGATTGGTTTGTTCATCGTCTGCTCCTCCCGTTCACTTCGTAAAGTTGATGGGGCCGGCCATACCGGACTCGTAGTGACCCGGGATGTTGCAGGCGAACTCCAGTTCAGTCGGCTGCGTAAATTTCCAGACCAGTTCGGCCGTCTTGCCGGGCTCAACCAATACGCTATTGGGGTCTTCATGCTTCATATCGCCCATGTTCATGCCGCCCATCTCTGAATGGTCCATCTTCGACATATCGTGGTTCATGCCCGTCGGCGTTAGCATTCCGTGTTCCATCATCATCGCCATTTCTTCCTGGTGCTTGGCGTGCATGGCGGGGGTGCCGATGTTGAACTCATGAAGGAGCTCGCCTTCGTTCACGAGCACGAAGCGGACGATCTCGCCAGGCTTTACGGTCAGACTTTCGGGTTCGTACAGGTTGTCGCGCATGGTGATCGTCACGGTGCGCGTGGCCTGCTCGGCTTTAGCTGGCTCGCCGAACGGCAGGCTATGACCGGGAGATGCGGAAGCGGCACCGGCGGCGATAGTCGTGAAGCCAGCGAGAAGGGAAATGCGGAGGAGGTTCGGGAGTGTGTTCGACATAATCTGAGAATCCTGTTCGTTGTTGCGTTGATGTGAGAACGGTGGCCGATTAAGGGCGCAGATCTCCATAGCCCGGGAGCAAATCTCCAGGCGGCAACAGCCGATTGAAAGGAAGACGGGCCGTGCGCAAGCGCACTTCCGGACCTACTACGCTCGAACGAACGAAATTCTTGCGTCAGTAGAGACGAGAAGGTCTCGCCATGTCCGATCCCCGCCCCATCAGGGCAGCCGCGCGGAGATCAGACGCGAGCGCGGGGAGGACGGAAAAGGCCGTCCGGGGCATTCGAGCCGGCGAACCGGTCTACATGAACACCCAGCCGTATCCCGGAAAAGGTGATGACGGCGACTTCCGCAATGGCGGCGACGATAACAGTCGGAGAGCAAGCGACGACGCAGCAGTTTCCAAGGGTCCCGTGCGTCGCGGGCTGCCCTTGGTCCTGCTGTGCTGCGGTTTCGCCGCAATCCTCCACTTGCGAGACGCGCGCATGACTGTCGTCCGCATGGGGCGATGTGGTCTCGACCGGATGGTCATGGGGACCTGATGCGGGCATGGAGTGGCCAATGCCGACGCTCGCCATGAGAAATGCCACAGCGACGAGTGCGCCTAATAGGCGCCTCATACCATCACCCAGCGTGAAGAAGGTACTTCCCATGGAGCTTGGCTAGCATGATGCTTCTGGCAGGTCAACGGTTCTACCTCATCAAATCATCAAATGGATGCCGTGCCGCTGCGACGCAACCAGTTCGTCTACATGGCCGCCTGCGGGGCCAAGCTCGCGGCGCTCAATGCGCTCTACGGGAATAGTCTCGCCTAGGACGATAGCACCATGCCCTGGGTGGTGTTCGCCGACCTGCAGGTGGCGGGCGTCGGCCTGAGCGAGGCCGCGGCGAGAGCCGCCGGCCATGAGGTCAAGACATCCATCGTGCCGCTCGACCATGTGCCACGCGCACGGGCAGCCCGCGACACGCGCGGACTGATCAAGCTGGTGGCGGGCGCCAACACCGACCGTCTGCCGGACGGTCAGACCTCGCGCCCGAGGGCACCGACAGCATTCAGACGCTGGCGCTGGCGCTTAAGTTCGGCATGACCGCCAAGGCGCTGGCCGGGACCATCTTTCCATACCTGACCACGGTCGAGGGCCTTAAACTCGCCGCCCAGACCTTCGACAAGGACGTGGCCAAGCTCTTCTGCTGCGCCGGGTAAGGTCCTCAAGAAGGCGTGACACCTTGGAACTCGACAAGAATTCTGCGGCGGTCTATGAATACATGATGGTCAAGCTCGTACGGATATTCGTGTTCGCCTTGCTCACCGCATTCGCGGTGGGTTCGGTCGCGCACGCGGCGAGCACAACCACCATGTCGATCAAGATGGCGCTCGCCGATGGCGGCGCCATGGATATGGCCGACTGTCAGGGCTGCGGCTCCGAGAGTGACGGGGACGAGGGCGGGCTTGACTGTGACATGGTCTGCGTCGCTCCGGTTCTGGCCAATCTCAGTCCGGAGGGCGGTGTCCCAGCGGTGACAGGTTTAACACCGTCGGTCCGAGCCTTTTACAACCTTGTCGGACGGACAGGTCCGCCCGAACCCTACCCTCCCCGAACGCTCATCTGATCGGACGCCGGTCGGGGTGCGCTCCGACCGCTGCGCCCTGCTGCGCTTCCCGGGCAATCGCGCGGGCAGTCGCTGCTCAATGCCTGTGCAGACAGTGTCTGTACATCTGAAGCACAGCGGAAATCAGATGAGAGCGAACCATGTCACCGATGACCTTGGCGCTATCGCGCCGAACTTTACTGAAGGCGTGCGCCGCCGGCGCTGCAAGCCTGAGCATGCCTGGCCTTATGTTGCCCGCACGTGCGGCCGGCGTCCGGGAGTTCTCCTTGCGGGCCGCGCCGGGACGGGCGCGGCTCGTTCCGGAGCCGCACGGCGAGACGCCCGCCTGGTGCTATAACGAGACCGTCCCCGGACCTGAAATCCGCGTTCGTCAGGGCGAGCGTCTTCGGATTACCGTCGAGAACGGGCTTGCCGAAGAGACCACAGTCCACTGGCACGGGCTCCGGGTCCCCAACGCCATGGATGGCGTGCCGCATCTCAACCAGCCGCCGATCGCGCCGGGCGGAACCTTCGTCTACGAGTTCGACGCGGTCGATGCCGGCACCTTCTGGTATCACCCGCATCAGCGCAGCTTCGAGCAGGTCGGCCGCGGCCTGTACGGGCCGCTGATCGTCGAAGAGCCCGAACCGCCAAAAGTCGATCGGGAACTCGTCTGGGTGCTCGACGACTGGCGGCTCACGAAGTCTGCCGAGATCTCCAACGATTTCGGTAACGGCCATGACATGAGCCACAATGGCCGGATCGGCAACACCGTCACCATCAACGGTCGCGTGCCGGACGCGCGTCCGGTGCGCAGCGGCGAGCGCATCCGGCTGCGGCTCATCAATGCCGCGAACGCGCGCATCTTCAGCCTCGACTTCCAAGGCCATACACCGACGGTCATCGCGCTCGACGGCCAGCCGGTAACGCCGCACGCGCCAATGGGCGGCCTCGTCGTACTGGGACCGGCGATGCGGGCCGACATCATTCTCGACATGATGGGCGAGCCCGGCAGTCGGGTCTCGGTCATTGACCGCTTCTATCGGGACCTCGAATACCGGCTGGTCGACCTCGCCTACGGTGAGACAGCGTTTAGGGACACCATGCCTGACTGGCCGATCGTCCTGCCCGCCAATCCCTTGCGCGAACCAAATGTCGCTGCGGCGCTCCGCCACGAGGTGATCTTCAACGGCGGCATGATGGGCGGAATGGTGATGGCCGAGATGGGCGGCAGCATGGGCGAAGGAACATCAAGGGGAATGGGCGGCGGGATGATGCGCGGCATGATGGGCATGATGCACGGCAATGGCATCTGGTTCGTCAATGGCAAGGCCGCCGAAGGCCATGTGCTAGACCCGATGCTGACGCTCGAACGCGATGGTTCGCATGTGATCGCCATGACCAATGCGACGGCGTGGCACCACCCGATCCATCTGCACGGCCATTCCTTCCGGGTAATCTCGCGCAACGGCGAGCCGACGCCGCACCGCGAATGGCAGGACACGGTGCTAATGGCGCCACGGGAGAAGGTCGAGATTGCCTTCGTCGCCGACAATCCCGGCGACTGGATGTTCCACTGCCACATCCTCGAACACCAGGCTGGCGGGATGATGGGTGTCATCCGCGTTGTCTGATCTAGAGATTCAAGGAGAACCATAATGCACAAGATCATCGTCGCCGCCCTCGCCGCAGCCGTCCTCGGTGCCGGCGTCTACATCACGAACGCATCTCTCGCGGTCGCCGAGGAAGTGAGCCTCTACAAGAACCCGCAATGCGGCTGCTGCGAAAGCTATGCCGACTATCTGCGTGAGAACGGATTCACCGTGAGCGTCAAGCCGACCCATGAACTGGTCGCCATGAGCCGCGAGGCCGGCATCCCGGACGATTTCCAGGGCTGCCACCTCGCCTTCATCGACGATTATGTGGTGAGCGGCCATGTGCCTGTCGCGACCGTCAATCGCCTGCTCTCGGAGCATCCGGACATCAAGGGCGTGACCTTGCCCGGCATGCCGATGGGATCACCCGGCATGAGCGGCGCCAAGACCGAACCTTTTACGATCTACGCCGTGGGTGACGGCAAGCCGTCCGTATACGCGGTCGAATAGGGAGATTTTCCGATGAACAACGCTCCGACCGGTATGGGCATGGGGATGATGGACGGCATGGGCGGCATGATGATGTGGGGCATGGGCCTTGTCTGGCTGCTCGTGATCGTCCTGCTCGTCCTCGGGATTGCGGCGCTGGTCAAATACCTCTTCGGGGGCAAACGCTGATGAACCGCGCCATTATTGGCGCCACGATGTTGCTCGGCGGAAGCGCCGTGGCCGGGCTGCTCTGGGTCAGGTTTGATCAAAGTGGCCCGACGGAGGCATCCGCTGAACGGCTCGACCGCGGACGCGCGATCTACGCGGCGAACTGCGCTTCATGTCACGGCGCGAAGCTCGAAGGCCAGCCGGACTGGAAGAGCCGCCTGCCGTCGGGTCGCCTGCCCGCGCCGCCGCACGACGCTTCGGGACACACGTGGCACCACTCTGACGGTGTCCTGTTCCGCATCACCAAGGAAGGACCCGCCGCGGTCGTCGGCGGCGGCTATCAGAGCGACATGCCTGGATTCGCTGGCGTGTTGTCCGACGAGGATATCCACGCGGTTCTGGACTTCATCAAGAGCTCTTGGCCGGAGCGGGAGCAGCAATACCAGGCCGAGATGAGCCGCCGCGAAAGGGAGGCGAGCCAGTAAAACCCCTGCCTGCGCTCGGGTTCCTGCTGGCACTGCTCGTCTCGACCGCGACGATGGCGGACGGGCCGAATGCCGTCCCGCTGCACGACACGCCGCAGCCGCTCGCCGCAATCTCGTTCGCCGATGAGAACGGCAACGCGCTTACGCTCGACCGCTGGCGCGGCAAGGTCGTCCTTCTCAACATCTGGGCCACCTGGTGCGCCCCTTGTCGCCACGAGATGCCGACACTGGACCGCCTTCAGGCAAGTCTCGGCGGCGAGCGCTTCGAGGTCGTGGCCCTGTCGATAGATCGCGCCGGTGTGGATGTCGTCCGCCGGTTCTTCGATAAGATCGGCATCCAACATCTGGGCATCGTCATCGACGAGACGATGAAAGCATCGCGCGACATCGGGATCTACGGCCTCCCGGAGACATTGCTCATCGCCCCGGACGGGCGGGAACTCGGCCGGCTGATCGGACCGGCCGAATGGGACACGCAGGAGATGGTCGCCTTCTTCGAGAGCGTCATCTCCGACCACACAGGAAAGGAATCTAGACGATGACCACGGAACGGCCCGCCACAACTCCAACTCCGCGCGTCCCATTGTTCCTCAGGGTGCCCTGGCTGTCGAAACGTCGGATTGTCCTGCTTGTCGGCCTCGGGGCGCTCGCCGCAGGACTTGCCCTGAACTGGAACTGGCTGACGGCCGTCGGCGCGGCGCCGGTCCTGATCAGCCTCGCGCCCTGCGCCGCGATGTGCGCCCTCGGCCTGTGCATGCGCGGCGGCGGGGCAAAGTCTTGCGCGACCCATGGCGAGACGGATGCAAGCCCACTGCCGCGGAACCGACAGAAGTGATGTCGCCGACCGGCGTCATCGACCGCAGGGATGTTCGAGGAGAAGATATGAGTCTCGCACGATTAACCGCTGTTCTGATCGGTGCATTTGCCTTCGCCATGCCGGCAATGGCGCACCATCCGGGCGCCGACCTCGACCGGGTCATGGGCAGCAAAGAGCAGTTTTTTCAGCCCATCGACAGCCCGGCCCCGCCCTTCAAACTGGCCGATGCCGATGGCACTATCGTCAGGCTGTCGGACTTCGCCGACAGGATCGTCGTGCTGAACTTCGTCCTTGCCGGCTGCGCGGATGTCTGTCCCCTGCACTCCGCCCTGATCGCCGACGTTCAGTCGAAGATCAACGCCACGCCGATGAAGGACATGGTCCAGTTCATCACGGTGACGACCGATCCCGAGGTCGATACCGCGGATGTCCTGAAGAGCTATGGCGGGGCGCACGGCCTCGACCCGCGCAACTGGATGTTCCTGACCCGCCGCCCGGGCGATCCCGAGGACGCGACGCGAAAGCTCTCGGAGACCTATAACGTCAGGTTCCAGCCGCAGGATGACGGGCAGCAGTTGCATGGCGTCGTCACGCATGTGATCGACCGTGGCAGCCGGTTCGCCGCCAGGTTCCACGGCCTGCGCTTCGAGCCCTTGAACCTGGTGCTTTACATCAACGGGCTGACCAACGCCCCCTCTCGCCCATCCAAGCCGACAGAGGCTGGCTGGTGGGACAGCGTGAAGGGGCTGTTCCGATGACCGGCGTCCATTCGGACATGGACCGAGTGCGCGGTGAAAGATCTATCGGTTGGCTTTCGGCGCTGCGCCGCTACATGGCCTTTGTCGCCGCCGCGAACCTGGTCTGGGAGTTCGCCCACATGCCGCTCTATACGCTGTGGGAAACCGGCTCGGCGGGGGAAATCGTTTTCGCTGCAGCTCACTGCACCGGTGGCGATATTCTCATCGCCCTGAGCGCGCTCATGCTTTCCCTGTTCCTTCTCGGGAATGGGGCATGGCCAACCGAACGCCGGCTTCCGGTCGTCGCGGGGACTGTGGCCTTCGGGCTTGCCTACACGATTTTCAGCGAATGGCTAAATATCGAGGTGCGCCAGGCATGGGCCTATCGCGACCTGATGCCGGTGATCCCCGTTCTCGGCGCCGGCGTCAGCCCGGTCCTGCAATGGATCGTCGTTCCGCTCGCCAGCTTTCATTTTGCCATGGCATTCCCGGCAACCTCTCAAAGGAGCGAGCCCCTCGACCCTCCGGCATCGGCCTGACGGCCCCATTTCTGGCCGGCGCGGTGTCGTTCGTCTCGCCCTGAGTCCTGCCTTTGATGCCGGGCTATGTCGCCGGACACACGGCGGGCGCGATCGATATCGAGTCTGCCCACCGTCGACGACTGGCATTGAGCATGGGCCTCTACTTTGTCGTCGGGTTCTCCACCCATTTTCAGGGCTCTTGGCGCGAGCGCGACCGCGCTCGGTTAGATGCTGTTGAGCTACCGGTACGAGCTCAATTTCGTTGGCGGCGCCAGTGTCATCCTGTTTGAGGGCGACACCTTCCGGGATGGTGGCGGATACCGCGCTGGCTGTTAAGGGATGGAACGCCTATCGGCTTCGACCGAAGGCGGAGGCATCCTGGATCGTCTCGCGCTCAGAGAACGTTGGACCCCTGTCTCTCTCCCTCCAAGATTTACGAAGCAATTCGCCACGATTCTCCTGGATTCACTCGTGAGCGCTATTCTTTGCACAAACCAGTCAGATTGTTGCGCAATGGTGAGCAGGGCTACGTGAAATGTCCGCATTAGCGCGGCTGGCCACTCGCGTTTGCGAACTGCGTAATGGTGCGCATACGAGGAAATGCTTGGAAGTGGGCGGGTGTTGTGGGCGATTCGCCATGGCTTATCAGAGAGTTAGAGGGTGAGTTCTTTCCCTCCGCCATTGGCCGCCGATTGCCGCACAAATAGTCCCATCTTTTAGATAGCCTCTTGCCGTGCCGCTGCATTTCGGGCCAAACTTCTCGCATGCATTGCAACATAGGTAGCCTTTCGTAATGGCCACCGGTCTTGCAGCATAGTCAGCTTTGTATTTGCGCTCGCGTGATCGGGACTGGGCCGGTTGGAAACCGTCCGCTCTTAACTTTCCACCGATAAGAGTGGACGTTAAAAAGGCGCCTGAGAGCACTCGTTCTCTAACGTATCAAATTGGGGAACTGTTCGAGGGTTTCCATTTCTATCGCAAATGATCTCATAGATGCTACTTTCACCGCATTCTGCGAAAGTACGGACTTGGTTGTATGCGCCAATCTGACAGTGACGAGATCAAGGGGGATCTTTTCCGCATTATCCATATCGACGAAGAATTTAGCACAATTTTCGTCAGATATGCTGATGGAAAAACTGCTCGTCTGACGAATACTGAACTTTCCAAGTTGAAGAAAAATAGTGTCATCTTGTCCAATAACGAAAAATGGACAGTATTACCGGAAGAAGTTTGGCCTCGCTCTCTACATATTTCCGTTATCAGAGCGATTCTGAACGACGGAACTATACTCGGAGAATCTGGAAACACCCTTCTGGTCTTGGGAAATCCGAGTAATTTAGAAGTGAAGCCCGACTTTACCGTCGAAATCGACGGTCCGACGTCGGAAATCTGCCGCGTGGTCGCGCAGGAGCCGATCCGGGTTCTTCAACATCCTGCGGACGAACAAATTTCCCCGGCTTCGTTTTTGGTCAGACCTCAAAGCGGTGATTTAACGTTCGATGATTTTGGCGGGTACCGGAATGTGGTCATTCGAGCAAAGGAACTCATCGAGACCCAGCTTGAACGTCACGCCGAACTCGAAAAGATTGGAGCCCGCCCAGTCAAGGGCATTCTCTTCACCGGCCCCCCAGGAACCGGGAAAACACATCTTGCTCGGATCATCGCAAACCAGGCCGGTGCGAATTTTTACGATATAAGCGGCCCATCGATCGTCAGCAAATGGGTTGGCGATACCGAAGATTTGCTCCGAAAAATCTTCTATCACGCAAAACACTCGGACTCGGGGAAATCGATCATCTTCTTTGATGAAATAGACAGTATTGCGGAAAGCAGAACCGGAGCCTCACACGAAGCATCTCGTCGACTCGTAGCGCAGTTTCTAACTCTAATGGATGGCTTCGACTCCAGCCAAAACGCAACAGTTGTCATAGCCGCCACGAACAGAGCCGACGCCCTCGATCCAGCTCTGACTCGACCTGGCCGCTTCGACTGGGAAATCGAGTTCGGACTTCCAACTCTTTCAGATCGCCTTGAAATTCTCAAAATCGGCGCTCGTAGAATCCAATGTTCTGAAGACCTTCCATTCCTCGATATTGCCCGACGATCGCATGATTGGTCGGCAGCTCGCCTAACATCAATATGGACGGAAGCCGCCATCATAGCCGCATCAGATAGGCGCACGCGGATAGCTGGCGAAGATATGGCCCAAGCTTACGAACGGGTTGCCCGCCGCCCCGATCGCAAAACGGAAAGCCCCTCGTAGATGTTTAGGTTCAAGCTTAAATTTCCGTGTATCGGACGCAAGAAATTTAAGTCTGGAAGAAATATTGAAGAAACGCCGGAGCCTTTAAGAGAATTTGTTTATCTGGACGAAGTCAGTCTTGGCAGTCTTTTGGCTTCGCAGAAGGGCGAAATAACCGAGAATATCACCTCGCAGATAGAGAATGAGCGAATCGCTGAAATCGGAGGAAAAATTTCGGCGAGCGGCCCGGTTCTGCCTTCTGCCGAGATCAACTCCCGATTTCAGACCATCAATAGTAACGCCCTGCAAACGCTGCGGAAGGCGACCGCTCAATCGCTCTTCCGCGAACTGCATAAGCTGCCCAATCTCCGAAAAATACACCCAATAGAAGTCGATGAAGTGGCTGAATCATTTGAAAATCTATTTTCAGGTAATTTCCCGAAGGCGATTTACAATGCTGGAGACTTGACGAGAGGCGATCTGGTAGAATTTAGAGTCAAATTGTCGGCGTCGTGGATTTTTCAGATCAGCTCCATGGTAGCCGAATTTTCCGACATGTTCGATGAAAGCCCTACGCTTTTCATGGGACATGTTAAATTTACCGATTTATATCAAGCAAAAAACGCTAACAAAATAGTGAATAAATTATTAGCCGGACTAGTGCCAGTAGATGGGGTCGTTTCCGACTATCTTGTTATACGGCATGGTGGTGAGAAATTTATAGTACATAAAGATATAACTAAAAAACTAAAGGCCGATTTTTCACCTCTCAGGATCGTTGGCGTTACAGAACACCTAGCATATTGGAAAGACATTCGCAGAATATTGTTCGCCGATAACGAGTTCACCATGCTGTGTCGGCTATCAAAAAACGGCATTCAAACCGATTGGAACCCGATCAAGGTCGCAGACGTCTTCAAGGAGCTCGCGCCAAATTTAGCCAAGCAGATAGAAATCGCTGGTAGAACCGCGATGTTGCAATCGGCAAGCAGCCAAAGTGAAAAAAGCATAGAATCAGCGACAGCAAAGCTGACTCTTGCCTTGGCTAGATACCAAGACAAATTGCTTGGAAAAATTAATCATTGCCTCACCGGTGAGCAACTCTCCGAACTGGATCGGGAGATCGCAAGCCTCCCTGTCAACGGTTTCACCGCTGAGGGGCAAAGGGCGGCGTTCGCAGCTGCCAGGGCGATGATCGAAAGCAGCACGGGTCTGACAATAGAGTCATCTACCGACTTAGAACTGCGCGAGAGCATTCGAAAACGCTTTGAAATCCCGCTACTCCCGGAGTCCTCTCCAGAAAGGCGGCGCGCGGCAGAAGAGAGCGATATTGGAGCTCAAGTTGAAGACGCAAATCTTCTCGATGTTGAAGTAGTTGCGATATACTGGTGAGATCCCTGCAGGAAACCTCGCTAGCGCGGATTATATATCGAATTTTGCCGACAGAAGGTCAGCGCATCCAAATCGTGAGCCAAGTTATGCTTGCGCTCCTGGCATAGAGGTTGAGTTTTCGTCCCCCCCCGAACCCCAACCGTCACGAGATCATCGCGAAACCGTAAGCTCCGCAGGGTACGAGTCCAGCGTCGAAACGATGCTCACTCGGGAGATTTCGGATGAAGACTGTCGCCCTCATGCTGGCGCTGGGCGCCGGCACCGCCCTTGCCCTGCCTGCACTCGCCGACATGACCGACGTCATCGAGGTCGGTGTTCGCCCGCTCTATCTGATCGATCGCATGGCCGAGGGGCCGCTGAAGGCGAAGCTTGCGGCCTGTGCCGGGCAGCCGGTGAAGCGGACCCTCTTCTCGATCGGCCATCGCGGGGCCCAGATGCAGTTTCCCGAGCATTCGGCCGAGGCCAATGTGGCCGCCGCGCGCCAGGGCGCCGGGATCCTGGAATGCGACGTGACCTTCACCAAGGACAAGGAGCTGGTCTGCCGTCACGCCCAGAACGACCTGCACACCACCACCAACATCCTGGCGACGCCGCTGGCGGCGACCTGCGTCACGCCCTTCGCGCCGGCGGCGGGCGATGAGCCGGCCAAGGCCGAATGCCGGACGTCCGAACTGACGCTCGCGGAATTCAGGACCCTCGTTCCGAAGATGGACGCCAAGAACGCGGCGGCGACCACGGTCGAGGACTATATGGATGCCACGGCGGGCTGGCGCACCGATCTCTATGCCGTCGAGCCGACGACGCTGATGAGCCATGCCGAGTCGATCCAATTGTTCAAGAGCCTGGGCGCCAGGTTCACGCCCGAACTGAAGGCGCCGTCGGTCGAGATGCCCTTCGACGGCTTCTCCCAGGAAGACTACGCCCAGAAACTGATCGACGAATACAAGGCGGCCGGCATCCCGGCGGCGGACGTCTTCGCCCAGTCGTTCAACCTCGCGGATGTTCTCTATTGGATCGAGGCGGAGCCGGATTTCGGCGCCAATGCCGTCTATCTGGTCGAGATGGCGGACGGTTTCGACGGTCAGGACCCCAAGACCTGGGCGGAGGATTTCGCCGGTCTGAAGGCCAAGGGGGTCAATTATCTGGCGCCTTCGATGAACATGCTGGTCACCGCCGAGGACGGCCGTATCGTCGCCAGCGCCTATGCCGAGGCGGCCAAGGCGGCCGGCCTGAAGCTGATCACCTGGTCGCTGGAACGCTCCGGCCCGCTGGCGGCGCCGGGCGGCGGCGGCTGGTATTACGCCCCCCTGAACGACATCATCGAGAGCGACGGCCAGATGTATGAACTGCTGAACACGCTGGCGATGGATGTCGGCGTGGTCGGCGTGTTTTCCGACTGGCCGGCGACGGTCAGCTATTACGCGTCGTGCATGGGGCTGGACTGAACGTTCGCGCGGGAATGCGACGGGGCGCCCTTCGGGGCGCTCCGTCGCCATCCGACGCCCCCCGCTTCCGTTCGCCCCTTGCTGCCTCTAAACTCAGGGCCCAGCCGTCCCGAGCCGAGAGCCCATGACCGTCGTTCCGTTCCAGCAATCCTTCAACGATACCCAGCAGCGGATCCTGGAAGCCGCGATGGAATGCGTGCGGCAATGGGGGATCGAGAAGACCAATCTGAACGACATCGCCAAGCAGGCGGGGGTCACGCGGCCCACGGTCTATCGCTATTTCGCCAGCCGCAACGAAGTGCTGAGCGCGGCCATGCTGCAGTCGGCGGCGAACCTCAGCCAGCGTATGCTGGCCCATGTCGAGGGCATCGCCGATCCCTCGGCGCGGGTCGTGGAGGCGTTGTTGTTCGGGCTTTCGGAACTGCCGAAGGAAGCCTATCTCGGCATCATCATGCAGACCGATCTCAACGCCTTCGTCTCGCAGGATGCCATGAGCAATGACCAGGGCTGGGCGCTCTCCGTCCTCCTCATGCGGGCGATCCTGTCGGATCTGGCGATCCCGGACGCCGACCTCGAGGAAATCACCGAGGTCGCGATCCGCATGATCCTGTCGCTCCTGCTGATCAAGGGGCCCAAGGCCCGGCAGGAAGAGGAATGGCGGGGTTTCCTGACGCGCCGGCTCCTGCCCATGCTGGGGCTGGAGCACTACGCCAGGAAGCCCGCCTGATCAGGGTCAGACGCCGCGGCGCTTGAGTTCCTGGGGCGTGTAGTCGTCGCCCTTTCGCCCGCCCTCGTTATAGGCCATGCGGTCGTTCACCTCGTTCGACAGGCGATCGGCCATATAGGCGCCCGAGATCAGGTCGTGATAGACGACGACGCGGGCCTGGGTCATGCGACTGCCATAGTCGTAGGACGTGGTCATCATGGCCATGCGGTAGAGTTCGCCACGCGCGTCATACATGTCGGCCAGCATGGGGTTCAGGCTGTCCTCGTCGATATAGATCGTGCGCGCGGCATAGACGTGGCGCAGCCCCGCCTTCAGTTTCGCCTTCAGGACCCAGACCCGGTGCAACTCCCAGCGTACCACGTCGGGATTGAGGTGCGAGGTCGCCAGCATGTCCTTGTATTTGATCGCGGGATCGTCGATGCCGAAATTGTTGTAGGGGATGAAGATCTCCTTCCGGCCGACCAGTTCCCAGTCGTAGCGCTTGGGCGACTGGGTCCAGAGGTTGGTGTCATCGACCGTATGGAAACCGCCGGGGCCGAGGGGATAATCGCCCGCGATCTCGGGCACCTGCTTCACCCGGCGCGTGCCGGGGATGTACTGCCAGGCCTGGCTCGGCCGATTGCCGTAATCCCACCATTCCCGGACCAGGGTGATTTCGCCCTGGTTACGCGCGGGCTTCAGTGTCGAGCGGAAGACGAAGGCGGAAGCGCCGTCGAATTCGCCACGCGCGATCGAGGGATCGTAGGAGGCGGCATAGATGTCCCACTTCTGGGCGCCCCAGGCGATATTGCCGTCGGGATAGACTACCGCCTCGTCCATGATGCCACGCTGGGTGAAGCCGCGCGGCACGGTGATGGCGTTCCAGATCATCTCCAGCCCGGTCTTGGCGAAGGGAAAGGCCGGGGCGGCGAAGACGCCTGTCACCCCCTCGCCGTCCGGCGTCACCGCCGCTTCGGCCGCGTTCAGCTTCAGGTTCGAGAGCACGAAATCGGAGGGGCGGAAATCCCGGTGGCAGGGATAGACGTTCATGCGGAACGTGCCGCCGTTCCGCGCGAACATCGCCTTCTGGCCGTCGGTCAGGCGATCGGCATATTGCTGCATGTTCTGCGCCGTGATGGTGAACAGCGGCTGTTCGGCGGCATAGGGATCGGGCTGGGGCTTGCCGAAGCCGCCCCACGAGAGCCCGGTCGGCACGTCGTTCCACTTGCCGGTCCAGGGCGTGATCATGCCGTCGGCGCTGCCTTCCTTGACCGAACCCATGGGCGTCAGCGAGGTGCCGAGGCTGGCGATCTCCTGCGGTGTCGGCTTGGCGAAGGCCACGCGGGGCATGGCGGCGAGCAATGCCGCCCCGCCCACGCCCTTGACGAAACTCCTGCGATCCATGGTGTTGTTCCTCCCTTGTCTTGCCCGCGTTCCGGGGCCGGTTTTCACCATGTGTATTTGACCGTGGCGACCGCATAGTCGCGATCGGTCATCGGCCGTTCGATCCGGTGGTACGAACCGAAGAAGGCGTTGTACATCAGGCTGATTTCGAGATTGCCGAGGCGCTTGAACTTCACCCCGGAAGCGATACGGACATCGCCCGAGCCCGACAGCGCGCCGAGCGAGCCGGCGGCGGCGGGCGTGCCGAAGGCGATGCCGAAGACGACGGGAACCGACATGTCCCAGCCGCCCGGAAAGACGTCGGTATAGCCGAATTCCGCCAGGCCCTGGACGCCCCAGGATGTGGCGTCGCCCGTCAGCTTGCGGAATTCGTTGATGTTGTTGCCGTTGCCGTCCTGCAGCGGATCGCCGTTGACGTCGTAGAGGTAGAGCGTGTCGTGGCGCGCGACGTGGTTGAGGCTGGCCTCGACCACCAGATTGACGGAATCATACCATTTCGTCGTGCCGCCGACATAGAGACCCGACAGGTTCACCTGCCAGTAGTCGCCGCGCACCGGCTGCGGCGCCGTGATGCCGGCCAGATTGCCGTCGACCAGCATGGGCGCGCCCTGGCGATAGGCGAATTCGAAGCCGACGTTGACCGGGCCGAGGGTGGTGGTCGCGCTGGCGCCATAGAGCTTCACATTGTCGAAATAGCGGATGTTGTAGGTATAGGGCAGATAAAGCGGCGCCACCGTGGCGATCAGATTGTCGGCCACGCCCGTCACCGCATCCTCGATCCCGGAGCAATCGACCCCGAGCCCGCCGCAGAGATCGGAGACCACGCCGAGCACGGTCTCGTCCCGGAAGGGGTTCGACAGGATGGTCGAGATGTTGAAGACCGGCGCCGGGTTCTTGTCGTGGTAATTCAGGAAATAGAGACCGGCGGTCAGATTGTCCGTCAGGTCATAGAGCATGCCGAAGCCGTATTGGCCCGAGTTCGGCTTGATGTCGCCGGCGTAGGCGACGTCGAAACGATGGCTCTGGTCGTCGGCGATGCCGAGAACGTTGTAACTCAGGATGTCCGACAGGATCTGCGAGAGCTGGCTGGGCAGGGCAAGCTGGTCGCAGCTCGGGATCGCGGCGCTGAGAGTGCAGGCGGAGGCGAGCTGAGAGATGATGTCCGGGAAGGGGTTGATGGCGCCATAGGCGAATTCCCGGCCCGGCCCGATAATGTCGGAACGGCTGAAATAGGAGCCCGGCCCGTCCTGCTGATTATATTCGAACATGGGCTGGTAATAGGCCATGACCGACATCCGGGGCGTCACACCCCAGTTCATGGAGATCTGCGGCTGGGGCAGCAGGATGTCCTTCACCTCGGCGCCCGGCGTATTGGCGCGGGTGACGTCCACCACGCCCTGGGACAGCGAGATATTGCCGAAGAACAGGCTTTCGCCCCAGGCCACCACCTGGTTGCCGACGCGCACGGAAAGATCGGTGTCGAAAATCTCGAAATTGCCGTAGGCGAAGGCATTCAGCAGGCGGAAGCGGCCGCCGTTGGCATAGCGCGTACCGCCCGGGAAATGGTCCGGCGGCCCGCCCATCTTGTTGATGCCGTCCGGAAATTCCGTCTCGTTCGAATTGGCCGAGTGATAGACCCAGTCGTAGAAGACATTGCCGCTGAAGTTGAAGCCGTAATCCTGATAGCGGTAATTGGCCTCCAATAGGGCGCTGACCGCATTGGTGACCAGGTCGCCCTTCTCGAAATTCAGGTTGGGATCGTCGAAATTGTAGGAACGCGGCACGCCGGTCGAGACATAGACAACGGGCAGCACCGGTATCTGCTGCAACAGGCCGACCTCGACCGTGTCGGTCTCGGGCGAGAACGATTTGGGGCTGGGGTCCTCGGCCCTGATGCCGATCTGATAGGTCGTGGTCAGGCCGACCGTCAGGGTCGAGCCGTTCTCGAAATCATAGACTTCCGAAAGCGCCGAACCGGCGCCGCCGACCAGCGCGCCGATCACGCCGGCGCGCAGCAGCGGGCCGCGAAGATCGTGGCGGCGCTTTCGCCGGACATTCCTGTTCCCTGCCATCCCCGCCAATTCCCCCTTCATGCGGGCAGCCCCCGGGCGCCCCATTTTTCGATGATCCCGGCCGTTACATCCGGGAAACGCAAAGCAACGAAGACGAAAGCCTCAGCAGAAGTGATCTGTGCTGGGGAGTCCGAGCATGGTGCCGCCCCAGTTTCGGCCGATGGTGTCGGCCTGATTGGCGGCATGGGCCTTGCCGGTCATGAGGTCGGCATAGATGCGTCCGAAGGGCAGGCGGTCGAACACGGCGGCGC
>NZ_JAKGSB010000008.1 GCF_021568905.1 Zavarzinia marina | reverse complement strand
CGAGGCAGTTGGCGGCGACGTTCAGCCTGCCGTCGTGGAACCAGCGGATGTGGACGTCCCCGGGCCCGAAGGAGACGTCCTTCACGCCGTCCAGCGTATAGGGCGTCATCCAGTCGAGGCGCCGCCCCGCCTCGTACCAGAACCCCACCGGATCCTCGATCGAGCGCCGGTAACCCGACGCGTAATCCGATGCCGTCACCTTCGCTCTCGACGCAAAGCTCGACGGCACGGGGTAGATATCCTGGCTCATGCTGTCCTCCCGCATTGGCCGCTTCTCTTTGGCGCGGATTATGGGCGGGCGGGCAGGCCGGGGCAAGTTGACCGAAAGTTGTAGTCGGCGCGGTTAGAGATAGCCAAATCGTCGCATCTGTTCGCCGTGGTCGTGCTCGATCTGGGCGACCTGTTCCGGCGTCAGCTTGTCCTTCCATTGGCCGGACTTGCCGACGCGGAAGAATTTCTGGGAAAATTCGCTGCGTTCCTTGAAGCCGTGCTTGGCCTCCTGGTTCTGCAGCACCTTGAAGGACGAGAATTTGATCGCCCGTTCCAGCCGGTCGCGCGGCGGCTTCAGGCCCAGGAAATGGGCGATGCCGCCGAAGGTCTTCATCGGCTTCTGCTCCATGTCCTCGTAGCGTACGACATGGAAGCCAGGCATGGGGGTATGGGTCCAGCTCAGCACATGTTCGGACCAACTGCCCTGATGGGTGGTGATGGAGTCCTGGGTTCCGCCGGTCCCGGCGGAGGAGGAGCGCATGCGCTCGATCATGCCGTCTATGGTCAGGCCATAGTGATCGGCGGCGGAAATGACGACGTCGCGGGGATCGCGCACGACATAGATGCCGCCGGAAGTGGCCTCCGGAATGATGAAGGGAATGCCGTCTTTCTCGCCCAGCATGGAATGGGTCTTGATGAAGACGGAATCGGGAAAGGCGCCGGTCATCAGGGCCTGGGCGCGCGGGCGCAGCTTGCTGATTTCCGTCTCCGGCCAGCCCCAGGTCGAGGTGCCGGCCACCTTGTCGTACCAGGCGCGGTGATGATCGCCGATGGTGAAGCGCGACAGGGTATCGGGTGGCAGAGGCGCCGGCGGATTGATGAGAAGGTGGTGCAGGAAGGTCCGCAGCCACGTATTGCCGGACTTCGGGTAAGACGCCAACCAGATCAACCCGCCCATTTCGGTCTCCTGAGAATACGACCGGCAATATCGGCAGGATGAATCGCCAAGACAAGACCGGCGGGCGTTTCGCGCCGTGAAAAAGCAAAGCAAAAGGGCGGGGAAATCCCCGCCCTTCGCCTCGACTGTATGTTCTGGATCAGAACGACAGCATGGTACCGATCAGGAACGCGTCGGAGTCCTGGGCAGCCAGGCCCGAGTCGCGGTCGTAGTGGATGTAACCGGCCGACACGCCCAGGCCCGTGGCGACTTCATAGCCACCACCGACGGACACCGCCCAGACTTCCGTGTTCGGGAAGTCGTAGTCCTGCCAGATCGACTGCACGCCGACCGTGAACGGGCCCTGGGCGTACTGGATACCAGCGTCGTAGGACTCGATCTCGATCGCACCGAAGTCCATCATCAGGTACGAACCACCGGCGGTGATCTCGCCGGCGCCGGCCGCGAAGCCGAGGTTCAGGCCGAAGCCGTAGGAGTCGAGATCCGAACCGCCCAGCTCGTTCTCGGTCCAGGCGTAGGTGCCGGACACGCCCAGCGACACGCCCGAGAACTCCTTGGAGAAGTTCAGGCCGGCGGAGAACTGCTGGCCACCCAGGCCGTCGTTGTCCAGGCCGAACTCGTTGACCAGGCAGCCCTGACGCTCTTCGCAGGCTTCCGGCGCATAGGACAGGCCGAGCTGGAAGCCGGCGATGCGCGGGGTGATGTAGGTCAGCTTCACGCCGTCGCCGGTGTTGTTGACCGTGGTCGGGGTCGAACCGAAGACGAAGTTACCGGTGTTGACCGACAGGATGCCGTTGTTGTCCGGAGCCGGCGAGATGTAGCCCATCTTCTCGGAAGCGCCATCGTCTTCACCGAAGATGATCTGACCGAAGGCGCCCTTCAGGTACAGGTACTGCTCGTCGATCTGGTCGCCGGTGGTGTTGCCTTCCAGCTCGATGCGGAAGCCGTAGGTCAGGCCGTTGTCGGCGGTGCCTTCGGCCTTGAAGTGGATCTCGTTGTTCCAGTCGCGGAACGAAACGCCGCGGGAGTTCGGCAGACCGTTGTCACCGAAGATCATCGCGCCCTGGAAGTAACCTTCGACCTTCATGGTCAGGCCATCGGCGTTGGCGGTGCCGGCGGAAAGCAGCGCGGCGGTGGCAAGGGCCGTCGTGCCCAAAAGAAGCTTCTTCATCATCCCCTCGATTCACTGTGAGGTTGCCGGGAGTGGCCCCCGGGGATCCAAGGTCGGATCTCACGCGTCGATTTACATTTCGAGGGGGGGCTTTGGTCAAGCGAAACGGCCCGGGTTTCCGCGACCCGAGAGGACATTCCGTCACCCCTGTTGCACATGCGTAACACCCGCCCGGCCGGCCGGCGAACGCCGCCTGCGCGATAAAATCCGCAAAACGGCGCGGCGGGACCAGGGCCGCCATTGCCTTGCGGAAGTCCATCCCTTAATGAAAGGCAGTCGCCGTGCCGCCCGGCCGGCCACCGATTTCGAGAGGATGAGGGTATATTCATGAAGGGACTGCGTTCGAGCGGCGCTCTCGTTTCACTGGTTTTCATCCTCGCGGTCGCCGGCTGCGACACGGTCGAGACGCAGGCTCAATATCCCGAGCGCCAGCCCTCAGGTAAGACCAGCCCGGTGCCGACCGGCAATGGATCGGGCAGCATCTTCGGCGAAGACGGTCTCGTGCTCTTCGGCGGCGACGGCAAGCCGGTCGATCAGAGCGGCAGCGGCATCGGCGTCAATGCGCTGCTGTGGCGCGCCTCGCTCGACACGCTGTCCTTCATGCCGCTCGCCTCGGCCGATCCCTTCGGCGGCGTGATCATCACCGACTGGTATTCCTCGCCCGACCGTCCGTCGGAGCGGATGAAGGCGACCGTCTACATTCTCGACCGGCGGCTCCGCGCCGACGGCCTGAAGGTCGCGCTGTTCCGCCAGCAGATCGGGCCGGAGCGCCAGTGGATCGACATCCCCGTGGCGGCCGAGACCGTGGGCCAGCTCGAAAACGCGATTCTCACGCGCGCCCGCCAGCTGCGCATCCAGAGCATCGGCGAATAGGGTCGCGACCCTTCCCCGCCCGGGTGCATGGACCGGGCAGGGGCGGGGACAGATGGCTTGCCACCGGTCGAGCCGACGCCCTATATCTCTGTCACTTCGTCGAGCCCGCAAGGGCAGTGAGCAGAGAGCCGATCCTTCCCCATGTCGAACGAGCGTTACAACCCGCGCGCCGCCGAAAAGAAATGGCAGGCGGCCTGGGAGGCGGCGGACGCCTTCCGCGCAGGCGACGACACCAGCCTTCCCAAATATTACGTGCTCGAGATGTTCCCCTATCCGTCGGGGCGCATCCACATGGGCCATGTGCGCAACTACGCGATGGGCGACGTGGTGGCGCGCTACAAGCGGGCGCGCGGCTTCAACGTGCTGCACCCCATGGGCTGGGACGCCTTCGGCATGCCGGCGGAAAACGCGGCGATGGAGCGCAAGGTCCACCCGGCGGACTGGACCTACAAGAACATCGCCACCATGCGCGATCAGCTCAAGTCCATGGGCCTGTCGCTGGACTGGAGCCGCGAGGTCGCGACCTGCGATCCGTCCTACTACCGTCACGAACAGAAGCTGTTCCTCGACTTCCTGAAGGCGGGCCTCGCCTATCGCAAGGAAAGCTTCGTCAACTGGGATCCGGTGGACAATACGGTCCTTGCCAACGAACAGGTGATCGACGGCAGGGGCTGGCGCTCCGGCGCCCTGGTCGAGCGGCGCAAGCTGTCGCAATGGTTCCTGAAGATCACCCATTTCGCGGACGAACTGCTGGAAAGCTTGGACGGGCTGGAGCGCTGGCCGTCCAAGGTCCGGCTGATGCAGGACAATTGGATCGGCAAGTCCGAGGGGGCGCGTCTCGCCTTCCGCTTCAAGGGCGGCGCGCCCGCCGAATCGGTCGAGGTCTATACGACACGCCCCGACACGCTCTATGGCGCCGCCTTCGTCGCCATCGCGGCGGATCATCCGGTGGCGGCCGCGCTGGCCAAGGCCGATCCGGTGCTGGCCGCCTTCTGCGCCGAATGCCGGCGCGGCGGCACTTCCGAGGAAGAGATCGAGAAGGGCGAGAAGCTCGGCTTCGATACCGGTCTCGAGGTCCAGCATCCGTTCAAGCCGGACGAGACCCTGCCCGTCTATGTCGCCAATTTCGTGCTGATGGATTACGGCACCGGCGCCGTCTTCGGCTGCCCGGCGCATGACCAGCGCGACCTCGATTTCGCCCGCAAGTACGGGCTGGAGGTCACGCCCGTCGTCCTGCCCCCGGGCGAGGATCCGGCGAGTTTCGCGGTCGGCACCGAAGCCTATACCGGCGACGGCACGCTCTATAATTCCGACTTCCTGAACGGCCTCGGCACCGCCGAGGCCAAGACCGCCGCCATCGCCAGGGTGAAGGAACTGGGCGCGGGCGAGGGCACGGTCACCTACCGCCTGCGCGACTGGGGCGTATCGCGCCAGCGTTACTGGGGCGCGCCGATCCCGGTCATCCATTGCGACGCCTGCGGCATCGTGCCGGTGCCCGACGATCAACTGCCGGTCACCCTGCCGGACGACGTCAGTTTCGACCAGCCGGGCAATCCTCTCGACCGCCATCCGACCTGGAAGCACGTCGCCTGCCCGACCTGCGGCAAGCCGGCCCGGCGCGAGACCGACACTTTCGATACCTTCATCGATTCGTCGTGGTATTTCGCGCGCTTCTGCTCGCCCCATGTCGAGGGCCAGCCCTTCGACCGGGCGGCGGTCGACTACTGGCTGCCGGTCGATCAGTATATCGGCGGCATCGAGCATGCGATCCTGCATCTGCTCTATTCCCGCTTCTATACGCGGGCCATGCAGGCAACCGGTCATATCGGCATCGCCGAACCCTTCGCCGGCCTGTTCACCCAAGGCATGGTCAATCACGCGACCTACAGGTCGGCGGGCGGCGAATGGCTGAATCCGGCGGACGTCACGACCAATGACGACGGTGCCCTGGTGCGGCTCGGCAGCGACGAGGCGGTGACCCTCGGCCGGGTCGAGAAGATGTCGAAGTCGAAGAAGAACGTGGTCGATCCGGACGACATCATCGAACGCTACGGCGCCGATACCGCGCGCTGGTTCATGCTGTCCGACAGCCCGCCCGAGCGCGACCTCGAATGGACCGAGGGCGGCATCGAAGGCGCCTGGCGCTTCGCCCAGCGCCTGTGGCGCATGGTGACCGAAGGGCTGGAACGGCTGGGCCCCGTGGGTGACACGGCCTTCGGCGACGAGGATTCGGATCTGCGCCGCGCCACCCACAAGACGATCGCCGGCGTCACCGCCGATATCGAAGCCTTCCACTTCAACAAGGCCGTGGCGCGCATCTACGAATACGCCAATGCGGTGCAGGACGCGGTCCTGGGCAAGGCTGGAGCGACGGGCAAGGCCGGCGCCAGCCCGGCGGCGACGCGCGAGGCGCTGGAGACCATCGTCCAGATGGTGGCGCCCATGATGCCCCATCTGGCGGAGGAACTCTGGTCCCTGCTGGGCCGGGACACCATGCTGGTGGCGACCCCCTGGCCGGTCGCCGACGCCGCCCTGGCCGCGGACGACGAAATCACCATCGCGGTCCAGGTCCAGGGCAAGCTGCGCGGCACCATCGCCGTCGCGCCGGACACGGACAGGCAGGTGCTCGAGGAAATGGCCCTCGCGCTCGAAACCGTGCAGAAAGCGATTGACGGGCGCCCGGTGCGCAAGGTCATCGTTGTTCCCGGCCGTATCGTCAACATCGTGGCCTGAACCGATGCCCATGCCGTCCCCAGCCGCAACGCCGGCAGCCGTTGGATCCCGATCCCTTCGCCGTATCCTGCTGGCGGGGGCGGCGGCGCTCGGCGTCGGGCTTTCGGGCTGCGGCTTTCAGCCCATGTACGGCGTGCGCTCGACCTCCGAACAGGCGGAGGCGCTGCTCGGCTCCGTCGCCATCGCGCCGATTCGCGACGACCGCACCGGCCAGATCCTGCGCAACGACCTGATCGACAAGATCTCGGGCGGGCGCTCGGCCCAGAACCCGCGCTATCGCCTCGACGTCGATCTGGAGACCCTGGAACTCGGCGGCCTGATCGAGACCGACGCCTCCATCACCCGCTATACGGTGACCTTCAGGGGCAAGCTGCGCCTCGTCGACGTCGCCTCGGGGCAGGTGGTGATGAACGAACTGGCGCGCGCCACCACGGCCTACAGCGTGCCGGCCTCGGAATATGCCGCGATCACGGCCCAGCAGGACGCCTATCGCCGCGCTTCCGACCAATTGGCCAACGAGATCCGGGCGCGCATCGCCTCCTTCCTCGAAACCCGGCGCAACGGCTGACCGGCGGGCCGCAACGCCCATGAAGATCGCCGGCGCCGCCATCGACCGTTTCGTCGCCAAGCCCGATCCGGCGATGCGCGTGGTCCTTCTGTTCGGGCCGGACGGCGGCCTGGTACGCGAACGCGCGGCGAAACTGGCGCGGACCGTGGTGCCCGACCTGAATGACCCCTTCCGCGTGACCGAACTGACCGGCGCCATGCTCGACGGCGATCCCGCGCGCCTGGCGGACGAGGCGGCGGCAATCTCCATGATGGGCGGTCGCCGGGTGATCCGGCTCCGCGACATCGCCGACAAGCACGCCAAGCTGATCGCGGGCTTCCTGGAGGATCCGGTGGGGGATGCCCTGATCGTCGCCGAGGCGGGCGACCTGCCCAACCGGCGCAGCACGCTCCGCACCACGGTGGAGGAGGCGCGCAACGCAGCCGCCCTGCCCTGCTATGCCGACGATGCCGCCTCCCTCGACGAACTGGTCGATTCGGTGCTGCGGGCGGCCAAGCTGGAGATCGAGCCGGCGGCCCGGCAATGGCTGCTCGACCGGCTCGGCGCCGACCGGGCCCTGTCGCGCGGGGAATTGGACAAGCTGGTGCTCTACATGGGGCCGGGGGCGAGTCAGGTGAGCCTGGACGACGTTCGCGCCGCCGTCGGCGATGCCTCCGAGATCGGCATCGACGACGTGGTGCAATCCTGCCTGGGTGGCGACATGGCGCGGCTCGAGCGCAGTCTCGAACGCTGCCGTCAGGCGGGGGAGAATGCCATCACCATCCTGCGTGCCGTCTCGCGCCAGACGCTGCTGCTGCAGAATGCGCGCGCCCTGATGGACGGCGGCCTGTCGCTGGATCAGGCGCTGGGCGCCATGCGCCCGCCCATCCGCTTTCCCCGCGACCGCGCCTTCAAGCAGCAATTGCCGCGCTGGAGCGGGCAGCGCCTGCTCGACGCCGTCGACCTGCTGGTCGAGGCGGAACTGGACTGCAAGACCACGGGCAACCCGGCCGATGCCCTGACCGCCCGCGCCCTCATGCGCATCGCCGGCGTCGCCGCCCGCGCCGCGCGGCGGTAGCTCACCCCATCTTCATCAGCATGGGGCCGAGGGCGTGGCCGCCGGCGATGTGGATGTGGAAATGGGGGACTTCCTGGTGGCTGTTCTCGCCGTGGTTGGCGATCAGGCGGTAGCCGGAGCCGTCGACCCCGACGAGACGGGCGACGTCACCCACCGCGCGGACGAAATCGGCGATCTCCGCATCGGACGCCCGCGACGAGAAATCGTCGAAGGAGACATAGGCCCCCTTGGGGATCACCAGCACATGGACCGGTGCCTGGGGACGGATGTCGTGGAAGGCGATGGTGTGGTCGGTCTCGTGGATCTTGGTGCAGGGGATCTCCCCGCGCAGGATCTTGGCGAAGACGTTGTTGGGATCATAGGTCATGGCGAAGCTCCCGACGATCGACGCTGGTCTCACTCAGATATGGGGGCGGGACGCCTTTTCCTCGACCCCCGACTTGCCCTCGCGGGCTTCCAGTTCGGCCCAGACGGCGGCGGGTTCGATGTCGCGTTCGGCCAGCAGGATGAAGAGGTGGAAGATCAGGTCCGCCGCCTCGCCGACCAGTTCGTCGTCGCTGCCGGCGACCCCGGCCAGCGCGGCCTCCACGCCCTCCTCGCCGACCTTCTGGGCGATCTTGGCGCGGCCCTTGGCGAAGAGGCGGGCGACATGGCTGTTGGCCGCGTCCGCGCCCTTGCGTGACTGAATGACCCGGTAGACCCGGTCCAGGATCGCGGGATCGCCCATGGTGCCGTCCTCAGAGCCGCATCGGCACGCCGCGCGATGCCATGTGTTCCTTGGCTTCGCGGATCGAATAGGTGCCGAAATGAAAGATGGAGGCGGCGAGCACGGCCGAGGCGTGGCCCTCGGTCACGCCATCCGCCAGATGGTCGAGGGTGCCGACGCCGCCCGACGCGATCACCGGCGCGGTGACGGCGTCGGAGACGGTGCGGGTCAGGCCGATGTCGAAACCGGCCTTGGTGCCGTCCCGGTCCATGGAGGTGAGCAGGATCTCGCCGGCACCCAATTCCACCATGCGTCGGGCCCATTCGACCGCGTCGATGCCCGTGGGGCGGCGCCCGCCGTGGGTATAGACCTGCCATTTGCCCGGGCCGTCCGCCTTGGCGTCGATCGCGACGACGATCGACTGGCTGCCCACGGTTTCCGCCGCCTCGCGGACGAAATCGGGGCGGGCGACGGCGGCGGAATTGATCGAGACCTTGTCGGCCCCCGCCAGCAGGAGTTGGCGGACGTCGTCGAGGGTGCGGACGCCGCCGCCGACCGTCAGCGGCATGAACACCTGTTCGGCGGTATGGCGCACCACGTCCAGCATGATGGCGCGGTCGTCGCTGGAGGCGGTGATATCCAGGAAGGTGAGTTCGTCGGCACCCGCCGCGTCGTAGATCCGCGCCTGTTCGACCGGGTCGCCGGCATCGCGCAGGTCGACGAAATTGACGCCCTTCACCACGCGCCCGTTGTGGACGTCGAGGCAGGGGATGATGCGGGACTTCAGCATCAGGCCGCCTTCCTGGTCAGGGCCAGGGCGGCGGCGGGGTCGAGCCGGCCGTCATAGAGCGCGCGGCCCGAAATGGCGCCGGCGATGGGCGTGCCCTCGACCGCCATCAGGGCCTCGATGTCGCCGAGGCCGGCGAGACCGCCCGAGGCGATGACCGGGATCGTCACCGCATCGGCGAGTGCAGCCGTCGCGGCGACGTTGACCCCGGTCAGCAGGCCGTCGCGGGCGATGTCGGTGAAGATGATGGCGGCGACGCCCGCATCCTCGAAGCGCTTCGCGAGGTCGATCGCCGTGATCTCGGAGGTCTCGGCCCAGCCTTCGACCGCGACCATGCCGTCGCGGGCGTCGATGCCGACGGCGATCCGGCCGGGGAACAGCCTGCAGGCCTGGATCACCAGATCCGGATCCCGCAAGGCCGCCGTGCCCAGGATCACCCGGGCCAGTCCGCGCGCCAGCCAATTGGCCACGGCTTCGAGACTGCGGATGCCGCCGCCGAGCTGCACGGGCACGTCCGTCGCCGCCAGGATCGCCTCGACCGCCCGGGCGTTCACCGAAGTGCCGGCGAAGGCGCCGTCGAGATCGACGACATGGAGCCATTCGAAGCCCTGGGCCTTGAAGGCGGCGGCCTGGGCGCCGGGGTCGGGGTTGTAGACCGTGGCACGGGCCATGTCGCCCTGGGCCAGACGGACGCATTCGCCGCCCTTGAGGTCGATCGCGGGGTAGAGAATCACGGGCGCCACCTGAGGAAGCCGGCGATGAGCGACAGGCCGAAGGACTGGCTCTTCTCCGGGTGGAACTGGGTGCCGAACATATTGTCGCGCGCGATGATGGCGGTGACCGGTCCGGCATAATCGGCGGTCGCCACCAGATCCTCGTCGCGTTCGACCTGCAGGGCGTAGCTGTGGACGAAATAGGCGTGTTCGCCGGACCGGGCATGGCCCATCACCGGGTGGTGGTGGCGGACATGCAGGTTGTTCCAGCCCATGTGCGGGATCTTCAGGGCGGGATCGACGGGCGTCAGCCGGTCGACGGTGCCGGGCACCCAGCCGAAGCCGGCATGATGGCCGTGCTCGTGCCCCTCGGTCGCCATCAACTGCATGCCGATGCAGATGCCGAAGAAGGGCCGGGCCTTCTCGACCACCTGTTCGTGCAGGGCGTCCATCATGCCGGGGATGGCGGCGATGGAGGTCTTGCAATGGGCGAAGGCGCCGTCGCCGGGCAGGACGACGCGGTCGGCGGCGGCGACCACTTCCGGCCTGTCGGTCACCACCACCTGGTCGGGACGAAGGCCGACGTCGGCGCCCATGCGCTCGAACGCCTTGGCGGCGGAGCGCAGGTTGCCCGCGCCATAGTCGACGATGGCGACGGCGGGACGCGCGGCACTCATGACCGCGCCCCCAGCACCACGCGGTCCTCGGCCTCGCCCAGGGTTTCGGCCATCACCACCTTGACCGCCGGCCGGCCCGCCCTGGCGAGCAGGCGGCGGCGGACCTCCCCCGCTTCCAGCCCGACATAGAGGGATGCGCCGAGATAGACGAAGAGCGGCAGCGGACTGCCCGGCAGCAGGAAGATGGCACCGGCGATCCCGGCCATGACGACCCCGGCCCAGATCCCCAGCGCCAGGAAGGCGCCATGGGCCAGCAGCCACACCGGCGTGAACAGGAAGGCCGTGAAGGAGAAGCGTTCCGCCACCAGTTCCGCGCCCGAGTTGCCGGGGTGCACCGTATAGGCGACGGCCCGCATCACAGGGTGCCGCCCAGCACGCCCTTGGTCGAGGGCACGGCGCCGGTGGCGCGCGGGTCGATCTCCGACGCCGCGCGCAGCGCGCGGGCCAGCGCCTTATAGCTGCTCTCGACGATATGGTGATTGTTCTCGCCGTAGAGATTCTCGACATGGAGCGTGATTCCGCCCGCTTGGGCGAAGGCCTGGAACCATTCCTTGAACAGTTCCGTGTCCATTTCGCCCAGCTTGTCGCGGGTGAAATGCACCTTCCAGATCAGATAGGGGCGGTTGGAACAGTCCAGCGCGACGCGGGTCAGGGTCTCGTCCATGGGGATCAGCGCATCGCCATAGCGCCGGATGCCCTTGCGGTCGCCCAGCGCCTTGGAGAAGGCTTCGCCGATGGCGATGCCCGTGTCCTCGGTGACATGGTGGAAGTCGATGTGGGTGTCGCCCTTCGCCGTCACCTCGAGATCCATGAGGGAATGGCGCGACAATTGTTCGAGCATATGGTCGAGGAAGCCGACCCCGGTCGAGACCTTGTAGCGGCCGGTCCCGTCCAGGTTGATGGTGACCGAGATTTCGGTCTCCTTGGTCTTGCGGGCGATCGTGGCGGTCCGCATGGCTTTCCCTCGGTTGAACGTATGGCGCCCCTTTAGCATGGGCCGCCGCGATAGGCCATATTCCTTACATGGATGCGGCGCGTCCCGAGGGAAGGGGCCGCGCCGCGGATGGTTCAGGGCACGGCGGCGACGGTGCCGGCAAGCCCGCCCGCCGAATAGCGGTCCATGTTCTGGCGCATCAGGCGCAGCGCGTCGTCATAGGCGGCCTTGTCCTCGGCGCGGATGTCCATGGGCACCGGGCGAGGCGCCCGGGTGCCGGTCCGATGCGCCGGGAAGAAGCGGCGCGTGTCCTCGGTCGCGCCGGCGGCGGCGGTCGCCGTTTCGGTACTGGCGGCTTCGGCGGCCGCGGTCTCCTCGCCGCCCATGGCGCGGATCAGCGTGTCGAAGGCGGCCGGGCTCAGCTGCGGCACGGTCCCGGTCGCGGGGTTGGAGACGGGTTTCGCCTGGGCCATGGCAGTCTCTCCGTTGTTCGGGCCGGGGGACGTCGGTGTCGCAGCAATCGCCGTGGGAGCGGGGGCCGTGGTCGCCGCGTCGGCGACGCGCGTGCCGGCTTCGGCGATCAGGCCGCCCGGGCCGGCGGCGACGGCGGTGCCGGTGACCGCTTCGCCGCGACCGAAACCGAGGGCGGTCACGACCAGTTCGTCGGGCGCTTCGCCGGCCACCTGTTCGACCAGGGCACCGGCCATGGCGACGCCGGCGCCGACCACGCCGCCATAGAGCGCGCCGCCGACGATGCGCGCGACGGGGCCGATCTCGTCGCCGGTGATGCCGCGATAGATGCTGGAGACGATGGGGATGTGCTGCAGCGGATTGATGATGTCGAGAAAGTCGCCGAACGACGCCTCGGGATCGCCCGGCCGGGTCGGCGCCATATAGGCGGCGGTGTCCGCATCCATGTCCCGGCGCTTGCCGGGCAGCAGCACGGGCAGTCGGCGGCTATGGGCGTCTGTGGCTTCGACAGTCATCGGCGATCCTTTCCGGGATCACCGTTGCAAGCGTCGGGCCAGTAGAATTTCCTAGAAAATCAAGGAGTTGGTTCCGGCGGAAACTGTGCCCGGCAGGGTTTGCCGGGTCGAATCTTCACAGCAGGTGGCCGCTCTTGGCCTTCTTGGTCGCCAGGTAGAATTCATTGTGGTTGTTGGCCGGGAAGGCGTGGGGCACCCGTTCCACGACATTGATGCCCGCCGCCTGCAGGCCGGCCACCTTCTCCGGATTGTTGGTCATCAGGCGCACCGCGTCGAAGCCCATCAGGCGCAGCATCTCGGCCGCCGGGCGGAATACGCGCTCGTCCGGATCGAAGCCCAGGCGCTCGTTGGCCTCGACCGTGTCGAAACCCTGGTCCTGCAGGCGATAGGCCTTCAGCTTGTTCATCAGGCCGATGCCGCGCCCTTCTTGCGCCAGGTAGAGAAGGACACCGCCGCCCGCCTCGGCGATGGCCCGGATGGCGCCGCGCAACTGCTCCCCGCAGTCGCAGCGCAGCGAACCCAGAAGATCGCCGGTGAAGCATTCCGAATGCAGGCGCCCCAGCACCGGCTCGTGGCGGGGCGGGTCGCCGATCAGGATCGCCAGATGCTCGATCCCGCCGTCGGCCGGGCGAAAGCCGATGATGCGCGCCGCCTCGGCATCGGCCAGCGGCACCCGCGCGTCGGAGACGATGCGCAGCCCGCGCGCCGCTTCCTCGTCATAGGTGGTGATGTCGGCGGCGGGCACGCGCAGCAGGCCGTCGTCGGCCGCGCCGGCCTCGACGGCGAGGACGGCGGGCAGCAGGCGCGCCAGTTTCAACAGCTTGACGGCGGCGAATTCGGCCGCCAGGGGGCCGCGCCGCAGCACCGCGAAGGGCCCGCGCAGGGGATGGTCGAGGTCGGCCGTCGGATCGGCAAGGGAGGCGATGGTGGCGGCGTCGATCGCCGCCCCGTCCAGGGGAAGGGCGACCGGATCGCCCACCAGCGGCCGGATCTTCAGGGTCGCGGCCCGGCGATTGGTGAGCAGCAGCCGTGCGCCGGGCGCGGCGAAACCGGCCAGCCGTTCCGGGGTTGCATATTCGGCGGCGGCGATGCGGAGCGCGTTGCCGTCGCCATCCTCGACCACGACGTCGAGCCCGCGCCGAAGCTCGGACGCGGCGCGATCGACGGTGACGAGGCCGGAAACGGGGGCATGACCGAAAGGTGACGACATGGCGCGCAGTCTAAGCACAAGTTTTCCCCCGATGCAGCCGATGATCGACGACGTCGCGTCATGGCTCCCTTGCGGGGCGCGGGGACAAGCCGCAGAATCCGCCGCAATGACGAATCGTGCCGAAGCGACGCGCGCCCCCCGCGGCGCGCACGCCCCCGAGGGGGATATAGCCGCCAGACGCCTGCTGGTGGCCGTGGACGACGACATCCTGGCCCGCGCCCTGGCCGAGCCGCTGCGCGACGCCGGCTTTCCCGTCGCCGTCTGCGCGCTGGATGCGGCCGGCGACGGCATCGGCGCGGCCGACCTGATCCTCGTGGATCGCGCCGCCGCTGTCGAAGGCGCCGACGCCCGCGTGATCGCCGCCGGCTGCATGGTGCCGGTGATCGCGCTGGCGGCGGCGGACGACGCAAGGCCGCCGGCCGGTCCCGGCGGCCAGGTGCTCCTGCTGCGGAAACCCCTGCGCGTCGAGGCGCTGGTCGACGGTGTCCGTGCCGGCCTCGCCGCCGGGGCGGGTTCCCTGGTCATCGGGCCGTGCCGGCTGTTCGCCTCGTCGCGCACCCTGGTCGGTGCCGGCGGCGAGGTCCGCCTGACCGACAAGGAGACCCAGATCCTCGCCCGTCTGGCCGCGGCCATCGGCCGCGTCGTCCCGCGCGAGACCCTGCTGGCCGACGTCTGGGGTTATGGCGGCGCCGTCGCCACCCACACGATCGAGACCCATGTCTACCGTCTGCGCCGCAAGCTGGCGCGCGCGGTCGCCGGCGGCGCCGCCCTGATCAAGGCCGAGGGCGGCGGATATCGCCTGGCGCTCGCCTGATTCCGCGACCCCGCCTCCCGCCCGCTGCGGCTTGACAGAGACCGGTGGAGACAGGAAGTTGCCGATCCCGAGTTCATCGGGCTGAGCATTCTCGGATGGAGACCACGATCATGTCGGTATCGCTGACCCTGCCGGACGGCAGCCTGCGCTCCTATCCGGGGCCGGTCAGCGGCACTACCCTTGCCGCCGACATCGGTCCCGGTCTTCTCAAAGCGGCGCTCGCCATGCGCGTCGACGGCCGCCTCGTCGATCTCGCACACGAGATCGACAGGGACGCCAAGGTCGAAATCGTCACCCGCAAGTCCGACGAAGCCCTGGACCTGCTGCGCCACGACTGCGCCCATGTCATGGCGGAGGCGGTGCAGGAGCTGTTTCCCGGCACCCAGGTGACGATCGGCCCGTCGATCGAGAACGGCTTCTACTACGATTTCGCGCGCGACGAACCCTTCACCCCGGATGATCTGGCGGTGATCGAGAAGCGCATGCACGAGATCGTCGACCGCGACGAGGCGATCAGCCGCGAGGTCTGGGACCGCGACGAGGCGGCCGATTTCTTCCTCTCGAAGGGCGAGATCTACAAGGCCGAGATCATCCGCGACATCCCGGCGGGCGAACAGATCAGCCTCTATCGCCAGGGCGGCTTCATCGACCTCTGCCTCGGCCCGCATCTGCCCTCGACGGCAAAGCTCGGCCACGGCTTCAAGCTGATGAAGGTGGCCGGCGCCTATTGGCGCGGCGATCACCGGAACGCCATGCTCCAGCGCGTCTACGGGACGGCGTGGCGCGACGAGAAGGAGCTGAAGGACTATCTCCACCGGCTGGAGGAAGCGGAGCGCCGCGACCACCGCAAGCTGGGCCGCGAGATGGATCTCTTCCACATCCAGGAGGAAGCCGTCGGCTCCATCTTCTGGCACGCCAAGGGCTGGACCCTCTATCGCGCCCTCGAAAACTACATCCGTCGCAAGATCGAGGCGGACGGTTACGAGGAGGTGCGCACGCCACAGCTCATCGACAGTTCGCTGTTCATCGCCTCGGGCCACTGGGAGATGTATGGCGACAACATGATGAAGGTGCCGCTGGAGGAAGGTAAGCGCACCCTGGGCGTGAAGCCGATGAACTGCCCCGGCCACGTGCAGATCTTCAAGCAGGGTCTCGTCTCCTATCGCGACCTGCCGATCCGCATGGCCGAATTCGGCTGCTGCCACCGGAACGAACCCTCGGGCGCGCTGCATGGCATCATGCGCGTGCGCCAGTTCGTGCAGGACGACGCCCATGTCTTCTGCGCCCCCGAACAGGTGGTGGAGGAGACGCGGAAGTTCTGCCGCCTCCTGGAAAGTGTCTATGCCGATCTCGGCTTCGACGATTTCCAGGTCGTGCTGGCGACGCGCCCCGAAAAGCGCATCGGCACCGACGCGGAATGGGATCAGAACGAGGGCGATCTGGCCGCCGCCATCTCCGCCGCCGGCATGTCCTATACGGTCTCGGAAGGCGACGGCGCCTTCTATGGCCCGAAGATCGAATTCCATCTGCGCGACGCCATCGGCCGGACCTGGCAGTGCGGCACCCTGCAGCTCGACAGCCTGCTGCCCCAGCGCCTCGACGCGAGCTATATCGCGGCCGACGGCTCGAAGCAGCGTCCGGTCATGCTGCATCGGGCGATCCTCGGTTCGATGGAACGCTTCATCGGCATCCTGATCGAGCATTACGCCGGTCACCTGCCGCTGTGGCTGGCGCCGACCCAGGTGGTGGTCGCCACCATCACCTCGGACGCCGACGATTACGCCGAAGAGGTGGCCGGCCTCCTGAAGGCGCGCGGCCTTCGGGTCGAGACGGACCTGCGGAACGAGAAGATCAATCTGAAGGTGCGCGAGCATTCGCTGGCCAAGGCGCCTTATATGATCGTCCTCGGCCGGCGCGAGGCGGAGAACCGCCAGGTCGCGCTGCGCACCCTGCTCGGCGGCAAGCAGTCGGTGATCGACCTGACCGAGGCGCTGGATAAGCTCGCCGGGGAAGCCCTGCCGCCGGCGTGACGAGAGAAGGGGGCCGACCGTGACCAGAGAGCTGCCGCTGTCGGCCTTCATCATCACCCTGAATGAAGAGGACCGCCTCGGCCCCGCCATCGAGAGCCTGAAGCCGCTGACCGGCGACATCGTCGTCGTCGACAGCGGCTCCGGCGACGGCACGGTGGCGCTGGCGGAACGGCTCGGCGCCCGTGTCGTCCACAACGACTTTCCGGGTTACGGCCCGCAGAAGCGTTACGCGGAAAGCCTCTGCGCCAACGACTGGGTTCTGAACCTCGACGCCGACGAGCGGGTGACGCCCGAACTGGCCGACGAGATCCGCGCCCTCTTCGCGGCCGGCCGGCCCGAGCACGGCGCCTATCACACGCCGATCCTCCAGCTCTACCCCCATCAGGACCGGCCGACCCCCGGCGCCTTCGAATACGACCCCGTGCGGCTCTACGACCGCGCGCGCTCGCGCTATGCCGACAGCAAGGTCCATGACCGCGTGGTGCTGGGCGATGGCGTGACCACCGGGCGCATGACGGGCGGCATCCTGCATCAGTCGATCCGCTCCCTCTCGCATCTCATCGAGAAATCGAACGCCTATACCGACCACCAGCTCCAGGAAATGCTGGCCAAGGGGCGGAAAGTCTCGGGCGCGCGGCTGGTCATCGAATTCCCCTTCTCCTTCCTCAAGGCCTATGTCGGGCGGCGTTACTTCCTCATGGGGCTCTATGGCGTTTCCGTGGCCGCGACCTATGCCTATTTCCGCCTCATGCGCCTCGCCAAGCTGCATGAGGCCGGGCTGATCGCGAAGAAGCGCGGGGGACGGTCTTGAGCGGCGCCGTCATCCTCTGGGGCGCGACCGGGCAGGCGCGGGTGCTGCGCGCCATCCTGGCGGCGGCCGGCACCGGCATCGAGGCCGTGTTCGACCGTTCGCCCGTGCCGGCGCCGTGGGACGATGCCCCGCTCTTCGTCGGCGAGGCCGGATATCGGCAATGGCGCGCCGGTTTCCGGGGCGACGTCCTGCCCGGACTGCTGGTCGCGATCGGCGGTTCGCGCGGCCGGGACCGGTTGGAAATCGCCGCGCGCCTGGGGCGGGAGGGGCATGCCCTGCCGGAGATCCGCCATGCCGCCGCCGTGGTCGAGCCCTTCGCCGAAACCGCGCCCGGCTGCCAGATCCTGGCCGGCGCCGTGCTCGCGGCGGGGGCCGTGCTCGGCGAACAATGCATTCTCAACACCAATGCCGGCGTCGATCACGATTGCCGTCTCGGCCCCGGCTGTCACGTCGGTCCGGGCGCCACGCTCTGCGGCGAGGTGGTGTTGGGCATCAATTGTTTCGTCGGCGCCGGCGCCGTGGTGCTGCCCCGGATCCGGATCGGCGACGATGCCGTGATCGGCGCGGGCGCGGTGGTCACCCGCGACGTCGCTCCCGGTGCCGTGGTCGTCGGCAATCCCGCGCGCGTACAGGAGCCGCGATGAAGATCACTGTCGGCGTACCGGTCTACAACGGCGCCTCCCATCTCGCCGAATCCCTGGCCTGCCTGGAGCGCCAGACGCGCGGCGACTTCAAGGTGCTCGTGTTCGACAATCGCTCGACCGACGAGACGCCGGCCATCGTCCGCGCCTTCTGCGACCGCGATCCCCGCTTCACCTATTTCCGGCAGGCGGAGAACCGGGGCCCGGCGCGGAATTTCGCCGACGTGCTGGATGCCGCCGACACGCCCTACTTCATGTGGCGCGCCCACGACGATCTCAGCAGCGATGATTTCATCGAGAAGACGGCGGCCGTCCTCGACCGCGACGAGGGGCTGGCGCTGGCGGCGAGCCGGGTCGTCAGCGAGAAGATCATGCCCGACGGCACCATCGCCCGGACGCGCGAGATTCCCTTTCGCCTGGCGCGGAAGAGCGGGCGGGTGTCGAACATCACCGCCAATCTGGGCGTCATGCACCAGTCCTGGTTCTACGGCCTGTGGCGGCGCGCGGCGATCCACGACATCTGGCACCGGATCTATGGCGCCTATCCCTATGCCTGGGCCTCCGACTTCCTGATGATCTATGCCGCCCTGGTCGGCGGCGGCATCGGCGGCACGGACGCGGCGGTGTTCCGCCAGCGGATCTTCGCCAAGCCGTCCCAGCATGCCAGTCAGGCCGCGCCGCGCGATGCCGCGGATCTGAAGACGCGGCGCGATCTCTTCGCGCATCTGTGCCGGGCGGAGGCGGGCTTCGACGCGCTTCCCGCGCTCGACCGGCTGCGCCTCGGCCTCGCCATCGACCGTTTCACCAGCGATCGGGTCGGCAGCCGTCAGAAACTCCTGAAGCTGCGTCTCAAGGCTCAGCGATAGGACCAGACGAAGCGTCGCCACAGGCGGCGCAGCGGGTCGACCCCGGTCACCATGGCATCATCGCCCCAATTGAGACGGGCAAGCTTGCGGCGCTTGCGATTGCTGCCGGCGTCATAGGCGTGGGTGCGGTTGTCGGCGAAGATCAGGCCTTCCTGATCGCCGCTGCGGAAAGTCCGGCTCTTCGGCCAGTCGGCGGTCAGCCAATAGTGGCCGAAACGATCGGCGACCACGGGCACGAGGCCGCGCCGCTCGATCTGACGGGTCATGGAATCGGGACCGGCTTCGAACAGGTTGCCGCCGTATTTGCGCTCGCGGTCGCGAAAGTCGAGCGCGGCGAACAGCGCGCGCTCGATCAGGAAGCCGGTGGTGCGGATCGAGGGATTGGGAAAGGGCGTCGTCTCGTTCAACGCCTCCCAGCCCGACGATGCCCCGACCACGCCGCAAGCCGGCACCGCGTCATAAGCGCCCAGCATGAGCCGGCCCCAATCGGGCGCCAGCACGCGGGACCAGGAAACGAAATAGAGCAGGTGGTCGTGATCATAGGCGCCGGCGACGTCGAAGAAGACATTGGTGGCGAAAGTCTCGTCCGAGGCATGGAAGACCAGGATCCGTTGCAGGCCCGGCGCCGTGAAGCCGTCGAGGGCCGGATCTTTGGCCGCTTCCGGATAGCCCTTCTGGATGACGATCAGGTCATAGGGCACGCCGGCGCCATGCTCGGCCAGGCTTTGCAGGAAGCGGAGGAAATAGCGCCTCGGGTTGGCGTGGCGCGAGAGATAGACGACGCCGAGAGACATGCGGGACCGGGAACTCCGTCGAGGCGATTTCCCGATAGCATGGCAACGTGTCGTATGCTAGCCCTATCCCCCAAACCATCCATGGTGCGCAGGTTCCCGAAAGGTCAGTGGCAAGATGTCGGTGCCGTCCTATAGTGAAATGGTCGAGTTGGTTAAGGAAGCCGGCTCCTCCCAGCAAGAATTCTTCGGCTATCCGGTGAAGGAAGGCGGGCTTTATCTTCAACAGGATCCGGAGGAATTCGCGGCGCTGGTGCATTTCCTGGCGAAGGAAGTGCAGGGTGCGGATCTGACGCTGGATCTCGGGATCGCGTCCGGCGGCCAGACCAAGTTCCTGCGCGACTATTTCGACGCGAAGAAGACCATCATCGTAGACGACGGCCGCCACGTGCTGTTCCCCCATTGGGCGCGCATCAAGCCGATGGTGAAGACCGAATTCATCTGCGAGATCATCCGCAACAGCCACGACAAGGAAGTGCGCGAGCAACTGGCGCCGTGGCGCGGCAAGGTCGATTTCGCCTTCGTCGACGGCGATCATTCCTATCGCGGCCTGCGCCAGGACATCTTCATGATGAAGCTGATGCTGCGCGAGAATGCGATCATGGTGCTGCACGACACGGCCGCCGTCTGGGACTGCAAGCGCGTGTTCGACGATCTGCTGCGGTCGCGCGAATTCACCCTGCTGCGCAATTTCGACAACCGCTTCGGCATTTCCGTCTGGAAGCGCCTGAAGCCCCGCACCCCGCCAGGCTATTTCAATCATCAGTTCGGCTGGGGCCGTCTGTGACCGTCCATTCCCCGGGGCTCGTCGCGCCCGAGCTCATTCCCGTCGCCGCCCCCTGGATCACCGAGCGTGAAGGGGACTTGTGCCGGGAGGCGGCGCTGACCGCCTGGGGGCCGGACCACTACCGCTTCAACCGCCTGTTCGAACAGCGTTTCGCCGATTATGTCGGCACCCGTCATGCGGTCTCGGTGCCCCATGCGACGGCGGCGCTGCATCTGGCGCTCGCCGCCCTCGGCGTCGGGCCGGGGCACGAGGTGATCGTGCCGGCGGTGACCTGGATCGCCTCGGTCGCGCCGGTCTCCTATGTCGGGGCGGAGCCCGTCTTCGCCGATATCGATCCCGATACCTGGTGCCTGGATCCGGCGGCCGTCGAGGCGGCGATCACGCCGGCGACCAGGGCGATCATCGGTGTCGATCTCTATGGTTCGATGTGTGATTGGCCGGCGTTGCGCGCCATCGCCGACCGCCACGGCCTCGCCCTCATCGAGGACGCGGCGGAGGCGCTGGGCTCGCGCCTCGATGGCCGCCCGGCCGGGTGCTGGGGCGACGTCTCGGCCTTTTCCTTTCACGGCTCCAAGACCCTGGTCACCGGCGAGGGCGGCATGCTGGCGACCAGCGACGATCGGCTGCTGGCGCGCGTGAATACGCTGCGCGATCACGGGCGGCCGCCGGGCGACCGCTTCTTCCAGAACACCGAGATCGCCTTCAAATACAAGATGAGCGCGGTGCAGGCCGCCCTCGGCCTCGCCCAGATGGAACGGATCGACGCCCTGATCGCGCGCAAGCGCGCCATCTTCGGCTGGTACCGCGAGCGCCTGGCGGGCATGAACGGCATCGCCATCAACGCCGAGCCGCCGGGGGTGGAGAATTCCTTCTGGATGGTGACCGTGGTGCCCGACGCGGCCCATGGCATCGACAAGTTCGAGCTGATGGCGCGGCTCCGGGCGCGAAACGTCGACAGCCGGCCCTTCTTCTCGGTGCTGACCGATCTCGAAGCCTTCGCCGGCAAGCCGGCGGCGGCCCGCTTCCTGCCCGCTGTGCCGAAGGGCCGGGCGGCGGCGGACCGCGGCGTCAATCTGCCGTCCGGTTACAACATGGACGAAGCCAAGGTCGATCTGGTCTGCCGCGTACTGGCGGACGCCCTCGGAATCGGGTAAGGGGCAGGGGCGCGGGCGACGCCCGCTTCCTTTCGGGTGACCGGCGCCTTCGGCGCCGGGCCCACAGCGAATTGGGGTGGCTGTGAAAGTCGTGATCCTGGCGGGGGGCCTCGGCACCCGCATTTCGGAAGAATCCCATCTGCGGCCGAAGCCGATGATCGAGATCGGCGGGCGGCCGATCCTGTGGCACATCATGAAGATGTACGCCCATCACGGCATCGACGACTTCGTCATCTGCTGCGGCTATCGCGGCTATATGATCAAGGAATATTTCGCCAACTACGTCCTGCATCATTCGGACGTGACGATCGACGCGATCTCGGGCCGCGTCACCTACCACCAGACCTTCGCCGAACCGTGGAAGATCACCCTGGTCGATACCGGGCTGGAGACCATGACCGGCGGCCGGCTGAAGCGCGTGCGCGACTATCTGAATCCGGGCGAGCCCTTCTGCCTGACCTATGGCGACGGCGTCTCCGACATCGACATCGCCCGCTCGATCATGTTCCACCGCGAACACGGCAAGCTGGCGACGGTGGGCGCGGTGATCCCGCCCGGGCGCTATGGCGCGCTCCGCATCGAGGGCGATCTGGTGTCCGATTTCACCGAAAAGCCGCCGGGCGACAATGCCTTCATCAACGGCGGCTTCTTCGTGCTCGATCCCGCCGTGATCGACCGCATCGAGGGCGACGCGACACCGTGGGAAGCCGCCCCCCTCGAAGGTCTGGCGCGGGACGGACAACTCGCCGCGTTCCGTCACACCGGCTTCTGGCACGCCATGGATACGCTCCGCGACAAGAATGCGCTCGAATCCCTCTGGGCCTCGGGCAAGGCGCCCTGGCGCCGCTGGAAGGATTGATCCCATGGCGGCGGCGCTTCCCGATTCCGCCTTCTGGGCCGGGCGCCACGTCCTGCTGACCGGCCATACCGGCTTCAAGGGCGCCTGGGCCGCGCTCTGGCTGAACAGGCTCGGGGCGCGGGTCTCGGGTCTCGCCCTGCCGGCGGAGGACGAGGCGCTCTACCATGCCGCCCATGTCGAGGGGCTGGTCGATTCCTATGTCGCCGACCTCCGTGATCCCGATGCCGTGACCCAGGTGGTGACCGACATCCAGCCCGAGATCGTGCTCCACATGGCGGCCCAGCCGATCGTCCGCCGTTCGCTCGCCGAACCGGTGGAGACTTTCGCCACCAACGTCATGGGCACGGTCCATCTGCTGCAGGCGCTGCGCGCGGTCGACGGGCTGAAGGCGGTCCTGGCCGTCACCTCCGACAAGGTCTACGCCAATGCCGAGGACGGCCATGCCTTTCGCGAGGCCGATCCGCTCGGCGGCAAGGATCCCTATTCCGCCTCCAAGGCGGCCTGCGAGATCGCGGTCTCCTCCATGGCGCGCAGCTTCCTGATCCCCGCCGGCGTCCGGGTGGCGACGGCGCGGGGGGGCAATGTCGTCGGCGGCGGCGATTTCGCGGTCGATCGCCTGGTGCCCGATGCCGTCCGCGCCGTCCGCTCGGGCACGCCCCTGGTGCTGCGCCATCCGGAAGCGACCCGGCCGTGGCAGCATGTGCTCGACTGCCTGTCGGGCTATCTGCTCTATGCCCAGGCCCTGGTCGAGGGGCGCGACGTGCCGGCGGCCCTGAACTTCGGGCCGGTGCCGGGCGAGGATGGCACCGTGGGCGAGCTTGCCCGTGCCGTCCTTTCGGCGCTCGCCGCCGGCGGCGACTATGTCCATCGGCCGGTGCCCGGCTCGGTCGAGATGAAGGCGCTGGCGATCGATTCCACCCGTGCCCGCACCGTCCTGCCCTGGCACGACCGCGTCACCGGCGCGGCCCTGCCCGCCTTCACCGCCGCATGGTATCGCGCCCATATGGATGGCGCCGACATGCGGGCCTTCACCCTGTCCCAGATCCGAGCGTTCGAGGAAATGCCTTGACCGACGCCACGCCCGATTGCCGCTTCTGCGGCGCGCCGCTGACCCGTACCTTCCTCGACCTCGGCGATACGCCGCTGGCCAATTCCTACGTCACCGCCGCCGACGTCGCGGCCGGGCGCGATCGCGCCTATCCGTTGCATGCGCGGGTCTGTGACAGTTGTCTCCTCGTCCAGGTCGACGAAGTGGTGCCGGCGGAGGACATCTTCTCGGACTATGCCTATTTCTCGTCCTATTCGGCGGGCTGGGTCGCGCACGCCAGGCGTTACGCCGACGCGATGACCGAACGTTTCGGCCTCGGCCCGGATTCGCTGGTGGTCGAGGTCGCGTCGAACGACGGCTATCTGCTGCGCCATTTCGTCGAACGCGGCATTCCCGTGCTCGGCATCGAGCCGGCGGCGAATGTCGCCGAGGTGGCGCGCGCCGCCGGCGTTCCGACCGAAGTCACCTTCTTCGATCGGGACAGCGGCCGCGCCCTCGCCGCCCGGGGCAAGCGCGCCGACCTGATGGCGGCCAACAATGTCTTCGCCCATGTCCCCGACATCCGCGCTTTCGCGGCCGGCTTCGCCGAAGTGCTGAAGCCGGAAGGCGTGGTAACCTTCGAATTCCCGCATCTCCTGAACCTCATCAACGAGGTGCAGTTCGACACGATCTACCACGAGCATTATTCCTATCTCTCCCTCGTGGTGGTGGAGCGGGTGCTGGGCGCCGTCGGTCTCCGGGTCTTCGACGTCGAGGAACTGCCGACCCACGGCGGCTCGCTCCGCGTCTTCGCCTGCCCGGTCGCGGCGGGCCATGGCGAGGGGCCGGGCCTCCTCGCCGTCCGCGCCAAGGAGACGGCCGCCGGCCTCGACCGGCCCGAGGCCTATGACGGTTTCGCGCCAAGGGTCGAGGCGGTACGCCGGGGGTTCCTGGACTTCCTCGCGAAGGCACGGGCCGAGGGGCGGCGCGTGGCCGCCTATGGCGCGGCGGCCAAGGGCAACACCTTCCTCAATTTCTGCGGCGTCGGCGCCGGCGACATCACGCTGGTGGCCGACCGCAACCCGGCCAAGCAGGGCCGCCTGCTGCCCGGCAGCCACGTCCCCATCGTCTCGCCCGACGAACTGGCGGCGTCGAAGCCCGACGATCTCGTCATCCTGCCGTGGAACATCGCCGCCGAAGTGGCGGCGGACATGGCGGCGATGAAGGCGGCGGGCTGCCGCTTCTGGATCGCCGTACCCGAAATGCGCGAGGTCTAGGGCCGTGCGCTTCCTGCCCACGGCGATCGCCGGCGTGACCATCGTCGAGGCCGAGCCGAGGGCGGACGAGCGCGGGCTCTTCGCCCGGCTCTATTGCCCCGTCGAATTCGCGGCCGCGGGGCTCGGTCATTTCACCCCGACCCAGGTGAACCTGTCGCGTAACACGGCGCGCCATACGCTTCGGGGCATGCATTATCAGGATCCGCCCCGGGCCGAGGCCAAGCTGGTGCGCGTGACGCGGGGGCGCATCTTCGACGTCGCCGTCGACCTTCGCCCCGACAGCGCCACCTATCTGCGCTGGACCGGCGTCGAACTGGATGCCGGCGGGCTGCGCGGCCTGTTCGTTCCCGAGGGCTGCGCCCATGGCTTCCTGACCCTGGAGCCGGAAACCGACGTGTTCTACCAGATGGGCCGAAACTTCGAGCCCGGCTTCGGCCGGGGCCTGCGCTTCGACGATCCCGCCCTCGCCATCGCCTGGCCGGCAACGCCCGCGGTGATCGACGACAAGGACCGCAACTGGCCATTTTTGCGCCACGGCACCTGATCTTTGACGGTCGCATGCCTTTTTGTTGACCGTTCGCATTGGGCCCGGTTCTAATCTCGTGGGTTGTTGATGAAGGGCCAGGCATCGAGACGCCGGCCCATAATCGGAGGCTGCTATGTCGTTTTCCCTGAAATCCTGCCTGATGAGCACAGCGGTGGCGGCGGTCGCCTTCGCGGGTGCCGCAAAGGCGGAAGACAAGGTCGTCAACGTCTACAACTGGGAAGAATATATCGACGACACCACCCTGGCCGACTTCGAGAAGGAGACGGGGATCAAGGTGGTCTATTCGACCTTCGATTCGAACGACACCCTGGAAGCCAAGATCCTGGCCGGTCATTCCGGCTATGACGTCGTCTTCCCGTCGGGCGCCTTCCTCGAGCGTCAGATCCAGGCCGGGGCCTATCAGGCGCTCGACAAGTCGAAGCTGCCGAACATCACCCACATGGATCCCGACATCATGGAGAAGATGGCGCTGTTCGATCCGGGCAACGAGCATGCCGTCGACTACATGTGGGGCATGACCGCGATCGGCTACAACGTCGACAAGATCAAGGAGATCATGCCCGACGCGCCGATCGATTCCTGGAAGATCGTCTTCGATCCGGAAGTGGCGGCGAAGTTCAAGGATTGCGGCATCGCCTTCCTGAACGCCCCCGACGAAGTCGTGCCCGCCGCGCTGCGCTATCTGGGCGAGGATCCGAATTCCAAGGATCCGGAAGTCCTGAAGAAGGCGCTGCCGGTGCTCGAGGCCGTGCGGCCCTTCATCGCCCGCTTCGAAGGCTCGTCCATGATCGACAAGCTGGCGACCGGCGACATCTGCCTGGCCATTGCCTGGAACGGTGACGTCTTCCAGGCCAAGGCCGCCGCCGACGCCGCCGGTTCGGGTGTCAATGTCGCCTTCTCGATCCCGAAGGAAGGCGCGCAGCTCTGGTTCGATTCGATGGCGATCCTGGCCGATGCGCCGCATCCGGACGCGGCTCATGCCTTCATCAACTACATGATGACGCCCGAGGTGATCGCCCGCAATTCGGCCGCCACCCAATATGCCAACGGCAACAAGGGCGCCGATCCGCTGATGGATCCGGAAGTCACCTCCAACCCCGGCATCTATCCGCCGTCGGAGGTGATGAAGACGCTCTATCTCGTCACCGCCTATTCCCAGAAGGAACAGCGGGTGCTGAACAAGATCTGGGAAACCATCAAGCTGGGCGACTGATCGTCCGACTTTCGGGGCCGGCGCTGGGGACAGGGCCGGCCCTTCTGGTTTCGTCTGATCGAGAGCCCGGGGCGCCGGGAGTGCATTGGGGGTTGGGGCATGAATACGGCGACCGCCGCACGCGTACCGTTCGAGCCGTGGAAAGATCCGCAGGCCAAGCCATACATCCGGATCGTCAACGTCACCAAGACCTTCGGTGACTTCGTCGCCGTGGACAATCTGTCGATCGACATCTATCAGCGCGAATTCTTCTCGCTGCTCGGCCCGTCGGGTTGCGGCAAGACCACGCTGCTGCGCATGCTGGCGGGCTTCGAGCGGCCGACCTCGGGCCGGATCGAACTCGACGGCGTCGACATGTCGACCGTGCCGCCCTACGAGCGGCCGGTGAACATGATGTTCCAGTCCTATGCCCTGTTCCCGCATATGACGGTGGAAGAGAACATCGCCTTCGGCCTGCGCCAGGACAGGGTGCCGAAGGACGAGCGCAACGCAAGGGTCGAAGAGATGCTGGGGCTCGTCCAGCTCAGCAAATTCGCCAAGCGCAAGCCGCATCAGCTTTCGGGCGGGCAGCGCCAGCGCGTGGCGCTCGCCCGCAGCCTCGTCAAGAAGCCGAAGATGCTGCTGCTCGACGAGCCGCTCGGCGCGCTCGACAAGAAGCTACGCGAACAGACCCAGTTCGAGCTGATGAACATCCAGGAGCAGGTGGGCATCACCTTCGTCATCGTCACCCACGACCAGGAAGAGGCGATGACCGTCTCGTCCCGGATCGCGGTGATGAACCACGGCCGCATCGCCCAGGTGGCGACGCCGACCGAAATCTACGAATTCCCCAACAGCCGCTATGTCGCCGAATTCATCGGCGACGTGAACGTCTTCGAAGGGCGCCTGTCGGAAGCGGCGGCGGACCACGTGCGCATCGCGCCCGTCGGCGGCGGCGGCGAGATCTATGTCGACCGCGGCACCTCCGCGGCCCAGGGCGCCACGGTCTGGGCCGCGATCCGGCCGGAGAAGATCGACGTCGCCCTGACGCCGCCGACCGATCCCTCGGTCAACTGCATCGAGGGCACGGTCTGGGACATCGGCTATCTCGGCAATCTCACCATCTATCACGTGCGCCTCGCCGACGGCCGCAAGATGACCGCCGCCGTCGCCAATCGCACGCGGCTCCGCGAGCAGCCGATCACCTGGGACGACACGGTCTATCTGACCTGGGCCCCGGACAGCGCCGTGGTGCTGGTGTCATGAGCGCGGGCGACGACTACGACGACCGCCCGTCGGCCGTCCTCGTCTCCGGGGACCAGGGTGGTTTCGCCGAATGGCTTCACGTGCGCCTGGTGCGCGCGCGTCTCGGCTGGGCGGCGCCCTTCGTGCTCTGGCTGGTCGGGCGCTTCTCGGGCAAGGGCATGGTCATCGCCATTCCCTATACTTTTCTCTTCGTCTTCTTCCTGGTGCCGTTCCTGATCGTCCTGAAGATCAGCTTCTCGGAAACCGCGCTGGCGATCCCGCCCTATACGGATCTGGTCGAGATCCTGGACGACGGCTTCGACTATTACCTGACGTTCAAGCTGAACCTGATCAACTATTGGACCGTCCTCTCGGAAGACACCTATGTCAGGGCCTATCTGAACTCGGCCAAGATCGCGGCGATCTCCACGGCACTCTGCCTGCTGATCGGCTTTCCCATGGCCTATGCCATGGCGCGGGCGAGCGAGAGCATCCGGCCCATGCTGCTGATGCTGGTGATCCTGCCGTTCTGGACCTCGTTCCTGATCCGCGTCTATGCCTGGATCGTCATCCTGAAGACCGAGGGCGGCCTCCTGAACACGATGCTCATCGCGCTCGGCATCATTCCGCCGGACGAGCCCCTGCGCATCCTCAGCACGGAATGGGCGATGTATATCGGCATCGTCTATTCCTATCTGCCGTTCATGGTGCTGCCGCTCTATGCCAACCTCGAGAAGATGGATCTCTCCCTCCTCGAGGCGGCGGCGGATCTCGGCTGCCGCCCGACCAAGGCGTTCTGGTCGATCACCGTGCCGCTGGCCATGCCGGGCGTCATCGCCGGCTGTTTCCTCGTCTTCATTCCGGCGGTCGGCGAATATGTCATCCCCGAACTCATGGTCGGCGACAATGTCCGCGTGATCGGGCGCAAGCTCTTCACCGACTTCGCCAGCGAGCGGAACTGGCCCCTGGCTTCCGCCGTTTCGGTGATATTGCTCGCCATTCTGGTGGTGCCCATCGTCCTGTTCCAGCGCCAGCAGGCGCGCCTGCAGGAGGCGGGGCAATGACCAAGGGGCTGACCAAGATCAATCTGGTGGCGCTGACCTTCGGCTTCGCCTTCCTCTACATCCCGATTCTCATTCTGGTGTTCTTCTCGTTCAACGAGAGCCGGCTGGTGAACGTCTGGGGTGGCTTTTCCCTGAAATGGTACGGGGAACTGTTCCGGAACGACGATCTCCTCGGCGCCGCCTGGGTCTCCCTGATCCTGGCGGCCGCGACCTCGACCCTGTCGGTCGTGCTCGGCACCGTGGCGGGATTCGTCATGGCGCGCTTTACCTCGTTCCGGGGGCGCACCCTGTTCTCCGGCATGATCTATGCGCCGCTGGTGATGCCCGAGGTGATCACGGGCCTGTCGCTGCTGCTCCTCTTCGTCTCGATCGACTGGGGGCGCGGTCTCGGGACCATGATCATTGCTCACACATCATTCTGCATGTCCTATGTGGCGGTGGTGGTGCAGTCGCGCCTCGTCTCCTTCGATCGCTCGATCGAGGAGGCGGCGCAGGACCTGGGGGCGACGCCGTTCAAGACCTTCTTCGTGATCACCCTGCCGGTGATCGCGCCCGCCCTGGTCTCGGGCTGGCTGCTGTCCTTCACCCTGTCGCTCGACAATGTGGTCATCACGTCCTTCACTTCGGGGCCGGGCTGGGACACCCTGCCGGTGAAGATCTTCTCGGCCGTGAAGCTCGGCGTGAAGCCGGAGATTAACGCCCTGTCGACCATCATGATCCTGATCGTGGCGGTGGGCGTGGTCGTCGCCTCGCTGATCCAGAAACGCGCGATGGTGGAGCGCCAACGGGCGGAACGGCTGGCGGCGGCGGCGAATGAATGACCGGCTTTCCAGCGCGGGCGGTATCACCGTGCGCTGGAATTGCCGCATCGCAGAAATGCGCGGTTTGCATGAAGCTTGTCGTTGAATCCCGGGGCAAATGGCCCCATCTTGGCTTCAACAGGAAGGCGCCGGCGTCCCCCCCATTTGAGCCGGCCGTCTTTCCGGTGGTGTCCGATCCCCCCTCGGCGCCACCCGCGTTCCAAGGACGCGCGCGCCCGGCCGATCCCCCCTCGGTCGGGCGCTTTCGTCTGTGGCCCGTCAAGCCGCTGTGGCCCGTCAGGCCGCGCGAACCCGAATCCCGGCCCGGCACGCCGTCCGGTTTCCGACCATGACCGATACCGCGAAGGCGCCGCCCCCGACATCGGCGAGCCGGGGGGCCGGACGGCCGACGGCCCCGCTCTGGCTGCTGGCGCTGCTGACCTTCAGCGGCACGGTCGCCATGCATGTCTTCGTGCCGGCGCTGACCGTGGCCGGGGCCGATCTGGGCGCGCCCGCCTCGGCGATGCAGATGACGATCAGCCTCTATATCGCCGGGCTCGCCGTCGGCCAGCTCCTCTATGGCCCGCTGTCCGATCGTTTCGGGCGCCGGCCCGTGCTGATGGCGGGACTGGCGCTCTATACCGCCGCCGGCCTCTTCGCCGCCTTCGCGCCCGACGTCGACACCTTGATCGCGGCGCGCCTGTTCCAGGCTCTCGGCGGCTGTGCCGGGCTCGTGCTCGGGCGGGCGATGGTACGCGACACCGCGGGCGAGGGCGACACGGCGCGGCGCCTCGCCCTGATGAACCTCATGGTCACCCTCGGCCCCGGCGTCGCGCCCCTGATCGGCGGCGTCATCGCCGATTCCGCCGGCTGGCGCGCGCTGTTCTGGCTGATGGGCGGTCTCGGCGTCGTCAATCTGCTGCTGACCTGGCGCCTGGTGCCCGAGACCGTGACGGCCGCGCCGGGCGGGGCCGGCGCCGTGGCGCGCAACTACGGGCGTCTCCTGAAATCCCCCGCCTTCCTGGCCTATGCGCTGGGCGGGGCCTGCGCCACCACCTCGGTCTATGCCTATGTCGCGGCGGCGCCCTTCGTCTTCGTCCATGAATTGGGCCGCCCGCCGGTCGAGGTCGGGATCTATCTGGCGCTGCTGATCCTCGGGATCTGGATCGGCAGCGTGCTCGCCTCCATCCTCGTCTCGCGGATCGAGGCGCGGCTGATGCTGGCCTATGGCAACGGCCTGTCGGCCTTGGCCGCCTTCGTCTTCCTGGGGGCGGTCCTCGCCGATGGGCTATCTGTGCCGCTGGTGGTCGGCGCGCTGTCGCTCTTCACGCTGGGCATGGGAATCGCCTCGCCGGCGGCGATGACGCGCGCGCTCGGCGTCGATCCCGCCGCCGTCGGCTCCGCCTCCGGTCTCTACGGCAGCGTGCAGATGGCGGTCGGCGCGCTCTGCGCCGCGCTCGCCGCTCTCGGCAGCCCGGCGCTGTCGGCGGCGCTGGTGCTGGCGATCGCCTGCGTCGTCGCCCAGATCGCCTTTCGCTTCGCCTCGAACCGGCGGCCGTGAGGGCGCGGATGAAAAAACCGGGCGCGGATCTTCCCATCGGCGATTGAAGCGGTGCTCAGGGCGCGCGCGTCGTGATACGATGGCGGTGTCACCCAGGCTTTCCCGTTTCATCGCTTCCCCCTGTCACAAATGCTTCCGGCGGCCGCGCGTGTGCCCCCGCGACAGCATCGGGCTCGAAGGACATGCACCGACTGGTCGTCACCTATATGGAGATGCTGGCACCGCCGCGCGGGATCCAGCCGTGCGCGCCGACCTGCGCCACCGTGCGCCGGGAAGTGCCGTCGCGCGCGGAATATCTCCAGCTCTATCGCGCCGTGGGCGATCCGCTGCGCTGGGACGACCGCCTGACCCTGTCGGCGGAGGCCCTGGACGCCTTCCTGGCCGATCCCGCCAATCATGTCTATGTGCTGCGCCTGACGGGAATTGCCGGCGGTTTCTGCGAATTCACCGGCGTCGGCGGGGCGGAGGTGCAGCTCACCCATTTCGGCCTGGTGCCCAGCCTGCAGGGCCGGGGCCTCGGCCCCTACCTGCTCCATGTCGCGCTCGCCCGGATCTGGTCCGGCCCGACGGAGCGGGTCTGGCTCCATACCGACAATTTCGATCACCCGAAGGCGATCGCCACCTATGCCCATGCGGGCTTCCGCGTCTTCGACCGCCACATCCGGGCCGACGCCGGCTGATCCCTCAGCGGGACAGGCCGCGCTTTTCCAGCGCCGCCAGATAATCCGCGAAGATCCGCGCCTGATCGGTGCCGAAGCGGCGCAGCGCTTCCCAGGTATAGAGGCCGCTGTCGTGGCCGTCGTCGAAGATCAGGCGCACGGCGTAATTGCCGACCGCCTCCGCCCCGACGATCGCCACCATGCGTTTGCCGGCGACGATCTTCTTGGTCTCGCCGCCATGGCCCTGGACCTCGGCCGACGGGCTTTCGACCCGCAGCATCTCGGCGGGCAGGCGGTCGCGCCGCCCGTCCGACCAGTCGATCTCCAGCAGGCGATCCTCGCGCCGGACCCGCAGTTCCAGCGGCCAGGGCGCTTCGCTCACGCCCCGTTCGCTCACGCCCCGTCCGCTCACGCCCCGTCCGCTCACGCCCCGTCCGCTCACGCCCCGTCCGCTCACGCCTCGACTTCCGAATCGTCCAGATTGCGCGCTTCCCCGATCAGCATGATCGGCACGCCGTCGCGGATCGGATAGGCGAGGCGGGCGGCGTCCGAGATCAGCTCGTTGCGCTCGCGGTCATAGCGCAGGGGCTTGCGCGAAGCCGGGCAGATCAGGATTTCCAGCAGCTTCGGGTCGACCGCGTTCCGCGCCGCCTTCCTGTCGGCGGTTTCGGTCTCCGGGGCCTGGAGGGGGCTCGCCTGGGGGGGGCTCTCTTGGGGGTCGCTCATGGGCAGGGTCGTCCGTTCCGCGCCGTCCGGCGCCTATTGCAGCGGCGTCTCGGGCCCGCCGGTGCGCGCGGCCAGCGCCATTTCGAGAAGGGTGATCATGGTCTCGGCCCGCGCCGCGATGTCGCCGGCTTCGAGGAGCGCCTGTTTCTCTGCCGGGCTGAAGGGGCAGATCATGGCGAGCGCATTCACCAGGGTCTCGGCCGGGGCTTTCTCGATCGCCTGCCAGTCGGCGGCCAGGCCATGCAGTTCGAGATAGGACTTCAGGGCCGGGGCGAGGCGGCGGCGGTTCACCTCCTCCGCGTCGGAAGGCGGCGTCAGATCCTCGAGATAGGGGGCATAATCGGCCGCGACCTGACGATAGGGGGTGATGCGCGTCATCTCCTCCTCGATCCGGAAGCGCAGGATGCCGGTCAGGGTGATGAGGAAGCGGCCGTCGTCCGTCTCGGAGAACGAGGTGATCTTGCCGAGGCAGCCGATCGGGAACACTTCCGGCTCGGCGGCGGCGTCGTTCGGCTCCAGCGGCTGGACCATGCCGATCAGGCGCGGTCCGGCCAGGGCGTCGCGCACCATGGCCAGATAGCGCGGCTCGAAGATGTTCAGCGGCAGGCGCGCGCGCGGCAGCAGCAGAACCCCCGTCAGGGGGAAGATCGGCACGATGCGCGGCAGCTCGTCGAGCCCGATCATGCCGCTGTCTCCCGGAAGACCCGACATGCCTAGGCGAACAGGATCGACGACAGGCGCCGCCGTCCATCCATGGCGATGGGATCGTCGAAGCCCAGCGCATCGAACAGTTTGACCAACTGCTTGCGCGCCGCCTCGTCGTTCCATTTGCGGTCGCGCTTCACGATTTCCAGAAGCTGGTCGACCGCGGCATCGATGCGGCCGGCGGCATGAAGCCCGACCGCGAGGTCGAAACGGGCCTGGTGATCGGCCGGATCGGCCTCGACCGCCGCCTGCAGCGGGGCCAGGTCACCGTCCGCCCCGGCCGCCTCGCGCGCCAGGGCCAGGGCGGCGCGGGCACCGGCGACCTCGGCGTCGTTCTCCTTCTCCTCGGGCACGGCGGCCAGGAATTCGTCGGCATCCTCGAGCGCGCCGCGCGCGACGGCGATCTTGGCGAGACCGGCAAGGGCGCCCGCATGCTGCTCCTCGGCCTGGAGGACTTCGGCGAAGCCCGCCTCGGCGTCGTCCAGCCGGCCCTCCGCCAGCGCCGTGCGGGCGAATTCCATCACCTCGTCGACGGGGGTGACGCCGCCGGACATCTTCACCAGGCGGTCGACGAAGGCCTTCACCTGGCTGTCGGGCAGGGCGCCCTGGAAGCCGTCCACGGGCTGGCCCTGGAAGAAGGCATAGACCGCCGGGATCGACTGGATGCGCATCTGGCCCGCGATCTCGGGGTTCTGGTCGACGTCGATCTTCACCATGCGCACGGCGCCGCCGGCGGCCATGACCGCCTTTTCCAGCGCCGGGCCCAGCTGGCGGCAGGGCCCGCACCAGGGCGCCCAGAAATCGACGATGACCGGCACCTGGCGCGAAGCTTCGAGGACATCCTCGCGGAAGGTGGCGAGGCCGCTGTCCTTGATCAGGTCCGAGGCGCCCGGGCCCTGGCCCGAGGGGCCGCCCGCGGGGGCCTGTCCGATGAGGGTTTCCATAGAATTCCCATCCGTCCGTTGTGGGCGGCGCGACACCGCCGCCTGCCCGCGCCATCGGCGGGCCGTTGTTCGTTCATTGGGGCACGGCGCCCTGATCGGCCCGTGCCTTCCGTCCCCCCATAAATTGGTCGAAGCGGCCGAGAAGGCAAGCCATGGCGCGCAGCCCTTCGATGCAGGAACGCGGATCGCCGGTCAGGCCCCGTCTTCCGGCCTTGCCGTGCCCCCTTCCCTCGCCGCGCGGGCCGCGGCCCGGGCCGCCGCCACGGCCGCGACGTCGACCATGACCGGGGCATGGCCCACCGCCTCGAGAAAGCGCAGGAAATCGTCGCGCCCGATCGCCGTCGTCCGGTCGTTGCGCAGCGGATGGAAATTCAGCGGATCCAGCGCCGCCAGCCCGCTGTCGAGCACGAGACGCACGTCGGCCGCCGATTCGTTGGCGAGCGCGAAGGGCGTGACCGAGCCCGGCTCCACCCCCAGCAGGGCCACCATGGCCTCGGCGCTGGCGAAGGAGAGGCGCGGCGCCCCCAGGTGCTTCTCGATCGCGGTGATGTCGACCCGCACCTCCTCCTCGGCCACCACCAGCCAGAAGCCGCCCTTGCGGTCCTTCAGAAAGAGGTTCTTGGCGTGTCCGCCGGGCAGGGTGCCGCGATGGCGCCGGGCCTCCTCCACCGTATGGGCCGCCTCATGGGCGACGGTGCGGTGCGGAATGCCGAGCGCGTCGAGCTGGGCCAGCAGTTCGGTATCGGTCAGGGCCATGGCCCCGTCATAGCGGAACGGGGCCGAAAAAAACATGCTTGCAAAGATCGATCGCCTGCGTATAGTGCCGGCCTCGACGCGATGCGGCGTTCCGGCGAACAGCCACCCCATGCAACGCCGCGCATTACATCGCGAACGCCGAGCGGGCGTAGCTCAGGGGTAGAGCACAACCTTGCCAAGGTTGGGGTCGTGGGTTCGAATCCCATCGCCCGCTCCAGATTTCTCTCAAAATCTCAGTGTCTGCCGGCCGTGATCAGCGGTTGATCAACAGATTTGCGGCCTAGCGCCGGTCCGGGGGCCAAAGTCGGGCTGTATGCACCAGCGCCAGAATCAGCACGGTGTCGCCGTCTACCTCATAGACCAGACGATGGCTTGCATGGGGATCAGCTCGCGTGTGCCGGCGATCGATCCCGGCATGCCCAGCATGGGGTGGTCGGCCGGCCGTCCGGCGGCGGTGGTGAACGCGTCGTCCATGCGAATGGCCGCCAAAGGATCCTCTGCGAGGATATGGCGGAAGATCGCTGCGCGATCAGCCTCCGCCGCCGCTGCCCAACGGACTTTCAAGCGCGGTCATTGATCCTTATTCAGGGCCGCAGCCCTCAATGCCGCGAAATCAGCCTCGACATCCTCCTGGGCGCGATGCCGGCCAGCAGCTATGTCGGCTCGTCCGGCTTCGACCTTGCCGCGCAGAAAGTCGTCGTACTCGTGGGCTTGGCGCCGCTCCTCGATGTAGCGGCGCATCAATTCCCGCACCACCTGCGATGCCGGCCGGTCTTCGCTCGCGGCTGCCGTCATGAAGGCGGCGCGAAGTTCAGGCTCCAGCTTCATGGTGAAGACGGCTTCCTTTGTCATGGCATCGCCCCATACTGAGAATGTACTGACAAAGTCTAGGCCTCGTGCGGCCGGCGGACAATGGGCGCCGCCCCCCGCCCATCACCACCAGCCGTATTCCTGGCCGGCGTCGAGGCCGATGCGCAGCAGGATGGCGAGGGACACCACGACGAGCAGGATCAGGCGCAGGCGCGACATGAAGCGCAGGCGCTGCCGGGCTCTCGGGTCGTTTTGCTCCTGGGGCTTTCGAAGGGGCTGTGCCATGGGGTTTCCTCGAATTGTCGGTTGGCCCGGCGCCTAGAGCGCGAGGCGGAAGCAGGTGATTTCCGCGACTTCCTCGAAGCCGGCGTCGAGATGCAGGCGCCGGCCGGTGCGGTTGTCGGCATAGGCGTCGCTGGCGAGTTCCCGGTGGCCGGCGGCGCGGGCCCATTCGGCCCCGGCGTCCACCAGGCGGCGGGCGGCGCCCCGGCGCCGCATCGGCGCCTCGACGAAGATTCCCTCGACATAGGCGACGGGCGAGGTGACGCAGCCCTCGGCATGGGCGCGTTCGGCGATTTCGATGAAACCGCCGAGTCGGCCGGGCGCCACTTCCAGCACGAGGACGACGGCGCCCGCCACCGGCGCGGCGAGATAGGCGTCGATCTCGCCCGCATGGTCGCCGTCGTCGGGCCACAGCAGGCCGCGCAGGCGCAGCCATTCGTCCCGGTCCGCCGGTCCGACCGGCCTGATGTCCTCACCCGTCGATGGTCCGCGCATCACCCGCCGGCACCGCCGCCTCCCTGAACGTCCGTCACAGACCGCGAGGGTGGAACGGCGGCGCCCGGGGTGCAAGGGCCCGCGTGCGCGGCCTCCCGGCGGCGGGGGCGCCCGCCGTTCAGCGCGCGACCACCCGGCGGTAGAGATGCCAGGTGGCGTGGCCGAGCACCGGCAACACCACGATCAGGCCGGCGAACAGGGGAATCGTGCCGAGCAGCAGCAGCCCGGCCACCATGGCGCCCCAGGCCGCCATGGGCACGGGATTGGCCGCGACCGCCCGGATCGAGGTCAGCACCGCGACGTCGACGCGCACATGGCGGTCCACCATCATCGGAAAGGATACGACCGAGATCGTCAGCACCAGAAGGGCGAAGAGGAAGCCGACAAGGATGCCGACGGCGGTCATCGTCAGGCCCGCCGAGGTGTTGAAGACGTCCTCGAGGAAGGTCGAAAGCGATTCGGGTGCCGCCGGCCCGAGGGTGGCGTCATAGATCCCGAGCGCCGCGAACTGCCACGCGAAGAAGACGAGGACGAGCAGGGCGCCGAGCAGCACGATGCCGGCGATCGAGGGCGAGCGCAGCACGCCGAAGGCCTTGCGCCAGTCGACCGGCAGGCCCTGTTCCCGCCGCCGGCTCATCTCGTAGAGGCCGACGCCGGCCAGCGGCCCGATCAGGGCGAAGCCGGAGGCGAGGGGAAACACCATGGGCAGAAGGTCGCCCGACATGGCGGCCCGCCCGAGCACCAGCCCGATGACCGGATAGATCAGGCACAGAAAGACGACGTCGCTGCGGCACGCCGCGAAATCGCGAAAGCCCCGGCGCAGCGCCTCCCCCAGATCCGACAGGGCGATCCGGCGGATCGTCGGCTGGGCGGTGGCGTATCGATCCTCGTCGCGATAGATGTCGTGGCCGGCGGCGCCGATGCCGTGGGCCACGCCCGACAGGAAATCGGCACCCCATTCCACGGGGTTGCGAATGGTCATGATCGTTCCTCCCGATGGTTCGGGGGCACGGCAACGATGTCGCGGGCCGGTCCGTGTTCCCCGCCGGACCATCGGGCGGGGACGAAAACCCGGGCCGGTCGCCACGATCAAGCCGCGACCCGCGGCCCCGAGTCTACGCCTGCGATGCGTCGAAGTCGCAGAAAAACCGCAAGCGCGAGGCAGGCTTGATCTGCCGCAATGAGCGTGCGACGGCGCCCGTCCCATACTGTGGAGAGAGAGTCCCGGGTGATCGGGTGAGCTGATCGCCAGATCGGAACTTCCTGCTCGGGAGGGACTTGAATAATTCTAATCTGACTGCCAATTTATCTCCGCAGTCAGGCGGTTAGGTGAGTTCACCCCGCGGCATCCGGGCCCGTGTTGCGTGTGTCACGTCCGTGCTTCGTATGCTTTGCGTCAACCCGAGAAGGAAAGACAGATGTCTCTCATCAACACTGAAGTGAAGCCGTTCAAGGCCCAGGCCTACCACGCCGGCAAGTTTGTCGAAGTGACCGAGGAAGACCTGAAGGGCAAGTGGTCGGTCTTCGTCTTCTATCCGGCCGACTTCACCTTCGTCTGCCCGACCGAGCTGGGCGACCTGGCCGACAATTACGAGGAATTCAAGAAGCTGGGCGTCGAGATCTATTCCGTCTCGACCGACACCCACTTCACCCACAAGGCCTGGCACGACACCTCGGAGACGATCGCCAAGATCGAGTATCCGATGCTGGCCGACCCGACCCTCGCCATCTCGCGCGCCTTCGAGGTGCTGATCGAGGAAGAGGGCCTCGCCTATCGCGGCACCTTCGTGATCAATCCGGAAGGCCAGATCAAGATCATCGAAGTGCACGACAACGGCATCGGCCGCGACGCCAAGGAACTGCTGCGCAAGGTCAAGGCGGCCCAGTATGTCGCCGCGCACCCGGGCGAAGTCTGCCCCGCGAAGTGGACCCCGGGCGAAGAGACCCTGAAGCCCTCGCTCGCGCTCGTCGGCAAGATCTGATCGGGCGATCCCTTCGGCGCCCGGGGAATCCGCCCCGGGTGCCACCCCCGCAGGGCGCCGTCGCGCCGCCAGCCCGCAGGGCGCCGTCGCGCCCGTGTCGAATGAAAGTGTACCGTCATGTTGGACGCCAATCTCAAGGCCCAGTTGAAGGGCTATATGGAACGGGCCACGTCGCCGATCGAGATCGTGGCCTCCCTTGACGACAGCGACACCGCGCGCCAGATGCGCGCGCTCCTCGAGGACATCCTGGACGTTTCGTCCCTGGTCAGCCTTCGCGAGGACAACGATGCCGACGTGCGCAAGCCGTCCTTCAGCCTGAACCGGCCGAACGGCACGGTGGGCATCCGTTTCTCCGGCCTGCCCATGGGCCATGAATTCACCTCCCTCGTTCTCGCGCTGCTGCAGACCGGCGGCTATCCGCCCAAGGTGGACGCCGACGTGATCGAGCAGATCAAGGCGCTGGAGGGCGACTACAGCTTCCGCACCTATATCTCGCTGTCGTGCCAGAACTGCCCCGACGTGGTGCAGGCGCTGAACATGATGGCGGTGCTGAACCCGCGCATCCGCCACGAGATGATCGACGGCTCCCTGTTCCGCGAGGAGGTCGAGCGCCTGCAGATCATGGCCGTGCCCACCGTGTTCCTGAACGGCGAGGTCTTCGGCCAGGGCCGCATGGAAGTGGCCGAGATCCTGGCCAAGCTCGACACCGGCGCCGAGAAGCGGGCGGCCGAGAAGATCAACGCCAAGGACGCCTTCGACGTCCTCGTCGTCGGCGGCGGCCCGGCCGGCGCCGCGGCGGCGATCTATGCCGCGCGCAAGGGCATCCGCACCGGCGTGGTGGCCGAGCGCTTCGGCGGTCAGGTGCTCGACACCATGGGCATCGAGAACTTCATCTCGGTCCAGGAGACCGAGGGACCGCGCCTCGCCGCAGAGCTCGAGGAACACGTGAAGTCCTATGACGTGGACATCATGAACCTTCAGCGTGCCAAGGCCCTGGTGCCCGGCGACCTGGTCGAGGTCGAGCTGGAATCGGGCGCCAGGCTCCGTTCCAGATCCGTGATCTTGGCGACCGGCGCGCGCTGGCGCGAGATGGGCGTGCCGGGCGAGAAGGAATATCGCACCAAGGGCGTCGCCTATTGCCCGCATTGTGACGGCCCCCTGTTCAAGGGCAAGCGGGTCGCCGTGATCGGCGGCGGCAATTCCGGCATCGAGGCGGCGATCGACCTCGCCGGCATCGTCGCCCATGTCACCGTGTTCGAGTTCATGGACGTGCTGCGCGCCGACGCCGTCCTCGTGCGCAAGCTGAAGAGCCTGCCCAACGTCACCATCGTCATGGAAGCCCAGACCACGGAAGTGCTGGGCGACGGCAACAAGGTGACGGGCCTTGCCTACAAGGACCGCAAGACCGGCGAGGCTCACACGCTGGAGCTGGAGGGCATCTTCGTCCAGATCGGCCTGGTGCCCAACACCGAATGGCTGAAGGGCGGCCCGGTGGAACTGTCGCCGCGCGGCGAGATCGTGGTCGATGCCCGGGGCCAGACCTCGGTGCCCGGGGTCTTCGCCGCCGGCGACGTGACCACCGTGCCCTACAAGCAGATCGTCATCGCCATGGGCGAGGGCGCCAAGGCGTCGCTGGGCGCCTTCGACCACCTGATCCGCGCCTCGGCCCCGGCCGCTCAGGCGGAAGCGGCGGAGTAAGGGCGCGAGTCCCCCGGCGCCTCCCTCCCCCCAATCCGGGAGGCGCCAGAAGGCCGCCGGGCGACCGGCGGCCTTTTCTCGTCCGCGCGCCGCCGAACGGAGACCATGGGATGGTCCCGATCTCACCATTTCGTCAATCGGCGGCCGCGCGGGCGCTCATATCGGCAATTGACAGGGCCGGGACCAGGTCCTGAACTCGACCGGTCCGGGGCGGCAAGGACAATCATCCGCCGGCATCCAAGGGAGGATCGGAAATGAGTGCGTATAAGGGCGGTTGCCTCTGCGGCAAGGTGCGCTACGAGATGACGGGCGAACCGGTGGCGACGGTCGTGTGCCATTGCACCCATTGCCAGAAATCGACGGGCACCTCGTTTTCCCTCGCCGTCCTAGTGCCGGCAGACGGCGTCACGGTCGAGGGAACGCTGAAGGCCTTTCACGACAGGGGCGAGAGCGGGCACGAGATCCTGCGCGAATTCTGCCCCGAATGCGGTTCGCCGGTCATCACGCTGGCCGCGTCCCTGCCGGGCATGACCATCATCAAGGCCGGCACCTTCGACGACACGAGCTGGCTTTCGCCGAGCATCGAGATCTATTGCGAGAGCGCCGAAAGCTGGCTGCCCCGCTTCCCCGGTCTCGCGGCCGTGCCCCGCGCCCTGCCGGGCTGAGCCGGGGCGCCGGCCGCCCCGGCCGCGGGGTCAATGCGCGCGCATGTTGGAAATGACCAGCTCCAGCCCGTCGTCGGCCTTGCGCAGTTGCTTGCGCGACAGCGCGGGCATCGGAATGCTGCGATTGATGCAATAGAAGACGAGCGCGGCCGCCAGGGTCTCGCCCTTCAGGACGAAGCGCGCCGGCACCGTCTCGCCTTCGGCCAGGATCTGGAAGGTGGCCTCGATGTCCGGCGGCGCGCTGAACGACATGGAGACGATCTTGCCCTTGGGGATCGGCATCTTTCGGCGCAGATGGAAATCGGCGACCGCGGCGACGATTTCATGCGGCGAGAAGAAGAGGCTTCGCGTTTCCCTGGGCATGTCCCGTTTCTCGGCTTTGGCCGGCGACCGGCGACGAACCATATTCGCGTGTCGATCTCGTGAAGGCAATTGGCGATCGGGGGAACCGCCGCGCCCGGATACCCCGCGTCCGGGCGCCGGGCGCCGGACGGCCCCGCGATCCGGCCATGCAGATTCCACATTGAGCCGCGACGGATGAATCTTTAAAGAAGGTCGCAAGCTAGGCGGCGGGCCGAAGCGACGTTGCCCGCCCCACACCCGGAGTGCGCACTCGATGTTCTCGAAGATGCTCGGCGTTCTGTCCGCCGACATGGCTATCGACCTTGGTACCGCCAATACGCTCGTTCACGTGAAGGGCCGTGGCATCGTCCTCAACGAACCGTCCGTCGTCGCGATGGTCAGCAACCGCGGCAAGAAGCAGGTCCTCGCCGTCGGTGACGAGGCGAAGATGATGCTGGGGCGCACCCCCGGCAACATCGAGGCGATCCGACCGCTGCGCGACGGCGTCATCGCCGACTTCGAGGTGGCGGAGGAAATGATCAAGCATTTCATCCGCAAGGTTCACAACCGCCGCTCCTTCGCCTCGCCCCAGATCGTGGTCTGCGTGCCCTCCGGCTCCACCGCCGTCGAGCGCCGCGCCATTCAGGAATCGGCCGAATCGGCGGGTGCCCGGAAGGTCTATCTGATCGAGGAACCGATGGCGGCGGCGATCGGCGCCAATCTGCCGGTGACCGAGCCGACCGGCTCCATGGTCGTCGACATCGGCGGCGGCACCACCGAGGTGGCCGTGCTGTCGCTCGGCGGCATCGTCTATTCGCGCTCGGTCCGCGTCGGCGGCGACAAGATGGACGAGGCGATCATCGCCTATATCCGCCGCAACCATAATCTCCTGGTGGGCGAAGCCAGCGCCGAGCGCATCAAGAAGGAGATCGGTTCCGCCTGCCCGCCGGAGGACGGCCACGGCATGACGCTGGAGATCAAGGGCCGCGACCTGATGAACGGCGTGCCCAAGGAACTGATCATCAGCCAGCGCCAGATCGCCGAAAGCCTGGCCGAGCCGGTCTCGGCCATCGTCGAGGCGGTGAAGGTCGCGCTGGAGCATACGGCGCCCGAACTCGCCTCCGACATCGTCGACAAGGGCATCGTGCTGACGGGCGGCGGCGCGCTGCTCGGCAACCTCGATCTCGTGCTGCGCCATGCGACCGGCCTGCCGGTCTCCATCGCCGACGATCCGCTGACCTGCGTCGCCAAGGGCACCGGTCGCGCGCTCGAGGACATGAAGAGCTTGCGCCATGTACTGACGCAGGCTTACTAATTTGAAATCATCCACAGGCATTCGGGGATAGATTCGCATCCCCCAGGGGTTTGGTCTTGCGCCAGCCGCAACCACGACTCAACAGCTTCTCCGCACCTTTCAAGGTGCTGATGCAGCGGTTTGCCTTCGCGGCGCTGCTGATGCTGTCGGTCGGCCTGATCATTCTCGGCAAGCTCGATTCGGTGCTGATCGAACGCGGCCGCGCCGTCGTCGTCGATCTGATGGCGCCCGTGCTGGACGCCGTGGCGCAGCCCATCGGCAGCATCAAGAAGGGCGTCGCCGCCGTCGATTCCTGGTTCAACCTCTATGCCGAGAACCAGGCCCTGCATGAAGAGAACGAGAGACTGCGCGCCTGGGCGTCGACGGCGCGGCGCCTCGCGGTCGAGAACGCGGCCTATCGCGATCTGCTCCATGTCCGCAGCGAGCCACGGGCCCGCTTCGTCACCACCCGCATCGTCGCCGAAAGCGGCGGGCCCTTCGCCCGCTCGGTGGTGGTCGATGCCGGCGCCGACAATGGCGTCCGCGCGGGCCAGATCGGCCTGTCGGGCAGTGGCGTGGTCGGAAGGGTGCTGGCGACCGGACGGCGTTCGGCCCGACTGCTGCTGCTGACCGATCTCAACAGCCGGGTGCCGGTGGCGCTTGAAGGCGTCGGCGCGCGCGGCGTCCTCGAGGGCGACAATTCCAGCCTGCCGCGGCTGTCCTATCTGCCGGGCGTGGTGCGGGTCCACCCGGGCGACCGGGTGGTGACCTCGGGCATCGGCGGCATGTTCCCGCCGGGCCTGCCCATCGGCGCGGTCGAGGCGGTGACCAACGGCGTCGTCAGGGTACGGCCCTGGGTGCGCTTCGAGACCCTGGATTTCGTCAAGATCGTCGATTACGACGCCGAGCCGGACCCGGTGCCGGATCCGCAGCCGCCGATCGGCCCGCCGCTGCCGGCCCTGAACACGCCGGCCCTGAATACGTCGTCGGGCGCGGTTTCGGGCACCAGTGGCGCCGCGCCGGCCGCGAACGGCGATGCAGGGGCCCAGGACGGCGCCGGCGCCCAGCCGCCGGCGCCCGCCGCCAAACCCGCGCCGGCCGCGCAATAGGGGGCGCCATGACGGAATCCTGGCCCCGTCGCCTCCTCGCCAATCTGGTGCTGCTGGTGCCGCCGCTGGTGGGCCTGCTGTGCGTCCTGGTCGGCGTCGCGCCGTCGGGCATCAGCGCGATCGACGCCGCCGGGCCGGCGCTGACCCTGATGCTGGTCTATTTCTGGACCATCTTTCAACCCGCCCTGCTGCCGCCGCCGGCGGTCTTCATCATCGGCCTCCTGCAGGATACGCTGTCCGGCGCGCCGATCGGCCTCGGCACGCTGATCCTGCTGGGGGTCCAGCAATTCGTCGCGCACGAGCGCCGGGTCTTCACCGCGCGCACCTTCACCATCGCCTGGCTCGGCTTCGGCATGGTTGCGGTGCTGGCGACGGCGGCGGGCTGGCTGCTCGGTTCGATCCATGCCGGCCTCCTGCTGGAGGTGCGGCCCTTCCTCGGCCAGGTGCTGCTGTCGGTCACCCTCTATCCGGTGGTGAGCTGGCTGTTCGGCCAGATCGTGCGCGGTCTGAAGTCGCTGGAGGCGTTCCGATGAGCAACGAGAAGAACGAGAACCTCCGCGCCAAGCTGTTCACCCGCCGGGCCCTCCTGCTGGCGGGCGGCCAGCTCGGCCTGCTCGGCGTGCTGGCCGGGCGCATGTATCAGCTCCAGGTCCTCGAGGGCGAGCGCTATCAGACCCTGGCGGAGGACAACCGCATCAACCTGCGCCTGATCGCGCCGTCGCGCGGGCGCATCCTGGACCGTTTCGGCAACGAACTGGCGACCGGGCGGCAGAATTTCCGCGTCGTGCTGATCCAGGAGCAGTCGGACGACGTCGACGCCACCCTGACCGGGCTCAATGCCATCGTCCCGATCTCCGAGCACCAATTGCGCCGCATCCGGCGCGAGATGGGGCGCGTGCGCGCCTTCATGCCGATCACCGTGCTCGAGAACCTGACGTGGGAGGAATTCGCGGCCATCAACGTCCACAGCCCGGAACTGCCGGGCATCCAGCCGGACGTCGGCGAGACCCGCTACTACCCTTACGGCGCCGAACTGGCCCATGTCATCGGCTATGTCGCGTCGGTCTCGGAACGCGACCTCGCCAAGGCCGACGATCCGGTGCTGCAGCTGCCCGGCTTCAAGATCGGCAAGAACGGGGTGGAGCGGACCTTCGATACCGAATTGCGCGGCAAGGCCGGCACCTCGCAGATGGAGGTGAACGCGCTGGGCCGCATGATCCGCGAACTGTCGCGCGACGAGGGCCAGCCGGGGGCGGACGTCGTCCTCGCCCTCGATCTCGAACTGCAGCGCTATGCCCACCAGCGCATGGGCGAGGAGAGCGGCGCCGCCGTCGTCATGGACGTCCATTCGGGCGAGATCCTGACCCTGGTGTCGACGCCGGGCTTCGATCCGACGCCGTTCAACCTCGGCCTCTCCAAGGCCGAATGGAACGCCCTGCAGAACAGCGAGCGCAGCCCCCTGATCAACAAGCCGATCGCCGGACAATATCCGCCCGGTTCCACCTTCAAGATGGTGGTCGGCCTCGCCGCTCTCGACGCCGGCGTGATCCAGCCGGGTTACACGGTCTTCTGTCCCGGCCACATGAAGCTCGGCACTCATACGTTCTACTGCTGGAAGCGCGGCGGCCACGGCTGGATGGACGTACAGTCTGCGCTGGAACAATCCTGCGACTGCTTCTTCTACGACGTGGCGCGCAAGCTCGGCATCGAGCGGCTGTCGGTCTTCGCCCGCAAGTTCGGCCTCGGCGAGAAGCTGGGCATCGAGCTGCCGAACGAGAAGCCGGGCCTGATCCCCGACAAGGACTGGAAGCAGCGCGCCCTGAAGAAACCCTGGCTGCAGGGCGAGACGGTGATCGCCGGCATCGGCCAGGGCTATGTCCTGGCGACGCCGCTGCAGCTCGCGACCATGACCGCGCGCCTCGTCAACGGCGGCCGCGCGGTCGAGCCGCGTCTCGCCAAGCTGCCGGCCGGCAGGGCCGAGGCCGCCCCCCTGATCGACGTCGACAAGCAATGGCTGGATCTCGTGGGCAGGGGCATGAACCGGGTCATGAACGCGCCCTCGGGCACGGCCTTTCGCTCGCGCATCACGGAACCCGGCATGCAGATCGGGGGCAAGACCGGCACCAGCCAGGTGGTGCGCATCAGCCGCGCCGAGCGGCTGTCCGGCGTGCGCCGCCGCCAGGAGGACCGGCCGTGGCGCGAGCGTCACCATGCGCTCTTCGTCGGCTACGGCCCCGTGGAGAACCCACGCTATGCCTGCGCCGTGATCATCGAGCACGGCGGCGGCGGTTCCTCCGCCGCGGCGCCCGTCGCCTCCGACATCCTGCGCGAGGCGATGCGCCTCGATCCCCTGGCGCGTACCGCCGAGGCCGCGCCGCCCGCCGCCGGCGGGGCGCGGAAGCCGGGCTAGGAATCGGGCCGGGCCGGAAATTTTTTTGAAATCAACCCTCGACAAGGTGGCGGATGCTTGGTACAAGCCCGGCCTCGCGTCGGTGAGGCGCGGGGGCCGTTAGCTCAGTTGGTAGAGCGGGTGACTCTTAATCACTAGGTCAAAGGTTCGAATCCTTTACGGCCCACCAGTTTACGTAGCCCCGCAAGTCCTTGAATTCCGGGAGGTTTCTTGGACTTGCGGGGCTTTCCCTCGTCTGGGCCCCGCCGCTTTTTCCATCAGCACCCGTAAGGTCTCACGACCCGCCCGCCGCCGTCCGCGGCGGGCCGGCCGGCGCGGTCAGCTCGCCTCGCCGATCTGGGTCTGCAGGTAGTTGTGGATGCCGACCTTCTCGACCAGTTCGATCTGGGTCTCGAGAAAGTCGATGTGCTCCTCGGTATCGTCCAGGATCTCGCGCAGGATCTCGCGCGAGACGAAATCGCGCGCTTCCTCGCAGATCAGGATGCCGCGCACCAGCACCTCGTGACCCCGGCGCTCGACGCCGAGATCGGCGGCCAGCCCCTCCGGCACGGTCTCGCCGATGGCGAGCTTGTGCAGGTCCTGCAGGTTGGGCAGGCCTTCGAGCAGCAGCACACGCTTGATCAGCTTGTCGGCGTGATTCATCTCCTCGATCGATTCGTCGTACTCGTGCTTGGCGAGCCGCTCGAAACCCCAGTTCTCGTAGATCCTGGCGTGCAGGAAGTACTGATTGATCGCCGTCAGTTCATTGGTCAGGACTTCGTTCATGACCTTGATGACGTTGCGGTCGCCTTTCATCCGATTCACTCCGTTCCGGCCCCGAAGGGCATGCAGGCACGATCGTGCGTGCACTCAATCGTGCGTATATGCAGTTGTGCAGGCACGACAAAGTGCCGCTTTGCGCCGATCATGGCACAAGCGGAAACAGAAGCACATACCGGCACCGGTGGGTTTCCGGCCGCCGGAGACGTCAATCAGCTTTTCGTATCACTCCGCGGCCATGAGGAAATGTTCATGGACCGGCGTGGATACGGCGGGTTTCTTCCCGCAGGCAGGCTGGGAGCCGCAGGCGTCCCGATGGCGGCAGGCGTTGATCCTGGTGCGGACCTCGCCCACGCAACGGCCGCAGAGCGGGCGGCATTCGTGCTCGCGGAAGACTTCCGCCGCACTGCGCGCCCCGTCGGCGATCGCCTGATCGACCATGCGTTCGTTCAAGCCGTTGCAGTTGCAGACATACATGCCGCGATCGCCTGTTTCTTCCATCCCACCGTCGCGCATGCAGTTGCGATGCGCTTGCACTTGCATATAGCGCGGCTTCGGCGCATTGTCGAGAAATATGCGATTGGTTCTCAATTGCGAGTGATCGGGCCGGCTTCCGAACAGCCGGCCCCGAGCGAAGGAGCCCGGGATGTTTCTCTGGCAGTCGACATCGACCCTCGGTTCCCTGGCCGCCCTGCTGCGCCAGTTCGACCGCCTGGTGGACGGTGCGCCGGCCAAGGGGCCCGGCCCGGCGGGCGAGCGCGATGCGCGGGCGCCGGGCGCGGGTCCGGCCGATCGCCAGGGCCATCGCCGCGCCACCACCTGACCGGGCGCGCGTGCCGACGGCCGGTTCGACGCGGCCGAAAGCGGGTCTTCGTCAAATAGGCTTTCCGCTTCGGCGCCGGCTTCCCCTATCTTGCGGGGCATGATCGACAGATTCGCCGCCGCAGATCGCCGATGATCTCGCAGAAGGCCAAATACGCGTTCAAGGCGCTCATCGTCCTGGCCCAGCGCCCGGGCGAAACCGTGCCGATCGAGGAAATCGCCGAACGGGCGGGCATCCCCCGCAAATTCCTCGAGCACATCCTCCTCGACCTGAAGGCGCGCGACATCATCGCCAGCCGGCGGGGCCGCGCCGGCGGCTATGCCATGCTGAAGCCGCCGGCCGAAATCACCGTCGGCGCCGTGCTGCGCGCCGTCGACGGGCCGATCGCCCCCGTGCCTTGCCTGTCGATCAACAGCTACCGGCCCTGCGACGATTGCCCGGACGAGGGCAGCTGCGCCGTCCGGCGCCTGTTCTCCGACGTCTATCATTCGATGCTGGCGAGCATGGAGGTGCGCTCCCTCGCCGACATCCTGCAGATGCCGGCCGAAACCCCCTAGTTCCGGCGCCGCATCGCCCAGCCCACGATCAGGGCGGCGACCGCCATCTCGATCCACGCCAGCGGCAGGGCGACGGCCATCACGGCACCGGTGGCCAGGCCCATGTTGAACAGGCCGAGCCACAGAATGACGAAGGCCGTGGCCCAGACGAGGGTGCCGGCGATCAGGGCGTTGCGCAGGCTCGGCCCGAAGCGGTCCAGCACCAGCCAGCAGATCACGCAGGCCGCGACGACGAGCACCGTGTCCCAGGCGCCCCAGACCAGGAACACCGGCAGATTCATGGGGGCGACGCCGTCCACCATGGGGAAGGCGTCGCGCATCATCGGCATGACGAAGACGAAATAGCGGAAGATTTCGGAGGCGTTGATCCAGAGCAGATTGAGGATCAGGGCCAGGCGGAACCCTCGCCAGGCCGTCGCGCTGGCCGGCGGCATGATGTCCTGGACGGTCATGACAGCATCCTTTCGAGTGCGGCGATGAAATCCGCGGCCGCCTGACGAAGCCCGCCGGCCGTGTCCGCGACGCGGGAGAGGGACCAGAGGCCCGTGGCGAAGACCAGCGCCGTTTCGGCGAGGCGGGCGATCATGCGGTCGTCCGGCGCCGGCCCGGCGCCCGCGCGCAGGGCATTGGCGAAGCCCCGGCGCAGGCGGTCGTTGTGCTGCGCGACCTTCTCGCGCACGCCCGCGTCATGGGGGGCGACCTCGGTCGCGGCATTGGCGACGAAACAGCCGGGGCCGGGCAGGCCCAGCGCCTCCGCGGCGCCGATCTGATGCTCGAAATAGGCGGAAATCTCCGCGAGGCCGGCGCCGGGCCGCTCCACGGCGGCGAAGGCGGGCGTGACCACGAGATCCTGATAGCGATCGAAGCAGGCGAGGAACAGCGCCCGCTTGCCGCCGAAGTCGCCATAGATGCCATGGCGGCTGACTCCGGTGGCCCGTACCAGATCGTCCATCGAGGTCGCGCCGAAACCGGCGTTCCAGAACACGGCCAGGGCGTCGTCCGCCAGGGAATGGGGGGTATGGGATTTTGTGCGCGGCATGGCGTGATTGAAACAGAACGATTGTTCTGAAACAAGGGATTTGGTGACGCCGCCGCAATTCCTCGAATCTCCCGATTGACAAAGGCGATAAAACAAGTCGTGATTAATTTCCGATACGGCAGACGCCGACGACGGAGGACGACATGATCGCGAACGGCATTTCGAGGCGGCGTTTCGGTGGTTTCGTGCTTGGGGCGGCAACCCTGCTCGCCGTGCCCGGCGCCCGGGCGGCGGCCGGCCCGACCGTAATCCAGAATGTTTCATACGATCCGACACGGGAATTCTACCGCGCCTACAACGCGCTCTTCGCCGAACGCCATGCCGCCGGGGGCGGGGCGGCCCTGGACATCCGCATGTCACACGGCGGCTCGGGCAAGCAGGCGCGCTCGGTGATCGACGGGCTGGAGGCGGATGTGGTCACGCTGGCGCTCGCCAGCGACATCGACGCCATCGCCGACCATGGCCTGATCGCCGAGGACTGGCAGTCCCGCCTGCCGGACAACAGCGCGCCCTATACGTCGACCATCGTCTTCCTGGTGCGGAAGGGTAATCCCAAGGGTATCGCCTCATGGGACGATCTGACGCGCGACGGCGTCGAGGTGGTCACCCCCAACCCGAAGACCTCGGGCGGGGCGCGGTGGAACTATCTGGCGGCCTGGGCCCATGTCGTCGCCGGCGGCGGCGGCGCGGCCGACGCCCGCGCCTTCCTGGCGCGCCTGTTCGGCAATGTGCCGGTGCTCGACACCGGGGCGCGCGGCGCGACCACGACCTTCGTCCAGCGCGGCATCGGCGACGTGCTGCTGGCCTGGGAGAACGAGGCCTTTCTCGCCCTGAAGGAACTGGGGCCGGGCGATTTCGAGATCGTCGTGCCCGCCCTCTCCATCCTGGCGGAGCCGCCGGTCGCCGTCGTCGACAAGGTGGTGGAGGCGCGCGGCACGCGGGCGCTGGCGGAAGCCTATCTGCGCGGCCTCTACACGCCCGAGGCCCAGGCTCTCGCGGCCGAGAACTATTACCGACCGCGCCTGCCCGAGGTCGCGGCGCGTTACGCCGACGCCTTTCCGGACGTGAAGCGCGTGACCATCGACGATCCGATGTTCGGCGGCTGGCGCAAGACCCAGGCCGAGCATTTCGGCGAAGGCGGCGTGTTCGACCAGATCTATCGGCCGCGCTGACGGCGAAGGAGGGGGCTGATCATGCTCATGGCGATCGGCGGGCGGCGGCATCCGCGCGTCATACCGGGTTTCGGCGTCACCATCGGCTTCACGCTGGCCTATCTGGGGCTGATCGTGCTCGTCCCCCTCGGCGCGCTGGTCGCCAAGGCGGCGGAACTCGGCCCGGGCGGGATCTGGGCGGTGGCGACGGACGCGCGGGTCTTCGCGGCCCTTCGCCTGTCCTTCGGGGCGTCGCTCGCGGCGGCGGCGATCAACGCCGTCTTCGGCCTGCTGCTGGCCTGGGTTCTCGTCCGCTACCGCTTTCCCGGGCGGCGCCTGGTCGATGCCCTGATCGACCTGCCCTTCGCCCTGCCCACGGCGGTCGCCGGCATCACCCTGGCGACGCTCTATGCCGGGAACGGCTGGGTCGGCGGGCTGTTCGCGGGCGACGGCTGGCTGGGCGCCCTGTTCGGGCCGGACGGGCTGAAGATCGCCTATACGCCGCTCGGCGTCGTCGTGGCGCTGGTCTTCGTCGGCCTGCCCTTCGTCGTCCGCACGGTGCAGCCGGTGCTGGCGGATTTCGATGCCGAGAGCGAGGAGGCGGCGGCCAGTCTCGGCGCCTCGCGCTTCGCAACCTTCCGCCGCGTCGTGCTGCCGGCGATCCTGCCCGCCTTGACCACGGGTTTCGCCATGGCGCTGGCCCGTGCCGTCGGCGAATACGGCTCGGTCATCTTCATCGCGGGCAATATCCCGATGGTGTCGGAGATCGCCCCCCTGCTGATCGTCACCCGGCTGGAGGAATACAACTACGCCGGCGCCTCGGCCGTCGCCACGGTGATGCTGGCGGTGGCCTTCGTCCTCCTCTTCGCGATCAACCTCCTGCAGCGCCTCGACCGCGCCCAGGCGTCCTGACCATGGCCCAACGATCGAATGCCGCGACGACCGAAGGCGCCGCCACCCGCTTCGGCCTCTCGGCCGCCGCCTTCGTCTATCTGGCGGCGGTCCTGCTGCTGCCCCTTGCCGCCGTCTTCCACGAGGCGACGCGAAAGGGCCTGGGCGCCTTCTTCGAGGCGATCGGCGACGCCGACACAATGGCCGCCGTCCGTCTGACGGTGACCGTGGCGCTGATCGCCGTGCCGCTGAACCTCGTCTTCGGGCTGGCCGCGGCCTGGGCCGTGACCAAGCACGAGTTTCCGGGCAAGAGCCTGCTGATCACCCTGATCGACCTGCCGTTCTCGGTCTCGCCCGTGATCTCGGGCCTGGTCTATGTCCTGCTGTTCGGGGCGCAGGGCCTGCTCGGCCCCTGGCTCGCGGCCCACGGCGTGAAGATCCTCTTCGCCGTGCCCGGCATCGTGCTGGCGACGATCTTCGTCACCCTGCCCTTCATCGCCCGCGAGCTGATCCCCCTGATGCGCGCCCAGGGCACGGCCGAGGAAGAAGCGGCGCTGTCCCTCGGCGCATCGGGCTGGCAGACCTTCCGCCACGTCACCTTGCCCAACGTGCGCTGGGGCCTGCTTTACGGCGTCCTGCTGTGCAATGCCCGGGCGATGGGCGAATTCGGCGCGGTCTCGGTGGTCTCGGGCCACATCAGAGGTCTCACCAACACCATGCCGCTGCATGTCGAGATCCTCTACAACGAATATAATTTCGCCGCCGCCTTCGCCGTCGCCTCGCTGCTCGCGCTGCTCGCCCTCGTCACCCTGGCGGTGAAGAGCCTCCTCGAATGGCACCACGGCGACGAACTCGCGGGCGCCCGCCACTGACCCCTCCCCAGACTCCACGGACCGGTCCATCCCATGAGCATCGAAATCGATTCCGTCCGAAAGCGCTTCGGCGACTTCGAGGCGCTGCGCGCCGTCAACCTCTCGGTGGAACGGGGTGAGTTTCTCGCCCTGCTCGGCCCGTCCGGCTCGGGCAAGACCAGCCTGCTGCGTATCATCGCCGGTCTCGACTTCGCCGACGCCGGCCGCATCTGTATCGACGGTGCCGACGTCTCGGCACTCTCGGTGCGCGAGCGGAACATCGGCTTCGTGTTCCAGCACTACGCCCTGTTCCGCCACATGACGGTGGCGCGCAACATCGCCTTCGGCCTCGACGTCCGGCCGCGGGCGCGGCGGCCCGAGCGCGCGGCGATCGCGGCCCGGGTGGAGCATCTGCTCGGCCTGATGCAGCTCGACGGTCTCGGCACGCGCTATCCGGCCCAGCTCTCGGGCGGCCAGCGCCAGCGCGTCGCCCTTGCCCGGGCGCTCGCGATCGAGCCCCATGTACTCCTCCTCGACGAGCCTTTCGGCGCCCTCGACACCAAGGTGCGCAAGGAATTGCGGCGCTGGCTGCGGCGCCTGCACGACGACATGGGCCTGACCACGATCTTCGTCACCCACGACCAGGAAGAGGCGATGGAGATGGCCGACCGGGTGGTGGTGATGAACAAGGGCGCGATCGAACAGGTCGGCACGGCGCAGGACGTCTACGATCACCCGTCGACCCCCTTCGTCCACGATTTCCTCGGCAACGCCAACCGCCTGCCGGCACGGGTGGCGGGCGGCCGGGCGACGGTCGCGGGCCTCGATCTGCCGGCGCCAGGCGTGCCGGACGGTCCCGCCGTCGCCTTCGTCCGGCCCCATGAATTCGACCTGGCGGCGCCGTCGCTGTCGGCCCGGGGGATCGAGGGCACGGTCGCCCATGTCTTCGCCAACGGCCCGATCCTGCGGGTCGAGGTCGACGTGCCGGGCCTGCCGCTCGCCCTCGAGGTCGAGGCGATGCGCGGTACGACCATGGTCGCGGTGCCGGAGCGCGGCGCGCGGGTTGCGCTCCATCCCCGAAATATAAGACTCTTTGCCGATCGCTGAGGGGCGGCGCGCATTCCTCGGCCGTGTTCACGGAGATCGGCTGTGATTCCCTATGTACCGTTTTCCCAGGGGCCCTATCGCATGCAGATGGGGCTGGCCGGCCTCGACCTTCGGGACTGGATCCAGATCGACGCCGACTATGGCGCGGAGATCGCGGAGAAATTCCGCCTGATCGCCCATGATCACGACGCGGTCTTCCGCGCCCTGCCGGGCAGCGAGGCGATGGGGGCCGAGGTGTTGGCGCTGCTGGTCGACCATCTGCCCCGCCGTTTTCCCGAACGCTTCGCGATCGAGGGCGACGACGAGGTTCTGGTGGAACGGGAGACGGGGCGCCGCCACGATCTCCGCGATGCCGCCCTCCACCCGCTCGACCGCGCCGGGCGTCTGGTACAGGAGGATCTCTGCGTCATGGCGCCCTCGGGGGAGGGGGAGGCCTATCGCCTCGTCGCCGCCTCGGTCTCCTTTCCGGCGCGCTGGGCGCTCGCCGACAAGATCGGCCGGCCCCTGGCGGCGATCCACGGCCCGGTTCCCAACTATGACGCCAGACTGGGCGGGGCGATGGACCGCTTCTTCGCCGTGCTGCGCACCGACCGGCCGGTCTGGCGGACGAACTGGTCGATGCACGACGATCCCGCGCTGTTCCAGACCGCGCCCCACGGCGACCGCGCGGTGACGCCGCCGATCGGCGTCGCGGACGCGGGCACGCGGCTCTATCTGCGCTCCGAACGCCAGACGCTCCGCCGGCTGCCGGTGACCGGCGCCGTGCTCTTCACCATTCGCACCTATCAATGCCCGCTGGCGACGATCGCGGCGGATCCGGAAGCGGCGTCGCTGCTGGCCGGGCAATTGGCGACGATGCCGGCCGAGACCGTGGCCTACAAGGGCCTGACCCGGCATCGCGACGCCGTCCTCGCCTACCTGAAGACCGCCGCTGCGGCCTGATCCTGTTGTCGAAGGGCAACAGAAAAGCGGACAGGGGACCGAGTCTCACACGGTGCGACGGCTGTCACTTGCAATGTTCGGGTGATGTTCCAGAATGGCCCGACTCGCGACCTGGCCTTGCCGATCGGAATTGTTTCTCATGCGAACCGCTGGATTTCGGATAGCCGCCACCTACGGCTTCGGCGCCGCCCTGGCCGCCGTCGTCGCGGCCGGTCCCGTGCTGGTCACGGACGTCCGGGCCGAGGACGGCCCGCTGATCCTCGAAGTGCCCCATGCCGAGGCGAATGCGCCGGCGCCGGCCGGTCCGCCCACGGTGGCGACCGCCCTGCCGCCGCCCCCGCCCGCCCTGCCGGCGACCGCCGCCGTGCCCGAGGAATCGGACGAGCCGCTGACCACCGGCATCGACGAGGAACCGGCGGTGGCGCCGCCCCCGGCAACGCCCGTCTTCGTCGCGCCGGTTCCGGTCACCGGTCCCCTGGACCTGCCGGCCGTGCTCGGCTTCGATCCTTCCCATGCCGCCCTGGCCGGGATCGACCGTCCCGCGCTTCAGCGCTTCTATGCCCAGACCGGCGGCGCGCGTCTCTGGACCGGCGACGGGCGGCTCGCCGCGCTGGTGCCGGCGGTGACCGGCCTGATCGCCGATGCCGGCGCCGAGGGCCTGGACCCCGCGCGCTATCCCCTCGGCCTGATTGCGGCCCTCTTCGCCGGACAGGCCGACGGCACCGCCGAGGTGCTGCTCTCCGACACGCTCATCCGCTATGTCGCGGACCGCAACGGCGCCGGCCTCGCCACCGTGCGCCTGCCGGTCGACATGCGCGAACTGGGGGCGCCGGTCGATGCCGCCAGTCTCGCGGCGCGCGCGCTGGCGACGCCCGACCCGGTCGCGGCCCTGGCGGCCACCGGGCCGCAGGATCCCGGCTATCTGGCGCTGAAATCCCTGCTGGCCGAATACCGCGATCTGGCGGCGGCCGGCGGATGGCCCGTGGTCGCGGCGGAGGGCGCCAAGATTTCGCCGGGCGACTATGATTCCCGCCTGATCGCGATCCGTGCCCGCCTCATGCTGGCCGACGGCGCGGGGGTGACCGCGGGCCGCGCCGATCATTACGATCCGGCCCTGATCGCGGCCGTGAAGCACTTCCAGCTGCGCCACGGCCTGAAGGACGACGGCGTGATCGGCCGCCAGACGCTGGCCCATCTCTCCGCCACGGTCGAGGACAGGATCGCGCAGATCCTGGTCAACATGGAACGGCGCCGCCAATTGCTGCCGGATCTCGGGCCGAACCGGATCATCGTGAACATTCCGGAATTCATGCTGCGCTACTACGAGGACGGCGTCCTCGCCATGGTGACGCCGGTCGTGGTCGGCCGCACCAAGCGCAAGACCCCCCTGCTCGAGAGCCGGGTGACCAACATCGTCCTCAACCCGCCCTGGCGCGTGCCCGCGCGCAACGCCGGCGAGGACATCGTGCGCAAGCAGATCAACGATCCGACCTATCTGCAGAGCCACGGCTATACGGTCTATTTCGGCGACGAGCCCGTGGATCCAACCACCATCGACTGGACCCAGGTGCCGCGCAGCCGCTCGATCCCCTATCGCCTGAAGCAGGCGCCGGGCAACGGCAATTCGCTCGGCCGGATCAAGATCAACTTCAAGAACGACTACGCCGTCTACCTGCACGACACGCCGGACAAGCATCTGTTCCGGCGCGACATGCGCGCCCTCAGCTCGGGCTGTGTCCGGGTGCAGGATCCCTTCGCCCTGGGCGCGCGCCTGCTGCGCGACGTGCCGCGCTGGGACCGGGAGCGGATCGACGCCTTCATCGCCCGCTCGACCGAGACGGTCTATGTCACCGTCGTTCACGACATCGGCGTGCGTCTGACCTATGTCACCGCCTGGGTCGACGAACAGGGCCAGCCGCAGTTCCGCGAGGATCTCTACGGCATCGACGGCCGCATCGCCCGGGGCCTGAACCGCCCCGTGCGCCTCGCCGACGCGCTCTGATCCGAAAACCGCCCCGTCACCTCGCCGGCATTTCGCCCCACCGGCAGTTTGCCGCATCCCCGGATGCGGCGGGCTGGTGCAATATCCATCCACGCGCCGCCACCCCCTGAACGGGTGTGGCGAAAAAGTCCCAGTTGGGGAGAAAATTTTAAGATTTCTCACCGGACAATGGGATGTATCGGTCTTGCAACACTAAAGACTGTGGGTAATCTCTAGCCGTCGCTCGGCAGGGGGCGGTGATTCGCAAGCAAGCATCAAGAACAAACAAGCATCGAAAGAGACAAGGCACCGCGCGAGGTGCCGATAGGGGCAGAGGCCGTAAACCCACGGCGGGGAACGGCCGTAACAAAGGGTGCGAAAGATGGCGTTGGAGCGACTGATTCGCCGGGTGACCGCAGATTCGAACCAGCAGCAGTCCGTGGGGCTTGCTGCCAGCAACGCTCCCTCCAGTGCCGTATCGCCCGATCCCGTGCCCACGACGCGCCGCCGCCTTCTCGGTGTCGGTCTCGGTCTCGCCGCCGCGACGGTCGCGGGCGGCCTGCTGAAGCCCGCCGACGCCCTGGCCGCCATCGGTGGGCCGCGCAAGCTCTCCCTCAAGAATCTGAACACGGGCGAAAGCTTCACCAGCGTCTATTGGCGCGACGGTCAATACGTCGGCGACGCGCTGCAGAAGCTGAACATCCTGTTGCGCGACCATCGCGCCAACGAGGTGCATCGCATCGATCCGCAGCTCTTCGACCTGCTGACCCTGCTCAGCCATCGCCTCGAGACCGGCGGCGCGCCGGTGCAGATCGTCTCCGCCTATCGGGCGCCGCGCACCAATGCGAAGCGCGCCTCCGAAAGCCGGGGCGTGGCGCGCAATTCCTTCCACATCCAGGGCATGGCCCTCGACATCCGCATGCCGGAGCGCAACCTGCGCGGCCTCTACAAGACCGCCGTCGCGATGGGCGAGGGGGGCGTCGGCTATTACCGCCGCTCCAACTTCGTCCATGTCGACACCGGCCCGGTGCGCACCTGGGGCGGCTGAGCGCCCCCTCTCAGACCGTCAGGGCCCAGGCCGGCGGCGCCCGGCCCAGGACGTAGTCCACCGCCCCCATGAACACCGGCGGCGGCGCCCGGACGTGGCTGCCCGGGACTTCGTCGTAGATATGGGCGATGCCTTCCGACGTCAGCAGGCGGCGGGCGGCCGCCATGCCGCCGGCCCGCGCGTTGGACTCGTCGGACCCGCGCAGCAGGGCGAAGCGATAGCCCCGGAACGACAAGATGCTGAGGCTGTGGCCGGCGCGAAAGCCGCAGCGGCTGCCCATGACCACGGCACCGCAATAGGCTTCGGGCGAGCGCAGGGACAGCGCCCAGGCGAGATCGCCGCCCAGCGAGAAGCCCGACAGCGCGACGCGCGCCGGATCGACGCCGAAACGCGCGCCGTGGCGGTCGAGGCCCGCGCGCACCCGCTCGTCCCATTCGCGCACGGTGGCGGCGAAGCGCTCCCCGCTGCTGTAGTCGGCGCGGCTGCTGCTGCCGGGCGGCAGGATGGCGACGAAATCGCCGGCGGCGGCGTGGCTTTCGGCGTAATAGCGATAGAGGCCGGACGCCGTGCCGTCGGTCGCCGGCAGGAAGACGACGGCCGGCAGCGCCGTGCCAGCGCCCGCCCCCGGCGGCGCCACGACGCGGGTGCCGTCCGAAAGCAGGATGCCGAAGTCACCGCGTCGCGGTGCGGCCACCCTGGGCGCCGTCCCGGCACAGGCCCCGGCGAGAAGGCCGAAGCCCCCCGCAAGGAGTGCCCGTCGGCTCACCGTCATCTCGTTCCCTCCGCAGAAGATCCGCACGAAGAACGGCCGAATGCGCAGCCAACGGTCCGATTCTGAACCTTCAGGCGCTGATTCGCAGCAAAATCAGGGCGCGGTCAGCACGGCATCGCAGGCGGCGGGCAGCACGGGGGCGCTGGGCGGCTTCGGTTTCGGCGCGTTCGGATCGCGCGGCGGCGGGGGGCGGAACCATTGCGCGAGATCGTCGCCGCAGCCGTCGCCGGCCGGGATCGGAGCCTGTTCCCTGCACGACGGACTGTCGGCCGGGCACAGCAGGCGGACGTGGAAATGCTCGTCATGGCCGAGCCACGGCCGGACCTTGTGCAGCCAGCCGCGCTCGGCGGCGGGCAGGCGGTCGCAGAGATATTTCTTCAGATGGAAATTGACGAAGATCCGGGCGACGGCGGGATCGCCGGCCGCGCTGCGCAGCATGGCGATCTGCGCCGGGCCGAAGCGCTCCGTCGCCACCGTCCTGCCGTCGCCCGCCAGCATCGAGGGCGGCGCGCGCAGGCTCTCGCGTGCGTCCGCGCTCATGGGCCCGGTGGTGAAGAGGATGTCGACGTCGATGCCGATCTGGTGGCTGCGGTGGCCGAAGGCCATGGGCCCGCCGCGCGGCTGCGACATGTCGCCGATCAGCAGGGGGCCGAAGCCGGCCGCCGCCTGGCGCCCACCCAGCCGTTTCAGGTAGGCGACGAGATCGCCGTGGCCCCAGAAGCGGTTGCGCCAGCGCCGCAGCACCTGAAAGCCTTCCCCCTCCGCCGGCAGGGCGGCCGCGCCCGCGATACAGCCGGCGGCGGCCCCGCCGATCGCCCGCGCGGGTCCCGAAGACGGCGCCTCGACATGGGCCCAGGGCGTGTCGTAGCGCGTCTGCGCCCCCGTGATCGACGGCAGGCAGACAGCGAGGAGAATCGCGGCGAGACGAAGAGGGGCCATCGCCGAATCCTAGCGCGCGGGGGCATCGACGTCGATGCGCCATCGCGCACCGCAGCCCTGACCGGCGTCGGCCCCTCTTGATGCCGGCGCGCGGCGACGACACACTCGGCGGCATCACGCCGTGGCGCGATTGCCGAGGCCTGGAGAGCGGAATGTTTCGGTCCCTGACTGCCGTCACCCCCGTCCTGATGGGGATCACCTGTGTCTCTTCCGGCATCGGCCTGATCGCCACCATGGTCGGTATCCGCCTGGGGCTGGAAGAGGTGCCGGCGCATCTGACCTCCCTGGTCATGGCCGGCTATCCCCTGGGTTTCCTGCTCGGCTGTCTGTTCGGGCGCCAGACGATTTCGGCGGTCGGGCCCGTGCGCGCCTTTGCCGCCTTCGGCGGGCTCGCCACCGCCTCCGCCCTGGGGCTGGCGCTGGTGGACGATGCCTATGCCTGGTCGGTCTTCCGCCTCGGCACCGGCTTCTGCGCCGCCGGCCTCTATACGGTGGCCGAAAGCTGGCTGAACGCGCGGGCGACCACGACGACGCGGGGCGCCGTGCTCGCCGCCTATATGATCACCGACAAGCTGGCCTATTCGGGCGGTCAGGCCCTGATCGCGTCCGGCGATCCGGCGGCGCCCACGCTCTTCGTCGCCGGCGGCCTGCTGCTCTCGCTCTGCCTCGTGCCGATCGCCCTGACCCGGGTCCAGGCGCCGGTGGTGGCGGGGCCCATCCGCTACGGCCTCGGGCGCCTGGTCCGGGTCTCGCCCGTCGCCGTCGTCGCGACCGTCGCCTGCGGCATCGGCAATACCTCGCTCGCCCTGGCGGGCCCCACCTTCGCCGCCGCGATCGGCCTCGATGCCGGGCAGATCGCCGTCTTCATGGCGTTGGTCTTCGTCGGCGGCCTGACCCTGCAATGGCCGATCGGCTGGGCCTCCGACCGCTTCGACCGGCGCAGCGTGCTCCTCGGCGCCCTGCTCGCCACCGTCGTGGCGGCGGTCGTCATGGCGGCCGTCGGCACCTCGGCGCCGGCCCTCAACATCCTCGGTTTCGTCTTCGGCGGGGCGGTCTTCGTCATCTATCCGCTGGCGGTCGGCCACGCCAATGATTTCGCGGACCAGGACGAGGTGGTGGGCGTTTCGGCCGGTCTTCTCCTGTGCTGGGCGCTCGGCTCCGTCGCCGGGCCGCCCGCCGCCAGCTACCTGATGGCCTGGTTCGGCCCGTCCGCCCTGTTCTTCTTCATCGGCGGCATCTATGGCCTGGCGGCGCTGTTCACGGTCTATCGCATGCGCGTGCGCGCAGCCCCGCCGACCGAGGCGCAGGGGCCCTTCGTCGCCATGCCGACGACGCCGGCTGTCGCCGAACTCAACCCGCGCTCCACGCCCGACGCGGACGAGGCGGTCTGAAATTCGCGCATTGATCGGCGGGCCCGAGGGCGCTACCCCTAGGACGGAACAAGCCGGGGGAGACGGAGATCATGGAACGCCTGAGTGGCCTGGACGCCTCGTTTCTGTATCTCGAAACCCCGACCAACCACATGCATGTGGGCGGCCTGCTGATCCTGGAGCCGCCACCGGAAGCCGAGACGAGTTTCTTCGAGCGGGTGAAGGCGCTGGTCGAAAGCCGGCTGCATCTGGCCCGCGCCTACCGCCGGCGCCTGCAGTTCGTGCCCCTCGACATCGACCATCCGCTCTGGGTCGAGGACGCCGATTTCGACCTCGACTTCCACATGCGCCACATCGCCGTGCCGCCGCCGGGCCGGACGGCGGACCTGATGGATCTGGTGGCGCGGCTGCATTCCCGCCCGCTCGACCGCTCGCGCCCGCTCTGGGAATTCTACGTCATCGAGGGGCTGGAGGGCGGCGGCGTCGCCATCTACACCAAGATCCATCATTGCTGCGTCGACGGCGTTTCGGGCACGGAACTCCTGGTGTCCCTCCTCGACTTTTCGCCGGAGCCGCGCAACGTGGAACCGCCCGAACGGCCCTGGACGCCGGACCGCTCGCCCAGCGAGGTGGGGATGCTGGTGCGCGCCGCCGTCCACGGCGTGGTCCAGCCCCTGTCGATGGCGCGGCGCATGCCGAAGCTCCTCGGCACGCTGCTCAATGTCGGCAAGCGCGCGCTGGAGCCGGGCGCCCATCTGCCGCCCGCACCCTTCCAGGCGCCGCACACGCCCTTCAACCGGGCGCTGACGCCGCATCGCCGCTTCGCCGTCCGGACCCTTTCCCTCGATGCGGTGAAGGAGGTGAAGAACCAGCTCGGCTGTACCGTGAACGACGTGGTGCTGGCGGTCTGCGCCGGGGCCCTGCGGTCCTATCTCGACGGTCTCGGCGAACTGCCGGAACGCCCGCTGATCGCCATGTGCCCGATCTCCGTCCGCAGCGAGGAAGAGAAGGGCGTCCAGGCCAACCGGGTCTCGGCCATGCTGGTCTCGCTGGCGACCGACATCGACGACGTGATCGAGCGCATCGCCACCATCAAGGAATCGACCCGCGAGGCGAAGGAGAGCTACAAGGCCCTGCCCGCCGACATGCTGCGCGACTGGTCGCTGTTCGCGGCCCCGCTGGTGGCGGCGCGCGCGGCCCGGCTCTATTCCCGCTACAAGATCGCCGACCTGCACCGGCCGGTGTTCAACACCGTCATCTCCAACGTGCCGGGGCCGGGCTTTCCGCTCTATCTGGCCGGCGCGCAGCTCGCCCATATCTTCCCGGTCTCGATCCCGGCGGACGGCGTCGGCATCAATCTGACGGTCCAGTCCTATATGGATCATGTCGAGTTCGGCGTGATCGTGGACCGCGAGGCGGTGCCCGATGTCGAACGCTTCGCCGACGGTCTCGCTCTTGCCCTCGACGAACTGGTGGTGGCGGCGAAGACCCGCGCCGACGAGGCGGAGGCGATCGCCGCCCGCGTCGCTGCCCGCCCCATGCCGGTTCTCGGGGCCGGCAGAATCAAGGCGACGGTCGACGAAATCGCGAGCAGGAAGGGCCCGGACGCCGCCTGAGCCCAGGCGGCCGCGACGTCGAAAAGGCGAACTTGAGCCCTTCTCCCCGCTTCGCCAGAATGGCGGAAAGCGAGAAATGCACGGTCTTCGCACCGAGAACCGCCAGATGGGGGCGGCCGGACGAAGGGCCGACGGGGAGAAGACGATGGACCTGCGCTTCAGCGACGAAGACGAGGCGTTCCGTGCCGAGGTGCGGGCGTTCCTGGCCGAGAATCTGACCGAGGAGCTGCGCGCCGCCGGCCGCGCCGCGACCAGCGCCTTTTCCGAGAAGGAATGGAACATCGGCTGGCTGAAGGTGCTGAACGCGCGGGGCTGGGCGGCGCCCCATTGGCCGGTCGAACATGGCGGCACCGGCTGGGGCGTGGTCCGGCGCTACATCTTCGATACCGAATGCGCCAAGGCGCAGACGCCGCATCTGAGCCCCATGGGCCTGAAGATGGTGTCGCCCGTGATCATGGCCTTCGGGCGTCAGGACCAGAAGGACTTCTATCTGCCGCGCATCCTCTCGGGCGAGGACTATTGGTGCCAGGGCTACTCCGAGCCCGGTTCCGGCTCGGATCTCGCGTCGCTGAAGTGCCGCGCGGTCTCCGACGGCGACGATTACGTCATCGACGGCACCAAGATCTGGACCACACAGGCGCAATTCGCCAACCGCATGTTCGCCCTGGTGCGCACCGACACGTCGGGCAAGCCCCAGGAAGGCATCACCTTCATCCTGATCGACATGGATACGCCCGGCATCTCCATCCAGCCGATCATCACGATCGCCGGCGATCACGAGGTGAACCAGGTCTTCTTCGACGGCGTGCGCGTGCCGAAGGCGAACCGCATCGGGAAGGAAGGCGAGGGCTGGACCATCGCCAAATATCTGCTGGTGCACGAGCGCGGCAATGCCTGGGGCGCCGGGGTCCGCGTGGCGCTGGAACGTCTCGCCCGGGTCGCGCGGGAGACCGGCGCCGCCGAGGACGAGGGCTTCCGCCGCCGCCTGGCCGAGGTTTCGATCGCCCTGGACGCGCTGACCGTGACCGAGCATCGGGTAATGTCGGCGATCAGCCAGGGCGCCATGATGGCGGCCGAATCCTCCATGCTGAAGACCCAGGGCACGGAGTTGATGCAGCAGGTGAACGAACTCGGCCTCGCCGCGCTCGAATATGCCGGCATCCCCTATGCCCATCATTGGACCCGGCCCGGCGCCAACGACGCCCCCATGGGCCCGGCCGAGGCGCCGATCATGGTTGCGCAGTATCTGAACAACAGGGCGATGTCGATCTACGCCGGCACCAACGAGGTGCAGCGGAACATCATGGCCAAGCTGGCGCTCGGCCTGTAAATCTCGGGCGTGCCAACCTCGGGGGGAGGACACGCCATGACCGACGACATGCCGACGACCTTGAAGCGCGCCCGCGTGCCCGGCCGGATTGCCGCGCTCGGGGTCGCGGCGCGGCTCGGCTTTCGCCATATGCGCCGACGCCTGGCCCGCCGGGTGGATCCGGGCCCCGATCTGGCGGCTTTCAGGCGCCATTTCGAGACCGTGCTGCGGCGGCTGCCGCCGGGCACGCTGGTCGACGCGCGCCTGGTCGAACTGCCGGCCACGCGCCCACCCTGGACCAGGACCGGGATCCGGCTCGATGCCGGCGATCGCGTCACGACCTTCGCCGCCGGCCGCACCGACCTCGCGCGTCCGCTCGACATCTGGGTGGCGCCGCCGTTCCAGATGTGGCTGCGCATCGGCGATGGCCCGGTCTTTCGCGGCACCCGGGCCAGCCATTCCCTGGTGGCGACCGGGGCGGGCGGCGAATTGTCCCTCGCCAGCTATTTTCCGGGCGAATGGGCAAAGCCGGACGGCACCCTGGGGACCGACCCGCGCGACTACGACAAGGTCGCGGGCTGCATGCTGGTGGCGGTGCTGGTCTGGGCCGTGCCGATCGAGGAAGGATTGCGCCGGCTCCAGGCGCTCGGCGATCATGAAGGTCTCGTCGCGGGCGAACTCGACCGTCAGGCTCACGGGCGCGAGCTGCCGCGGGGATGGAAACACCTCTGGTTCCTCGGCGACAGCGAGACCTTCTTTCGCTGCGAGATCGCGGGCCGCCAGCGTCCGATCGCCTGCCATACCCGGCGCGACGTCGCCATTCTGCAATATGACGTCGATGTCGAGCTGGTGCCGGGGCTGCGGCTCGAATGGGCGTGGAAGGTCGACCGCCTGCCGACGGACCTGCGCGAGGATACGGTGCCGAGCCACGACTACATGTCGATCGCGGTCGAATACGGCGACGGCCAGGACCTGACCTATTACTGGAGCGCGGGCCTGCCGGTCGGCACTGTCTACCGCTGTCCGCTGCCGACCTGGACCGCGCGCGAGACCCATGTCGTGCTGCGCAGCGGCAGCGCCGGGCTCGGGCACTGGCACATGGAGTCGCGGGACGTCCATGCCGACTACGCCGGCGCCATAGGCGGCGCCGTGCCCGCGCGGGTGACGCGCGTCTGGCTCATCGCCAACAGCCTGTTCGGGCGGGGCGAGGGGATCGCGGTGTTCTCAGATATCGCCCTGGTCGGTCCGGGCGGGCGCATTCCCGTCGGCTGATGCGCCGAAACCGGCGGCGCGGGCGATCGCCGCCAGCAGCTGATCGGCGGCGGCGGGCTTCCGACAGAATGTGACCCTGGCCGCCGGGCCCGACAGGCCCGCGCTGTCCAGCAGGTCGTGACCGGCATTCGCCGACCAGACGACCGCCGGAATGGCCATGCCGTCGGCGCGCAATCGGCCGATCAGCTCGGTCCCGCGCATCCCGGGCATCGTCTCGTCGGTCAGTATCACGTCGAAGGCGGCCGGCGTCTCGCGAAGGCGCCGCAGGGCGCTGGCGCCGTCGTGCACGACCTCGACGCCGTAACCGCCGCGAGTCAGGATTTCGGCGGTCGCCTCGCTCAGGATCGTGTCGTCCTCGCACACCAGCACACGCAGGGAGAGGCGGGGCGGGGCGGCGACCTCGGCCGGCGCAGCGGGCATGGCGTCCGCCGCCGGCAGGAACAGGTCGACGCGGCAGCCCGCGCCGACGCGGCTGGCGAGGACCAGTTCGCCACCGCTGCCGGTGACGATGCCCTGGACCGCGGCGAGGCCGAGACCGGTGCCCGCCCCGGTCGGCTTGGTCGTGAAGAAGGGCTCGAAGATCCGGTCCAGACTGTCCTCGGGAATGCCGGCGCCCTGGTCCGTCACCCGGATGCGGACATAGCGGAGCCCCGGCACCTGGCGCCCCAGGCGGACCGAGGGCCAGGCATCGGCCGGGCGCGCCTCGCCCTCCTCAGGCGCCACCGCGAAGGTCAGGGTACCGCCGCTCTCGGCCATGGCGTCGCGGCCGTTGACGCCGAGGTTCATGAGGGCCTGCACCAATTGATCGACCGAGACCCCGGCGAAAAGGCCGGACGGGCCGAGACGGGTCTCGATCCGGACGTTCGAGGGCATCACCCCCGCCAGCAGGCCCGCCGTTTCCTCGACGGCCGCGTTCACGTCGCAGGCCTGTGTTCCGCCGGCGGCGGGCCGGCCGAAGCTGAGGATACGGTCGACCAGGACGCGGCCCCGCCGCGTCGCGGTCAGGATACGCTCGGCGAAGCGATGGGCCGGCACGTCCTTGGGCGTGTCCTCGGACAGGAATTCGGCATAGCCCTGGACCGAAGCCAGGATGTTGTTGAAGTCATGGGCGAAACCGCCGGTCAGACGGCCGATCGCCTCCATCTTCTGGGCGTTCAGCAATTGCTGTTCGAGGAGGCGGCGGGCGTGCAGGTCGGCGGTCTGGCGCGTGATGTCGCGGGCGATCAGGGCGACGCCGCCGTCTTCGAGCCGGGTGACGCTCAGATCCTGTTCGATGACCTCGCCGTCGCGGCGGGGACAGGTGACGTTGCCGCGCCAGTGTCCGTCGTCGGCCATGGCGGCCGCCACCGCCTGGATCACGGGGCCGCGCGCCGCCGGCGGATAGAGATCGCTCCAGCGCCGGCCGATGGCGGCGGCTTCATAGGAGAGGCCGAGCATCGCGCAGAAGGCGCGGTTGATGGAGAGGACGTTGCCCGCCGGATCGGTCAGGGCGATGCCGTCGCTCGACGCGGCGACGGCAAGGCCGAGTCGGCCGCTCTCGCGATTGGCCTGGCGCACTTCGGCCAACAGGTTGCGGGCGCTGCGGGCCTGTGCGAGCGCGATCGCGATCAGCACGAGACCGAGGGCGAACAGGCCCAGGAAGGCGACGGTGATCTGATCGGTCGCCTCGCGCAGGCGCTGCGCATGGTCCGGATCGAGATCGGTGGTGAACAGCGACCCGGCCACCAGAACGCGGTCGACCAGATAGGTGGCGACGGCGCCATAGCCGAGCGCCAGGATCAGGGTGACGGCCCGCACGCCCCGCTTCTGGCCCTCGAACCGCGACCTGAGGCTCATGGCGCGGGAACGGTCAGCGGAGGTCGGGCGACGCCGGCGGTGCCAGGACGCCGGTCTCGAGATGCCCCGCGAAGGTGGCGGCGTCGACCGCGCCGCCGAAGATGAAGCCCTGGCCGCGATCGCAGCCCATGGCGCGCAGCTGGTCGAGGGTCGCCTGATCCTCGATGCCCTCCGCGACGGAGACGAGGCCGAGATTCCGGGCCAGATCGACGATCGCCTTCACGATCACGCGCGCATCGGCATCGGTGGCGATGCGGCGCACGAAGGATTTGTCGATCTTCAGTTCGGAGAAGGGCATGGCGTGCAGCACCGCGAGGGAGGAGAAGCCGGTGCCGAAATCGTCGATCGACAGGTCGAAGCCCTTGATGCGCAGCCAGGTCAGCGCCCGCAGTGCCTTGGCGGTGTCGCCCATGGCCGTCTGTTCGGTGATCTCGAAGCCGATCAACTCGTGCGGGATGTTCCAGTCGTCGATCGCGGCCGCCGCCCGGGGCCCGAAGTCGGGATCGGTGGCGACGCTCGTCTCCAGGTTGATGGAGACCCGGCAGGGCGACAGGCCGGCATCCCGCCAGCCCGCGACGGCCCTGGCCACGCCGCGCAACATGGCGCCGGTCAGTTCGCCCCACAGCCCCTCCGCCTCGACGATGGGCAGGAACCGTCCCGTCGCCTCGATGCTGCCGTCGGGCAGGGCCCAGCGCGCCAGTGCCTCGGCGCCGACCAGGGCCCCCGTGGCAAGGTCGACCTGGGGCTGGAAGAAGGGACGGATCTGATCGCCCTGCAGGCCCCGCAGCAGATCCGAGGCGGCGGACCGGCGCGGTGCCGCCACCGCCGACAGGATGGCGGACGACAGTTCGGCGGGCGAGAACGGCTTGTGGAACACGGCGGGCATGTCGAGACCGAGCGCCTCGGCATGGCGCCGCGCGGCGGTCAGGACCCGGTCGTCGGAGCCGCTGATCAGGAAGACCGGCCCGCCATAGCCGAGCGCCCCGAGGCGTTCCGCCGCCTGAAGCCCGTCCTGATTGCCGAGGTTGAGATCCACCAGCACCGCGCAGGTCGGCGTCTCGTCCAGGCATTCCTCGAAGCGGGCCAGGGAGTGGGCGGTGACGACGTTGAAACCGTCACGCTCCAGACGGATGCGCAGCACTTCCGACAGTTCGACGTCGTCGTCGAGAATCAGGACGGAGGCGGAGCCACCGGCCGCCGGGCCGGCTATGTCGGAACGGGCGTGCATCTGTTTGCGAGAATGGAAACGTTGGGGCTTGTCGAGGATCGCGCGAAGCGGGTAGTCCGTCTCACCACTGGACCCTGGGGTCCGTGCTGTCAATGCGACCTTCGCTGAAATGCCCCCAGGGGGCCGGTCCGCCGGCCCCCCGGATCAAAAATCGGTTCGATCAACCCGTGTAGGGTTGGATCAGGATCTCGACCCGGCGATTGCGCTGGCGGCCGAAGTCCGTGTTGTTGTCGGCGACGGGCTGGGTCTCGCCCATGCCGTAGGCGTTGAGGCGTTCGGGGATCACGCCCTTCGAGAGCAGGTAGTTCGCGACCGAGGTGGCGCGGCGCTCCGAAAGCTGCTGGTTCATCTGGTCGGAACCGACGTTGTCGGTGTGGCCGATGACGTTGATGATCGACTGCGGGTACTGGTTCAGCACCGCCGCGACCTGGTTCAGCGGATCGTAGAACTGCGGCTGGATGTCGGACGAGCCGGTGCGGAAGGTGATGCCGCCGGGCATGATCAGCTTGATGTTGTCGCCCACGCGCTCCACCTCGACGCCGGTGCCGGCCATCTTCTGGCGAAGCTGCTTCTCCTGCTGATCCATGTAGTAGCCGATGGATCCGCCCGCCAATGCGCCGATGCCGGCGCCGATCAGGGCCCCCTGGCCCTTGTTGCCGGCGACCGCGGCGCCGATGCCCGCGCCCACCAGGGCGCCGATGCCGGCGCCGGCGCCGGTATTGGAGATGCGACCGTCCTCGGCGCAGCCGGCGAGAAGGCCGCCGGCGAGGGCGATGATCGTGATGTGCTTGAACATGGGGTGCTCCCTTGATGCTCGGCGCCCATGGCGAGGTCCCGGTATTCCCCTCCTCGGGATTGTCCTGTACCGGGCAAGCGCGACAGGCAACGACGACGATGCAGTCTAGGCGGTGATCCGGCCGCGCGCCAGCACGGCTCCGTGACACGAATCACAGAAACGGGGGATCGGCGAATCTCCTGCACCAAGAATGCGCCATGTCACGTCCGGTTCCCGCCGATCCGCCGGCTTGTCGCTGGCGCGCGGGCTGGCTAGGTTGCCGAAAACCGAGAGGGGAGAGCCGGATGACGACGATGGAGACGGCGATTCGGGTGACGGCCACGGGGCCCGGACCCGAACGCCTGTGGCGCGACGCCCTAGCGGCGGGCGATCTGACGCTGCCGTTCTGCCTGGACTGCGGCCGGGCGCATTTCTACCCCCGGGTGCTGTGCCCCCATTGCGGCTCGAACGCCATCGAACTGCGCAGGGCCAGCGGCCGGGGCACGGTCTATTCGACGACGGTGCTGCGCCGGCGCCCGCAGGACGGCGGCAATCTCAACATCGCCCTGGTCGATTTCGCCGAAGGCCCGCGCATGATGTCGCGGATCGACGGGATCGATCCCGAGGCGGTCGCCATCGGCCTTGCGGTCGAAGCCGCGATCGTCGAGGAGGAGGGCGCGCCCGTGGTGGTGTTCCGGCCGGTGGAGGGCGCGTGATGGCGGGCAGGTCCCTTCGCGGCTCGGCCGCGATCGTCGGCGCCGGTCAGGCCGGGATCGGCAGCGCCGCCGGTCGCAGCGCCTTCGATCTCGTCGGCGACGCCACCCATGCCGCGCTCGCCGACTGCGGCCTGAAACTGTCGGACATCGACGGCGTCTTCTCGGCGACCATGGTCAACGCCATGCCGGCGGTGAACGTCGCCGAATATCTGGGGCTTCGGCCCAAGGTGACCGAGGGCACGAACACGGGCGGCGGTTCCTTCCTCGCCCATATGCAATGGGCCGCGCTGGCGCTCGACGTCGGGCTCTGCGAGGTGGCGCTGATCACCTATGGCTCGAACCAGAAGACGGGGGCGGGCAAATTCGTCTCCAGCTCCGAGGTCGTGCCGTTCGAGGCGCCCTACAAGCCGCGCTATGCGGTGACGCCCTATGCGCTGGCCGCCGCGCGCCACATGCATGAATTCGGCACCACGCGCGAACATCTGGCGGAAGTCGCCGTGGCGGCCCGGACCTGGGCCAACCTCAATCCCGAAGCGACGGCCCGGGGCCCGCTCTCGATCGAGGACGTGCTGTCGGCGCGCATGGTCTCCGACCCCCTCACCCTGCGCGACTGCTGTCTCGTCACCGACGGGGCGGGGGCCGTGATCATGACCCGGGCCGACCGGGCGAAGGATTTCCCGAAGGCGCCTGTCTACATGCTCGGCGTCGCGGCGGAGAACTGGCACCGCTGGGTTTCCAGCATGCCGGATCTGACCGTGTCGTCCGCCAGCCGGTCGGGCCCTCGGGCGATGGAGATGGCCGGGGTCGGCCATGACGACCTCGACCTCGTCATGCTCTACGACGCCTTCACCATCACGCCGATCATGTTCCTGGAAGATCTTGGCTTCTGCCCGAAGGGGGAAGGCGGGCGCTTCGTCGCCGACGGCAAGCTGCGCCACGGCGGCGGCTTTCCGCTCAACACCAACGGCGGCGGCCTGTCCTGCGTCCATCCCGGCATGTACGGGCTGTTCCTGCTGATCGAGGCGGTGCGCCAGTTGCGCGGCGAATGCGGCGCCCGGCAGTTGCCGGACCCGAAGGTCGCGCTCTGCCACGGCAACGGCGGCCACTGGTCGTCCCAGGTGACCGCGATCCTCGGGCTGGAGGAGACGCTGTAATAAATAAGGCGTTGCTGACAATAAGTGCGTCGCCCCGGCGAAGGCCGGGGCCTTTCGCCGGAGGGGCGCCTTCTCGTCACGAGGTCCCGGCCTTCGCCGGGACGACGTGAAGGGCTTCGATCAAAGACCGTCGAACAGGGCGGTCGAGAGATAGCGCTCGGCGAAGCTCGGGATGATGGCGATCACGGTCTTGCCCGCCATCTCGGGCCGGGCCGCGACCTCGAGGGCGGCGGAAAGCGCCGCGCCCGAGGAAATGCCGCAGGCGATGCCTTCCAGGCGGGCGGCCTGGCGCGCGGTCTCGAAGGCGGTCTCATTGCCGATGGTGATGATCTCGTCGATCACCGAGCGGTCCAGGATCGAGGGCACGAAGCCGGCACCGATGCCCTGGATCTTGTGCGGGCCGGGCTGGCCGCCGGACAGGACCGGGCTGTCCTCCGGCTCGACCGCGATCATCTTCACCGTGGGCTTCAGCTTCTTCAGGACGGTGCCGATGCCGGTGATGGTGCCGCCGGTGCCGACGCCGGAGATGACCACGTCCACCTTGCCCTCGGTGTCGTTCCAGATTTCCTCCGCCGTGGTGACGCGGTGGATGGCGGGGTTGGCCGGATTGTCGAACTGCTGCGGGATCACCGCGCCGGGGATTTCCTTGATCAGTTCCTCCGCCCGGTTGATGGCGCCGCGCATGCCCTTTTCGGGCGGCGTCAGTTCGAGTTCGGCGCCGAGCAGCAGCAGCATCTTGCGCCGTTCCATCGACATCGATTCGGGCATGCACAGGATCAGGCGATAGCCCTTGGCCGCCGCGACGAAGGCGAGCGCGATGCCGGTATTGCCCGAGGTCGGCTCCACCAGGGTGGCGCCGGGCTTGATCTTGCCGGCCGCTTCCAGCGCCTCGATCATGGCGACGCCGATCCGGTCCTTCACGCTGGACAGCGGGTTGAAGAATTCGAGCTTGGCGAGGACGTCGGCCTTGGCGCCGTGCTGTTCCGCCATCCGGTGCAGGCGCACCAGCGGGGTGGAGCCGATGGTTTCCGTGATGCTGTCGTAGACGCGGCCGCGCCCGGGCTTGGTTGCCGTGGTCATTCTGGTTCTCCTGGAATGCGGTTCGCCGTTCTTCAGATGTGGGGGGCTCAGATCTCGAAATCCATCCGCTCGCGCCCTTCGGCCTTGACGCCGGCGCCTTCGGCCCGGCGGCACAGATCCTCGACCGTGATGGAATCGAGCTTGCTCATGATCGTCTCGTGCAGTTCGGACCAGAGCGGCTGCACCACCTTCCGGCCCAGTTCCGACGACATCGGCGCGCCGTCGCCGTCGTCCTCGTCGCCGGCCTCGAAGGCGCCGACGGTGCGGATGATCTCGCCCACGGTGATGCGCCGGCGTTCCCGCGCCAGACGATAGCCGCCCTTCGGCCCGCGCACGCCCTTCAGCACGCCGGCATGGACCAATTGCTGCATCACCTGTTCCAGATAACGTTGCGGAATGCCCTGGCGGCGCGTGATCTCCTTCGACTGCACCGGCTCGGGCCGGGCGTTGTAGGCGATGTCGACCACCGCCTCGAGGGCGAAGAGCATCTTGCGCGAGAGGCGTAGCATCAGATGTTCCGTTCCTTGACGGTCTGGGCGATGCGCGCGGCGAGGCGCGTCGCCACTTCGGTTTTGGCGAGGCGGGGCCAGGATTCGACCCCGTCCGCGGTGACGATGTGGATGGCGTTGTCGGGCGCGCCCATCACGCCGCCCTCGGGCCCGGCGCCGACGTCGTTGGCGATGATCCAGTCGCAGTTCTTGCGTGCCAGCTTGGCCTTGGCGTGCTCGACCACCTTCTCGGTCTCGGCGGCGAAGCCGACCACCAGGGGCGGACGCCGGGGGCCGGCGCGCGACACGGTGGCGAGGATGTCGGGGTTTTCGACGAAGGCGAGGGCCGGTGCCTGACCGCTGCCGTCCTTCTTGATCTTCTGGTCCGCCTCGCCCGCGACCCGCCAGTCGGCGACGGCGGCGGCGCAGACGACCACGTCGGCGGGCAGGGCGGCGTCGACCGCCGCCGCCATCTGGCGCGCGGTCTCGACGTGGCGGACCTCGACACCGGCGGGATCGGCCAGGCTGACGGGGCCCGAGACCAGGGTGACCTGAGCCCCCAGCGCGGCGAGGGCGGACGCGAGGGCATGGCCCTGCTGACCCGAGGAACGGTTGGCGATGTAGCGCACGGGATCGATCGGCTCGTGGGTCGGGCCGGAGGTGACGACGACGCGCTTGCCGACCATCGGCTGTTCCCCGCGCGAGCGGAAGAAGGCTTCGATCTTCTCCAGGATGTCGGCCGGCTCCGCCAGGCGGCCGGGGCCGAATTCGCCGCAGGCCATGTCGCCGTCGTCCGGGCCGACGGCCATGATGCCGTCCGCCAGCAGGCGGGCATGGTTGCGCCTTGTCGCCTTGTGGTTCCACATGCGGACGTTCATGGCAGGCGCGATCAGCACCGGCTTGTCGGTGGCGAGCAGCGCGGTGGTCGCCAGATCGTCGGCGATGCCGGCGGCCATCTTGGCCATCAGGTCGGCGGTCGCCGGGCAGACCACGACCAGATCGGCATCGCGCGAGAGCTGGATGTGGCCCATGTCCGCCTCGTCCGTCAGGGAGAAGAGGTCGGTATAGACCTTGTCCCCGGTGATGGCGGACAGCGACAGGGGGGTGATGAACTGCTGGCCGGCGCGGGTCAGCACGGCACGGACGGCGATGCCCCGCTCGCGCAGGCGGCGCGTCAGCTCCAGCGCCTTATAGGCGGCGATGCCGCCCCCGACGATCAGGAGAATGCGTCTTTCCGCCCGTTTGTCGTCGTCGCTCATGTCGCGTCCGGTGGCCATGATGAGGTATGCTTATTTATACGTACAACTGGTGGAATTCAATGATATTGACGAGCGGAATGCGGTATTGTGCGGCGCGAAATATCGTTGACCCTGGGCCGGCGCGTTCTTAAGACCGGGTGGGGACAGGTTGGGGGAGAAACCATGCGTGCGATCGTCAAGATGCTGGTCCTGGGCGTGGCCTGCCTCGGGCTGGGTGCCTGCGAAACGCTGCTCGAACCGACGGCGGCGCCACCGCACAGCCTGGCCTCGCTGCCCGGCAACTGGCAGGTCGGGGCCAGCGAGATGCATGATTCCAAGGGCCGGGCCTTCGCGGTCTGCACGCTGCTGCGCACGGGCGAGGGTGACCGACGGTTCTGGATCGCGGGGACGCGGCCCGACGTTTCGACCGATCTCTATATCGGTGTTCGCGCGCCCGATCTGCCGAAGGCGGCGGGAACGGCGGAACGCCATGCCCTGATCGCCATCGACGGCCGCGAATTCCGCCCCACCCGGACCCAGCATGTCGGCACCGACCTCTCCATGGCGATCCCGGCCGGCGGCCGCGACGCCTTCCTCGACGCATTCGCCAAGGGCGGCAATCTCTCGGTGACGGTCGACGAAGTGCCCGGCTTCATGATGGCGGTCGGCCTGAACGGCAGCGCCAACGGCCGCCGCGAATGGCGCAATTGCCTGGATACCGAACTGGCGAAAGCGTCCTGATCAGTCGGTCACGGCCAGCACCACGACGGCGGCGGCGAGCGCCAGCACGGCCCACCACAGGCGGCGCTGGGTGGCGGCCTGGCCGGCGGCGATCGCCTTCGCCGTCTCGGGGTGCAGGCGCAGTCCGCTCTCGGTGACCTGGGCGCCCAGTTTTTCGAGCTTCTCCATCAGGCCGGGCAGGCGCCGGGCGATGCCGGCGGCGCCTTCGGCGGCGTCGAGCAGGCGATGCTCGGGCGAGAAGGTGGCGATCAGCCATTTCTCCACCACCGGGCGCGAAACCTCCCAGATGTTCATGTCGGGATCGAGCCCGCCGCAGACGCCCTCGACCACCACCATGGTCTTCTGCAGGAGAAGGAGATCGGGCTGGGTCTCCATGGCGAAGGTCTCGGTCACCATGAACAATTGCTGCAGCAGGCGGGCGATCGAAATCTCGCGCGTCGGCCGGCCCAGGATCGGCTCGCCGATGGAGCGCAGCGCCTGGGCGAACAGCTCGACCGACTTGTGGGACGGCAGGATGCCGGCCTCGGCATGGACGCGGGCGACGCGCATGTAGTCGGCGGTGATGAAGCCGATCAGGGTCTCGGCCATGAAGCGGCGCATGGGCCGCGACAGCCGGCCCATGATGCCGAAGTCGATGACGACGATGGCGCCGTCCGCGGCGACGAAGAGATTGCCCTGGTGCAGGTCGGCGTGGAAGAAGCCATGGCCCAGCGCCTGGTCGAGGAAACTCTGCATCAGGGTCGCGGCCAGGGCCTTGGGGTCGTGGCCGGCGGCGACCAGGGCGGCGCGGTCGCCGATCGGGATGCCCTTCACCCGATCGACCGTCAGCACCCGGCGCGCGGTGCGCGACCAGTCGACGGCGGGGGCGCGCACGCGCCCTTCCTCCGCCAGCGACAGGGAGAGTTCCGAGGCCGCCGCCGCCTCGAGCCGGAGGTCCATCTCGAGGAAGGAAACCTCGGCCAGGGTCCGCACCGTCTCGCGCGGGCGAAGCCTGCGCAGCGGCGGGATGTGGCGCTCGGCGAAGGCGGCGGCCCAGGCGAGGGCGTCGAGGTCGCGACGGAAGGCCGGCTCGATTCCCGGCCGCAGCACCTTCACGGCGACGTCCCGGCCCTCGGTGGTGACGGCGAAATGAACCTGGGCGATGGAGGCGGCGGCGACCGGCACGTCCTCGATCGACTGGAACACCTCCGCGATCGGATGCATCAGCTCGTATTCGATGATGCGCCGCGCTTCCGCCGCCGGGAACGGCGGCACCCGGTCCTGCAACTGGGCGAGCGCGCGGGCGACCTGTTCGCCGACCAGATCCGGGCGGGCGGCCAGGCTCTGGCCCAGCTTGATGTAGGTGGGGCCCAGGCTGCCGAGCGCCAGCGCCAGGCGCTCGCCCGGGCTCTTGCCCTCGACGTCTGGGCGGCGCCGGGGGCGGAGCTGGATCGACAGGACCTTGCGCCCCAGGCGGGCGAAGGCCGGCATCTCGGCGACGATCTCGCTCGGGAACAGGGCGTCGTGAACGGCGAGCCGACGGGCGACCCGGAACAGGCGGAAACCATGGCGAAGAGCGCGGAGCATGAAGGTCTACAGCCGCCAGCCGGTGTGGATCGCGGCGACGCCGGCGGTCAGGTTGCGGTATTTCACCTGCTCGAAACCGGCTTCTCGCAGCCAGGACGCGAAGGTTTCCTGATCCGGAAAGCGGCGGATGCTCTCGACCAGATAGCGATAGGCGTCGGCATTGCCGGTCACCAGCTTGCCGATCTGGGGGATCATGCGGAACGAATATTCGTCGTAGACCTTGTCCATGCCCGGCACCACGACCTTGGAGAATTCGAGGCACATGAAGCGCCCGCCCGGCTTCAGCACCCGGCGCATGTCGGCCAGCGCCGCCTTGATGCGGGTGACGTTGCGGATGCCGAAGGCGATGGTGACATAGTCGAAACTGCGCTCCTTGAACGGCAGTTTCTCGGCATCGCCCACGGTCCAGTCGAGATCGAGACGGCCCTGGTCGAGGGCGCGGTCGCGCCCGACCAGGATCATCTCCGCGTTGATGTCGGCGACGGTGACGTGGGATCCCGGCCCCGCCCGATCAAGGAAGCGGAAGGCGATGTCGCCGGTGCCGCCCGCGACATCCAGCAGACGGCTGCCGGGCGAGGGCGCCAGCCAGTCGATCATGGCGGCCTTCCAGATCCGGTGCACGCCGCCCGACATCAGGTCGTTCATGACGTCGTAACGGCTGGCGACCGCATCGAAGACGCCGCGCACCCGGCGCGCCTTGTCGTCCTCGGGCACGGTCTCGAAACCGAAATGGGTGAGCTTTTCGTCGGCGGGCGTATCGGCGTTCATGGCGCGACACCATAGCGCCGAGCGGGAGAGCCCGCCAGCGCGGTTTCCGGCGCGAAACGGCGCAGGGCGGCGGACGCCGACGAATTGCCAATTCGTCGAATCGGCAATTCGCTCTAGGCTTCGGCCATGCCCGAACTCCCTGAAGTCGAAACCGTCTGCCGGGGCCTCGCCCTCGCCCTCGAGGGGCGGCGTCTCTCCCGGGTCGTGGCGCGCCGGCCCGACCTGCGCCTGCCCCTGCCGGTCGATCTCTCGGCCCGGCTCGAAGGGCGAATCGTCGCGGCCATCCGGCGCCGCGCCAAATACATGCTGTGGGAAATGGACGACGGCACGGTCCTGATCGGCCATCTCGGCATGTCGGGGCGGATGCATGTGGGCGAAGGGGCGATGCCGGACCCGAAGCCCCACGATCACGTCACCTTCGAGACGGTCGAGGGGCCCTGGGTGATCTTCAACGATCACCGCCGCTTCGGCCTGATGGTGCTCGACCACCGCGACACGCTCGACGGCCATCCCCTGCTGGCCGGCATCGGGCCCGAGCCGCTGGGCAACCGCTTCGACGGGCCGACCCTGTCGCGGGCCCTGGCCGGGCGGCGGACGCCGATCAAGGCGGCGCTGCTCGACCAGAAGGTGGTCGCCGGGCTCGGCAACATCTATGTCTCGGAGGCGCTGTTCCGCGCCCGGATCTCGCCCCTGCGCGAGGCGGCGACGGTGGCGGGGGCGCGGGCGGCGCGCCTGGTGCCGGCGATTCGCGACGTCCTGAACGAGGCCATCGCGGCCGGCGGCTCCACCCTTCGCGACTATGTCCGGGCCGACGGCGAACTCGGCTATTTCCAGCACAGCTTCAAGGTCTACGACCGCGAGGGGGCGCCCTGTCCGGCCTGCGATCGAAGTGTGATCCTGCGCATCGTGCAGAGCAATCGTTCGACCTATTATTGTCCGCGCTGCCAGAAATGAGGCTATGATCCCCGCCATGCTGAAGCCCGCCGCCTTCCACCTGCTGCTCGTCGCCGGCCTGACCCTGGCCGCGCCGACGGCGCCGGGCGGCGCATCGCCCGCGGCGGCGGCTTCGCCCACCCGCTTCCTGACGGGATCGGAGGACGTGCCCCTGATGGAAGGCCTGTCGGAAGTGGCCGACACCCGCGTCGTCTTCGACACGCCGGGCGGGCGCATCGTCGGCGTCGACACCAGGGGCGAGGTCGACGTGGAGACCGTCCGCCACTATTACCTCGAGAGCCTGCCGGCTCTCGGCTGGACCCGCGACGGATCGGGCGGCGATGCCCTGACCTGGCGCCGGGATACCGAGATTCTCGAAATCACCGTCGGGGAAGGGGCGGACGGCCTGGTCGTCGTCCGCTTCGAACTGCGGCCGCATTCGCTCTAGGCTCCGCCGCCAGCCCGCCCGACGCGCGATCAACCACCACCAACGGAAACGTACCGGAGTGCGTCATGGCCTATGCCACCATCCTTGCCGAAACCCGAGGCGCCGTCGGCCTCGTCACCCTGAACCGGCCGGAGGCGCTGAACGCGCTGAACGCCGAACTGCTGGGTGAACTCTGCACCGCCCTCGAAGCCTTCGACGCCGACGAGGGCGTGGGCTGCATCGTCGTCACCGGCAGCGCCAAGGCCTTCGCCGCCGGCGCCGACATCAAGGAGATGGCGCCCCAGTCCTATATGGACATGTTCAAGGCCGACTTCTTCGCCGAACCCCATGATCGCATCTGCGCCATCGACAAGCCGATCATCGCGGCGGTGTCGGGCTATGCCCTGGGCGGCGGCTGCGAACTCGCCATGCTGTTCGACTTCATCATCGCCGGCGACAATGCGAAATTCGGCCAGCCGGAGATCAATCTCGGCGTCATTCCGGGCATCGGCGGCTCCCAGCGCCTGACCCGCTTCGTCGGCAAGTCCAAGGCCATGGACATGTGCCTGACCGGCCGCATGATGGACGCCGCCGAGGCGGAGCGTTCGGGCCTCGTCTCCCGCGTCTTTCCGGCGGCCGAACTGATGGACGAGGTGATGAAGATCGCCGCCACCATCGCCGAGAAGTCGCAGCCGATCGCGCGCATGGCGAAGCAGGCGGTCAATCGCTCCTACGAGACGACGCTGGCGGAAGGCGTGCTGTTCGAACGCCGCCTGTTCCATTCCGCCTTCGCCACCGAGGACCAGAAGGAAGGCATGGCCGCCTTCGTCGAGAAGCGGAAGCCGGTATTCAAGCAGCGCTGACGCTTGAATTCAGCGTCATCCCGGCGCAGGCCGGGATCTCGTCGGGGAAGGATGCCTTTCCGTCGAAAGGTTCCGGCCTTGGCCGGGGCGACGCCGTGGGGCGGGCATGGGGGCATGGCCAAAAAGGCCTTGCCTCCCACAGGGCGCGGTGATAGATGTCCGCGCTCGTTTTCAGGGTTATCCACACTCGCAGGTCAGAACAACATGGCGAACACGGAATCGGCAAAGAAGCGCGTGCGCGTTACCGAACGGCGCACCGCGGTCAACCGCGACCGGGTCTCGCGCATCCGCACCTTCATCAAGAAGGTCGAGACGGCGCTCGAGGCCGGTGACGCGACGGCCGCCAAGGCGGCTTTCGCGCAGGCGGAGCCGGAGATCGCGCGCGGCGTCTCCAAGGGCGTTCTCGCGAAGAACACGGCGTCCCGCAAGATCTCGCGCCTGTCGGCGCGCGTGAAGGCGCTGGGCACTCCGGCCGAGTAAGGCCCCGCCCCCCGGCCTCGGGGGCGGCTGGACGCGGGATCGGCCTTGCCGTCCCGCCGCCGGAGGACACCTCCGGCTTTCGGCGGCTCGCCAATGGCGGGCCGCATTCGTTTTCATCCGACGGGATTCCGGCCCGCGCGCGCCATCGCGGCGGCGGCGCGCGTGCGTGCGTGGTCTCCTGCCGGGGCGGCGAATGATCCGGTTTCGCGATCATATGCCCTTCGGCGACGGCCGCGTGCCGGGATACCGGCCGAATCTTCGCCGTTCGCGCTTCGGTCCCGTTGCCTCGGTCTTGGTCGGTTGATATTGTGTGCTTCCTCGCGGGCTGGCGAGGATTACAGTCGAGCGATAGATGATTGAACCTATATCGGAAGTAAAAATCCGATCCGGGTAAGGGAAATATTTGCGCGATTGTAATGAAGGCGAAGCAACCGTTGTTGTGGATCGAGGCCGTGGCGACAGAGCCAAGAAAGCCATGGGTCTCGACCAGTCATCGGTTCGGTGAAGCAGGCGAAAACGCGCCGGCTGCCGTGGCGAAGACTGCGCCGTGGAATGGAGAGGAGCGGAGTCGTGGCTGATTACGCGGGTGATATCACCCCTGGTGACGCGTGGCGTATCCTGAGCCAGGACTCTGGTGCTGTGCTGATCGATGTCCGTTCCGACGCGGAATGGAGTTTCGTCGGCCTGCCCGATCTATCCGCCATGGGCAAGACCCCCCTACTGGTGGCATGGGCCCGTTTTCCCGGCATGGTTAGGAACGAGAGTTTCGTGGCCGACATGAAGGCGGCATTGCCGGAGGCCGGTTTCCGGTCCGGCTCGCCCCTTCTGTTTCTCTGCCGCTCGGGCGCGCGTTCGCGCGCGGCGGCGATCGCGGCCACGTCGGCGGGGTTCGACCCCGCCTACAACATCATCGGCGGCTTCGAGGGCGATCTCGACGCTGAACGACATCGGGGTTCGACCGGCGGCTGGAAGGCCGAGGGTCTGCCCTGGCAGCAGGGGTGAACGGGGCCGGCGGCGGTCTCTTGTCGGAAATGGGCTGGCGGTGTCGTGCCGTCGGCGGCTCCGGATGCGACGAACGACAGTCGGATGCGGCAGCGATTAGTGTCGGGCAGGTTCAGCGGGCATGACCAATAACGATATGTACGAGACGGCCTGGACAGCGGTGAAGAAGCGTCTGCGGCTCGAACTCGGCGACAACACCTTTCAGAGCTGGATCCGTCCGCTCAATCTGGTCGAATTGCGGGATCCGGACACGGTGGTGCTGGCGGTGCCCACCACCTTCATGCGGGACTACGTGCGCAGCCATTTCGCCGATCGCCTGACCGCGCTGTGGCGCACCGAGGCGCCGGCGATCGCCGCCGTCGACCTGCTGGTGGCGCCGCGCGCCGTTCAATCGGCCGGTGCGGCGGCCGTCGGCGCCCCGGCCATCGTCGCCCCGCCGCTCGCCGCCCACGCCGTGTCGCAGAATGGCGTGGTCGTGCAGAACGCCGCGTCGCCGGCGCTGCAGGCCTATCCGGCCTATGGCGCCATGGCGCAGCCCCAGGCCGCCGCCGCCGCGATTGCCGCCCCCGCGCCGCTCGCGGACCGCGTTCCGGCGACGCCGGGCACGACCCATGTCCAGGACGTCGGCGTCGGCGCCCCGCTCGACACGCGTTTCACCTTCGACAATTTCGTCGTCGGCAAATCCAACGAGCTCGCCCATGCCGCCGCCCGCCGGGTGGCCGAGGGCGAGGCGGTGAAGTTCAACCCGCTGTTCCTCTATGGCGGCGTCGGCCTCGGCAAGACCCATCTGATGCATGCGATCGCCTGGGCGCTGCGCGAACACGCGCCGCACAAGAAGGTGATCTATCTCTCGGCCGAGAAGTTCATGTATCAGTTCATCCGGGCGCTGCGCTTCAAGGACACCATGGCGTTCAAGGAGCAGTTCCGCTCGGTCGACGTCCTCATGATCGACGACGTCCAGTTCATCTCGGGCAAGGACAGCACCCAGGAAGAGTTCTTCCACACCTTCAACGCGCTGGTGGATCACAACCGTCAGGTCATCATCTCCGCCGACCGCAGCCCGACCGACCTCGAAGGGATCGAGGAGCGGATCCGCTCCCGCCTCGGCTGGGGCCTCGTCGCCGACATCCATCCGACCGACTACGAGCTGCGCCTCGGCATTCTCGAACAGAAGGTCGAAGGCTTCGGCGCCGTCGACGTGCCGCGCCGGGTGCTCGAATTCCTGGCGGCGCGCATCACCTCGAACGTGCGCGAGCTCGAAGGCGCCCTGAACCGCGTCGTCGCCTATGCCGAGCTGGTGGGCCGCCCGGTCACCATCGAGATGGCCCAGGAAGTGCTGCAGGACCTGCTGCGCGCCAACGACCGTCGCGTCACGATCGAGGAGATCCAGCGCAAGGTGGCCGAATTCTATGGTGTGCGCCTGAACGACCTGCTGTCGTCGCGCCGGGCCCGCGTCGTCGCCCGGCCGCGCCAGGTGGCGATGTATCTGGCGAAGCAGCTCACCTCGCGCTCCCTGCCCGAGATCGGACGCAAGTTCGGCGGCCGCGATCACACGACGGTCATCCATGCCGTGCGCAAGATCGAGGAGCTGTGCGCCGGCGACACCACCTTCTTCGAGGATATCGAGAGCCTGCGCCGCATGCTCGAAGGCTGATCCGGTCCCCGGGCGAATTCGGGGCGGCGAATCAACGTCCGGCCCTGTCAAGCCGGCAAAATGCGCATGATGCCGAAAGGCATTGCTGACGCCCCGATTTTCCCTTTCGTATCAAGGGTTTGAGGGCGGCAAATTAAGGCTGGCGAGCGCCGGCCCATTTGCTACTCTCATCCCCCGTGTCGCTGTTCGGTCATTTCCGCCGGACCGGCCTTCGAATGGCGCCGCGGGGCCGGCTGGCGCCGGTTCCGTCTCCCGGCTTCCGCCGTTTCGCGGTGGCCCGCCGGGCCCCGACGATGCCGACGCCAGGACGATCCCGAAGCCGGATCGACCGCCGGCATCCCTGACCCAGGCCCCCGACACCGGGGGCTTCGCGACCCTGGCCCCACGACGACGCACCGAGACCGACGCATGCAACTGATCATCGAACGCGGCGCCCTTCTGCGCACCCTCGGCCATATCCACAGCGTCGTCGAGCGTCGGAACACCATTCCCATCCTCTCCAACGTGCTGATCGAGGCGCGCGACGGCCAGCTGCACCTGACGGCGACCGATCTCGACCTCGCCATCGTGGAGAGCGTGCCGTGCAACGTCATGCAGGCCGGCTCCACAACCGCCTCGGCCCATACGCTGTTCGACATCGTGCGCAAGCTGGCCGACGGCACCGACGTCGAGCTGACCTACAAGTCGGACGAGGGCGGGCGCATGACGCTGGCGGCCGGGCGTTCGCGCTTCCAGCTCCAGTGCCTCCCGCGCGAGGATTTTCCGGTCATCGCCGACGCCGGCCTGCCGCATCGCTTCACCCTGGCGGCGGACAAGCTGCGCAAGCTCGTGGACAAGACCCGCTTCGCCATCTCGACCGAAGAGACGCGCTACTACCTGAACGGCATCTATGTCCATGCCACGGAATCGGGTGGCGCCCCGGTGCTGCGCGGCGTCGCCACCGACGGCCACCGCCTGGCGCGCTTCGAGGTGCCGCTGCCGGCCGGCGCCTCGGAGATGCCGGGGGCGATCGTGCCGCGCAAGACCGTGAACGAGGTGCGCAAGCTGATCGACGAGACCGAGGGCGAGGTCGAGATATCGCTGTCCGACACCAAGATCCGCTTCGCCTTCGACGACGTCGTCCTGACCTCGAAGCTGATCGACGGCTCCTTCCCGGATTATTCCCGGGTGATCCCGGTCGCCAACGACAAGGTGCTGGAAGTCGATCCCCGGCTGTTCGCCGCCGCCGTCGACCGCGTCTCGACCATTTCGACCGACAAGACCCGCGCGGTGAAGCTGACCATCGACCAGGACCGCATCACCCTTTCCGTGACCAGCCCGGACAACGGCAGCGCGGTCGAGGAAGTGGCGGCGTCCTATCGTGCCAGTCCCATGGAGATCGGCTTCAACGCCAAATATCTCCTCGACATCACCCAGCAGATCGACTCGGACGTGGCGCGCTTCGTGCTGGCGGATTCGCTGGCGCCGACCCTCGTGCGCGACGAGGGCGACGAGGCCACGCTCTACGTCCTGATGCCGATGCGCGTCTGAGGCCGGCCGGATGCTCGCGGTCGGCTCGATGGCCATGGCGCAGGATGAGGGGGGAGCAGCCGGCGACGGCGGTGCCCATGCCTTCGCGTCCGCGCCGGGCCGTCGCCGCATCCGCCGCCTCGTCCTGACCGATTTCCGCAATTACGCCCGGGCCGAACTGCATCTGGACGGCCGGCCCGTGGTGCTGTCGGGGGCCAATGGCGCCGGCAAGACCAATATTCTCGAGGCGGTCTCCCTGCTGTCGCCGGGCCGGGGGCTGCGCCACGCCCGGGCCGGGCAGATGGCCCGCCTCGGCGGGGCCGGCGGCTTCGCCGTCGCGGCCACGGTCGACGGCGACGGCCTGCCGGCACCGCTCGACATCGGCACGGCGGTGGCGCCGGGCGGTGACCGGCGCATGGTCAGGCGCGCGGGCGCCCAGGCGACCCAGGCCAGCCTGGCGCGGGATCTCTCCCTCATGTGGCTGACGCCGGTCATGGACCGCATCTGGACCGAGGGGGCGTCCGGGCGCCGGCGTTTTCTCGACCGGCTGGTGATGGCGCGCCGGCCCGCCCATGCCGATGCCCATATCGGCTACGACAAGGCGCGGGAGGAACGGGTCCGCCTGCTGACCCAGGGCGTGCGCGATCCGCAGTGGCTGGGCGTGCTGGAAACCCGCCTCGCCCGCGCCGGTGCCGCCATCGCACTGGCGAGGCGGGCCGCCGTCGCCGACCTGAACGCCGCCATGGCGGCGGGCGAAGGGCCGTTTCCGCGCGCCCGCCTGGCGCTGTCCGGCGAGGTCGAGGGCTATCCGGAGGAGGACGAGGCGGCGATCGCCGCCCGCCTCGGCGAGGCGCTGCGCCAGGCCCGCGGCCGAGACGCCGAGGCCGGGGCCCAGACCATCGGCCCCCATCGGGGCGACATGACGGCGGACCATGCCGCCAAGGCGATGCCGGCGGGCCAATGCTCGACCGGCGAACAGAAGGCCCTGCTGATCGCGATCGTGCTGGCGCAGGCCGCCCTCGTCGCCGGGGAAGAGGGGCGGGCGCCGCTCCTCCTCCTCGACGAGGTCGCGGCCCATCTCGATCCCGCCCGGCGCGCCGCGCTCTACGACCTCGTCGTCGCGGCGGGCGGACAGGCCTTCCTGACCGGGACCGAACGGTCCCTCTTCACCGGCCTCGACGGCCGGGCCCAATTCTTCGAGGTGCGCGATGGCGACGTCGCGCCCGCGTCGTGAACCCGAGGATCATGACATGAGCAGCAGCGAGTCCCCCCGTCCCGAAAAGGACGAGGCCGAAACCCCGAACGGCACCGAGAGCCATCGCCGCGACACGGCGGAAGGCGCCGCGAAGTATGGCGCCGAATCGATCCAGGTGCTGAAGGGGCTGGATGCGGTGCGCAAGCGCCCGGGCATGTATATCGGCGACACCGACGACGGTTCGGGCCTGCATCACATGGTCTACGAGGTGGTGGACAACGCCATCGACGAGGCGCTGGCCGGCTATTGCGACCGGGTGCTGGTGGTGCTCAACCCCGACGGTTCCTGCACGGTCGAGGACAATGGCCGCGGCATCCCGACCCAGATCCACGAGGGCGAAGGCGTCTCGGCGGCCGAAGTGATCATGACCCAGCTCCACGCCGGGGGTAAGTTCAATCAGGATACCTATAAGGTTTCCGGCGGTCTTCACGGCGTCGGCGTGTCGGTGGTCAATGCGCTCTCGACCTGGCTGGACCTCCGCGTCTGGCGTGACGGCAAGGAACACTACATGCGCTTTCGCCATGGCGTGGCGGAAGCGCCGCTCGCCGTGGTCGGCGACGCGGGCGGCAAGTCGGGTACCCAGGTGACCTTCATGCCGTCGTCCGAAACCTTCTCCATGATCGAATTCGATTACGCCACCCTGGAGCATCGCCTGCGCGAACTGGCGTTCCTGAATTCGGGCGTGCGCGTGGTGCTGGAAGACAGGCGCAGCGCCGAAACCAAGAGCGCCGACCTCTATTACGAGGGCGGGGTGGAGGCTTTCGTCCGCTATCTCGACCGCGCCAAGAAGGCGCTGATCGACCCGCCGATCGTGATCCGGGGCGAGAAGGACGGCATCGTCGTCGACGTCGCCCTGCAGTGGAACGATACCTTCCACGAGAATGTGCTCTGCTTCACCAACAACATCCCGCAGCGCGACGGCGGCACCCATCTGGCGGGTTTCCGCGGCGCTCTGACCCGGACCGTGAACACCTATTTCCGCGAAAGCGGCGCCGCCAAGAAGGAAAAGGTGGCGCTGACCGGCGACGACGCGCGCGAGGGCCTGACCTGCGTCCTCTCGGTCAAGGTGCCGGATCCCAAGTTCTCCAGCCAGACCAAGGACAAGCTGGTCTCGTCCGAAGTGCGGCCCGTGGTCGAGAGCGTGATGGGCGAGAAGCTCCAGCAATGGCTGGAGGAACACCCGGGCCCGGCCAAGGACCTGATGACCAAGGTCGCCATGGCCGCCGCCGCCCGCGAGGCGGCGCGCAAGGCCCGCGAGCTGGTGACCAAGAGCGGCAAGTTCGACATTTCCAACCTGCCGGGCAAGCTGGCGGACTGCCAGGAGCGCGATGCCTCGAAGGCCGAGCTCTTCATCGTCGAGGGTGACTCGGCGGGCGGTTCCGCCAAGCAGGGCCGCAACCGGGCCAATCAGGCGGTGCTGCCGCTGCGCGGCAAGATCCTGAACGTCGAGCGCGCGCGGGTCGACAAGATGCTGTCCAGCCAGGAGATCGGGACCCTGATCACCGCGCTCGGCGCCGGCATCCGCGACGATTTCAACATCGAGAAGACGCGCTACCACCGCATCATCATCATGACCGACGCGGATGTGGACGGCGCCCATATCCGCACCCTGCTGCTGACCTTCTTCTATCGGCAGATGCCGGAACTGATCGAGCGCGGCTACCTCTATATCGCCCAGCCGCCGCTCTACAAGATCAAACGCGGCTCGTCCGAGGTCTATCTGAAGGACGAGCGCGCGCTCGAGGACAATCTGATCGACGTCGGCCTGGACGGATCGGTGCTGCGCCTCGGCGACGGCACCCAGCTCGCCGGCAACGACCTGCGCGCCATCGTCGACCGGGCGCGCCTGGCGCGGAACCTCCTGATCGTGCCGGCGCGGCGCTATGCCCTGCCGGTGGTCGAGCAGGCGGCGATCACCGGCGCCCTGAATCCGATGGTGCTGGCCGATCCGGCCGCGACCGCGCGGGCCGCCGCCGGCATCGCCGCCCGCCTCGACCTTCTGGCGGCCGAGGGCGAGAGCGGCTGGCACGGCGAGGCGGGCAGCGACGGCACCCTGGTGGTCTGGCGCGAGGTGCGCGGCGTGCGCGAGGCCCATGTCCTCGACGGCGGCCTGATGCGCTCGGCCGAGGCGATGCGCCTCGACGAATTGTCGGGCGAGATGAAGGCGATCTACGGGGCCGGCGCGGTCCTGGTGCGGAAGGACGTCGAGACGCCGATCCGCGGGCCCAGCGAAATGCTGGAGAACGTGCTGGGCATCGGCCGGCGCGGCCTCTCGATCCAGCGCTACAAGGGCCTCGGCGAGATGAACCCCGACCAGCTCTGGGAAACCACCCTGGACCCGGAGGCGCGTACCCTTCTTCAGGTGAAGGTCAACCACGGCGATACGGCGGACGAGATCTTCGCCAAGCTGATGGGCGACGTGGTGGAGCCGCGTCGCGACTTCATTCAGGAAAACGCGCTGGCCGTCGCCAATCTCGACGTCTGACGCCGAGGGATCCGCGGCCGTGCGCCGGGTCCTTCGCCTTCTGGCGCTGGCGCTCGGTCTGCCGGTCGCGGCGGCACTGCACTATGCCGTCGCGGCCCTCGTCGGGGCCATGGCCTTCACGGTGCCCGAGCCCCCGGATGGCCAGACGGTGACGGTCTATGTCCATTCCAACGGCGTCCATGTCGACATCGTCGTCCCTATGCAGGCGCTCGGCGTCGACTGGCGCCGGGACCTCGGGCCCGAGGCCTTTCCCTTCGCGGATCCGGCGGCGGCGCATTATGTCGGCATCGGCTGGGGCGACCGGGATTTCTATCTGAACACACCGACCTGGGCTGAGATGACGGTGGGCCGGGCCCTCGGCGCGCTCTTCGCGTCGCGCGGATCCCTGGTCCATGTCACGCTCTGGCGCGGCACGCCCGGCATCGGCGCCTACACCCGGCCGGTGGTTCTGGGGCAGGCGCAATATGAGCGCCTGGTGACGGCGCTGAGGGCCGGCTTCGCGCGCGATGCGGCCGGCCGGCCACGACCGATCGAGGGCTATCGCTACAGTACCGTCGACGCCTTCTACGAGGGGGTGGGCACCTATTCGGCCTTTCTGACCTGCAACGAATGGGCCGCGGCGCGCCTGCGCGAGGCGGGTGTCGCCGTCGGCGTCTGGAGCCCCTTTCCCTTTGGCATCATGTGGAATCTCTGACGCTCAGTCGGCGAAGCGGACCTGATTGCGGCCGCTGGCCTTGGCGCGGTAGAGCGCCTCGTCGGCGCGCTGCAGCAGATCGTCGACCGTCTCGCTGGGCTTGTCGGCGGTCGCGCCGCCGATGCTGACCCAGATCGACAGGGAGAGGGGGCCGACCTCGACGGGAGTCGCGGCGACGATGCGGCGCAGGCGGTCGGCGATGATCTGGGCTTCGCGCCGGCTGGTCGACGGCAGCAGCACGGCGAATTCCTCGCCCCCCATGCGGGCGATCAGGTCGCCGATGCGGATCGTCACCCGGCAGCGCTCGGCGACGGTGCGCAGCACATGATCGCCGACCGCATGGCCATAGCGGTCGTTGACCGCCTTGAAATGATCGATGTCGATCATCAGCACCGACATGGTCTCGTGGGACAGGGCGGCGCGCTGGTGGACCTGCTCGCCTTCCTCGAAGAAGAGACGCCGGTTGCCGAGACCGGTCAGCGCATCGGTCGAGGCGTGCTCGCGCCATTCCTCTTCCAGCCGGCGGCGCTCGGTCACGTCCCAGAAGACGACGACATAGGTATCGCCGATGAAGCGGAAGCGGAATTCCATGTGGCGGTCGCGGCCGTCGGCGCAGCGCACGGTCCATTCCGTCTCATAGGTCTTGCCACGGTCGTGGCGGGCCCTGGCGATCAGGCCGTGCCATTCCGCCTGGGCTTCCTCCCGCGTCTCGGCATCCGGAAAGCCGTGCTGCCACCAGTCGTCATGATGGGCCATGACCACGTCGGGATATTCGAAATAGAAATCCGAGACCGCGTTGCAGAGCAGGGGACGGAAATCGCTGTCGTAGATCTCGAGCCCGATGGGCAGGCCCGACATCACTTGTTCCAGCGTCTGCATCCAGGTCGGATCGGATTGGCTGGTCTGGCTGATCGTGATCACCAGGCCGTCGTCGCAGCGCGCCGCATCGAAGGTCAGGGCCCGGTCGAAGCCCGGCTTGCGGCAGGGGATGGTCGCGCTGCCGTCGCGGTTCAGGCCCCGGCCCCAGGCGATCAGGCGCGACGCCGCCTCGGGTCCGATCAGGGATTCGAGTGACAGGGGCTCGTCGGAAACCGCGTGCAGGCCGAACAGACGGCAGGCATGGGCGTTGGCGAGAACGGAATCATCCTCGGCGCCGTCGATCAGCAACAGCGGTGTCTTTACGGCCCTCATCCAGTTCGGTGTCTGCGTCCAAGGCATCGTTCGGTCCCATGCCCTCATTTCTCCCCATTTTGCGGGGCATTGATTAACGATTGCCTTACCAATCCCGCCGAAAGCGGATTCACGCGTCGGCTTTTCGGCTCTATGGTGGCGCCATGGCAGGTGAGAACCAAAAAGGAACACGGCGCCCGCGCGCGAAGCGGACGAGCGCGTCCGGACACGCGCCCGGGGGATCCGGCGGGCGCGGGGGCGGGCCCGCGCGCATCGACCGGCTGGACCGCCGGGCGACGCCGCCGCAGCGACTGAAGCGGGGCGGCAAGCCCAAGGCATCTGGCGGTTCGGGCGCGGCGAAACGCCGGGGCATTCTCTACTGGCTGATGGTCGGCGGCATCTGGGGCGGCCTCGCGGTCGCGGCCATCGTCGCCTTCTTCGCCTGGGACATGCCCTCGATCGCGCGCCTGAACGAGATCGACCGCCGGCCGGCGGTGAAGCTCGTCTCCGCCGACGGCACCACCTTCGCCACCGTCGGCGACCTCTATGGCGATACCCTCAGCCTGCAGCAGTACCCGAAGGTGCTGGTCGATGCCGTGCTGGCGATCGAGGACCGGCGCTTCTTCGAGCACGGCGGCTTCGATCCCATCGGCATCCTGCGCGCCATCTATCACAATCTCGCGACCGGCAGCATCAGCCAGGGTGGCTCGACCATCAGCCAGCAGACCGTGAAGACCGTGTTCCTGACCCCGGAACGCACGGTCCGGCGCAAGGTCCAGGAGGCGATCCTGACGGTCCAGCTCGAAGGCCGGCTGAGCAAGGACCAGATCCTCGCGCTCTATCTGAACCGGGTCTATCTCGGCTCCGGCGCCTATGGCATGGACGGCGCGGCGCGGCGCTATTTCGGCCATTCGGCGCGGCAGCTCGGCCTCGCCGAAGCCGCCATGCTGGCGGGCCTGATGAAGGCGCCGTCGCGCTATTCGCCGATCGCCGACTATGACGCGGCCACGGCGCGGGCCGCCGTCGTGCTCGACGCCATGGTCGATGCCGGCTTCGTTTCGGGCGAACAGGCGGCGGCGGCCAAGGCCCGGCCGGCCCGGCTGGCGGCCCGGCCGGTTTCCGACGACGCGCGCTATTTCGTCGACTGGGTGGTCGAGCAGGTGGCCAATTTCGCCGGTCCCGAAGTCGGCGACATCACGGTGGAGACGACCCTCGACCTCGGCCTGCAGCGGGTCGCCGAGGCCGCGCTCGATGCCGGTCTCGCGGGCGAAGGGGCGCGCCTCGACGCCGGCCAGGGCGCCCTGGTCGCGCTCGCGCCCGACGGCGCGGTCAAGGCTATGGTCGGCGGGCGGGACTACAACCGCTCCCCCTTCAACCGGGCGGTCAGGGCGCTGCGCCAGCCCGGCTCCGCCTTCAAGCTCTTCGTCTATCTGGCCGCCCTCGAAGCCGGGCTGACCCCGGACAGCCGTGTGTTCGACGGCCCGGTGGACATCGCCGGCTACAGGCCGTCCAATTTCGGCGGGCGCCACGCGGGCGAGATGAGCCTCGGCACCGCCTTCGCGCGCTCGGTCAACACGGTCGCGGTGAAGCTGCTGGCCCAGGTCGGGGCGCGCAGGGTCGTGGCCATGGCGCGCCGGCTCGGCATCACCACGCCGATCCCCGCCAATGCCTCCATCGCGCTGGGCAGCGCCGAGGTCACGCCCCTCGAGCTGACGGCGGCCTATGCCGCGCTCGCCAACGGCGGCCGCGCGGTCGAGGCCTTCGGCATCCGCCGGGTGCTGGCGGCCGACGGCGACGTCATCTTCGCGCGCGAGGGGGCGGGGGCGAAACCGGCCCTGAACGCGACCGTGGTCGGTCGGATGAACCGGATGCTGGCGGCGGTGATCGACGGCGGCACCGGCCACGAAGCCGCCTTCGGGCGACCCGCCGGCGGCAAGACCGGCACCAGCCAGGACTATCGCAATGCCTGGTTCGTCGGCCTGACCGGTGATCTGGTCGCCGGGGTCTGGGTCGGCAACGACGACAATTCGCCGATGGTCAAGGTCACCGGCGGCGGCCTGCCGGCCCGGGTGTGGAAGAATTTCATGGCCGCGGCCTTCGACGGCAAGGCGGTGGCGCCCCTGCCGATGGCGCCGACCACCGAGGATCGCGACCTCCTCGACCGGCTGGTCGATTTCCTGGGCGGGGATTCGGGCGGCGGCGCGACGGTGGCGGCCGACGGCGGCGGCGGCGGCGCGGATCCGGCGCCGGCCAGGCGCCGCCCGGTCATCGAATACGAATATCCGACGGGCCGGGAATTCTGATTCCGTCCCTCAGGGCTTGGGGCCGTAGCGATGCAGGCCGGCGCCCTCGCGCCGCAGCCATTGCCGCGCCTCGTCGACGCGCGGCACCAATTGCCCGACCAGGGTCCAGAAGCGCGGCGCGTGGCTGAACACCGAAAGATGCGCGACCTCGTGGGCGACGACATAGTCGAGCACGAAAGCCGGCGCCATGATCAGGCGCCACGAGAAGGACAATTCCCCCCGGGGCGAACAACTGCCCCAGCGGCTGGTCGGATCGCGCAGCACCAGACCCCGGATCTCCTTCTCGGTCTGGCCGGCGAAGCGTTCGGCGCGCTGGCCGATCTCGGCCCGCGCCCGGCCGCGCAGGAAATCCAGGGTCCGGCGCGGGAAATGGGCGGGATCGCCGGTGATGTTGATGGTTTCACCCTCGACCCAGGCCGCCCCCCGGCGCCGCGTGGTCCCCGGCGGTATGTGGTGCAGGCGGTGGGGCCGGCCCAGAAGCGGGACCACGGCATCGGCGGTAAAGGGAATGCGTGGCGGCAGGCTGGCCAGCCGGTCGGCGACCCAGCGGGCATTGCCCTCGGCGAAGCGCAGGCCCTCGCGCCGCGAGACCCGCTCCGGCAGGGTCAGCACCACGACCTCGCGGCGCTGGTCGACACGCAGCAGCAGGCGCCGCGCCCGCGCCGACTTGCGCAACTCCAGCGGCACCGCGCGGCCCCCGATGTTCAGAAAATGATCGTCTTGCATTCCGCCCGATCCGTGTCCGGCGACGCGGAAACGGTGCCGGCGCCCTCATCCTAGTGCCGGCGCGCCGGCCGCGCCAGCTTCCGTTTCATGCGGAACAATCATTCATATCCCGAGCAATCGGCGGCTGGCCAGACAGGTTCGCCAGCGAAAACCCCGATGAATGCGCCCAAATTCCTGTCAAAAATCCGTAAGAAACATATGACCAAGACATCTTGCTAACGGTTGAAGCCGTGCTATCGTATCGGAATGAACGTTCATTCCGAATGCCCGTGGCGCAAGCCGGAACGGTGATCGAGAAAGCGGGGAGAGGGGGCGCGAGTGACGTCGGGACGGGACGATCGTTTTCCCGCCGGTGCGCCGGCCGGCGATGCCGTCGGCGGTGGCGGGGCTGCCCTGGTGGCACGCGCGGCGGCCGGGCCGGATCTGCCGCCCCGCGCGCTGCGGATCCTCGATGCCGCCCTGGCGCTCTTCGCCGACAAGGGGTTCGATGCGACGGCCGTGCCCGAGATCGCGGCGGCGGCGGGGGTCGGTACCGGCACCATCTATCGCCATTTCGAGACCAAGGAGGCGCTGGGCAACGCCGTCTGGCAGCGCGCCAAGCGGGACCTGATGGGGGCGCTGGCGCCGGCCTTCGACAGGCCGGCGATGCCGCCGCCGGCGTCGCCCTCGCCCTCGCCCTCGGATGTCGCGGCGGCCCATCGCGCCTGCTTCATGGCGGTCTGGGCTGCGGGCTGCGCCTTCGCGACCACCTCGCCCGCGGCTTTCCATTTTCTCGAATTCCATCATGAACCGCGCTTCCTCGACCGGCAGAGTCTTCGCCTGTCGGAACAGTCGGTGGCGCCGATCCACGGCTTCATCGCCGAGGGCCAGGCGCTGGGCGTGCTCGCGCCGCTCTCGCCCGAAGTGATGTCCGCCCTCGTCTGGGGCGCGCTTACCGGTCTCGTGCGTCATGCCGCCCTGATGAACCGGCCGCTCGATCCCGATCTGGTGCGGGACAGCGGTGCCACGATCTGGCGGGCGGTGGCGGCCCCCGCCTTCGCGAACCCCGCGCCAGCCAAAGGAAACCTGCCATGAGCGCCCATGCTCCCCGTCCCATCGCCCTCGTCACCGGTGCCTCCAGCGGCATCGGTACCGATCTCGCCCGGGAATTCGCCCGCGACGGTCACGACCTGATCCTGGTCGCACGGAACGAGGCGGCCCTGACCGCGCTCGCTACCGAAGTCGCGGCCGAACACGGCGTCACCGCGACCGTGATCGCCGCCGACCTCTCGGACCCCGCCGCCCCGCGCCGCCTGTTCGACGACGTGACGGCGCGCGGCCTCTCGGTCGACGTTCTCGTCAACAATGCCGGCTTCGGCGACGGCAGCCACTTCGCCGGGGCGACGCGGGAAAAGACCATGGGCATGATCCAGGTGAACATCGCCGCACTCACCGACCTGATGCACGCCTTCCTGCCGGGCATGGTGGCGCGGGGCCGGGGCCGGGTGCTCAACGTCGCCTCCACCGCCGCCTTCCAGCCGGGACCGGGCATGGCGGTCTATTGCGCCACCAAGGCCTATGTCCTCTCCCTGTCCGAAGCGGTGGCGGAGGAACTGAAGGGCACGGGCGTCACCGTGACGACGCTCTGTCCCGGCCCGACCCGGACCAATTTCATGGATGTCGCCGACGTCGCCGACAATGCCCTGTTCTCCAAGGGCCTGGTGCCGGTGATGACGGCGGCGGAAGTGGCGCGCATCGGCTTTCGCGCCGCCAAGCGCGGCCAGGTGATCGTGGTCGCCGGCCTGCTCAACCAGATCGGCGCCTTCACCCCGCGCCTCGCGCCCCGTTCCTTCACCCGCAGGCTGACGGGCCGTCTGCTCGCCAGCGGCCGGCATTGAGGGGATATTCCGACGCCGGTACCGACGAAACCTGGAACCGCCGGCGATTCATCGCAAAAAACGCGAAGGGGGATCAGCGGACACTTGCGCGAAAACTCGTCCACCCCCCATCATGAAAAGAAAAACATCGTCGCCAGCAGACCAGGGAGGTGACATGACCGTTGAATCGATTCTGAAGCGCAAGGGCGGTGAGGTGATCACCGTCGGCCCCGGCGATACGCTCGAAGCGACCGCCGCGGTGCTCTTCGCCCGCAAGATCGGCGCCGTCATCGTGCAGGACGCCGCCGGCAGCGTCATCGGCGTGCTGTCGGAACGCGACATCGTGCGTGGCGTCGCCCAGGGCGGCGCGGCCGTCCTCGCGCGGCCCGTGAAGGATTTCATGTCGGGCAATGTCGTCTCGTGCCGCCTGCACGATACGGTGATCGAGGTCATGGGCCGCATGTCGGATCGGCGCATCCGCCACCTGCCGGTGATCGAGGGCGGCAAGCTCGTCGGCATGATCTCCATCGGCGACGTGGTGAAACGGCGCATCGACGAAGCCCTGCTCGAGGCGGACGAATTGCGCCGCTACATCGCCACGGGCTGATTCCGGGCCGGATGAAGGGATCGTGACGGCGTCATGAGGTGCGTGTCGATCGGGGCCGCAAGTTGATCGGGCAACGGGGTTTCGCTCCAGCGTGGCCATGACGTCGTTCGATTTCGGCCTGTCCGCCCTTCGCTCCCTCCGCGACGACGCGGAGGGGCTGTTCCGTCTCGGCTCCGACGGTATCGACGGGGCGCTGGCCCTGGCCGAGGAAAGCCATCTGGGCATTCTTTCCGCCATGCAGCCGTTCGGCACGGGCGGCACCTCTCCGGTCGCGCCCTTCGTGCGCCTGTTCTACCGCGCCATGCGCGCCACCAACGGCCTCGTCGCGCGGGGTGTCGGGGCGGGCTTCGCGCTGACGCCGGCGCTGCCGGCGGCGGGCGCGGGGACCATGGTCGATCCCTGGCGCGACATCGCCGTCGCCGCCCTCAACGGCGTGATCGGCGACCATCTCGAAGCCAGCGGCAATCCGCTCGCCGTCTCCATGGCGTTGCGCCATCGCGGGCGCATGCTGGTGCCGGGCGATCCTTCGACAAGCCATTCGGGCACCGCCGGCCCGATCGAGGGGGCGGGCGACCACATCCTGATCATGGTTCACGGGCTGTGCATGGCCGATGTCTTCTGGCACCGCTACGGTCACCATCACGGCCGCCATCTGCGCGATGCCGTCGGCGTCACGCCGATCGGCGTCGCCTATAACACGGGGCGGCACATTTCGGCCAACGGCCGTGATCTCGCGCATCTCATCCAGCGCCTCGCGGCGACATGGCCGGTGCCGCTGCGCCGGATCTCCTTCCTCGGCTATTCCATGGGCGGCCTCGTCACCCGCGCCTGTCTCGCCGCCGCGAGGGCGGCGGACATGGACTGGCTGAAACTCGGCGGCCATGCGGTCTATCTGGGCGCCCCCCATCACGGCGCGCCGCTGGAGCGGGGCGGCCACGCCCTGCAGACCATGGCGGAACTCAATCCCTTCCTCGCCCCGCTCGGGCGGCTGGCGCGGCTGCGCTCGGCGGGCATCACCGATCTGCGTCACGGCAGCATCGTGGCCGAGGACCGCGAGGCGATCCCCGACCGCTTCCACCGCAAGGCCGGCATTGCCCGCAAGCCCCGCCCGCTCGATCCCGCCTTTCGCCACCACGTGGTGGCCGGCACCCTGGGGCGCCAGCGCGGCGATGCCACCGACCGCATGATGGGCGACGGCCTGGTGCCGGTGGACAGCGCCTTCGGCAGCCATCCCGACCGCGCCTATGATTTCGGCCTGGCGCCCGAGGACCGGCTGCTGGTCCGCCGCACGGGCCATCTCGATCTCCTGTCGTCGCGCCCGGTGGCGGCGCGTCTCGCCGACTGGATCTCTTCGTGAAGGTGGTGCTCGATCTCGATGCCCTGGTCGCCGCCGGCAGCCTGAGCCCTGACGAGGCGGAACGCCTGGCCGGCCTCGGCAAGCGCGCCACGGGGACGCTCGCCTTCAACCTGCTGGTCGGTTTCGGCGTCATGGCGGTCGCGGCCGGCGCTTTGGCCCTGGTGCCGGCGCCGTCCTCCGCTATCGCCATCGGTTTCCTGCTGGCGCTCGTCGGCGCCGGCATCGATCGCGCGGCGGGCGAAGACTGGAACGTGCTGGCCCAGATCTGCATCGTCGTCGGCGCCCTGATCGGCGGCGGCGGCGTGCTGACGGCGGGGGATTTCGCGTCCGGCGCCTTCCTGACCGTCGCCCTGTTCTATGCCGTGGGCGCCGGGGTGGTGCGCAATGCCCTGCTCGCCGGCCTTGCCGTGCTCGGCGTCTCGGGCGCGGTCGGGGCCGAGACCGGCTATATGGCCAGCGACGGCTATGCCGCGGCCCTGCCGGAATCCTCCGTCGCCATCGTGGTCATGGTGCTGCTGGCGGGCGTACTCGCCCTGCTCGGCCGGGCGTTCCGGGACGAGGCGGCGCGCCTTCTCGGCATCGGCGCGGCGACGGCGCTTGTGGTGGCCAATTTCGGCTTCTGGGTCGGCTCGCTCTGGGGCGATCAACTCTGGATCGGCGGCGACTTGATCCTCGACCTACCGGCGGAAATCTTCGCCCTGGCCTGGGCCGTGCTGCTGATCGCGACCGGGGTGCAGGCGGCCCGCATGGGCGCGCGCTGGACCCTGAACTGCGCCGCCGTCTTCGGCGCCGTGCATCTGTTCTCGCAATGGTTCGACCGGCTGGAAGCCTCGCCCGAATCGGTGCTGGCGGCCGGCATCGTCGCGCTCTGCCTCGCGCTCGGCCTCGCCTTCGTCAACCGGCGCCTGCCGGGATAGCTACAGGAGACTGTCCAGGGCTTCCTGGAGATCGGGCCAGGCCCGGTCCACGGCCTGGGCGCCCAACTCGATCATCTCGGCCGCCCGGTCGAAATCCATGAAGCCGAAGGCATTGAGGCGCGGCGCGATCATCACGTCGGCGGGTTCGCCCGCCAGGCGGCTGCGGGTCAGGCGGTCCTGCACGATGTCGAAGGCCGAGGCGACGACCGCCAGCATGCCCGGGGTCTCGCGCTTCGGCGGCGCGGGCACCACGACCTGCTTGCCCTTGGTCCGGCCCAGCGCCCGCAGGCCTAGCCAGCGCCGGCGCGATTTCTCGTCCGCCGGCTCGTCGCCTTCCCTGTCCCGTTCCTCGTCGCCCCGTTCCTCGTCGTCCGCCTCCTCGATGTCGGCGATCACGGATTCCGTGTCGGGGGCGGGCGGCGGCACACGGGCGCGGCCGAAACTGTCGGCGTTCAGATTGACCGCGACGACGATGCGCGCCTCCATCGCCCGGCAGACCGAGATCGGCACCGGATTGACCAGGGCGCCGTCGACCAGCCATCGGCCCTGGCGTTCCACCGGCGGGAAGATCCCGGGCAGGGCATAGGACGCGCGGACCGCATCCACCACCGGGCCGTCGCGCAGCCAGACCTCGTGGCCCGAGGCGAGGTCGGTGGCGACGGCGAAGAAGGGCGCGGACAGATCCGCCATGTCGAGATCGCCCAGATGCTGGACCAGTTGCGCCGCCAGGCGCTGGCCGCTGAACAGACTGCCGCCGGCGACGCGCGGATCGAGATAGCGCCAGAATTTGCGCCTGGCGAGGCTGAGCGCCCATTCCTCCAGTGCGTCCAGCTTGCCGGCGGCATGGGCGGCGCCGACCAGCGCGCCGATCGAGGTGCCGGCGACCACGTCGGCCTCGACGCCGCGGGCCGACAATGCGCGCAGAACGCCGATATGGGCGAAGCCCCGCGCCACCCCGCTGCCCAGCGCCAGACCGATCCGGGGAAGATTGCGTGCCATTCCACTCACCACTAGGCTTGCTGCCGAAAGCGCTAATCTCGTCCCGTTCCAAGGTCGTGTGCAAGATGCTCCACTCCATCGCCGATCTCATGCGCGAGACCGCCGCCGGCGAGCTTCTGCCGCGCTTCCGCGCCCTCGCCGCCCATGAAATCGAGGAGAAGAGTCCCGGCGACGTGGTCACCGTGGCCGACCGCGCGGCGGAAGACCGTCTGACCCGGGGGCTCCGGGACATCGTTCCCGGCTGCACCGTGATCGGGGAGGAAGCGGCCCATGGCGATCCCGGCCTCCTCGACCGTCTGGGGGAGGACGGGCCGGTCTTCGTCGTCGATCCCCTGGACGGCACCGCCAATTTCGCCGCCGGCCGCCCGGAATTCGCGGTGATGATCGCCCTGCTGAGGAAGGGCCGCCCCGTCGCGGCCTGGATCTATGATCCTCTGGGCCGCAATGTCCTGATGGCGGAGGAAGGCGGCGGCACCACCCTGAACGGCGAAATCCGCCGCCTGCCCGAAAGTCCCGCCCTGGCCGAAGCGCGCGGCTCGGCGCAGACCCGGTTCCTGGAGGAACCCTGGCGCGGCCGGCTGGACGCGGCACGCCACCGCTTCCGCGATCTCGGCTCCACCCTTTGCGCCGGCCACGACTATCTGCGCCTGATCCAGGGGCGGATGGATTTCCTCCTCTATTGGCGGACCCTGCCCTGGGATCACGCGCCGGGCGCTCTCATCGTCGCCGAGGCGGGCGGTCATGTGGCGCGGCCGGACGGGCGTCCCTTCGTCTGCGATCGGGCGAGTCGCGGCATTCTCTCGGCCCTCGACGAGTCCCTGTGGCATCGGGTGCGGGCGGCCCTCCTGCCCCATCTGGGGACCTGACGGCGAAAGCCGAGGGAATCCGCGGTCTCCGGTCGCACCGCAAAAAAATCTTCATTTAGGGGCTTGCCAGCCGCGCGGGACGGGCCTACAAACCGCGCCTCGCCGGGCGGTGCCCTTGAGTTGGATTTGTCTGGCGGGCTGTTGGTCCTGGTTTTGATCCGCTGTTGAGGCGCGAAGAGGGGCTGGGGTTGACGGTAGGGTTTGTGGCTTGTAGAAGCTGCGGCCCTGTGGTTTGGGGCGGTAACGTCCTGGGTCACAGTCCGGGTGTTGGTTCTGGAAGATTTCTGGAAAAAACGTCTTGAC
>NZ_JAKGSB010000007.1 GCF_021568905.1 Zavarzinia marina | reverse complement strand
AGCGTCGGAAGAGTAGGTCGTCGCCAGGCCTGCAAAACAGACAAAAACCTCACAACGTCCTCACCCACACCGCGGGGTGGAGCAGCCCGGTAGCTCGTCAGGCTCATAACCTGAAGGTCGTAGGTTCAAATCCTACCCCCGCAACCAAATTCCTCAAAGAATACAGTCGCTTGAGAGCCTCCCGCACGGGAGGCGTTTTGTGTTCCGCGCCCGTGTCAACACTGTGTCAACAGAACCCCGACGCCCCGTGTCAACGAATGGCGCCGACTCGCGCCCCACTCTCCGCTTGATCGAGACGCGCCCGCGAGCCTGATGGTCCCCGACACCACCACGGGAGACCACCCCATGCCGAAGACCAACGACGCCGCGCTCGCCGCCTTCATCGCGCGCAAGGCCGAGATCGACGCGGCGCTCGACCGCATCCGCGCCGCCAGCGAGGACCATTTCTTCGCCAGCCCAGAAGACGTGAACTGGGGCCATGTCACGGGCCTCGCAGACCACGCCGCGCTGCTCAAGCGGATCACCGACGCGATCTACGCCGAGGGCGAACATGCTCAGCCAGACGCGACCGGAATGTAGAGGAAACGGAACTGTCCGAAGCGCCCGTCGATGCGGGAATAATCGCGCCAGTTCATGGCATAGGCACCCTTGAGGACGATGGACGCTTCCCGTCCGCGCTTCGTCCCTGGCCCGGCGTGATCCGCCCAGTCCAGTATCCCCGTCACCGTCCGACCCTCACGCAGCTCGAACGCAACGTCGCTTGCGCCAGCGCTCTTCCGCCCTCTCCAATATGAGGGATCATTACTGAGCACGAGGACTGCGGCAGAAGCGCCGGGTCGGCTGGCCCGGAACTGTTCCATGCGCATGATATCTTTCAGCACGTCGTAACGTCGAGTGTCCTGTGCGCCTTGCGGCTTGAGCGCGAACGGCTCGCCATCGACCTGGTACTCGACGCGTTGGCACAGGTACTTCAGTTCCAGCGCCATCTCCTGACCGCCATTCCTGACCAGGATGTCGATGGCCGCATTGCTCGGACGGGCGAGCGGGTATTCGAGGCGTACCTGAAGATCGGGGTGCACTTCGCGCAGGTGCCACGCCAGCTCATGCTGAAGGTCAGCCTCCGAATGAAAGACCGGCCTGCGCGCGGCAAGGTCGGTGAGCAGTTCCGGGATGTCGAGGTTCAATCGGCACTCCTTGTTCGTGGCACCCTATTCGGAGCGCCGAAGCCCCTGCGATTTTCTATCGGCCCGCCCCCGTCACCTCAAGAAACAGACGCCCTGAAGAGGTTCTCGCAGGGGATGTCGGAGAAACCAACATCCCGAGAAAATCGCGTTGCAACCGCCAACGCGATTTGCCCGCGCCATCACGCCGCCGCCGTCGCGATCCCATCCAGCCGCACAGCGACGCTGGTGACGCCGTTCCCCGCCGCCTCGACCGCCACGCCGATGGGGAAGCGCCCGGCGGCCGGGGTGGTCACTTCCTTCGTCGTGTTGTCCCAGGCCACGCGCGCGCCGACGGTGAGGACCGCAGCGCTGGCCTTCGGCAGCTGGAACACGCCGGTGGTGGAGAGCTCGACGGGATCGCCCTCGGCCGAGGAATAGGCGGCGATGCCGAAGATGCTGCCGACGATCAGCGCGTCGCCCGAGGCGATGCCGCCCGCGGGCGTGGTGACGCGGACGATGTGGCCGTTCTGGAGGTAATTCTTCATCTCAGAGCCCTTTCGAGGATTGGATGCGGACGACCGAGATGCGGTCGGTCGCCCCCGCGATCTGTCGGTTGAGGTCCGCGAGCGCGGCGGCCATCTCGCCGTCGCTCGCGTAGGTGACGCGCTTGCCGTCGTATTCGACGGTGCGGACGCCCCGGTAGCGCGCGGCCATCAGGGCGTCCCGCCAGGCGGTGAGCTGGGCGAGGTCGGCCATCACGCGCCCGCGTTCATGAACCAGCCGCGGTGGTCGATGAACCCGGCCCCGAAATCCAGGATCACCCGGATCTCCACGCCGTCCACGTCCCAGCCCGAGCGGCTCTCGACCTGCGGGCCCTCCGCGCCCGAGAGATAGGCGAACTCCAGCCCGTCGATCTCGCCGGGATCGGCGGTGACGTACCAGCGGGTGGCGCTAGACAGGCGCGGCTCGACCACCAGCGAGAGCGACCCGGAGAACGGGTTCACGTCGGCCGCGGTCGCGGGCGCGATGGAGGCCAGCCACTTCTCGGCCGTGGTCTCCAGCGCGGGTGGGACCAGCAGGTTGCGGGGCGTCACGCGGATCGTGCGATCCTCGATGCCCTTCTGCGTGCGGAGCGCCAGCCGGGCGGCCGAGAGGGTCGCGTCGGAGATCGCCGCGCCGGTGCCCGCCTTGTTGCCGTGATCGGCGTGGAACAGCGTCTTGCCGTCGGATAGGGTCGGCCCGTTGCCGCTGCCCGCCTCGAGGAGGGTCACGAGGATCCGCGCCTCGGTCTCGGCCGCAGCCTGGCCCATGCGACGGGCGAGGTCCGCGAAGGCGCCGAGATCGTCGTTGACCAGCACCTGCCGGGTGATCCCGATCTTCCGCGCCCAGGTCTCGACCTTGTAGGCCTCGCGCGCCTCGGCCATGGTCCCGGCCTTGATCTCGCCGTGCTCGTTCAGTTTCTCCAGCAGCGGCGCCTCGCCCAGCATGATCTTGTTCACCGCGCGGAAGTCCCGCGCCGTGGTCTGGCGGCCGAGGCGGCGGATGCCCGAGGGTGCGGCCTGATAGGCGTCGCGCAGCACGCGGCCCACCGTGTCCCCGAGGATGATCGGGAAGTCCGATGTGGTGTGCAGCGCGCGGGTGACGAGGCTCGCGGGCGACAGCGCCATGGTGGACTCGCCGCGCATCGTCAGCAGTTCCTTCGCCATGTCGACGGGTGTCGAATAGGCGTAGCGCCGGGCCGGTTCGCTCAACTCGTGGCGCGGGTTGATCCGGGCGTAGAGCGCCTCGCCCATCTGCCGGGCGCGCAGGGTCGGATCGTCCTGGCTCTCGCCCATCTCGACGCGGACCTGCTCGGTGCGGATCGCAGGTGCGGAGCGCTTGGCCAGCGCCTCGAAGGCCGCGCGGCGGGCGGTGTCGGGATCGGCGCCTCCGTCGATCTGGCTGTCGATCCAGGACTGGTCCAGCCCGGCGATCCGAGCGATGGAGCGGATCTCGGCATTCGCCTCGGCGCGGGTCTGGGTGGTCGGCGCCGTGTCGGCGGCCCCTCGGGTGGTCGTGTCGGTCATCTCTGTCTCCATGCGAATGTGGGCGCCGGGATCGGCGGGCGTCGGCACCAGGGAAATCTCGTGGGGCGTCCAGCGCACGGCGGTCAGCACGCGCGCGCCGTTCTCGGCGGTCTCGGCCCAATCCTCGACGGAGTAGCCGACCGAGACGTGGCGCAGGATGCCCGCCAGCACGTCCTGCCAGACCGGCTCGACCTCGGGCCGCGCCGAGAACTGGATGACGGCGGTGCCGCGCTTGCCGTCGACGGCGGCGCTGCGGACGGAGCCCAGCACGTCGCGCACCGCGGTCTGGCGATGCGCATCGAGGACGCTGGCGCCCTCGAGGCGAGACAGGTCCACGGCCTCGGGCGCGAGGCTCAGCCGCTCGATGTATGGCCCCGCCATGTCGCGGCGGCGCACGGGCGCACCGGTGGACCAGACCACCTCGACGGTGCGGGCCTCCGGATCGGCGGTGGCGGGCGCCAGCGTCGCGCGACGCGTGAGCAGGCAAACGTTGTCGGTTCCGACGTTTGAGCGGCTCGATGCCGGGGTTGTCTCGGTCTCAGCCATCGGCGGCCTCCTTCTCCTGCGGCGACCCCGTCTGGCCGAAGGCGAGCCCCAGCCCCTCCGCGCGCTCGCGGTCGGCGGCGATCTCGGCATCGACCTGTTCGGCGTCGTAGCCGCGCTCGGAGATTGCCTGGGACCGGCTCTTGAGCCCGGCGCCGATCGCCATGATCTCGGCCTGCACATCCTTCATCGGATCGACGTAGTCGAACTTCGGCGGCAGCCATTCGCAGCCCAGGTAGGCGTCCGGGTTCCGGTCGAAGTCACGCGCGGGCAGGTCGCCGGTCAGCACAGCCAGCCGCACGAACCGCTCCCAGACGGGGCGGCAGAACAGATGCACCACCACGTTGTGCTGCAACTGCTCGACGCGGCGACGGAACTCGATGAGCCCGGCCCGGATCGAGGAATAGGTGACGCCCTCCAGGTCTCCGGAGACCAGCTCGTAGGGCAGGCCCAGCCCCGCCGCGACGGCGCGCAGGTGGTTCTTGACGAAGGGCGCGTAGGCGTCGTGCTCGGTCGGGTTCGAGAAGCGGATGTCGGTGCCGGGCGGCAGCGGGATCAGGCTGCCGGGCTCCATGCCCACGGTCAGCGCGCCGCCGGTGTTGGTGCCCGAGAGCCCGCCCGCCGTGCCGTCGGGATCGGTGATGAAGCCGGTGAAGAGCGCCGCGACCTTGGCCTTCACCAGCGCGGCGTCCTCGAACTGGTCGAGCTCATGCAGCCGCAGGAGCACCGGCGCCAGCCAAGTGATGCCGCGCAGCTGGCCCGCGGCGAGCGGCTTGAACAGGTGCAGGCAATCGGCGGCGGGGACGCGGAGCGGGTCCATGCGGAGAGACCCCAGCGGATCGCCCGGGCGGGAGGACAAGACCCGGTAGGCGACCCGGCGACCGGCGGCATCGAACTCGATGCCCGCGCGGATCCGCGCCCCGCCGCCGATCTCGCGGTGCAGATCCATGGGAACCTGCTCGCGATCCAGAAGCTCGAGATGGAGGGGAATGCTGGCGGCGTCGCTGGCCACGCGCAGCCGGGCGAAGCTCTCGCCGCTCTCGACCATCGCGCGCACGGCCATGGCCTGCAGACCGTAGAAATCCGCCAGCCCATCGGGGGCGGCGTGATCCGTCCAGCGCAGCCAGAGCGCTTGCAGCCGCTCGCGCACCGCCCGGTCCGGATGGGTGGATTGCGGCTTTATCCCGGCGCCGACGACATTGCCGACCAGGCTGTCCACCGCCGCCGCGACCCACGGATTGTTCCGCGCGTACCACCCGGCCCGCCGCGCCGCCGTGGTCGCCCCCGCCAGGATCGCCGCGTTCAGCCCATCGACCGTCCGCGCCCCCTCCCAACGCCGCCCGCAACCCGCAGCGTCGAAGCCGCGAGCGCGCGCGATGCCGAGAAGGCGATGGAGGAAGGTCCGCATGGGCGGGAGAATCGCCCGAAGTGGACTCTCAAGCTATTGGGAATGTTTGGGAATCCCAAGATGGGGGATGGCGCAGCGACGCGGCGCCGTGCTCTCATAGCCATACATCGGACCCTGTCCGTCCATCCTGCCCGCCCGCGCTCGGCGGGCGATTTATCCGCAACAGCTCTAACTTCACGTTTTGTTCTTGTTTCGCGTGTCAAATCCTGGCAGTATGACAAAAAAATACCTAGCGAGGGGCTATGCTTCAAACCGTTCAGCCAGACTTCTCGAGCCTGCGGCAGCAGGCGGGAATTTCCATCGATGAACTGGCACCTCTGGTCGGGTTCTCAGTGAGCACGCTCTATCGCTGGGAGCGGGGACAGACGCAGCCGCGCAAGGCGGCGCTGGCGTTACTTGAAGAAATCATTCGGCGCAGTCAGCCCCAAGAGGCGCCAGACGAGAAGTTTCGATTCGTGGATCTGTTCGCCGGGATCGGCGGGCTTCGTCGCGGTTTCGAACCGCTAGGTGGGCGTTGTGTATTCACCTGCGAGTGGGATCGATATGCTCAAGCGACCTACAAGGCGAACTACAACTGCGATCATGAACTGGCCGGTGATATCACCAAAATTCCAGCTGCCTCGATTCCGGAGCATGATGTTCTGCTGGCGGGCTTTCCGTGTCAGCCATTCTCGATCGCTGGGGTTTCGAAGAAGAACGCTCTGCGGATGCCGCATGGCTTTCTGTGTGAAACACAGGGTACGCTGTTTTTCGAAGTCGAACGAATCCTTGCACATCACCGTCCGAAGGCTTTCCTGCTGGAGAACGTCAAGAATCTAGTAAATCACGACCGCGGCAGAACGTTTGATGTCATTCGACGAACGCTGCGCGAGAAGCTCGGGTACCATGTTCACACCCGCGTGATTGACGCCAAATCTTTTGTCCCGCAGCATCGCGAGCGCATATTCATAGTCGGCTTCCGCGATGCAAGCGGCTTCTCTTTAGATGATCTCATACTGCCTGATCCTTTGAATGGACCGAAGCTCGGTAGCATTCTGCACCCGGAAGATGGAACCGAGGCACCTGACAAACCCTTTACCGACAAGGATGGACGCGTGAGTGCAAAATATATACTGACGGACCATTTGTGGGGTTATCTCCAGCAATATGCAGCAAAGCATAAAGCGCGTGGAAATGGATTTGGTTTCGGCCTAGTGGGGCCTGGTGACGTGAGTCGCACGCTTTCGGCGCGCTACTACAAGGATGGTTCGGAGATTCTTGTCAGCCGAGGGAACGGAAATCCGCGCCGACTCACCCCGCGGGAGTGCGCCCGTTTGATGGGTTTCGAGCGACCCGGCGAGGCCCAGTTCACGATACCCGTCTCGGATACACAGGCCTACAAGCAGTTCGGCAACGCGGTGGTTGTGCCCGTGGTTCAAGCAGTTGCTAAGCACATGGCTCCGTTCATTGGCGCTTCGGACGCAGTGGATCAGGAGGACCTGCAGAGAGAACTGCCGCTCGTTGGCTGATGTTGTAGACAAAGCAACGCGTAGCCGGATGATGTCTGGCATTCGGGGCAAAGATACAGCCCCAGAAATGCTGGTACGCCGAGCTCTGCATGCGCGCGGCTTTCGCTATCGTATTCATGATCGCAGACTGCCGGGGCGTCCGGATATTGTCTTCCCCAGTCGACGTGCTGTCATCCTCGTACAGGGATGCTTCTGGCATGGACATGACTGTCACCTCTTCCGTTGGCCATCTTCACGGCAGGAATTCTGGCGTGCAAAGATCGGCGGAAATGCAGAGCGGGACGAGCGAAATGCCGACGCATTGAAGGGCGCGGGCTGGCGCGTGCTTACCGTTTGGGAGTGTGCGCTGAAGGGGCGAACGCGTTTGCCAGTCGATGCAGTCATCGATGGCATAGCCGCGTGGCTGCACAGCGACACAGACGACTACGAAATCAGTGGCCGTGAGGGTGACTATGGCACTTGCTGATCTGACGGACTGGATCGATGGTTTCTCCGGTCCTTCTTTTGTTTGGTATGTTAAACGCCTTTCAGGGAACGACACGTTGGCCAACGGCTCCCACCAGGCAGGCCCATATATTCCGCGCTCGTTCCTGTTCGATATCTTCCCGTCGATCAACCGAACCGACGTCAAGAATCCTGATCTCCACCTCGATGTGTATATAGACTCCCATGCTGATCATCGGCGCGTACGAGTAATCTACTACAACAACAAGTTTCACGAAAACCCGCACGGCGGTCGCAATGAGGCGAGGATCACAGGTTTCGGCGGAGGCAGTTCGGCGCTTCTCGATCCGGAGAGTACCGGTGCGCTGACGGTATTCGCGTTTGTGCTTGATGAGAATGGCGCGGCGACCGAATGCCATGTGTGGGTCTGCCGGCACGAAACCGAGGAAGACTTGGTCGAGGATCGCATTGGGCCAGTCGAACCGAGCAAATGGACTATTTGGTCGCCGGACCGACTCGTGCAACCGTCGTTGTTCAGTTCTCAGCCCAAGCCACGAGCAGATTGCTGGCTCCAGCCCGAAGAGATTCCGCCTGCTTGGCTCGCGCGCTTCCCGAGCGGTGTAGAGATCATCCGCAAGGCTGTTGAACTACGGGCCGATACGGCGCTTGACCCGGATCATAGATTGATGCGCCGCCGCGAGTGTGAGTTTCAGTTGTTCCGCAGCGTTGAGGAGGCAATAGAGCTACCGATCATCAAGGCGGGCTTCACAACCGTCGATGATTTCATTTCGCGCGCACAGACGATTTTGCAGCGTCGCAAGTCCCGCTCCGGGCGATCTCTGGAACTGCATGCTCGAGAGATTTTTATAGAAGAACGGCTTTGCGAGGACGTCGATTTTTCACATGGTCCGGAATCGGAACCCGGTCGACGGCCTGATTTCCTATTTCCATCGCAGATGGCTTATCGCAACGTAGGATATCCTTCGGGCAACCTGCGAATGCTGGCGGTCAAAACAACCTGCAAGGATCGGTGGCGCCAAGTTCTCAACGAAGCCGACCGGATACGGGTGAAGCATCTTCTCACACTTCAGGAGGGGGTTTCGGAAGGTCAGTTCCGTGAGATGACCGACGCAGGAGTGAAACTTGTTGTACCATCGCCTATAGTTGCGTCATTCCCGAAGAGCGTTCAGCCGCATCTGCAGAGTGTGGAAAGTTTCATTGCGGATGTGCGACTGCTCCCGAAGCCGGATACCGAGTGAGAAAGCAATTTTTCTTACGACAATAGTCGCGTCGACCTGCGTGGGCAATAGACTCAGGTCATCCACGCCGATCGGATTACACGCCCGGCCTCGGCTCCCTGCCGCACCGGCACCGACGCCACCCCCTCCACCTCCTCGTTCAGCCTGAGGCCCATGCTGATGAGCCCGTGCAGGGCGGCGTGGGCGTAGACGAAGGTGTCGAGGGCCTCGTTGCGTTCGCCGTCGCGCTTGGGCTGCCAGGAGCGGATGGGGCGGCCCCGCTCGAAGCGGGTGACGACGCGCTCGGCGGTCAGCTGGCGGAAGTAGTCGGCGTCGAGGCGGCGCGGGAAATGGATCGCGCCGGGGCCGGGCTCGGTCAGGCGCAGGCGCGCATAGACGGCGTCTTTCACCGCGTCCACCCCGACGATGAAGAGCGGGATCTTGCCCTTGTTCGTCCGCGTCGGGCGGCGCGGCCAGACCGGGATGCCGGGCCCGCCGCGGCCCTTGATCGCCCAGATGCGTCGGGCGAGCCGGGTGCGGCAGAACTCGTAGGCCATCTTGGTGTGATGCCCGCCGGTGTCGATGGCGGCGGCGCGCACGGGCAGGTCGATCCCCGCGGGATGCGGGAAGGTCGCCTGCAGCACCATGTCGAGGTCGGACCAGAGGCGCGGCCCGGACGGGTCGCCCCAGAGCACGCGGTAGTCGATCACCCACGCTTCCTCGTCACGGCCCCAGCCGAGGATCTGAGCCTCAATCCGGTCGCCCTGCACGTCGACGCCCGCGGTCAGCACGGCCACCGAGGCGGGCAGCGCCTCGCCCCAGTCCTCGCGCCGGGCCATGAGCGGGTCGGCCGGAACGGTGTCGCCCGCCTGGTCCTCCCAGGACTCGCCCAGCTTGGTGTTGACCCAGACCTGCAGGCGCGCGGGATCCTTGCGGACGCGGCCATGCTCGGCAGCGATCTCGGCCCATGTCTCCCACGGGGAATAGAGCGCGGAGAGGTGGAAGCCTGCAGTGCGGCCGTCGCCCTCTGCGGTCGCGCGCCACTCGCCCGAGGCCAGAAGGCGCGGCTTCTCGTGCTCGTGATGGATGCCGCCGCAGGCCTCGCAGACCAGATGCGCCTGATCGCGCCGCCCCTCGGGCCAGCGGATGCGCGCCCAGGTGACCGGGGCCATGTCGCCGCAATTCAGACAGGGGACATAGTAGAAGCGCCGGTCGCTGTGCTCGAAGGCCGCCTCGATGCGGGAATGGCCCTTCAGCGTGGGCGTGGATACCATGTAGATCTTGCGCCGCCCGCGGAAGGTGGCGGTGCGCTGGATCGCGAGATCGACGGGATCCCCCTCGCCATCGGCGTCGCCGGGATAGCCGTCCACCTCGTCGAGGAACAGGTAGCGCACAGGCGTGGAGCGCAGGCCGACAGCTGAATTGGCCCCGGTCATCACCAACTGGCCGCCGGGGAAGGACTTCCGGAACAGGCTGTTCCCGGCGTCGCGGGAGCGGGGCGCGGCGACCAGTTCGCGCAGGGCGGGCGTCGCCTCGATCAGCGGGTCGATGCGGACGGTGGTGTTCCGGCGCACCATGTCGAGCGAGGGCATCACCAGCATGGCGATGCCAGGGGCGTTCTGGATGATGTAGCCGAGCCAGTTCAGCCCCGCCTCCGAGCCGCCGGTCTGCGCGCCCTTCATCAGCACGACGCGCTCGTAAGGACTCGCCGTCGAGAGCGCGTCCATCACGGCGCGCAGGTAGGGCGTGCGGTCGGTGCGCCAGCGGCCGGGCTCGGCCGAGGTGGGCGGCAGGATGCGGTGCCGGTCGGCCCAGTCCGAAACCGGGATCGGCGGTTCGGGGCGGATGCCGCGCCGCCAGGCGAGGTCGACGTCAGGCACCATCGCCAAAACTCCCGAGCGGCAGGTCGGCCAGGTGTTCGAGATGCTCACGCATCATCCGGTCGAGGGCGGCGAACGTCGAGCGGGGATCGGCGCCGAGTTCGGCAGCCAGCAGGGGCGCCGTGCGCTGGACCCACGCCAGATGCGCGTCGCGTTCGGCACGGGCGCGCGCGAAGACCGTGCGCCGCGCCTCGTCGGCGTCGATCAGCTTGCCCTGTTCGCGCTCGAAGGCCAGCCGGGCGCGCTGGACCTTGACGATCTCGTGCAGCCGCTTCGCCTCGGCCAGCGTGGCGGTGCGGGTGGTGGCAGAGGGCGCGCCACCCTTGTAGCGCCGGGCCGGGTCGAGGTTCGTCTCGATCCAGGCCAGCCCCTCGGCCACATCGATCCGCCCGTCGGCGCGCACCGGCAGGCCCTCGGCCACCAGTTGCGAGATGCGCCCCTTGGTCAGCCCAACGCGGGCGGCGAACGCGGTCTTGGTCTCGGCCCCGTCGAGTTTAGGCATGACCGGCCCTCACGCTGGCGACGCAATGCGCTGCGCGTCCCCACATACGGATCGGCCCGGGAGGAACCGCCGCTTTCCCGATCCTTCCGCCTTGACGCCGCCTCGGGCGGGCGGGCTCGGCGCCTCGAATGACGCACCGGTGACGCAGGAATGACGGGCTTTCGGGCGCAAGTCCCTGAAAGTGTTGAGATGACGCACCTCCCCCGCCATCCTTTTGAATAGGGGGGAATGGAATGATGGAGGGGGAGATGGTTTTCCCCCTTATCAAAAAGGTTGAAGCCAAGTGCGTCATCTCAACACTCTCAATGGGTTAGGGGCCAAATCGCCCGTTTGGTGCGTCACCATTGCGTCACCGTCAGGCCGACGAAGAACCGCCCGGAGCTGGTGCGCTTGTGCTGGATCCCCGCCACGCGGGCCTGCACGCGCTGCACGAAGCCGTTGATGGCGGGCAGCTTCTCGGGCTTGTAGCCCTCGGCCAGCGCCCAGTTCTGGAAGCGGAGGTGGGCGTCGCGCGTGGCGATGGTCGGCCCGCCGTTCACGATGGGCACGACCTTCACGCAGGCATCCACCCAGGCAGCGACGGGATCCTCGCTCAGCACCCATTCGAGGAGTTCCTCGTGGCAGCTCTGCGGGATTGCGTAGTTGCGCTGGCGGATCAGGCGCGACGCGCCGTCCACCGCCCATGCCAGCAGCAGGTCCGGTTCCTCGGCCGCGATGCGCTTGCCGATGTCCTCGACGCGCTCTTCCAGTGGGATCGTGCGGGTGAAGGTGATCAGCAGCAGGCGGCGCTGCACGCCCCGGTCCACCCCGCCCTTGAAGCTCGGCAGTTGGTTCGCGGCGAAGAGGTTCTGCGCCACGGAGCGGAACTCGACCCGGCTCTTGTAGACGTCGCGCCCCTCGATGGGATCGCCGGTGACGACCGCCTTGAAGGTGTCGGATGCGATGGCCTCGGCCGAAAGCTCGTCGGAGGCGTTGAGCAGCTTGCCGACGAGCCCGATGACATGCCGCTCGTCGCCCATCTTCGAGGCGGGGACCGAGCAGATCGCACTTTCGGGCAGGAGGCCGCGGGCCAGCTCGAGCACCTGGCTCTTGCCGTTCTCGGCGGTCTTGCCGTGCAGCACCACCGCACGCGGCTGCATCAGCCTTGTGGCGTAGCCGAGCGCCGCCGCGCCGCAGACCTCCGCGAGCAGCGCGGATTTCGCCTCGGCGTCCGGGTCGCCCTTGAAACTGCCGGCGAGCAGTCGTGCCAGCAGCGATCCCGCGGGCGGCGTGCCCGAGGCGCCGGGCTGCCAGTGGCCGGGCAGCGTATGGCGGCAGCGATGCTCGCGGTGATGCGCCTCGAGGTGCGGCACCCCCTCCGCGTCGAAGCGGATGAAGCCTGAGGCGCAGTTGATGCCCGCGGGCGGCTTCTCGAAGTATTCCGGCTCGGCGCAGAGCGCGGCGCATTCGTGCAGGACCGAGTCCACACGGGTCTTGGTCAGCTTGACGTTCGAGGGCTCGCCCGCGGGCGTGAGGAACCCGGCGCCGTCATAGGCGTGGACCGGCATGCGCAACTCGTGATCGGGGATCGCCTCCCAATGGGTGCCGCCGTAGCGCCAGAACTCGCCCTCGGCATGAACGATGCGCCCGAGGCGTTCGGTCAGATCCTCGCGCACGCGCCGCGACATCTCCACGTCCGAGCCGATGAAAAGCCGCTTCCGTTCGGTGTCGGCCTCCTCGGCAAGGAAGCGTTCGGCGGCCTCGATGCGGTCGCACACGGCCGCCTCGCCCTCGCGGACCAGCACATCGTTGAAGTCCTGCTCCTCGGGCGGGGTGGCGATCAGTACGGTCATGCCGCGATGCACGAGCTGGCTCGCGGCGCGGGTCATCTGGCCCTCGGCCTTGCTGCCGGGCAGGTCGCCGTCGCGGGCGACGATCACCGTGGCGTTCTCGGGCACCGGCGCGCGGCCGATGTTCGAGATGCCGAGGCAGGCCCAGGTTTCCTGTCCCGTCGCCTGCCAGACCGAGAGCGCGGTCTCGACTCCCTCGCAGAGGATGAGCGGTTCCCGACCGGGGAGACGCACGGCGGCCTTCGCGGCCCAACCATCGACGGCCTTGTTGGTGCGCTTGACCACCTTGACCGGGGCCTTCCGCCCCTCGGCCGTCAAATAGACCTGCTGGATCGCAAGCACCTCGCCCGCCTCGTCGGTGGCGAGCGCGACCATGGCGCCGAACTTGCCGAAGGCGTACTGGCGATAGCGGATGCAGTCGGGCGGCGTGGCGGTGATCCCGCGGTGCCGCAGGTAGGCGAGCACCGGCGTGGAGACGAGGGTCTCGGTGCGGCGCACGATCTCGGCTACCTTCGCGGCGCGTTCCTCGGGCGTCGGCTCCTTGGGCCTGGCCGAGCCCGAGGCGGAACGCGCGGGCGCCGCGGGCGGCGCTGCCGTCCAGGACGGACCGGCGTCGGGCTCACCCAGCCACGACCGCGCCCAGTCCCACGCGGCCTTGTCGTCCAGGCGCAAGCGATAGCCGATCAGCTCCAGCCCCGCGCCCCCGGCGCCATGTTCATGGTCGAACCAGCGGCCCTTGTTCGCGCCGTCGATTTCCACGGCGACGCTGCCCTTGGTGCCGAAGCGCAGGGTCTGCGCGCTGGAAAGCTCCCGGTTCGGTTCGCCCAGCAGCTCGCGGGCCAGGTCCGCGATGCGCTCCTCCAGCATGTCGGCCAGCTGGGCGACGGACATGCGGGTGGCGGCATGGGCGCGGCCGCCTGGCGGCGTGCCGTTGAAGTCGAGAGGCTGCCCCTGCACTGTCATTGGCGCGGCCCCTTCACGGTGCAGAGCAGGATCGGCATTTCGGGGGAGACCGCCTGCACGCGGTTGGTCCAGGCGATCTCCTGCTCGGGCCGGGTCTCGATGATCAGCCCGTTGCGCTGCGCCATGGCCATCAGCGCGATGCTCGAATAGGCCTCGGGCGGCGGGGCGCAGGAGATGATGGCGACGCCATCGGCCATGCCGATCAGCCGGTCGAGCGCCTTGCCGTCATACTGATCGGGGCCGAGTGCGCAGTCGGTGTCGTCGCCCACCATGACGATGAAGGGCCGCTGCAGCAGCTTGATGCCGCGATGGAGCCCGGTCGCGCGCTGGGGGATCACTAGGAAGCCGACACCGTGATCGCGGATCGCGTGGACGACGGGCAGCAGGTGCGGCGCATCCGCAGCGACCTTGGTTTCCAGCTGTTCGAGGATCGATCCGGTGAACTGGATGGGCGTGTCAGGCATTGGCGAAGCCCTCCTGCAGGGCGATCCAGTCCATCAGCGTGGAGCGGCGCGTGGCGATGCGGCTGCCCAGCCGGAAATGCGGCAGCGGGCGCTTCGAGCGCGTGCAGAGGTAGTAGACGCGGCGCTGGAACCGGAATTCGTCGGAGTCGAAGAGGAAGCGGGCGATCTCGGCGGCGCCCACCATCATGTCGGGCGCGAGCGTGGCGGGCGCGGTCATCGGCCCCTCCCGGCGCGCGGGGCGCTCGGCTTGCGGGAGGCCTCCTGTTCGCGGGCGAGCAGCCAGTCGCGCACCGCCTCGATGCGGTAGTAGACGCGGCGGCCGATCACCACGAAGGGCGGGGACTGGCGCAGCTGGCGGTCGCGCTGGCAGGTGCGCAGGGACACTCCGCGGCGGGCGGCGTATTCCTCCTCCGAGATGAAGCCGTCGAGGAAATCGGTGGGCGGGGCGACGGAGGCGGCCCTCTCGGCGCCTCCGGATGCAAGGGGGTGGGTCATTGGCGTCTCCTTCGTGCCAGGCGACGCAACGCGCCGCCGATGCCCGAGAGATGCCGACGTTCAGCCCCCCGAAAAACCGCCCTGAAAATGCCCCCGGAGCAATAATTTCAGGGGATTACGCAGTCCTTAGGCGAACTGCGCGCCACGCCTCGCGAAGGTTGTTCTCGATGGTCTTGGTGGTGGGACAGTCCCGCCGCGGATAGGTCTCGCGATACCACGCCTGCAGTGCGCGGGCTTCGGCGGCGAGACTTTCGGCAATCTCGCCCGCATCGACGCGGCGCTGAAACTCGATCCGGATGATGTCGATTCCCTTCTTCGGCCGTCCCGGCGTCCCGGTCGGCATGTGGTCGTCGGCATCAGGCGGCAAGATGTGGATGTCGTGCACGATGTTCGCGCCGACGCTGGCCTCGCCCTTCCGGACATTGGTGATGCGCAGCTGCCGCCACGCGGGCGCCGGGATCGCGTGCCACGGGCCGAAGGGCGGATCTTCCTGGCCGAACGCGGTGAGCTCGCCCGCCTCCAGCTTCGCCTTCATCGCGGCGAGCATGCCGTTCCAGACGCGGTGCAGATCGGCCCGCGCCGAGCGCGTCCGGTTGGCGGCGTCATGCGAGTCCTTGGCGTCCTGCCAGTCGCTGACGGACATGCTGAGGTAGCTCGGCCGCTTCGGGGCGTTCTTGCGGGCCTCGGTCGCGCGGGCGTGCTCCTCCCACATCTCGGCGGGCAGGAATTCCTTCATCGCGTCGGACAGCGGGATGGCGTCGGGCGGTGGCCCGTAGGGCTTCTGATCCGTCATTTCTGCTCTGCCTCGTTTGCGCTGAACTCCTCTGGCGAGCGCTGCAACACGAAGGCGCCCACCGTCTCGGCGGCCTTGCGCAGCGGGTCGTCGAACAGATGGGCGTATCGCTCGGTGGTCTGGACCTGCGTATGGCCGAGCATCTGGCCGATCAAGGGCAGCGACGCGCCCGCCGACACGAGGATGCTGGCGAAGGAATGGCGGATGTCGTGGATCCGGACATTCGGCTTGAACTCGGTCTTGGGCTCGCCCTTGCGGTCGAGGACCGGCTTGCCCTTCGCGTCCAGCACCGGCGCCTCGGCGCCGAGCCCCGCCCGGCGGCAGACCGAGACCCATGTCCGCTTGATCTCGGTGAGCGGCTTGCCGGTCGGGCCGGGGAAGACATAGGGGCTGGGCGGGACGCCCTGGGCCTCGGCCTTCGCCTTCGCGGCGGCCTTCATCTCGACCAGCAGCTGCACGGCCGGGCCCGAGAGCGGCACGCGGTGCAGCTTGCGCTGCTTGGTGTGCGCCGAGGGCTTGGTCCAGACGCCGTTCTCGAGGTCGAACATCTCCCAGGTCGCGCCCAGCACCTCGCCGCGTCGCGCGCCGGTCAACATCAGCAGCTTGATCGCGTTCGCGGACATGGGCTCGGAGTGGTCGTTCAGCGCCTGCGCCAGCGCGGCGATCTCGGTGCGGTTCAGATAGCGGTTCCGCTTTTCCTCCTGATTGCGGCGCACGCCCGAGGCGGGATTGTCGTCGCGCCATTTCCAGCGGATCGCGAGATTGAACGCCTTGCGCAGCACCTCGACGGTGCGGTTCGCGCGGACGGGCGTGCCGCGGATCTCGGTGATGTCGCGGTGGAGCGCATCGACATCGTCATGGGTGATCTGCGCGACTTTCATCTTGCCGAAGCGCGGCAGGATGATCTTCTCCCACATCATGCGCTCGTCGGCCTGACTGCGCTCGGCCTTCTTGGGCAGGTGCTCGCGCGCGTAGCGCTCCCACATCTCCTGCACCGTCGGCGCCTCGCGTTGCGCCTGCCGCTCGCCCATCGGGTCGTGGCCGAGATCGACCTCGCGCTTCATGTCCTTCGCGGTCTGGCGCGCGGCGGCCACCGTCCAGTCGGGCCATGCGCCGATGGTGATCCGGCGCTGCCGCCCCTCGGCGCGATAGTCCAGGACGAAGGACTTGGCCCCGCCCGGCGTCACCCGAAGGGCGAACCCCTTCACCTCCGCGTCCCACAGCATGCTCTGCCCGCGCACCGGCGGCAGGGCCTTCCGGGCGGCGGCTTCGGTCAGTTTCTCGGTCATTCCAGCCTCCCCGTGTCAACACTGTGTCAACACATCATATGGCTGTTTTTGTCGTTCGCTGGCGGCGAGTAACAGGCGGTCGCGCCGAATAGCCACGATAAAACAGCCGTCTAGGAGACTAGGCCGGAAAATGCGTCAACAATCAAGGCTCTAGATATTGTGGTGAATCTGGCTCATAACCTGAAGGTCGTCAGTTCAAATCTGGCCCCCGCAACCAAGTCAAAACAAAAGCCCACGAGCCATAACTCGTGGGCTTTTTGACGTCACGGCATTCATTTGCGTGAACGGCGCCCGGATCTGCTAGCCTCGACCGATGAGCCCCATGCGCCCGCCACCATTGCAATTGTTGCCCGCCTTCGAAGCCTCGGCCCGGCTGTTGAGCTTCAGCAAGGCGGCGGTGGAGTTGCATGTGACGCCGGCGGCGATCAGTCAGCAGATGCGGCAGTTGGAGGCCTATCTCGGCTTTCCGCTGTTCCAGCGGCTGACGCGGCGCGTGGAATTGACGGATGCGGGCCGCCAGTTCGCCGAGGTGGTCACGCAGACCCTGGCGACCTACAGGCGCGGGCATGCGGAGTTGATGGACCGCTTCATCAAGCCGTCGCTGCGCCTCGCCATGACGCCGCAGGTCGCGCATCGATACGTCCTGCCGCGCCTGTCGGAATTCCAGGCGCAACACCCGGGCGTCAGCATTTCGCTGGATGCCAGCATGGGGCTCGCCGATTTCGAGGAAGAGCCCCTGGATGCAGCGATCCGCGTCGGCGCCAGGCCGTGGCCCGGCCTCGAGGCCTGGTTTATCTGCGATTGCGACGCCGTCGTCATGGCGACGCCGGAACTGGCGGCACGCCACCCGGTGAACCAACTCGAAGACCTTCGGCATCATACGTTGATCCATCGCCGCAATCCGCAGTTCGGGTGGGAGGCGCTCGCCCAGCTTGCCGGGATCCCCAGGATCCCGAGTGCCGGCGATCTCGTCGTCGACTCCGACCTGGCCGCGCTTCACGCCGCCGAGCAGGGACTGGGCGTGGCCTTGAGCATCATGCCTTCCGGCTCGCCGGCCCAGGGCGATGCTTCGCCGGTCCGGCTGGTCCCGGCGCTCGCCCCCTTCAAGACCCCGCTCAAGGTCTATTTCGTCTTCCGCCCCCACAGCGGCAAGGACGACCTGCTCCGGGCCACATTCGAATGGCTCCGCGCATCCGTCGTGGCCGGGGGCGCGGCGGATACTTAAGTCCCGCTAATGCGCGGGAAAGAAATCATCGTTCGTCATTGATTCGGGTCGTCTCTAGCGTCGGTCGGGTCGCCTTTCCGTGAGGCCCGTGACCGGCTGGAACACCATGAACGCGCCCTCGCCGTGCCGCAGACCCCGAGGACGGGCATCTACGGTGTAATCGTGGGGGTATTGTAATGCGTAAGATTTCAGTACTGGCGTTCGGTGCCGCCATCGTCTTCGCGGGGCAGGCCGTCGCGAAAGTCTCGTCGCAGGAGGCCGATCGCCTGGGCAAGGACCTGACCCTGCAAGGGGCGATCAAGGCGGGGAATGCGGATGGCACGATCCCGGCCTATACCGGCGGGATCAAGGTGCCGCCAGCGGGCTTTTCCCCCGGCATGCACCCGCCCAACCCCTTCGCCGGCGACCCCATCGCCTTCACCATCACCGGTCAGAACGTCGACCAATACGCGGACAAGCTGACGGCGGGCATGATCGCCATGCTGAAGACGTTTCCCGCGTACAAGATGAACGTCTACGAGAGCCGGCGGTCGTGCAGCCTGCCGGCGCGGGTCGATGCGGCGACGAAACGGAACGCCATGACGGCCACCATGACCGAGGACGAGAACGGCCTGGCGGGCGCCCTTCTCGGCGTGCCGTTTCCCATGCCGCAATCGGGCGTCGAGGCGATCTGGAACCATCGCCTGCGCTACCGCGGGTTCAAGTTCCGCCGCTTTTTCGGCGGCGCCGCGGTGAATCGCGATGGCAGCTTCCTCCTCTTCAAGACCAAGGACGAGGGCATCCTGCATTACTCAGGCCCCGGTCTCGCCGAGGTCGGCGATGTCGCGGACGTCAAGCAGTTGAACAATATCGCCATCTCTTATCTGAACGTCACGACGGCGCCGTCGCGCCTTGCCGGTTCGATCGTTCTCGTCCTCGATACGATCAATGCCAAGGAATTGCCGCGCCAAGCCTGGCAGTACAACCCGGGAACAAGGCGCGTGCTGCGCGCGCCCGAGCTCGCCTATGACAACCCGCTGTTCAATTCGGACGGTCTAGCCACCATGGACCAGTTCGACATGTTCAACGGCGCCACCGATGCCTATACGTTCGAGCTTCAGGCCCCGACGGAGAAATACGTCGGTTACAACGCCTATGAGCTCATGTCCGACAAGCATTCCTACAAGGACTTGCTGCGGGAAGGCTTCGTCAATCCGGCGCTGCAACGCTATGAATTGCACCGTGTCCGGACGGTCGAGGCGAAGCTGAAGGAAGGCCGGCGTCACATATACGCCCGCCGCAGCTTCTATCTCGACGAGGACAGCTGGAACATCGTCGCCGCCGATCTCTACGACGCGCGCGGCCAGTTGTGGCGCAATCACGAAGGTCCGGTGGTCAACTACTACGACGTTCCGCTGTGTTCGTCCGCGCTCGAAGTGTCCTACGACCTGGAGTCCGGCCGCTACGTCACCTTCGGCCTGAAGGGCGAGGAACCGATGCTGAACTGGAACGCGACCGACGTCGACCACAGTCAGTTCACGCCCGATGCCATCCGCCGCCTCGGCGCGCGCTGAGACGGAGCAGGGCCATGACCAAATTCGTATGGCGCCCGGCCGCTCTGGCCACCGCCGCATGTGCGCTGACCCTGTCGGCGACGGCGCTCGCCCGCGAGTTCGACCTCGGTGAGGAGGTCTCGGGGACGATCATCATGTCGCTGTCGACGGGGGCGCAGCTTCGCGTCGCCGATCGCGACCTGCGTAACTATGGATATTACTACCACGATATGCCGGGAACCGGCGGCCTGACCTCGGCCGGCAACGACGACGGCAATCTGAATTTCGACAAATACGATCTCATCAGCCAGATCACGACCGCCAAGACGGAACTGAGCCTGCGCTGGAAGGAGTATACGCTCTATCTTCGCGGCGCCGCCTTCTATGATGCCGTCGCCGCCAATAATGACCTCGCCGATTTCAAGCCGGAGCTGCGTCCCTATACCAGTGGACGTTACAGCGCGGGTGCCGAGCACAAGGCCGACTGGGATGCCTATCTGCTCGACTACTACGTGAAGGGCTTCTACGACATCGGCGACATGTATCTGACCGTGGGGGTCGGCAGCCAGATCCTGAACTGGGGCGAGGCGCTGTTCACCATCAATGGCGTTTCGATGGTCAATCCGATCGATGTCGGCAAGATCCGCGTGCCGGGCGCCGAGTTGAAGGATGCCCTGATCCCGGTCCCCATGATCACGGCCAACCTCGAAATCGCCAGCGGGTTTTCGGTCGAAGGCTTCTATCAGCTCGATTTCGAGCCCTTCAAGCTGGACGCCTGCGGCAGTTTCTTCTCCTTCATCGACACCTTCTGCGACGGCGTCAAATATTCGTCGAGCTTCACCGATCCATGGGATCCGCGGAGTTATATGACCGGCGTCGGCGGCGATCCGTCCCCTTACGACAATGCGGCGACCGAACTGATCGCGGTCAACGCGCCGATCACCACGCTGGATGATCCGAGTACGAACGACTGGGGCGTGGCGCTCCGCTATTTCTCGCCCGAGCTGAACAATACGGAATTCCAGTTCTATTACGCCAACTACACGTCGCGGCTGCCGTCGCTCTACGCCCAGATGCCGGATCACTACGAACCGGGCACGGGCCAGGTCAATCTGGCAACCGTTCCTGTCCCACTGCTCCAAGGTATCCTGGACCAATTGGGCGTCGATCAGTTGAATGCCCTGACGTCGGCTCTGTCCGCCGTTCTCGGCGGCCCGGTGGCCGATGTCGCGGGAGCCCTGACCAATCCCTTGAGCAGTGTGCTCATCGACCCGCCCTTCGGGACGGCGCCACGCTCGACCGAATTGCGCAATCTCGACAATGCCGATCTCTATATCTACTACCCGGAAGGGCTGCAGATGCTCGGCTTCGCCCTCAACACCACCTACGACCCGCTTTCGATCGCCATCAACGCCGAGGTCAGTTGGAAGCACGACGTTCCCATATGGGTGTCGGAGCCGGCCTTCCTGGTCGGCATCTACAATGCCGCCGGCGGCGTGCCGATCGATCAGGCGGCGGAAGCCCTGACCGGGATCTGCGTGCCGGGTTCCGTCTGCGTGCCCAATCCCGGCATCGCGCCCGTCGTCGAGACCGGCATCATCGCGCAGGACGACAGCTATCCCCCTGGTCACATCGTCCGACTGGACGAACGCCATGAAGTCTGGCAGGCGGCGGTGCGCTTCATGAAGATCATGGGCGGGACGGACTGGCTGGTCTCGCTGGTGGGGGGCAGCCAGATGTTCGCCCTGGTCGAATTCGGCGCGCTCTATGTCGATCTCGACAAGGACAAGCAATATGCCGCCTATGGCCAGAACGGCTTCTCCGGCTTCATGACGCGGCCGCTCGACGTCGCGGGCTTCGAAGTGTCGGGGCCGATTTCGGCGACCGACCTCGGCTCCTATTTCCCCGCGACGTGGAAGAAGCCGACGCGCTGGTCGGGCGGCGTTCAGGGGCTGGTCTACTGGGATTATCCGAACGTGCTCGACGGCGTCACCATGACGCCTTCGATCGGCTTCTCCCACGGCCTGTTCGGTACCACGCCGGCGCCGACGCCGGGCTTCACCAAGAGCGTCACATCGCTCAATTTCGCGGTCCGCTTCGACTATCTGAACAATTGGTCGATGAGCGTGAATTACTTCAAGAGTTTCGGCGCCGGCGGAGGCAATGGCGGATCGCGCAATCCCTATATCGACCGTGATTTCGTCGGCCTGAATGTAACCTATATGTTCTAGGCGGTCGGCATTCCCTTTCACCCGCGCCCGACCCCTCCTGTGATAGGGCGCGGCACTTGCTCCGGGGCGTCAGTTCTCCCCATGACGCCCCGGATTTTTTTCGTCCTCGGCCTTGGCGGAGCGATCGACGGCGGATGCTTAAGTCCCGCTAATGCATGGGAAAGAAATCGTCGTTCGTCAGGAGCTCGAGCCGTCTCTAGTGTCGGCCGGGTCGCCCTTTCGCGAAACCCGAGATCGGCAGAGCTCCATGACCACATCCGCACATGCCCTGGGACAGACCCCTTCCGCTGCCGTTGGCCTCGCCGCGCCGCTGACCCTGAAGACGGGCACGGTTCTCAAGAACCGCATCGTCAAGGCGGCGATGCATGAGTCGATGGGCGACAAGATCGGCACGCCGTCGCGCTGGCTGTTGCCGCTCTATGAAGCCTGGGCGCGGGGCGGTCTGGGGTTGAGCATCACGGGCAACGTCATGATCGACGGCCGGGCGCGCAGCGAACCCGGCAATGTGATCGTCGAAGACGAGCGCCACATGGAATTCCTGCGCGAATGGGCCCGGCGCGGCAGCCTGAACGGCACCCAACTCTGGATGCAGATCAATCATCCGGGCAAGCAGGCCATGAACGGTCTGAACGCCGAAAACCTCGCGCCGACGGCGATCCCCTTCAAGCCCGAGTTGGCGCCCTATTTCCCGATGCCGCGCGAGATCCGGCCCGACGAGATCGAGGACATCATCGCGCGCTTCGCCCGGACGGCGCGGATCGCCAAGGAGGCGGGTTTCGGCGGCGTGCAGATCCATGGCGCGCACGGCTATCTGATCAGCCAGTTTCTGTCGCCCTATCACAACCGGCGCGAGGACGATTGGGGCGGCACGCCGGCAAGGCGCCGCCGCTTCCTGCTCGCGGTTTACGGCGCCATTCGCGCCGCCGTCGGGTCGGATTACCCGGTGGGGATCAAGCTCAATTCGGCCGACTTCCTGAAAGGCGGCTATGACGAAGACGAGGCCATGGAGGCCGTCCTGGCGATCGCCGAGGCCGGCATCGACATGGTCGAAATTTCCGGCGGCTCTTACGAGGCGCCGGCATTCACGGGACTGGAAACGCCCAAAAAAGACAGCACGCGCCGCAGGGAAGCCTATTTCCTGTCCTTTGCGGAAAAATTGCGTGCGCAAACCTCGGTGCCGCTGATGGTGACGGGCGGTTTCCGCACCGTCGGCGGCATGACCGAGGGACTGGAAAGCGGTGCGATGGATCTGGTCGGCCTCGCCCGCCTGCTCAGCCTCGACCCCGAAGTGCCCCGACGCCTGCTGGACGGGTTGGACCCTCTCCACGAGGTTTCGCCGCGACTGTCCGGCGTCGGGGCGATCGATCGGTCGCGGATGATGGAAATCCTCTGGTACAGCCACCAGCTGATGCGGATCGCCCGGAAAGGCAAGGCACGCCCGAAGGAGTCCGTCCTGAAGGTGGCACTCTTCTATCTGGTCAGCAATTTCATGCGCGGCGACATCGGCCTGCCCAAGTTCCGCGCCGGCTAGGCGGATCGCCCGACCTCACCCCGGCAACCCGACGAGACATCCCCCCAGGAGAAGCCCAAGATGGCCATCGGATTCACCCTCACGCCCGAGCAGATCCAACGCAGGGACCAGGCGCGGGCCTTCGCCCAGGCCCATCTCGCCCCCCTGGTCGAGCGGGTCCGCGAAACCGCCGATCCCTTCGAGGCGGCGCTCCTCGTGAAACCGGCGCATGAGGCGGCCGTGAAGGCGGGCCTGATCAAGGGCATGATCCCGGAATTCTGCGGCGGCACCATGGGCAGCGGCATCGACGCGGCGATCGTCACCGAGGAACTGGCGGCCGTCATGCCGGATTTCGTCGCCAGCCTCGGCGGCGTGCTGCTGGCGCTGACGCCGGTCTATTTCGGCGGCACGCCGGAACAGATGCAGCGCTTCCTGGTGCCGTTCCTGGCCGACGACGGCGCCCCCCAGGCGGTCATGGCCCTGTCCGAGCCGGCGGGCACCGCGAATTTCGCCGCCCCGGCGCCTGCGGAAGGTATTCGGACGACGGCCGTGCCGGACGGTGACGAATGGGTCATCTCCGGCGACAAGCAATGGTCGGCCAACCTCGGCGGTTGGGACGGCACGGGTCCCGAATTCATGACCGTCGTCGCCCGCACCCCGGGCGGCGTCTCCCTGATCGGTGTGGAGAAGGCGCATTTCACGGCCGACAATCTGGAGGTTCTCGAGACGATCGACATGCCGGGCCTGCGCGGTCACCTGACGCAGACGATCCGGCTGAAGGGCGTCCGCGTGCCCAAGGCCAATCTGATCGGAGAGGAAGGGCAGGGGCCCGACCTGGCGTATCTGGCCTTCACTGCCAGTTCGGCCGCCGTCGGGGTGATGGCGACGGGCACCATGCGCGCCGCCTTCGACATCGCCTTCCGTTTCGCCAAGGAACAGACGCGCGGCGGCGGCGTGCCGATCATCGCCCATCGCCCCGTCGCCGATCTGCTCAGCGAGGCCAAGGGAAGGATCGAGGCGACACGGCTCCTGTCCTGGCGCGCACTCGATGCCGTCGCGTCCGGTGACGGCGCCGGGCTGGAACTGGCGCTGCACGCCAAGGTCTTCGGGTCCGAGACCGCGGTCGACGTGATCCACAAGCTGATCCAGGTGGTCGGCGTCCAGTCGTACAACAAGGCGTTCCCGCTCATCCATCACCTGCTCAACGCCATCGCCTACCCCATCTTCGAGGGCGGCAACATCAGCGTCCGCCGCCGGCAGCTTCAGGGCATACTGTCGGCCGAGGGGTGGGACCCGCTTTCCGCGTCCGGCCTCGCCTGACGCGGTCGCGTGGCCGGCGGGCGCCATTGCGCGGCGCGCCCGCCGGTCACGCCTGGGCGCCGGGAGACCACATGCGGCGCAACCGTTCAAAACCGGAGAAGGAAGACCAAAATGGCACGCCGGCACTTCACGAACGAGATCATCCCGCGCGAGAACCTGGACTTCGGGCTCGACACATCGGTCCCGCGCTTCTGGTGGGGCGGCAATCCCTATAAGACGCGCCTGTTCGATTCGATGCAGTCGACCTTTCCCGACGGCGAACGCTATTTCATCGCCAGCGTCGTCGCCTTCCGGAAAGGGATCGACGATCCCGCCCTCGCCGAGGACGTGCGGCGGTTCTCGCGCCAGGAGGGGCAGCATGGCCTGGTCCACGAGCAGTACAACCGCATGATCGAAGCCGGCGGCGTTCCGCTCGCCAGGATCATCGCGCCCATCACCGGCCGGCTGAAGCGTCGCTCGGAAAGATTCTCGCCCGAATTCAATGTCGCGCTGACCGCCGCCGCCGAACATTTCACGGCGATGATGGCCGAATGTTTCTTCGACAAGAAATGGGTCATGGCTGACGCCGACCACCGCATGCGGGCGCTGCTGGCCTGGCATGCCATCGAGGAGATGGAGCATCGGGCGGTCGCCTTCGACGTGATGCAGAAGGTCGCCAAGGTCGGCTATGTCAAGCGGGCCTGGGCCATCCTTTACCTGAGCCGCGATCTGATCGACGTCATGTTCCGCGCGCCGCATGCCATGATGAAGGCCGACGGATTGTCGGCGCGCCGGCGCTGGACCCTGCAGATCACGAATATCCCCTGGCTCGTCAGGCTCTTCGGGCCCTTGATGTCGAAAGCCGGCGCCTATCTGGTCCCCGGATTTCACCCGCTGAAGCAGCCGCCGATGCGCAATTACGCCAAATGGCTGGAGGTCTACGCCCGGACCGGCGATCCGCTGGAAGCGGCCGAGGCCCTGGCCGCGGCGGCCGCCTGACGCGCGAGCATTTTGGCGGATCCGGCATCGCCTTGGCCATTCAGGCATGGCCCGCCCGTCTATCGTTTGACGCCTTGGTTCAGGCAATGGGCGGATATTCGCGATGTCACTGGCACACAACACCCTGTCGTCGGGCGGCGCCGTCCGGATGGCGGCGCTTCGTCTCTGGACGTTGCGCGGGCTCGCGGCATTCCTCGCGCTTTTCGTCGGCGCCTACGGCATCGTCGCCATCGACATGGGGCTGGTGAACTTCAGCGGGGCCGAGAACGCGGATATCGCCGCGCAGCGCCGCATGATGGTCGAGGCGGCGGAAAGCGGTGACGACGCGGCGGCGAACGCGGGCGTCATCGAACACTCCGGCCTCGGCCTTGCCCTGGTCGCCGAGGCGACCTCGCCCCGCTTCGCCTATGGCGAACAGGGGTTGAGCGAACCCCTGATCCACTACGCCGAAATGCCGGCGGCCAACGCCTATGTCCTCTCGGTGCACAATGTGGTCGGCGGGCTCGCCATGCTGTTCGGCGCGCTCCAGTTCTGGCCGGCCTTCCGCCGGCGCTTCCCGCGCTGGCACCGGGGCTTCGGCTTCGTCTATCTGATCGGTGCCAGCATCGGCATGGTGACCGCCATGGTCTATATGACCATGACTCCCGTCGCCCGGATGTACGACGAACTGACCTTCACCGTCGGTCTCTGGATCCTCGCGGTCGGGACGCTGGCCAGCCTGTGGCTCGCCATGCTCCACCTCTGGCGCCGTCAGATCCCGCAGCACCAGGCCTATATGGCGATCAGCTACGGCTTCCTGCTGACGGCACCTTTCACCCGCTATTTCTGGGTGCTGGTCGGCCTCATGGGGCCGGACCTGCGCCAGCTCGAAGCCAATTACGCCGGCACGGCCTGGCTCCTGCCGTTCTGCTTCCTGGCGTCCTACGGCATCTTCACCGTCACCCGCCTGCAGGCGAAGCCGCTGGGCGTGGAGCCGCTGCGCAAGGCCATGGCGGAGTTTCCCGGGCTGGCGGCGGCCGGTCCCTGGCTGGCGGGCGGGCTGATCGCGGGCGCATTGCTGGCGGCCGTGGCCGCGGTACAGCATTTCGCCATAGCGCCGGGCCTCTCGAACTTCGAGGCAGGGCGGGGGCTCGTCCCGCCCGGCGTCGTCGCCCTGGATGCGGCCGTGATCGGCGCCGACGGGCCGTTCCGCCTGATCTTCACCGGTGCCACGGTGGCGGGCCTGCTGATCGGCGCTCATATCCTCCACGCGGGCCTCGTCCAGGGGCGTGCGGTCGGCCGGGCCGCCGGCTATGGCCTGGCCATCGCTAGCGCCATCGCCGGCGCCACCATGCTGCGCTGGGGCATCGCCATGGGCCTGCCCAGTTTCGCCACCCTGGCCGGCGGCGCCACCTGGGCTTTCGCCGGGACTGCGGCCCTCGTTTTTTCCGCCCTCGTCGCCCTTGCCCTGGCGATGGGATGGCAGAGCTTCGCACGTGAATGGTGCCTGTTCGCGGTCCTGTGCCTGATCGGGCCGCCGGCCCTCTACGCGCTTCTGCCGGTCTGGGGGATGGTCGGTATTCCCGCATCCTATGTCGAGACGGGGCATCTCTATCGTCTGGCCACCTATTCGGAGGGCATCTTGCTGTTCGCCGGCTTCGCCTACAGCATCTATGGACAGGCGACGCGGGAGAGGGTCGCGCGCTGAAATCGCGCGCCATGCAGAGAACAGGATGAAAGACCCGAGAGATATCGCCTTTCCGGCCCAATATCTGGAAATCGTCCAATCCCTGCTGCCGGCGGTCGGCCTCGATCTGCAAGCGGTCTACCGGCGCTGCGGGATCACGGCCGCGCAAGCCTTCAAGACCGGGCAGACGATCTCGGGCCGGCAATTGCTGGACCTCATGACGATCTTCATCGGGCATTGCCCGCCCGGTGACATGCCGACACTGCTTTTGATGGCGCATTTCCCGCTGACCATCCACGGGCCGGTCGGCATGCTGGCCGTGACCTCCCAGACCCTGGGCGACGCCCTGGCCGCCGGGCTGGACTATCATCCGCTGATCATGCCGGCTTTCGCGATCCGTCGGCACACGCGCGGGCGGCGCATCCATGTCACCTTCGAGCAGGTCTGCGATTTCGGTCCGGCCAATCGCCTGCTGACCGAGGCGGTGGTCTGCACCTTTCTCAAGATCGGGCCCTTCCTCGCGCGGCCGCCGCGTATCGAGGTCCATTTCCGTCACGCCCCCGATGGTCCCGACACGGCACGGCTCTACGGCGAAGCCCTCGGCGCCGATTTCACCTTCGACGCCCCCGTGACCCAATTGGTCCTGGGGGCCGGCGACCTCGCCATTCCGCTGATCGCCCCCAGCCGAACATCGCGCCTCCTGATGCGGGAGACGCTGGAACACCAGCGCCGCCAGCAGGCCCCGCACAAGCCCGTGACAGCCGCCGCCCGCAACCGGCTGCAGGCTGCGATCGAAGCCGGCCGCGCCATCGATGCCGCCGAGATCGCCGAGGCGCTGGCCCTGTCGCTCCGAACCTTCAGCCGCCGCCTCGCCGACGAGGGAACCACCCTGCCTCAACTCCGCGCCGAAGTCGGCACGGCCTTCGCCGAACTTCTCCTTGCCGAAGGCCACCTGCCGATTGCCGAAATCGCCCGCCGTTCAGGCTTCGAAAGCGCGGCCAGCTTCGCCCGCGCGTTCAAGCGCATGACCGGCCAGACACCGACCGGCTATCGCGGCGACGGATGACACATACGTCGAACCGCACGAGCAGCAACGCTGTTAGTCGGCAGATCGCGCCGCTTCATGCGAAGGGCTGGGGTTCGAGCCCATCACCAAGACTTGCGCAGACGGTGAAGGGATCGACGAGCAGGACGAATTACGTCCGGGGATCGTCATGAAGCGCCTATCGACCGTCTGCCTGTCGCCCCCGGCAATCGCCCGCAAGTCGTCCAGGAACGGCCCAACGCACTCGACACAGGCTTGTTATCATCCATAGGGCGAGTTCCGTGCAGGGACGGCCGTCCTCAATCATGCGGATCACCTTGCGCAAACGGCCCTCGGACCGCTTCAGCCGCTTGGCGACGTCGACATGGCTTTCGTGCTTAATGCACCGATCCCATCCCCCTGGAGGGGATATGGAAAGACCCGGAGTCGGGTCTTGATGTTCGGCGAGCGGACAGGGGAGTTTTTGCTTCTCAGGCCAGACGGCCGTCCTTCAGGCGAAGGTTCCGCGTCGCGATCGAATGGCGGAAGTCGGCATCGTGGGAGACCACGACCATGGCCTGGGGCAGGGACAGGAGGATCTCGATCAGGCGGGCTTCGTTCCGCTCGTCGAGGGCATTGGTCGGCTCGTCGAGGAGAAGGACGTCGGGCTCCATGGCCAGCACCGAAGCCAGGGTGACGAGGCGCTTCTCGCCGCCCGAAAGGCGATGGGTGATCCGGTCGCGCAGGTGCCGGAGGTCGAGCCGGGCGAGTACCGCCTCCACGATGGTGAGTGCTTCCGCCCGCGATTTGCCGAGGTTGAGGGGGCCGAAGGCGATGTCCTCCGCGACCGTCGGGCAGAACAATTGATCGTCCGCATCCTGGAACACGAGGCCGGCGCGGCGCCGCACCTCGTGGAAATCCTGTTCCTCGCGGCGTTCCGCGCCGAAGGCGGTGACGCGGCCGGACGTCGGTTTCAGCAGGCCGACCATGATCTTCAGCAGGGTCGATTTGCCGGCGCCGTTGGGGCCGGCGATGCACAGACGCTCGCCCGGCGCCAGGGTGAGGGCGGCGCCGTCGAGTATGGGCGGCTGGCCCGGATAGGCGAAGCCGATGCCGGCGAGGTCAAAGCAGGACATGAGTGCTTTCCAGGGCGACGAGCGATGCGGCGATCCCGCCGAGTACCAGGGCGAAGACGCCGTCGCGCCGCGTGAACGAAAGATGGGCCAGCAGGGGGATGGCGCCGGTGAAACCCCGGCATTTCATGGCGCCCAGGATCCGTTCCGAACGCTCGACGGCGCGCACCAGCATCATGCCGATCAGATAGCCGAAGCTGCGCCAGGTATGGAGGCTGTTGCCGGGGCGAAAGCCCCGCGCCTTCATGGCCTGGCGCAGGCGCAGATATTCCGCGTGCAGCACCTCGACATAGCGGACGGTGAAGAGCAGCAGATGGACCAGGGGCGCCGGCACCCGCAGCCGGTGCAGGGCGTGGCCCAGGGTCACCGGCTCCATCGTCCCGACCAGCACCATCAGCGCCAGGATGACGGCATTGGCCTTCAGGCCGATGGTCACGGCCTGCATCATGCCTTCCCGGCTGGCTTCGAAACCCCAGAGCGTGAAGAGCGCCTGGCCCTTCACCGTGAAGGGCAGCAGGACCAGCATGAAGATGATGAAACCGTCCATCGTCGCCATGCGCTTCAGGGTCCGGCGCGGCGCCAGGCCCGCCAGCACCATGGCGCCGACGGCGAAGGCGAGCGCCAGCACCAGCACCGGGATCCGGTTGCAGGACACCGTGACCACGGCGAAGAGCACGGCCCCCAGGATGCGGGCGCGCGGATCGACGCCGCCGAGAACGCGCACGCCGCCGGCGCCGGGCGCCTTCAGCGCGCGCTCGCCGGGCGAGAGAACGTGGCCCATGGCGGCCTCAGGCCTGGAGCCGGCGCCGCGCCGCCAGGAAGAAGCCGAGCCCGAACAGGCCGGCGATGTAACCCATGCCGCCGAGGACGGATTGAAGGTCGTTCTTTTCCTTATAGGCGTCGATTTCCCGGCGCAGCGGGCGGATCTCGTCCCGGACGGCGGCGGCGATCGCCTCGGAAAGGGCTGTGCCCTCGACGGTGGCGGCGGCCGCGGCCGGCGGGGCGTCGGCCGGCGCCGCCTTGCCCATGATGGCGGCGATCTCGGCCGCATCCATCACCACTTCGGCGACGTGACCGGCCCCCATATTGGCCTTGAAGACATGGGTCACGGCCTGTGTCGGCGTGTAGGTGAAGAAACCGTCGTCGTCCGTATGGGTCTCGCCGATCCTGGTGCCGGCGCCGTCGAAGATCTCCACCAGCTGGTTCGTCGCCATGTCGCCGTTGGAAAAGCCGATCTCGCCTTCGATGGCGCTGCCGCTCGGAAAGACGGAGGCGATGACCTTGTGCGCCTGGGCCGGCGCGGACGCCACGAGAAACGCGAGGAGGAGGGAAAGCATGGCAGTTCTCATGAGCGACCTCCAGGGACCGCCAGCACGCCGAAGAGTTCGGGCTTCACCTTGCGGGCCAGATAGACGGCGGCGGCGGACAAGACGGCCTCGACCGCCATGATCGGGATATGGGCGAAGAAGACGAGACGGGCGGCGGGCACGAATTCCTCGCCCGAAAGCGCCAGCGCGACGGCGACGCAGCCGGTGGTGAGCGCGATCGCCAGCCCGCCGCCGACGGCGCCCCAGATGGCCGCGACGGCGGGGGAGGCGGCGCGCACGCCGTGCAGGCAGAGGTAATGGACGATCACCGCGGGCAGCGCGATGTCGAGCGTATTGACGCCGAGCACGGTCAGGCCGCCGAAACCGAAGAACACCGCCTGCAGCAGCAGCCCGACGAAGAGCGCCGGAAAGGCGGCCCAGCCGAGCACCAGCCCGGCCAGCCCGTTCATGATCAGATGGACCGACGACGGCCCGATCGGGACATGCACCAGGGAGGCGACGAAAAAGGTGGCGGACAGCACGCCCGCCACCGGGATCTTCTCCATCGGCAGTTTGCGCAAGCCCAGCGCGATGCCGCCGACGGCGAGCAGCGTGCCGCCGATCACGACCGGGGTGGAGAGCGCGCCGTCGACGATATGCATGTGCGCCGCCCCTATTCGATGTCGTAGGCGCGGATCCAGATCACCGCGTCCTGGCTCAGTTCCTTGCCTTCATGTTCCGTCGCGGGGCCGGCGCCGAGCGCGGCGAAGCCCCAGTAGCCGGCCTTCGGGATGCCGAAGGTGAAGTAACCGTTCGCGTCCGAGATGGCGACAACGGCGCCGCCCTTCATGGGCCCGGCGGTCGGCGTCTTCGGGGTGCTCGTCGCCATGTCCGGCTCGGCCGCCATATATTCGATCTCGATCTCGGCGCCGGCGACCGGCTCGCCCTCGGCCAGCACGCGGCCGGTGAAGGTCGAGCCGGCGATGATGTTGGTCGGCTTGTTCAGGGGCAGGATTTCGGTCGGCAGCCCCTGGGGTTCCGTCCAGTCGGTCGGCAGTTCGCTTCGGTTCAGATAGGCCTTGGTGATCTGCTGGATGTAGATGTCCTCGCTCTCCTCGTAATAGGGGGCGGGTTCGAGGACGAGGATGTAATCGCCGGCGCGTTTCACCGGCACGGTCGCGTCGAAAGCGGCGGCGGCATTTTCGCTGCCGGTGAAGGTCGCTTCCTTCAGGCGGTCCATGAGGTCGATCCTCTCGCCGTGGCTGACGGCGTAGAAGGCGATGGGCTTGCCCATGTCCATGACGTGGCCGTTTTCGAACGGGTGCCAGAAGACCAGCTTCAGGGGCACGTCGCCCGGCCTGTCGATCTGGCTGTTCTCGCTGTAGATCAGTTGGAAATGTGCCTCGGCGGCCGGCGCCGCCAGGGGCGACGCGGCGACGATGCTCGCGAGGACGAGATTGCGGAAATTCATGTGTCGTCTCTCCCAGGCCTCCCGGCATGGGAAGCGTCGTGGAAAGGTCGACAGGGAAAGTTCGGCGCCGAGACGGACGTCGGGCGCGGGGAAGCGCGACCGGCCCGTCTCACCGCCAGACGCTCACCCCGGCGCCCGGTTACGGTCGTGGATGCGGTTTTGCATCCGTGCGCGGGGCAGGTCTCCTGGCTCGCGGGTCGTCGCTTCTCGCCCGCCTTCCCGGCCTGGCGGCCAGTGGCGTTTCGGGCGAAGGCTCGCCGCTTACAGTTGCGGGGGCAGCCACGGCCTTGGTCCGGGAAGGACCGCACCGTGTTCCCTTTTAATGCCCGGCGTTCCGGCGCCGGGGCAACCATGCGCGCCCTTGGTGTCCCGCATCGGCGCGTCGCCTGTCAAGCGATTTGCGAATTCCCCGTTGACGGGATCGTGGCGGCTGATCAAGATTGCGCCGCTTCGGTGGTTCCATGGCCTGTTCGGGCCGGGATTAAAAGGGAACGACGGAAGGCGGCGATCATGCCGTCGAGCCGTGGCTGTCCCCGCAACTGTAAGCGGTGAGTTCGTCCCCCATGTCACTGGTCGCGCGCCTTCGGGCCGGCCGGGAAGACGGGGCGATACGAGGATCCGCGAGCCAGGAGACCTGCCATCGAGGGCATCACTTTACCGCCGGTCGGGTGAACCGGAGGTGGCGGGCCAATCCGTAGCAGTGATGCGTCCATCGACGTTGCCGCGGCCGGCCCGGAATTCCGTCCTGTCCGCTTCGGCATCCCTCGTCGGGCCGTGTAACCCGGTCCGTGGCGACGTCCGTCTGTCGTCTGTCCGCTTGCGTGGACGGGGCAGGACGCGTGCGCCCGAACGGGATCCGCCATGTGTCCTGCCCGACCCTGAAGGGGTTTGTCATGGATTGGTTCAAAACGGGCGGATGCCTGGTCCTGCTGTCGCTTCCCGCGATGGCCGTCTCGGCGCGTGCCGAGGAGGAGGTGACCGTGCTGCCCACGGTCGAGGTGACGGCCCGGGCCGACGCCGGTTCGGGGGTGGCGCAGGAAGCGGCCACCACCGCGGTTTCGGTCGTCACCGCCGAAGAGATCGAAGCCCGCCAGATCCGCCGGCTCGAAGATGCCCTGCGCCTGGTGCCCGGTGTCACCCTGTCGGGCCAGCGGGGCCTGGGCCTGCCGGGCTCGGTCACCATTCGTGGTCTCGGGCCGCGCAACGTCCGCGTCTTCATCGACGGGGTCGAGGTCAGCGACACCTCCCAGGCGCAATCGCAATATGCGATCAGCGAATTGAACATGGCGGATGTCGAGCGGATCGAGGTGCTGCGCGGCCCGCAACCGGGACGTTTCGGCGCCGATGCCGGCGGCGGCGTGATCAACATCACGACCAGACGCCCGACCAGGCCCTTCGGCGCCAATGCCTATGTCGAGGGCGGATCCTACGGCACCCTGCGCGGCAATGCCTCGGTCTCCGGGCTCGCCGGGGCCTTCGACTACAAGCTGACCGCGACCGCCACCACGATCGACGGCTATTCCGACTTCAACGAGGATCGCGGCGGTGTCGAGGACGATCCCTTCCGGCAATATTCGGTCGGGGGCGCCTTCGGTTACCAGGTCACGGACGACCTGCGCCTGGATGTTTCCGGAAACTACATGCGCGAGGACGTGTTCTACGATTCATCGAGCGCCGACAACGACTGGAACCGCGACGAGAGCGAGACGAGGCTACACGCCGGGATCGCCCATACCGCCTTCGACGGCCGGCTGCAGCAGTCCCTGGGGGTCGGCTATGCCGTCAATACGCGCCAATACTGGGGGGCCGGCACGGCGGGCGATACCTATGACGGTTACAAGACGGCGATCGACTACCGTGCCCTCTTCGCGGCGACGGAGCGGCTGAACCTCGACATCGGCGCCGACGCCGAGCGGGAGCGGATCGAACAGAACACCCCGGGCTTCGCCCCCCTGACGCCCGTCATGGAGGATGAATTCTGGAACTACGGCGCCTATGTCACCGCCGGGTTCACGCCGATCGACAAGCTGGATCTGACCGCGACGGCCCGTTTCGACGATCACGAGGATTTCGGTGACGAAGTGACCTGGCGTATCGGCGCCTCCTATGAGCTGCCGACGGCGACGCGGCTCCACGCCAGCTATGGCACGGCCCGGCAGACGCCGTCGCTCTATGAACGCTTCGATCCCTGCTACGGCAACGCGGCCTTGCAGCCGGAGAAGAGCGAGGGCTGGGATGCCGGCGTGGAACAGGCTTTCCTCGGTGGTGACATGATGGTCGGCGCCACCTATTTCCAGCAGGAGACGGAGGATCAGATCAATTGGGCCTACAGCCCGCCGGTGTCCGCGCTCTGCTATGGTGGCGGTTACGTGAACATCGATCGCACCCGCTCCCGCGGGGGCGAGGTCGAACTGGTCGTCCGCCCCCTGGCGACGGTCGATCTGCGCGCCTCCTATACGCGCCAGACCGTCACCAACCTCGGCACGGGGCTGCGTCTCAAGGATTGGCCGCGCAATCAGGCCAATGTCTCCCTCGGATGGCAGGCCAGCGCCGAAACCCGCGTCGACCTCGGCGTCGACTACCGCGATTCGATCGATCGCTATGGCAAGGGGCAGGCCTATTGGCTGGTCAATCTGGATGGCCGGCACGCGCTCACGGATACGATGACCGTGTTCGCCCGGGTCGAGAACCTCTTCGATCAGGACTATGAGGCGACTTGGGGCTATGGCACGCCCGGCATTTCAGGCTACCTCGGCCTCGGTCTCGGCTTCTGAGGTGCGGTCATGAGCACGACCCCCTCCCGCATCGTCGAGGAAGCGGGCAACGGAAAGGTGGAGATCTTCCCTCTTTCCGTGGCACCCGACTTCCTGTTCGAATTGTGCCGCTTCCTGTTCGAGGAGCATTGGCACGAGATCGTCTTCGGTTCCTGCGTGCAGGGTGCCGTTTTCGAGATCGCGGTCGATGCCGCGCCGAAGAAGGTCAGCCTGTTCGACGGCTATCTGACCGTCGATTTCGGCAGGTGGCATTTCCACCTCTGCATCGGCGAGAACAAGGGCAGCCCGCGCAATCCGACCCCGGCCGATCTCGCCGCCCGGCGCCGCACGGCCCGGGCCGAGATGTATCGCAACCTCTCGGCCGACGGCGTGCCGCGTTCGTGGGGCTTGCGCTTCTTCAACGGCGCGGGCGAGCAGCAGATGACGGTGTTCCTGCCCAATCCCCTGCTGACGCCGGCGATGAAACCCTCGCGGCCGCCGAATTTCGACCGGCTGGCGCTGTGGGACGAATTGCGCCGGCGCTGTCTCGGCCTCGCCCCCGATCCCCTGGACCGGACGGCCAGGGGCTTTCCGTGCGGCGGCTGATCGCCGGCCTCGTCGGGCTGCTGGCCTTCGGGCCGGCGGCCCTGGCGGGGCCCCGCATCGTCTCGATGAATCTCTGTGCCGACGAATTGGTGCTGCGTCTCGCCGACCGCGATCAGGTGGCCTCGGTCTCCTTCCTGTCCGGGGACCGGCATATCTCCAATGTCGCCGATCTGGCGGAAGGGCTGCCGGTCAACCATGGCCTGGCGGAAGAGGTGGTGACGGCGGCGCCGGATCTCGTCGTCGCCGGGCGCCATACGACGCGGAACACCGTCGCCTTGCTGCGCAAGCTGGATTTTCCGGTGCTCGAGCTGGACGTCCCCGCGAGTTTCGCGGCGGTGGAGGCCCAGATCCGCGAGGTCGCCGCCGTCGTCGGCCATCCCGAGCGGGGCGAGGCCATGATCGACGGGATCCGCGCGGGACTCGATGCCATCCCCCGGCGTGGCGACCGTGCTCGGGCCCTGGTGCTGCGCCCGAACGGGTTGACCGCCGGCGCAGGAACGCTGGTCGATACGCTGCTCGGCCGGGCCGGGCTCGTCAATCTCGGCACCTCGCCGGGGCTGGAGGGTTACACGGGCCTGCCGCTCGAATGGGTGGTGACGCTCAGGCCCGACATCTTGATCGTCGACAGCGAACCCTATCCGGCACCGGCCAGGGCGGCGGACGTGCTGCATCACCCCATCCTCGGGAAACTGCCCTTCGAGATGCGGGTGATCGGCGTGCCCAACCGGCTCTGGACCTGCGCCGGTCCGGCCATGGTGGAGGCGGTCGCTATTCTGGTGGAAGCCCGGGACGGGCCGGCCTTCGCCGCAGCAGATAGACGTCCATGATCCAGCCGTGGCGGGTCCGCGCCTCGGCCCGGGCCGCCACGATGCGCGGCGCCGTCCCGGCCAGGGGGCCCGCCAGGGTGATCGCTTGCGCCATGCCGAGGAAGGCGCCCCACCAGATCTCGATCCCGTCCGGATCGAGATGGCGGAAGGAACATTCGCCGTCCAGCATCACCACCACCGTGTCGACGCCGGGCGGCCAGCCTTCGTCGCGCAGCCGCCGGCCGGTGGTGACGACGAAGGGGGCACCGATCTCGTTCAGGGGGATGGCATGGGCGGCGGTCAGGGCCTGGATCGCCGTGATGCCGGGGATCACGTCGATCCGGGGCGGCGGCGACAGGCGGGCGGCGATGCGCAGGCTGCTGTCGTAGAGGCCGGGATCGCCCCAGATCAGCAGGGCGACGCGTTTCACTGCCGGCTGGGCGGCGATCGCTGCGGCCCAGGTCGCGGCGATGGCGTCGTGCCAGTCGTCGACCCCGGCGCGATAGTCGGCGCGCGCCGCGTCGCGGACCGGCAGGTCGAAGGTGCCGATCCGGGTTTCGGGATTGGTCAGCACCTCGTCCAGGATCGCCCGGCGCAATTGGGCGAGGTCGGCCTTGTCGGCGCCCTTTCGCGGAATCAGGATCAGGTCGGCGCGATTGAGGGCGCGGATCGCCTGAAGGGTCAGATGGGCCGGATCGCCGGTGCCGATGCCGACCAGCGCGAGATCAATCATGATCGCCCTCCGCCAGCGGGCCATAGAGGATCAGGGCGGGGGCCGCACCCGCCGGATCGGTGGAGTCGAGGTAGCGGGCAAGGGCGGCGACGGTGGTCCGCATCCGTTTCTCGGTCGCGAGGCTGGCATCCTCCACGATCAAGGCCGGGGTATCGCCCGGCAGGCCGGCGGCCATCAGGGTCGCGGCCAGCCCGGGGAAGGTGCGCCTGCCCATGAAGACGGCGGTCACGGCGCCGGGGTCCGCCAGCGCCCTTATATCGAGATCATTGGGCAGCCGGCCCGAGACGTCGTGGCCGGTGACGAATTGCAGGCGCCGCGCGGCGTGGCGCCGGGTCAACGGCAGGCCCGCGCCCGCCGCCGCCGCGCAGGGGCTGGGCACGCCGGGCACGATCTCGAAAGGGATGGCGGCCGCGCGCAGGGCCTGCACTTCCTCCTCCAGCCGGCCGAAGATACCGGCGTCGCCCGACTTCAGGCGCACCACGCGAAACCCGCCGGCGGCGTAATCGACCAGCAGGCGGCTGATATGGTCCTGCCGGGGCGAGGCGCGGCCGGCGCGCTTGCCGACGCCGACGAGATCGGCCCCCGGCCGCGCATGGTCGAGGATCGGTCCGGCGGCGAGATCGTCGTAGAGCACGGCATCGGCGCGTTTCAGCCGGTCGACGGCCTTCAGGGTCAGCAGTTCGGGATCGCCGGGCCCGGCCGAGACGAAGGAGACGAAGCCGGTCATCACGCCCCCGCGATCAGATGAAAGAAGGTGCCCGTAGCGCGGCCACGGCGCGAACCCGTCTCCGCGACCAGGGTACCATTGGCGTCCCGCACCTCGGCCAAAGGCTCGTCCGCCTGTTCGATGACGGTCGAATAATGAAACTCGTGACCGCGCAGCGCGGCCCCCGGCCCGTGGCCGGGCATGGCCCGGCGCAGGACGGCCCGGCGATAGCCGAGATGCATGCGGCGTCTTTCGTAGGAGGTGACGAGGCCGAGCAGGCCGGCCATCTCATGCCGCCCGCCGTCGGCATCGATCAGGGCGGCACCCATGGCCATGTAACCCCCGCATTCGCCATGAACCGGCCGGGTCTCGGCGAAATGGCGGAGGCCCGCCTTGAAACGGTTCGCGGCGGCCAGGCGCCCGGCATGGAGTTCGGGATAGCCGCCGGGCAGCCAGGCGATGTCGGCGCTTTCATCCGGTGCTTCGTCGGCGAGGGGCGAGAAGGGCAGCACCTCCGCCCCCGCGCCGTGCCAGGCGTCGAGCATATGGGGATAGACGAAGGAGAAGGCGGCGTCGCGCGCCAGGGCGATGCGCTGGCCCGGCGGCGCCGGGAATGGCGCCGTGCCCGCCGTAAGGGATCCCGCCGCTGCCGCTCGCAAGGCGTCGAGATCGACATGGGCGGCGACGAGAGCGGCGGCATCCGCGATCAGTGCCTCGAGCGCGCCATGTTCTTCCGCCTGCACGAGGCCGAGATGGCGCTCCGGCACTTCGATGGCGGCGCGCCGGGGCAGGGCACCCAGCACCGGAATGCCCGCCGCCGCCATGCCGGCACGAACCAGCGTCTCGTGACGGGGGCTAGCCACCCGGTTCAACACGACACCGGCGAGTGTGATATCGGGCCGGAAGCGGGCGAAGCCCAGGGCGACGGCCGCCGCCGTTTGCGCCTGGCCCGAGACGTCGAGGATCAGCACCAGGGGCCAGCCCGTCATGGCGGCGATGTCGGCGCCGGCGCCGATGCCCATGGCGCCGGGCACCGCCACGCCGTCGAAGAAGCCCATGGAACCTTCGGCCAGGATCAGGTCGGCGTCGGCCCCCTTGGCCGCCAGGCCCGCGATCAGATCGGCTGGCATGGCCCAGGAATCGAGATTGAACGATGGTCGGCCGGCGGCGGCGGCGTGAAAGGCGGGATCGATATAATCGGGCCCGCTCTTGAACGGCTGGACCGTCAGGCCCCGGTCGCGGAAGGCCCGGCACAGGCCGAGCATGAGGGTGGTCTTGCCGCTGCCCGAGGCCGGCGCCCCGATGATCAGGCCCGGCGGCATCATTCCCCCTCCGGGAAGCGGGGGGCATCGCCCGTCGGGCGGAAGCGGCGGTCGTAGTCGGCGGCATAGAGCCGGCTTTCGGCGAAATCCGCCGCCCCCAGCACCCGGCCGACCAGGATCAGCGCCGTCCGTTCCATGGTCCCCGCCACCGCCTCCTCCAGCCGGCCGAGGGGGGCGCGGATGATCCGCTCGTCCGGCCAAGTGGCGCGGAAGACGGCGGCGGCCGGGCCCTCGGCGCCGTAGAAGGGCAGAAGTTCGGCGACGACCTTGGCCAGGACATGGATCGAGAGGTGGATCGCCAGCGTGGCGCCGGTCGCGGCGAAGGCGGCCAGGGTCTCGCCCTCGGGCATGGCGCTCGCCCGGCCGGAGGTCCGGGTCAGCACGAGGGATTGAGCCACGCCCGGCAGGGTCAATTCGCAGGCAAGGGCCGCGGCGGCCCCGGCGAAGGCCGGCACGCCCGGCGTCACGTCATGGGGAATGCCCAGGGCGCGGAGCCGGCGCAATTGCTCCCCCAGGGCGGACCAGACGGACAGGTCGCCGGAATGGAGGCGGGCGACGTCCTGTCCCGCGTCATGGGCCGCCGCCATTTCATCGATGATGGCGTCCAGCGACAGGGGCGCCGTGTTCACGATGCGCGCACCCGGCGGACAATGGGACAGCAGGGCGGCGGGCACCAGCGATCCGGCATAGAGACAGACCGGACAGGCCGCGATCAGGTCGCGCCCACGCAGCGTGATCAGGTCTGGGGCGCCGGGGCCGGCGCCGATGAAATGCACGGTCATGGTTCCTCCGTCTCGGCGATCGCCGCCGTCGCCATCCCGTCGGGGGAGACGGCGCGGGGCGCGACAAGGCGGGCACCGGGGCCCGCCGCCGCCAGCGCCGCCGCCTCGGCGACGCTGCCCGTGCCGAAAGCCTCGCTCGTCCGGGCCGATCGCGTCGCCGTCGCCTGGGCTGAAAGCAGGTCGCGGGGCACGGCCCGCAAGGGCAGGCCGAGATCGCGGGCCAGCGCCAGCAAGACCGGCGCCTCGGCTTTTTCCGCCGCCGTCGCCAGCAAGGAGACGCCGGTGGTGCCGCCCGCCGCATCGAGGGCGGCCCGCAGGGATTCGATGCCGGCCACCCGGCGAAAGCCGATGCCCGCTACGCGCATTTCGTCACACTCCATTGCACGATGGGCCGGGCCGGGACCCAGCCGCGAAAACTGCCGAGGGGTTTGGCTTCGGCCAATTCGAAGCGCAGCAGCGTGCCGCCGAGGCGTGCCGCCGCCTCCGCCAGCAGATGTTCGGTCTCCAGGGTGACCGCGTTGATCACCAGCCGCGCCCCGGGGCGCAGCCGGGCCCACAGCGCGGCCAGCGTCGCCGCCGTCGCGCCGCCGCCGACGAAGACCGCATCCGCCGCCGGCAGGTCGGGCAGCGCGTCGGCCCATTCGCCCCCGATCACGGTCACGCGGTCCCGAAGGCCGAAGGCGGCGAGATTGGCGTCGAGCCCGGCCAGACGATCCGCCCGCCGCTCCACCGCAACGGCGCGGCCACCGGCGGCAAGGCACCATTCGACGGCGATGGAACCCGACCCGGCACCGAGATCCCAGAGCATTTCGCCGCCGCGCGGCGCCAGCGCCGACAGGGTCAGGGCGCGGACCGGCGCCTTGGTGATCTGACCGTCGTGAACGAAACGATCGTCCGGCAGGCCGGGCGCGCGGGGCAGGCCCGGGGGCCCCGCCGCCTCGATGGCGATGGCGACGGGGGTGGCGACGTCGTCGAGAGCGAAGTCCCTCGCCCTGGTGGCGCGGATCCGCTCGCGCGGGCCGCCCAGGGCTTCGAGGACATGGAGCCGGCTGTCGCCGAAGCCCCGATCGCACAGCCAGGCCGCAAGGCGCGCGGGCGCCGCGCCGTCGCGCAACAGGCACAGCAGGCGGGCGCCGGCTCTCAGATGGGTCAGCATCCCCTCGAAGGGCGCGGCATGGAGGCCGAGGCACGCGGTGCACTCCAGCGCCCAGCCGAGACGGGCGGCCGCCAGGGCGAAAGTGGAGGGGGCGGGATAGGCCACCCATTCCCCGGCTTCGAGCGCGCGGGCCAGCACGGCACCGGCGCCATGCCAGAACGGATCGCCGGAGGCGAGCACGGCGGTGCGCCGGCCCCGGCAGGCGATCACCGGGCCGATGTCGAAGGGCACCGGCCAGGGCCGCCCGCGCGCGCCGACGCCGGCAAGGGCGAGATGGCGGGGCCCGCCGAAGACGAATTCGGCCGCCGCCAGGGCGTTCCGGCTTGAAACACCGAGGCCGGCAAGGCCATCTTCCCCGATGCCGATGATCGACAGCCAGGGTTCAGCCATGATCCGCCCCCTCATTCTCGGCGGCACCACGGAAGCGGGCCGTCTGGCCCAGGCCGTCGCGGACGCCGGGATCGCGGGGATCTATTCCTACGCCGGGCGCACGGCCGCGCCCAAAGCGCAACCGCTGCCCATGCGTGTCGGCGGCTTCGGCGGCATCGACGGTCTGGTCGATTATCTGGGCGCCGAGGGCATCACCCATCTGATCGATGCCACCCATCCCTTCGCGGCGAGCATGAGTGCCCATGCCGTCGAGGCCGCGCGCCGGGCGGGCGTGCCCCTGATCGCCTTCGAACGCGCACCCTGGACACCGGGACCGGGAGACGACTGGCGTTCCGTGCCCGACATGGCGGGCGCCGTCGCCGCCCTCGACGGGCCAAGGCGCCGCGTCTTCCTGGCGATCGGACGCCAGCACCTCGATGCGTTCGCCGGCCTTTCGCAGCACCGCTATCTGCTCCGTCTCGTCGATGCGCCGGACGGGCCGCTGCCGCTGGCCGATGCGGTCGCGGTGGTGGATCGCGGCCCCTTCACCCTGGCGGGCGACCGCACGCTGATGGAAGCGCAGGACATCGAGGTCGTCGTCGCCAAGAATGCCGGTGGTGATGGCGCGCGGGCCAAGCTGGACGCGGCGCGGACGCTCCGCCTGCCGGTGATCATGATCGAACGGCCCGCCGTGGCGCCGCGCCCGACGGCCGGCACGATCGAGGCAATCCTGGACTGGCTGCATCATCCCGCCGACCTCGGGGTATAGAGCCAGCGCCCCACGCGTTGGGTGGTGGAGGAACCGACCAGGACGACGGTCCGCATGTCCGCCATCTCGGGCGTCGCGGCGCCGAGGTCGGTGATCGCAATCGCTTCATCGGCACTGCCGACGGCGCGGGCGAAGACGATCGGGCGTGCCGGGCCGCAGGCCGCGCGCAGGATGTCCAGCGCCCGGGCGAATTGGGCGGGCCGCGCGCGCGAACGCGGGTTGTAGAGGCCCATGGCGAAATCCGCCTCCGCCGCGAGTTGGAGACGGCGCTCGATCAGGGGCCAGGGCTTCAGATTGTCGGAAAGGTTGATGGCGCAGAAATCATGGCCCAGCGGCGCGCCGATCCGCGCCGCCGCCGCCAGCATGGCGGTGATGCCGGGCAACACGTCGATCGCGATCGTGTTCCGCGCGGGATGATCCGCCACCGCCTCGAATACTGCCGCCGCCATGGCGAAGACGCCGGGATCGCCGGAAGAGACCACCACCACCCGGCCCCCGGCCGCCGCGAGATCGAGAGCGAGGCGCGCCCGTTCCAACTCGACCCGATTGTCGCTGGCGTGGCGCGCGGCGCCCGATGGCGCCACCCGCGCGACATAGGGGCCATAGCCGACGATGTCGCTCGCCGCCGCCAGGGCTGCCGTCACCTCGGGCGTCACCTGGGCGTCGGGTCCGGGGCCGAGGCCGGCGATGGTCAGGTGCCCGCTCATGCCACGTCCTCCCGCGCCGGGCGGCGGCCCTGGCCGTGGACGAGGACGATGGCGAAATAGGGGCAGGCGTCGTCGGCGACATCGGTCAGGGGGCGGATCCGTTCCGCCGCCATGGTGCCGTGCTCGATCAGGACGGCGGCGGAGAGCCGGCCGGCGGCGGCCAGCGCCCGGCGGATCTTGGCCAGGTTGCGCCCGGTCTTCATGACGACGATGGCATCCGCCGCCACCATGTGACGGGCCAGATCACTTTCCGTCATGGTGCCGGTCAGGACGGTCAGCACGTCGTCGCCCCAGGTCATGGGGCGGCCGGTCGCGGTCCAGCAGCCCGCCATGCCGGGAATCCCGGGGATCACTTCCACCGTCACCCGGTCCTTCATGCGGGCGTGCAGATGCATGAAGGAACCGTAGAAGAAGGGATCGCCCTCGCACAGAACCACCACGTCCTCGGTTACGGCGAGGGCGGCGAGGCGGGTGCTCCAATCGTCGTAGAAGCGGGCCAATGCGTCGTTATAGGCGGGACTGTCGAAGGGCAGTTCGGTGGTGACCGGATATTCCATGGCGTGTTCGATCGCATCGGGGCGCAGCAATCCCTCGACGATGCGGCGGGCCTGGCCGCTGCGGCCTTTCTTTCGGAAATAGGCGATGTGGCAGGCGGCGCGGATGGCGCGGTCGGCGCGGACGCTCATCAATTCGGGATCGCCGGGGCCGAGGCCGGCGCAGATCACCTTGCCCATGGTCTCACTCCGGCTGGCCGGCAAGGGCATTGACCGCCGCCGCCGTGATCGCCGAGCCGCCCAGCCGGCCTTCGACGATCAGGCTCGGCACCGGTGCCGTTTCCCACAATTCGGCCTTGGATTCGGCGGCGCCGACGAAGCCGACGGGACAGCCGATGATCGCCGCCGGGCGCGGACAGGCCGGATCCTTCAGCATGTCGAGAAGGTGGAACAGGGCCGTCGGGGCATTGCCGATGGCGACCACCGCACCTGCCAGATGGGGCCGCCAAAGTTCCAGCGCGGCGGCGGACCGTGTCGTCGCCAGGGCGCGCGCGGTCTCCGCGACGCCGTCATCGTTCAGGGTGCATATCACCGTATTGCCGGCCGGCAGGCGGCTGCGGGTGATCCCCTTCGCAACCATATGGGCGTCGCACAGAATGGCGCCGCCGGCGCGAAGGGCGGCACGGGCGGCGAGCGCCAGGTCCGGGGTGAAGCGGATGTGGTGTTCCAGCCCGACCATGCCGGCGGCATGGATCATGCGAACGGCCACGACTTCTTCCTCGGGCGTGAAGCGGGCGAGATCGGCCTCCGCCCGGATGATCGAGAAGGAGCGGGCATAGATGGCGGCGGCGTCGGTTTCATAGCGGCGCGGCGTCGTTGGGCGCGAAGTCATGGGGCCTCGAACGGCAGATGGAAATCTTGAATCAGGTCTTGGGGCGAAAGGCCGAGGCGCAGCGGCGGATCGCCCGCGCGGCCCCGCCGGATCAGGGCGAAGCCCCCGGCACCGGCGGTCAGGGTCAGGTCGGCGGGGCCCGGATGGGCGCAGCCCTTGGCGCAACCGCTGACGTGGAGATGGCGCTGTGGCGGCACGCGTGGCGCCAGCGCGCGGGCGAGATCGCGCACCGGGGCGAAGGCTTGCGGGCAGCCGGGCGCGCCGGTGCAGGCCGAGACGCGCAGCCGGGCGTCGCCCGGATCGCGGATCAGGCCGGGGGCATCGCCCGGCGCCCCACCGCCCTCGATCAGGATCATGCGCCAGGGCGTCAGGCGCAAGCCCCGGCTCTGGGCGGCGAGATGGTCCAGCGTCTCGGCGCCCAGGCGGCCGAATTCGATGGCTGCCAGAAAGCCGAGGTCGTGGGCGCCGGGGCCGGGTGGTTCGGCGGCGGGCGCCGGCCGCGCGTCGCCGGCGAGATCGGCGGGCAGCCGCACCCCACGGGCGATGAGGTCGCGCATCCGCCCGCGCCCGTCCCGGACACCGCCCGCCGCGACGAACCAGGCGGCGAGCGCCGCAACCTTACCGGTCACGTCCTCCCGTTCGATCGGCCGCCCGGTCGCGGCGCCATCGGCACGCAGCAGCAGGCGGCCGGTCTCGTCCCGTTCGATCCGGATGTCGCCCGAGATGTCTGCCATCACACGGACAGGCCCGCAGTCGAGCACGGCGCCGAATTTGCCCGGCAGGGGCGGGGCATCGGCGAGCCCGTCCTCGATCGCTTGGGCCAGGGGTTCGGTACCATCGGCGAAGGGTGTCACTACCAGATTGCGCTTTGCTTCCCGTGTCGCATCGCCATCGACGAGACCGAGCGCCCGGAGATCGGCGAGAAGCGCATCGTGGCGTTCCGGCGCAATGCCCCGCAGTTGCAGGTTGGCCCGGGCGGAAAGATCGATCGCGCCATTGCCATGGTCGCGCGCGGCGCGGGCAAGGCCCCGCGCCTGGCCGGGCGACAGGCGGTTCAGGGGGGCGCGGATGCGGGCGATCAGGCCGTCGCCCGATGCCATGGGGCGAAGCGCGCCGGGGCACCAGCCCCTCACCGTGAAGCCGGCGCCGTTCATGGTCCCGTCTCCATCGCCGCGACGATCGCATTGCGCCGGCTGCGCCACAGGCCCGCGTCATGCAGGCGCCGGAAACGATCGCGCAGCGCCGCCAGGGCCCCCGGATTGGCGGCTTCCAGGAAGGCGACGACTTCGTCCCGGCCAAGGGTCGCGTCATGATAGAGGTCGAACAGATGGGCCGGCACGGCATGCGCCAGATAGGCGAAGGCGGCCATATGGTCGAGGGTGGCGGCGATCTCCGCCCCGCCGCGAAAGCCGTGGCGCATCATGCCGTCGGCCCAGGCCGGATTGGCCGCGCGGGCCCGCACCACGCGGGCGATCTCCTCGGTCAGCAGGCGGGCGCGCGGCGTGTCCGGGTCGGTCGTGTCGAGATGGTAGAGGGGCCCGGCATCTTCCCCACGCGCCGCCGCGAAGCCTCCGATATGGGCGGCATGATCGAGGGCGAGGAGAAGGTCGGTTTCCGTCAGGTCGTGGACATGGACGAATCCGTCCGCCGCCGCCACGCGGCCGACCAGCAGATCGCGTCCCGCCCCGTCGCCGTCGAAGGCGTGGGACGAGGCGGAGAGCCAGGCCGCCCCCGCCGCCTGCCGGCCCTCGGCGTAATCCTCGACGGTCGTGCCGAGGTCGAGGCCATAGCGCCCCGGTGCCGGCCCGAACACCCGGGGCCCGCCGCCGAGGAAGGGATTGTCGGCCCGCGTCTCGGTCCGGCCCGAGAGCGCCGCCGCCGCCTGGCCGAACAGGCTGACGAGATCGGGAAAGACATCCCGGAACAGTCCCGAGACGCGGAGCGTGATCCCGATGCGCGGGCGCTCCAGGAGGGAGAGGGGGATCACCTCGAAGCCGGTGACGCGGCCCGAGGTCTCGTCCCAGGTCGGGGCGAGGCCGGCAAGGTGAAGCGCCATGGCGAATTCCTCCCCCGCCGTCCGCATGGTGGCGGAACCCCAGAGGTCGATCACCAGATCGCGCGGCCAGTCGCCCTGGTCCTGCAGGTGCCGGCGCAGCAATTCCTCCGCCAGCCTCACGCCCTGGGCATGGGCGGCACGGGTGGGCACGGCGCGGGGATCGACGGCGAAGAGATTGCGCCCGGTGGGCAGCACGTCGCCGCGCCCCCGGCCGGGCGATCCGGCCGGCCCCGCCGCGACACGGCGCCCGGCCAGGGCCGCCAGCATGCCGTCGCGCTCCGCCGTGCCGCAGGCCCCCCGGCCCAGAATGTGTAGCCCGTCGCCGAAGCGGCTGTCCTTGATGTCGCAGACGAAACGGTCCAGCCGGGTCAGGGCCTCGGCGGCGGAGGCTTGCGGCGGCAGGCCCAGATCGTCCTCCACCCCGGTTGCCCGCGCCTCCGCCCTGATGTCGGCGATCAGCCGGTCGCGCCTTGCGGGATCCAGGCCGTCGGCGGTCGAGAATTCGTCGAGCAGGCGTTCCAGGCGGCGCAATCCCGCCGGCACCTCGCTGGCGATCTGGGGTGGCGGCAGATGGCCGAGGGTGAGGGCGCCGATGCGGCGCTTGGCCTGGGCCGCCTCCCCCGGATCATTGACGATGAAGGGATAGATCACCGGCAGGTCGGCGATCAGGGCTTCCGGCCAGCATTCGGCCGACAGCGCCACCGCCTTGCCCGGCAGCCATTCCAGGGTGCCATGGGCGCCCATGTGGACGAGGGCATGGAGGCCCCGGCGCCGCAGCCAGAGATGAAAGGCGACATAGGCATGGCGGGGCGGGCGTGACTGGTCGTGATAATCGGCGTCGCGTGTCTCGGGCCGGCCGCGTTCCGGCTGCAGGGCGATCAGGGCCCGGCCGCGCTGGACGGCGGCGAAGGCGAAGCCCGCGTCGGTCAGCGCCGGATCGTCCTCGGGCGGGCCCCAGGCGGTGGTGATGTCCGCGATCAGGGCGGCGGGCAATTCGTCCAGGGCCGCGCGATAGGCGGCCAGCGGCCAATGTTCCCGTCCGATGCTCAGGTCGCCGGCGAGATCACCCGCCGGCGCCACGCCGTAACCTTCGGCGTCCAGATCGTCGAGCAGGGCCGCGACCGAGGCGAATGTGTCGAGGCCGACGGCATGGGCCATCTGGTCGTCGCGCCCCGGATAGGTCGAGAGCACGATGGCGAGATCGCGCTTTCCCGCCGGCGTCGCCGCCAGGCGGTGCCAGGCCGCGATGCGCCCGGCGACGGCGGCGATCCTTTCATCATCCGGCCGATGGCGGGCCAGGTCGCATTGAAGGATGTCGTCGCGCGCGGCCGCCTTGAAGCTGACGATACCGGCGAAGAGCCGCCCGTCCACTTCCGGCAGGACCACATGCATGGCGAGATCGGCGGGGGATAGACCGCGCGCCGCCGCCGCCCAATCCGCCCGGGGCGCGGTCGACAGGGCGACCTGGAACACGGGGCATCCCGCCGCATCCAGGGGCGATGCGTCGTCGCCGCCTATGGCCGAAAAGGCGGTGGTGTTCACGATCGCGGCGGGTCGCCGGGCGGCGAGGAAGGGCGCCAGATGCGCCGCCACACCGGGGGCTTTCAGGGACGGCGCGAAGAAACCGAAGGCGTGGAAGCCGCGTGCCCGCAAGGTGGCGATCAGGGCATCGACCGGGCCCGTGTCGCCGGCGGTCAGATAGGCGCGATAGAAGACCACCAGGGCTTCGGGGCGCACGGTTTCGGCGGGCGGCTCGGCCGTCGCGCCGGTGGCGGGATGGTAGAAACCGACGTCCGGCACCGTCTTCCCGCCCGCCACGGGGGCGGCATAGAGGCCGGCGGCCAGCGCCATCTGGGCCAGCGCGGCCTCGGCCGCCACGGCACCGCCCGCGTCACAGAGCGCGGCCAGCCGGCGCAGGGTCGAGGCCGGCAGGGTGGAGAGCGCGTCCAGCCGCGCGTCGGGCCGGCCGTCGCCGGGCAGGACGGCAAGCGCGATTCCCTTGCGAAGCGCCAGATCGCGCAATTGCATCAGGCCGTAGGACCAGAAGGCTTCGCCCCCGATCAGGCGGACCAGGACGCCCCGTGCCCCTGCGAGCGTGCGTTCGACATAGGTATCGACCGAGAGCGGATGGCGCAGGCGCCCGAGATTGGCGAGCCGAAGCGCCGGCAGCCGCCCTTTGGCGCGATGCCAGCCCGCCGCGAAAGCCCCGAGGTCGCTGTCCGAGAAGGACAGGACCACGAGATCCGCCGGATCCTGGGCAAGGTCGACGGGACTGTCGGCCTCGTCCAGCCCGTGGCTTTCGCGGAAGACCACATGCATGGGCGATCAGACCCCGAAGGCGGCGCGAACCAGCGCCTCGTCCAGATCGCCGCGTTCGGCGATGACGACGAGGCGGGATTGGCGCGCGCCCGGCCAGGGCCGGTCGAACTGGCTGCGCACCCGCTCCCCGACCGCCTGGACCAGAAGCCGCAGGGGCTTGCCCGCGACCGCGACATGGCCCTTCACGCGGAGAATGCGCTGGTTTCGCGCCAGGTCGCGAATGGTCGCGGCCAGCGCCTCGGGATCATCGATCTCGCCGATCTCGATCACGGTGGAGGCGAAGTCGTCGTGCTCGTGATCGTCTTCGCCGTCGTGGTGGGACGGGCGGGCGGCGATGTCGTCCTCCGCCGCCGCGTCGAGGCCCAGCACCACGCGGGGATCGATCACGCCGTCGGAAAGCGTCAGCACCGGCAGGGGGCGGGGCGCTTCCGCCGCGATCACGGCGCGGGCGGCGGCGATGCCGGCCTCGCCCGCGAGGTCCGGCTTGGTCAGGAGGACGAGGTCGGCGCAGGCGATCTGATCCTCGAATACTTCCGCCAGCGGGGTCTCGTGCTCGCTCGGTCCCATGGCCTCGTCTGGGGCGAAACGGCCGGCCGCCAGGGCTTCCGCATCGGCAAGGGCGATGACGCCGTCGATGGTCACGCGGCTCCTGATCGCCGGCCAGTCGAATGCCTTCAGCAGGGGTTTCGGCAGGGCGAGGCCGGAGGTCTCGATCAATATGTGGTCGGGGCGCCGGGGCAGGGCCAGCAATCGCTCGATGGTCGGGATGAAATCGTCGGCGACGGTGCAGCAGATGCAGCCGTTGGCCAGTTCGACGATGTTTTCCGCCGGGCAGTTCTCGTCGGCGCAATCCTTCAGCAACTCGCCGTCGACGCCGACGGTGCCGAATTCATTGACCAGCACGGCAAGGCGCCGGCCCTGGGGATGGGCCATCAGATGGCGGATCAGGGTGGTCTTGCCGGCGCCCAGGAAGCCGGTGACGATGGTGACGGGGGTCTTGGCGAGATCGGCCATGGCTCAGGCTTCCTGCGGCGGGATACGGGCGACGATGTTGCGGCGGAACAGCTCTGGTCGCTCGCGCCAGGGCACGATGCCGTCCGGCGCGCCGGCATAGAGGCGCGCGCCCTCGGCGACGTCGGGCGCATCGCTCTCGGGCGTGATGCCGCCATAGACATAGGTCCAGCGCCCCGGTGCCGCGAGGGCGACGGCGCAACCCTTCGAACAGGTCGACAGGCAGGAGACGGGGGCGATGGTCACCCCCTCGATCGGCGCGCCTTGCAAGGCGGCATGGAGGCGTTCGCCCGCGCAGGGCTCCCCCTCCACCACCGGCCTTCCGGCGCGGCAGGTGATACAGACATGAAGCGTTACGGCCATCCCCGGTCCTTGCGCAGGGGCAGACGGGATGGGGCCGTAGGAGGGACGCAGGGAAAACGCGCCCGCCTGCCGGTCGCGGACACCCCGCCCGCCCGATCAGAAACACGCGTCGGCAGGTCTCCCGGCTTGCGGATTCAGGAATCTCTTCCAACGGGCGCCCGCCTTCCCGGCCTTGCGGCCAGTGGCTTGGGCGACCTCTCCGGTCACGGTCGCGGGGGCGGCTGCGCTTTGGGTTTCCCCTATCGCATTCCCTCTTCGCCTGTCATAGACAGGAACCGACGCGGCCCCAACAGAGGGCCGGACCGAGATTTTGTCAAGCATCGGAGAGACGCGGATGGAGGCGACGGAGGCTGCGGAGGCGGCCGAACACGCGGCGAAAATGGCCCGCATCAAGGCGGCCCGCGACCGCATGGTGGCGGAACGGGACGGCGAGAAAGGCCTGATCATCGTCCACACCGGCCCCGGCAAGGGCAAGTCGTCCGCCGGATTCGGCATGATTCTGCGTGCCATCGCCCACGACATGCCGTGCGCCGTCGTTCAATTCATCAAGGGGGGGCGCGACACCGGCGAACGCCGCCTGATCGAGGAACATTTCCCCCACCTCTGCCGCTTTCATACCATGGGCGAAGGCTTTACCTGGGAGACCCAGGACAAGGCCCGCGACATCGCCGCCGCCCGCGCGGGATGGGAGAAGGCGAAGGAACTGATCCGCGATCCCGCGATCCGCATGGTGCTGCTCGACGAGATCAACATCGCGCTGCGCTACGACTATCTCGAGCTCGGCGAGGTTCTCGCCTTCCTCCGCGACGAGAAGCCGCCCATGACTCACGTCGTCCTCACCGGTCGAAACGCGAAGCCGGAGCTGATCGAGATGGCGGACCTCGTCACCGAAATGACCCTGGTCAAACATCCCTTCCGCGCCGGCATCAAGGCCCAGGCTGGGGTGGAATTCTGAGCCGCCGCGGTATTGCACGACGTCGGGACCTTCCTGGTCATGGCCCATGACGGTCGACTGGGCACGCTATGCCCAGTCCCTGACCGAGAAACCCATGAAGGGCATGCCGACCGGGCCGGTGACCATGCTGCAATGGTCCTTCGTGCGCGACGATCTTCCACGCGCCGACGTCTGCCGTCAGATCGCGCTCGCGCTTCGCGACGAGGTGAACGATCTTGAGGCGGCGGGCATCGCCGTCATCCAGATCGACGAGCCGGCCTTCCGCAAGGATTGCCGCTGCGCCGGGGCGAGCGGGGAGCCTGATCGCCGGTGGTGGGGTGCGGGGCGGATAGGGGACAATCTTGACAGCGGCCGCCCTTTGGCGGAGAGATGGTTCTCTTCCCGGTGCCCGCCTCGGCGGGTGAAGAGGGAAGCCGGTGCAAATCCGGCGCTGCCCCCGCAACTGTGAGCGGCTAGCCCGAACCGATCATGCCACTGGACCGAAATGGTCCGGGAAGGCCGGCGAGGGCGGCGATCCGCGAGCCAGGAGACCTGCCGAGAGGAATGACGTCACCGGGCGGGGTGTCCTGGCGGATGCGCCATGGCTCGTCTCATCCCCGGCCCTGGTTCGCCGCCCCGATCCCCCGCCCGAAATCGCCCGCGAAAACACCCACGCGTGGGGCATAGAGGTGTGTCCATGAGCCTTTCGTCCATCCCGGCCTCGTTCGGTCTCCTGTCGGGCCTGTCCGCCCGCGCCCGCAGCCTGATCTGGATCGGCTTCATCGCCGCCGCCAGCACGGCATTCTCCCTGGTGCTCGCCTGCGCGACGCCCTTCGCCGCCCTCGCCGCCGTCTCGGCCCTGAACCTGTCGCGCCGCGACGCGACAGTGGCCGTCTTCACCGCCTGGATCGCCAATCAGGCGATCGGCTTCGGCCTGCTCGGCTATCCTCACGATGCCTTGACCTATGCCTGGGGCGTCGTCATCGGGATCGGCGCGCTGCTGTCCCTCGGCGGTGCCGTGGCGGCGGCCGATCTGCTCAGGGGGCGCGCCGCGGTGCTGCGCGGCATCGCGGGGTTCGCCGTGGCGTTCATCGTCTGGCAGGGGGCGCTCCATGCCTCGGCCTTCGTGATCGGCAGCGGCGAGGCGGCGTTCACCTTCGAGATCATTGCCTATGTGCTGCAGATGAACGTGCTGGCGCTCGCCATTCTCGCGGTCTTGCATCAGGCGGCTATCGCCCTCGGCGTGATCGCCCGGCCCCTGCCCGTGGCGGCCGCCGCCTGATGGCCTTCCCGCCGTCGCGGATCGTCTGCCTGACCGAGGAGACGGTGGAAACCCTCTATCTCCTCGGTGCGCAGGACCGTATCGTCGGCGTCTCGGGCTATTGTGTGCGCCCGCCCGAGGCCCGGCGCGACAAGCCCCGGGTCTCCGCCTTCACCTCGGCCGACATGCCGAAGATCCTGGCCCTGGCGCCGGATCTGGTGCTGACCTTCTCGGATCTCCAGGCCGAAATCGTCGCTGGTCTGGTCCGGGCCGGCGTCGCGGTCCATGCCTTCAATCAACGCACCATCGCCGGGATTCTGGACATGATCCGTCTGCTCGGTGCCTTGGTCGGGGAGGGGGCGAAAGCCTTTGCGCTGACCGAGACGCTGCGCCGTCGTCTCGACGAGGCGCGGGACGTGGCCGCGCGGCGCGTCCATCGTCCCCGCGTCTACTTCGAGGAATGGGACGAGCCGATGATCAGCGGCATCGCCTGGATTTCGGAACTGATCGAGATGGCGGGCGGGCAGGACGTCTTCGCGGATCTGGCCGGCGCCAAGGCCGCGCGTGACCGCATCGTCACGCCTACGCAGGTGGTCGAGGCCGCACCCGAGGTGATTGTCGCCTCCTGGTGCGGCAAGAAATTCCGGCCGGAGAAGCTGGCGGCAAGGCCCGGCTTCGACCGCATTCCCGCGGTTCAACACGGCAGGCTCCACGAAATCAAGGCGCCGATCATCCTGCAGCCGGGACCGGCGGCCCTGACCGAGGGGCTCGACGCCCTCCAGGCCCTGCTTTCGCCAGAAGTGTCGCCATTGGAATGACCGCCGTCGCGGAGCTCGAAAGCCGAATGGGGATCGCGCCGACTCACCTGATGGCGGGTGGCGAGGAGAAGGGCGGCCGCCAGGATTATGCCGCGACCCGAAACAAACCAACGTCCAGCGCCCTGGCCAGCCTGATCAACAGGCTGTCGTTTGCGGCGACCGAACGCAATTCGAAATGATTGCGGGCCCCGCAATCAAGTCGAAATAAACCCCGGCAAACTCAACGAGTTGCTGGGGGGTTTGTTTTGCCTGGATGTCTCCCGCAGCGGCAATGTCAGCGATCGGAGGGCGACCGCCCCGGGACGTCTTCTTCCGCGCGGACCAGGCGGTAGCCGATGCCGGGTTCGATCAGGATGAAGCGCGGTCGGGAGGGGCGGGCTCCAGCTTGTCGCGCAGATGGCCGATGTGGACCCAGAGATATTCGGTCTGCCCCTCCTGGGCCGGGGGCCGATTTGCCGGTCGCGCATTCGGTGAAGATGCGGGTGCCGAAAGCTTCACCGGAATGGCAGGCCAAGACCTTGCCGGTTCCAGGGCTGCGATTGGCCGGCGTCGTGCGAAGGAACGGCAGGCGGCCCCGACAGTGAATGTGGTCGAGGCCGAATTCCGTGTTGTTCAGTTCGGGCGGGGAATAGTGGCGTGCGATGCCCCAGTCGGTGCCGGTGGCGCCGCCGTCGGTCGTCCGTCGTCCGTCGGCCGATCGGACGAGTCGCCACCGGATAGCAGACACCCTGCGAGACGGCCTTCGGTGGGGCCTCGCGCGGGCATCGTTGACAGTGCGTTTAATTTATATTGTATTCAAAAATGCCATCCGGGGGACCCGCGATCCATGGCGGCGGTCCGTCGGTATGGCGCCAAACCGGGCGAGGGAGAGACGCTGTATGCCGGCCTTGACTGCTTATTCGTTCGGGCCCGGCTTCTGGCTGCTCTTCCTCGCCAACTTCTTTTCCTTCATGGCGCTGGAATTCTGCTTTCCGGTGGTGTCGCTGCTGATCGGCGACCTGGGCGGCGGCAGTGCCGCCATGGGGGTGGCCATGGCGGCCATGGTCGGCGCCGCCCTTGCCGCGCGCGTCGTCGGCGGCCGGCTGGCCGGCCGTTTCGGCCTGAAGGCGATCGCCGTCGCGGCCATGATCTTCGAAGGCGTGGCGCTGATCCTGCAACTCGTCGCCCAGGAAGTCGGCCTGGTCCTGGTGGCGCGGACGGTCTTCGGGATCGGCTACGGGCTTTCGACCACGGCCCTGAACGCCTGGGTTCTGGCCGCCGTGCCGAACGAGCGGATGGGGCGGGCCGTCGGTCTCTTCGGCATCGGCACGACCTTCGCCATGGTGGCGGGGCCGTTCGCCGGCTTCATCGTCTATGTCGACTGGGGCGGCAATACCGCGAATGCGGGCATCGCGCTGGCGATGGTCGCGGTCGCGCTCGCCGTGGTGCTGCCGGCCGCCGAGACGCGGGCCGCCAAAGGGGCAGCCGCCACCGGGGCCGGGCCTGCGCGCGTCGAGCGCCGGGGCCGGCCCGGCGCGGGAGTTCGCCCGGCGGCGCCGGTGGCGGCGATCATGCTGATGTCGCTCTGCTATGGCACCACCATGTCGTTTCTGCCGGTCTATGCCGTCAGCCTGGGGATTGCCGATGCCGGGGTCTATTTTCTGGTCCAGGCGCTCGCCGCCGTCGTGGTGCGCTATCCCGCCGGCCATGTCCAGGACCGCCGGGGCCTGCGCCATGTATTGGTTCCCGGCTTCCTGTTCGCGGCGGGCGGCTATGCCGTGCTGGCGGGATTGGAGGGGACGGTGGGCCTGTTCGCCGCCGCCGCCCTGTTCGGCGCCGGCTTCGGCATCGTCGAGCCCGCGGTCCAGGCCTGGATGGTGATGATCTTTCCCAAGACGGAAGGGGCACGGGCCAACGGCCTGTTCTTCAACGCCTTCGATACGGGCATGGCGATCGGCGCGCTGGCGGTCGGACTGTTGGCCGGCTTCGTCGGCTTTTCCTGGCTGTTCGCCGCGGGCGCCGTCCTGCTGGCCGGGGCGGCCCTGCTGTCGACCGCCGCCGTCGTCGTGCCCCCACCGGTGGGGAACGGTCAGGAGGGACAGCCGGTCAGGGGCAGCCGGTCGGGTGATGCAGGGCGGGTTTGAAGAATTGCGCCGAAAGCCAGGGATCGTTCATGCCGGCGGCGAAGGCGCGCCGGCGCAGCATCTCGGGCATATGGATCACCTCGCCGTAGAGCGCCGAATATTTCTGGCAATGTTCGACGATCGGCCGTTCCGACGCTTCCCAGGCCCGAAGCCGTGCCGGGATCTCGCTCCGGTCGCGAATGCCGTCCAGCAGATGCGCGAGGGCGAGGGCGTTCTGCATCGCCATCCCCGCGCCTTGACCCAGATTGGGCGGCTGGGCGTGGGCGGCGTCGCCGATCACGGCGACATGGCCGACCGACCAGGCCTTCAGCTTGATGATGCTGTAGACGTCCCAATGGCCCATGTCGTCGGTCACCCGGTCGATCAGATGCGACCACATGGGGAAGGCGGCCTTCCAGTCGTCACGGTCGAGCGGTAGCCGGCATCCGGGGTCCGAGTCGAGCGCACTGAAGGCGAGATAGGTTTCGCGGCGGTTGATGGGCGTGATCAGCAGGCGGCGGTGGCCGGCCCATTGTTCGATGTATTTGCCCCGATCGGCATCCGAGAAGTCGTCGTCCCGGATCGGCACGATCAGGCGGATGGAGCCTTCGGCCGTGGTGTCGTCGACCCGGAGCAGGCCGAGGCTGTCGCGGACGCGGGAGCGCACCCCCTCCGCCCCGATGACGAGGTCCGCCTCGAGCCGGCGTCCGTCCGCGAGGTCGAGGCGGCCCTCCTCGGATGCCCCCACCGCCTGGGATGAGACCTCGATCTCGGCCCCGGCCGCGACCGCCGCGCCGCGCAGGCCGCCCAGCACCCATTCCCGAGGCACGGTATAGACGCGCATCGAAGGCGGCAGATGGCCCGGATCGACGATGCCGCCGTCGCAGTCCCGGATCTCGAAGACCGACCCCCGGTGGCCGTCCCGGATCACGGCGTCGTAGCAGCCGAGGACTTCGAGCACGCGGAGACCATTCTCCCAGATATAGAGGCCGGCGCCGATGGTGCGCAGCGCGCTCTGGCGTTCGTGGACGCGGACGCGCCAGCCCGCCCGCGCCAGGGCGGCGGCCGTGGCCAGGCCACAGATGCCGCCGCCGGCGATCTCGGCGCGGAAGGGCCCGGCCATCAGCCGATCGAGCCGCCGAGCACGGCGCGGTGCCAGGCGTGGCACAGCGGATGATCGGCATCGGCCAGGGCGTCCACCACCGAATAGTGATGACGGCCCTCGACATCGTGGAAATCGACGATGGCACCGCTGCTGCGCGCATAGTCGGCATATTCCGCCGTCTGGCGATGGAACTCGGTGGTTTCGAGCGCGCCATTGGCGAGGACCAGGGGCACGACGTTGGCGATCGGGTGGACCATGGGGCTGAGCGCCGTCACTTCCTCGGGCGTCAGGTGGATGTCGTCCTGAAGGTTGGCGACCGAGGGGATCGGCGTCAGGTCGAAGAGGCCGGACAGCGCGCAGGCGCCCCGGATGGCGAAATCGCCGAGGCCGAAGGTCTTCCAGTCGGTCTGCAGCATGGAACCGACCAGGTGCCCGCCGGCGGAATGGCCCGAGAGATAGAGGTTGCCGGGATCGCCGCCGAATTGGGCGATGTTGCGCACGGTCCAGGCAAAGCCGCGCTGGCATTGGGCGACCAGCTCGGCCATCGAAACATTCGGGCAGAGCTCGTAGTTGACGATCACGGCGCCGATGCCGGCGCGGAGGCCGGGCAGGGCGACGAAGGCATATTCGTCCTTGTGCAGGGCGCGCCAGTAGCCGCCGTGGAAGAGCACCTGGACCGGCGTGCCCGGGGCCCAGGTCTTCGGCAGTAGAACGTCCAGCGTCTCGGCCGGGTGATCGCCGAAGCGGATGTCGAGATGATCCGAAAACTCGGCCCGGACCGGCTTGCTGGTGTCGCGCCAGCGGTCGAGGAAGGACCGGAAGTCCGGCACCTGTTCGCGCACGATGTACTGGCCGTGCAGGTCCTTCGGGGAATAGGTGCTCCAGGCGGGATATGCCGACATCTCTCTACTCCAACAGATGCCGCCCGATGGGCGGCGATGCGATCCGGTTCGAGCGGTCCAGGGCCTCGTGACAGGTTCCGCCACCACTTGAATATAGAAGATTGTATTCAAAAATGGATTGACGGTCGAGATGGAGAATGACACGATTTTTTCAGGTTTGGCGCCGGCACGGCCCGGGCGTACGGCAGTCCGCGAAAGCCGATCCATAACTTCCAGTGCAGAAAGATGTGACACATGGTCGAGATCAAGCCCATCCACCCGAAAGAGCCGCTTCCTGAATACAATATGCCGTTTCTGCCGGCGGTGACGAGCGAAGGCGGCAGGATTCTCTGGATCGCGGGCAACGGCCCCGTCCCCCTCTACCACAAGCACCCCCATGTGCCCGAGGAAGAGAAGGAATGGGTGGCCGGCGGCTTTCGCGAACAGTTCGACCGGACCATGGCCAATCTGATCATGGTCCTGGAGGCGGCGGGCGGCACCCTCCAGTCCGTGGTGAAGATGACCGTCTATCTGACGGACATGTCGCTTCAGAACCAGTTGAACGAAGCCATCTTCCACTATTTCGGCCGCGAGAATCCGCCGCCGCGCACCCTGGTCGGCTCCGGCCTGTCCCACGAGGAGATGCTGGTGGAAATCGACTGTATCGCCGTCGTCTGACGGTACGGCGGGGCCGGCCGCGGCCGGCCCCCTGCCTTGGCCTGGGAGATCGAAAGTCAGGCGTATCCGGATCAACCGAGCGGTGCGTTCCCCGTAACGGGCGGCGCCCGCGCCAGCAAGGGGCATGACATGGGCACGAAAAATCGCAAGATCACCCGCAGGACGGTACTAGCCGGCGCGGCGGCCACCGGGGCGTCCTTCGCCATTCATCGGCGCGCGCGCGCGGTGGAACCCGTGAAGATCGGCTTCACCATGCCGAAGACCGGCTATCTGGGTGTCGCCTGTCCGGTGGCCTATCAGGCCTACGAACTGTGGCGCGACCAGGTCAACGCGGCTGGCGGCCTGAAGATCGCGGGCTCGGAGCCCCGGCCCATCGAATTCATCAGCTACGACGACCAGTCCGAACCGTCGAAGACGGTGCAGATCTATCAGAAGATGATCACGCAGGATAAGGTCGATCTGCTGCTCTCGCCCTATGGCACCCCGTTCCATCTGGCTCTCGGGCCGGTCGCGGAACGCCATAAGTTCCCCATCGTCGGTTCCACCTCCAATTCGACGCTGCTGCGCGATCTGGGGGTCAAATACATGTGGGCAGGCCAGCAGGCGCCGGACGTCTATGCCCCCGAGATGGTGAAGTTCATGCAGTCCGTCGGCATCGATTCCGCCTCGATGCTGACCCTGCAGCTTCCCGCATCGCTGGAATTCAAGAAGTTCCTGACGCCGGAGCTGGAGAAGGCAGGCATCCGGCTCGACGCGAACGACGAATATCCGAACTCGATCACCGATATGACCGCCATGGTCGGGTCCGTGAAGGCGGCCGGATCGAAGGCGGTGCTGGGCCTGTCCTATCCGCTCGATTCCGCGCTCTACGTGAAGACCGCGCGGGAGATGAAGATCGACGTACCCATGCAGCTCCTGTTCATCGGACCGGCGCTGCCCTTCTTCTCGCAGCAGTATACGGGCGCCGATCTCGAGGGCCTGATGACCATCGGCGAATGGTCGCCCAGCCAGACGGCGTGGCCGAAGGCCAAGCCCTTCTACGACGCCTACATGGCGAAGTGGAACGAGAAGCCGGACTACCTCGATTCCGTGATCTCCTATGCCTCGTGCGAGATCCTGGAGCAGGCGGTGGCCAAGGTCGGCCTGGACCACGAGAAGCTCCGCGAGGTGATCTCGACCGATACCTTCGATACGATCAAGGGCCCGATCAAATTCGACGGCAACGACAATGTCGCCACCAAGCCCGGTCTCCTGCAGGTCCAGAACGGCGAACTCGAGATCGTCTGGCCGAAGGAAATCGCGACCGCGACCTTCAAGCCCAAGCAGGGATGGTCCTGATCGGCCGCGCCGGCGTTGAATGACCCGCGTAGGGGGTGGTATCGGTGATTGCGCAACTCGTCTTCGTGGGGCTGACGACCGGGGCCATCTATGCCTTGATCGCCGTCAGCCTCAACCTGATCTACGGCACCATGCGGCTGCTGAACATCGGTCACGGCGACATGGCGATGGTCGGCGCCTATATCAGCTTCTGGCTGTTCACTCTGGCCGATGTCCCCCCCTATGTATCCTTCCTGATTGCTCCCGCCGTCTCGGGCCTGTTCGGGCTGCTGCTCTATCGCGGCATGTTCGCGGGGCTGTTGCGGCGGGTGCAGGGGGATGCCGTCGAAGGCTCGTCGCTCCTCGTCTTCTTCGGCATCTCCATGGTCGTGCAGAATTCCGCGTCGCTGCTGTTCAGCGGGACGCCCCGGGCCTATCGCTATTTCGACGGCATCGTCGAATTCGGCGGCATCGCGGTCACCGAGAGCCGGCTGGTCGCCCTCGCCGTCGCGGTGGTGGCGATCGGCGCGGTTCTCGCCTTCCTCAAGTTTTCGATCTGGGGGCTGGGCGTCCGTGCCCTGATCCAGAATCGCGCCGCCTCGGCGATCGTCGGCATCAACGTCGATTTCGCCTTCACCTTCGCCAGCGTGGTCGGCTTCGCCCTGGCCGGGCTGGCCGGCGCGGTCATCAGCATGTATCAGGCGGTGACGCCCTTCATGGGTGGGCCCTATACCACGGTCGGCTTCGTGGTGATCATCCTGGGCGGCCTCGGCAACATTAACGGTGCCATCATCGGCGGGCTCGTCGTCGGCCTGCTCGAGACCGCCGGCATCGCGCTCACCGGGCCGAACTTCCGCGATCTCCTGATCTACGGGGTCTTCATCGCGGTTCTCATGCTGCGGCCCCAGGGCCTGTTCGGCAGAAAGGGGGCGCACTGATGAAAGCCCCGTCCTGGTTCGCCGGCCCCATCGGCGGCGCGCTCGTCGTCGCCCTGCTCGCGGCCTTCGTCGTCCCCGGCATGGCCGGCGACTATGGCATCGAATTCGCCACGACCCTGGTGCTCTGGATCGCCCTGGTCCAGAGCTGGGTGATCCTGTCGGGCTATACCGGCTATGTCTCGCTGGGACATGCCGCCTTCGTCGGGGCCGGCGCCTATGTCTTCATCCTGACCTGGGGGGCGGTGCCCTTCTGGTTCGGCCTCGTCGCCGCGGGTTTCACCAGTGGCCTGCTGGCGCTGATCGTCGGCGGGCCGTGCCTGCGGGTGCGGGGGCCCTATTTCGTGATCCTCACCCTCGGCGTCGCCGAATTCGTGAAATACGCGGTGATCAACATCGAGGCGAGTCTCGGCAAGTTCGGGCGCCTGATGATCGGCACGCCCGAACCGGTCGACATCTACCGCATGGCGGTCGGGCTTGCCGCCATCGCCTTCGTCATGGCCCTGGTCGCGCGCTACAGCCGCTTCGGCGTCGGCCTGCGCGCGATCCGCGAGAACGAGGTCGCGGCCGAGATGACGGGCATCCGCGTCCGCTGGCTGAAGGTCGGCGCCTTCGGCCTGTCGGCCCTGGTCCCGGGCGTGGTCGGCGCGCTGATGATCTGCCGGACCGGCTATTTCGAGCCGCTGCAGATGTTCAGCCCGCAGCTTTCGCTGACCATCATCACCATGTGCGTGGCGGGCGGCAGCGACAATCCCTGGGGGCCGCTGATCGGTGCCCTATTCCTCAACATCCTATCGGAACTGCTGTGGGATTCGGCGCCCGAGCTCTACACGGTCATCCTCGGCGTCGTGCTGGTCTTCGTCGTGCTGCGCATGCCGGAGGGGATCTACGGCACGGCCGTCAAGCGCCTCGCCCGGCGGTCGCGGAAGGCCGTGCCCGGGGAGACGACGCCATGACCGCGCTGCTCGAGGTCGAGGCCGTCGGCAAGGTGTTCGGCGGCCTGGTGGCGGTGAGCGACGTCAGCTTCACCCTGGCCCAGGGCGAGATCGTCGGCCTGATGGGGGCCAATGGCGCCGGCAAGACGACCCTGTTCAACCTGATCAGCGGGGCCATGGCGCCGACCTCGGGCCGCGTCCGCTTCGAGGGGTGCGCGATCGAGGGGCGGCGCCCCGACGAAATCTGCCGGCGCGGCATCGGCCGGACGTTCCAGATCGTGAAGCCCTTTCCCGGCATGACGGTCGCCGAGAATGTCGCCGTCGGCGTGCTCTACGGGGCGCGGCGGCGCACGCCGTCGGCCCGCGAGGTCGCGGCCGAAACCGATGCGGTGCTGGCGGAGATGGGCCTTTCGGCCATGCGCGACAAGCTGGCCGGCGAACTCACCCTGGCGGGGCGCAAGCGCCTCGAGGTGGCGCGCGCGCTCGCGTCCCGGCCGAAGCTCCTGATGCTGGACGAGGTGATGGCCGGCCTGACGCCGATCGAGGCGGCGGGCGCCCTCGACATGCTGCGCCAGGTGCATGAGACGCGGGGCACCACCATGCTGGTGGTCGAACATAACCTGAGGGCGATGATGCAGCTCTGCCAGCGGATCGTCGTGATGCATCACGGCGAGAAGATCGGCGAGGGCCCGCCCGAAGTGGTGATCCGGGACGAGAAGGTGATCCAGGCATATCTCGGAGCGCAGGCATGAGCGGCCATATCCTGGAACTCGACGGCATCCATGCCGGCTATGGCGAAGTCCGGGTCCTGCACGGCGTGTCGCTGAAGGTGCGGACCGGGGGCGTCACCGCCCTGATCGGCAGCAATGGCGCGGGCAAGACCACCCTGCTGCGGGTCATTGCGGGGCTCCTGCCGGTGCGCCGGGGCAATCTGGTCTACGACTACAGGGAATTCACCGATGCCGACGCCGCCCATCGGGTCGAGGCGGGCATCGCCCTGGTGCCGGAAGGACGCATGGTGTTCCCCGACTTCACGGTCGAGGAGAACCTGCTGATCGGCGCGTTCACGCCGCGCGTCAGGGCGCGCCGCGTCGAACTGGCGGCCACGCTCTACGACCGCTACCCGATCCTGAAGGAACGTCGGCGCCAGTTGGCGGGCACCCTTTCCGGCGGCCAGCAGCAGCTCCTGGCGATCGCGCGGGGCCTGATGTCCGAACCGAAACTCCTTCTCCTCGACGAACCGAGCCTCGGCCTTTCGCCCCAGGCCGTCGCCGATCTGTTCCGCATGATCGAGGAGATCCGGGCGACCGGCGTCACCATCATGCTGGTCGAACAGAACGTGCGCAGCACGCTCGAAATTTCCGATACCGCCTTCGTTCTCGAAACCGGTGAGATCGCGCTGTCGGGTCGCGCGGCCGATCTGCTGGCCGACGACCGGGTCAGGCAAGCCTATCTGGGACTTTAGATCATGACGTCTGACGTTACCGCGCGGGAGGGCACGGGCGGCCCCGCGTCCTTCCGCTTCATCGCCATGCTGAGCGCCGCCGCCTTCGCCACCACCGCCGGCACCCGGATCGCCGATCCCCTGCTGCCCCAGGTGGCCGAAGAGCTTCATGTCGGCGTCGACGAGGCGGCGGTCGTCGCCACCGGCTTCACCCTGGCCTATGGCCTGTGTCAGGTGTTCTGGGGACCGATGGGGGATCGCTACGGCAAATACCGGCTGATTTCCGTCGCCACCTTCGTCGGCGGTTTCGCCACGCTGCTTTGCGCCTTCGCGACCGACATCGCCGCCCTCGGCCTCGCCCGGCTGGTCGCCGGGGCCCTGTCGGCGGCGATCATTCCCCTGTCCCTTGCCCATATCGGCGATCACGTGCCCTATGAAAAGCGGCAGTCCGTGCTGGCGCGCTTTCTCTCGGGCCAGGTGCTCGGCATCATCACCGGGCAGGCCGCCGGGGGCATCCTCGGGCTTCATCTCGGCTGGCGCGGGGTCTTCGTCGCGCTTGCCGTGGTCTATGTCGTGATCGGCGTACTGCTGATCGTGTTCGGGCCACGGGGGCGGGCGCCGGTGCCTTCCGGCGCCAGGGGCGGCATCGCGGGATTGTTCGCGACCTATGGCGCCCTGGCGCGCCGCGCGCGGGTGCGCCAGGTGGTGATCACCGTGTTCTTCGAAGGGTTTCTGTTCTTCGGCGCCTTCACCTATGTCGGCGCCCTGATCCGGCGGGAATACGGTCTCGACTATGATTTCGTCGGTCTCTGCCTCGCGGCGTTCGGGATCGGGGCCCTGCTCTATACGAGTTTCGCACCGAGAATCGTGCGCCTGCTGGGCGAGGGGCGGATGATCACCACCGGCAGCCTGCTGCTGGCGGCCGCCTTCGGCAGCCTGGTGATCCATCCGCCGGCCTGGCTCCTGCCGCTGCCCGTCGCCGCCTGCGGGCTCGGCTATTATCTGTTTCACAACACGATGCAGACCAAGGCGACCCAGATGGCGCCGGAGGCGCGCGGCGTCGCGATCTCGGTCTTCGCCGCCTGTTTCTTCACCGGCCAGGCCCTGGGCGTGACGGCCCTCGGCGCCCTCATCGAGCGGGCGGGCTTCGGCCCCGCCTTCGTGGTCGCCGCCGTCTGCCTGCCCGTCTTGGCGGCCCTGTTCCGTATGCGTCTCGCCGCCGGCGAGCGGCGCCGGGCGGCGGGGGAGGCCGGCTGAATTCATTCACCGATCCGCCTTTTTTCTGGCGGATATTTTGAATACAATATTCTCTAGTAGAGCCGAGCGCCGCGATGCGCGCCATGACGCCGAAGGAGTGAGCGATGAGCAGAGTGATCGGAGCCTTCAGCATGTCCCATCCGCCAGGGGCCGTCGGCTGGCCGGATTCGCCCCCTGCGGAGGTGCGGCGCAAGATCGACGCCGCCAATGCCGAATACGCGCGCCGTCTCGAGGCGGACAAGCCGGACTTGATCATCGCCTTCCTGGACGATCACTTCGAGAACCACTTCCGGACCCTGATGCCGGCGCTGGCCATCGGCATCGCCCCCAGCCACGCCGGACCGGCCGACTACATGATGAAGGCGCTGCGCTTCGACGAGAAGGCGGTGATCCCCGGCGAGCCGGAGACGGCGGAGCACCTGCTGCGCGAACTGACCCGCGCGGGCTTCGACATGACCCGCATGGGCGAGATCGAATACGGCAACAATCTCCTGGTGCCGCTGAAGTTCTTCCGGCCCCAGTTCGACATTCCGGTGGTGCCGATCTTCATCAACGTCTTCTCGCCACCGCTGCCGACCATGGCGCGGGCCTTCGACCTGGGCGTGGCGGTGCGCCGCATCGTCGAGGCCATGCCGGACGACCGCCGGGTCCTGTTCCTGGCGACCGGCGGCCTGTCCCACTGGCCGCCGGTCTGGACCGAGACCGCGCCCGAGGACGACAGCTTCCTGCAGCGCCAGCGCCGCTACCAGACCGAAGGCAAGGGCGTGCTGGAAAGCGACCCGACCCTCTATTCCGATCTCGCCCAATACGAGATCGACATGATGAACCGCAAGCAATGGCCGCTCGGCTATCAGCACCCGCTGGTGAACGAGGCCTGGGACCGCGAGGTGCTGGATGCCTTCGAGCGGGGCGACGTCGAAAGCCTGCGCGCCATGACCTTCGATTCGATCGAGGAGGGCGGCGGCCATGGCGGCCACGAAGTGCTGAACTGGATTGCCGTCATGGGCGCGATGAAGGGCGCCCCGGCCGAAATCCTGGCCTATGAACCGGTGCCCGAGTGGATCGGCGGCATGGGCTACATCGCCTATGGCCCCGACGTCGCTCGCGACCCGGCCTAGGCCGAGCGGGCGGTCTTGGGCGCGCGGCTTCGCGGCTTGGGGGGCATCGTCGCTGCGGGGGGCGCGGCGACGATGTCCGGCAGTCCGACGGTGCCGCCGGCCTCGAGCGCGGCGGCGGGACCGAGATCGGTGACCTGCTGCTCCGAAACCTCGAGAAGGAGGCCCTTGCCATGAAGGACGGACAGGAAGCGGCGCGCGGTGAGTTCGCAATGCACCCGGCTGAGCACGCTGACGCGGGCCGCGTCGCCGGCCTTGAAGGCTTCGAAGATCTCGCGATGGAAATGGTGGCCGTCGACCAGGTCGTGGGTCGTGTTCAATTCCAGCATGATGTAGGGGTCGATCTTCGCCGCCATGTTGCTGGCGAGCTGCTGCACGTCCGGCCGGCGCGAGGCGGCGAAGAGCTGATCGTGGAACCGGCGGTTGAGCACGAGCCAGCGCCCGATCTGGGCTTGGGTCAGATCGCGGGAGGGGAATTTCTCCATTTCGCGGAGGGTCGCCTCGATCTGACGGACGTCGGCCTGGGTGCGGGTGCGGGTGGCGACATAGCCGGCGTATCCCTCGATCAGCATCCGAAGCTGAAGGATGCCGAGCACCTCCTGGCTGTCGAGCGCGGTGACGGCATAGCCGCGGCGCGGCCGCAGGACGACGAAACCGTCGGCCTGGAGGTGTTGCAGCGCCTCGCGCAGGGGCACGCGGCTGGTGTTGAACTGCTTGGCGAGCTCTTCCTGCTTCAGAACCTGGCCCGGACGCAGATTGCCGCTCAGGATCGCCTCCCTCAGGCGTCGGTAGATCGTGGCCGGCAGCGATTCATGCTCGGTCATTCCCGCGGCATCGAGGGCGGGCAGGGTACTCGCCGATTTTGTCCTGGGCATTCCGTGAGTCCGCGTCTTTTCGAAATTGAAGGATACCACGCCAGCACGGCCTTTTGACAACCTGGCAGTGCGTCCGTCTGGAGGCCTTTGATCTTAGCGCATCGGTAAATTTTATACAAAATACAGTTTGCCGATCCCGGCCCGACGCCGGCCGGCGATCCTCCCCGCAGCCGTCGTCCATCCGCAAAGGAACGAACCATGTCTCAGAAGAAAGTCGAAATCGCCGGAGCCGGTCTCGCCGGCCTGGCGCTGGGTACGCGCCTCGCCCAACTCGGATGGAAGGTGGTGCTGCACGAGAGGGCCGACGACCTGCGCATGTTCGGCTCGGGCATCTGGCTGTGGGACAACGGCCTGAAGGCGCTGAAGATTCTCGGCGCCTACGACAAGGCCGTGGCCAATGCCCGCAAGATTCGCGAATGGCGTATCGAGGACGGCAACGGCGGCCTGCTGATGAGTCAGATCCTGCTGGGCGAGGGGCGGGACCGGCTGCTGCTGCCGCCTCGGGCCGACCTCTACGAGGCGCTGATCGAACGGGCCGGATATTACGGCGTCGAGGTGCATACGTCGTCGGTCGCGACGGCGGTCCGCAAGGAAGGCGTCCTGGTGATGGAGAGCGGGGAGGAACGCAGGGCGGATCTCGTCGTCGTCGCCGACGGCGCCTATTCCCGCCTGCGCGAGAGCCTGTTCGCCACGGCGTGGATGGACTATGGCGTCGAAGGCGGCTTCCGCCTGCTGGTGGATCACCGCGAGGGCGATCCGACCGACGTCATAACCGAATGGTGGTCCGGCCCCTGGCGGGTGATGTTCAATCCCTGCACCGACGGTTCCGACTATGTCTATCTGGGTGGGCCCGTCGGCGAGGACCGGGCCCGGGTGATCCCTGTCGAGGTCGATTTCTGGGCGGAGAAATTTCCTGCGGCAGGGGACCTGTTCACCCGCGTCGACACGGCGTCGCGCTGGGACCGGATCGTCAACGTCCGCCTGCGCGAATGGTCGTCCGGCCGGGTCGCCATCGTCGGCGATGCCGCCAATGCCATGCCGCCGAACCTGGGCCAGTCGGCCAACATGGCGTTCAGCAATGCCATGGCCCTGGCCATGGCCGTGGACGGCTGCGCCCTGGACGACATTCCCGGCGCCCTGCGCGAGTGGGAGGCGCGGCAGCGCCCGCTGACCGACCATGTGCAATGGTGGTCCTATATCTACAATCTGGTGCTCGGCAAGTGGCCGACATCCTTCATGCCGCTCCGCAGCGATCTCGTGCGTCTCGTCGCGGGCATGGAATGGTTCAACGCGGGCCTGTTCCGGGGGGCGCGGCATACGCCGGCCGGCTACGACACACGGGATTGACGCCGTCGCGCCCGCAGCGCGGCGGGCGTCGAGCCATCGAGCAGGACATCGCGGTCTTCGCGATGTCCTTCGCGCATTTAGCCTTGCCAGATTGGATACACAAATACAAAATCGCCACGCGCACAGCCGGTGAAGACCGCCGGCTGTCGGACATGAAGCGTCGGCGGTGGCCGTGATCGCCGACGTCGCTGATTTTGGGAGTGGCTTTGATGAAGACGCAGACAGTGGAAATCGCCGGCGCCGGCCTGACCGGCCTGATGGCGGCGGCGCGCATGGCGCAGCTCGGCTGGAAGGTGACTCTGCACGAACGTTCGCCGGATCTGCGCATGTTCGGCGCCGGCATCTGGATGTGGGAGAACGGCCTGAAGTCGCTCCAGGTGGTCGGCGCCTATGACGATGCCGTGCGCCGCGCCAAGCACATCAAGGAATGGCGCTGCGTCGATCAGGACGAGCGGGTGCTGATGAGCCGCACCTTCAACGACCGCGACAAGCTGCTGCTGCCGCCGCGCGCCGATCTCTATCAGGCGCTGATCGACCGGGTTGTGGAACTCGGCGTGGAGATCAAGACCTCCTCCGTCGTGACCGGAGTCGATCCTTCGGGCACCCTCACGCTCGAGACCGGCGAGGTCCGTCGGGCCGATCTGATCCTGGCGGCGGATGGCGCCTGGTCGCGCCTTCGCGAGCAGCTCAACTGCTCCCGCTTCGCCGATTTCGGCGTCGAAAGTGGCATCCGCATGATGATCGACCGCAAGGACGGGGATCCGGACGACGTCATCACCGAAAATTGGCACGGCCCCTATCGCCTGCTGTTCAACCCCTGCGTCGACAACGAGAACTACATCTTCCTGGCCGCGCCGGTCGAGGAGATGACGTCGGACAAGAAGGTGGACCGGGAACTGTGGGCCCGCATGTTCCCGCATTGCCGCGACTATGTGGAACGTTTCGCCGAGGCGGGGCGCTGGGATCGCATCATCGCCGTCGTGTGCCGGCGCTGGTCCAGCGGCAAGGTCGCCATCGTCGGCGATGCCGCCCATGCCATGCCGCCGAACCTGGGCCAGGCGGCGAACACCGCCTTCGTCAACGTTCTGGCGCTGGCCACCGAGGTGACGGGGACCGACGACATTCCGGCCGCCCTCGATCGCTGGGAGACGCGCCAGCGCGCCCTGACCGATCACGTCCAGCGCTGGTCCTATGTCTATGGTCTGCTCGCCGGGCACTGGCCGTCGGCTTTCGGCCCGATGCGCACGGACTTCATCCAGTCCATGACGGCGAAGCCCTGGTTCCAGGCGGGCCTCAATCGCGGCGCTTATCACATCCCGGATGGTTACGTCGCCGGGGCCTGACCGGCGGCATTCCGCCGAACGTAAAACGCCGCCCGGATTTCGGTCCGGGCGGCGTTTTCTTGTCCTGACGCTTTCAGGTCGCGGCGCTCAAAGGCGGGTGACGTATCCTGTCCCCTGCGTCTCGTCGTAATGCAGGCGCCCGTCGAGGAAGAGCTTGTGACGCTCGAAGAACCATTCGCGCGCGACGGGCGGCGGTGTCAGGTCGACGGCACGGCCGCCCTTGAAGACGAAATCGAAGCGGCTCTTCTTCTGGAACAGGGTGATGTCGGCCCCGACGTCACCGTCGATCACCAGAAGGTCGGCATAGCGTCCGGCCTCGATCTTTCCGACTTCATGGCCGAAGCGCCGGAAACAGCGGGTGGCGGCCAGGGTCGCGGCATGGATGGCCTCGATCGGCGTCATGCCCAGATGCTCGACGAAGATCTGAAGCTCGCGCCCGTGCCAGTCGCCATAGGGCACGTAGCACCAGCCGCTCTCCGAGCCGCAGACCATGGGCACGCCGGCGCGATAGGCGCGGGGCAGCATTTCGAAGGCCGAGTCGAGCTCGCGACGGATGCCGTCCGCCGCGCTCGAGGCATGGGTGCCGGCCGCGGCATCGACGATGTTCATGAGGAAGGTCAGCGTCGGCGTAATGGTCAGGCCGTGACGCAGGCAGTTCTCGATGCCTTCGTCGTCGATATAGGAGGCATGGAAGAGGATGTCGAAGCGGGCGGCCGAGGCATCGCGGCAGGCATCCCGCGAACGGGCATGGACCGAGCAGATCCGCCCGAGCCGATGGGATTCATCGGCGATCATCGCGAATTCCTCGGCCGTGAAGGCGGCACCGTCGAGGGAATCGGGCGTGATCATCAGGTCGTTGGAGCCGGAGACCTTGATGCAGTCCACCCGGTCCTTGATCTGATAACGGATCGCCTCGATCAGGTCGTCGCGGCTCTTGATCAGGACCGCCGCCTGACCGGGGGGCCAGGCCATGTTGTTGGGGAACGAGTCCTCGAGGCCCTGATGCGTCGTCAGCTGCTTGCCGGAGACGGCGAAGCGCGGCCCCTCGATCAGGCCGGCATCGATGGCATCGCGCACGTTGACGGCGACGTCATAGGTGGTCGCCGCGTCGAAGGCGCTGGTGACGCCGGCCTGGAGCACGCGTTTCGCGTTCACGCCGGCCTTGATCGCCCGATATTCGACGGGGGTATAGAGGGCCAATTCCTCCTCCGAGCGGGCGTTGCCGAAGGAAATATGGGTATGGCCGTCGATCAGGCCCGGCGTGATGCTGCGGCCGGGCCGGTCGATGCGGGTGGCATCGGGCCGGTCCCAGCGCTCGGGCAGGGCCGCGCGCGGCCCTGCCCAGGCGATACGCTCGCCCGCGATGACGACCGCGCCGTCGTCGAGCGCGGGATCGAGAGTACCGTCGAAGACCTTGCCGAAGAGGATCGTCGGCGCGGCGTGGTCGGTGGACATGGGGGCTTTCCTCGATTGCGGGTCAGGCCGACGCCGGCAGGCCCACGACGGCCTCCACCTCGATCTTGAGGCCCGGCAGGGCGAGTTCGCGCACGCCGATCAGCGTGCTCGCGGGGCGGGCGTCGCCGAAGTATTTCTGGCGTACCGGGTTGATCCGCGTGCGGTCGGCGACGTCGAGCAGATAGACGGTGACCCGCAGCACGTCGGCGAAGCCCGCGCCGGCCTTGGCCATGATCCGTCCGATGACGTCGAAGATGTAGTCCGCCTGCTCGGCCACATCGTCGGACACGACCTCGAGATCCGCGTCGATGGCGACGATGCCCGAGATGAACAGAAGGTCGCCGAAGCGCACGGCGTCCGTATAGTGGCTGATCGCCGGGGTGATGCCGAGAGAGATTTCCTCGCGTCCGGCACGGAGGGGCTTTAACTGTTGCATGATCGCTCCGTATAAATGGATAATTGGATCCAAACATGGTGGCGCTCTGCCGTCAACCGACCTCGGCACCGCCGAGCCTGTCGCGACATCGGCTGTATCGTGGCAATGTTCCGCAAGGGCACCGTGCATGGCTCTTCCCTGCTTCGGACGGGCAGGGTATGTACCTATCCAATCGGCCTTTTTCGGCAGGGCAGAGGGAGAAGCGCGTTTCATGTCCTTCATCGATGGTGATGCTCAGCAATCGGCACAGCAGCAGGCCTATCGCTATATCCGCGACCAGATCGTCGGCGGCGCGATTCCGGGCGGCACCAAGATCGTCCCATCGGAGATCGCCGAAGTCCTGGGCATCAGCCGCATGCCCGTGCGCGAGGCGCTGGTTCAGCTCGACGCGGAAGGCCTGGTCACCAACAGGCCCAACCGCGGCGCCATCGTCACCCCGCTGAAGCCCGAGGACGTGGAGGAATTGTTCCAGATGCGCGCCGCGCTCGAAGGGCTGGCGGCACGGCACGCGGCCGTGAAATGCACGGAAATGCATCTGCACGAGCTGGAAATCATGGCCGGGCGCATGGATCGCGCCGCCGATGACGCGCAGCTCTGGCTGCGCCATCACGACGAATTCCACGACTATATGTGCAGCATTCCGGGCCGTGCCCGGCTGCTGGCCGAGATCCGCCGCATCCGGGCCTCGGTGCATCCCTATCTGCTGCTCTACAATCGCGTCTACGACCGGCCGGAGATGGAGGGCGCGGAACACCGCGCCCTGATCGACGCGCTGCGCACGAAGAACGGCACTTTGGCCGAGCGCGCCGTCAGCCACCATATCGATACGGCCGCTGTTAGCGTCATCGCCTTCCTGCGCCAGCGGAACGGAACCAAGGTCGCCGGTCTCTGACACCCGACGCCCCGTTGGGCGAGGAAACTTCGGGCGGGAAAGCGTCGGGCGCGCAGGGAATCGGCGGAAGAACAGCGATATCTTCGGTTCTGCCGCTCATTTTGCGCTTCTGCATAATTGGATACACGTGTACAGTTTTGGGACGCGGGAAATCCGGCACTCGGGTCGGGCACCGTCCAATCGTGCAGCGAGGCTTCATGACGACCATTTCCTCTCCCCGTCGATCACGCTTTCGCGGGCTCGTCGCCCTGGCCGCCATCGGCCTGACCGCCTGGCTCTCGAACGGTGCCGCGCGCGCCGAGGAGCCCGATCGTTTCCTGGGCCTGATCGAGCCCGTCGTCGCGACCAAACCGCTCCGCTTCGGCGTCACCGTCGTCCATCTTCAGGACAATTACTGGAAGGGCATGGCCTATGGCATCGTCGACGAGGCGAAGCGCGCCGGCGTCGAAGTGGTGCAGGTCAGCGTGGCCGGGGCCTATGGCAACGTCAGCCAGCAGTTCGGCCAGATCCAGACCATGAAGACCCGCGGCATCGACGTGCTGGTCCTCGGTCCGGCGGCCTTCGACGGCTACAATGCGATCCTGACCTCGCTGCGCAAGGCCGGCACCATGGTGATTGCGGGGGGCATTCCGGTGAACAGCGATCAGGTCGATTTCGGCGTGGTCCAGGACGACTATTCGATCGGCGCCGGCCTCGCCGACTTCGTCTGCGGCCGCAAGGAACCGGGCCCGGCCAAGGCCCTCTCCATCCCCGGCCCGGCGGGTGCCGAATGGGCCAACCTGCGGGCCAAGGGCTTCCGCGAGCAGGCGGAGAAATGCGACGGCCTGTCGGTGGTCGAAGGGCCGGTGGGCGGCGCCATCGATATTTCCTACGCGCTCGGCCTCGCCTCCGACATGATGGAGAAGAACCCTGACGCGAAGTTCTTCTTCACGCCCGAGGTGACGCTGGGCATGGGCGCGATCCAGGCCGCCAAGCAGCGCAAGATGAAGATCGGCGTCGTCTCGTCGACCGTCTCGGAACATATCTTCCCGGCGCTCGAGGACGGTTCCCTGCTCGGCCAGAGCACCGAACCCTCGATCCTCATGGGCCGCCTGATGGTTCAATACGCGATCCGCAAGAACGAGGGTCTGCCGATGCCGGATCTGAAGCAGCCCGAGGGCGCGCTCTATCCCGCGCTGATCGTGCCGGAACAGATCCTGACCAAGGAAAACGTGCACGACTATCCCTATTACCTGACCGACATCCCGCCCGCCGACTGGTCGATCAGCGCCTTCCAGTAAGGTCTTCCGCAGACTGTCGGGAGGACGGCGCCGGCCCTCGTGGCCGGCGCCGTTTCATTTGGTGCGGGGCGTGTGGCCGCTGACCTCGGTGCCGGCCCGGGCGGCGAGGGTCAGGGTGTCGATCAGGGCCATCAGGGCGATGGCGCCGATCACCAGGAAGGCGAGGTGAAAGCGGGCCAGATCCCCGGCGGGGGCCAGCGCCTCGCCCAGGCGAAGGGCGACGGCGCCGAGGGTGATGCCGAGACCGATCGAGATCTGCTGCACGATGGTGAACAGCGTGTTGGCGCCGTTCATGCCGGCCGCCGGAACGTCGGCGAAGGCAAGGGTATTGACGCAGGTGAACTGCATCGAGCGTGACATGCCCCCGATGAAGAGCAGGACGACGATCAGGGCGACGGGCGTGTCGGGCGTGAACAGGGCATAGGCGAAGATCGTGGCGGCATTGACGAGGCCGGTGACGATCATCGTGCTGCGAAAGCCGAAACGGCGCAGCACCGCGGTCGTGCCCGGTTTCATGGCGAGATTGCCGGCGAAGATGGCGAGCACGAGAAGGCCGGCCTGATAGGCGTCGAGACCGAAGCCGAGCTGGAACATCAGCGGCATCAGGAAGGGAATGGCGCTGATCGCCATGCGAAAGGCGGAACCGCCCCAAATGGTGACCGCGAAGGTGCGGATCGACAGGGCGTCGAAACGCACCAGCGGATGCGCCGCTCGCCGGGCGTGGCGCACCATGGCCCAGCCGGCCAGCAGGCTGGCGCCGAGCAGCGTGGCGACGAGGCTCCACGAGACATGGGGCCGGGCCGCCAGTTCGACGGAATACATCAGTGCCAGACAGGCGAAGCCGCTCAGGGCGAAGCCCGGCCAGTCGAAGGGCGTGCGGCGGTCTTCCGCCTCGCCCCGGATCAGACGCAGCGCCAGCACCAGGGCGATCAGGCCCAGCGGCACGTTCAGCAGGAAGATCCAGCGCCAGCTGGCGAAAGTGGTCAGGAAGCCGCCCACGGGTGGTCCCAGGATCGGCGCCACCAGCCCCGGCCAGGTGATGAGTGCGATGGCCCGCACCAGGTCGCCCCGATCCGTGTGGCGCAGCACGACGAGACGGCCCACCGGCACCATGAGGGCGCCGCCCACGCCCTGGAGCACGCGGGACGCCGTGAAGGTCGTCAGATCGTCGCTCAGGCCGCAGAAGATCGACGCCACGGTGAAGATGGCGACCGCGGTGGCGAAGGTCTGGCGCGGCCCGAAACGATCGGCGATCCAGCCGCTGACCGGAATCAGCACGGCAAGGGTGAGCAGATAGGCCGACATGCCGACGTTGAGATCGACCGCCGGCACCTCGAAGGTTTCGGCCATGCTGGGCAGGGCGGTGGCGATCACCGTACCGTCCAGCATTTCCATGAAATAGGCGCCGGCGACCAGCAGGGGCACCGCGAGGGAGGTTCGTCTGTCGCGCACGCTGGGAATTCCTCTTCGTCCCGGCAGCCGGCACCGGGAACCATGAGAAACGGGACGGAAAGCCGGCCGACGGCCGGGCCGCTCACTCCATGTCGTAGGCGACGTAGCTCATGCCGGTGATCCATTCGACCACGGACTCATATTTGACATAGGTGGCGGGGGCGCCCTTCACCGCGCCCATCAGGGCCACCCAGTTCAGCAGTTCGTGGCCGCCGTGGCCGCCGCGCTCCTCGACTTCCTCATAGGTCAGGTCGCGGAAATAGCCGATGTCGCCCCGGCCGAAGGCTTCCAGGATCTCGCGGTCCCATTCCTCGTTCACCAGCGGATGCTGATAGCCGAGCGGCCATTGCTTGCGGTTCATCATGTCGATCTCGTATTGGGCGAGATCGGAATAGAGGGTCGGGTCGCTTTCCAGCACGCCCTTGCCTTCGGTCTGGTAGCGGCGCTGACGCTGCAGGAAGGTGTCGTCTTCGGGTGCCCCTTCGGTCCAGACCGGCGGCCAGTGGGACAGCCCGCCGGTGGCGAGGAAGGCGACCCTGGTGTCGCCCGGCAGGGCGTCGAGCACGCGGCGCACGGCGGCCCCGAAATCATAGGCGCGGGCATAGGGCATCAGCGGCGGCGAGAAGACGTTCAGATAGAGCGGGATCACCGGCAGGTCGAATTCCGGCCGGATGAACTTCAGCGGCACGAGGAGGTTGTTGCCATATTCGATCGACCCCATGCGGGTCATGTCGAAGCCGCCCTTGGTCAACTCGCGCAGCAGGGTCTCGGCCGTTTCCTCCTCGCCCGGGATGACGACCTTCTCGTCGAACTGCAGCGCCTTCATCATGTAGTCGGCGGGACCGCTGTGGCTGGCCGCGACGGCGATCGACAGGGTCGGCATCATGTAGCGGAAGTGGTTCTCGAAATGGTCGTCCAGGAAGGCGACGATGATGTCGGGCTTCGCCGCCGCGAGCCGCTCGCGCAGGTCCTCGTGGATCCGGGCGATGCGCGCCTTCTGATCCGCCGGCGGGGTATCGGCCCAACCGACGGCGCCCGGCGCATGGGACATACTGATGGCCGTGACGATCTTTGCCATTGAAGGAAATCCTTTTTCACGAAGTAGGCGGGGGAGGGCGTCGCGTCAGCGAAAGAAGCCGAGCATGGCGTTCAGCAGCTTGTCGGGATGTTCCAGGGCGGGCAGATGGCCGCAACGGGCCAGCAGCAGCAGGTCGGCCTGGGGCAGATGGCGCGACATGGGGATGGTGGTGCCCTCGGCGGGGAACATGACGTCGTTCATGCCGTGGACCATCATGACCTCGCAGGTCACCTTCGCCAGTTCGGCGGGCGACAGCGCGGCCGCCTCGATGAATCGCTGCTTCTCGCCCTCGAACATGGCCGAGAAATGGGGGCCGTAGACACCGTCGTGCAGGATGCCCATGCGGTAGTCCAGCAGTTCGTCGGTAATGCCGTCGTGATCGTACATCAGCGCCTTCAGCGTCCGGCGCAGGTCTTCCCTGGTTTCCGGGAACGTCCAGCAAAGGGCGGTATAGGGCGTTTCGAGATAGTTCCAGCCCATGGTGGCCGTGGTCATCAGGCGCGTGATCCGGGGCGAGCGCCCGGCGAGGCGCAGGGCCGTGGTGCCGGAGATCGAATGCCCGACCAGCCCGACCTCCTGCTCCGGAATCCGGTCCAGCAGCGCCTCGGCCTGGGCGAGCCAGAGGTCGAGATCGAAGAAGGGCGCTTCGGTCTTGCGGCCCGACTCACCGAAGCCGATGAGGTCGGTCATATAGACGCGGTAGCGGGCGGTCAGGGCGTCGATGACATGGCGCCAGGTCCCCTGCGACGCCGCGCCGGGGCCGGAGCCGTGCAGCAGCATGAGCGGCCTGCCGCTGCCGCCGGCCCAGCACCGCGCGGCGACACCCTGCACATCCATGGTGAAGCTTTCGAGAGACATCCTGCACTCCAAGTCCGTCCGCGACCCGCCGGTCCGATCCGGTTTTTGCAAAGTTAATACGTGTATCCAATTTTCTGTTGCTCACCCTATACCACGATGCCTACGATGCAAACGGTTTAGCGCAGACGGCCGTCGAAACCGTCGACGAGCAGGAGTATCGAGCAGATGAGTAACGGGATCCGCTATATCAATCCGGAAGGCACCTGCCCGGCGCAGGGGCTCTATTCCCACGCCACCTACACCCCGGGCGGCCCGCTCTATTTCATCGCCGGCCAGCTTTCGGTCGGCCTGGACGGCGGCGTGGTCGGCACCGGCGACTTCGCGGCCCAGTTCAAGCAGGTCTTCGACAATCTCGGCGATGTCCTGTCGGGCCTCGGCGCCGGTTTCGAGGATGTCGTCAAGTTCACCACCTATCTCGTCGATTCGCAGAACATCGCGGCCTTCATGGATCTGCGCGCCGCGCTGTTTCCCGAGATCTTCAAGGGGCCGCTGTTCCCCCCCAACACGCTGCTGATCGTCGACCGGCTGGTGAAGCAGGAATTCCTGCTCGAGGTCGAGGCGGTGGTTCAGGCGAAGCAGGTCGCGTCATGAAGTTCGTAACCGTCCTCATCGCCGGAACCGAGAAGGTCGCCCTGCTCGACGCCGAGGCGGGCACCGTCCGCCCCCTCGCCGGCGTTTCCACCATGCTGGACCTGATCGAGCGCTACGAGGCCTTGAAGGGTGGCCTGAGCTTCGCGGGCGACGCCCTGCCGCTGGAGAGCGTTTCCCTGCTGGCACCGATGCCGCGGCCGCCGCGCAACATCATCTGTGTCGGCAAGAATTACTACGACCACGCCCAGGAATTCGCGGACAGCGGTTTCGACACCAGTGCCGCCGCCGGCGCCTCCGCGATTCCGGACGCGCCGATCGTCTTCACCAAGGCGCCGGAAACCGTGGTGGCGCCGGGGGCCGCGATCGTGCTGCCCAAGGGGCTCAGCGATCAGATCGACTACGAGGCGGAACTGGCGGTCATCATCGGCAAGGCGGGGCGGGCCATTCCCCGCGCCGAGGCGATGGACTACGTATGGGGTTACAGCATCCTGAACGACGTCACCGCCCGCGACCTGCAGCAGCGCCACAAGCAATGGTTCCTCGGCAAGTCGCTGGATACCTTCTGCCCCATGGGGCCCTGGGCGGTCACGGCGGACGAGGCGGACGGCACCGGGCTGGACGTCAAATGCTGGGTCAGCGGCGAATTGCGCCAGCAGGCCAACACGGCACAGCTCATCTTCGACATCCCGACCCTGATCGAGACGATCTCGTCCGGCCTCACACTGCGCCCGGGTGACATCATCGCCACCGGCACGCCGGCGGGCGTCGGCCTCGGCTTCGATCCGCCGCGCTTCCTGGCGGCCGGGGACGTGGTCGAGGTCGAGATCGCCGGCCTCGGCCGTCTGGTCAATCCGGTGATATGAGGGGCGGCGCCATGTCGACGATCGAAATCGTCAATCCGGAAGGCACGGGGCGTCCGCTCGGCCAGTATTCCCAGGTCGCGCGGGTGAAGGCGTCCGAATTCCTCTTCATTTCCGGCCAGCTGGCGACGGGGCCCGACGGCGCCGTCGTCGGCGAGGGGGACTTCGAGCGCCAGTGCGAACAGGTCTTCGCCAATATCGGCGCGGTCCTGAAGGGATGCGGCGCCGATTGGGGCAACATCGTCCAGCTCACCTATTATCTGGTGCATTCGCAGGACGTCCCCAGGCTGATGGCCTATCGGCGGCTGGCGTTTCCCGAGATGTTCCCCGATGGCGCCTATCCGCCGGCGACATTGCTGATCGTCGACCGACTCGTGCAGGAGCCCTTTCTGTTCGAGGTGACCGCGACCGCCGCGCTCTGAGCGGCGCTCGCCAGAATCAGGAGGGCCGGGGATGAACCTCGTTCCGGATGTCGCGACCGTCGAGGTCAGGCGGACCAGCAAGAGTTTCGGGCCCACCCGGGCGCTGAACGACGTCAGCATCGCCTTTCATGCTGGCCGGGTCCATTGCATCCTCGGGGAAAACGGTGCCGGCAAGTCGACGGTGGGCAAGATCGTCGGCGGCCTCTATGCCCCGGACGACGGCGAGGTGATGGTCGACGGCCGGGCGGTCGCCCTGCGCCAGGTCGGCGACGCGCGCCGCCTCGGCATCGCCATGGTCTATCAGGAACTCTCCCTGGTCGCCGATCTCACGGTGCGCGAGAACATATGCCTGGGGACGGAAGGGGCACGCCACCCGTTCCAGCGCCTGCGCCGGCGCCAGGAAACCGAGGCGTGCCGCGCGCTGCTGTCGCGCTTCGGCCTCAGCTTCGACCTCGATGCCAAGGTCGGCACGCTGCCGGTCGCCGATCAGCAATTGCTCGAGATCGTGAAGGCCCTGGCGCAGAACCCCCGCGTGCTCATCCTGGACGAACCGACGGCGATGCTGGGCCTCGTCGAACAGCAGCGCCTGATGGAAATCATCGGCGAGCTCAAGACCCAAGGTATCGCGATCATCTTCGTCACCCATCATGTCGAGGAAGTGGTCGCCGTCGCGGACGAAGTCTCCCTGATGAAGGACGGGCGCGTGGTCGAATCCTTTCCCGTGACCCGGGAGACCGAAACCGCCTTCGTGGTCGCCAAGCTGGCGGGCGGGATGGATATGACGGCGTCGCATCGCGAGGCGGCACCGGGCCGCGAAGTCCTGCGTTTCAGCGGCCTGCGGTCGCGCCGCGGGCGTCTCGCGGCCATCAGCCTGCGCGAGCGCGAGATCGTCGGCCTCTACGGCGTCGTCGGCTGCGGGCGCGAGCGGATGGCCCACGCGAGCGTCGGTCTGGCAAGCCCGGGCGACATCGAACTCATGCTCTGGGGCCGCAACTTCCGCCCGGCGAATCCGCAGGTCGCGGCACGTCACGGCGTCGCCTATCTGCCGTCCGGACGCGCCGCCAACGGCATCCTGCCGAACCGGAGCATCCGCGAGAATCTGATGCTTACCCAATTGGCCGGCCATCAGATCGCGGGTTTCCTGCGTCACCGCCGGGAGGCGGACCATGCGGAACGCCAGCTCGCCCGGCTGCGGACCCGATATGCCGATGCCGCCGACGCCATCACCAGTCTCAGCGGCGGCAATCAACAGAAGGTGATCCTCGGCCGCTGCCTCGCCGGCGACGGCAGCCTGATCGTGCTGGAGGATCCGACGGCCGGCGTCGACATCGCGGCCAAGCGCGACATTCACGATCTGATCCGCGCGCGCGCCGACGCCGGTGCCGCCGTGCTGCTGATCTCCAGCGACCTGCAGGAGACGATTGCGCTCTGCGACGTCATCTACACGGTGATCGACGGCGAGATCGTCGACGAATACAGGCCGCCGAGCCATGAGGACGAGGCCGCGATCGTCGCCGACATTCTCGGCCATCGCGAGCAAGAGGCGGTGGAGGCCGCCGCATCATGAAGATGACGAAGGATCAGCCCATGACCACCAGCGAGACCCAGCCGGCGGCGCCCGCGCGGTCGCGCCGTCGTTTCAACCCCGCCGACGCGGTTCTGCCCGCACTGATCGTTTTGCTGGCGGCCGGTGTCGGCATCGCCGAACCGAAGTTCCTGACGGGCAGCAATCTCGCCAATCTGGGCAGCCAGATCGCCCCCCTGCTGATCGTCTCGGTGGGCCAGGCCTTCGCCATCATCGGCGGCGGGCTGGATCTTTCGATCGCGGCGGTCATGTCGGTGGCGGGCGTCGTCGGCATCCTGGCGGTGCCGTCGCTCGGCATCGTCGGCGGTGTCCTGGTGATGGCGCTGGTCGGCCTCGCGGTCGGGCTGGTCTCGGGGGCGATCATCGCCTATATGCGGACCTCGCCGCTGATCGTCACCCTGGGCATGGCCTCGGTCGCCCAGGCGATCGCCCTGATCCTGGCGAACGGCGTGCCGATCTATTCGGTGCCGCCGGAACTGACCGATGCGATCGGCTTCGGCGCGGTCTACGGCATTCCCGCAAGCGATCTGATCGCGGCCGGCGTCCTGATCTTCGCCGCCGTCATCCTGCGCGGCACCACCCTGGGGCGCTATATCTATGCGATCGGCTCCAACCGGGCCGCAGCCTTGAAGTCGGGCGTGAACGTGCCGTTCCACACCATGCTGATCTACGGCCTCTCCGGGCTCACCGCCGGCATCGCCGCCATCGTCCTGACGGCCTGGGTCGGCGCCGCGCAGCCCACGGCCGAGCCGGGCATCACCCTCGAATCCATCGCGGCCGTGGTTCTCGGCGGCATCGCCCTGACGGGCGGTTCCGGCGGCATGATCCATGTGATCTACGGCGTGCTGATCCTCGGCATGCTGTCGAATGCGATGAACATGCTCGGCATATCGTCCTATTTTCAGATCCTCGCCGTCGGCATCGTGATCATCATCGCGGTGGTGCTCGACCGCCTGCGCCGCAAGGAGAGTTGAGCCCGAGGCGGGTTTCCGGCTGGCCCTTTTCGGGCATTCGACGGATCAGGTCGAATTGAGCCGCGATCTGATCGAGGATCGTGTCGGTCATCGGGTCACAGGCCTGTTTGACGGCGCATGTGCCTTCCCGTCCTCGAGCGGGATGGCCGCGCCGCGCCCGTGGCTCGCGGCAACGGTATGTGAGGACAGGTCGAGACGGCCGCTGTCCGCATGTCTCTTGCGTCCGATGCGAGCGTGTACCTGAACGCGGGAGCCACGCTAGGTCATGGGGCGCGGCGCGACAATTCCTGGGCGAAGGCAGCCAGCCCCGCGAGAGCGGCAATTCGCGGCGATTGCCGGCACCCGCGCTCAAATTCCAAAACAGCCCAACAGTTTGATCGAAAGACCGCTCCCAAAGGGCGGCCCTTTTGATGGAGGCGTGGTCGCTTCGCGAGCCGTGTCACGGGCGGTGGGGCTGCATGCCGGCAAGCGCGTCAAGTAAGGCCGCGCGCAGCCATGCATGCCCGGGATCGCCGGAAACCGCCTCGTGCCAACTGGCGTAGAGCTGCAAAGTGGGCAGTTCGAACGGGACGGGCAGGACCTGCAGCATGTTCCGAAAGAATTCGCTTCTCACCTGCCATTCCGGCAGGAGCGCCAGGGCATCGCTTTGCGCGACGAGAAATGGAATTGCGCCGTGATGGCTGACCTCGAGCAATACGTCGCGGTCCTGCCCGACGGGATCGAACAGCCGGGATATGTGCATGCGCTGCTCGGCAGTCAGGGCCAGCGTGATATGGCGTTCGGCGAAGAATTGCGCTGCCGTCAGGCGGCCGTCGATGCGGGGATGCCCGTGCCGGGCGATCACGCGGCTCGGCGCGTCGAGCACGAGTTCGGCCGACAACCGGTCCGCGGCAGGCGGCGCGTAGGACAGCATGAGGTCGAAGGCTCCACTCGTCAGCTGGGCTTCCGCTTCTTCGAAGGTCGTGGAAATCGCCTGCAGACGCAGCGCGGGGGCATGGGCTTGCAACCGTGACAGGATCGGCGACAGCAACCCTGTTTCGTCGACCAGCGCGAAAGCGACGCGAAACAATCGGTCACTCGTCGCCGGATCGAAGGTGAGGGCCTGCTGGATCATGGCATCGATGCTGGCGAGGAGATGGCGGATTTGCGGGGCGAGGAGCCGCGCCATCGGGGTCGGCGTCATGCCGGCGCGGCTGCGCAGAAACAGGGGATCACTGAAGCCTCGCCTCAGACGGGCAAGTGCCTGGCTGGCCGCCGACTGAGTGACGCCGATCTCATCGGCGGCACGGGTCAATTGCCCGGTGCGGAACAATGTGTCGAACAAGCGAAGCAGGGGAAGATCGAGATCGCGGAATGGCACTGGTGTGTTCATCCAACATGATTATCACTTATGAAAAACATAAAAAACATGAATTTGAATAATCTCGATGCGACGCCTAGCCTCAGGCATGTCTTGTGACCCGATCCGCCAAGGAGGACGACGTGACCCTGTTTGGATATGCGATGGAGCCATCGGCCTTTGTCGGCGTGGTGACCTTGGGCGCCTTGTGCGTTCTGGTGCTGTACGAATGGGCATCGGGCAAATATGGCGGCGGTCGGAAGACCGCCAACGACTGGAAGATGTTCGCTCTTTCGGGCCTCGGCGTCGGGCTGGTCGAACGGCCCGCGCTCGCGGCTTTGGTGGCGGGGATCGCCGCGCTCGTCGTTCCGCAATGGGCCGGCGCGTTTCACCATGTCGAACAGACGCATTTCTGGGCCTGCCTCGTTGCATTCCTGCTGATGGACGAGTTTCTGCACGGGCTCGGCCATTATTTTGCGCATCAGCCGCCGCCGGCGAACTGGTGGGCCGCCAAGGTCCATGCGTTCATGCGCGAGGCCCATCGCGCGCACCATCAGTTGGGAGACGACGAGCGCGCGGAGTTGAGCGTGACCCAGTCGGTCGTGGCCGGCTGGGGATGGCTGTTCCTTCTGCCCAACTATTGGTTCGGCCTCGTCATGCTCTACCTCGGGTTCGTGGAGTGTTTCGTCGTGGTGGCGCTGATCAAGACGCTGTGGGGCATGCATGTGCACACCAATTGGCAGTACGATCTCTATCTGCTGAATCACGGGAACCGGTTCGTTCGTGGGGCGATGCGGGCCGCCGCGCATGTGCTGACCTTTCCCAATCAGCATCATCAGCACCATTCCCGCTCACCCAATTCGGCCAAGAACCTGCAGAACGTGCTCGCCTTGTTCGACTGGCTGGTATGGGGCACGCTCGTCATCGAGACGGAACGTCCCGCAATCTACGGGTGGCGTCAGCAGCCCCGGGAACGCAACGTATTCCATCGCTATTTCGCGCGACCGCTCAAGACGCCCCGTAAGCGTCTGGTACCGGACGCCGGGGCGTGACCGTCCCGAGGTCCGCGCCTCGAGACCGACCCGCCGGCGATTTCCTCGGGTGCCGGTTGCCGAGGGGGCGCCGAATGCGTCGAAGGCGGGCAGGGAAAGCGGCGGGAAGGCCGGCACGATGAGCCGCCGGCCGTTCCCGCCGTCCTCAGGCCGCTTGCGGTCCGGCGTCCGGTTTCAGCGGGCATTTCCGCAGGATTTGTCGGAGGATCCCGTGGCAGACATCCAGGGGCGAAGACTTCGAGGGTAGCGCGATGACCAGGCCACGGACGCGGGAAAGCTACGAAACGCGCCTCGAGAGAGTCACGGACTATCTCTATCGGCACCTGGACGAAGACATTCGCCCGGAGCACCTCGCGGAGATCGCTTGCCTGTCCCCCTATCATTGGCATCGTATCTATTCGGCCATGCGCGGCGAAACGCTCGGCATTACGATCCGGCGGCTGCGACTCCAGCGGGCGGCCGACAGGCTGGCGAATACCGGTGCGACGGTCGACGTCGTCGCGGACCGCGCCGGCTACAGCTCGGCCGATTCCTTCGCGCGGGCGTTCAAGGACGCCTATGGGCAGACTCCGGCGGCCTATCGGACGACCGGCAGTCACGCCCGGTTCAAGTCGGCGGCCGAAACTCGGGATGTCACGGGTTTCCCGGTGACGATCGAGACTTTGCCCTGCGTCCGATGCGCGAGCATCCCTCATTCAGGCCCCTATATGGAGATCGACCGCGCCATGGCGCGATTGTTCGGCGCGCTTGCGGCGCGCGACCTTGTCGCCGCCGACCAGAAGATGATCGCCGTGTTCTACGATGATCCGGATCTGGTTCGCGTCGGCGATCTGCGCTCGCGGGCATGTTCGCCGGTCACGGACGATGTCGCCTTCGGGCCGCCGCTGGAGGTCGCGGAATTGCGCGGCGGGCTTTACGCGCGCCTGCGCTATCAGGGGCCTTACGCCGACATGAAGAACGCCTATCGCTGGCTGATGGGGGTGTGGCTGCCGCGATCGGGCTATGAGCCGGACGACGCGCCGGTCTTCGAAGCCTATCTGAACAGCCCCCGGCAGGTCCCGGCGACGGCGCTCCTGACGGACATCCATCTTCCGGTGAAGCTGCCATGACCGGCCGGCGGGCCCCCGTCCCGGCGATGCCGGTCCAGGTGGCGCGGGCCTTCGACGCGTTTCCGGCCGCCGTCCGCCGCAGGCTTCTGGACATGCGCGCCCTGATCTTCGAGACGGCGGCGGGGAACCCGAGCGTCGGCCCGCTGACCGAAACGCTCAGATGGGGCGAGCCCGCCTATCTCGCCGAGGCGACGGGCAGCGGCACAACGATCCGCCTGGGCATGACGAAAGGCTCCCCGCCGCAGTGCGCCATGTTCGTCAATTGCCGGACGACGCTGATCGACGCCTTCCGCCTGTCGTTTCCGGACGCCTTCGGTTACGAGAAGAACCGGGCCGTTCTCCTTCCGCCGTCCGGCCCGCTGCCGAGGGAAGCCCTGGCGGTCTGCGTGGCGATGGCGCTTACCTATCGTCGGCGGGCCACCGCCAAAGGAGCCTTCCCGCCGTGCGCGACGTGATCGCGGTCCGGAACCCGCGCCCGTCCAACCGTCTCGCCGCCGCAACCGGTCGTGGCGCATGGAAGTCGAAAATTGTCATATTGGCGAAGGCGCGCCAAAACGCGGCGGCGTATGGTGAAGCACCGACCATCGCCTTAACCGACCATCGCTCTGGAGATGCGCCATGCCAGCGACATTCCGTCATTTCGCCATCAATGCGGACGATGTGCCACGGGCCAAACGCTTCTACGAAGCCGTCTTCGGCTGGCGTTTCGATCCATGGGGGCCGCCCGACTACTACCAGGTGAAGAATGCGGGGGCCGGCCTGCTCGGCGCGCTGCAAGACAGGCGGGAGATCGTCCCCGGCGTCCATGTCGCGGGCTATGAGGCGAGCTTCGGCGTCGATGATCTGAGGGCGACCATCGCCGCGGTCGAGGCAGGGGGCGGCAGGGTCGTCATGCCGCCCTTTCGCATCGAGGGGGTGGGCGAACTGGTCTATTTCGAGGACACCGAGGGCAATCTGGTCGGCGCGATGCAATATGATCCGGGCGTCTTCGATTGACGGCCGGTGCCGGCGATTTCGACATCCGCACTCTGGCGACGACATACGGCGCCGGGACGGTACTGGCGCCTCATCGCCATCGCTCGGGCCAACTCGTGTTCGCCGCCAGCGGCGTGATGCGCGTGATGACCGATGGCGCCGTCTGGCTGATACCGCCGACGCGTGCCATCTGGCTGCCCGCCGGCACTCGTCACGCCGTCGCCATGCAGGGCGACGTCGCCATGCGCACGCTCTATATCGCCGCGCCCCGTTCCGCGCCGCTGCCGGAAATTCCGCATGTGCTGGAGGTGGCGCCTCTGCTGCGTGAATTGATCCTGCATGTTCTCGGCATCGGCATGCTGACGCCCGCGCGCCCCGAGCATGACCGGCTCGCCGGCCTGCTGATCGACCTGATGCTGTCGGCGCGGCCGGAAGATCTCATGCTGCCGCTTCCCCGTGACGCCCGCGCCAGGAGGCTGGCGGCGCACTGGCAGCAGGAGCCCGGGGACCGGCGCGATCTGGCCCAATTGGCATTGGAGGTCGGCGCCAGCCTTCGCACCTTGCAGCGCCTGTTCTCTCGCGAAACCGGGCTGACGCTCGAGGCATGGCGACAGAAGGCGCGCCTGATCCATGCGGTCGGTCGTCTCGTCGGCGGGCGCAGCGTCACCAGCGTCGCGCTCGATTGCGGGTACGAGAGCGTCGCGGCCTTCAGCGCGGCCTTCCAACGGCACTTCCGAACCTCGCCCGGGCGCTATCGGGGTGGCCAGCGATCGTCTTGAGCCGGCGGCGGCACGGCAAACTTGGGTCGGAACCGGAAGGGAACGCGAATGCCCACCTTTGTCGCCTTGCTGCGCGCGGTGAACGTCGGCGGAACGGGCAAGCTGCCGATGGCCGATCTTAAGGCCATGTGCGTCGCTGAAGGGTTCGGGGAGGTCGAGACCTATATCGCCAGCGGCAATGTCGTGTTCACGGCCGATCGCTCCGCCCGCGAGGCCGGGGAAGCACTCGAGAAACGGCTGCGCGCCTATGCCGGCAAGCCGGTGGGGGTCTTCATCCGTACCGCAGAGGAAATCGCGGATGTTCTCGACGCCAATCCGTTCGCCGATACGCCCCTCAACTGGACCTACACCATCTTCCTGAACGATGCCCCGCCCGCCGACACCCTCGAAACCGTGCTGGGCAGGATGGACGAGGCGTCCCGCAAGCTGTCCTGTGATCCGCGCAACCGCTTGCGGCGCGCCGTCGTCCACTGGGCCTGTCCCGACCTTCCGTGCAAGCAGATGGCGCTGCGCCGGGCGAACCCCGCTTCCGCGCTGAAATCCGCCGCCTGACGGGAGAGATGGCCTCGGCGGCCTGATCGCGGTCGGCGGACCGACGCGGGAGGCCGGAATTGGCGTTACGATCGGCGCCCGGGCCGCGGGATCGAGCCCGTGGAGGCCGTGCGTCGCCAAGCTGGCGGCATGAGGCGGTTCCCTGCGGTCCCCGGCAACCAAATCTCACGGCACGCCCACCGCCGACAGCACGCGGGCTTTCTGGTGCATGGCCGTCAGCATGGCGGCGGGCCCATGATTGAGGCATGGTCGCTGCGCCCGTTCCCGTATCGATCGAGACGATTCCCATGACAAACGAGAGACCGCCGGCGATCGAAGCCGTCATCCGGACCATCGCCATGGCGGCGGATACCGGTCCCGTGGGCGATATCCTCGGCGGCTGGCTGGTGGCGCGGACGGATCCGGCGGCATGAGCCGGCTGGACAGTTTCATCCGCCGCATGGTGGCGCAGCGCGATGTGCTGGCCGAAGCACGCCGTCTGATCGCCGACCGGCCCGGCCCGATCCTGGAACTCGGTCTCGGCAACGGCCGGACCTATGATCATTTGCGCGAAATCTTCCCGGGGCGGCGCATCATCGCCTTCGACCGGGCCCTGGCCGCCCATCCGTCCTCCGTCCCGCCGGAAGGCGATCTCATGCTCGGGGAAATTCGCGAGACGGCGGCGGGCCTCGCCGGCATCGGGGCGGCATTGGTTCATGCCGATCTCGGGTCGGGCAAGCCCGAGATCGACGCGGCGCTGTCGCGCTGGTTGCCGGGCATCGTGCGGGACCTGCTGGCCGAGGGCGGTATCGCCGCCAGCAGCAGCCCGCTTCAGATACCGGGGCTGGAGCCCCTGACCTTGCCCGACGGCGTCGGGACCGGCCGCTATTTCCTCTGCCGTCGCGGCGACTGATCAGGCCTTGACGACGCGGCTCATGTCGGCGCCGGCGCGGGCGCAGGCATTGCGCGTGTCGATTACAAGGCGGGCGTCGCGGGCCAGCGCCCGATAGTCGACGGCATCGTGATCGGTCGCGATCAGGACGGCGTCGTAACCGGCCAAGGTCTCGGGCGTCAGCTCGACGGAACGGCGTCCGGCCAGGGGCGCATGTTCCCGCGTCCTGGGGATCACCGTGGCATGAGGATCATGGAAATCGACCGCGCCGCCCCGATCCTCGATCAATTCGATCAGTTTCAGGGAGGCGCTCTCCCTCGTGTCGTCGACATTCTTCTTGTAGGCGATGCCGAGCAGCAGGATGCGGCTGCCGTTCAGGCCGCGCTTGAAACGGCGGTCCAGCGCCTCGGCGAGACGATCGACGACGTGGCGCGGCATGGCCGTATTGATTTCGCCGGCCAGTTCGATAAAACGCGTCGCGACCTCGTATTCCCGCGCCTTCCAGGTCAGATAGAAGGGATCGATCGGGATGCAGTGGCCGCCCAGGCCCGGCCCCGGATAGAAGGGCATGAAGCCGAAAGGCTTGGTCTTGGCGGCGTCGATCACTTCCCAGACGTCGATCCCCATGGCGTCGTAGACGACCTTCAATTCGTTGACGAGGGCGATGTTGACGGCGCGGAAGATGTTCTCCGTCAGTTTCACCGCCTCGGCAGCGGCGGGCGAGGTCACGGCCACGGTGCCGGTGACGAAGGCACCGTAAAGCGCCGTGGCCATGGCGAGCGCCGCCGGCCCGTCGCCGCCCACGACCTTGGGAATGTCCTGCGTGCCGAAACTGGCATTGCCCGGATCTTCCCGCTCGGGCGAGAAGGCGAGGAAGAAATCCCGGCCGGACAGGAGGCCGCCGCGCTCCAGGATCGGCTTCACCACATCCTCGGTCGTGCCGGGATAGGTGGTGCTTTCCAGCACGATCAACTGGCCGGGGCGAAGGGTCTTGGCGATATCCTCGACCGTGCGCGCGACATAGGAAAGATCGGGCTCGCGCTGACGGGTCAGGGGCGTCGGCACGCAGATCAGGATCGCGTCGGGCTCGGCGAGGCGGGTGAAATCGTCGGTCGCGGTGAAGAGCCCGGCCTCGACCGCCGCCCGGACCGGGGCGGATGGGATATGCCTGATCTGGCTGTCGCCCTGATTGAGGCCGGCGACGCGTCTTGAATCGATGTCGAAGCCGAGCACGCGAAAGCCGGCGCGGCAGACCGCGAGCGCCAGGGGAAGGCCGACATAGCCGAGGCCGACGATGCCGACCAGCGCCCGGCGCTCGGCGATCCGGGCAAGCGCTTCGGCGGCGAAATCATTCATGAAACAACCATTCTAGCTATAGGGGTCGGCCGCATCGCGCAGCCCGTCGCCCAGGAAGTTGAAGGCTAGCACGGTCGCCATGACGGGAATCATGGGCACCAGCAGCCACGGGTAGAGGGTGACGGCGGCCAGGTTCTGGGCCTCGTTCAGCAGGACACCCCAACTGGTCACCGGTGGCCGCAGGCCGAGGCCCAGGAAGGACAGGGCCGTCTCGCCCAGGATCATGGCCGGGATGGAAAGGGTCGCGCTGGCAATCAGGTGGCTCATGAAATTGGGAATCAGATGGCGCGCGATAATCCGCCGACGCGAGGCGCCGATCAACTCGGCCGCGCGGACATAATCCTCGGCGCGCAGCGAGAGGAGCTTGGCCCTGACCGCCAGGGCGAGGCCCGGCCAGTCCAGCAGCCCCAGGATCAGGGTGATGCCGAAGAAGACGAGGATCGGGCTCCAATGGGCGGGCAGGGCAGCCGAAAGCGCCAGCCAGAGCGGTAGTTCGGGCAGGGAGCGCAGGATCTCGATCACCCGCTGCACCAGATAGTCGACCGACCCGCCCAGATAGCCGGCCAGCCCCCCGAGCGTGAGGCCCAGGGCGAAGGATATGGCGATGCCGACCAGACCGACCGTCAGCGAGATGCGCGCGCCATAGGTGATGCGCGACAGCATGTCCCGCCCCAGCCGGTCGGTGCCGAGGAGGAAGGCGGTGCCGCCGGACGGCGGGCACAGAAGGTGGAAATCGGCGTCGAACAGGCCCCAGAGCCGGTAGGGCTCGCCACGGCAGAAGAAGCGGAGCGGCTGCGGCGTGCTCTCGTCGGAGACATAGCGGCGCTGGAATTTCTCGCGGTCGAATTCGAAGCGATAGGCGTAGACGAAGGGGCCGACGAAATCGCCGTCGTGGAACAGATGCACGCGTTGCGGCGGCGCATAGATGTGGTCGCCGTGGCGCGACTGCAGGCCATAGGGCGCGATCACCTCGACGAAGGGCAGGGTGACATAGAGCGTGCCGAGCAGGACGAGGGCGAGCAGCGCCAGGCGATGCGTCCTGAACTTCCACCAGATCAGGCGAAGCGAGGAGGCGCGGTAATAGCGCTCCTCGCGGGCGCTCATGGTCTCGCCGGCGGCGGGATCGAAGGGCGCCGGATTGACGTAATGGGGAATTTCGCCGGCCATCAGGTCATTTCCCGAAACGGATGCGCGGGTCGATCAGGGCCAGGACCAGATCGGCGATCAGCATGCCGACGACGGTCAGCACGGCGACGAAGAGCAGGATGAAACCTGCCAGATATTGGTCCTGCATGCGCAGCGCCTGAACCAGGATCGGCCCAACCGTCGGCAGGCTCAAGACCAGCGAGACCAGGACCGAACCTGAAATCAGGCCCGGCAGCATGTTGCCGATGTCGGCGACGAAGGGGTTGAGCACCATGCGGAAGGGATATTTCAGCAGGGCGCGGGTCGGGCCCAGGCCCTTGGCCCGCGCCGTCACGGCATAGGGCTTGTGTAATTCGTCCAGCAGATTGGCCTTCATGCGGCGGATCATGGCGGCCGTGCTGGCGAGCGCGATCACCACGATGGGCACGATCAGATGAACCGTGATCGAGCCGAGCTTCTCGAGCGAGAAGGGCGCATCGGCGAGATCGGGATCGACCAGACCGCCGATCGAAATGCCGAACCAGCGATTGAGGTAGAAGAGCAGGATCAGGGCCAGCAGGAAGCTCGGCGTCGCAAGGCCCAGATAGGCGAGGAAGGTGATGGCCTCGGCCACGATGCCCCGCCGGCGGACGGCGGTGAAGACGGCAAGGGGAATGGCCAGCAGATGGATGAAGACCAGCGCGGCCAGATTGACGATCAGGGTCGCCCCCAGGGCGTCGCCCACGACATCGATCACCGGCAGGTCGTATTCGAAGGACCAGCCGAAATTGCCCTGCAGCAGGCCGGAATAGGCACCGGCCCGGGGCCAGAGCCCGATCCACGACAGATATTGCTGCCAGCCGGGCAGGTCGAGGCCATAGGCGCGGCGCAGAAAATCGGCCTTGGCCGCGGCGGCGCTGTCGCCCTCGGCCATCAGCTCCTGGATGCGCATGGTCAGGAAATCGCCGGGCGGCAGCTTGATCACCACGAAGATCAGCACGGAAATCGCCAGCAGGGTGACCGCCATGGTCGCGAAACGGCGCAGGAAATAGCGCGTCATGGCCGGCCCCCGTAGAAGAATTCGTCCATGCGATAGGCGCCGATCAGGGCCACGGGTTCCCAGGCGAAGGGTGCCGATTCCGGCACATTGCGCAATTGCCCGGCGATGACGACGGGCTGGATGTCGCCGGAGACGGTGCCGATGATCCATTGATTTTCGGCGTGCAGCGCCAGCATCTCGGCCCAGATCGCCTGCTTTTCGGCCATGCCGCCGCTGTGACACCAGGCATTATAGAGGCTCATCAGGCGCTGCGCCCCCGGCATGTCCGGCGCCTGGCCCAGCTTGCCGGCGGTCTCGTGGTACTGGCCCCATTTCGGCCAGGCGAAATTCGCCTGTTCGACCGGGGCAAGGCCGGTCGGCACCATTTCGGGCGTCGCCAGGGCATTGTCGAAACCGGTCGATGCCACCATCAGGGTATCGCCGGCATAGGAACGGTTGCGGATATTGGCGATGTCGCCGGGCTTGATGAACAGGCGGACACCGACGTCGGCCCAGAATTCAGCGGTAATCTCGAGCGCGTCGATCAGCGTGCCGGCCTTGCCCTCGACGTCGACGATGAGGCGAAGCGGCCGGCCGTCGGGCAGCAGGCGGGTGCCGGAAGCATCCCGCGCGGTCAGGCCCATGGCGTCGAGCAGGTGGTTCGCCTCGGCTGGGTCGAAGGTGGCATAGAGGCCGCGGTTCGCCTCGGAATAGAGGGGCGAGGCCGGCGCCATCGTGTTGTTGCCTTCGACGCCGAGGCCGAACCACAGCGAATTGTTCAGCGTGTGCCGGTCGATCGCCAGCGACAGCGCCCGGCGAAAGCGGACGTCGCGCAACACGGCCCGCCAGACCGGATCATTGGTGGTGAGATTGGGATAGAGGGCGAAGGCCGAGCCTTCGGCCTTGGGCCAGAGCAGGGTGCGGTAATCATGGGTCGCCTCCCCCTCCTTCAGGACCGGGATGTCGGCCATGGCGAGACCGCGCGCCTGGAGATCGACAGCGCCCGCATTCGCTTTGGCGGCGAACAGGCTGGGGGCGGCGAGCGAAACCACGATGCGGTCGACATAGGGCAGTTGTTGCCCGGCCGGATCGACCCGGTGGAAATAGGGGTTCCGCTCGAAGACGAAGCGCTGCGCCGGCGCTGCGGTCACGACGGTCCAGGGGCCCAGCGTCGGCATGTCCGGGTTCGAGAAGTCGTAGGGCTCGTCCATCTTGTTGTGGAGTGCTGCCCAGGACGACAGACCGCGTCGCGCCGCTTCCGCCGCCAGTCTGGTCGGATCGACATAGCGGGCGTTGAACTGTCGAAGGTAATGGGCCGGCGCATAGATGAAGGCCGGGCGCGGCAGGGCGAGCGACGGCAGGAAGACCGGATTGGGCCTGTGCCAGGAATAGCGGATCCGGGTCGGCGACAGGATTTCGACCTCGGGCAATTCGCCGTCGACCCGGAAGACGCTGGGCGGGCCAGCCGGGGAGAGGGCCGGATTGTTGGCGACGTCTTCCCAGTAGTAGCGGAAGTCCTCGGTCGTGAAGGGGGCGCCGTCGGACCAGCGATGACCTTCGCGCAGCGTGAAGGTGAAGACCTTGTCTCCCTCGTTCTCCACAGCGAGCAGGAGATCGGGCTTCAGGTGGAGGGAGGCGTCATAGCCGACCAGCCGCGTATAGGCCATGACCGAGACATAGCGGAGGTCCCGCGCCTTGGCCGCCAGCATGCGCAATTCGCCGCCATGGCGTCCCTCCGCCCGCCCTTCCGCCGCGAAATCGGCGACCAGCGGCTGCCGGGGCAAGCGTTCCGCCATGGGCGGCAGCGTGCCGGCGGCGACCGCAGGGGCCAGCATGGGCACCTCGCCGGCGCCGGGCGAGACCGCCCCCGCGGCCGCCGGCGCCAGCGCCAGGGCGACGAGGAGGAACAGGCGGCGGATCATGCGACGGCCCCGATGGCGGCGTCGCCATAGCGGACGAAATGATCGGGCGCCACTTCGACCATGGCGCTTCGCGCCGGCTCCGGCCCGATCCGGAAGGGTTCCGGCCAATCGCCGGGGCGCAGCACGGCGCCCGCCGCCGCGACATCCAGCGGGCGGTCGATGTCGAGATCGGGCACGGCGGCGATCAGCACTTTCGTATAGGGATGCACGGGGGCACTGAACAGGCGCGCGCGCGGCGCGCGTTCGACCACCATGCCCCGGCACATGACCATGATGTCGTCCGCCATGTAATCGACCACGGCCAGATTATGCGAGACGAAGAGATAGGACAGGCCCAGCCGCGCCTGAAGGTCGCGCAGCAGGTTCAGGATCTGCGCCTGGACCGAGACGTCGAGCGCCGACGTGGGCTCGTCGCAGACGATGACCGAGGGCGAGAGCGCCAGCGCGCGGGCCATGCCGATCCGCTGGCGCTGGCCGCCAGAGAAGGAGTGCGGGTACCGCTTCAGATGCCGCCGGTTCAGGCCGACCAGCTCGATCAGCTCGGCCGCCCGCTCGCGCCGCTGGGCCGGCGTGCCGTCGCGGTGCACCGTCAGCGGTTCCGTCAGGATCTGTTCGACCGTCATGCGCGGATCGAGGCTGGAATGGGGATCCTGGAAGACATATTGGATCCAGCGCCGGAAGGCCTTCAACCGGCCGGGGTCGAGGTCGGTGATATCGGTCAGGCCGCTGCCGTCGTCGAAGCGGATACGGCCGGCATCGGGTGCCAGGGCACGGGTCACGATCCGCGCCACCGTGGTCTTGCCCGAGCCGGACTCGCCGACGATGCCGAGCGTCCGCCCCGCCTTCAGGGTGAAACCGACGTCGGTCACCGCGGGGATCGCCTGGCGCTTGCGGGCCCAGGGGGCGGCGCGGGGGTAGAAGCTCTTGGAAATTCCCTCGACCGACAATACGTCGCGCGGTGCGCCGGGCGATGCGGGGGCCTCGGCCACGGCCGGCAGGCGGATCTCGCGAAGCGGCACCAGGCGTTCGCCCGGCATCATGTGAAAGCGCGGCACGGCCCGCATCAGGGCCCGGAGATAGGGATGCCGTGGATCACGCAGGAGCTGGTCGCGCGTGCCGCTTTCCATGATTTCGCCCCGGAACATGACGGCGATCTCGTCCGCCATCGTATTGACGATGCCGAGGTCATGGGTGATCAGCAGCACCGCCATGTCGCGCTCGTCCTGCAACTCGCGGATCAGATGCAGGATCTGGGCCTGGGTCGTGACGTCGAGGGCGGTGGTCGGCTCGTCCGCGATCAGCAGCACGGGATCGCAGATCAGGGCCATGGCGATCATGGCGCGCTGGCGCATGCCGCCCGACAGTTCGAAGGGATAGGTGCGCAGCATCGCTTTCGGGTCCCGGAAGCCGACCCGGTGGAACAGCGCCATGGCAGCATCCGCCGCTTCGGCCCGGCTGGCCCGCGTGTGGATGCGCATCGCCTCGGTCACCTGATTGCCCACGGTATGGACCGGTGACAGGGACGACATGGGTTCCTGGAAGATCATGGCGATACGGTCGCCGCGAAGGGCCCGCATGGCCTTGGACGACGGCGAAAGGCGGGCGATGTCGACCGCGCCGCCGTCGCGCTTGCCGAAGAATTCGATAGTACCGCCGGTGATCCGGCCGTTGGCGGGCAGCAGCCCCATGATCGCCTGGGCGGTCACCGACTTGCCCGAGCCGGATTCGCCGACCAGGGCGAAGGTGCGGCCCCGGGGGATCGCGAATTGCGCGTTCCGCAAGGCCTGGACGGGGCCCGTGGCGGTCTCGAAACTGACGCCGAGATTCCGGATGTCCAGCAGTTCGCGGCGGCCGGTCGTGGGTTCAGCCATCAAATGCCCGGGCCTCTGGCGGTGCGAAGGTCGGCGACGATGATCGGCCAGCCCGTGGCCCGGCGCAAGTCTACTCGAAGGCCCGAGCCGGGCCGACGAAGCGAACGGCGGGGGATCGGCGCAACAGGCGCAGCAGTCGTTCCAGCCAGTGCCAGACCCAGGGATCATGCACCAGGTGATGGGTCAGGATGCCGAGCGGTTCCGCCGGCGAGCGGCCGTCGACGATGGCCGCGATCCGGGCCGCGAGACCGGTCAGAAGCGCCGGCACGGGCGCCAGGCTCCGGCCGCCGTGCCAGTCGATCGGATCGAGATGGGTATTGGCGATCGAAAGCCCCGGCACGGTCCAGCGGGCGCGCGGGCCGAAGGTAGAGAGGCCGGTGAAACCCTGGGCGGGCAGCAGTTCGGCGACGGCGGGGTCGATCCGGTTCCAGGGCGGGACCAGGACGGGCAGGGCGCGCGTACCGAACAGGGCCCGGCATTGGGCCATCGCCCGGCCCAGGTCGGCGGCGATCGAGGCCGGCGGGCCGAAGCCGAGTTCCTGCTTCTTGGCGCCGGGCGGGGCATTGTTCCGATGAGCAAGACCATGCACCAGGACGGCGACATCGGCGGCGGTCGTGGCTAGTCGATCGGCCAGTGCAGGCCCGGTCAGCGCCGGGATGACGGCGAGCGCAAGCGGGGTATCGGCCGTCTCGGCCAGCGTGAGGAGGCGGTCGAGGGCGGGCCCCGGCGCCACCGCATCATCGTCGCGCCACCAGAAATCGAGGGTCAGGCCGACCTTGGCGGCGCCATCGAGAGCTTGGTCCAGCGCCGCTTCGGCCACGGCCACTGCGGTCGCGGCTTCGGCCGCCGCCTCGATTTCGCGGCACCCCCCTTCGATACCGCCGAGATCGAGCGGACTTGCCGCCGGCCGGGGCTTGGCCAGGGCGCGATGCGCGGCGGCGGCCAGCGTGGCGGGCGTCAGATCGGCTTCGGGCACCACTTCGACCAGGCCGCTCGCGGCGAAACATTGGGCGCGCAGGCGCTGCTCCGCCTCGTTTCCCTGCTCGAAGGGCACCACCACGGCACGGGCCCGCGCGATGGCGAGGTCGATCATCGTGTTATAGCCCGCCTGGCTGACCGACAGGGCGGCACCGGGCAGCAGGCGGGTGAAGTCGGCACGGGCCCGTTCCACCACCAGCCTGGCCGAGGCCCGGCCGGCCAGCGCGTCGAAATCCGCCGCCGGCACGCCATGACCGATGAAGAGACGCCAGCGCTCCGCCCCCGGCCAAGTGGCGGCGGCATCGGCGGCGGCGCGGAACAGCGGCAGGCTGGCCGCACTGCCGCCGCCGGAGACGAAGATCTCCCCGCTCTCATCGGTGACTTGTGGGGCCGCCGGACGGTCTTCCGCGACATAACCGGTATAGCGAAGGCGCCGGGCCAGGGCTTCGTTCACCGGCCAGGAGGCGCCGAGCGCGGTCACGGCCGGATCGCCATGGACCAGCACGCCGTCGTAATAGGCGCCCAGCCTCTCCAGGGCCTCGGCCGCTTTTTCCGGGCGGGACGGCGGGTTCAGGATGTCCCGGACCGAGGCCAGGACGGCGGGCCGGACGGGGCGCCGGGCGGCCGCTTCCAGCAGCGCCAGGAATTCCGCCGCCAATTGGCGCCGGCCGAAGGGGAAGGTCTCGGTCACGACGACGTCGGGCCGGGACGTTCCCAGGGCATCAAGAATACCGTCGATCCGGTCGCGGCGAACCGCATCGCCGATCGGCTGGCCGTCGTCGCCCAGCAGGGTACGGAAATCGACGCCCCGGCAATGGACCGGCGGCAATTGCACGACCCGCAACCCGTCGGTCCGGACCAGCGGGGCCGGCCGGCCCCCGGTCACCAGGGTGACGTCATGGCCCGCCTGGGCGAGACCGCGACCCAGCGCGGCGGCCCGGGTCAGGTGACCGACACCGAGCAGATGGGTGACGACGATCAGGACGGCATGGGGCATGACGCCGCCTCCTTCAGGATCGGGTCGAGTATCAGCTTCAGCCGGGCGGCGGCGGCGGCCAGCGTCCGTTCGCCGAGGACGAAGCGCCGCGCCGCCGCGCCGAGGTCCGCCGCGCGGCCGGGCGCGTCGGCCAGGCCGGCAAGGGCGGTCGCCAGGGCGGCGGGATCGCCCGGCGGGACGAGGAGACCGGTTTCGCCGTCGCGGATCACGCCGCCGACCCCGCCGACATTCCCTGCGAGGGACGGACAGCCGTGCAGGGCGGCTTCGAGAAAGACCATGCCGAAGGCTTCGTTCACCGCCGGCCAGATCAGCAGCCCGGCCGTCCGATAGAGAAGCGACAGCGCCGCGCGCTCGAGCCTGCCGTGCCAGGAAACCCGATCGCCGAAGGGCCGGAACATTGCTTCGACGGCCGGCCGGGCCGGGCCGTCGCCGACGATCCGCAAGCGCCAAGGCAAGTCGGCGCAGCGGCTCAGGGCGTCTGCCAGCAGGCGGTAGGAATCGAGCTTGTCGCCCTCGCGCATCATGGCGACGGTCAGCAGGTCCAGGGGCGCGCGCACCGCTGACCCGCCGTCGTGGTCCGGCCAATCCGCCGGATCGACGAAGGGGGGAAAGGCGGTCAGGTGCTGGCCGGGTGGAGCGGCGGCGGCCAGGCCCGGCCGATCGGCCTCGTTCAGGATCAGGATCGCGGCCGCCTGGTCCAGCGCCGCCTCCGCCAGGGCATGGCCTGCCGCCCAGGGGCCGGCCGCGCGTTTCGCCGCGCGGGAGCCTTCGGCGACGACATAGGGAATGTTCAGACGGCGGGCGACCAGGGGGCCGATCACATCCGGCGCCTTGTAATAGACGTGATAGGTGAACCACAGCGCGGGGCGCGAGGCCGCGGGCCCGGCCGCCCATGCCGTGCTCAGGGCTTCGCCTTCGGCGCGGGCGGCGGCGATCGTCTCGGCCCTGGTGCCCGAACCGTCGTAGAGCCGGCGGCTGCTGGCCAGCACGGGATCGTAGCCGGCCTGCCGGAGCGCCGTCAGAAGAAGACGCGCCATCGTCCGGTCGCCGGACGGGACCGGATCATCCGGGCTCTTCAGCGGGGCGTGGAAGCCTATGACCGGGGGCACGGCGAAGGATCGCGGCCGAGTTTCGCCAACAGGGTTTCGACCCCCGTCCGGAACGAGAAATCGGCGATGCGCCGAAGCGCCGCCTGTCCCATGTCGAGACGAAGCGCCGGATCGGCGGTCAGCTTGGCGAGGGCCCGCGCCAGGGCCGGCGGGTCGCCGGGCGGCACCAGAATGCCTTCGATCCCGTCGCGCACGAATTCCGGCACCCCGGCGAAGCGGGTCGAGACGATCGGCAAGGCCTGGGTCGCCGCCTCCATGATGACATTGGGCAGGCCGTCGCGGTCGCCGTCCTTCCCCTCCTTGCAGGGGAGGACGAAGACGTCGGCGGCGCGCAGTGCCTCGATCACGCCATCCTGCGCCAGCGGGCCCATGAAGCGGACGCGATCGACGATGCCGAGGCGCCGGGCCTGCGCGTCGAGCGACTCGACCAGGGCGCCGCCGCCGATATGGACCAGGCGCCACGACGGGTTCGAGGCCGACATCAGGGCCAGGGCGGACAGAAGATCGTCGAAGCCCTTTTTCTCGACCGCGCGCCCCACGGTGACCAGGGCGACAGGCGCACCGGACGCGCTGGCGGCCCGGGCGGGCGGCGCCGGAAAGCGCTGAAGATCGAGCCCGTGATAGACTAGGGCGACCCTGTCGCCGTCGGGCGCAAGGTTGGAGAGTTTCTCGTGACCTTGCCGGGTGCAGGTGACGCCCCAGGCGCTGTCGGCGATCTTTTCGCGCAATTCCCAGTCGGGCGTCGTCCAGATGTCCTTGGCATGGGCGGAAAAGCTGAAGGTCCGGCCGGTCAGATGGCAGGCGTAACGGGCGACCGAGGCCGGCGTATGCAGGAAATGGACATGCAGGCGGCGGATCTCCGGCGCCATCTCCCGCGCCATCACCAGCGCCTGACCCAGCCGGCGCAGGCGGTTGGCGCTGGGATCGCGCCGCAAATCGCGCCAGAAGAAGCCGAGCACCCGGAGGAAGCCGCGCCGCCGAAGGCCCGAAATCAGGCCCTTCAGAACCCGGAACGGCTCGTCGCGCAGATATTCGGGCAGATAGCGGACCGGCGCCTGGATCGCCTGATGCAGGGGGTGGCGCTTGCCGTCGGTCGGATGGCGCAGGGACCAGATCTCGAGATCAAGCCCCGCCTGTTCGAGGGCCAGGATTTCCTGGGCGATGAAGGTTTCGGACAGTCTTGGATAGCCCTTCAACACGATCGCGAGGCGCCGGGCCGGCTCCACCCTCATTCGGCGCTGCCCTCGGCCGAGCGCCGCGTGGACTCGGCCGTGGGCGAGACGGCCAATTCGTTGCTCAATGTCGCAATCCGGTCCAGACCGCCCAGCATGTCGGGCAGGAGGCAGGTCGAGGGCAGAGGCTGGTCCGGCAGGGCGCGGATGGCGGCGGCCATCGCCTCGGCATCGTGGCTGGCGCCGGCATCGAGGTTGGCGGCTTCGATGTAGCGAAGCAGGCCGAGACTGCTGGCCCTTTCGGTCCGGATCATCTGTTCCATGCGGGGCGAGCTGCGCGGCAGGATCAGGGCCCGCTTGTCGAAGGACAGAATCTCGCAGAACGTATTGTAGCCCCCCATGGAAATGACCGCGGCGGCATCGTTCATCAGATGCTCCAGCCCCGAATCGAAGGTCAGGGCCTCGACGTCGGGCAGACGGGCGATCCGTTCGAGGAACAGGGCGCGTCTCTCGCGGGGCATGAAGGGGCCGAAGACGACCAGGGCGGCATAGGGAAGATTGCGGTCCCGCTCGTAGGCGGACAGGACCCAGTCGATCATCTCGTGACCGTCGCCGCCGCCGCCCGCGGTGACCAGCAGGAAGGGCCGCCGGGTCAGGCGGGGATAGCGGGTGAGCGGCTGGCGCGGCGGCAGTTCGCGCCGCAGATAGCCGGTATAGACGATTCGCTGGCGCAGCGAGGCGGGCAGGGGCAGGGCATCCAGCGGTGCATAGAACTCGCGCAGGCCATAGACCCATATGTCGTCGTAATAATCGGCCAGCGCCGTCGCGGCACCCTTGCGGCTCCATTCGGGCACCAGGGCCTCGGGCGCGTCGAGCACGTCGCGCACGCCCAGAATGATGCGCGCACCCCGGGCCCTGGAGAGGGCCAGGGCGGGCAGCAGCTCGCCGCGAAACCCCGTCGGCTCCTTGTCGACGATGACGATGTCGGGCTCCAGGATCCGGCAGCTTTCCAGGATGATGCCCTTCCGCATGTCGACCGCCTGGTCGAGCGACATGTTGAGGTTGTGGGTGTTGTAGGTCCCGTCCGGCAGTTTCACGACCCCCGGCACGCGCACATAGTCGACCCCGTGTGCGAAGTCGAAACTGCCGATGACGGGCGAGCCCGAGACGATGACGATCGAGGCGCGCGGATGAGCCGACATCAGGGTATTGGCGATCGCCCGCGACCGGCGCAGATGGCCCAGCCCGTATGTGTCGTGGCTGTACATCAGAATGCGCAATTCGCGGCCGCCCTCATCAGGTGCAACGGCGGCGAAACTCCGCTCGAACCAAGACATGAATGGCGCCCCCCAACGCAGGAACTACGGGCTCAGAATCTGACAAGGACATCAATGCAGTGGCCTCCGCTTCTTGTCCAGCGGTTCGCAGTTGTCTCGAAAGTCATGCCACGCCACCATGCCTCGCGGTCTGAGCGCGGCCAACCCGGAGAGACGGTCTTTGGACACCAATCTGTTTCGCTACGCCTGGCGCCACAGCAAGGGGCAGCAGCTCGTCTTGCTGGCGGTCATCATTATTTCACTGCCGTTCTACTGGATTTCGCTGGAAGTTCCGAAACAGATCGCCAATGACGCCATCCAGGGCAGGGCCTTCGCCGACGGCAACCTGACGGCGACCCTGTTCGACATGAAGATCGGCCTGCCGGCGTTTCTGGGGGGCGGAAATCTGGTGATCAGCGAGGGGTTGGACCTGGAACGGCTGCCCTTCCTTCTGGTGCTGAGCGGCTGGTTCCTGGCGCTCGTCTTCGTGAACGGCGCCTTCAAGTATTTCATCAATCTCCGCAAGGGGGTGCTGGGCGAGACGATGCTCCGCCGGATGCGACACGACCTCTTCGTGCTGTTGCTCCGCTTTCGTCCGGAAGACGTCGCCGCGGTCAAGCCGGCGGAAGCCGCCAGCATGATCAAGGACGAGGTCGATCCGATCGGCGGCTTCATCGGCGATGCCTTCATCCAGCCGGTCTTCCTGGGCACCCAGGCGGCGACGGCGCTGATCTTCATCTTCGTCCAGAGCGTCTGGATGGGTATCGCGGCGGCGGCGGTGGTGACCGTCCAGGCCGTGATCATCCCGCTGCTGCGGCGCGAGCAGCTTCGCCTGGGCCGGATGCGCCAGATCGAATCGCGGCGCTTCGCCGGCCGGATCGGCGAGGTCGTGGAAACGGCGTCGACCGTCCATACCTTCGGCGCCTCGGCCGATGTCGATGCCGATGTCGCGAACCGGCTGGGCACGCTGTTCACGATCCGCGCGCGGCTGTTCAAGCGGAAGTTCGCCGTCAAGTTCCTGAACAACATGCTGTCCCAGGTGACGCCCTTCGCCTTCTATTCGGTCGGCGGCTATTTCGCGCTGCGCGGCGAGATGGACATCGGGCAGCTGATCGCCGTCATCGCCGCCTACCGCGACCTGCCGCCGCCGATCAAGGAATTGATCGACTGGGATCAGCAGCGCCAGGACGTGACCATCAAATACGAGCAGGTGATCAAGCAGTTCTCGCCGTCGAAGCTGCTGCCGCCCTTCGACGAGGCGGCGGGCGGAAACGGCTTTCCGGCGAGCGGCGCGCCGATCGAAATCCGTTCCGTCTCGATCGGCGATGGCCGTGGCGGCCATGTGCTGGATCGCCTGTCGCTCACGCTGGCCCGGCCCGGCCATATCGCCTTCCTGGACGAGGTGGGCGGCGCGCGCGACGTCCTGTGCCGCCTGATCGGCCGACAGATCACCGAATACGAAGGCTCGATCGCCGTGGGCGACTGTGATCTTTCGTCCTTTCCCGAGGCGACGCTGGCCCGGCATCTCACCTATTGCGGGCCGTCGCCCGATCTTTCCGCCGGTTCGCTGCGCGACAATCTGCTGATCGGCCTGCGCCGGATGACCGCGGCACCGGGCGAGGACGACGTCGATTACAGCCGGCTCGGCCCGGGGGAGGGACCCGAGACCCTGAGCCGGCGCCTGCACGAGGCGATCGACGCGGTCGGCGGGAACGAGCATGTCCGGCGCCTCGGCCTGAATTCGAGGCTCGAAGGCGAATTCCTGGATCACACGGCCGACCGCATCGTCGCCGCGCGGCGCCTGCTGCACGAGCGGATCGAGACGGCGGGCCTGACCCATGTCATCGAACGCTTCGATGCCACGCGTTACAACAGGCAGGCCACGATCGGGGAGAACCTGATGTTCGGCATTCCCGTCGGCGGCCGGCTGAAGGGGACGGGCCTCGCCCATGATCCCTTCACCCTGTCGATCCTCGAAGCCGAGGGGTTGCTGGGATCGCTGCTCGCCGGCGGGCGGAAGATCGCCGAAATGGCGGTCGAGACATTCGCCGGCCTGCCGCCCGACCATCCGGTGTTCGAGCGCTACTCCTTCCTTTCGCCGTCCCTGGTCGAGGAACTGACGGATGTTCTCGACGCCCTGGCGAAGCAGGGGGACTGGGGGCCGACGCCGGCGCTTCGCGGCGAGCTTCTCGAACTCGTATTCGAATTCATCGAGCCCCGGCATCGCATCGGCCTGCTGACGCCGGAATTCCGCGCCCGGCTGCTCAGGGCACGCCAGAGTTTCCAGCGCCACCTGCCGCACGAACTGCGGGACGCGATCGAATTCTACGACTACGACCGCTACATGCGTCAGGCCCCCATGCTGGACAACCTGCTGTTCGGGCGCATCGCCGGCGACAAGATGCATATGCGCGACAGGATCGTGCCCCTGGTGACCGCGGTCCTGACCGAACTCGGCCTCGACGAGACCGTGTTCGATCTCGGTATGCGCTTCGATGTCGGCAAGGGCGGGCAGAATCTGCATCCGCAGCAGCGGGCGCGTTTCGCCGTGGCGCGCGCCCTGTTGCGCCGGCCCGAGATTCTGGTGCTGAACGGCACGCTCGGCGCGCTGCCGGCCGCGGATGCGGCGACCCTGCTCGACGGGGTGCGCCGGGCGATGGCGGGACGCACCCTGATCACCAGCCTAGGCGACGGCGACGAAGCCGAGGGGTTCGACGCCGTCTATCGGTTCAAGGGGGGGCGCCTGGTGTCGGGCGGCGCTTGAGGCTGTCGCCGTCGGGCATTGGCTTATCGCTTTGGCAGGGGTCCGGCTATATGATGGGCCGGCAGGAGAGGAAGGGACGATGGCGCTCGAGTCTGAAATTTCGACCTTGCAGGAGACGCCCAACTTCAGGGGCACGGACGCCGGTTCGATGCGCCTGCTGGCCTGTCTCAGCGACCGGGTCCGCCTGTCGACCGGGGAAACGCTGTGCCACGGCGGCGATCCTTCCGACGCGGTCTATATCGTGCTGAACGGCGACGTCGAATTCGTGCGCGAGGGCGGGGACGGGCTCCAGCGCTTCGGCGTCGACGGCCCGGGCGCGGTGATCGGCGAGGTCGGCGTGCTCTGCGACGCCGAACGCTCGCTGACCGTGCGTGCCGTCTCGGACCTCGAATTGCTGCGCCTCGACCGCGACAGTTTCTTTCGCCTGATGCACGACAAGCCCGATTTTTCCCTGGCGGTGGCTCGGAACCTGGCCATGCGCCTGCGCACCGAAGCCGCGCGCGGCTTTTGATCCCCGCATGACCGCCGGACCCCGCCCGTGACCTTTCGACCCCTGCCCGAGGTGCGCGCCGATGAGTGACGCGCCGCTCACCGCCGAGGCGCTCGGCCCCCGTTCCCGTCTGATGGCGATCGAGACCTCGCTGCGGCTGTGGTCGGGCATCGTCATGTTCGTCTTCGTCTCTCTGCATCTGATCAATCATGCGATGGGCATCATCGGGCTCGAGGTCATGACCGAGGTGCAGACCTGGCGCGTCTGGCTGTGGCAGACTTGGCCCGGGACGGTGCTGCTCTACGGCGCCTTCGTCGTCCATTTGACGCTGGTGCTGCGGCGCCTGCTCCGGCGGCGCACCCTTTGGATGCCCTGGGACGAGGCGGTGCAGATCCTGCTCGGCCTGACGATCCCCTATCTGGTGATCGATCATGTGGTGACCATGCGGATCGGCCATTGGGGGCGTCCGGACGAAGTCGAATACGGCAAGGTGCTGGCGTGGCTCTGGGATTCACGGGCGGATCTGCAACTCGCCATCCTGACGTGCGCCTGGGTCCATGGCTGCATCGGCCTGACCCAGATGCTCCGCTCGCGCCAGGGGTTCCGGCGCTGGCGCAATTTCTGGACCGCTTTCGTCGTCCTCGTGCCGATCCTGGCCTTTTCCGGCTTCATCGGCGCGACGCGCCAGGCCCGCGAGCCGGCGCCGGCGCCCGCCGCCGGCAGCTACGGCGGGGGCTATGGACGTGACGACTACGGCGCGGCCGCCGCGGAGACGGCGGACGACGACCCGGTCAAGCATCTCTATCCGATCATCGATACCTCGCGATACGTCTTCCTCGGCCTGGCGGGCTCGGTTCTGATGTTCATCGGCGTGCGGCAGACCGTGCGGCGCCGGGCCGGCCGGGCGACCGTCCGGTTCGTCGGCCATCGCGAGATCAAGGTGACCAAGGGGACCAGCGTGCTGGAGGCGAGCCGCATCGCCCGCGTTCCCCATCCCGCGATGTGCGGCGGGCGCGGGCGGTGTTCGACCTGCCGTGTCGCGATCGGCGTCGGGGCCGACAAATTGCCGCCGCCCAACGATCTGGAAGCGGCGATGCTGAAGCGGATCGGCGCGCCCGGGAACGTCCGCCTGGCCTGCCAGCTCCGGGTCGCCGACGATATTTCGGCGCAGATCCTGTTGCCCATCCTGCCGCAGACCGAGCGCCAGCAGTCGATGGACGATACCTATCGCTGGGGGGCGGAGCGGCGGGTCACGGTGGTGGTGGTCGACATCCGGGCCTTCAACGGCCTGACGCGGCGCCTCACCCCCTATGACATGACGCTGATCATCAACACCTTCATCAAGGAGATGAGCCAGGAGGCGGAAGCCCACGGCGGCCGCGTCGACAGTTTCATGACCGACCGGCTGCTGGCGGTCTTCGGCCTGGACGACCGGGAGGGGGCCGGCGCTTCCTGCGCGCTGGGCGCTTCGCGCGCGATGCTGTCGACCATGGAGGCGCTGAACGACAAGTTCGCCGCCGCGCTGCCCTTTCCGCTGCGTATCGGCATCGGCGTCCATACGGGCACGGCGATCGTCACGGTGATCGGCGACCCGTCTCGCGGCCTGCTGTTGACCGCCATCGGCGATACGGTCTCCGTCGCGGCGCGGCTTCAGGACGCGACCAAGGAATTCATGGTCGATTGCGTGGTCTCGGACGAGACGGCCAAGGCCGCCGGCGAAAACCTGCCGAAACTGGCCGCCAAGACCCTGGCCCTCGGCGACGAGGAAGCCGTGATCGGCCTGCACGGCCTGACCGCCCTCAAGGCCTGAGACCATGTCGGGCACCCGGCGGCCGCGGGACGGCCTTCGCGAGGCGCGGCTCCGGATCAGCTCCTGAGCGCGGACGCGCCGTCGGCTGCCATGCTCGCGGTCGACACCAGGCGCACACTGCCGTCTGGCGCGAGATGCCAGACCGCGTCGTGCGGCGCCGGCAGCGCCACGGTCGCCTCCCGCTCCAGGCCTTCGTGAACGCCCCGCAGCAGCCGGCCGAAGATGCTGTGGGTGACCACCACGGCGGGACCCGCCAGATCGCGGAGGAAAGCTTCCGCCCGCCGCCGGGCGGCGTCATAGGCTTCGCCGTCCGGCGCCTCGAAATACCATTGGGGTTTCGGCACGGCCGCGAGGCGGGCGGCCCAGGCCGCCTTCACCTCGGACCGTGTACGGCCTTCCCAGTCGCCCAGCGCCACCTCGCGAAGCGCCGCGTCGGCGATCGGGGGCGGCCCCGGCCAGCGGCCGCGGATGATCGAAGCCGTCGCCAGGGCCCGGGGCAGGGGACTGCAGATCAAGGGCAGGCCCGGCCTGTCGTGGAGCAGGCGGGCCAGGCAATCGCCGGCCGCCGAAGCCTGGTCGCGGCCGGTCGCCGTCAATGGCGAATCCCGCAGGCCCTGGAACCGTTTTTCACGATTCCAGACGGTCTCGCCATGGCGCACGAGAAAGAGATCGTGTCGCGCGGCGCGGCCTGTCGGTTCGAGCGGATCATTCATTGTCGTGTCCCGAGGCGTAGTGTAGGCCGCCACCGGCGAAATCCCGGCAGGGTTTGTTCGCGAAGACGACCCCGAGCGCGCACCGACGATCACCGTCGGGATGATGCACCCGAGGCGGGTCGGCGGAGAAGAGCGGGAATGCGCGCGACCACCCGGTCCGGTGGGGCGGGACGTCATCCGCCTTGAAACCGGGTGTGAAGGTCCCGTTCCACACCATGCTGATCGATGGCGCGTCGATCCTCGGCATCTCGTCCCGCCGTCAAATTCCCGCCATCGGCATCGTGGTCATCGTCGCCGTGGCGCTCGATCGCCTGCGCCGCAAGAAGATCCGGGCCCGGGGATTTTCCTGGGTGATCGGCTTTCCGTCTCGACAGGGACTTCCGCACGGGGCAGGAATGGATCGGCGGACGGCCGGGGGCCGGCCGGGCAAGACGAAACAACGGCCGGAAAGGCCGGACCGGGGAGAGGGGACGATGTTCGATACAGTGATCAGGGCGGGATCCGTGGTGGATGGGACCGGCGCCGCCGCGCGGACGGCCGACATCGGCATCAAGGACGGCGCGATTGCGGAAATCGGCCGGATCACCGGGCCGGCGCGGCGGACGATCGACGCCGATGGCGCGCTGGTGACGCCCGGCTGGATCGACGCCCACACCCATTACGACGGCCAGGTCACCTGGGACGAGCGGCTCGAAGGCTCGGCCGCGAACGGCGTCACGACGGTCGTCATGGGCAATTGCGGCGTCGGCTTCGCCCCCGTGAGGCCGGGCGAGGCGGAAGCCCTGATCGATCTCATGGAAGGGGTCGAGGACATTCCCGGCACGGCGCTGCACGAGGGCATGCCCTGGGGCGCCTGGGAGAGCTTCGAGGATTATCTCCATTACCTCGACGGCCGGCGCTGGACCATGGACGTCGGCGCGCAGATCGGCCATGGCGCGCTTCGCTTCTACGTCATGGGCGAGCGCGCGACCCGGGACCACGCGGCGACGGCGGAGGACGTCGCGCGCATGGCGGCCATCGCCGAAGGCGCCGCGCGGGCGGGCGCCGTCGGTTTCTCGACTTCGCGCATCCAGGGCCACCGCTCGCTCTCCGGCGACCCGGTGCCCGGTACTTTCGCGGCGGAGGACGAGCTTCTGGCCATCGCCCGGGGCCTGAAGGCGGGCGGCGGCGGCGTGCTGCAGGCGATCGGCGCCAACACGACCGGGCAATTGCCGGGACTGCCGCCGGAACAGGCGCCGTTGCTGGACGAGGTGGCGATGTTCGCGCGGCTGTCGCGCGCGACCGATCAGCGGGTGGTCTTCACGACCGTGCAGATCGCCTCCCAGCCCGGTGTCTGGCGCGACGTGCTCGACGCGACGGCGGCCGAGAACGGCCGGGGCGCGAAGCTCGCCCCGATGATCGCATCGAGGCCAGTGACCTTCCTGGCCTCGCTCCTCGCCTATCATCCCTTCATGCGCCGGCCGACCTATCTGCGCCTCGCCGATCTGCCCAGGGCCGAAATGCTGCGCGAATTGCGCAAGCCCGAGGTGAAGGCGGCGATCCTGGCCGAGGACAATGTGCCGACCGGTCGGCCGGGGGCGACGGAGAATGCCTTGCCCGGCTTTTACGCCATGCTGCTGCCCATGATGTTCAAGATGGGCCCGGGCTTCGACTACGAACCGACCTTCGACCAGTCGATCGGCGCCCTGGCGGCGGCGGCGAACCGGGATCCGGTCGACTATTTCTACGACTATCTGCTCGAGGACGAGGGCCGGACGGTCGCCGTTTTCCTCGGCTCCAACTTCGTCGACGGCAATCTGGACGTCTGCCGCGAGATGCTGATGGACCCGAACAGCGTCACCGGGCTTTCGGACGCCGGCGCCCATGTCCGTTTCATCTGCGACATGTCCATGCCGACCTATGGTCTGACCCATTGGGTCAGGGGGCGGTCGCGGGGCGCGCGCCTGCCGGTCGAACTGGTGGTGTCCAAGGCGACGTCGGTGCCGGCGCGCCTGTTCGGCTTCGCCGATCGCGGCACGCTCGAGGTCGGCAAACGGGCGGACGTCAATGTGATCGACCTCGACAATCTGCGTGACCACATGCCGGAACTCCATGCCGACCTGCCGGCGGGCGGCGCCCGCTTCCTCCAGCTTTCGACGGGCTATCTCGCGACGCTGGCCCATGGCGAGGTGACGCGCCTGAATGACGAGGACACCGGGGCCCGCCCGGGCCGGGTGGTGCGCCCCACGCGCTGAGCCGGTCGGAAGACGTTCAGGCGGCGAGGAGCCGGCGCAGCGCGGATCTGTAGCGGGGCTCGATCCGGTCGCGCGCCTCGTGGCGGCCGTTGCGGACCTGATGGCGGCCGGCGGACCAGACGTCGGTGACGAGGCGGTCGTCGCCGGCGAAGAGCCAGGCGTCCAGAATGCGGTCGCCCTTCCGTCCGTCGAGGGCGAGGGCGTCACCGTCCAGCGCGACGAGATCGGCGAGGCGGCCGGGCGCGATGCAGCCGGCGTCGCGGCCGAGAGCCCGACCGCCGCCGGCCAGGACCGCCTCATAGAGCGTTCGGCCGTTCGAGGCGTCTTCCGGGCAGATCACGGCGCGCGACTGATGGGACAGGCGCTGGCCGTATTCGAGCAGGCGCAATTCCTCGGCAAGGGCGATGCGGACGTTGGAGTCGGAACCGACGCCATAGGTGCCGCCCGCCCCGGTGAAATCCGCCATGGGGAAGAGGCCGTCGCCGAGATTGGCCTCCGTGATCGGGCAGAGCCCGGCGACGGCACCGCTTCCGGCCAGGGCCTCGGTTTCGGACCCGGTCATATGGGTGGCGTGGATCAGGCACCAGGCGGCGTCGATCGGCAGATTGTCGAGTAGCCAGGCGACCGGCCGGGCGCCGAGCCATGCCTCGACGTCCCGGACTTCGCGCATCTGTTCGGCGATATGGATATGGATCGGGCCGCCGGCGAAGGCGGTGGTGGCGGCGCGCAGCAGGTCGGGCGTGGTCGCGCGCAGCGAATGGGGCGCGATGCCGAGACGGCAGTCGGCCGGCAGGGCGGCGATCGCCCGCGCCGCCGAGGCCATCAGGCGCTCGAAGCGCGGCAGGTCGCAGCCGAAGCGGCCCTGCGCCGGCTCCAGCGGCTTTCCGCCCGCGCCACCATGGGCATAGAGCACCGGCAGATGGGTGAGGCCGATGCCGGTCTCCGCCGCCGCTTCGGCCACCCGGGCCGACATCTCGCCGATGTCGGCATAATCGGCGCCGTCGGGCGCATGGTGCAGGTAGTGGAATTCGGCGACGGCGGCATAGCCCGCCTCCAGCATCTCCATCTGGACCTGGGCGGCGATCGCTTGCACGTCGTCCGGCGTCAGATGGGCCGTGAAGCGATACATCAGGTCGCGCCAGGTCCAGAAACTGTCGCGTCCCCGGCCGCGATGTTCCGTCAGGCCGGCCATGGCGCGCTGGAACGCGTGGCTGTGCAGATTGGCGGGGGCGGGCAGCAAGATCGCGACGCGCAGGTCGCCGGGCTCGGCCCGGCCCCCGGCCTCTACCGTGCCGATCCCGCCATCCGGGCGTAGGATGATCCGAACCCCTGTCGCCCAGCCCGCGGGCAGCAGGGCCTGATCCGCGAAAATCACCGTCATCGGCCTGCCTTTTATTGACTAGACAATAATGTTGCCTCTACGATGAAAGGCAAGCGGTTTCTCCGCAGGGATTGAGGGAACCGAGTATGTCCGCCGCATCATTTGTCTTGATAAAAGCGCGCATCGCGACCATGGCCGAACCTTCCGGCTATGGCCTTCTGGACGATGGCGCCATCGTCGTCGCCGATGGTCGCATCCAATTCGTCGGCGGGCGAGGGGATCTGCCGCGGCAATTCGCGGCCTGGCCCCATATCGATCTGGGCGGCCGGCTGGTGACGCCGGCACTGATCGACTGCCACACCCATCTCGTCCATGGCGGCAGCCGGGCGCGGGAATTCGAGATGCGGCTCGAAGGCGCCAGCTATGCCGAGATCGCGGCGGCCGGCGGCGGCATCATGTCGACCGTGCGGGCCACCCGTGCCGCCGCGGCGGACCAGCTTCTGGCCGGCGCGCTCGGCCGCCTCGACGCCCTGCTGGCGGAAGGGACGGGGACGGTCGAGGTGAAATCGGGCTATGGCCTCGACCTCGAGAATGAATTGAAGATGCTGCGGGTGGCACGCGATCTGGCCCGGCACCGCAAGGTGCGGATCCGCACCACCTTTCTCGGGGCCCATGCCCTGCCGCCCGAATTCGCCGGCCGACCGGACGATTTCATCGATTTCCTGTGCCATGAGGTGCTGCCCGCCGCCCATGCCCAGGGACTGGTCGACGCGGTCGATGCCTTCTGCGAGGGGATCGCCTTCTCGGTGGCGCAGACCCGGCGCATGTTCGAGGCGGCGACGGTCCTGGGCCTGCCCGTGAAGATCCATGCCGAACAGCTCTCCAACCTCGGCGGGGCGGCGCTGGCCGCGCAGTTCGACGGTCTTTCGGCGGATCACATCGAATATCTGGACGAGGCAGGCGTGGCCGCCATGGCGCGGGCGGGCACCGTCGCCACCCTGCTGCCCGGTGCCTTCTACTGCCTGCGCGAAACCCAGATGCCGCCGATCGGGCGGCTGAAGGGGGCCGGGGTGCCGATCGCGCTTTCGACCGACTGCAACCCGGGCACTTCCCCCCTGACCTCCCTGCTGCTGACCATGAACATGGGCTGCACCCTGTTCCGCCTGACCCCGGCGGAGGCGCTGGCGGGGGTCACCGTCAATGCGGCCAGGGCGCTCGGCCTTGGCGACGAGACGGGTTCCATCGAAGTCGGCAAGGCCGCGGATCTCGCCGTCTTCGACGTGGCGGATCCGGCCGAGCTTTCCTATCGGATCGGTTTCAATCCCCTGCACGCGCGTTTCCTCGAAGGGGTCGAGGCATGACGCCGGTCGGCGTGATCCGGGGCGACGGCCCCGTCATCCTGGGCCAGCCCCATGGCGGCACCTTCGTGCCCAACGATATCGCCGCCGCCCTCAATGCGACCGGGCGGGCCTTGGCGGATACGGACTGGCATATCGACCGGCTCTATGACGGGCTCCTTCCCGGCGCCACGGTCGTGCACGCCAATTTCCATCGCTATGTGATCGACGCCAATCGCGATCCTTCCGGCCGATCGCTCTATCCCGGGCAGAACACGACGGGTCTCGTGCCCGAGACGGATTTCGACGGCCGGCCGATCTGGAAACCGGGCCAGGCGCCCGATGCCGCGGAAGTGGAGCGCCGGCGCCTTGCCTTCCACGCGCCCTATCACGCGGCGCTGGCGGCGGAGGTCGAGCGCCTGCGGACAATCCATCCCATGGTGGTGCTCTACGACTGCCATTCGATCCGCTCCGACATCCCGTTTCTGTTCGAGGGGCGTCTGCCGGTCTTCAACATCGGCAACAACGCGGGCGCCACCTGTTCGGACGAGATTCTGACGGCGGTCGCCGAGGTCGCGAAGGCGGCCGGGCGCGATGGCTTCGATCACGTGGTCAACGGCCGCTTCAAGGGCGGCTGGACCACGCGGCATTACGGCCGGCCGGAGACGGGCGTGCACGCGATCCAGATGGAACTCGGCCAGCGCGCCTATCTGAGCGCGGAAGCCGCCCCCTGGTCCTTTGATCCGGCCGTGGCCGGCCAACTTCGACCCTATCTGCGCGACATGCTTCAGGCGATCGAGGCGATCGCCCGCCGCGCCGCCTGACCCCGAGGAGTGATGAGATGAGCAACCCCCGCCACAACACCCGCGAAGTGCGGGCCCCGCGCGGCACCGAACTGAACGCCAAGAGTTGGCTGACCGAAGCGCCGCTGCGCATGCTCATGAACAATCTCGACGCCGAAGTGGCGGAGAATCCGAACGAACTGGTGGTCTATGGCGGCATCGGCCGCGCGGCGCGCACCTGGGACGATTTCGACCGCATCGTCGCCAGCCTGAAGACGCTGGAGAACGACGAGACCCTGCTGGTTCAGTCCGGCAAGCCGGTCGGCGTGTTCAAGACCCACGCCGACGCGCCCCGGGTGCTGATCGCCAATTCCAACCTGGTGCCGAACTGGGCGACCTGGGACCATTTCAACGAACTCGACCGCAAGGGCCTGATGATGTACGGCCAGATGACGGCCGGCTCGTGGATCTATATCGGCACCCAGGGCATCGTCCAGGGCACCTATGAAACCTTCGTCGAGGCGGGGCGCCAGCATTTCGACGGCAATCTGAAGGGCAAATGGATCTTGACCGGCGGCCTCGGCGGCATGGGCGGGGCGCAGCCCCTGGCGGCGACCATGGCCGGCGCCTCCTGCATCGCGGTCGAATGCGATCCCGACCATATCGATTTCCGCCTGCGCACCCGTTACGTCGACGTGAAGGCCGAGACCATCGACGAGGCCGTGGCCATCGTCGAGAAGGCCCATGCCGAGGGCAAGGCGATCTCCGTCGGTCTGCTCGGCAATGCCGCCGACGTCTTCCCCGAAATGGTGAGGCGCGGCATTCGCCCCGACATCGTCACCGACCAGACTTCCGCGCATGATCCGATCAACGGCTACCTGCCGGCGGGCTGGACCCTGGCCGAATGGAAGGCCGCGCGTGAGAGCGATCCGAAGCGGGTCGAGGCGGCGGCCAAGGCGTCGATGAAGGTCCATGTCGAGGCCATGCTGGATTTCTGGCGCATGGGCATCCCGACGCTGGACTACGGCAACAACATCCGCCAGCGCGCCTTCGACGAGGGGCTGACGGATGCCTTCGATTTCCCCGGCTTCGTGCCGGCCTATATCCGCCCGCAATTCTGCCGGGGCATCGGCCCGTTCCGCTGGGCCGCCCTCTCGGGCGATCCGGAGGACATCTACAGGACCGACGCCAAGGTGAAGGAACTGCTGCCGGACAATGCCCATCTCCACAATTGGCTGGACATGGCGCGGGAACGCATCGCCTTCCAGGGCCTGCCGGCGCGGATCTGCTGGGTTGGTCTCGGCGACCGTCATCGCCTCGGCCTCGCCTTCAACGAGATGGTGCGGAACGGCGAATTGAAGGCGCCGATCGTGATCGGCCGCGATCATCTCGACTCGGGGTCCGTCGCCTCGCCCAACCGCGAGACGGAAGCGATGAAGGACGGGTCCGACGCCGTCTCCGACTGGCCGCTGCTCAATGCCCTGCTGAATTGCGCCTCCGGCGCCACCTGGGTCTCGCTGCATCATGGCGGCGGCGTCGGCATGGGCTTCAGCCAGCATTCGGGCATGGTCGTCTGCTGCGACGGCACGGCCGAAGCGGACGCGCGCATCGGCCGCGTGCTGTGGAACGATCCGGCGACCGGCGTCATGCGCCATGCCGACGCCGGCTACGACATCGCCCTCGACTGCGCCCGCGACAAGGGCCTGCGCCTGCCCGGCATCCTGGGCAACTGAGGGCAGGGCGGATGGCGGCCCCGGTCCATCGCCTGCTGCCGGCGGCCGCCCATCGCACCATGCCCTGGGCCAATGGTGGCGGCACCACGGCGGAGATCGCGATCTTCCCGCCCGATGCCGCCATCGCCGCCCGCGATTTCGACTGGCGGATCAGCATGGCACGGGTCGCGGCGGACGGGCCTTTTTCCGCCCTTGCCGGCTACGACCGCATCCTCACCCTGACCGCCGGCGCGGGCATGACCCTGGAGGGCCCGGACGGCCTGCGCTTCGTTCTCGACCAGGTGGGGGATCAGGCGAGCTTTCCGGGCGACTGGCCGCTCGACGCGCATCTGCATGGCGGCGCGATCGAGGATCTCAACGTCATGGTTCGGCGCGGGGTTCATGCCGCCCGGGCCGACGTGCTGCGTGTCTCCGGCGTCGGCGGTTTTCCGCTGGCGGAGACGAGCGTGGTGGTCGTCCTCGCGGGCGGTTTTCGCCTTGCCGGCGGGCCGGATCTGGCGCCGCGCGACGCCGCCTCGATCACGGGGGGCATCGGGGGATGGCAGAGCCTGACGGGCAGTGGCATGCTGGTCGCCGTACAGCTTTACCGCATCCTCTCCCCGCTTGATGTCTGAACAATAGCGGGCGGCGGTTTTCGCCCTGCGTCGCGCGCTTCGACGCGCGTGCTTGCCTTTTTCCGGGCATCACCTGACCAAAAAAGCGGCACGGCGCCGGCGGCGATCGCCATCTGCCAAGGAAATATTCAATTCCTCGCCTTTATGTCTTTACAAATCACAGGGATGTGGGACGATTTTCGAAGACCGGATGGAGGCCCGCGCGGCGGGCAGGGGATGGAAGAACGAGGAGGCCGAGATGGCGTTTTCCAATGGCATAGGGCGTCGCGATTTTCTCATCGGCTCGGCTGCGGCCGCCGGTGCGATCGGTCTGATGCCGCGCAGGCTCCTGGCGGCGACGCCGAAGAAGGGCGGCACGCTGCGGGTGGGGATCGGCGATTTCGCCGCCGTCGACAGTCTCGACCCCGCGCTCTACTCCACCTATTTCCAGCTCTTCATCTTCCGCCAGCTCTACAACAACCTGATCGAATTCGGCCCCGGCGGCGTGCTGGTGCCGGAACTGGCCGAAAGCTGGGAAGGCTCCGCCGATGCGAAGACCTGGGTCTTCAAGCTGCGCCAGGGCGTCACCTTCCATGACGGCAGCGAATTCACCGCCGAGGACGCGGTCTATTCCCTGAACCGCCACCGCGAGGAAGGCACGACCTCTTCGGCCGCGCCGATCTTGAAGCCGGTCTCCGACGTGAAGGCGACGGGCAAATACGAACTGACCGTCGTGCTGAGCGACGGCAACGTCAGCTTCCCCGACATCATGACCCTCGAGACCCTGGGCATGGTGAAGAACGGCACGACCGATTTCTCGAAGGGCATCGGCACCGGCGGCTACATGCTCGTGTCGCTCGAGCCGGGCGTCAAATCGGTGGTGAAGCGCAATCCCAACTACTGGAAGGAAGGCCGCGCCCATTTCGACGCGGTCGAGATGATCTGCATCAAGGATGCGGCGGCCCGGACCTCCGCCCTCGTTTCGGGCGATATCGACGCCTATAATTTCGTCGACCTGAAGACCGCCGGCCTCCTGAAGCGGAACAAGGACGTGCAGCTCCTCTCGGTCGCGGGCAAGGCGCATTACACCTTCCCCATGCTGATGGATGCCGATCCCTTCACCAACATCGACGTCCGCACGGCGATGAAATACGCCATCGACCGCGAGGAGATGGTGAAGGTGATCGCGGGCGGTTTCGCCTCGGTCGGCAACGATCAGCCGATCACGCCGTCCTACCAGTTCTACAATCCGGACCTGAAGCCCAAGGCCTATGATCCGGACAAGGCCAAGTTCCACCTGAAGAAGGCGGGCCACGACAGCCTGTCGGTCGAGCTCTTCGTCTCCGAGACGCCGTTCACCGGCGCGACCGACGCGGCCGTGCTGTTCCGCGAGCAGGCGCTGAAGGCCGGCATCGACATCAAGGTGACGAAGACGCCGGAAGACGGCTACTGGGACAACATCTGGTTCAAGAAGCCCTTCTGCGCCGCGCGCTGGTCGGGCCGCGCGAACGAGGACGCCATGCTCTCGCTCGCCTATTCGACCGACGGCATCGCCGCCGGCTGGAACGAGACCCATATGTCCGATCCGAAGCTCGACCAGATGATGGTCGCGGCGCGGACCGAGTTCGACCTCGCGAAGCGTCGCCAGCTCTACTACGACATGCAGACCCTGATCTCCGAGACCGGCGGCCAGATCTGCCCGGTGGTGGCGAATTTCGTCGACGCCGCCTCGACCAAGGTGATGTTCGGCGAGCTCGGCTCCGACTTCTCCATGGACGGCGGCCGGTTCGCGGAACGCTGGTGGTTCGCCTGACCGCCATGACCTGAACGGTCCACATAGGGGGAGGGGTGCTTGGCGGCACCCCTCCCTTTTTCTTTGTCTTGCTTCTCATCGGTAAGGGGATTTCGGCGATGGCTGAGCGTGGAAAGATGGCGCTGGCACTTCTGGCGCAGGCCCACGGGCTGCACCCCGCGGGCTGGATGAAGGCCCCGGGCGCCACCGACGGCACCAACGATATCGACTATCACGTCGCCATGGCCCAACTCGCCGAGAAGGGGAAATTCGACCTCTTCTTCATCGCCGACACGCCGGCGGCGCGGACCGACAATCTGGACGCCTGGTCGCGCTACATCCCCTATATGAACTGCCTGGAGCCGATCACCCTGCTGACCGCGCTGGCCGGCCATACCAGCCGCATCGGCCTCGGCGGCACGGCTTCGACCAGTTTCTACGAGCCCTATAACCTCGCCCGTCTCTACGGCTCGCTCGATCATATTTCCCATGGCCGCGCGGCCTGGAACGTCGTCACCTCGGGCAACAATTACGCCGCCCGCAATTTCGGCGAGGACAAGCTGGCGCCCCACGCCCGGCGTTACGCGCGGGCGAAGGAATTCGTCGAGATCGTCAAGGCGCTGTGGGACACCTATGACGACGACGCCGTCGTCTTCGACAAGGCGCGCGGCGTCTATTTCGATCCCGCCAAATTCCACGTCCTCGACCACCAGGGCGAATTCTTCAAGATGCATTCGGCCCTGAACCTCGCCCGCTGCCCCCAGGGGCAGCCGGTGATCATCCAGGCCGGCGCGTCCGACGCGGGCAAGGAGTTGGCGGCCGAGACGGCGGAAGTGGTCTTCAATTCGGACGACACGCCGGAAGCGGCCAAGGCCTATTACGACGACGTGAAGGGCCGCATGGCGAAGTTCGGCCGCACGCCCGACGAGATCAGGGTTCTCGCCGGGCTGACGCCGACGATCGGCGAAAGCCGCTGGGAGGCAGAGGACAAGCACCGCACCCTGCAGGAGATGATCCATCCCCTGGTCGGCAAGATCCGCGTCGCCTCGGATCTCGAGGCGGATGTTTCCGACCTCGATCCGGACCAGCCCATCCCGCTCGACCGGATCCCGAAATCGGCCAATCTGCACACGCGCTATTTCCAGCAGATCGTCGCCATGATCACGGAACAGAAGCTGACGCTCCGCCAGCTCTGGCAGCGCTACGAGCGGGGCAACAAGCGCGTGATCGGCACCCCGGCGGATGTCGCCGACGCGATGGAGGAATGGTTCTCCCTCGGCGCCTGCGACGGTTACATGGTGATCTTCCCGACCCTGCCCGACGGGCTGGAAGCCTTCGTCGCCGGCGTCGTGCCGGAATTGCAGCGCCGGGGTCTCTACAAGCTCGACTACGAAGGCACGACCCTGCGTGAACACCTGGGGTTCAGGCGGCCCGAAAGCCGCTACGCGCGGGCCGGCATGAAGGCGGCCGGCTGAGCCGGAACGACGGAAGGTATCTGACGATGACGAAAAGCGGTAACCAGATGGCGCTCGCCCTGCTCGCCCATGTGACGGGGGCGCATCCGTCCTCCTGGATGGCGTCGGCGCGGACGACCAATCCCTCGAACGACGTCGATTATTTCGCCGACATGGCGGCGCTTGCCGAGGCCGGGCGCTTCGATCTCTTCTTCCTGGCCGATACGCCGGCGGCGCGGACCGAGAACCTGGACGCCTGGTCGCGCTATCCGATGTATATGAACATCCTGGAGCCGGTCACCCTGCTGACCGCGCTCGCCGGGCGGACAAGGCACATCGGCCTCGGCGGCACGGCCTCCACCAGCTTCCACGAGCCCTATAATCTGGCGCGTCTCTTCGGCTCGCTCGATCACATCAGCAAGGGCCGGGCGGCGTGGAACGTCGTCACCTCGTCCAATGATTATGCCGCGCGGAATTTCGGCCTGCACGCCATGCCGCCCCATGCCCGGCGCTACGACCGGGCGCGGGAATTCGTCGATGTGGTGAAGGCGCTGTGGGATACCTATGACGACGACGCCATCGTCTTCGACAGGGAGAACGGCGTCTATTTCGATCCCGCCAGGTTCCATCCCCTCGATCATGACGGCGAATTCATCAAGCTGCATGGCGCCCTCAATCTGGCGCGCAGCCCGCAGGGCCGGCCGGTGATCATCCAGGCCGGCTCGTCCGAAGCGGGCAAGGAACTGGCGGCGGAGACGGCGGAAGTGGTCTTCACCTCCCACGAGACGCTGGCGGCGGCCCAGGCCTTCTATCGCGACCTGAAGGGGCGCATGGCGAAATTCGGCCGCACCCCCGACCAGTTGAAGATTCTGGCCGGCCTGTCCCCGACCGTGGCCGAGAGCAAGGCGGCGGCGGAGGCCAGGCATCAGGCCCTGCAGGACATGATCCATCCCACCGTCGGCTATCAGCGGATCGGCATGGATCTGGAGGCCGATCTCTCCGACCTCGATCCCGATCAGCCCATCCCGCTGGACCGCATTCCGAAGTCGGCCAATCTGTCGACGGTCTATTTCGAACAGATCGTGCGCCTGATCCGGGACGAGCGCCTGACGCCGCGCCAGCTCTGGCAGCGCTACGAGCGCGGCAACGCCCCGGCGCGCGGCACGGCGACAGAGATCGCCGACCGGATGGAGGAATGGTTCACCCAGGGCGCCTGCGACGGCTTCATGCTGACCTTCCCGGTGCTGCCCGCCGGCCTCGCCGATTTCGTCGCCGAGGTGGTACCGGCGTTGCAGGGCCGCGGCCTCCTGCGGCGGGAATACGAGGGGGAGACGCTCCGCGATCACCTCGGCCTGAACCGGCCCGCCAGCCGCTACGCCGCGCCCGCCGTCAGGCCAGCAGGTGTCGCGCGATGATGCCGCGCTGGACTTCCGACGATCCCTCGTAGATCCGCATGATGCGCAGGTCGCGCACCCGGCGTTCCAGGGGCAGGGCGGCGGTATAGCCATAACCGCCGTGGATCTGCAGGGCGAGGTCCGCCACCCGGCCCGCCGCTTCGGAGGCGTGCAGCTTGGCCATGGCGGCGTCGAGGGAATAGCGCTCGCCCGTGCCGCGCTTCCGCGCCGCCGCCTCGGTCAGCAGGCGGGCGGCGCGAAGCTGGGTCGCCATGTCGGCGATCATCCATTGGATGCCCTGATAGTCGGACAGCATCTGTCCGCCGATCGGGCGCTGCCTGGCCCAGGCCACGGCTTCGTCGAGTGAGGCTTGCGCGATGCCGAGGCACATGGCCGCGACCTCGATCCGGCCGTTGTCCAGCACCGTCATGGCCGTCCTGAAGCCGCTGCCTTCCGGCCCGAGGCGCGCCGTGGCCGGCAGGCGGCAGTCGAAGGACAATTCGAAGACATGGCCGCCCTTCATGCCCATGGTCGGCTCCGGCGGGCCGGCGGTGAAGCCCGGCGTGCCCTTCTCTACGACGAAGGCGCTGATCCCCCGGTGGCCGGCATCGGGGTCGGTGACGGCGAAGACGACGATGAAATCGGCGACGCCACCGTTCGAGATGAAGTGCTTCACCCCGCTCAGGCGGTAACCATCGCCGTCCCGGATGGCGCGGCATTTCATGTCGGCCGGGTTGGAACCGGCGCGGGGTTCGGTCAGGGCGAAGGCGCCGAGGATATCGCCCCTCGCGGCGGCGGGCAGCCAGCGCGCGCGGGCGGGATCGTCACCGCCGATCAGGATCGCGTCACTCGCCAGGAAATGAGCGGTCAGGGCGGAGGCGGTGCCGCCGCAGGCACCCGCGACGGCCTCGACCGCCAGCGCCAGCGCAGGCGCCGAAAGCCCGGGCCCGCCCCAGGCTTCCGGCAGATTCATGCCCATGGCGCCCAGCGCCGCCAGTGCCTTCAGTTGCGCGTCGGGAAAACGGGCCTCGGCGTCGCAGGCTTGGGCCGAAGGCGCGATCGCCTCGGCGCAGAGGCGGCGGATCTGGTCGAGGGCGATGGTATCCGTCTCGGCGAGGGGCGTGGTCATGAGCGGTCTTCCCGAGTGATGGTGCCGTCGGCGGCGAGGGTGGCGATCCCTGTGTCGTCCAGCGAAAGCCAGCGCGACAGGACATCGGCATTGTCGGCGCCGAGAGCCGGTGCCGGGCGCTGGCCGCCCCGGGGCAGGCCCGCGAAATGGACCGGCTGTTCCATCGCCGGGATCGGGCCGAGCCGCGGATGCCCGGTCTCGCCGATCAGGCCCCGCGCCCGGACATGCTCGCCCTCGAACACGGCGGCGGCCTCGGCGATCGCCGCGGCGGGAACACCGGCGGCGGACAGGGCGGCGACCGCTTCCGCCACCGTCCAGCGGGCAAGCCCTGCCTCGATCCGCGCGCGCAGGATCGCCTCGTGTTCCGTGCGCCTGGCGTCGCTGGCGAAGCGGGGATCATCCGCCAGATCCGGCTGATCCAGGGTTTCCGCCAGATGGCGGAACTGGGTCTGGTTCAGCACGCAGATGACCAGATGGCCGTCGCGCGCCCGATAGGCGCCGAAGGGCGTCGACAGGGGATGGCGGTTGCCCACCCTCGTCGGCGCGCCGGCGCCGAACATCCATTGCGCCACGGCGGTCGGCAACAGGGCGACCAGGGAATCGACCATGGCGATATCGAGCCGGCGGCCCCGCCCGGTCCGCTCCCGTTCGAGGAGGGCGGCGAGGATCGACCAGGAGGCGAACAGCCCGGCGGCGAGATCACCGATCGACTCGCCGGTCTTCATGGGGCTGCCCGCCGCCTCTCCGGTCAGGGCCATGAAACCCGAGAGCGCCTGGGCGACCAGATCGAAGGCGGGCAGGGCGGCGTTCGGGCCCGACTGCCCGAAGCCCGAGATGCTGGCATAGACGAGGCGGGGATCGGCCGCCATCAGGCGTTCCGCGTCGAGACCGAGGCGGGCGGCGACGCCGGGCCGGAAATTCTCGACGACGACGTCGGCCCGCGCCGCGAGATCCCGCGCCAGGGCTTGTCCCGCCGGCTGTTTCAGGTCGATGGCGATGCCGCGCTTGTTGCGGTTCACCAGTTGGAACAGCGCGCTCTGTCCTTCGCGGAACGGGCCGACGTGACGATAGTCGTCTCCCTGAGGCGCCTCCACCTTCACCACTTCGGCGCCGAGATCGGCGAGCAGGGCGGTGCAATAGGGGCCGGAGAGCACGCGGGTGAAGTCGAGGATGCGGAGGCCGGCGAGGGGGCCGGTCGAAGGGGCGGGATCGGACTGGGTCATCGGCGGTGTTCCCGGACGGCGGGATGCCGTCGACGGGCGCCATTGTCCGCCGGCCGTGATATAACGAAAAATATCGTTTTTTCATTATGGATATAGGGAATGGCTATATCGACGACGGTGCGTCACCTGCGGACCCTGATCGCGGTGGCGGAGGCGGGCAGCACGGCGGGGGCGGCGCGGGCGCTCAACCTGTCCCAGCCCTCGGTCTCGGTCGCGCTGCGCGAACTGGAGGCGATCCTGGGACGGGATCTGTTCCAGCGCCTGCCGGCGCGCGGCCTGGTGCCGACCGAATTCGGCCTGCGCAAACTGGCGGAGGCGCGGCGCCTTTCCGCCCTGCTCGCCGGTTTCGAAGCGCCGGTGGCGACGGACGGCGGCGAGGTCGCGGGCCATGTCGCCTTCGGCTATTTCTCGACCCTTGGCCCGCAATATGTGCCGGCGGTGCTGCGCCGCATGGTGGCGCGCCATCCCGGGGTCTCGGTCTCGATCCACGAGGGCGATCTCGACGGCCTGAACCGGCGCGTCGCCGCCGGGCGGATCGAACTGGCGCTCACCTATGACGTCGAGATCGGGCCGGGCCTCGCGGCGGAGACGGTGGGCGAACTGCGGCCCTATGTCCTGCTGCCGGCTGGCCATCGGCTTGCGGCGCAGGAGGCGGTGACGGTCGGGGATCTGGCGGCGGAACCCTTCGTCCTGGTGGATCTGCCGCTGTCGCGGGAATTCCTGCTCTCGCCGTTTCGCGCGGCGGGGATCGAGCCGCGCATCGCCTATCGCGCGACCTCCCTCGAGATGGTGTTCGGGCTGGTGGCCAACGGGCTCGGCGTGTCCTTGCTGATCACGCGGCGCGAAGGGGCGCGGGCCCATGACGGGTGGCGCGTGATCCGCCGGCCGCTGGCCGGCAGCGCCATGCGTCAGGGCGTGGTGATCGTCGGCCCGGCCGATCAGCCGCGCACCGCGCCGGCCGAGGCGCTGGCCGCCTGCATCCGGGCGGAACTGGCCGGCGCCTGAGGCTCAGATATCGGCCAGGCGATCGGCCATGAAGCGGTAGAAATCGACGATCGTGCCTTCCAGATCGTCCGGCGCCAGCAAGCCCGGGACATAGGCGCGCGAGCGCAGGCCCTTGATCAGGGTTTCCAGCTTCGCCTTGTCCTCGGCGTTGAAGGCGTTGCACAGCGCGACATAGGGCGCCACTTCCGGCGCGTCGACGCTGTCGACATAGCCGGCGACACCCCAATGGATCGCCACCTCGCCCACGCCTTTCGGCCGCAGGCAGAGATAGAGCGTGAAATGGGAGGCATAGGAGACGACGAAACTGGGGAAGACGCAGAACAGCGTCGAATGGCGGCGATGCGTCTCGGGCAGTCGCGGGTGATAGGGCGTGCGCTCCGGCGTGTCCGGCGAATAATGGGATTCATAGGCCGTATAATCGACCGTGCCGGGGATCTTGCGGCACAGGCTGGTCGGCGTGATCGGGTGCAGGGTGCGGGGATGGGTGGGGGTCAGGTGGTACCCCTCCATGAAATTCTCGACCAGGCATTTCCAGTTCGTGGCCCAGACATCGTCCGTCACGAAGACGCTGATCCGGTCCTGATGCTGGAACGGATCGATATGGGGCAGCAGGCCTTCGAGCCGGGGGGCCAGGGGCGCGGCTTTCCCGTCCAGATTGACGAAGACGAAATTCTGCCAAAGCTCGGTCCGGAACGGGATCAGGCCGCAGTCCGCCTTGTCGAAGCCCGGCACCTTGTCCATCAGCGGCGCGGCGACGAGGCCGCCGTCGTCCTTGTAACTCCAGGCGTGATAGGCGCAGGAGAACAGCCTGGCATTGCCCTTGCCCTCGGCGACGACATTGCCCCGGTGGCGGCAGACGTTGGAGAGCACGCGCACCGCGCCGTCCCGGCCCCGGACCACCAGCAGCGGCTCGCCCACCAGGTCGGTGGTGAAATAGTCGCCGGGTTTCGGGATCTCGCCGGCATGGCCGAGGCAGACCCATTCCTTGCGGAACACCGCCTCTTCCTCGAGCGTGAGGAAATCGGCGTCTGTATAGAAGGGCGCCGGCATGGCGCGCGGCACGGCCGGCGGCGCCGTCGCGAAGGGTTCGAGGGCTTCGAGGATCGTCTGGACCGTGGACATGGGAACCTCGCCTCGCGTTTGATCAGGACAATGAGGGGAAGGGGATGTCGCCCACCGCGGCGATCAGGGCGCCGGAGCGGACCAGGGCGGCGGCGGCCTCGATGTCGGGCGCCATCAGGCGATCGTCCTCCAGCGCCGGTACGACGGCGCGGACCGCGGCGACGGCACCGGCCAGCGGTGTCGAGGTCTGCAACGGCGCGCGCAACTCGATGCCCTGCGCCCCGGTCAGGGCCTCGACCCCCAGGATGACGGACAGATTGGCGTTCATCTCCATCAGGCGCCGCGCGCCATGGGCGGCCATCGAGACATGGTCTTCCTGATTGGCGCTGGTCGGCGTCGAGTCGACGGAACAGGGGGCGGCGCGCTGCTTGTTCTCGGACATCAGGGCGGCGGTGGTCACTTCCGCGATCATGAAGCCGGAATTGACCCCCGGGCGCGGGCTGAGAAAAGCGGGCAGGCCGAAGTTCAGGGCGGGATCCACCAGGGTGGCGATGCGGCGCTGGGCGATGGCGCCGATCTCGGCGATGGCGAGCGCGGTCTGGTCGGCGGCGAAGGCCACGGGTTCGGCGTGGAAATTGCCGCCGGAAACGATGACGCCGGCTTCCGTCAGCACCAGGGGATTGTCGGTGACCGCATTCGCCTCGGTCTCCAGGGTGGCGCCGACCTGGCGCAGCAGGTCGATGCAGGCGCCGGTCACCTGGGGCTGGCAGCGCATGCAATAGGGATCCTGCACGCGGGTGTCGCCGGTGAGATGCGAGACGCAGATGCTCGAGGTGGAGACCAGGGCATGCAGCGTGGCACCGGCATCGATCTGGCCCCGATGGCCGCGCAGGGCATGGATCTCCGCCCGGAACGGCGCCATGGAGGCCATGGCGGCATCGACGCTGAGGGCGCCGGTGACGAGGGCCGACTGCGCCAGCACGAAGGCGTCGAACAGGCCGGCCAGCGCCATGGCCGTCGACACCTGGGTGCCGTTGATCATGGCGAGGCCTTCCTTAGGCCCGAGCACCACGGGCGACAGCCCGGCGGCGGCCAGTGCCGCGCCGCCGGTCGTGCGCGTGCCGTCGAAGAAGGCTTCGCCCTCGCCGATCATGACGGCGGTCATATGGGCGAGCGGCGCGAGATCGCCCGACGCCCCGACCGAGCCCTGGCCCGGCACCACCGGGGTCACACCCTTGGCCAGCATGGCCTCGAGCAGTTCGATCAGCTCGAAACGGACACCCGAGGCGCCGCGCCCCAGCGAGACCAGCTTCAGCGCCAGCATCAGGCGCACCACGGGCTCGGGCAGGGGGGCGCCGACGCCGGAGGAATGGGACAGGATCAGGTTGCGCTGGAGCGTGGCGGTCTCGGCCGGGGCGATGCGCGTGCTGGCCAGCTTGCCGAAGCCCGTATTGACGCCATAGACCGCGGGGCCATCGGCCGCGGCGGCGACCATGGCGGCGGCGGCGTCGATCGCCGGACGCATGGCCCGGTCGAGGACGGCGGTACAGTCGCCCCGGTAGATCCGCCGCAGATCGTCCAGGGTGACGGAGCCGGGGGTCAGGGTGATCGCGGACATGACGGGTCTCCAGAACTGCCGGCGCCGGCGGCATCGTCCATCAGCCTCTCGCAGACGTTTGGTTTTGTACAGACAAAAATAAGCGCGAAGAGAACCTTTGTTGATGGAGGCGGCGAATGAGGGGCTTTATGTCGGCTCATTATCGAAACCCCATGGCTTCGCCGAGCAGCCAGTCGAGAAAATCGCGGGCCCCGGGCTTGCGGATCGTGGCATCGTTCCAGGCGACGAAATAGGGCACGGGCATGGGCAGTTCCAGGTCCGACAGGATGGCGAGGCGCCCGCTCGCCACGTCGTCGGCGATGAAGCAGCGCTGGCCGAGGGCGACGCCCTCGCCCCGGACGGCGGCATCCAGGGCGACGCCCGACAGGGAATAGAGCCGTTCCGGTGCCGGCAAGCGCGGCGCGATGCCGGCGGCGGCGAACCAGTCGTCCCAGGTCGGGCCGTTCGGATGGTCCGGGCGCCAGTCGATATGGATCAGGGGCAGACGGGCGATCGCCGCCGGGGACGAGAGTTCCGCCGCCAGGCGCGGGCTCGCCACCGGTACCACGCGGTCGACGAAGAGCTCGGCGGAACGGTGGTGCAGCACGACGCGCGAGCCATAGGTCAGGCGGAAATCCACCGTGCCGTTCTCCAGCCCGTCCTCCCGGTGGTGGCCTTCGAGGCGCAGATCGATGAAGTCGCGCGACTGCTGCCAGCCGTAGACCCGGGGCGCCAGCCATTTCACCATCAGGGAGGGCAGCGCGCTGACGGCGAGCCCGGCGATGCCTCGCTCCAGCAGCTTCTGGGCGTCGCGCAGGCGCTCGAAGCCTTCGAACACCAGTTCGAAATAGGGCTTGCCGGCGGCCGTCAGTTCCAGCCGGCGGCCGGTGCGGCGGAACAGGGCACGGCCCACGTGATCCTCGAGCAGGCGGAGCTGCTGGCTGACCGCGCCGGGCGAGACGCCCAATTCCTCCGCCGCGCGGGCGACGCCGCCGTGGCGGCAGATCGCCTCGAAGGTCTCGAGGGCGCGGAGCGGGGGCAGGCGGCGGGCCACGGCATGTTCCTGACTTTAGTCGATCTAAAGTAATTTAGCATGATTTCTCTATTTTCTGCGGGTTTCGCATTAGCCATCATGAATTTGAAACCGTGATCGCCCAGGCCATGGCCGTCCGATGACGAGGCCGGCCCAACCGTTTCGAGGTTCGACATGTATTTGCGCAATCACACCTGGTACGTCGCGGATTGGGGCCATGCGGTCACGCGGGACCTGCGCCAGATCGAGATCATGGGCGAGAAGATCGTGATCTATCGGACGGAGTCCGGGGCACCCGCGGCGCTGGAGGATGCCTGTCCGCACCGCAAGCTGCCGCTGTCCATGGGCCGGCTGAAGGGCGACCAGGTGGAATGCGGCTATCACGGCCTGACCTTCGATTGCGCCGGCACCTGTGTGCGCGTGCCCGGCCAGTCCCTGATCCCGGCCAAGGCCCATATCCGGTCCTATCCGGTCGTGGAGCGTTATGATCTGGTCTGGATCTGGATGGGCGATCCGGCGCTCGCCGATCCGGACAAGATCCTGGAGATCGAGCATTGGGGCGATCCCGCCTGGGGTTTCAATACCGGGCCGGTGATGGATCTCGACTGCAATTATCTGCTGGTTACCGACAATCTGCTCGACCCCTCCCATGTCTCATGGGTGCATCAGTCGTCCTTCGCGCAATCGGCCTGCGAGGAGACGCCGCTCGACATCGACATCGCGGGCGACGGCGTCACCGTCTCGCGCTGGATGAATGACGTCGAGGTCGCTCCCCTCTATCAGCCGCTGGTGCCGTTCGAGGGCCATTGCGACCGGCTTCAGCACTATGAGGTGCGCTTCCCCAGCCTCGCCGTGATCAAGGCGCTGTTCACGCCGGCCGGCAAGGGCGGCCGGAACAGGCCGGTGCCGGACGATGCCTTCATCATGGAATCCTACAACCTGATGACGCCGGTGAACGAAAAGCGGACGCGCTACTACTGGTTCCAGCTCCGCAACGTGAAGCCCGAATGCGCCGAAACCTCCGCCTTCATGTCGAAAAGCATCAAGGCCGCCTTCGACGAGGACAAGGAGATCCTGAACGCGGTGCAGAAGGGCCTGGATACGGCGCGGACCCGCCCGATCGACCTCGCCATCGACGGCGGCCCGCTGCGCTTCCGCCGTCTGCTGGACCGGATGATCGCGGCGGAGAACGATCCCCCCGGCGCCACCGGCCAGGCGGCGGAGTGAGGGGGCGGCTCGGCTCAGCTTTCCGGGCGGTCGAGGCTGAAGCGGCCCTTGATCGAGAAGCGGTCGCCCGGATAGGTCAGATGCACCACCGTGATGGGCAGGCCACGATGGAATGTCTGGCGATCCACGACCAGAAGCGCCGCGCCGACCTTGACACCCAGCTTGTTGGCGAGATCGGCGCTGGCGTTGGTGGCGCGCACCGTATGCTCGACCTCGGACCAGGGGATGTTGTCCAGCAGCCATTTGCTGGGCGGGACGTCCTGGAATTGCTCGTGTTCCACATGGGGGAAGGCATCGAAATTGATGTAGCGGGTCTCGAGCTGGACCGGCAGATTGTCGGCGAGGTGGATCGCCTCGATGAACAGCAGGCGGGCGCCCGCGGGCAGTGCCGGCCAGGTGACGCCGCCCTTGCCGTTGCGGATCACGCGCCGTTCGAGAATGCGGTATTCGTAGAGCTGCTTGGTCCGCTCGATCTCGTCCGAGACGTCGCGCAGCGGCAGCACGAAGCGTTCCTGGAACTGCCAGGAGACGACGGTGCCGGCGCGCCGGTTGCGTTCGACGAGACCGCTCTTCGCCAGTTCGGTGATCGCCTTGTTCACGGTCTGGCGCGAGGTGTTGAAGATCTCCGTCAGTTCGGCTTCCGACGGCAGTTTCTCACCCTGCTTGTAGCGGCCCTTCAGGATCTGTTCGGTGACCGCGCGCCCGATCTGCTTGAACAGGGGGCCCTGACCGTCGAGGGCGAAGCTGGGCGTTTTCGGCATTTCACAGTTCATGGGCTCGCGTTTTTCCTTCGGCGGCGACGGTTTCATGGTGCCGTTCCCGCGTCTCGACAGAATGGATTGGGTTTCGGGCCCGGATCAAGTCGCGCAAGCGGTTCCGGCTTCAAAGAGGCGGCATGATGATTTCCTTCGGACCGGTACACACGACGCTCGATTTCTCGGCGGCGGGGATCAACGCCGGCAATCTCTACCTCGATCATTCCGACGATCGGCACGCGGCCAGCCTGATCCCCGTGCCCGTGATCGTGCTGCGCCGGGGCGAGGGGCCCACGGTGCTGCTGACCGCCGGCATCCATGGCGACGAATACGAAGGTCAGATCGCGCTGCGCCGGCTGGTCCACGACCTGCCGCTGGCCGAACTGACGGGGCGGATCATCCTGCTGCCCGCCTTCAACGCGCCGGCCGTCCGCGCCGCGCGGCGGGTCTCGCCGCTCGACGGGGTCAATCTCAACCGCGCCTTTCCCGGCGCGCCCGACCGGGGGCCGACGGCGGCGATCGCCGGTTTCGTGATGGAGCATCTGGTGCCCATGGCCGATTTCGTGCTGGACCTTCATTCCGGCGGCACCACGGGCCTCTATGCGGATCAGGCCTTCCTCAGCCTGCCGGCGGAGCCGCGTCTCCGCGCCAAGGGGATCGAGGCGGCGGCCTGGCTGGGCGCGCCGCTGACGGTCACGATCCCGCTCGAGCCCGATTTCGGCGATTTCGACGGTGCCGTCCTGGCGCACGGCGTGCCCTTCCTGTCCTCGGAATTCGGCGGCGGTGCCCTGGTCTCGCCCGGCTCGCTCGCCCGGGCGGTGGCCGGGGTGCGGCGGGTCCTGCATTGGACCGGGGTCTGGCGTGGAGACTGCGCGGCGCCCGGCACGCGCTATGTCGTGCCGGCGCCGGGTGGGCGGCTGCTGGCGCCCCGCGCCGGCCTGTTCGAGCCGGCTTTCGATGTCGGGCAGGAGGTCGCGGCGGATCAGATCGCCGGCCGCCTCCATGATGTCGACGAACCGCTGCGGCCGCCGCTGGACCTGCGCTTCGGTGCTGCCGGCGTCGTCGTCAACCGCTATCGCGCGGCCCTGGTGCCGGCGGGCGCGATCCTTGCCACGGTGGCCGGGACGGTGGCGCCCGAGACGCTCTGACGCGATCCGGCCGGCGGCGCCCGCCACCGCCTCATGCCTCGGCCATGACGGCGTCGAGCGCGGCGAGGAAGGCCTCGTTGTCCGCGCGGGTGCCGATGGAGACGCGGATGAAGCCGGTATAGCCGGGCTCCAGCCAGGGTTTGACCAGAACACCCCGGCGGCGCAGGGCTTCGGCCACGGCGGCGCCGTCGCGCCCGGTGTCGAAGAACAGGGAATTGGCCTCGCTCGGCGCGACCGCGTAACCGCGCAGCGCCAGGGCGCCGCGCAGGGCGGCGCGCAGGGCGCGGATCTCGGCGGTCACCCGGTCCAGATGGGCGGTGTCGGCATAGGCCGCCTCGGCCGCTGCCAGCGCCGCGGCATTGACCGAGAAGGGCGAGCGCACCTTATAGAGATTGCGGACGAAATCCGCGTCATGGGCGATGCCATAGCCGATACGGAGGCCGGCGAGGCCATAAGCCTTGGAAAAGGTCCGCAGCACGACCCAGGGACCATGATGCGCGGCCAGCATGGCGAGCGTGTCGACCCGTGCCTCGGGCGAGACGAATTCGACATAGGCTTCGTCGAGGATCAGCAACGTTTCCGGGCCGCAGGCAGCGAGGATGCGGCCGATGTCCTGCCCGGTCAGCACCGCGCCCACCGGATTGGACGGGGTGGCGAGAATCAGCACCCTCGGCTTTTCGGCCAGCGCCGCCTCGATCGCGGCGACGGGAAAGCGCCATCCCGCCTCGAACGGCAGGAGGCGGGCATGGGCGCCCAGGACGTCGGCCCAGATCTTGTGCAGGCCGAAGCTCGGCATCGTGGTGACGGCGCATTCGCCGGGCCGCATGACCATGCGGTAGATGATGCCGATCAGATCCTCCGAACCGTCGCCGAAGGCGAGGCGGTCGGCATCGACGCCGAGCCGTGCCGCGATCAGGCCGCGCAGCACCGTCTCGTCGCGGTCGGGATAGCGGAACAGGTCGTTCGCGGCGGCGCGCACGGCCTCGATGGCGGCGGGCGAGGGGCCGAGGGGGTTCTCGTTGCTGTCCAGCTTCACGATCCGCTCCAGGCCGAGCTGGCGGCGCAGCTTTTCCGGATGAAGGCCCGCGTTGTAGGTCGGCAGCGACGTCACCTCGTCGCGGATCAGGGGGGTGGATGCGGCCATGGCTTCGATCCTTCGGGACAACGCTGGACGGTTTCATTGTACGGACAATAAATCCGTTGTCGACGGGCTCATGACCCAATTATGAGCCTGTGAGCCTTCAAGTGCGATTTTTATGTGTTTACAAATAAAAAGCACTGGCCGAAGATTTTCCCGATCATGCCGATCGGGGCGTCGACGCCGCCGGGATTGAACCGGCGCGGGTGGCGGTGCGAAGATCGGCCGTGGCCGCCAAAGGCGGCGGGTGTTTCAGGCGGGGTTCGAACGGTCACCATGACGGACGACAGGCAATCGGCGCTCCAGGCGCTCGCGGCGCGCTTCGGGGACCGGGTCAGCACCGCCCGGGCAATCCGGGACCAGCATGGTCACGGCGAATCCTGGCATCCGACGGCGCTGCCCGACGCGGTCTTCTTCGCCGAAAGCGAGGCGGATGTGGTCGAGGCGGTGAAGATCTGCGCCGCGCACGGCATGCCCATCGTACCCTTCGGCGCCGGCACCTCTGTCGAGGGCCAGGTGCAGGCGGTCAGGGGCGGCGTCTCCATCGACCTGTCGCGCATGAAGCGGATCGTCGCCGTCCGTCCGGACGACATGGACTGCACGGTGGAGCCGGGCGTCACCCGGGGCGAGTTGAACGACTACATCCGCGACATGGGGCTGTTCTTTCCCGTCGATCCGGCGGGGGAGGCGACTTTCGGCGGCATGGCCTCCACCCGCGCCTCGGGCACCAATGCGGTGCGTTACGGCACCATGAAGGACATGGTGCTGTCGCTCCGGGCGGTGCTGGCCGACGGTTCGATCCTGCGCACGGGCCAGCGCGCCAAGAAGACCTCGGCGGGCTATGATCTCACCCGTCTCTTCGTCGGCGCCGAAGGCACCCTCGGCATCATCACGGAACTCAATCTGAAGCTGGCGGGGATCCCGGAACAGGTATCGGCCGCCACCTGCTCCTTCCCCGACATGGAACACGCGGTGCGTACCGTGGTCGAGGTCCTGCAATGCGGCATCGCCATGTCGCGGATCGAGGTCGCCGACGAGGTCCAGCTCAAGGCGATCAACCTCTACTGCAAGACCGATTTTCCCGAGCAACCCATGCTGTTCCTCGAATTCGCCGGCAATCCCAAGGGCGTCGCGGCCGAGATCGAGATCGTGCGCGACCTCGCTCAGGCGAACGGCGGCAGCGATTTCCGCTGGGCCGCGAACGAGGAGGAGCGACGCGCCCTCTGGCATGCGCGCTACATGGCGGTGGCGTCGTCGAAACTGCTGAAGCCCGGGGCGCGGGGCATGTCGACCGACGTCTGCGTGCCGATCTCGCGGCTCGTCGAATGCATCACCGAGACCAAGGCCGATCTCGAATGCTGCTCGCTGCCGGCGCCGCTGGTCGGCCATGTCGGCGACGGCAATTTCCACCTCTACATCCTGTTCGATCCCGACGATCCGACCGAGAGCGCCGAAGCCATGCGCATCAGCGAGGATCTGGCGGCGCGCGCCATCGCCATGGAAGGCACCTGTACGGGTGAACACGGCGTCGGCCTCGGCAAGCGGAAGTTCATGGTGGAGGAATTGGGCGATCCCGCCGTCGCTGCGATGCGCGCCATCAAGACCGCCCTCGATCCCCACGGCCTGATGAATCCGGGGAAAATGCTGCCGTGAGCGCGGCCGAGGACGGCAAGGCGGGCGCCGAGACCCGCCGGGCGTTCCGCATGCCGCCGATCCTCGTCATGGTGGCGCGGCGCCTCGCGATCGGCGTCGTCACCCTGTTCGTGGTCTCGCTCATCATCTTCTTCGGGGTCGAACTGCTGCCGGGCGATTTCGCCGCCGCCGTGCTCGGCCAGTCGGGCACGCCCGAGACGGTGGCGGCGCTGCGCAGCCGCCTCGGCCTCGACGTGCCGGCCCATATCCGCTACCTCAACTGGCTCGGCGGGCTCCTGCAGGGCGATCTCGGCTATTCCCTCTCGGGCGAGATCCGTATCGCCGACATTCTCGGCACGCGCCTGTTCAACACCATGTTCCTGGCCGGTTACGCGGCGGTGATCGCGGTGCCCCTGGCGGTCGGCCTCGGCATCGTCGCGGCACTCTATCGCAACAGCATTCTCGACCGGGTGATCAGCACCGCGACCCTCGGCGCGATCTCCTTTCCCGAATTCTTCGTTTCCTATGTCCTCGTTCTCGTCTTCGCGATCGAACTCGGCTGGTTCCCCAGCCTGTCCCAGGTCTCGGCCGGCATGGGGTTCGGCGAAAGGCTCTATGTCCTGTTCCTGCCGGCGATCACCCTCACCATGTGCACGACCGCGCATATGATGCGGATGACGCGGGCGGCGATCATCAATCTCCTGTCGACGCCCTATATCGAGATGGTGCGCCTGAAGGGCATCACGCCCTGGCGCGTCGTCGTGCAGCACGCGCTGCCCAACGCGCTGGCGCCGATCATCAACGTGATCGCGGTGAACATCGCCTATCTCATCGTCGGCGTCGTGCTGGTCGAGGTGGTCTTCGTCTATCCGGGCCTCGGCCAGTTGCTGGTCGATTCCGTCTCCAAGCGGGATCTGCCGGTGGTGCAGGTGGCCAGCATGATCTTCGCGGCCGCCTATATCCTGCTCAATCTGCTGGCGGACGTGCTGTCGATCGTCAGCAACCCCCGCCTGCTGCATCCGCGCTGAGGGGGAGAGAGCCTTGTCCCGCGCCCTTCGCCAGTTCTTCCGCATCCCGCCGACGGCGCTGCTCGGCATGGCGGTGGTTCTCGGCTATGCCGTCGTCGCGCTCTTCGCCCACTGGATCGCCCCCTTCGGCGAATCCGAGATCGTCTCCAGCCAGTATGATCCCTGGGGCGGCGCCTTCCTGCTCGGGACCGACAATATCGGCCGCGACATGTTCAGCCGCCTGATCTACGGCGCGCGCAACACCATCGGCATCGCCCTGCTGATCACGGCGCTGTCCTTTTCCGTCGGCGGCCTGCTGGGCCTGTTCGCGGCGGTGCGCGGCGGCTGGGTCGACATGGTGCTGTCCTGGATCGTCGACATCCTGATGGCGATCCCCCAGCTCATCTACGCGCTTCTGCTGCTCACCATCTTCGGCACCTCGATCCCGGTCCTGATCGCGGTGGTGGCGGTGCTGGATTCGACGCGCGTCTTCCGCCTCGCGCGCTCGGTCGGGATGAATGTCGTCGTGCTCGATTTCGTCGAGGCGGCACGGCTTCGGGGCGAGAGCCTGTGGTGGATCGTCCGGCGCGAGGTGCTGCCCAACGTCCTGCCGCCCCTGATCGCGGAATTCGGCGTGCGCTTCTGCTTCGTCTTCCTCTTCATCTCCGCGCTCTCCTTCCTCGGCATCGGCATCCAGCCGCCGCTGGCCGACTGGGGCTCGATGGTGCGCGACAACGCGACCCTGATCACCTTCGGCGACGTCACGCCCGTGCTGCCGGGGCTCGCCATCGCCATCCTGACGGTGGCGGTGAATTTCGTGGTCGACTGGGTGCTGGGCAAGGCGAGCGGGGCGAAGTCATGACCGATACGGCGCGGCGGAAGGGCGATCGCCTGCTCGAGATCCGGGGGCTGCGCATCGAGGCGCGGAATGCCGCCGGCGACTGGGGCGAGATCGTCCACGGCGTCGATCTCGATCTGAACCGGGGCGAGGTCCTGGGCCTGATCGGCGAGTCCGGGGCCGGCAAATCCACCATCGGGCTGGCCGCCATGGGGTATGCCCGCGAAGGCTGCCGCATCGCCGGCGGCAGCATAATGTTCGACGGCATCGATCTCGCCACCGCGAGCGAGGCGGAGAAGCGCGGCCTGCGCGGGGCCCGCATCGCCTATGTCGCGCAGAGCGCCGCCGCCGCCTTCGATCCCGCCCACCGCCTGATCGACCAATATGCCGAGGCGCCGGTGCGCCACGGCGTGAAGTCCAGGGCCGAGGCCCATGAGGAGGCCAAGGCGCTCTACCGCCGCATGCAGCTGCCGGATCCCGACCGCATCGGCTTTCGCTATCCCCATCAGGTCTCGGGCGGGCAGTTGCAGCGCGCGATGACGGCCATGGCCATGGCCTGTCGGCCCGACCTGATCATCTTCGACGAACCGACCACGGCCCTCGACGTCACCACCCAGATCGAGGTCCTGGCGGCGATCAAGGACGTGGTGCGGCAATATCGGACGGCGGCGATCTACATCACCCACGACCTCGCCGTGGTCGCCCAGATGGCCGACCGCATCAAGGTCCTGCAATACGGCCGCGAGGTCGAGGAGGCGCCGGCGGACGAGATGATGGCCGCCCCGCGCGAGGACTACACGCGCTCGCTCTGGGCCGTGCGCCACATGGAAAAGCCCGAGGCGCCGGCGCCCGCGCTCGATCCCGTGCTGTCGGTGCGGAAGGTCTCGGCCGCCTATGGCCGGGGCATGACCGTGCTCGACGACGTCAGCGTCGATCTCCACCGCGGCCGCACGGTCGCGGTGGTCGGCGAGTCCGGTTCCGGCAAATCGACCCTGGCCCGGGTCATCGCCGGCCTGCTGCCGCCGGTTTCGGGCGACGTGCTGATCGACGGCGGGCCGCTGTCGCCGACGCTCGCCGGGCGCAGCCGCGAGGATCGCCAGCGCATCCAGATGATCTATCAGATGGCCGATACCGCGCTCAATCCGCGCCAGAAGGTCCGCGACATCATCGGCCGGCCCATGCGCTTCTATCTCGGCCTCGACCGTGCCGAGGTGGCGCGCCGGGTCGCCGAGATGCTGGACATGATCGAACTGCCGAAGGCTTTCGCCGACCGCTATCCGGGCGAATTATCGGGCGGCCAGAAGCAGCGCATCGGCATCGCCCGCGCGCTTGCCGCCGAACCCGAGGTGGTGATCTGCGACGAGGTCACCTCCGCCCTCGACCAGCTCGTCGCCGAGGGCATCCTGAAGCTCCTCATGCGGCTCCAGCGCGAGATGCGGCTGTCCTATTTCTTCATCACCCACGAACTGGCGACCGTGAAGGCGATCGCGGACGACGTCGTCGTCATGCGCCACGGCCGGGTGGTGGACCGGGGCACGCGGGCGGAAGTCCTGTTCCCGCCGCGCAAGGACTACACGAAGGTGCTGCTCTCCTCCGTGCCGGAAATGAACACCGGCTGGCTGGACGGCCTGTTGGCCGCGCGGCTCTGACCCGCGCGGCGCCGCGCCTCAAGCCGCCAGATCGGGGAATTCCGGCCCTTCCAGTGCATCGCCGGTCTTCAGGCCGAGGTGGCGGAACGGGGGCGAACCCTTACCGCCGCGGTCGATGAAGACCGCGCCGTCGCCCACCCAGCGGGCGGAGAACACGCGGCGCCGGTTCTGTTTCGAGAGATTGGCGGGCGCGCCGTGGACGGTGGCGAAATGGAAGCAGACCGCATCGCCCGGCTCCACCGCCCAGCCGAGGATGTCGTAGTCCGCGCGGTGGCCGTCGATGTCGGGCATGACCGGCGCCTTGTCGCCGGCATAAAGCTCGGTCCCGTCGAAGCGCATGGGCTTGTAGCTGTGACCCCAGCGGTGCGAGCCGCCGACCAGTTCCAGGGTGATCTCGCGCGGCACCGGATCCAGGGGGATCCACATGGAAACGCTCTTCTCGCCGCTGCAGCAGTAGTACGGCAGGTCCTGATGCCAGGGCGTGACGATGGAATTGCCCGGCTCCTTGACCAGGATGTGGTCGTGGAAGAAGCGCGCGCTGCGCGACTGCATCAGGGCGGCGGCGATGCGTCCGGCGCCCGAGTCCTCGACGAAGCGGCGATATTCGGGAATGCGCTGCCAGTTGCACAGATCCTGGAAGAAGGGCGCGCTGCCGTCGGCCGGCTGATAGGACCGCTCCAGCGGGCTGGGCGCCTGCATCAGCTTCGCCGTGCCTTGGCGCAGGTCCTCCACCCAATCCTTGAACACGCCGCGCAGGATGATTGCGCCGTCGCGCTCGAAACGGTCGACCACGTCTTGGGTTGGCAGGGAAACGGCGGTTTGTGCCACGATGCGGCTCCTCGGGTTGGCGGCTTTCGATTGCCTTCGATCCGATCATGTATATACATGTCATGTCAAGTAGTGGACGAGAGCCGAGGCGATGAATCAACCCCTGCCGCATTATCAGCGCCTGAAGGCTTTCGTGACCGGGGAGATCGAGGCGGGGCGCCTGCGCCCGGGCGACCGCATTCCCTCGGAACTGGACCTGATCAAGCGTTTCGGCGTCTCGCGCATGACCGCCAACCGGGCGCTCCGCGAACTCGAGCAGGCGGGCGCGGTCACCCGAGTCCAGGGCGTCGGCTCCTTCGTCGCCAGCCGCAAGACCGAACAGGCGATGTTCGAGATCAACAATATCGCCGAGGCGGTACGTGCTGGCGGCCAGGCCTATGGCTGCCGCGTCATCCGCCTCGCGGCCGAGGCGGACCCGGCCATGGCGGCCTTCATGGGCCTCGCCCCCGGGGAGCGTTACGGCCGCGCCGTCCTGCTGCATCTGGCCGACGGCGTGCCGGTGCAGCACGAGGACCGCTGCGCCAATCTCGCCTTCGCACCCGATTTCCTGACCCAGGATTTCACCCGCGTGACGCCTTACGACCATCTGATGTCGCTCGGCCCCCTGCAGGCGGCGGAGCAGGTGTTCGAGGCGGATCTGCCGGGGGCGGATCTCGCCCGTCTGCTGCAGGTGACGGCCAGCCTGCCGTGCATCGTGCTGCGCCGGCGTACCTGGTCCTTGAACATGGTCGCCTCGGCCGCGCGGATCACGGCGCCCAGCAGCCGCTACCGCTTTTCGGGCGTGACCGGCACCGTGCCGCCCGCCGGCCTCGGCCTGCCGCGGCTCTGAGACCCCGTGCCCGCCGATACCCGTGGCCTGTCAGTGGCGGGGACGGTTGCCGGCCATATGGTCGTAGAAGGCGCGGACGCGGGCGGTGGTGAGCAGTTCGCGCGGAGTCAGCAGCCAGACGTCCTGACGCAATTCGGGCAGGAGAGGCGACAGGCGTTCCAGGCTGGGGCAGCCGTCGCCCAGCACGGTCGGCAGCACGGCGACGCCGATGCCCGCCTGGACAGCGCGCAGCATGATCAGGGTGGTGTCGACCTGGGCCGCGATCTTGGCGTTCGGCAGATTGTCCTGCATCCAGGCATCGATCATGCGGGTCGGCTGGCGTGTCGCATAGGTGATCCAGGGCAGGTCGACATAGTGGCGTCCGGCCTTCGCCCGATCGGCCATGTCATGGGTGCCGTAGACCGCATGGTCGAGCCTGTTGATGCGCCGCCCGACCAGACTGTCCTGGGGCGTATTGGTCACCCGGATCGCGATGTCCGCCTCGCGCCGTGACAGGTTCAGGACTTCGTTGCCGGCGATGATCTCGAGTTCGATGAGGGGATAGCGGTCGCCGAAGCTGCGGAAGGCGTCGGCATAGAGCCAGGCAAAGGCGTCGCAGGTGGCGAGACGCAGCACGCCGGCAAGGCGGGTGTCGTTGCCCGAGACGACACGCTCGAGATCCAGCAGTTGATCCTCGATGCGCAGCGCCGTCTCGAGCACGGTCTCGCCGGCGGCGGTGAGCGCGATGCCGCCGCGCGCCGGATCGACCAGTTGTGAACCATAGAGGCGCTCCAGCCCCTTGATCCGGCGCGCCACCGTCGTATGGGTGACGCCCAGGGCCTTGGCGGCGGCGCTGAAGGTGCCGTGCCGATGAACGGCGATGATGAAGGGAAGATCGCCCCAATACATTCACGCTTCCATCCCGTTGCCTGCTTCCATCCGTTGATTGAATTTTTTTGCACAGGTTAACCACAAACTATCGCATTCCGTCTTCACCCGTACACACCCATTCTGGTCGGTGGCATGGGGGGAAAGACATGAGTGTGCGGACGGTGATGTGGCGTGTGGCGGCCCTGGGTACGGTTCTCTGTGCCGGGGCGGGTTCTGCGTGGGGCGCCAGCGGCGGCCTGGTCCTGACCGGGACCAGCGCCAAGGACAGGGGCATGGGCGGCGCCGGCATGGCCATAGCGCGGGATGCGGTGGCCGCCATCAACAATCCGGCGGCGACGGTCGTGGTCGGCGATCAACTCACCATCGGCCTGACGATTCTCTATCAGGCCGCGGATCTCGAGGTCTCGGGCGCCGGCGCGGGGCCGTTCCCGCTCGAGCCCGGCCGGTCGGACAACAAGGAGCGCTTCTTCGAGGTGCCCTTCGCCTCGGCCACCCATCGCATCGACGAGCGCTGGGCGGTCGGGATTTCCGCCTATGGGCTGTTCGGCCTGGGCGTGGCCTTTCCCGGCCACCCGCGCAGCAATTGCCCGTTCGGCATGCCCTCGGGCCCCTTGTGCGGCGGCGAGAGCACGCTCGACACCAGTGCCCTCTTCGTGACGCCGACCATCGCCTATCGCCTGAGCCCGGCGCTGTCCGTCGGGGTGTCGCCGGCCCTGGTCTATTCCCGCTTCAAGGCCAAGGGTTTCACCGCCCTGGCCCCGGCCTCCGTCGATCCCGCGAACATCGGCGACAACGGCATCGACGAAGCCTTCGGCTATGCCGCCAAGATCGGCATCCACTACGAGGGAGAGGATGTCGCGATCGGCCTGACCTATCAGACCGAGGCGAACATGGAGCGTTACGAGCGATACGGCGGCCTTTTGCCGGAAGGCGGCAATTTCGACCTGCCGGCGATCCTGGCCCTGGGGATCGCCTATGATCCCGTCGCGGATGTGACGCTCGCCGCCGATGTCCAGGGCGTGTTCTATGCCGATGTGCCGGTGCTGGGAAATCGCTTCGTCAATCCGCTGGTGCCGGGAAATCCCATGCTGGGCAGCGACGGGGGCGCGGGCTTCGGCTGGAAGGATCAATGGATCCTGCACCTCGGGGCCGAGCATCGCGTCAGCGAGAGCCTGGCGCTGCGTGCCGGCTATGCCTATGCCACCAAGCTCTACGGCGGTCGCGACGCGCTGCTGAACGCCATGGCGCCGGCGATCATGCGCCACAACGTCGCCGCGGGCTTCAGTCAGGCCCTGTTCGACGATGTAACCCTGGACGTCGGCATCACCTATGCCCTGCCGCTGTCGCAAGACGGCTTCAATCCGCTGTCGCCCGACCAGCGGATCAGTTCCACCCACGGCATCGTCGAGGGGGCGGTCGCGATCAATTACGCCTGGTGAGACGGGCAGGGGGCCGTCAGCCGACGGCGGGCTTTCGTTCGTCTTCGTCCATCTCCAGTTCCACCACCTCGCCGACGCGGGACATGAACTCCATGCCGGTGTGGATCTGGACGTCCGTCAGGTGCTGAACGATTGCATTGATGAAGCGTTCGCCGTTGGCGATCATCTCGGAAATGAACTGGACGCCCTTGTCGGTCAGGGAAATCACCTTCTCCCGGCCCGACTCGGCGCTCTCCTCGATGGTCAGGAATTCGAGCGGCGGCTGGCTCAATTTGCGCAGCGCCTTCGAAATGGCCGGGCTGCTCAACTCGTACCATTCGATGATCAACTGCTCGATCACCTTGCGGTGAAGAACACGCCCCTCATGACCGCGCGAATGGATCAGCCACATGATGACGGTCTGGTGGCGATCGAGGATGCCGCTGCTCAAATTCTTCTCCACGGCCATGCCGACCGTGTAGTGATAGGGAAAAAAGAGCTTGAGGAAATTGAGCGCGGCATTCTCGCGGGTAATGGGATAGATGAGGTTATACTTCGACATCACGCGCGTGTCCGGAAACAGAGCTGGCCTCGACTTGGTTACGGCCGACGGAAGCCGCCACGGTAGCGTGATCAAAACCTGTTCACAAGAAACTATTTTTCACGCCGATGCGCCATGGCGGCGGCGCAGTTCGGTCTTCAGGATCTTGCCCGTGGCGCCCAGGGGAAAGGCGTCGACGAAGACGATGCGCCGCGGCACCTGCCACTTCGCCAGGCTGCCGGAAAGATGGGCGACGATCGCCGAGTCCGTCACGGCCGCGCCCACCTCGGTCTTCACGATCAGCATGGGCCGCTCGCCCCAGGTCGCGTCCGGCACGGCGATCGCGGCGGCGCTCTCGACACCGTCGACCTGCATTGCCAGCTCCTCCAGCCAGGCGGAACTGATCCATTCACCGCCCGATTTGATCAGATCCTTGGCGCGATCGGTCAGCAGCAGGCGGTTGCCCGGCTCGATCTGGGCGATGTCGCCGGTGGCGAGCCAGCGGCTCTGAAAATCCGAGCCGTCCCGATTGTAGTAGCCACTGGCGATCCAGGCGCCGTGCACCAGCAGTTCGCCGGGGGTGAGGCCCGGCGCCTCGGTGCCGTCGGCGATCTTCAGCCTTACGCCATAGAGCGGTCGCCCCTGCCTGAGTTTCAGCGCGGCCTTTTCGCCCTGGGGCAGGGCGGCTTCGGCCGGGCGCAGGGTGCCGATGGTGCAGACGGGGCTGGTTTCGGTCATGCCCCAGCCCTGCAGGATCTCGATCCCGTGGCGTTCCTCGAAATGGGCGATCAGATTCCGCGACAGGGCGGCTCCGCCCACCATCAGGCGTTCCAGGCGGGGCAGGGTGGTGCCGCTGGCGCGCATGAATTCCGCAAGCCCGAGCCAGATCGTCGGCACGCCGACCGACAGGGTCACGCCTTCCTCGTTGAACAGGGCGGCGAGGCTGGCGCCGTCCAGCCGGTTGCGCGGCAGGACCAGCCGTGCGCCCGCCAGCATGCAGAGATAGGGCAGGCCCCAGGCATTGACGTGGAACATGGGAACCACCGGCACCACGGCGTCGGTCTCGCGGATGTTCAGATTGCCGGGCAGGCCGCACACCAGGGCATGCAGCACCGTCGAGCGGTGACTGTAGAGAACGCCCTTGGGATTGCCGGTGGTGCCGGACGTGTAGCAGAGCCCGGACGCCTGATCCTCGGCGACCGCGGGCCAGGCCGAAAGCGGCGGCGCGACGGCGACGGCATCGTCGAAATGAAGCAGATCCGGCCAATCGGCCACGGGATGCGCGTCGGCGCCGCCGAGCAGGACGAAGTGGCGCAGCGACGGCACCTGATCGCGCAGCGCACGGGCCAGGTCCAGGAAATCGGCGTCGAAGAACAACGCGACATCGCCCGCCTCGGCCGCGATATGGACGATCGTCTTCGGATCGAGGCGCGGGTTGATGGTGTGACACACGGCGCCGATGCCGGGCACGGCATAATAGAGCGCCAGGTGACGGTGCGTGTTCCACGCCAGCGTCGCCACCCGCGCCCCGGGGGCAATGCCGAGGTCGAGCATGAACCGCCCGGCGCGCGCGGCACAGAGCGCGAGATCGGCGAAATTCAGGCGCGTGCGGCTGCCGTCCGCCTCGACCGAGACGATCTCCTGATCCGGCGTATTGGCCGCCGCGTGCTCGAGGATCGAGGGGATGGTCAGGGGGAAATTCATCATCTGGCCGCGCATTGCCTGTCGTTCCTCGTGTCGTTGCGGATTGGGCGGGCGGGCGCCGTCGATCAGATTGTCGATTGACGCATCGTCTCGCCCTCGCCATATTATTTCCGGAGGAAACAATGTCGATAAGAAAGTGAATAACATGACAATGGGTAAACCCGCCGCGAAGGCCTTCACGGTCGAGATGCTGAACAGCCCGGAAGTGGTGCGCAATCCCTTTCCCTATTACGACGAACTGCGGGCGGCGGCGCCGCTCTATGGCTATCGCGACTATCCGCCCGGCACGGTTCCGGGCGTCGACCTGCCGGAGCCGTCCTGGGTGGTGCTGTCCCATGCCGACGTTTCGCGCGTCGCCTTCGATCACGACACGTTCTCGTCCCGCGACGGCCTGCAGGAACAATCGACCGCGCCGACCCTGATGCTGGTCAATCACGACCGGCCGGAACACACCCGGTTGCGGAAGATCGCCTCCAAGGCGTTTTCGCCGGCGGCGATCCAGTCCCTGGGCCCGGCGGTGCGCGAATTGGCGCGCGATACCATGGAAACCTTCTTCGACCAGGCGGCGCCCGGCGGCGCGGTCGACGTGATGGCGGATTATTGCGCCCTGCTGCCGGCGCGGGTGATCGCGCTGGTGATGGGGGTGCCGCAGGAACGCGACCGCGACATCCGGCGCTGGGCCACCGCCTTCATGCTGTCCGCCGATCTGTCGGCCGAGGAGCGCCAGGCGTGCAATCTGGAAGTTTCGGAATTCTATACGACGCATGTGCGGGAGCAGATGGCGGCACGGGCGCGGGGCGAGGCCTCGCCCGGCGACCTGCTGAACGCCTTCATCGAGACGGAAGTCGACGGCGAACGCCTGACGGAGGAAGAGATCATCCGCTTCTGCGTGACCGCGACCGTGGCCGGGGCCGAAACCACCAGTTTCCTTCTCGGCAACATGTTCGCGGTGCTGGCCGACGAACCCGGCGTCTGGGAAGCGTTGCAGGAGGACCGGTCGCGCTTCAATGCGGTCTATGAGGAGACGCTGCGCTATCACGGGCCGCCGCAACGCCTGTTCCGGGTGGCGACGCGCGACGTCGAGATCGGCCATGCCCGGATCAAGCGCGGCGATTGGGTCGCCTGTTTCTTCGGCGCCGCCAATTACGATCCCGACGTCTTTCCCGACCCCTATGCGTTCAAGATGGACCGTCCGAACGGCAACCGCCAGATGAGCTTCGGCCACGGCATCCACCGCTGCCTGGGCGCGCCCCTGGCCCGCCTGGAGGCGGAGATGACGGTGCTGGAGCTGCTGGACCGCTATGCGGCCGTGCGCCGCGCCGCGCCCATCCGCTGGCAGGGCGTCAGCCTGCTGAACCATGGGCCGGAGCATAATTCGCTCCAATTCGTGCCGAAGGCGCGCTGATCCCCATCCAGGCCCCGGCCGTCAGGGTCGGGGCGGATCTCTCTCTTCCCGCCGGCCGGCTTCGGCCGGCGGCCTCGGAGCAATCGGAATGTCGTCAATCACCGTCACCTTCATCCAGATGGACGGGGTGCATCGCACCCTCGACGCGCCCTGCGGCCAGACGCTGATGGAAATCGGTCGGGCCTGCGACGTGCGCGGCATCCTGGGGGAATGCGGCGGGGCCGGTTCCTGCGGCACCTGCCGCGTGGTGGTCGAGGACGCCGCCTTCCGGGCCCTGGTCGGCGAGGCCGAGGGACTCGAGGTCGATCTCCTGTCCTTCTTCGACGACAACCCGCCCGGAACCCGTCTCGCCTGCCAGATCACCCTGGATCCGGCATTGAACCATCTCACGGTCCGGGTGCCCCAGGAATGAACCAGAGTGGGCGGATTAATCGATCGCAGATACCAAAGATGTTTGACGTAAATAGTTTCTAAAGTGCAGAATTAGAACGAGCCAAAAAATTGGCCATAAAGGAGGGGGGGCATATGTCCAGAGCGACGATGACGGGTCGAAGACCCGAGGGGACCGGGGCCTAGCCCTTTGTGCCGGGTGGCGAGCGCTCGGCGCCCGACAGCACGAAAATCCGAGAGTTTCGAGGACACCTGATGAGAACGAAGCAGGTCGAAGGCGGCGCTTTGCCCGGCGCCGGCCCCGAGGATGAATTGCGCCTGTGTCTCGACCGGTTACGGTCGGGCGCCGCCGGCGAACCCTATCCGACGGCGGCGCGCCGCATCGATCGCCTGAACCGCTGCATCGCTCTCCTCGTCGACAATCGCGCGCGGATCGCCGAGGCGGTGGCCGCCGACTACGGCCACCGGTCCTGGCATCAGACCATGATCGCCGAGATCTTCACCACGATCGAGGCGCTGAAGCACGCGCGCGGCCGGACCAGGGCCTGGATGCGGCCCGAGCGCCGGCCACTGCCCCTGCATCTGTCGCTTCTGGGCGCCAGCGCGCGGGTCCTTCATCAGCCGGTGGGCGTGGTCGGGGTGATGGGGCCGTGGAACTTCCCGGTCAATCTGCTGGTGGCGCCTTTGGCCGGCATCCTGGCGGCCGGCAATCGCGCGATGCTGAAGCCGTCGGAACATACGCCTCATACGGCCTCGCTGCTGTCCGACCTGTTCGCCGAACGCTTCGATGCCGACGAGATCGGGGTGGCGACCGGCGGCCGCGCCGTGAGCGAGGCTTTCAGCAAGCTGCCGTTCGATCACCTGATCTACACCGGGGGCGGCGAGGTGGCGAAGCTGATCATGCGCGCCGCCGCCGACAATCTGGTGCCCGTGACGCTGGAACTGGGCGGGAAATCGCCCGTGGTCATCGGCCGTGGCGCGGATCTCGCCATGGCGGCGCGCCGCATCATCGGCGGCAAGATGCTGAACATGGGTCAGGTCTGCCTCGCCCCCGATTACATCCTGGTGCCGGCGGCCGCGCGTCAGGGGCTCGCCGACGCCCTCGTCGCGGAAATCGGGCGCATGGCGCCCGGCGGCACCGACAGCCCCGATGTCTCGGCCGTCATCAACACCGCCCACTACACGCGCCTCGCCGGGCAATTGAGCGACGCGGAGGAGCGGGGCGCCGCCATCCTGAGGGCGCCGGGACACAGGCCCCAGCCGGCGGGCCGGCGCATGCCGATCACCGTCGTGGTCGATCCGCCGGACGATGCGCGCATCATGCAGGAAGAGATCTTCGGCCCGCTGATCGTGCTGAAGTCCTGCACCGATTTCGATGCGGCGGTCGCGGCGGTCAACGCCCGGCCGCGCCCCCTGGCGCTCTATTACTTCGGCACCGACCGGGCCGAGACGCGGCGCCTGTCGCGCGAGACGACGTCGGGCGGCGTGGTGATCAACGACGTCATCATGCACTACACGATCGAAAGCCTGCCCTTCGGCGGGACCGGGCCCAGCGGCATGGGCGCCTATCACGGCGCCGACGGCTTTCGCCGCTTTTCGACGCCGCGCGCGATCTATCGCCAGACCTTCATCGATTCGAGCGCCCTGGTGCGTCCGCCCTTCGGGCCGGGCCGCCAGCGCCTGCTCGACCTCCTGATCAGGAAGTGACCATGACGGATCGCGACAGCGGCTTTCGCGTGACCATGGCGATGCCGGGAGTGGCCGTGCTGACCCTGAACCGGCCGGACCGGCGGAACAGCCTGCCGTGGCGCTTCTGGCGCGACTTCGGGCGCGCGCTCCGCGATCTCGATGAGGCGGGCACGGTCCGGGCCGCGGTCGTCGAAGCCGAGGGGCCGCATTTCAGCGCCGGCATGGCCTTCGATTTCTTCCGCTGCAGCGAATGTCCCCCCGGCATGGACGCCGGGCGTTTCAGCGAGAGCCTGCGCCACGTCGTCCTCGATCTGCAGCAGGCCGTCGCGACGCTCGAACAGGTGCGCTTTCCGGTGATCGCCGCCATCCAGGGCGGCTGCATCGGCGCCGGCCTGGATCTCGTCTGTGCCGCGACCCTGCGCCTGTGCGCGGACGACGGCTATTTCCAGGCAGCGGAGGTCGAGATGGGGCTGGCCCCGGACATGGGCACCTTGCAGCGCCTGCCCCTGCTGATCCCGCCCGGGCTCGCCGCCGAACTGGCGCTGACCGGGCGCCCGATGCCGGCGAAAGAGGCGCTGCGCCACGGCTTCGTCACCGAAATCGCGCCCGATGCGGCGGCGCTGCGCCAGGCGGCGCTGGCGCTGGCCGGGCGGCTGGCGGCCAAGTCGCCGCTGGCGGTCGCGGGCATCAAGGCGGGCCTTCTGTTCGCCCGCGATCACGGCGTCGGCGCCGGCCTCGGCCTCAGCGCCGCCTGGAACGCCGGCATGTTCGTAACCGGTGACGTTGCCGCCTCTGTCGCGGCCCGGCGCGACCGGTCCCAGCCGGCCTATGCCGACCTCAACCCGCGCACCGCCGACTGGCTGCTCGAAGCCGGGGCGCCGAAACCCTGAACCGGATGGCCCAAGGCCGCCACAGCATCAAGACACAGGAGGAAACCATGACCATGCAACCGATCGACGTCACCAAGGCCCTGTTCGAAGCCTTCGGGCGCGGCGACGTGGACCAGATCCTGACCCTGCTGCACGACGAAGTGCGGATCGAATTCTACGGCCCCGGCATCATTCCCTATGCCGGTTTCTATGCCGGGCTCGACGAGGCGCGGCGCTTCTTCGAGACGGTGCTGGCCTCGGTCGACATCCATCAGTTCGACGCCGAGGACTTCATCTGCGAAGGCGACAAGGTGGTGGTCACCGGCCATCTGAACCTGACCGCGCGCGTCACCGGCGGCACCATCGACAGCGACTTCGTCCATGTCATCACGGTGGCGGACGGCAAATGGCTACGTTTCCGCGATTTCATGAACACGGCGGTCGCCGTCGCCGCCTTCGGCATGGCCAAGGCCAGCTGAACGATGGTGACGACGGAACCCGTCACGATGCCGGCGGAAAGCGCCGGGGGCGTGCTGCGCCAGGTGGCGATGGCCGATCTGGTGATCCTGGCGCCCTTCGCCGTGCCCTTCCTGGCCGAGCGCTATCTGGCGCTGTGGTTCTGGCTGAACGGCCGGATCGGCCATGACGCGGTGGTGCCCGACCTCGGCGCCACCGGCTGGCTGCTGGTCAATCTGATGGGGTTCTTCGCCGTCTGGGCAGCCGTCCTGCGGCTGCGCGCCCGGGGGGCGGTCGCGGTCCGCCTGACGCTCGCGGCCAAAGCCGTCGCCGTCGTCCTGATCGCCATCGGCCTTGTCCGCGGCGCGGCCCCGATCCTCGCGGTCGCCCTGGTGGCCGATGCGGTGGCGTGCCTGCGCATCGGCCTGGCCGGGCGACAGCCGTGACATCCGCCATGACAGCCGCCCGCGCCCCCCAACCGTCCCGTCAGTAGAGGCTTCGAGACGTGCAGAATACCCCCTTCAGAATTGCCCGGTGGATCATGGCGAACCGCCTGGTCACGCTCGGCGCGGCGATCGCGCTGACGGTCTTCTTCGGTCTCGGCCTGCGCAACGTCGAGCTGCGGACAATCTTCTCCGACCTGCTGCCGGCCGATCATCCCTATGTCCAGACCTTCAAGGACCATCCGAACTTCGGCAACCCGCTGACCGTCACCGTGATGATCAAGCGCAAGGACGGCGACATCTACAATATCGAGACCCTGAACAAGGTCTGGAACATGACGCGGGACGTCGACCTGGCGCCCGCCGTCGATCACGACCAGGTGCTCTCGATCACCACGGAAAAGGCGCGCTATGCCGAGGCGACGCCCGAAGGCATCGACGTCCAGCCGATCATGGGCGATCACCCGCCGCGCGATCGGGCCGATGTCGACGAATTCCGCCGCCGGGTGGAAATGTCGCCCAACGCCCGGGCCTTCCTGATCTCCCACGACGGCACCGCCACCATCATCACCGCAACCTTCATCGAGCGCCTGCTCGATTACGGCGAAGTCTTTCAATACATGCAGGCCCTCGTGGAGCGCGAGCGCGACGCCGATCACGAAGTCTATATGGCGGGCCAGCCGGCCCTGACCGGCTGGGTCTATCACTACCAGCACCAGATGCTCTGGATCTTCGGCATCACGCTGCTGGCCCTCGTGCTGTCGCTCGCGGTCTACATGCGGAATGTGATCGGCGTCGTCGTGCCGCTGGCCGCCAGCGCCGTGGCCGCAGTCTGGGGCTTCGGCTTCGTCGGCTGGCTGGGCCTGCCGATCGAGCCGCTGATCATGGTGGTGCCGCTGCTTCACGTGGCGCGCTCGTTCAGCCATTGCGTGCAGTTCATCGAGCGCTATTGCGAGGTCCTGCATCACGTCAAGGACCGGCGCAAGGCGGCCGAGATCTCGCTCGGCGTGATGATGGTGCCGGGCACCCTCGGCATCGTCACCGATGCGATCGGCCTCTGCCTCATCGCCGTCGCCCCCATCCCGGTGATGGAACGCCTCGCGATCTTCTGCGGCTTCTGGGCCTTCATGCTGGTCCCGGCCAATGTCTTCCTGGCGCCCCTGCTGCTGTCCTGGCTGCCGGTGCCGCGGAACATTCTGAAGATCACGGGGCGCGCGGGCGATCACGGCGTCCACGTCATGATCCGCGACATGCTGCGCGGCCTCTCGACCTGGACCTTCGGCCGCCGGGCGCGCTTCACCACGGCCGCGGTCGTCCTGGTCGCCGCCTTCAGCCTCTATCAGACCATGCACATCAAGATCGGCAACCCGGTCGAGGGCAGCAATCTTCTCTACGACACGTCCGAATTCAACGTCGCCGTCGCCAAGATCAACGACCATTTCCCCGGTCTGAACACCCTCGAGATCGTGCTCGAGGCCAAGGATCCGGTGAACCCCAAGCGTGTCGCCCGTCAGGCCCACACGATCGAGACCATGGCCCGGATCGAGTATTTCCTCGAAAAGCAGCCGGTGCCACCGGTCGCCACCCTGTCCTTCGCCGACTATCTGCCCGAGGCCAACCGCCTGTTCGCGGGCGGCAATCCGAAGTGGCTGCCGCTGGAACGCGACGATGCCTCGGTCGGGGCGGCGGTCGGGGCGCTGATGTTCGGCACCAGCCCGAAGGCCTTCCTCCACGTCACCGATTTCGAGCAGCAGAACGGCACGATCTCGCTCTGGTACAAGGACAACACCCAGGCGACGGTCGATCAGGCGATCGCCCAGGCCAGGGCCGCGGTCGATCTCGTCGGGGCGGATCATCCGGATTTCCGCGTCCGTCTCGCGACCGGCACCATCGCCCTGCAGCAGTCGATCAACGATGCCGTGGAACATTACCACTGGATCATCCTCGGCCTTCTCAACCTCGCCATGTTCGTCTGCTGCGCGCTGGCCTACAGGTCGATCGTGGCGGGGCTTCTGCTGCTGATCCCGGTGAACCTGTCCAATTACTTCCTGTCGGCGGTAATGGTCGAGATGGGCATCGGGCTCGACGTCAACAGCCTGCCCATCACCGCGATCGGCATCGGCGTCGGCATCGACTACGGCATCTATCTGCTGTCGCGCATCTGCGAGGAATTCCAGGGCCACAGGCAATACGACAGCGCGATCCTGGCGTCGGTCGCGACCACCGGCAAGGCGATCTTCTTCACCGCCTCGATCATGCTGCTCGGCATCCTGCCCTGGTACTTCCTGTCCGAACTGAAGTTCCTCGCGGACATGGGGCTGCTGCTGGTCATGGTCATGCTCATCAACATGATCATCGCGCTGATCGTGGTGCCCCTGCTGGTCTGGCTCGTGAAACCCCGCTTCATGGCGCGCGACGACCTGATCGTCGGCGAGAGCGTCGACCTGTCCGCCTATGTGACGGACGACAACGAACTGAAGGCGCTGGCGGCGCACTGAACTTCAGTCGGCACACAATCGAACGAAGGGAGAGATCGGATGCATATCAGGAAATATGATGCGGGTTACAGCCGGCGCCAGTTCATGGAGCGGACCGCCAAGGGCGTGGTCGCCGCCGGCGTGCTGCAGCCGTTGTGGCCGCTGATCGCCAACGCCCAGGACACGGCCAAGGCCTATCCCGAGGAATTGCGCTCGCTCGAGGCCTATACCAAGGGCAAGGTCAAGGAAGGCGACGTCATCGACGCCAGCAACGTCGACATCGTCAAGGACCTGTTCGATCCCATCGCCTATATCCAGATCAAGGAGATGGGCCGGCGTGTCCGCGTCGCGCCGGTCACCACCGACATCACCAAGCTCTACAACACCAAATATCTGGAGGCGACGGTCCGCAACGCCGGCAAGGCGAAGTTCGACGCGACGGGCAATGTCGTCACCCAGGACGGCAATCGCTGGATCGGCGGCAATCCCTTCCCCGAGGCCAGGACCGGGATCGAGGTCTACGCCAATCTGACCCTGTCGTGGGGCCGCAACGACCAGGCCTTCTACGCGGTCCGGGACTGGGATATCTCGCCCTCGGGCAATGTCGCCTATCAATACGACTTCTGCTGGGTCGAGGAGAACATCAGCGGCCTGGTGAACGATCCGAACAAGCCCTATGTCGAGGACGGCTTCGAGGACATGCTGCGCTTCCAGTCGGTGTTCTTCACCGCGCCGAACGACGTGAAGGGCACCTCCTTCCTGTCGAACTGGATGTACGACCAGACCAAATTCCCCGACCTCTTCGGCTATCTGCCCGCCTTCAAGCGCGAACGCCGCTTCCCCACCAACCAGCGTTTCGAGCCGCTGGTGCCCGGCATCACCCTGTTCCTGTCGGACGCCTGGCATGCCGGCGATCCCATGCTGACCTGGGGCAACTACAAGGTGATCGAGACCAAGCCGCACCTTGGCGTGACGGGCGGCAACTGGCACGGCGATCGGCCGAATTGGGAGCCGGAGGTCCACGGCGGCCCGAAGGGCCAGACCTTCTACGAATACAACGTCGAATTCATTCCCGAAGTGATCGTCGTCGAAAGCGAGCCGACGGGTTACCCGCGCGCGCCGGTCGGCAAGCGCAGGACCTATGTCGACGTCCGCAACATGATGTCGGTCGGCTGCAATACCTATGACCGGCGCGGCCAATTGTGGAAGACCGTCGATGCCGCCTTCGGCCGTTACGAGAAGGGCGACCTCAGCGTGAAGGACGGCAATGGCGAAGTGGTGTGGTCGGTGCAGGCGGTCATGTGCCACGACATCCAGACCAACCGCATGAGCCGCTTCTATCTCGCCGACGAGATCCCGGGCGGTTACCGCTGCGAATGGAACGAGGGCAGCCTCTACGAACGCTATCTCACCATCCAGGCGATCCGCCGCCTGGGCAGCACCTGATCGGGCCGCGGGGGAGAGCATCGATGAGACCCTTCTTCTTCAGGCTCGCCCTTGCGGCGGGGGCGGCCGGCTGCGTGTCGGCCGCCGCCCTGGCCGCGCCGGCCGGCTTCGAGATCCTTCACCAGGGCACGGCCCATGAAGCCCTGTTCTGCATGGCGTCCGACGGCGACGATCTCATCGCGGTCGGGGCACCGGGGCTGTTGTTCGAAAGCGCGGACGGCGGCGCCACCTGGGCAGCCGGGACGGATGTCACGCCCGACGGTGCCCTGCTGGGCTGCCGCCTGAAACGGGGCCTCGGCCTCGTGGTCGGGCAGCGCGGCGCGATCTTCCGGAAAGACGGCGCGGGCTGGACCCGGATCCCGCCCGTCACCGACGCGCGGCTGTTCGCCGTCGACATGAATGCGGCGGGCCTCGCCGTCGCCGTCGGGGCCTTCGGCACGCTTCTGGTCTCGGACGACGCGGGCAAGTCCTGGTCGCCCGTCACCTACGACTGGTCGTCGACCAATGGGGAAGGGTTCCAGCCCCACGTCTACGGCGTCTCCGTCGCGGGCGACGGCACCATCACCATCGTCGCGGAATTCGAGGCGATCCTGCAATCGACCGACGGCGGCCGGCGCTGGACCGTCGTCCACAAGGGCAATGCCTCGCTGTTCGATGTCGCCATCGGCGACGACGGCATCGGCTATGCCGTCGGCCAGGACGGGCGCGTGCTGCGCACCAGGGACGGCGGGACGACCTGGGATCCGGTGGCCAGCGGCATCAAGGCCAATCTGCTGGGTGTCAGTCGCGGCGCCGCCGGCAGCGTCCTGGTCACCGGCCTGCGCAGCATGCTGGTCGGCAGCGACGCGGCCGATCGCTTCACCTCGGTCACGCCCGGCGACGTCGCCACGGGCTGGTATCAGGCCGTCGTCAGCATCGATGCGAAACGCTGGCTCGCCGCCGGTAACGCCGGGCGTGTCGTCCGGCTGGCCGCCGGCGCGGACCGGTAGAACCACTTCCCGGATGCGGAAAAAAGCAACAACAGGGGGCAGGGAATGAAAAGGGAATTTTCGGAGAAGCGGTTGGTCGCCGCCCTGATGGGGGGCACCGCGCTGCTGGGCATGGCGGTGCCGTCCTTCGGTATCGACTTCCAGATCTCCGGCTTCATCCAGCATCAGATGGCGTGGAAACTGTCGGACAAGGAGAACCCGAACAATCAGTCGGGCGACCCGTTCAACGGGCAGGAAATTCCGCTGGAACCTTTGGGCCTCGATCTCGGTGCCCTGAATGCCGTCAATCGGGTGCTGGCCGGATTGTCGCTGCCGGTATTGGACGATCTGACCGGGCCGCTGTTCGGCTCCGCCGTCACCCTGCCGCCGACCGGCTATCGCGACGTGCCGTCGACCAGCAACGACCTGAACCTGATGATCAGCCGGCTCGAACTCAACATGAAGGCCGCGATCAACGCGAATTGGAGCGCCTCGGCGACCCTGCGCGCCGTCTATGACTGGAACCCCTACAACGACGTCACCGACGTCGATTTCTTCCAGACCCAGATGCGCGAGGGCGGCGGCGGCACGCCGCTCGAATTCGCGCAGAAGAACTACATGATCGACCTGCCGGTCGCGACCCTCAACTATGTGAACGGCCCGTTCTTCGCCCGTCTCGGCAATCAGCAGATCGCCTGGGGCGAGGCGGTGTTCTTCCGTGTGCTGGACGTGCCGAACGGGCTGGACCTGCGGCGTCACCTGATCCTGGATCCCGGGCTGGAGGAATATTCCGACAAGCGGGTGCCGGGGCTCGGGCTGCGAGCGTCCTATCAGGTCTCGGCCGATTGGGAGGTCGAAGGCTTCATCCAGAAGTTCGAGCCGACGATCTATCCCAATCCCTCGACCCCCTACAACATCATCCCCGATCAATTCACCCTGCACGACCGCTACGACGGCTATGCCGACAATCTGTGGAACGTCGGCGGCCGCATCAGGGGCCAGCTCGACAGTCTCGGCCTGCAGTTCATCGCCATGAGCCGGCATAATCCGGACGGTGTCATCCGCTGGACCAAATCCGGCCATTCCGCCGATATTCCCCTGCTGCCGGGCTCCGGCGCCACCCTGGCCGAGACGCCGTTCGAGGTCGACCAGGCACGCGGCGTGAAGAGCCAGGAGGAATGGTTCTATTATGCCGGTGCCGTCCGCCTCGACGGCGTGCAGGCGCTCAATGCGGCGGTGGACGATTTCCAGCCGGCGACCGGCGCGCTGACCGCCTATAACGTCGGCGACAGCCCGAGCCTGGCGGCGGCGGAACTCGACACGTTCTTCTGGCTGTCGGGCGGCCTGCGCGGCCATATCGAGCGGGTCTTCCCTTACGAGAACATCTTCGGCGCCAGCGCCAATTATGTCTTCGAAGGCAGCCCCGGCTCGTTCTTCGAGCAGCTCATCGCCCGCGTCGAGCTGACCTATACGCCCGACAAGGTGTTCACCGCGCCGTCCCTGACCAAGGACTTCCAGATCAAGGACGAATGGGCCTTCGCCGCCGTGGTCGAGAAATGGTACCGCTGGAGCGCGGATTTCCCGGCCGCCTATCTGGTCGGGCAATATATCTACAAATCCGCCAGCGACCTGTTCGGCCGCAGCCTCGACGGGTACGGCGGCAACGAGACCGGCCTGCACGGCGGCATCGATTCCTATCACGCCGTGGCCTTCGCCGGGTTCCAGCCTTCGCCGTCGCTGGAATGGCGCTTCGAATGGGCCGTCCTCTACGATCTGCAGGGCGGCTTCTACATCCAGCCGGGCGTGCGCTGGAAGCCCGACGACAAATGGCAGGTCGACCTTCACGCCACCATCATCGCGGGCAAGAACGACAACAAGAACGCCGTCTCGACCCTCGATTTCGCCGACGAGATCGCACTCCGCGTAACCTATCAGTTCTAGCTGCCGGCTTCCCCCGGCTCGACTGGGGGAAGGGGGACGGGCTCCTCCCGTTCGTCCGCCTTCCCCCGTTTTTTTCGGGTGCGGCCGGGTATCGCCAGGGATGAATCCAAGGAAGAAGAAGATGAACAGAACGGTCATGGGGGCGATGATGGGGGCTGCGCTGGCCGCCGCCCCAGCGGTATCGGCGGCGCAGGCGCCGGTCGCGGTCGCCGGCAGCAGTTTCCAGATCGACGTCTTCGGGGGCGGCGACGAGGGCGGCACGCTCTATGGCGCGGCACCCAGCGTGACCCTGCCCATCGGCGACAGTCTCGGCCTGCAGGTCGACGGCATCGCGGGCATGGTCGCGGACGAACTCGGTGTCTACGGCGGGGCCGTGCAGCTCTTCTTCCGGCAACCGGAGCATCATCTGCTCGGCATCGCTGCCTCGGGGCTCGTGGTCGATGGCGAGACCCAGGTCTCGGTCGCGGCCATCGGCGAATACTACCTGGAGCGTATGACGCTCGAAGCCCTTGCCGGCTATCAGTCGGGCGACATCGGCGACGGCTTCGTCGGCCGGCTGGGGTTGTCCTTCTACGGCGGCGACGGCTTCCGCATGGGTATCGGCGCCAGCTATGGCGACATCGGCAAATTCGGCGCCGATGCCGAACTGGAGTATATGGCCTTCCCGGAAAACGGCCTCGCGCTCTTCGCGTCCGGCGGTTTCGACGATGGCGGGGCATTGGGGCTGGTCGGCCTCAGGCTCTATGCCGGGGGCGAGGATGCGCCCTCGCTGCTCGTCCGGCACCGCACGTTGGGGCGGCGCAACCTCTATCTGGCGGCGCCCACGGTGACGGGCACGCGCTTCATTTCGCGGGCCGGCGGGGCCATGGCCGGCGGCTCCGGCTTCGGCGACATCGCGCCCGTCGCGGTACCGGTCGAGGAACCTTCCGTGCTGGCCGGCTCGGCGGTCGGGGACCTGCTGGGCGATCTGGTCGCCACCGGTACCGGCCAGGCCCCCTTGGGTGGCCTGCTCGGGGGCATCCTGCCCGGCGGCACCACGGGTACGCCGATCGATTCCGTTCCCATCGTCGGCGATCTGGTCGGCAGCCTGGCGGCGCTCGTCTCGGGCGAGACGCTGCGCGTCGGCGACCTGCCGACGGGTCCGGGCTCGCTGGCGTCCCTGCCGCTGGTCGGCGATATCCTCGGCCTGCTGCCGGCGGAAGGTGTGACCGCCCTGGTCGGCAGCCTGAAGCCGGGGCCGGTGCTGACCCGTCTCGTGCCCGACCTCCTCTCCGGCCTCCTCGGCAATCTGGCGGGCGGGCTGGCGGGCGCCAATCCCGTGCCCTGACCGTCGGCCCGTGCAATCGGTGGCAATCGGCCTCGTTCTCGTTAAAATCTTGTTGTTCGCCTGACAAAGTCTTGCATAACAAATGCCGGGCGCGCCGACCGCCGCGCCCGTCGATCCAGGGAGGACAGGCAGGATGACGATCACTCTCGGCACGCCGCTGGCGTTGGGCAACGGCATTCAGCTGCCCAACCGGATCGCCAAATCCGCCATGAGCGAGGCGCTGGGCACCTTCGACAATCGCGTCACGCCCGAATTGGTGCGCCTGTACCGGCGCTGGGGCGCGGGCGGCACCGGCCTGCTGATCACCGGCAATATCATGATCGACCGCCGCGCCCTGGGCGAGCCGGGAAATGTGGTGATCGAGGACGAGCGCGACATGGATCTGCTGCGCGAATGGGCGGCTGCCGGCAAGGCCGGGGGCGCGCATATCTGGGCCCAGATCAACCACCCCGGCCGCCAGGCGCCGAAGGGGCTGAACGTCGAAACCGTCTCGCCCTCCGCCGTGCCCTTCAGCGACTCCATGAAGGCGTTCTTCGAGACCCCGCGCGCCCTGACCGGCGACGAGATCGAGGACATCATCGCCCGCTTCGGCCGCGCCGCGGGCATCTGCCACAAGGCGGGTTTCACGGGTGTGCAGATCCATGGGGCGCACGGCTATCTGGTCAGCCAGTTCCTCTCGCCGCTGACCAATCAGCGCAGCGACGAATGGGGCGGCACGCCTGAGAACCGGCGGCGCTTCGTGCTCCGTGTGCTCGAGGCCATGCGCGCGGCGACGGCACCGGATTTTCCCATCGGCATCAAGCTGAATTCGGCGGATTTCCAGCGCGGCGGCTTCACAGAGGAAGAGGCGCTCGACGTCATGGCCGCGCTGTCGGAAGCCGGCATAGACCTGATCGAAATCTCGGGCGGAACCTATGAGGCGCCGGCCATGACCGGGGTCAGGGCCTCGACCCGGGCGCGCGAAGCCTATTTCCTCGACTTCGCCGACAAGGTCCGAGCGCGCATCCCCCATGTGCCGCTGATGGTCACGGGCGGCTTCCGCACCGCCGCCGGCATGAACGGTGCGCTGGAATCCGGTTCCCTGGACCTCTGCGGCATCGCCCGCCTGCTCGCGGTCGAGCCCGAGGTCTCGCAGCGCCTGCTCGAGGGCAAGGACCCGAAGGAAAAGGTCTCGCCGCTCAAGACCGGCATCGGCATGGTCGACCGCATGGCCCTGATGGAGGTCACTTGGTACACGCGGCAACTGCGCCGCATCGGCCGCGGCCGGGATCCGAAGCCCCGTGAATCGGCGCTGAAAGTGTTCCTGGTCAGCACGGTCGAAACCATCATCGGCGTCCGCAAGACCCGCCGCCTGCGCGCCAGCTGATCCGGGCGCGCAGGGGAAGCTCCCGAGCCTCAGGACTTCATCGCGCGGCCCAGCAGTTTCCAGTAGTTGACGGGGAACAGGCGCTCGATGAAGCCGGCGGCCTTGGCGTCGTTGCCGACGAGGACGCGGGGTTTCCGCTTCTCGACCGCCTTCACGATGATTTCGCCCGCCTGTTCCGGCGGCATGCGCAGGAAGGCCTGGAAGTCTTTCCGCTGTTTCTCGACGTCGACCGCGTTCATGCCCTGGGGTACGCGCGCGTTCTTGGCGATCGAGGTGGCGATGCCGCCCGGATGGACGACGGTGACGCCGATGTGGGCACCTTCCATCTCGAGTTCGTGGCGGAGCGCGTTGGAAAAGCCGCGCACCGCGAATTTCGAGGCGGCGTAGGCGGTCTGGCCCGGCGGCGCGATCAGGCCGAACAGGCTGGACAGATTGACGATGCGCGCTTCCGAGCTGGCCCGCAGCAGGGGCATGAAGGCGCGCGTCATGCGCACCACGCCGAATAGGTTGATCGACAGCAGCCAGTCGAAATCGGCTTCGGAGACCTGCTCGAAAGTGCCGCCGATGGCCACGCCCGCATTGTTGAAGACGAGGTCGACCCCCTTGTGGTCGGCCAGCACGCGGGCCGGGAAGGCGGCGATCTGCTCCGCATCGGAAACGTCGAGGCGGTAGTGGGTGACCTTCACGCCATGGGCGGCCATTTCGGCGGCGGTCTTTTCCAGGGCCGCCTCGTCGATGTCGGAGAGGGCAAGGTTGCAGCCCCGCTTGGCGAGCGCGAGGGCAATGCCCCGGCCGATGCCGCCCGCCGCGCCGGTGATCACGGCGACCCGATCCTTCAGATTGAACATGCCACTCCCCATCTTCTTATTTGCGCGACGGCGCCCTGGCCCCCGGTTGCAATCCGGCGAACGATCATCATGGGATAACTGACATGCTTGTCATTTTCCACAAATGTTTGGGCCGTGGCGGTCCTGAGCGGATCAGCGGTCGCGCAGGTGATGGCCGCTGATCTCGCTGCCGGCATCGGGGGCGAGGCGGCGGTTCCAGATCACGGCGAGCAGCGAGATGCCCGTCACCACCAGGAAGGCGGCCGTGAAATCGCCGCGTGCAGGCGTGTCGCGCTCGCCCAGTGTCATGGCGACATGCAGCACCGTCGCGGCGGCGCAGACCCCGGCCGACAGCATCAATTGCTGGAAGGTCGTATAGAAGCTGGTGGCGGCGCTCATGCGCGCCGGGCCGATCTCGTCATAGGCGACGGTGTTCAGCGCCGTGAACTGCAGGGACATGGAGAGCCCGCTGGCGACCAGCACCGCGAAGATCGCCCATTCCGGCCAACTCGGGCTGAAAAAGGCACAGACCGCATAGAACAGGGCGCAGAGCACGCCGTTCACGGTCAGCGCCGTCCGAAAGCCGAGCGCCCGCAGGAGCGCGGGCGCCAGCGCCTTCATCAGCATGGCCCCCAGCGCCGTCGCCAGGATCATGGTGCCGGCCCTGGCCGCCGTCAGCCCGAAGGAAAGCTGGAACATCAGGGGCAGCAGGAAGGGATGCGCGCCCTGGGTGATCCGGGTCAGCGAACCCGAGATCATGGAAAGCCGGAAGGTCGGCACAAGCATCAGGCCGACGTCCAGGATCGGGGAGGGGTGGCGCCGGGCGTGCCGGAGATAGAGCCAGCCGAAACCGGCGCCGATCAGGCCGAGGGCGATGGCGATCCGCCCCTCGCCCTCGCGGCTGGCGAGTTCGGCCGCGAAGAACAGCCCGCCCAGGGCGATGCCCGACAGTGCCATGCCGGTCGCGTCGAAGCGCTGGCCGGGCGCCGGGGCCTCGCGCAGGTTGGGAATGAAGCGCGACGACAGCACGAGGCCGAGAAGCCCGATCGGCACATTGATGTAGAAGATCCAGCGCCAGTCCAGATAGGTGACGAAGAAGCCGCCCAGCGGCGGCCCGATGATGGGCCCGACCAGCGCCGGCACCAGCAGCCACGACATGGCCGCGACCATGTCCCGCTTGTCGACGGTGCGCAGCAGGATGAGACGCCCGACCGGCATCATCATGGCCCCGCCCAGCCCTTGCAGCAGCCGCGCGCCGACGATCGCCGCCAGACTGTCCGCCAGCGAACAGAGGGCGGACCCCAGAATGAAGACGACGATGGCGGCCCGGAACACGTTCCGCGCCCCGAAGCGGTCCGCCACCAGGCCCGAGGCCGGAATGAAGATCGCCAGCGACAGCAGATAGGACGTCATCGCCAGGCTGAGGTTCGGCGCCGAGGTGCCGAAATCGCGCGCCATGGCGGGCAGCGCGGTAGCCAGGATGGTGATGTCCAGCTGCTCCATGAACATCGCCGTCGCGATGATCAGGGCGGTGGTGCGGAAACCGGGACGGGGGGCGACGTCGCGCGCCGATGCGGGCATGAAGAGTCTCGACAGGAACACGCCCCTTTATGCCGCGTGGGGGCCCTTGCCGGTAAGCGGGGCGGCGCCATGCCTGTCATGCGATTTCGAACGGTTCCAAGGGAAGGCGGCATGGGGGATAGGCCCTTGGCGCTCGATATGGATCCTATAGGCTGTATCCAGGCAGAAAAGAAAACCGGGCGACGATGAGACGGCGGGATTTCACGACAGGGGCACTCTCCCTCGCCGCGCTTGGTGGAGTTACGGGACGAGATGCAATGGCTGCGCCTTCCAATGCCTCCGGGCTCGTTTCGCCACGCTTCGAAATCGTAAAGGCAGATGCTTCGGAAGCATTGCGGGTCTGGAAGGATCTGGCTTCGGCTGGCCGAGGTTACCCATTGCTGCTGGGGCCGAAGGACGGGGCGCAACGTGTCCTCGAAGATGCGGAATCCCCTTGGGTTCCCGATATGCCGACCACGGAACAAATTCTGGAGACCGCGAAACACCTCACGTACCCCGCAAGTCTCATGGACGAGCGGCGCGGTGCAATAGACGAAGAGGTGTTTTCGGAAGCTCCGTTGCCGGATGGCAGCTGGCCGACAGAGCCTTACATCATGCGAACCTGGGCCTACGGCTATTCTTGGGCGCAGGAGGAGCCGGAAGTCTTCATCGCTATTTTGCCGCTGAAAGATGGGGCCGAAGCCCCGGCTTTGCTACGCTGGGGAGGTTGGAACGACTGCCCGGTACCAGCGCAACATGTCGCCGCCTTGCGATCGTGGTTCGATCGTTTCGGGGCCATACTGCTCTCCCTCGGGAGCGATACACTGGACGTATTCGTCTCCCGCCCACCAACGGATCGCGTTGCTGCGCTCGCACTTGCACGGGAGCTCTACATTTATTGCCCCGATCTCGTAGACCAGGGGTTTCAGTCGCTTGGAGAGTTGGCGGCGAGCCTGATGGAAAGCCAGTTCTGGAATTTCTGGTGGGATTGAGGACGTGCTCGCCCCTCAGAAATGGCTGAGGTAGCCGCCGTCGACCGCAAGCGTCTGGCCCGAGACATAGGCGGCGGCGGGGGAGGCGAGGAAGACGACGGCGCCGGCGATTTCTTCCGGCCGGCCCCAGCGGCCGAGGGAGGTGCGGCGCGACAGCCAGTCGGCGATGCCCGGATCCGCCACCATGGCCGCATTGGCCTCCGTCGCGAAATAGCCGGGCGCCACGGCATTGACCGTGATGCCGCGCGGGCCGAGTTCGGCTGACAGGGCGCGGGTGAGAGCGTCCAGCCCGCCCTTGGCCGCGGTATAGGCGGCATCGCCGGCGCGGGCGATGGGCCCGGCGATCGAGGTGACGTTCACGATCCGCCCGCCGGCACCCATATGGGCGGCGAGGCGGCGGCAGAGGTCGAAGGGCGCCACCAGATCGATTTCGAGAAGCGCGCGGACGGCGGCGCGGTCGAGATCCTGAAGCGGGCGGCGGTCGCGAGCGCCCGCATTGTTGACCAGGATGGCGATCGGCCCGAAATCGCGGCGCGCCGTCTCCAGCGCCTCGTCGCAGGCCGTCTCGTCGCCGAGGTCGAAGGTGAGGGGGGCGGCCTTGCCCCCCGCCTGTTCGATCGCCGCGACGACGGGGCCGAGACTGGCGGCGTCGCGGCCATGGACCAGCACCAGGGCGCCGGCCCGCGCCAGGCCCAGGGCGATTTCCCGCCCCAGGCCCCGCGCCGCCCCGGTGACGAGGGCGATGTTTCCGTCGAGATCGAAGGTCATGGTGGTTTCCGACGCCGTTGCAACAGGGGGGCGAGCCTATACGATGAGGCGCCGAACCGCAGGGGGCTTCATGCTCGACCGTCTCCACCATGTCGCCGTGATCTGCGCCGACTACCAACGCTCGCGGCATTTCTATGCCGAAGTCCTGGGCCTTGCCGTGATCCGGGAAGTCTGGCGGGCGGAACGGCAATCGTGGAAATGCGATCTGGCCATCGGCCCCCACGCCATGATCGAACTCTTCTCCTTCCCCGACCCGCCGCCGAGGGTCAGCCGGCCCGAGGCCCGGGGGCTCCGCCATCTGGCCTTTGCCGTCGCCGCCCTCGATCCGGTGATCAAGCGCCTGACGGCGGCGGGGATCGCGGTGGAGCCGGTTCGGGTGGACGAATACACGGGCCGGCGCTTCACCTTCTTCGCCGACCCGGACGACCTGCCCCTCGAACTCTATGAAGATTGATAGGGCCGGAAGCGCAGCAGGCGCAGCGCGTTCAATGTGACCAGCACGGTCGCCCCCGTATCCGCCAGCACCGCGATCCACATGCCGGTGACACCGAGCACGGTGGTGACCAGGAACAACGCCTTGGAGCCGAGGGCCAGCGCCACATTGGTGTGGACATTGGCCATGGTCGCCCGCGACAGCGCCACCAGATCCGCGACCCCGCCGAGGCGGTCGTGCAGCAGGGCGGCATCGGCGGCTTCCAGCGCGACCTCGGCCCCCGTGCCCATGGCGATGCCGACCTGGGCGGCGGCCAGCGCCGGCGCGTCGTTGATGCCGTCGCCGACCTTGCCGACCGGGCCCCTGCCATCGCCCGCCAATTCGCCGACGATGCGGGCCTTGTCGGCCGGCAGCAGCTCGGCCCGGACCTCGATCCCCAGGTCGCGGCCGACGGCTTCGGCCGCGCGCCTGTTATCGCCGGTCAGCATGACCCCCGAAATGCCGAGCCGCTTCAGCGCGGCGATCCCGTCGCGGGCATCGGCGCGGGGCTCGTCGCGCAGCGCGATCAGGCCCAGGACCGCGTTCCCCTCGGTCAGCACCGCGACCGTCTTGCCCTCGGCCTCCAGCGCCGCCGTCGCTTCGAGATCGAGGGGGGCACGATCGGCGGCCGCCCGTGGACTGCCGAGGAAGAGGGCGCGGCCGTCGACGGTGCCGGTCACCCCTTCGCCGGCAATGGCGCCGAGGTCGGCGGCGGCGGGCGGCGTGGCGCCATGGGCCGCGACCACGGCCCGGGCGATCGGGTGGCTGGAGCCGGCTTCGAGACCGGCGGCGAGGCGCAGAACCTCCTCGACGGACAGGGCGCCGGGCAGGACGTCGGTCACCCGGGGCCGGCCTTCGGTCAAGGTCCCGGTCTTGTCGAAGGCGATGGTCTTCAGGCCGCCCAGGGTTTCGAGCACGGCACCGCCCTTGATCAGCAGGCCCCGGCGCGCGCCGGCCGACAGCCCGGCCGCGATCGCCGCCGGCGTCGAGATCACCAGGGCGCAGGGGCAGGCGACCAGCAACAGGGCGAGGGCACGGTAGATCCAGGTGTCCCAGTCGCCGGCGAAGGCGAGCGGCGGCACCAGGGCGACCAGCAGCGCCGCCGCGACCACGGCGGGCATGTAGAGCCGGGCGAAACGGTCGATGAAGCGCGCCACCGGCGCCTTTGCTTCCTGCGCCTCTTCGACCAGGCGGATGATGCGGGCGATCGTATTGTCCTCGGCGCCCTTGGTGACTTCCACGGTCAGGGCGGCGTCGAGGGCGATGGTACCGGCGAAGACTTCGTCGCCCGGGACCTTCAGACGGGGAATACTCTCGCCGTTGATCGGGGATTCGTCGATTTCCGCGCGGCCCTCGCGGATCACGCCGTCGGACGGCAGGCGGTCGCCCGGGCGGACCAGGACGCGATCGCCCGGCCGGACCTCTTCCGCCGCGACCTCGCGGGTGATCCCGCCGTCGATCAACAGGGCCGTGCGCGGGCGAAGCGCGGCCAGGGCGGCGATGCCCCGGCGGGCGCTGCCGGCGGCATGGCCTTCCAGCACCTCGCCCACGGCGAAGAGGAAGACCACCACCGCCGCTTCCTCCGCCGCCCCGATGAAGAGCGCGCCGATGGCGGCCACGGTCATCAGCATCTCGATCGTGAACAGGCTGCCGGCGGTCGCCGCCGCGAAGGCCCGGCGCGCCACGGGCACCAGGGCGACGACGGTGGCGGCCAGGAACGGCCAGGTGCCGGCGGCCGGGACCGCCAGGGTGACGGCATAGGCCAGCCCCAGCAGGAGGCCGGAGCCGATCACCAGCCGCCCCTTGGCGGTGCGCCACCAGGGCTTGTCGCGCTCGGACGGATCGTCGTGGGCGTGGGCGTGGTCGTGATGGTCATGCCCATGCCCATGCACGTCGTTGGCGATTCCGAAGCCGAGCCGGCGGATCGCCGCAGCCATGTCGGGCAGGGACGGGGCGACCGCGCCTTCGGTAACGGTCACCGTGCCGCCGGTCACATTCACCGCCACGTCACCGACGCCGGGCAGGCGCTTCAGGGCGGTCTCGATCTTCAGGGCACAGCTTGCGCAATCCATGCCCTCCACCGTCAGCCGATGGCTGACGGGCGCTTCGGTCATGACGGCCTGCTTGCTCATTCCGCTTGTCCTTCCCATCTATCGAAGACCACGATGGGAGCTAAAGCGACTGTAGCTTCAAGGAGAAAATGCGGGATGACGAAAGCCACTGAAATCAAGGACTTGTCCATCGGCGACCTGGCCCGCCGGACGGAGACAAAAGTCCAGACCATCCGCTATTACGAAGAGATCGGCCTGTTGCCGGCGCCGACGCGGACGGGCGGCAACCAGCGTGTCTATGGCGAGGGCAGCCTGCGCCGGCTCGCCTTCATCCGCCATGCCCGCGACCTCGGCTTCGGGATCGACGCGGTGCGCGATCTGCTGCGCCTGTCGGACCATCCGGAACAGGCCTGCGACGATGCGGACGAGATCGCGCGCCGCCATCTGGTGGAGGTGGAGGACCGGCTGAAGCGCCTGCGCTCGCTGCGCAACGAGTTGAAGCGCATGGTCGACTGCCATCACGGCGGTTCCATCGCCGACTGCCGGGTGATCGAGGTCCTGTCGGACCACGGGCTCTGCGCCCACCGGCAGCATTGAGCACTATTCGAGGCGGCGATAGGTCGCCTGCACCAGGCCGGTGGCGAAATGGCGCGACCCCAGCAATTGCCAGCGCCCGTGGGGCACGCCGTCGCCGAACAGGGGCAGGCCCCGGCCCAGCATGACCGGGACATGGGACAGGGTCATGTCGTCCACCAGATCCTCCGCCAGGGCCTGGCGGATGGTCTCGCCACCGTCGATATAGACGCGGGCGGCACCGTCCTCGCCGAGCCGCACGATCAGATCGGCGATCGGACCTTCGTAACGCGTCACGCCGTCCGGTACCGTGTCGAGCGCGCGGTGGCTCAGCACGATCACGCGCTTGCCGTCATAGGGCCAGGGATCGAAGCCGGCGACCATGTCGAAGGTGTTCCGCCCCATCACCACCGTGTCGCAGTCGGCGAAGAATTCGCCATAGCCGTAATCCTCCCCGTGCTCGTCCTCGACCACCGTCAGCCAGTCGATGCCGCCGTCGGTGCGGGCGATGAAGCCGTCGAGGCTCGTGGCGATGAAGACGGAAAGGCGGGGGCGGGGCATGGGCGGCGTCACTCGTGGTTGGGGGCTCCGGTTCTAGCGGAAGGGGCGGGCGACGGGAAGTTTGACTTGTCCCTTCGCATCTGCGATAAGCGACGCAGCCGGAAAGCCGGCTTCTTGCGCTCCAGCCGCGTAGGGGACATTGGCCTTTGCCCACGTCCTTCCTGTCGAGCGCAGCGATCTTCCCAACATCCGGTCACCCAGGCACGCGGGGCGAGACCAGGACCCCGTGCCGTAGCGGCGCCCTTCGCATCCTGCAGGGGCGTGGCGCGGCCCTTTTGAAAGTGTGTCTGTGACCCAATTCACGGAACTCGGCCTCGCCGAACCCCTGCTGCGCGCCCTGGCCGACCAGGGCTATGAGAACCCCACCCCGATCCAGCAGCGCGCCATTCCCGCCCTGCTCGAAGGCCGCGACATGCTGGGCATCGCCCAGACCGGCACCGGCAAGACGGCGGCCTTCGCCCTGCCCATCCTGAACCGTCTGCTGGCCCATCCCCAGCGCCCGACGCCCAAGACCACCCGTGTCCTCGTCATGGCGCCGACGCGTGAACTGGCGGCCCAGATCGCCGAGAGCTTCCGCGCCTATGGCCGCCACACCAAACTCGCGGTCGCCGTGATCTTCGGCGGCGTGCCCCACGGCGGGCAGATCCGCGCCCTGTCGCGCGGGCTGGACGTCCTTGTGGCGACGCCGGGCCGCCTGCTCGATCATGTCGAAAGCGGCCATTGCCGGCTCGACCATACCGAGGTCGTGGTGCTGGACGAGGCCGATCACATGCTCGACCTCGGCTTCGTCGTGCCGATCCGCAAGATCGTCGGCCGCCTGCCGATGCGCCGGCAAAGCCTGTTCTTCTCGGCGACCATGCCGAAGGAGATCGCGACGCTGGCGGGCGACATGCTGCGCGATCCCGTGAAGGTCGAGGTGACGCCGGTCGCCACCACGGCGGAACGGGTGACCCAGCAGGTCTATCTGATCGAGCACGCGGGCAAGCGCGCCCTGCTCCTCGAACTGCTCTCGGCGCGCGATGTGGAACGTCCCATCGTCTTCACCCGCACCAAGCGCGGTGCCGACCGGGTCGCGGAATATCTCGAGACCTACGGCATGACCGCCGCCGCCATCCACGGCAACAAGAGCCAGGGCCAGCGCGAACGGGCCTTGGCCGGCTTCAAGTCGGGCAAGGTGAAGGTGCTGGTCGCGACCGATATCGCGGCGCGCGGCATCGACATCGACGGCATCAGCCATGTCGTCAATTTCGAACTGCCCAACGTGCCGGAGCAATATGTCCACCGCATCGGGCGGACGGCGCGCGCCGGCAACGACGGCGTCGCCATCTCCTTCTGCGACCGGGACGAGATGCCCTATCTCCGCGATATCGAGAAGGTCACGCGCCAGAAACTCCCGGCGATCGACCGCCGGGCCAATCCGAATGCCCCGGTCGAGAGCGACGAGAAGCGCCAGCCCGCCGGCCGCCGGCCCCAGGGCCCCGCGCGGCGCCCGAACGGCCAGCGCCCGCGTAACGGCCAGCCTCAGGGTCAGAAGAGTCAGGGCCAGAGGCCACAGGGCCAGAAGCTTCAGGGCGAAAGCCGAGGCGGCCAATCCCGCAACGGCCGTCCGCCCCGCAAGGCGCAGGGCTGAGGTTGGAACGAGAAAGGGGGCGCTTGCGCCCCCTTTTTCGTCAGATGAGACCTTTTTCGGCGAGGTTCTTGACGATGGCGTCGGCGGCCTGTTCGACGGACTGGGTGGTGGTGTCGATGCGGATCTCGGGGTTTTCCGGCGGTTCGTAGGGGCTGTCGA
>NZ_JAKGSB010000006.1 GCF_021568905.1 Zavarzinia marina | reverse complement strand
TCTGCGCCAGATGCAGCATCACCGCGCTGTCCTTGCCCACCGAATAGAGCATCACCGGGCGCTCCGTCTCCGAAACAACCTCCCTCATGATGTGGATGCTCTCCGCTTCCAGACGCTGCAGATGGGTGAGGGAAGGGGTGGAAAGGGCGACAGGGGACTTGGGAATGGACGACACGTCGGTAATTCCAATCTCTGGTGGAAAATTACGCTTTGTATTCGGCGTATTCGGCAAATGTATTGAATGGCGCCGGGCACTCAACGGGTGGAACATACCAATAAAGGGAAGCAAATAGTGCTCACCGCGCGGGCGGTCAAGCCTGATCCTGTCATTTTGCTGCATTGCCGCAAGACTGGGGTTAAAACCATGCGCGACGGCCCCGAAAAGGGGGATCCCGTCGCCGAGCGGGCCGTGGTACGATTCGCCTTACCCACGGCGCCGTCAGGCTTTTTCGGCGCGGACGGTTCCGTCGCGGGCGGGAAAGACGCCGTTTTGCGTCGCAAAAATCCGGTCCGAGGCGCTTGTGGATCGCGGTAGCTTGGATTACAGTGCCCCATCTAATAAGCAACAGCATTGGTGAAGTGCCATGAATTCACCTTACGAAGGTTTGGATAAGAAATTTTTCTGGAAGACGGGGGTTTGCGAGCAGCCTGTCGGACCGCTTCCCGGTCTTTATGTGAAGAAATTCGATATTAGCATCGAGTCTCCTATTGCTGCTGCCGGCAGTTGTTTCGCTCAGCATCTGACTCGTTACTTGCGCGCGAACGGGATGAACATCATCGACATGGAGCCGCGGCCGGTCGATCTGCCCAAGGAATTGGCCACCCGTTACGGCTACGAGATGTACTCGGCGCGCTACGGCAATATCTATACGGCGCGCCAGCTTCACCAGCTCGTCCGCGAGGCGGTTCTCGACGAACCCCGGCCGGAGATCGTCTGGGAGAAGGACGGGCGTTACTATGATGCCCTGCGCCCCAACGTCGAACCCGATGGCCTGTCCTCGCCCGAGGAGGTGCTCGCTTCCCGCGCCTATCACATCTCGCGGGTCAAGAAACTGTTCCATTCGATCGACGTCTTCGTCTTCACCTTCGGCATGACCGAAGCCTGGGTCGACGTCGAGACCGGGATCACCTTCCCGACGGCGCCGGGCACCATTGCCGGCTCGTTCTCGCCGAACCGGTTCAAGCTCGCGAACTATCGCTTCAACGAGGTGATGGAGGATTATCTCTCGGTCCGCGAGATCCTGCGCCGGGTCAATCCGAACATGCGCTTCATGGTCACGGTCTCGCCCGTGCCCGTCACCGCGACGGCGACCGGCAACCACATCCTCTCGGCCTCGACCTATACGAAGTCGACCCTGCGCTCGGTGGCGGGCGAACTGCACGCCGAATACGACGACATCGACTACATCCCCGGCTACGAGCTGGTGACCGCCAACTTCACGCGCGGCAGCTATTACAACGAGAACCTGCGCACCGTCCGCCCGGAGGGCGTCGCGGCCGCCATGTCGCTGTTCTTCACCGAACATGCGCCGGACGGCGTCGGCCGGATCAAGGACTCGGTCGTTCCGCCCATGGCCGCGGTGCCCGAGCCGGCGACCGCGGTGCCTGCGCCCGCTCCGGCGGCGGCGCCCGCAGCCGCGGCGCCCGCCCCGGCGCCGGCCGCGCCCGCTCCGGCACCTGCCCCGGCTCCCGCGCCCGCCGCTGCGGCGCCGGCGCCGGAATCGTCGATCAAGCCGTCTTCGCGGCAGATCGTCGAAGTCGACGACGATGCCGTCGTCTGCGAGGAAGAATTGCTCGAGGCCTTTCTGCGATGACACAGCGCTATTGTTTTCTTGGTAACTCCCATATCGCGGCGCTCAAATTCGGTTGGGATCAGATTGCGGCGACACATCCGGATGTCGACATCACCATGTTCGCCGCCGGCGGGCGGAATTTCGAAAACGTGGTGGTCAAGGACAAGGTGATCGAGGCGACGACGGAAGAGCTTCGCGCCCTGCTGCTGAACCGTTCCAACGGTCTCGACAAGATCGTCCTCACGGATTACGACAAATACGTCATCGTCGGTCTCGGCTTCGACGTGGTGCTGATGTCGCGCCTCTATGGCAACTACCACACGATCCTGCACTCGCAGCCGCGGCCGGAGGAGATCCAGTTCGTCTCCATCGACGTCATGGCGCAGATGCTGCTGGCGGACCTGCGGGAATCCCTGTCGTTCCAGCTCGCCAGGCTCATCCGGGACGAGATGGACCAGACGATCTATGTCTGCTGGGTGCCGCTGAAGCGCAAGGCCATGCTCCATCTCGACAAGGGCAACAACAGCGCGATCGTCGACGCCTTCACCGCCATCGTCGAAAACGGCGACGAAAAGCTCGTGCGGGCGCTGATGACGCGCATCGCCGCGCTGCTCCGGCCCGAGGGCATCGTGCTGATCGAGCAGCCGGAAGAGACGGTCGAGGGTGAGATCTTCACCTTCGAGGAATTGTCGAAGGCCGGGACCACGCCGGCGGATACGCCCAACCCGCGCGCACTGCTGGACATCGGTCACATGAACCGGCGCTTCGGCAGCATGATGGTCAAGCAGATCATCTCCGCGACGGCGGGGCACGCGTGATCGACGTTGTGAATGCTGACGTGAATCGCTGAATGCCATGACGACGGTCGTTGAGAGAATCCTGCGCCGCGCGGAGCGTGTTCCGGCGACGGTGGCCATCACCCACGTGACCCCCAAGGGGGCGACGGACATCACCTGGGGCGAATTCGCCGACTCCCTGTTCCGATGGGGGGGCGTGCTGAAGGACCTGGAAGGGAGCAAGGGGCGGCCGGTCCTGATCTTCCTGCCGCATTCGCACGAGATGTATTTCGCCTATTTCGGCGCCATGGCGGGCGGGCTCATCCCGTCCTACATGCCCCTGCCGAGCGCGAAGCAGGAGCCCGGCTATTACTGGGCGTCGCACCGCACCCTGGTCGATCGCATCAAGCCGGCGGCGATCATCGCGCCGGATGAGATCCGCGAGGACATGGTGAAGGCGGGGATCGGCATCCCGGCCGAGCGCATCCTGACCCCGGGCGGCATCGAGGCCCTGGCGAAGCCCGTCGATGCGGCGGGGCGCGAGGCGATGCTGGCGGCGATCGGGCCGGAGGACATCGCGCTCCTCCAGCACACTTCGGGCACGACGGGGCTGAAGAAGGGGGTGGCGCTGTCCCATGGCGCCATCATCCTGCAGTCGGAAGCCTATTCGAAATCCATCGACCTAGACGAGAGCGGCACCATCGTGAGCTGGCTGCCGCTCTATCACGACATGGGCCTGATCGCCTGCCTGATGGGCACCGTGCTGACCGGCAACCGCCTGGTGAACATGGACCCGTTCCACTGGCTGAACCGCCCGGGCCGCCTGTTCGAACTGGCGCAGACCCATGGCGGCAGCCATATCTGGCTGCCCAATTTCGCCTTCGACCATCTGGTCAACACCGTGCGCAAGCCGGAGAAATTCGACCTGTCGGGGATCAAGGCGTTCGTTTCCTGTTCCGAGGTTTCGCGGCCCCAGACCGCGCGCCGCTTCGTGCAGCATTTCGAGCCCGCGGGCGTGACGGCCGGACAATGCGCCGTCTCCTACGCCATGGCGGAGACGGTCTTCGCCGTGACCCAGACGCCGATGGGCCGGCCGTTCAAGGCCTGCACCGTGCCGATGGGCGAGCTCGGTCCGGGGGACCGGGTCCGCTTCATGGACGAAGGGGCGGAAGATTCCCGCGAATTGATGTCCTGCGGCCCGGTGCTGCCGGGCGTCACCGTGCGGATCGTCGATCCGGAGCGGAACGAGGTCGAGGACGGCGTCGTCGGCGAGGTCGAGATCCAGGCCCCCTTCCTCTTCAGCGGCTATTTCGCCCTGCCGGAGAAGACGGCCGAGAAGCTGCGCGACGGCAAGTATTATTCGTCCGATCTCGGCTTCAAGCACGATGGCGAGATCTTCATTCTGGGCCGTGCCGACGACATGGTCATCCTGAACGGCAAGAACATCTTCGCCAATGAGGTGGAGCAGTCGCTGCAGCAGATCGAGGGGCTGAAGCCCGGTCGCATCGTCGCCACCGGCGTCGACGACGCCCGCCTCGGCTCCCAGCGTCTGGTGGTGATGGCCGAGTTGAAGGAAGATGTGGTCGAGGATCGCCAGGCGGCGATCTCCGACGAGGTTTCCGAGAAGGTCTCGCGCGAGTTCGGCGTCGATGTCGCGGATGTCTGGCTGGTGCCGCTCGGCGCCCTGCACAAGACCACCAGCGGCAAGATCAGCCGCCACAAGAATCGCGAATACTACGTGGCCAACAGGAGGGATGATGAGCACGCCAGGATTTGAAGAGCTGCAAAAAGTGCTGGCCAAAATCTTGGACGTCTCGCCGGACGAAGTGAAGAAGACTTCGGTGGCTAAGGACTTCAAGAATTGGGATTCGATTTCGCATTCCAGCATCGTGCTCGACATCGAGGATGCCTTTGACGTCGAATTTGACGACGAGGAAATCTTCAGCTTCACCGATGTGGGGCATATCTACGATACGGTGATGAAGAAATTGGGTGCCGCCGGATGAAGCGTTTCTTTTTCATGGGCAACTGCCAGGCGCGTTTCGCCGCCGCGGCTTTCGCCGGTGGCGGGGACGACGATACGGAGATCTACGTCATCGGTCCGCGCTTCCCGTCGAACGCGTCCTTCAACAGCCTGGCGCCGAACTACATCACCCGCGACGACGCGGTGAAGATGAAGCGCGAGAATCCGAACGACTATTGCGTCGGCTTCCTGCAGGAAACGCCGATGCAGAAGACCTCGCGCATCGACTCTTCGCTCGAGACCGTCTTCGACGCCGTGGTGTTCTTTCCCCACCTGCAGTTCCGCGCCCTGTGGCCCGAGGGCGGCGGCGAGGGTGAATCCCAGAAGCGCATCCTGCGGCGCTGGCACATCGAGCAGGTTTCGCTCCGGACCACGTTCGGCCGTTCGGGCCTCTCGGAAGACTTCTTCCAGACCTATCTGCAGCGCAACGCGGAAACCATCTTCTTCCATACCCACAGCCACCCGACCGGGGCCGCCTTCGGCTGCATCTGGTCCGGCATCGCCGCGGGCGCCCCGGAGGTCCTGCGGCCGCAGATCCTGGCGGCCGCCGAATTGATGGGCAAGGCTTCGGGCATCGACGTGAACAGCGCGCATCCCGTGGCTGCCGCCCTGGCCGACTCGCTGCAGGTCAATTGGCATCATTCCCCGTCCTATCGGACCCTGATCAAATTCGGCGAATTCATCGCCGACCGCGACAAGCCGCTGGATGTCGACGAGGAAGAGATCGCCGCCTTGGCGACCGATCCCAACGCCATGGTCCACCATTTCGTCGTCGGCTATCGCGCGCTGAAATTCGCGGCGCGCAAGGAACAATCGCTTCAGATGCTGGTCACCGGCTGCGAGCGTTTCGGCGACAGTGTGATCCTGACGAGCCGCCTGTTCCGCGAATATTGCGCGCGGAACATGGAGGAGGAAGCCATGTCGGCCTTCGAGGCGTCGACGTGCCGTCCCTACATCAGCCTTCTCGACGAGCGCTTCATCTTGCGGACGATCGACAACTACAAGAAGTGCGGCTTCATCAAGAAGATGCTGGAGACGGGGGTCGCGGCCGCGAACATGAACGAGAGCCTGCGCGAAGGCTTGCAGCAACGTATCGCCAGCGAATGAAGCTGCTGGAGGGGCGGGGGCCCCGTGTCGCGCAAGGCAGGAAGGGGATGTCGCGGCTGCAGGTTCGAAGGGCAGGCTTCGGACCGGTGCAAGACGCCATTTCAGGAAGATCCATCATGCTTTCCCGGGACGCGTCGGGGGTCACCGGCGTTCCGGCCCTGTCGGGGATCGGCCGCGCCGTTGCCGGCATCCCGGGAGGCGACAATTCGATGCAGGACGTGAATTCAGAAGCCCGGTTCGGTCGGATCCGAAAGGCCGAAAACCCGCTTCGCTGGAGATTGAGATGGCGCGCGTAATCCTACACATCGGCACCTACAAGACGGGCAGCACCGCCATTCAGTCGTTCATGCGCAAGAACGAGGCGGCCTTCGCCCAGCAGAGCATCTACTACCCGACGTTCAAGGGCGATTCCCAGAACCATACCTTCCTGCGGACGTCCCTCATGCAGGAGGACGCGGCGAATGTGGCGGACTGTCGAGACGTCCTTCAGCGCTGTGTCGACGCGGATCCCAACGCCACGATCGTCCTCAGTTCCGAGCATTATTGGCCGCTCCACGGGCCCAAGCTCCAGGAAATGCTGGACGTCATCGAGAAGGTCTGCCCCGACATCACGACGGTGATCTACCTGCGGCGGCAGGACAAGCTCTGGGCTTCGCTCTACGCCCAGATGGCGAAGAGCATGTCGATCCGTCCGGAACATGCGCTCTGGGGTCAGAAGGGCTTCGTCGGCGCCGATATCGCCGAACACGGCATGTATTACTTCGAATGCCTCGAGGAATACGCCAATCGCTTCGGGCGCGAGAAGGTCGTCGCGCGGCTCTACGAGCGCCGGATGTTCCCGAACGGCGACGCGGTCGAGGATTTCGTGCAGTTCATCGGCGGCAAGATGCCGGCCGATCCGATCGGCGGCGACGACGACACCAATCTGTCCTTCGCCTGGAAGGCGGTCGAATTCTCGAAATATTGCGCGGTCCAATATGCGGCGCGCTTCGGCCGCAAGAAGAAGTGGATCGGGCCCGTCTCCGGCGCCATGCGCGACACCGTCGCGCGCCTCCAGCGCGAGGAGGGCTTCACGGACTGGATCGGCAAGGCGCCGCTCTATCTGCCGCCCGACGAACAGCTCAAGATCGTGGAGCATTACCGTCCCAGCAATGAAAAGCTGTTCGAGCATTATTTCGGTGGTCAGGACGTGTTCGGTTCGGGCGATACGCAGAAGCCCTGTCCCTATGGCCTCGCCGACATTCCCGAGGTCGAACTGCGCCGCGGCTTCGAACTGATGACATGGTGGCTGGCCCGCAAGGTCGGCAATCTGGGGGGCTGACGGGCCAGACGGCCCGCCGCTTCTCCCGTCATGCCCTTGAAACGGCACGTCTTCGTCTTATCGTCTTGCTGCCGGCCGCGCGCCGGATTCGCCCACCCGAAAGGATGATTGAAATGACTTCAGGCGAAACGCCCAAGGTGAGAAAAGCTCAGGAGGCGGCCGCCAAGCGCCGTGCCTCCGCGGTCGAGCGCCGCAAGGTCGCCCAGGACGCCAAGAAGGAGCAGACCGAGGCGCGCCGCACGGCCAGCCGCGAGGCCCGCGCCGCGGCCGTCGCCGAGCGCAAGGAGAAGCAGGCCGAGGAACGCAAGGCCGCTGTCGCCGAGCGCAAGGAGAAGCAGGCCGAAGAGCGCAAGGCCGCGGTTGCCGAGCGCAAGGAAAAGCAGGCCGAAGCGCGCCAGGCCGCGGCGGCCGAACGCCGTGCCGGCCGGGCAAGGCCCCGGGCCGACAAGGATACGCCGGCGGAGGACTGACCGTCTCGCGGCCGCGGGCGTCCCGAGGGCAGGCCCTTTCGGGCGTCGCACCAGCCGTGCACCGGCGCCACCCCGGGACGAGCGCCGTCTTCGGACGATGATCACGGCGTGAATGCCCGGCGACCGTTCACGGGCGCAAATGCTCGCCGACCTTGGTCCTGCGGTCGGAAGGACGATGCCGAACGGCGAAAATCCATGTCCGCCGGGGTGATCGCAGTGCCGAGGGGGGCTTGACGCGCCGCCCCGAATGTATGATTGCTGCAGTGCCGTAACGAGATTCGAGGGGCGAGGCGGACGAATTTCGCGCCTTCCCGCTTCCTGCGGAATCCCGGTCGTAGCGACGCCGGCGCCGGGCGACGGCGTGAGGCGTGGGGACCGCCGGGGGGCTGTTCTCGAGGGAACGATGAACATGGACGCAGTGGTGCTGGAAATCGGGCGGTCCTCGCCGTGCCGCCGACCGCGCGCCGATCGCCCGGCGAGGGCCGCGTGACGGCGCGGGCGGTGGCGAGCGCGCCACAGCGCGTCGTCGGCATGGAAGGCGTCACGGTCCGCTATCTCGAGCGCAACCGGATCGTCACCGCGCTGCACGACATCAATCTGGCGGTGGCCGCCGGGCAGAGCGTCGGCATCGTCGGGACCAAGGGGTCCGGGAAATCCACCCTCATCCGCATGCTGTCGCATCTGGAGAAGCCCCTGGTCGGCCGCGTGTTCAGTCACGGCATGACCGTGAGTTGGCCGCTGTGGGCCCGCCAGGGCATGATCCGGAGCCTGACGGTGCGGGACAACATCCGCTTCACGGCCCAGCTCTACGGCCGCCCCGCGCCCGAGATCATTCGCCGCGTCGACGATTTCGTGCAGCTCGGCGGGCATATCGACCTGTTGCTCAACCGGCTTCCGGCGAGCACCATGTCGAAGGTCATGTTCGCCACCGCGGTGGCCATGGAGTTCGACTGCTATCCGATCGACGACTGGGTCGTCTCGGAGGATCGGGAATATCGCAGCAGGGCCGAAGAAACCGTGAAATCGCTCCGGCGGCGGTCTACCCTGGTACTTGCTACCAATCGAGCGTCGCTCGTGCGCAGCCTTTGCGACGTCGCCTATGTTCTTCACCGAGGTGTGCTGACGGCCCATGACACAATCGACGAAGCCTTCCGATACTTCCGCCGTTGCCAGGCGGATACATCAGCCGCGGAGGCCGGCGAGGCGGGAGCCTGACTTCGAGGACGACCTGCTCGGCGACGAATTCGCCGATGTCAGCGAAGACGAGGAGGAGCAGCGCCCGCGCCAGGTCACCATGACCCCGCTGCCCGCGGCCGAAAGCCGCGAGAAGCTGCGGCGGCGCAAGATTCTGTCCGCGCTGTTCTCGGTGCTGTTCCTGCTGGTGCCGACGGCGATCTCGGCCTTCTACGTCTATCTCTTCGCATCGCCCGTCTATCAGGTGGACACGGTCTTCCAGGTGAAGACCTCCTATGACGGCGGCGGCGGTGGCGGCAAGGGAGCCCTCGGCTTCCTGAAGGGCGGTTCCGTCATGGGCCGGGCGATGGACGAGTCCTTCTCGGTCGTGCGCTATATCGAGTCCCGCAACGCGCTCGCGCAGCTGCAGGCCGACATGGACCTGCGCTCGGCCTTCAGCAAGGACAGCATCGATTCCTTCTCGCGGCTTTCGGCGGATGCCGACGACGAAGCCTTCTACAGCTATTTCGGCGGCATCGTTTCGATCTATTTCGACGAAGTCTCGGGCATGATCGTTCTCGAGACCCGGGCGTTCGAGCCGGATCTCGCGTTCAGGATGGCGACCAGCCTGGCGTCCCAGGCCGAAAGCCTGATCAACGACTTCAATGCCCGCTCCGAACACGATCTGACGGAACTGGCGCGAAACGAGCTCAAGGGCGCGGAACAGCGCCTGCGCGACGCCGAGCTGGCCCTGACCAAGTTCCGCAACGAACATGGCGCCATCGATCCGGCCGCGACCTCGTCCTCGGTCAACGGCATCATCGCCTCGCTGAAGGCCCAGGCCGCCTCGATCGAGGCCGAGATCCTGGCCATCCGGGACATCTCCCGGGGCGAGGTGCCGCGTCTTGCCGAATTGCGCAACAAGCTGGCCGGCATCCAGGAACAGATCAAGATCGAGGAAGCCCGCCTGACCGGCAGCGACAGCGCCTGGGCCGGCACCCTGGAACAATACGGCATCCTGCTGCTGCAGAGCGACATCGCCAAGCAATCCTATGCGGCGTCGCAGTCCGCGCTCGATTCCGCCATGGTCGAGGCCCGGCGCCAGAAGCTCTATGTGGTCGACGTCGTCTCGCCGTTCCTGCCGACCGAACCGCGTCTGCCGCACAAGGCGCAGACGGTCTTCTTCACCTTCCTGGGCGCACTCGTGGCCCTCGTCATCGGCCGTCTCGTCTGGGCGGGCGTGCGCGATCACATGGTCTGACGGGAGCGGGCAATGGATTTGGCACAGTTTGACCGGGGGCCGGACGGCATCGCCGCGTGGCCGGTGCCGGGCCATCGCCCGCGGTGCCGGTTCGGGGGAACATACCTTTGATCGGGATCGGTTTTTTTCGCGTGCCGTCGCAGGGGCGCGCATCTTGCGGCGCGGGCAGCGTACGCAGTACTGTCCGCTGCGGCGAAGGGGGAGGTCGCTTTCAATGAAGACCCATTCGAGCCGAAGGGGGCTCGTCCTCGGGCTGATGGCCGGGGTGCCTCTTTTTCTTTCCGCCTGCAGTGCGAGCGGACCGGCCCCGGCGGAAACCGTCGTCGACGGCAATGGTTTCGCCCGGACCAGCGATGCGCTGTCGGCCACGGCGCTGGTCGACGGCAGCGGCCAGGCTTGGCGGCTCGTGGTGAACCGCTCCTTCTTCGCCGCCAGCGGCCGGGATTGCGCGACGGCGACCTTGACACCGCAATTCGGCGGCACGCCGATCCGGCGCGTCGTCTGTGTGGACGGCAGCACCTGGGTGGTGGTCGAGCCGCTCGTCCTGGCACCGGGGGAGGCGGATCCGCATTTCCTGCCCACGCCCATGCCCTCGGCCGAACCCGAGCCCGCATCCGCCGCGTCGCCGCCGGGCGGCACGATCACGGCCTTCAGGTTGGGGGAACGGTCCTGATGACCAAGATCGACATCATGTCCATTCGCCGTCTTCTGGCCGGTCTCGCCGTCGCTGTGGGGCTGTCGGCCCTGCCGGCTTTCGCCCAGTCGCTCGTGCCGGCCGGCCCGACGACGCAGCGGGCGCCCGCCGAACCGGCGACGGCGGCGGTCTCGACGACCGACGCCGCCCTCGCCGAACGGCCCTTCGGCGCCGGCCTGTTCATCAACCGCGAGGCGCCGGCACCGACCGGCGGCGGCAATCCGCAATATCTGGTCCAGCCCGGCGATCAGGTGCAGGTGCATCTCTTCGGCGCCGTGCAGCAGGATCTGTCGCAGACCGTCGATCCCCAGGGCAACATCTTCATTCCCGAAGTCGGTCCGGTGCCCGTGCGCGGCGTGCCTGCCGGCGACCTGACCAGCGCCATCCAGCGCCAGGTCCGGCAGTCCTATCCTTCGGATACCGTGCAGGTCTACAGCACCCTGGTCGGTTCGCGTTCCATCGGCATCTTCGTGACCGGCTTCGTCGCGCAGCCCGGCCGCCACCTGGGCGCGCCGGCGGATTCGATCCTCGACTATCTGCTGCGCGCCGGCGGCATTCTCGAGGGCAGCGGCTCCTATCGCGACATCGACCTGAAGCGTGGCGGCCGCACCATCGCGACGGCCGATCTCTACGACTTCCTGCTCGATGGCGACCTGCCCGGCGTCTCGCTGCAGGAAGGCGACACCATCGTGGTCGGCGGCCAGAATCCGGTGGTCAAGGCGCGGGGCGTGGTCCGCAACGAAGCCATCTTCGAGATGATCGGCACGCGCATGACCGGCGCCGAGCTGATCGCGCTCGCCCGGCCCCTGCCGAATGTGAACAATGTCTTCGTCACGGGCACGCGCGACGGCGTGCCGATGTCGAAATACCTGACGCTGGCGGAATTCAGCGGCTTCACCCTCGCCGATCAGGACATCGCCGAATTCCAGCAGGATTCCTCGGCCCCCGTGATCACTGTCCGCCTCGAAGGCGCCTATGAGGGCCAGTCGACCTATGTCGTCTCGAAGGCGGTGACGCTGCGCCAGTTCCTCGCCCATGTCGAGGTCGATCCGGCCGTCGCCAATTATCCCGCCGTGCATCTGCGCCGGGCGACCGTCGCCCAGCAGCAGAAGGCGGCGCTCGAGGCGGCGCTCGACCGCCTGCAGCGCAGCGTGCTGACCGCCGTGGTCGAGACCAGCGGCGAGGCGGCGCTCCGCTCCGCCGAGGCGCAGATGGTCCTGCAGTTCATCGACAGGGTACGCGGCGCCGAACCGGACGGCACCCTCGTCGTCATGGACGAGAAGGGCGGGATCGCGGACATCCCGCTGGAAAACGACGATGTCGTCGTCATTCCGAAGCGCTCGTCCACGGTGCTGATCGCCGGCGAAGTGCTCGCGCCCCAGACCATCGTCTGGCAGAAGGGCATGACGATCGACGACTATATCGATCAGGCCGGCTCCTTCACCGACAGGGCCCAGCGCGACTATTTCCTGGTGCAGAAGCCGAATGGCGCGATCCAGCTCGTCGGCGATCCCAGGGTGGAGCCGGGCGACGAGATCGTGGTGCTGCCGGAAGTCAGCTTCAAGGGCTTCCAGTTCGTTCAGGATCTGGCCGATGTGATCTTCCGCGTGGCGGGCATCACGCGCTTCCTGAGCGATTGACGGGCGCCGGGCCCGCCGTCCTTCGGCGGGCCCGGTTCGCCGCCATTCAGATTTCCGTTGGACGAGGTATCCGACCCAAATGAACGACGACGACAAGAAGGAAACCGCGCCCGCCGCCGGTTCGACCAGGCTTCAGCGCCAGGAGGAGCGCAAGGCCAAGCGTCAGGCCGAACGCAGGGCTGAACGGATCGCACAGCGCAAGGCCGCGCGTGGCCTGAGCAAGGCCGGCGCCCCCGGCGCGGCGGCCGGGGAAGATCCGGAGGCCGTCAAGGCCCGCCGCGCCGAACGCCGCAAGGCGCTGCAGGAGCGGATCGCGAACGATCCCGAATTCGCTGCCCGGCGGGCGGAACGCATCGCCGCGCGCCGTGCCGCGCGCGAGGAGTGAAGGCCGCCGCGTAAGGCCGGCGCCTAGCCCCGGGTCAGGCCCGGCACGAAGGCCAGATCCGCGGCGTCGCTGAAGATCTGGCGGCGGATGTCCGCCGCCGGCAGGCCGAGATGGTCCCGCAGGACGCCGGCGAAGACGCCGCGCAGATCCGTGGTCGGGGCGAGGTCGCGGCCTTGGTACAGGCGCTGCGGCGAGAGACCCGGCCAATCCGCGATCATCCGTCCGCCGGCCACGGCGCCGCCCAGCACGAAGGCGGCGCCAGCCGTGCCGTGATCGGTGCCGCCCGTCCCGTTCGGGACGGCCGTCCGGCCGAATTCCGTCGCCGCGACGACGACGGTCCGGGCCCAGGCCGGGCCGAGACCCCGGCGCAATTCGGCGAGGGCGTCGGCGAATTGCCCGAGCAGCTTGCCGAATTTGCCCATGACGGCGCCCTGCCCGGTATGGGTGTCCCATCCCGTCACCTCGAGGGTGGCGATGCGCGGCCCGCCTTCCGCCCGCATCAGCGTGGCCAGGCCGCCGAACACGGGGATCAGCCGGCTCTGTCCGGGTTCCTTGCCCGCCATGCCGTCCTCGCTCGCGGCGAGAAGGGCGCGCGTGTCCCGGGCGGTGGCCAGCGCCGCGTGAAAGCGCGGGCTGTCGGCATAGAGCCGATCGACCGCATCCAGCAGATAGTCCGTGGGCGGTGCGCCGCCGCCGGGTCCGGCCCAGGTCGCGACCCGGGCCGGCCCGGCCATGACCAGCGGCGCCGCCTCGTTGACGGCAAGGCCGAGATCGCGGCCGCGCGGCGCGCCGTCCTGCCGCATCAGGCCGATGGCACGGTTCAGCCAGCCGATGCCATCGTGCGAGGGCGCATTGCCGCCCGTCTCCAGCACGTTCTGGGCATCGAAATGCGAGCGTTCGCGATAGGGCGTGGCGGCGGCATGGACGATCGCCAGCTCGCCCTTGGACCAGAGACCATGGATCGGCGCCAGCGCCGGGTGCAGGCCGAAGCGGTCGTCGAGACCTAGCGCACCGTCCGCCTTGCCGACCGGGGCGATCGCCAGGGCACCGCGAAGGGCGGCGTAGTCCCGGTCGCCGACCGGCGGCACCGCCGACAGCCCGTCCATGCCGCCGCGCAGCAGGATGAAGATGAAACGGCGGTCGTCCGGCACGCGCGCATAGGCGACGCGCGGCGCGGTCACGGCGAGTCCGGACCCGAGCAGGCCGAGGAGCAGGTCGCGGCGATCGATGCGAATGTCCATCCCTGTCACCTTGCTGTAGGGGGCACCTCTGCCCTGGGGGTCACCGCTGCTGGAATTCGGGGGCGGCGAAGACCATGGCGATACCGGAGGCAAGATCGCCAGCCCCTTCGATAAGACGCAATTTCGGCGCAGGCGTGACGGGGGCGATGGTCTCGCGGATCAGGGCGCCGAGGTCGATCCTGTCGCCGACCCGCCGCGCGACGTCGCCCGCGAGATCGATCCGGCGCAGCAGCGCGTCCGGCCCCAACCAGTCGTCCGCCCGGTCGGGCCAGCCGGCCGGGGAAGGGGCGCCGAAGGGCGGCTGGCCGAGTTGGCGCAGGCGCTGGAGCACCAGGGGAATTTCGGCATCGGCGCCGGGATGGGCAAGGGCGCGCGCCATGCTCACCACCAGTTCCCAGGGCGTCTTGACCTTGGCGAAGGGATCGCGCCAGGCGGCATCCAGGCCGATCAGCCCGGCGGAGACCGCGCGCAGGTCGCCGCCGGTCCGCAGATAGAGGGCGGCGATCCGCTCGACCGCCTCCGCCGGGGGATCGTCGGCGACGAAATGCCGGACCAGTTTGGTGGCGAGATGCCGGGCCGTCGACGGGTGGCGCGCCAGCAGGGCGAAGGCGTCACCGGTCTCGCCGGCGCCGCCTTCGCGGATCCGCGTGCCGAGCAGGCGCTTGTCGCCCGGCTGATGCCGGTCGGCATCGAAGCCGAAGCGCCGCGGCGCGCCGCCGCCGCCTTCCACCACCGACCATCCGGTGAGGATCTCGGCAAGCGCGATGACGTCCGCCTGATCATAGCCGCCGTCGACGCCGAGGGTGTGGAGCTCCAGGATCTCGCGCCCGAGATTCTCGTTGAGGCCGGTCGCCCGGCGCCGGCCGATCTTCGAATCCGGCCCGAACGACCGGGTCTGATCGAGATAGTCGAGCATCGCCGGGTGCAGGGCCGCCGCGCGCAGCAGATCCTCGAACCGTCCGGTGACGTGAGGGGCGATGGCCTCGCGCTCGAAAACGCCGGCGAGGGGGAGGATCCGGCCCCGCGCGACCGACACGGTGAAATGGTTGGACCAGAACAGGACGAGGCGCTCGCGCAGTGGCGCGGTGGTGGCGACGCAGCGGCGAAAGCGTGCCTCGACTTCGCGCAGGTAGAGCTCATGCGCCGGATTGTCGGGGTGGCCGTCGCCGTCCAGGTCCTTTCGGCCCGCCGCGCGCATGGCGCGTGACGTTTCGGCGATGTCGAGGGCACCGGCCGTATCCGGCAGGTCACTCGGCGGTGCGGGGGCGTCCAATTGCGCGGTCAGGGCCGCCCGCGGATCGCGGGCAAGGGCCGCCATCTCCCCGGGGCGCGGCCCGAGGCCGAAGCGATTGGCGGCGATGAAGGCTTCTCGGGTCATGGCGCCTCGCGCGGGAATGCCACAGAGCGGCCTGAGGCGGCCGTTCACACCTTCAACGGGGCGGCAGCGTCATTCCTGCGCGGCCGGGACGGGGACCGGGCGTTCCGGCCCCCGCATCCTTCAGCGCGTCAGCAGCTTGCCGATGCTCTTGCCGATGCTCTTGTTGCGACGCTGGGGCACCAGTTCGCGCGCGACGCGGACATGGGCATCGTCGAAATGCAGGGCTTGGACCTCGGGCTTGCTGAAGATGATGAAGACTTCATTGGCGAAATAGGGGTGGAAGCTCTTGACGATCTCGTCCTTCAGCCATTTCGGCATGGTGTCGATCTGGCCCTTGTGGACGATGACGAAGTCGAATTCATCCTCCTCGACGACCTGATCGATCGAGATGATCCAGGGCGAGACGCGGCGGAATTCGAGCGGCCCCACGATCTTGGCGCCCGTGAAGCGCGAGATCGCGTTCCAGGCGTTGACCCACAGCTTGTCGGGCAGGCCGACCACGCTCAGTTCGTTGGCGGCCGACGGATCGAAGATCGGCATCGACTTCGAGCCGACGTCGCGTTCCTGAAAGGGCGAGAGCGTGACGGTCCGAGACCGCTGCGGCATCTGGCTGGCGGTCCCGGTCCAGGGTTCGGGCTGCACGTTCATCTCGGCGGTCGTGCCCACCATGGCGTTCAGTTCGATCAGGCTCGGGATGAATTCGGCCTTCTCGGCGACCATTTCCAGGAGCGCCGGCTCGATGGCGCCGCCGAACAGCATGGCTTCGGCCGGTGCGGCGGCGTCGCCCGACAATGCCCGCAGCAGTTCCGGCAGGATGTCTTCGGGCAGCCAGATCGGTTCCGGCGCCTTCGGTTCGGCCGCCTTCAGCCGATCCTTCAGGCCGAGGGACTTCTTCTCGCGGAACAGGTCGTTGGTCAGGCCGGCCTTCAGGGAATTGAACAGCCAGAACCGCGAAATCTGGTAGAAATTCTGCTCCGACACGGAATTGTCGAAGGAGCCGTTCTGGGACAGGAAGAATTCGTCGATGATCTTCTTGACCAGGATCGGCTTCGCCAGATCGTCGTAGGATGCTTCGCTGTCCAGGTCCACGACGGCACTCTGGAACAGGGTCGCCTCGGGCTGCTGCGAGAGGTAGAGCAGCGCCTCGGTCCGCGACTTGCCGTCGATGGCGTCGGCGATGTCGGACAGGCGCTTGCGCGACGGCTGCGTCTTGAAATAGAGCGCGAGCGCCGAATAGACGAACTGCTCGTTCGACATCATGGCGAATTCGGCCTTGAAGGCGCGATAGCGGGTCTGGAACTCCGTCGCGTTGCCGATCGCCGCCGAGACCGGTGTGCCGGTCTTTTCGGCGATATATTGCGTCGCCCCCTCGATCCACGGCAGGCGGTCGTCGAAGATGTCGTTCGGCAGGCCGACGCTTTCGACCAGGCCCAGGATTTCGGCCGAAGTCAGGCCACCCACCCGCCGGAGATAGGAGATCATCTTGGCGGCCGGAATGATCAGCAGGGTCGGGATGCGCACCGGAATGCGTTCGGCGGTGCCGCCGAAGCCGATGCGGTCGACATAGTCCTGCATCAGCCGGCGCAGGCGCTGCACCGAATCCCGATCCGCCTTGCCGTAGATGTCCGGGAAGAGCTGCTTGACGAGCTTGCCGGTCACGCTGGCCGAGAAGATCTTGTTCGAGACGACGTCGTGATACTCGCGCTGGATGCCCTGGATGTCGCGCAGGGTTTCCCGCCGGACGACCGTCGACAGCGTGTCGTCATGGGACAGGAAGCGTTCCACCTGATAGAGGTTCGACGGCAGGGTCGAGCATGAGGCGAGAAGGTTCAACCGGTCCGCCGCGCCGAGATAAGGCGATATCAGGCCTTCGCAGGCGACGCCGTAGCGCAGGAAGGGCGTCGCCTCGAACTGCTCGTCGACGGCGGCCTGAAGGGCGATCCCCTCGCCGTCCTCGGCGGCGCAGGCCGCCAGCACGGATTGTTCGGCTTCCCTGGACGTGAGGCCCTTCTTGACGCCCGCGGTCAGCATCATGTCGACCATGGTGACGGAGCGGCGCTGGTCGCGGAAGTTCCGGATGCGATAGTCGGTCAGGGCGGACGGCTGGGTGTCCGCCAGCATCTTCAGGAACTTCTCGTAGACCTTCGACATCTCGTATTTGACGGCGAAGGCCTTGCTGCGCTCGCAGGCGAGCTCATAGGTGTCGGGGCTGGCGAAGAGCTCGTCGATCCTGAAGTGCATCTCGTCCTGATGGGCGAAGATCACGCCTTCGGCGCAATCCTCGAACTGGGGGCCGTAGGGAACGAGAATCGGCACGCCGAAGTTGAACAGGAAGCGGATCGAGCCGGAGGTCGCCCAATGGGTGATCGGTTCCTGGGTCACGACGCCGAAGTCCATCGGGGCCAGGCGTTCCAGCAGGTCCTTCTCTTCGCAGAAGTCGTTGAAGACGGTCGCGCCGACCTTCAGCCGCTCGGCATAGTCGAGCAGTTCGCGGGCGGCGGTACGATTGTTGGTCGCGAAATTGCCGATGAAATTGGCCTGGGCCCGTTCGCAGATGTCGATGATCAGGGTCGGCTTCTTGTTGGGTGACAGCAGACCGAAGCTGCCAACCGTCGGCCGGTCGCGGCGGCGGTTGTCGGCGGACGGGGAGAGCGCCTTGCTCGGGCCGTCGCCGGAAGCGTCATAGACGTAGACGCCGTGCTCGAGGTGTGGAATCGCCATCTCGTAGCAGCCGCGGCTGTTCAGGTTGACCACCGGGATCGACGAGCCGAACAGGCATTGGTTCATGATGTTCAGCACGTGGTCGGTCAGGACCACGGTGTGCATGACGATCGCGGCGCGGGCGCCGGGATGGGCCGCTAGATAGCGTTCGATGTTGCCGACCAGCTTGGCCGTCGTTTCGCCGGTGCCGAGCGGCGAGAGATTGTCGAAGAGGCCGTATTCGTGCTGCACCAGAATGAAATCGTAGGAAGCCGCCCCCGCATCTTCCTTGTCGAGATCTTCGGACGAGCGCATGAGCGAAGTCGACATCCCCAGCCGCTGGATCGAATCCGCGACATAGTGGGAATAGCGGGCGATGCCGCAGCTCTTGCCCAGCGACGGGCAGATGATCGCTACCTTCGCCGCCGTCCCCTGAAATTCCTGCATGATATGCTCCAAAAATGCGCCCGTGCTTCAAGCACACGCCCCCGCGTGGCAAACCGGGCGGATAATGACATGTTGCAGGTGCTCAATTCCAGTCGCCCTTGAAGAATCCGCACCGAATTGCGCCACGTCCGGGGCCCGGAAGAGGGGGTTTTCGGCTCGGTGCCTCGCGCGGCGCGGGCGTTGGCTGAAGTGATTTCAAGCCTTGGGGGGAAGGCGTCAGTCGGGGATTACCGGCAGCGTGCCGCCCGTCAGCGAGGGCCCGTTGACCGCGCCGGCCTCGGTTGTCGCGGGGATGGCCTCGAGGCTGCAATACCGCACCAGCGACGTTTCCAGGAGGGCGAAATGTCGCGCCCAGGTCGGCGGCTGATAGGCCTTCAGACGTTCGAGCTGCGCCGTCCGGGCAATCGAATCCGGTGACGAATAGTCGAGAATCGCCCGCATCCAGCTCGGTCCGTCCAGCGGGTCGATGAAGTCGGGGATGTCGCCGCCGACCTCGCGGAAGGCGGGAATGTCCGAGCAGAGCACGGGCACGCCGACCGCCAGCGCCTCGGCGATCGGCAGGCCGTAGCCTTCGACGAAGGAGGGAAAGAGCAGGGCATTGGACCGCCGCAGCAGTTCGACCAGTTGCGGATCCGACAGGCTGGGCAGTTCGACCACGCAGTCCCGCAGGGCGAGGCAGCGGTCGAGGATCCGTTCCGTGCTCTCGGTTTCCCAGCCGCGCCGGCCGACGAGAATGAGCTTCGGTGTCTTCCGGCCGAGCTGTTCGCGCAGGCGGCGCCACAGCGCCAGCAGCAGGTTGTGGTTCTTCCGCGGCTCGATCGTGCCGACCATGATGAACCAGGGCACGTCCTCGTCGTGGGTCGTCGGCTGCTGGCCGAGGAACAGGGGCGAGATGCCGAGGGGCAGCACCCGGACCGGCGGCGGCGGCTGGTGCGCCTGGGCACAGAAGGCCTTGAATTCCCGTGCCGTGACCAGGGAATTGGTCAGCACGACATCGGCCGTGCTCATCATCGTCTCGAGCCGGGCGAAATGGCGCCGGTCCTCGCCGGCCCGGGCGAATTCCGGATGATGGTAGGGGATGAGGTCGTGCAGGAAGACCGCGAGGCCGGCGTTGAAACGCTCCTTGAGCCCGGCCCAGAGCCCGGTCTTGTCGATGCCGCCGTGAGAGACCGAGAGCAGCACCGAAGACGGCGTCCCGCGCTTGAAGATCCGCCCGCGCACCGCCGGGACCGGGTCGATGCGCTCGCCCATCAGGCGCTCGCTGGCGCGGATGAAACGGTCCATCAGGGGGGAGAAGCGGCGCAGCCGGCGATGCAGTTCGGGGTCGACCCGGTCGACCCAGTCGGCGGCGATCTTGTCGCGCAGCGCCAGGGCGTCGTCGCGGGTGATGCGCCGGAAGCTGTTGCCCCGGATCGAAAAGAAGCCGATGCGCGGCGCCGGCTGGTTCAGGAAGTGGCAGAGATAGGTGTATTCCATCCGGTCGATGCCCGATGGCGGCCGGTCCGGGTCGCGGCCGCTGAGCCGGGAGATGTCGAGCAGTATCTTCGCCATTGCCATTCTCTATCACACTCAGGCGGCCGTGAGGCCCAGGACCTTGGCATACATGCGTGACAGTCTCTCCATATAGGGGGGAATGCCGAAGCGCGCGGCCTGTTCCGGCCCGCGGGCCGACAGGCGGTTCACCAGTTCGTCGTCGCTGTCGAGGTCGGTGATGGCCCGCGCGATCGCATCCACGTCGTAGGGATCGGCAAGCAGGGCGGCATCGCCGGCGATTTCCGGGAACGATCCCTCGGTCGACGCCAGCACCGGCGTGCCCATCAGCATGGACTCGACCACGGGCAGGCCGAAACCCTCGTAGAGCGAGGGAAAGAGCACGGCACGGGCGCCCCGCACGAGCCCGGCGAGGTGGGACTGGGGCAGGTAGCCGAACTTGTAGAGCCGGCGCGCCGCCCCGGTGGCCGCGATCTCGCGCTCGTAGTCCTCGAGGAAGCTGCTCTCGTTCAGGGCCTTCCACACCGGATTGCCGACGATGACCAGGGGGCGCGACGGCCAGGCCTTCAGCAGGGCCTCGATCAGGCGGGACACGTTCTTCTTCGGCTCGATCGCGCCGAAGAACAGGAAATAGCCCTGCCACGGGAAGCCGTAGACCTCCTCGACGTAGTGGCGCGACTCGCTTTCCTCCTGGTTCGCGCTGATCGCCGGCAGGACCACCGATTGATAGGTATTGGTGATGCGGTCGTCCGCGACATCGAACATGTCCTGTATGTCCGCCTTGGACCGTTCGGAAACGGTACAGATGTGGTCGGCCCGGCGGATGCATTCGCCGATCAGCGAATGATAGTACTTCTTGTCGTCCAGGGTCAGCGTCGGCAAGCGCAGCGGCACGAGGTCGTGCAGCGTGTAGACGTTCAGGGCCCCGGCGACCCGGACCGGCAGCGGATAGGTCCAGTGCATGATCTCCGGCGTTTCCGGCATGCGGACCTCGAGGAAGCGGCCGAAGCGGCGGAAATGGCGCGTGGCCTCCTGGAACAGGCGCGGCACGGCGGCGATCCGGTCGAAATAGGGCAGGGTGCCGGCGACATCGTCCGCGATCGCCCGGCCCCGCATGTCGATGATTTCGGCGTCCCGGCCGAAGAAGGCCGTCGCGGCATCGCGCACGCGGCGCAGGGCGCCGCGCCGGAGCGGCACCCCGGCCGGATCGAGAAAGGCGATTTCGCGGAGGATCGGCGCGGGATCGAGGTGGACCCGCTGTCCGTAGAGAATGTCGACCCGGCAGCCGAGATCGCGCAGGCAATAGGTCAGGGTCCGGGCATAGGTGGCGACGCCGGTGCCATGGGGCAGGGCCAGATTGTGGCCGTCGACGGCGATGCGCCGGCCCTTCAGCCGGGGATCGACGGCGGGGGACGATCCGCCGATCGCCGGTCCGCAAGGCGCGCCGGGATCTTCGGCCCTGCGGCACGCCTCGTCCGTGGCACGGGGCGTGCCCACCGTCCGCGATGGCGTAGCGCTAGGTAGCAATTCAATCCCCCCGTCCCCCGACGGCGCCCCTGGCGGCGACCGAAGCCCTCGAGCATCCGCGCGATCCGAAGCCGCTTTCGCGACGGATTTACGCCACGATCATCGCCCTCCCCGTGGAGTCGCGACAAGCTCTAAGCAAGCTTTCCTGCAAAATCAATGGTTTATGAAAAGTTAAAGGTCCCGGCCGCAGGCCTCGTCCACGCCGGTTTGTGGAATTCGTGCAATCGCCATCGCCATTCCCGTGTGGAAACGGGCGGGAGGCAACTGCGGCCGCCGTCAGCGACCACCGATCAGGGCGCGCAGCAGGGCGCCGGCCAGGCGCAGCCCGCGCATGGCGCGCTGGCGCAGGCCGCGCGCCGGTTGCGGCCGCCGTGCCGAGAGCATGTCGACGACATGCCAGACGTCGCAGGGCAGCCCGCTCTCGGGATCGCAATAGCGGGGGTAGAGCAGCAGCGCCCCGGCCACCAGTTCGTCGAGCGCGAGGCGCCGGCGGCGCCGGGGCAGGGGGCGGAGATCGGTGGTCAGGCCCCAGCCGGCATAGAAGGGCTGGCCGTGGGCGGTGACCTTCAGGCCGCGCATCAGGGCCTCGAAGCCGACCAGCGAACTCATGGTGTGAACCTCGTCGACCAGGTCGAAGAGAGTGACGACCGAGGTATCGATCACGATCTGGTCGGCGAAGCGGCGCACCACGTCGTGGGGCACCGCGCCCTGGCGGTTGCCGGCCTCGACGTCCGGATGCGGCTTGTAGACGATCCAGGCATCGGGCGCCGCCGCCCGCGTCGCCTTCAGCAGGCCGAGATTGCCGCCGACCCAGGGCGCGCCCAATTGGACCGAGGCATCGTCCTCCACCTGGCCGGGCACCAGGATGCGGCGCTGGCCCGGCGCGGCGCCGAGGGTGACGCCCTCGGCCCGCCCGACGTTGTATTTGGTCAGGCCGCGCTCGACGATGACGCGGCGCAGGCGCGCCGCCTCGGCCAGCAGGGCGTCGTCGAAGCGGCTCTCTTCCAGCAGGCTCTCGAGGTCGCTCGGCCGGGTCGGGTCGAAATAGATGCCCTGGCGGTCGATCACCAGGGAGGCGGCGGCGACATGATCGGAACCGAGACCGACGGAACGCAGGAAACCGTCCTCGATGCGCCACAGCGGGACGCCCTCGGCGGCGCAGGCGTCCGCCAGCCCGGCGGGCGCGCGGGCGGCCCAGACCGCGACCCTTCCGCCGGCGCTCTTCGCCGTCGCCACGGCGCGTCCGACGTCGCCGGCGAAACGGACCCGGCCCCAGCGGCTGGCGAGGAACCGGCGCATGCGCGCGTGCTTCCAGGGGCGCAGGCCCATGACCACGGTCAGGCCGGCGAAATCCCTGTCGTTCCGCTTGATGCCGGCGACATGGCGGGCGATGTCCAGCGCCGTGGCGGGACCACCGGACAGAGGATCGCGATAGCGGCAGGCGCGGACATAGGCGGCGGCGACCACCGCCTCCAGTGTCGGCCGCGCACTGCGCCAAGGTGCCGGGCGGCGATCGTCCGTCAGGCCCCAGCCGGCGAAGAAGGGCAGGCCGAAACAGGTGACGGGCACGCCCTGGATCAGCGCCTCCATGCCGGCGAGGCTGGTCGCGACATAGACCCGCGCCGCGCGCCGCGCCAGCGACGGCCAGGAGACGGGCCTGGTTTCGAGCGCGATGCCGCGTTCCCGCGCCGCCTCCAGCAGGAAGCCGGCGCGCTTGCCGGCCAGAACGTCGGGATGGACCTTCACGCGAAGCTCGGCCCCCGGGTTCTCGGCGACGGCCGCCTCCAGCATGGCGATGAAATCGCCGGCGCCGACCCCGCCGCCGGTGATCGAGGCATCGCCCCGGGTCTGGTCGACGACGAGGACGAGGGGGCGGTCCCGCCCGGCCGGATCATCCGCCGGCAGGTCCGGGGCGTCGTTGTATTTGCCGATCAGATGGCCGCGCATCGTCTCGATCAGGGCGCGGGCGGCCGCGATGTCGGCCGGCGGGATCGCCAGCCATTGCGCCAGGTCGTCCTCGATGGCGGACGGCGGCGCCGCCTCGTAGTGAACGCCCCGGTCGTCGAGCACGATGGAGAGCGGCGGCGTGCCCGTGACGCCGAGGCCGGCGGAGCGCAGGAACCCGTCCTCGACGGTCAAGAAGGGCAGGCCCCAGCGGGCCGCCGCCCGCATGGCGCGCCGCGACGGCTTCTTCCGGCCCCAGCCGACGACGGCGACGACGTCGGGCCTCGGGCGGAACAGGCCGCTGTGCCAGACCGGCCGGCCGATGCCGTCGAGAAAACGGTCGAGCCCCCGCACCCGCCAGAACATGGGCAGGGCGAGGACGGCGAGCTTCGCCGCGTTCGTGCGCGCCGGGGGTGTCATGTCGTCCGCCTCAGCCATGGCCGACGGCTCCCTCCGCCGTTCCGCGGCGTGGCTTGGCTTTGTGCCGGAGTTTGCCTTTGCGCCGGAGTCTGGCTTGGCGCCGGAGTCTGGCCTTGTGCTGGAAATGAGACCGTCACGATGATCCGCCGCCGGGACGGTATTCCTGAAACACGAGCGCGGCATGATAGGGGGCGGCGCCGAGCGGGGTCAAGGTTGGCCGGTCGCCGGTGGCAATCTGGGAGCGGCGCGTGTAGGCTGCCTTGGCCATGGGGGACTCGACGCAGGTTTCCGGACGGTCGACGGCCGGCGGTTGAAACTGCGTGCCCCCGCTTTCCGCGACTGGCGGAATCTGGGGCCCGGGGGGAATTCGGGCCCGGGGACGAGTTCGGGTTATCGAGGTGCGATCATGACAGGTCTGGTTCCGGTCATTCTGTGCGGTGGGTCGGGGACCCGTTTCTGGCCACTCTCCACCGACATGATGCCGAAACAATTCCTGAAGATCTGGCAGGACCGCAGCCTGTTCCAGATCACGGTCAAGCGTCTCGCGGTGCCCGGCGCGGCGGCCCCCCTCATCATCTGCAATACGGTCCACGAGACGGTGGTGCGCGAGCAACTGGCGGAGATCGGCCTCGACGAGGGCACCATCCTGCTGGAGCCGCAGCGCCGGGATTCCGCCGCCGCGATCGCCGCCGCCGTCGCCTGGGTGGCCCGCCATCACGGCGCCAACGTGCCGATCGGGATCTTTCCCTCCGACCAGTTGATCCGTGACGAGGCGGCGTTCAATGCGGCGCTGAAGGTGGCGTCGGTCGCCGCTCTCGCCGATCATCTCGTCACCTTCGGCATCGCGCCGGACCGGCCGGCGACGGAATTCGGCTATGTCGAGCGCGGCGATGCCCTCGACGGCCACGACGGCGCCTTCTCGGTCGCCAGCTTCCACGAGAAGCCGGACATCACCACGGCCGTCACCTATCTCGCGTCCGGCCGCTTCGACTGGAACGCCGGCATGTTCGTGCTGACCGCCAAGGGCTTCCTGGCCGAGGCGGAAAAGCACATGAAGGAGATCCTGGACGCGGCCACGCGGGCCGTCGTCGAGGCGGTGCCCGGCCCGCTGTCCGGCTCCTATATCCTCGATGCCGAAGCCTTCGCCTCGGCGCCCAAGAATTCCATCGACTACGCCCTGTTCGAACGGGCGGACAGGGTGGTGACTGTGCCGCTGTCCTGCGGCTGGTCCGACCTCGGCAACTGGCAGGCGGCCTATGTCGAACTGCCGAAATGCGAGGTCGGCAACGTCACCATCGGCGACGTGCGCATGCGCGATGCGCGCAACAACATCATCATCTCCGACGGTCTGCCCGTGCGCATCCTGGGGGTGGAGGATCTGGCGGTCGTGGTCAGCGCGTCCGGCGTGCTGGTCACCAGGATCGACCAGGCCGTGCGCCTGAAGGAAGTTCTCTGATCCCTTTCGCCCCGGGGGGTGGTGCCATGGCTTCCGACTATCGAAAGACACGGGCCCGCGCGCCCCTGCGCCTCGGCCTCGCCGGGGGCGGCACCGATCTGTCCCCCTTCTGCGATCGGTTCGGCGGCGCCGTCCTGAACGCGACGATCGAGCGTTATGCCTTCGCCTCGATCCTGCCGCGCACCGACGGCAAGGTCTGCTTCCAGTCCGACGACATCGGCTATTCGGAGACGTTCGAGATCGGCCAGCCCATGGCGGATGCCAGGCTGCTCCTGCATCGCGGCGTCTACGAGCGCATGGTGGCGGACTTCGGCGGCGGCGATATCTGGCCCATGACCATCAAGACCACGGTCGACGCGCCGGCGGGCTCCGGCCTCGGCTCCTCCTCGGCCCTCGTCGTCGCGCTGGTCGATGCCTTTCGCGAAGTGATGGGCGCGCCGCTCGGCAAATACGACGTCGCGCATCTGGCGTTCGAGATCGAGCGTATCGACCTCGGTCTCGCGGGCGGGCGCCAGGATCAATACGCGGCGGCCTTCGGCGGCATCAACTTCATCGAATTCCTGGCGGACGACCGGGTGATCGTGAACCCGCTGCGTGTCTCCGAAGCGGTGGTGAACGAGCTCGAGAGCTCCCTCGTGGTCTGTTTCTCGGGGCGCTCCCGCGCCTCGGCCGAGATCATCGACCGCCAGCAGGCGGGCCTCAATACCGCCAGCGCCAAGACCATCGACGCCATGCAGAAGCTGAAGATCGACGCGGTCGAGATGAAGCGCGCCCTTCTGGTCGGCAATCTGCGGCGCATGGCGGACATCCTGAACGAATCCTGGAAGGCCAAGCAGGCGACGGCGACCGGCGTTTCCACCGACCGGATCGACGAATTGTTCCGCATCGCCTTCAAGCACGGGGCGGAGGGCGGCAAGGTTTCCGGCGCCGGCGGCGGCGGCTTCATGTTCTTCATGGTGCAGCCGGAAAACCGCTATTCGCTGCTGCAGGCCCTCAACGATGCGGGCGGCCAGTCCAGCCCGGTGAAGTTCAACGACGTCGGCAGCCAAGCCTGGCAATTGTAGGGGCGGAACGCGGATGGTGGCACGGGCCGATCAGGCCGTCATTCTCGTCGGCGGCCTGGGCAGCCGCCTCGGCAGCCTCACGGCCGATACGCCGAAACCCCTGCTGCCGGTCGCCGGCCGGCCGTTCCTGGAAATCCAGATCGAGGAGATCGCGCGCCAGGGCGTGCGCCGCTTCCTGCTGCTGGCCGCCTTCGCCTCCGATCAGGTACGGGATTTCGCCGCCGCCCTGCCGAGGAAGCTCGGCATGGACATATCGGTCGAAATCGCGATCGAGCCGGACCGGGCCGGCACCGGCGGCGCCATCTGGCACGCCCGCGACCGGCTGGACGACCTGTTCTTCCTGTTCAACGGCGATTCATGGTTCGACATCCCGCTGGCCGATGTCGCCGCCGCCCTGCCGGACGACGACGGCGTGCTCGGCGTCCTCAGCCTGCGCCCGTTGCCCGCGGCGGGGCGTTACGGCGTCGTCACCCTGGACGGCGACCGGATCGACGATTTCGCCGCCGCCGCGCCGGCCGAAGGCGCGCCGGCCCTGGTCAATGCGGGGGTCTATCTGTTCCGCCGCGCCATGGTCGAGCGCCTGGAACCCCTGTGTTCCCTGGAGCGCGACACCATGCCGAAACTGGTCGCGGAACGCGCCTTGATCGGCCATGTCGCGGAAGGTTACTTCCTCGACATCGGCATACCCGCCGACTATGCCCGCGCCCAGACGGAGATCCCGGCCCGCCGGCGCAAGCCCGCCCTGTTCCTCGACCGCGACGGCGTGATCAATATCGACCACGGCCATGTCGGCACCATCGACCGCTTCGAATGGGTGGAGGGAGCGGCCGAAACCATCCGTCTCGCCAACCGCCTGGGCTTCTACGTCTTCGTCGTCACCAATCAGGCCGGCATCGGCAAGGGCATGTACGGCGAGGCGGATTATTTCGCGCTTCGCCGCCACATCCGCGACGGCCTTGCGGAACGGGGCGCCCATATCGACGACGAGCGCCATTGCCCGTTCCATCCGGAAGCGAGCGTCGAAGCCTTCCGCCGCGCCAGCGACCGGCGAAAGCCCGAACCCGGCATGATCTTCGACCTGCTGGACCGCTGGCCGGTGGACCGCGCCCGCAGCCTGCTGATCGGCGACCGCGAGAGCGATCTGGCGGCGGCGCGGGCGGCGGGGATCGAGGCGCATCTGTTCGCGGGCGGCAATCTGGCCGATTTCGCCCGCGGCCTCCTGACGGCGGGGAAAGCGCCGTGAGCGGCCGCGCGGACCTGGCGGCGGCCTTCGCCGACATCAGGGCCTGGCTGTTCGACCGGGCCCTGCCGCTCTGGTCGACGCGGGGCACGGATTTCGAGCACGGCGGTTTCATCGAGAAGCTGGCGCCCGATGGCGCGATCCTGGCCGAGCCGCGCAGGGCACGGGTGACCGGGCGCCAGATCTATGCCTTCGCCACGGCGGAAAAGCTGGGCTGGCCCGGGCCGGCACGGGCGATCCTGCGCCATGGCATCAAGGGGCTGGACCGTTTCGTCAGCCCCGCCGGGCTCGTCATCCGCACCACCGACGAGACGGGCACGGTGCTGGACGATGGTTTCGACCTCTATGACCACGCCTTCGTCCTCTTCGGGCTGGCGGCGGCTGCCTCGGTCGGGGAGAAGGCGGCGGATCTGGAGGCCCTGGCGGAAGGCATTCGCGGGCGGATGCAGGCGGGTTTCGCCCATCCCCGCGCCGGCTTCGAGGAAAGCCGCCCCCGCAGCCTGCCGCTGAAGGCCAATCCCCACATGCACATGTTGGAGGCGAGCCTCGCCTGGGCCGCGATTTCCGACGATCCGGCCTGGATGGCCCTGGCGGACGAGATTGCCGAGCTTTGCCTCGCCACCTTCCTCGATCCCGGGACGGGGGCCTTGCGGGAATATTTCGACGGCGACTGGATCCGCATCGACACGCCGCCGGACGACGTGGTCGAACCCGGCCATCAGTTCGAATGGGCCTGGCTCTTGCTGCGCTGGGGCCGCCTGCGCCGTCGCGACGACGCGCTTTCGGCGGCGCGCCGGCTGATCGCGGTGGGCGAGGGGCCGGGGGTGGATGCGGTGGGTGGCCTCGCCATCAACGAATTGAACCGGGACCTGTCGATCCGCGACGACCGCTGCCGGCTCTGGCCGCAGACGGAACGCACCAAGGCCCATTGCCTGGCCATGGCGCTGGCGGACGACGATGCCGAACGCGACGCGGCGGCCGGAAGGGCCGCCGCCGCGCTACGGGGCCTGATGCGCTTCTTCGAGCATCCGGTGGCCGGCGCCTGGTACGAGCATATCGGCGCCGACGGCAAGCCGATGATCGAGCCGACGCGGGCCAGCAGCCTCTATCACATCACCTGCGCCGTGGCCGAGGTGGCGGACCGCCTCGGCTGAAGACGAGGGCCGAATGGGGCTCAGTGCTGGCTTTCGGGCATGCGCACGACGAGACCGTCGAGCGCGTCGCTGACCACGATCTGGCACGACAGGCGCGAGTTCTCCTCGACGCTCTCGGCGAATTCCAGCATGGACTTCTCGAGTTCCTCGGCCGTGCCGACCTTGTCGCGCCAGGCGTCGTCGACATAGACGTGGCAGGTCGCGCAGGCGCAGGCGCCGCCGCAGTCGCCGTCGATGCCGGGCACGTTGTTCTTCACGGCGCCTTCCATCACGGACAGGCCGGGCTTCACGTCGATCACATGCTCGGTGCCGTTGAACTCGATATAGGTAATCTTCGCCATAATCTCTATTCCCAGCGCGGCCGTCAGGCCGCGACCTCCTTCATTGAAACCGTGTCGTTGGCCAATTTCTCGGCATCGACCGCCTTGCCGTTGCCGATCAGCATCTTGCCCGCCATGAACTCCGGCGGGGAATTTACCGCTTCGACCGCCAGCAGGCGATCACCCTTCAGGTGGAACACGGCGAATTTCGCCGAATCCGGCTGGCCGCGCACCACGATGCTGTCGGCGTCGAAGGGAATGCCGGCGATCTGCAGCTTCAGATCATATTGATCGGACCAGAACCAGGGCACTTCCGGCGCCGGCGCCTTGCGCCCGGTGATGGCGCTCGCCACCTGCTTCGCCTGTTCGAGGGCGTTGGGCACGCTTTCGAGCCGGTGCATGCGGGCATAGAGCGGCAAGGGGCGGCGCGTGACGTCGCCGACCGCGAAGATCGCGGGATCGCTGGTGCGGGCCGCCTCGTCCACCACGATGCCGCCGTCGAGGGCGAGGCCGGCGGTGCCGGCGATCTCGTCGTTGGGAATGGCGCCGACGCCGACCACGGCGGCGTCGCAGGCGATCACGCGGCCATCGGCGAGACGCACCCCGGTGACATGGCCCTCGTCGCCGACGAAGGCATCGACCGCGGCGTCCAGCTCGAATTCGACGCCTTTGGCGCGGTGATAGTCCTGGAAGAAATTCGACAGGGTCGGGCAGGCGACGCGGGCGAGAACGCGGGCCTCGCGCTCGATCACCACCGCCTCGGCGCCGAGCGCCCTTCCGCTGGCCGCGACCTCGAGGCCGACATAGCCGCCACCCACGACCGCCAGGCGCTTGCCCGGGCCGATGGCGTGCTTCAGCTTCTCGGCATCGTCGGCATTGCGCAATTCGAGGACGCCGTAGAGATCGGCGCCCGGGATCGGCAGGCGCCGCGCGCGGGCGCCGGTGGCGATGATCAGGATGTCGTAGTCGATGGTATTGCCGTCCGACAGGCCGACGGTCTTCTTCGCCCGGTCGATCGCGGTCGCCGCGACCGACAGGCGCAATTCGACATTCTGATCGGTATAGAAGGCGGCCGGCTTCAGCATCAGGCTGGCGGCGTCGGCCTCGCCCTTCAGCCAGGCCTTGGACAGGGGCGGGCGCTGATAGGGCGCGTGCGGCTCGTCGCCGATCAGGACGATCGGCCCGGCGAAGCCGTATTGACGAAGAAACGCCGCCGCGGAACCGCCGGCATGGCCGGCACCGAGAATGACGACGCGCGCGTCAGCGGAATAACTCTGCTCCGACACCCTGCAATACTCCTCCCCTACGGCGACGGACGATTCATCACGGGGATTCGAATTCTTTCCGTCGCGGGCTCATCTACCCGAACGAATACGCGGCAACCTTGCGCATCCGGATTTCCGCCGCGCCTTCGATGATCCGATGGCGGCGATGGTGGCGATATATATGCGCGAATGGCTTGTGGCGGGAATAGCCAATTCCGCCTCGAACCCGCAAGCCGGCCGATTTGCCCGGTCGTCGCGCATCGGCGCCCTGCCGGAAAGGCGCCGTTCCCTTCTGCCGCCGCAATGGCGGAATTCTCGTCGCGACGGCTTGCCCCGGCGCATTCCGTGATATATTAAAACAACGTATTAACAAAGGCCAAGCCAAATCGAGAGCCGGCCGAGAGGGGGAGGAAGCCATGAGGATTCCACAGGAAATCGCCAACAGCCTGGTCGATCCGGTCGTCTTCGGCGATGCCGGCAAGATGCATGAATCCTACACCTGGCTGCGCGCCAACATGCCGCTCGCGGTGGCGGAGCCGGAGGGTTTCGATCCCTTCTGGGCGGTCACGCGCCATGCCGATCTCCTCGAGGTCAGCCGCCAGAACGCGCTGTTCCACAGTGGTGACCGCTCCCCCACCATCATCGACCGCGAGGGGGACGCCTTCGTGCGCAAGGTGACCGGCGGCAGCCCCCATATGATCCGCACCCTGATCCACATGGATGCGCCGGACCATCCGAAATACCGGGCCCTGACCCAATCCTGGTTCATGCCGCAGAACCTGCGCCGGCTGGAGGAGCGGGTGCGCGTCATCGCCCGCGAGGCGGTCGACCGCTTCCTGGCGCGCGACGGCGAATGCGATTTCGTCGCCGACGTGGCGCTCGGCTATCCGCTTCACGTGGTGATGGAGATCCTGGGGGTTCCGGCCGAGGACGAGCCGCGCATGCTGCGCCTGACCCAGGAATTGTTCGGCGCCCAGGATCCCGACCAGGCCCGCATGATGATGGCGATGATGACGCCGGAGCAGATCTTCACCATGGTGAAGGCGACGGTAGACGACTTCGAGAGTTACTTCCGTGTAATCTCCGACGATCGCCGCGCCCACCCGCGCGAGGATCTGGCGACGGTGATCGCGACCGGCCTGATCGACGGCCAGCCGATCTCGGACTTCGAGGCGACGAGCTATTACATCATCGTCGCCACGGCCGGCCACGACACCACCTCGTCCTCGACCGCCGGCGCCATCTGGGCGCTGGCCGAGCGGCCGGCCGAATTCGCCAAGGTGAAGGCGGATCCCAGCCTGATCCCCGGTCTCGTCGACGAGGCGATCCGCTGGACCACGCCGGTGAAGACCTTCATGCGCTCGGCGACCGAGGACACGGAACTGGCGGGCCGGAAGATCGCCAGGGGCGACTGGCTCATGCTCTGCTATGCCTCCGGCAATCGCGACGAGACGGTGTTCGAGGATCCCTTCGAATTCCGCGTCGACCGCAAGCCGAACAGGCATCTCGCCTTCGGCTATGGCGCCCATCTCTGCCTCGGCCAGCATCTGGCCAAGATGGAGATGCGCATCCTGTTCGAGGAGTTGCTACCGCGGATAAAGTCGATCGAACTGGCGGGACAACCGGAAATGTCGCAGGCTAGCTTCGTCAACGGGCCGAAGGTCCTGCCCATTCGATTCGCCGCCGCCTGACGGCGGTCACCCCTGTCCCGAGCGGTGGAGCGAGCGCAGATCGAAGCATGATCGAGGAACGGTCGCCGCGAGGCGAAGACACGCGGGAAAGGATCAAGCAGGCGGCGCTGCGCCTGTTCGCCGAACAGGGTATCGACGCGGTCTCGATCCGCGACATCACCCGTGCGGCGGGGCAGAAGAACGCCGGTTCGGTGAACTACTACTTCCGCTCGAAGGAAGCCCTGATCGGCGAATTGATCGCCGATACGGCGGCCGTGATCGAGGTCGAGCGCAACCGCCGCGTCGACGCCATGGAGGCGGCCGGCGGGCCCCGCACGCTTCGGGACGTGCTGGCCATCCTGGTCGAAATGCCGTCGGGCGAGACGCTGGGCGCGGTCGGCGAGACCGGCAACGTCTTCCTCGACCAGGTCATGGCCAGCCATCGCGAACTGCTGTTCGAGGCGATCCATATCGATCTCGACACGGCGACGCGGCGCTGCCTCGTCCATCTGCGGCGCCTGCTGCCGGACCTGCCGCCCCTGATCATGACGCACCGCCTGCGTCTCGCCATGCTGCATGCCTTCGCCTTCCTGTCGTCGCGCGCGCTGGCGGAGCGTGCGCCGGCCTTCTGGCCGCCCGACTGGACCGGCGCCATGGCCCATCAGAACCTGATCGACACCCTGGAAGGCATGCTGGCACAGCCGCCCTCGCCCGAGACCCTGGCCCTGCTGCCGGACGAGCGATAGCCCCTGACGCGTTCGGTGCTTGCCAGCCTGCGGCGCCGCGGGCTATTTTCGAGTATCGTGAAAATTGCAGACTATCTAGCCCGAGAGGCGCTCAACCTCGCCGAATTCGCCCGCCGTTCCGGCGTGCCGGTCGCCGTCCTGAGCCGCCTCGCCGACGGCCGCCAGAACCCCGATGCCGCAACCCTGAAGAGACTGTCGGACGCGTCCGGCGGGGCCGTCGGTCCCGACGACTTTCCGCGCCGCGCCGATGGCGAGGGGGGCGATCCCGCCGCCGCCGCCCGCGATTTCCTGGATCGGAATCCCCAGATCCGCAGCGTCGATCTCTTCGTCGCCGATACCAATGGCGTCTATCGCGGCAAGCGCGCGTCCAGGGCCGAGGCGCTGGACGTCATCGACAACGGCCTGAAACTCGTCGGGTCCATCTTCGCCCTCGACATCCACGGCGAGAACGTCGAGGAGACCGGCCTCGGCATGGATTCCGGCGACCGCGACCAGATCGCCGTGCCGGTCGACGGCCGCATCATGCCGGCGCCCTGGGCCGGGCCGGCGGGCGCGCAGATGCTGCTGACCCTGCTGTCGGAAGAGGGCGAGCCCTTCTTCGCCGACCCGCGCCAGGTGCTGTGCGGGGTGGAGCGGCGCTTCGCCGAACTCGGCCTGACGCCGGTCGTCGCCTGCGAACTGGAATTCTATCTGATCGACCGCGAGCGCGACGGGCGCGGCGGTCCCATGCCCGCCGTCTCGCCCCTGACCGGGCGGCGCGACTGGTCGACCCAGGTGCTCTCCCTCGACGAGATGGATGCCCATCGCGCCGTGCTCGACGCCGTCGAGGCGGTGATGACGGCGCAGCAGGTTCCGGTCACCGGGGCCTTGTCGGAATATGCGCCCGGCCAGTTCGAGATCAACGTCCATCACACTGCGGGCGCTGCGCTCGCCTGTGACCATGCGGTTCTCTTCAAGCGCGCGGTCCGGGCCGTCGCGCGCCAGCACGGCGTCGACGCCACCTTCATGGCCAAGCCCTTCGGCAATGCCTCGGGTTCCGGGCTCCATGTCCATGTCAGCCTGGTGGACGAGCAGGGGCGCAACGCCTTCGCGCCCGGATACGACGGCGCGGACGAGCGCCTGAGCCATGCCATCGGCGGCCTGATGCAGGCGTTGCCTGAATCGATGGCGGTATTCGCGCCCAACGTCAATTCGTTCCGCCGCTTCCAGCTCGGCTCCTACGCGCCGGTGGCGCCGTGCTGGGGCTTCGAGAACCGTACGGTGCCGCTGCGCGTGCCCGGCGGCGATGCCAAGGCGCGCCGCGTCGAGCATCGGGTCTGCGGGGCGGACGCCAATCCCTATCTGGCGGTCGCCGCCATCCTGGGGGCCATGCATGCCGGCATCACCCGGCGTATCGACCCGGGCCCGCCGATCGAGGGCAATGCCTATGAACAGGTGGCGCCCAGCCTGCCGCGCCATTGGCCGACCGCGCTCGAAGCCTATGAGGACGGCGTCATCCTGCCGCGCTATTTCGGCGAACGCTTCCACCAGCACTATGGCCGCATGCGCCGCGCCGAATTCGAACGCTATGATGCCGAGGTCAATCCTCTCGACCACGCCTGGTATCTGGATCGGATCTAGGCGCGCCCGGTCCGGGCGTCATTCGCCCATGGGGTCGACCTTGATGCCTTCGTCACCGATTTCGACGGAGAACGTGTTCTTGTCTTCCTCATGTGCCTGATAGGCGAAAACGCCGACGGCGACGAGAAGAACGGCAATGATACCGGCAAGAATACCGCGGGTCATGATCTTCTCCTCAACTGTTGACAGTCTACGAAGGGATCAACGTCCGAAAGGGCGAATTGTTCCGATCCGCCTCATTCCATTCAGCGCAACTGGCTCTTGAAGAAGGACCACAGCAATGTGCCGGTGTCGGCATCCTGATTGGCGCCGCCGACCACGCGGGCGATGATGGGGCCGGCGCGCAGCCCCGGCGGGATGTGACCGGCGCCGTGGACGACATATTGGACCGAATGGCCGCCGCCCCGGCACGGGCGGCGCCGCTCCTCGATCCAGGATCCGTCCCGGGGATCGCGGTCGGGCAGGCGGCGGATCTCGGCCTCGGCGGTGCAGCCGGCCTTGGCGGCGAAGAATTCGAAGGTCTGATCCGCCGACAGGAGTTCGGGTTGCGGCATGCCGTGGCGGCGGATACCGGCGGGCTGGCCGGCGAAGGGCACGATGGGATCGTCGGTGCCGTTCAGCGACAGCCAGGGCGTCGCCTGGCGCGGCGCGCAGGTCACGCGCCGGATGGCCGGCAGGTCGGAAATCAGATTGGCGGCCGCCCGCAGCGGATAGCGTCCGGCGCAGACGAAATGCATGGTCATGAAGCCGCCGTTGGAGACGCCGGCCATGAAGACGGCCTTCGGATCGCCGCCATCGCGGGCGATCACGTCGGCGATGACGGCGTCGATGAAGCGAAGATCGTCGGCGCTGGACGGGCCGTCGGCAGCGATCGTGCTGCCCCTTCCGTCGTTCCAATGGCCGCCGAGACCGTCCGGCGCAACGACGATGAAGCCCGCCGTCCGGCCGAGCGTGGGCAGGCTGGTCTGCCGCCAGACCCGCCCGGCGTTCTGCGTGCCGCCATGAAGCAGCACGACGACGGGGTGGCGACCGCCGCCCCCGACCGGCTGCACGAGGTAGGTCCGCGCGCCGTCGCCGGTGCTCAATCGGCGCTCGACGGCGCTGGCGGTATCGCCCTTTTCCGGAAAGGCGTCGGCGACGGCCGGCGTCACCAGGCAGAAGGCGATCAGCAGGAAGGTGACGATCGCCTTTGCCATGTCGGAACCTCCAGCCTCAGCCGGCGAGGGCGACCGCCGGCGCCGTATAGTCGTAACCCAGGTCATGGGCCACGGTTGCATGGGTGACCTTGCCCCGGCACACGTTCAGCCCGTTCATCAGATGGGCGTCCTCGGCCAGGGCCTGCGCCACGCCCTTGTCGGCCAGCGCGAGCCCGAAGGGCAGGGTGGCATTGTTCAGGGCATGGGTCGAGGTCCGGGGCACGGCCCCCGGCATGTTGGCGACGCAGTAGTGGACCACGCCGTCGATCACATAGGTCGGATTTTCGTGGGTCGTCGCATGGCTCGTCTCGAAGCAGCCGCCCTGGTCGATGGCGACGTCGACCAGGACCGAGCCCGGCTGCATCGCCTTCACATGGGCGGCGGTGACGAGGCGCGGCGCCGCCGCCCCCGGCACCAGCACGGCGCCGATGACGAGGTCGGACGCGGGCACGAGCTGATCCAGCGCCGCCTTGGTCGAATAGCGGGTCGAGAGCGCGGGGCCGAAACGCTTGGCCAGACGCGCCAGGGTCGGCAGCGAGCGGTCGACCACCGTGACGTCGGCCCCCATGCCGAGCGCCACCTCGATCGAATTCTCGCCGACGACACCGCCGCCGACCACCAGCACCTTGGCCGGCGAGACGCCCGGGACGCCGCCGATCAATATGCCACTGCCGCCATGGGCACGTTCCAGGGCGCTGGCGCCCGCCTGCACCGCAAGGCGCCCCGCCACCTGGGACATGGGGGAGAGCAGGGGCAGGCCGCCGGCGGCATCGGTCACGGTCTCATAGGCGATGCAGATGGCGCCGCTTTTCACCAGGTCGCGGGTCTGTTCCGGATCGGGGGCCAGGTGAAGATAGGTGAAGAGGATCTGGCCGGGGCGCAGCAGGGCGCGCTCGCCGGCCTGGGGTTCCTTCACCTTCACGATCATGTCGGCGGCGGCGAAGATTTCCGCCGGTGCCGCCGCGACCTCGGCACCCGCCGCCCGGTAATCGTCGTCGCCCGCGCCGATGCCGATGCCGGCCCCGCTCTCCACCGTCACCCGGTGGCCGTGGACCGTGAATTCATGGACGCTGGCGGGCGTCAGGCCGACACGGAATTCGTTGTTCTTGATTTCCTTGGGCACGCCGATGTGCATGGCCATTCCCCGATGAGGATTGCGATACGCCAGTCTAAGCCCGAAGGCTTGCAATAGGTGTGCGAAGCCTGAGATGCTTGCGGCCGATGACGCATGAAATTTGCGTGAAATTGAAAGACAGCGCCGGGATTTTGCGGTGATCGAATTGGATCGGCTCGATCTTGCCATCGTCGAAGGCTTGCGCCGGGATGGACGGGTGACCACGACGGAACTCGGCGCCCGCGTCGGCCTCTCGGCTTCCGCCTGTTCGCGGCGCATCCGCCGGCTGGAGGAAGCCGGGGTGATCCTCGGCTATGGCGCGGCGGTCAACGAGACGGCGCTGGGGCGCGGGCTGTCGGCCCTGGTCTTCGTCACCCTGCATTCCCAGACCGAAGAGAGCCTTTCCGCCTTCGAGCAGGCGGTGCGCCGCTGCCCGAACGTGGCCGAAGCCTTTCTCCTGTCCGGGCAATATGATTACGCGCTCCGCGTCGTCGCCCGCGATGTCGCGGATTACGAACGCATCCACAAGGAACAGCTCTCCCGCCTGCCCGGCGTCGACCGCATGCAGAGCAATTTCGCGCTCCGCAAGGTTACGGGCTAGGGCGGCATCCATGGCGTCGTCCCGGCGAAGGCCGGGACCTTTCGCCGGAAGGGCGCCCTATCGTCGAGAGACCCCGGCCTTCGCCGGGGTGACGCGATTTTTGATCAGCGCGGATCGAAAGTGTTCTGGCCGCCGGACGTGGTGACCTTGCCCTTTCGGCCGATGGCTTCGCCGTCCAGCATCAGGTCCAGGACATCGGCATCGCCCGGCGTATTGGCGACGAAGCGGCGCCCGTCTTCCAGGCGGCCGATGACGATGCCCATATAGGGGGCACCATCGCGGCCGTGGACCACCGTATAGGTCTCGATCCTGGCCGCGCCCTCGGCTTCGGTCGCGATCTCGGGCTTCGGTTCGGCGTCGATCTCCGCCTGATAGAGCGCGGGATCCTTGCGGACGAAGGGTTTCGTCGGCGGTTCGGTCGAATAGATGCCGGCGGCATGTTTGGTGACATACCAGCCGTTCGCCGTGACGAGACCATAGGCGCCCGGATCGGCGCGCAGCTTCACCGCCATTTCGGCGATCGAATGCATGACGTAATTGTTCCCCGGCCCGCCGAAATAGGGCAGGCCGCCGGTCACCGTCAGCGGGATTTCGTCGACTTCCGGCAGGGCCAGTTCCTGCTTGGCGATCTGCACCGCCGAGGGGAAGCAGGAATAGATGTCGAAATAGCGCATGTCGGCGACGGTCTTGCCCGCCATCTCGAAGGTCTCGCGCCCCACGGTGCGGATGGCGGGGCTGGAATGGTAGTTCACCCGTTCCAGCACGAACCAATGGTCCTTGGCATCGGCGCAGCCGTGCAGATAGACCCATTTGTCCTTCGGCACGCCGAGACGCTTCGCTTCCGCGACCGAGGCCATGATGACGGCGGCCGACTGGTCGACCTCCATGATCGCATTGACCAGCTTGGTATAGGGATAACCGACGAAGCGGTTCTTCGCGCTGGGCGTCACCAGTTCCTCGATCGAACGTTCGATCGGGAACCAGGACAGCGGATTGGCGGCGGCGACCTTGGTGAAGGGCGCGAATAATTCGCCGATCTTGAGGAGATGCGCCTTCAGGCTGCGGCCGCGCTTCGCCCTGAGCGCATTCTCGAACAGGGGATAGACGTTCACCGGCGGGAACAGACCGTGCATCAGCTCGACCGGCAGGGAACCGTTGCGGTCCTCCTCCGTCAGGGTGATCTGGCCGAAGGGGATCTCGATCCCCATCTTCTGCGCCCTGGTGATCGTGGACAGCACCTCGACGCCGGCCAGCAGGGCCAGCTTCACCTCGCCCCTGGCGATCTTTTCCGCCGTCTCGTTGACCAGCATCTGGGGCGAATTGCCGCCCACCGGCGTATGTTCGCGGTCCTTCGGATGGGCGTCCAGCATCTGGGCGAGATCGGCCACCGGATCGTCGAACTGGCCCGACATGAAGCGCACCACCGCCAGACGGTCGACGGCGGAAAGCGCCGCACCGTCGATCCCGGCATCCGCCGCCGCGAGACGCGCGGCATCGCGCATCATCTCGATCGGGCCGCGCGCGGCGGCGGGATCGACGTCCTTCTGGGTGATCTGGCCGACGCCGATCAGGACGGCGGTGGTTTCATCGGACATGAAGGGCTCCCCTCTTACTGTTCTTGTCTTGGTTTCTATCGCGTCATCCCGGCGAAGGCCGGGATCTTTCTCAGGTTTGGCGCCCTTCCGTCGGGAGATCCCGGCCTTCGCCGGGATGACGGATCAGGGATATCACTGCAATTCGGAAATCGGCGCTTCGGTGCGGTCGTAGCCGGCTTCGGCCGGGATGACCAGAACCTGGCCCGCCGGGCGGTCCTCCAGCCAGGGCTCGACCCGGACGGGCGGCTTCGCGCCGGCCCGCGCGATGGCGCCGGCGGCACTTTCGTCGCGGGCGAGAACCGAGAGGTTCATCCGGGTCGGGAAGATGACGGAGCGGCGCCCGGCGACGGCATCCGCGATCGCCGCCGCGGGCTGGATCCAGATACTGTCCACGGTCTCCCCGCCGTCGTGCAGCGCGAGTTGGTCCGCGGGCGCGTTTGCCAGGAAGAAATGGGTGTCGAAGCGCTTCGGCATGAAGGTCGGCGTCACCCAATGGGAATAATGGGTGAGAAGATCGAGGGCCAGGGTCAGATCCTCGGCCGCGACCATGTCGAGGATCCCGATCTCACCCTTGGCCATGGGCTGGCGCCACTTTGCCTCCAGCGCGGCGAGACGCGCCGCGTTCACCAGGGCGCCGTCGGCGCCGCGCGCCAGAAGGACGCCGCATTCCTCGAAGGATTCGCGGACGGCGGCGACGGCGAAGGGCGTCAGCGCCTCGGCGAAACCGCTATTGGGGCTCAGGCGCACGGCGAGGTCGGGGGCCGAATCCCGCTCGTCCACCTTGCCGCCGGGGAACACCAGGGCGCCGCCGGCGAAATCGATCTGGTAATGGCGCTGGACCATGAAGACTTCGAGCCCGCCCGCGCCGTCGCGCAGCAGAAGGACGGTGGCGGCGGGGCGCAGGCGGGCTTCGGTCATGGTCTTCAGTCCTTGATCACGGCCTTGCCGTTGTTGATGGCGACCACATCGCGTTCCACCACGCGGGTGCGGAACGAGACCACATTGCCGTCGCGCCACATCTGGGTTTCCAGGGTCTCGCCCGGGAACACGGGGGTGGAGAAGCGGGCGTTGAATTCCACGACCTTGGTCGGATCGAAGTCGCAATAGGCTTCAACGACGGCACGGCAGGCGTTGCCATAGGTGCACAGCCCGTGGAGGATCGGCCGGGGGAAGCCCGCCATCTGGGCGAAGTTCGGGTCGGCGTGCAGGGGATTGCGGTCGCCCGACAGGCGGTAGATCAGGGCCTGGCTTTCCAGCGTCCTATAGGCGACCGACTTGTCGAAATCGCGCTCGGGCAGGACATGGGGGGCGGGGCCGCCGCCGGCCGGGCCGCCGAAGCCGCCATCGCCGCGCGCGAAGATGGTCATGCCAAGGGTCACCAGCAGCTGGCCGGTCGCCTTGTCGCGGATCTCGGTGTCGGCCAGGATGATGGCGCCCTTGCCCTCGCCCTTGTCGAAGCAGCCGGTCACCTTGCCCTTGCACTCGATGGTGCCTTCATAGGGCAGGGGGGCGTGGACCGTCAGGCGTTCCTCGCCGTGCACCACCATGATGAAGTTGACGCCCGACTTGGCCAGCAGTTCGTTGTCCCAGGCGACCACGGTCGCCTGGCTGGGCAGTACCTTCAGGCCGTTCTCGTAGACGAAGGGCAGCTCGTCCGCGTTCAGCGGATCCAGCCCCATGCCGAGGCCGAGGGCATAGAGCATGGTCTCGCGGTCGGTATAGCTGACGGTCCAGGGACCGGATTCCAGCTTCATGATCTTTTCGTAGTCGATCGCCACGTCACTCTCCTCTGCGTTTTTCGCGTCGTTATTGGGTCAACAGGCTGCCCCTTCGGTGGGGCAGGGGATGCCTGCCCGCGACCTTGGCCGCCGGCAGGCCCGGCCGGGCCAGCGGATGGCCGGCGCGGGCGAAGAGGATGCCGTCGGTCCGGCTGGCAAGGGGCGTGCGCCGGCCGGTGACCGGGTCCAGGACTTCCGCCACCACATCGCCGGCGGCGATCATGTCGCCCGCCGCGCGGTGGAACACCAGCACGCCGCCATGGGGGCATTCGATGATGTCGACCCCGTCGAGCGGCGTGCCGTCGCAGAGCAGGGGCGGCAGCGGCCCGGGATCGCCGGCGATCAGGCCGCGCCGCTGCAGGAAACGGAACAGGCCGGCGGCGTCCGCCGCGGCAAGGGCATCGTCGACGTCCCGGTCGCCGCGCAGTTCGACCGTGGTGGACAGGCAGGCAGGCGGAATCGGGGTATCGGGAAAGCGGTTCGCCAATTGCCACCAGATGCCGCCCACCGCCTCGTCGAAGGGCTCGCCCCCCGAAACCTCGGCATAAAGCGCGGCGCGGGCCCCGAGATCGGCGGCGAGATCGGCCGCCCCCGGCCACAGCGGCGTGCCGAGATAGAGATGCATCACCGCGACATCGTCGCAATGAAGGTCGAGGGCGATATCGGCATCGACCGCCAGTCTCATCAATTCGAGGCGCAGATGGTCGACCTCGGACTTCGGCACGCGGGCCTCCAGCAGGCGGCGGCATTCGGCGCGGATCAGGGCCACGTTGCGGTCGGCATCATCGGTCAGGTCGCCGGCGACGGCATCGCCGACCGGCCCGGCCAGATCCGGATAGAGACGATTGAAATTGCCGAGACTGTCGAATTCGAAGCGCCCGGCATGCTTGCCGAACAGATATTGCGACAGGCCGATCGGATTGGCATGGGGCACGACCACGATTTCGCCCGTGACCTCGGCCCCGTCGAGCAGCGAAAGGAGATGCTGCACGACCACGGGGCCCGGCAGTTCGTCGGCATGAAGGCCGGTCTGGACATAGGCCTTGGGGCCCTTGCCGGCCGTGCCGTAGCGATGAACGGTGATCTGCCGCGCCGTGCCGGGGCTCGATGCCATCAGGGTGATGGTCTCTGTTCTGCGTGCCGCCACGTCGTCTCGCTCCCTCTCGACGCCTGACTTGGTGCAACGCTCGCTTGGCCCTGTCAAGGCGGTGGACGGGAACGTCGCGTCAGCCTTGTGCTCGGCGGGGGGCTTCTGGTCGGGCGGCGCCCGTGCTAGGGCTTTTCCCAACGAAAAGAGGAGAGGCCCATGGCGTATCAGGCTTTCGACGTCACCATCAAGGACCGCATCGCCCATCTGCAACTCAAGCGCCCCGAGGCGCTGAACACCATGATCCCGGCGTTCTGGACCGAGATCCGCGACATCTTCACGGACCTCGGCGGCAATCCGGACGTGCGCGTCGCGGTGCTGTCCTCGACCGGCAGGCATTTCACCGCCGGCATGGACCTGTCGCTCTTCGCCAGCCTGGCCCCCCAGATCGAGGATCCGGCCCGCATGCGCGAGGAATTCCGCCGCAAGGTTCTGGCGCTGCAGGACTGCTTCTCGATCATGGAACGCCAGCGCTTTCCCGTGCTCGCGGCCATCCAGGGCGGCTGCATCGGCGGCGGCGTCGACATGGTGACGGCCTGCGACATGCGCTATGCCACCCGGGACGCCTTCTTCCACATCGCCGAGATCAATATCGGCATGACGGCGGACGTCGGCACCCTGCAACGCCTGCCCAAGCTGATCCCCGAGGGCGTGGTGCGCGAACTGGCCTATACCGGGCGCCGCCTGCCGGCCGAACGGGCCAAGGAACTCGGCCTCGTCAACGAAGTCTACGACAGCCAGGAAGCGATGCTGGAGGGCGTGATGGCGATCGCCGGCGAAATCGCCGGCCACAGCCCGCTGGCCGTCGCCGGCTCCAAGGAAATGCTGAACTACAGCCGCGATCATTCGGTCGCGGACGGGCTCAACTATATCGCCACCTGGAACGCCGCCATGATCTTCGGCAACGACATGCCGGCGGCCCTGGCCGCGCGCATGCAGAAGCAGGCGCCCGAATTCGAGAACCTGCCCGCCCCGGCGGCAAAGCTGCTCTGACGTTCAGGCCCGCACCCTTTCCCCCTTCGGATCCCAGAGCGGGGAGAGGGTGACGCGGGCCGGGAAGCGTTCCGTGGCGATTTCCAGTTCGTAGGTGCCCGCGAGCACGAAATCCCGGTCCACGCCCGCCGCGCGCCGGACATAGCCATAGCCGATCGCCTTGCCGATGGTGTGGCCATAGCCCCCGGACGAGAGCCAGCCGACCCGTTCGCCATCGCGGAAGATCGTCTCGCGGCCCAGCAGCACGGCGTCAGGGTCGTCGACCGTGAAACCCGCCAGCATCCGGGGCAGGGGCTTTGCCTTGATCGCCAGCAGGGCGTCGCGGCCCAGGAAATCGCGGCCCGACTTCAGTTTCACGGTAAAGCCGAGGCCGGCGACCAGCGGATCATGGTCCGGCCCGATGTCCGATCCCCAGGCCCGGTATCCTTTCTCGAGGCGTAGCGTCTCGATCGCGCGATAGCCGGCATCCATCAGCCCGAATTCGGCGCCCGCCGCGAACAGCGCGTCATAGACATTGGCGGCGAATTCGCTCGGGACATGCAACTCGAAGCCCAATTCGCCGACATAGGTGAGGCGGATCGCCAGGACCGGGGCGCCGGCCAGGCGGATCTCGCGGCAGGCGGAAAAGGGCAGGGCTTCGTTCGAGACATCATCCCCGGTCAGGCGTTCCAGGATCGCGCGGGACTTCGGGCCCATCAGGGAGAGCACGGCGAAAGCCGACGTCACCTCGACCAGATGGGCATCCAGGCCCACGGGCATGTTGCGGGCGATCCAATTGAAGTCGTGGGTGGCGAAGCCGGTGCCGGTGACGATGTAATAGCGATCGGGCGACAGGCGCGCGACGGTCAGGTCGCATTCGATGCCGCCCCTGGCGTTCAGCATCTGGGTATAGGTGGCACGGCCGGGCGGGCGCATCACGTCGCCGGCGCAGATCCAGTCCAGCGCCGCCGCCGCGTCGCGACCGACGACATAGGCCTTGGCGAAACTGCTCTGGTCGAAGATGACGGCGGCTTCCCGTGCCATGCGATGCTCGCGCGCCACGGCGTCGGTCCAGCCAGGACGGGTGAAGGAATAGACGTCCCGCGCCGTCTCGCCCGGGGCGGCGAACCAGTTCGGGCGCTCGAAACCCATCTTCTCCCCGAAACAGGCGCCCTTGGCCTTCAGCCGGTCGTAGAGTGGGGAACGGCGCAGGCCCCGCGCGCTCTCATATTCCTCCGCCGGCCAGGCGATCGTGTAGTGGCGGGCATAGGCTTCCAGCGTCCGGTCGCGAACGAAGCCGGTGTCGCGGTGGTGGGGGCCGAAACGGCGGATGTCGACGGGCCAGAGATCGAAGGGTGCTTCGCCCTCCGCCACCCATTCCGCCAGCGCCATGCCGGCGCCGCCGGCGGAGGCGATGCCGAAAGCGTTGAACCCCGCCCCGACGAAGAGGCCACGCACCTCCGGCGTCTCGCCGATCATCCAATTGCCGTCGGGGGTGAAGCTTTCCAGCCCGTTGATCATCTGCTTGATGCCGGCCTCGGCAAGGGCCGGCACGCGGCCCATGGCGCGTTCCATGATCGGCTCGAAATGATCGAAATCGTCGGGCAGCAGGCGGAAGGCGAAATCGGCGGGCGCCGTTTCCGCGCCCCAGGGAATGGGGTTCGGTTCGTAACCGCCCATGACCAGCCCGCCGACCTCTTCCTTGTAATAGGTCAGGCGGTCGGGATCCCGGAGCGTCGGCAGGGAGGACGTGATGCCCGGGATCGCCTCCGTCATCACATATTGGTGCTGCACGGGGTAGAGCGGGACATTGGCCCCGGCAGTTGCCGCCAGCGCCCTTGTCCAGAGTCCGGCGCAGAGCACCACCTTCTCCGCCCGGATCGTCCGGCCGTCGGCGACCAAGCCGGTCACGCGGCCATTCTCGACCGACAGCCCGTCGACCGAGACCCCTTCGGCGAAGCGGGCGCCGGCCATGCGCGCCCCCTTGGCCAGCGCCTGGGTGATGTCGGTCGGATTGGCCTGGCCGTCGGTCGGCAGGAAGGCAGCGCCCACCAGATCGTCGACCTGCATCAGGGGCCAGAGATCGCGCGCCTCCGCCGGGGACAGCAGATGCATTTCGAGGCCGAAGCTGCGCGCCGTGGTCGCCTGGCGTTTCACCTCTATCCAGCGGTCGTGATTGCAGGCGAGGCGCAGGCCGCCGTTCATCTTCCAGCCTGTGGCCTGACCCGTCTCCTCTTCCAGGCGGCGGTAGAGATCGACGGAATAGCCGAGCAGGCGGGTGATATTGGCGGAGGTGCGCAATTGCCCGACGAGGCCGGCGGCATGCCAGGTCGAGCCGGCGGTGAGCTGATGGCGCTCGAGGAGCAGCACCTCCAGCCCCCGCTTCGCCAGGTGATAGGCGGTGGAGCAGCCGACGATGCCGCCCCCGACGATGATGATCCGGGCACTATCGGGCAGGTCGGTCATGAGCGGTCCATGGCGGCGAATTGGCCGAGCGCCGCCTCGAACCGGGCCAGGTTCTCGGCGGTATAGGCGGCATAGTCGAAGTCGAGGCCGGAATGGATCTCGGACACCATGCTCCACATCGCCTCGCGCAGCAGGGAGGCGCAGCGGACGGCGGCGAAGCGAAGGCGCAGGTGATCGTCCACCCGGGGGAAACAGGCGCCCAGCATCGCGGCGTCGTCCGCCGCGCCGAAGCCATTGTTGGACGACAGGCCGGCCAGATCGAAGAGCGGCGTGTTGAAGCCGGCGTAGTCCCAATCCACCAGCCACAGCCGGCTGCCGTCGTCGATGAAATTGGCCGCCAGCAGGTCGTTGTGGCCGAAGATCAGATCGATCGGGCCTATGGTTCGTGCCAGCCGATCGGCGACGGCCAGCAAGTCGGGCAGGTGTCCCGCCAGCCGGTGGCCGCCCTCGCGGAGCGCATGGCCGTAGTGGCGCAGGACATGGAAGGTGTTGAAGGACAACAGGGGGCCGCGCAGGTGATCCGCCATGTCGCGGTGCGCCCGCGCGACCAATTCGACACAGGCATCGCGCCGCCGTCGCACCCCGGCCTCGTCCAGGGTCTCGCCCTCGACGAAGTCCAGCACCAGATAGCCGGGGCCGGCGTCGAGCACGGCGGGCGAGATGCCGGCGGCGGCGGCGGCGCGGCTGGCGGCGACCTCGTTGAAGCGCATGATGCCGTGCACCGGAATGTCGCCGCCCAGGCGGACGACGGCTTTCCGCGTCGCGTCCGTCACCACGAAATTGCGGTTGGTGATGCCGCCCGACAGGGCCTCGACCGTGATTTCGCCCCGCCAGAGGGGCAGGGCCCGGATCGTCGCCAGGTCGGTCTCTGAAGGCGCGTCGGCGGTCATCGGCCCCCGTGGGTGTTGGCTTTTGCTCGCTGGATCGTGGACCGGCGGGCGCGGCCATGCAATGCGAAGGGTGCGGAGCAGCGTGGATTTCCGCGCCTTTCGTGGAAATCCTTGCTTGACCTTCATGGATCGGGCGCCCATCTTGTCGGCCATGATGACCCGCGTGATCCGGACCCTTCTCGGCCGACTTATTTGACCGGCGCCTCCTAGGCGTCGGGCGGAACGCCATGTTCCGATATCGGTAGTCCCGATCTTCAGCCAGCCGCTTCGATCAACGCGAAATTCACACATGTCCCGCCATACTCGCTTCGAGACCGTTCTTCGGTCCGCCGTTCATCCCTTCGCCCTCGGTGCCGTTTCGCGGGCGCTGGCGCGACTTATCGGGGCCGTGGCGCCCCTTCGTCCCGCTGCCGCGGCCTGATTGCCTGAACCGATACCGAAGACCGAAAGACAGATTCCGAGGACCCGACAATGTCCCGCATGCCCATCGAGAAATACCGCGCCTTCCAGCCCATCGACCTGCCCGACCGGCAGTGGCCGTCGAAGGTGATCACCAAAGCGCCGATCTGGTGCTCCGTCGACCTGCGCGACGGCAATCAGGCCCTGATCGAGCCCATGGGCCACGAGCGCAAGCTGCGCATGTTCCGCACCCTCGTCCAGATGGGCTTCAAGGAGATCGAGATCGGTTTCCCCTCGGCCTCGCAGACCGATTTCGATTTCGCCCGCTTCCTGGTGGACGAGGGCGAGATCCCGGACGACGTGACCATCCAGGTGCTGACCCAGGCCCGCCCCGAACTGATCACCCGCACCTTCGATGCGGTCCGGGGCGCCAAGCGTGCCATCGTGCACCTCTATAATTCGACCTCGACCCTGCAGCGCCGGGTGGTCTTCGGCCTGGACCGCGCCGGCATCAAGGACATCGCGGTCAAGGGCACCGAACTGGTGAAGAGCCTGGTGCACACGATCCCGGAGACCGAGATCGTCCTCGAATATTCGCCCGAGAGCTTCACCGGCACCGAACTGGATTTCGCAAAGGAAGTCTGCGAGGCGGTGATGGACGTCTGGCAGCCGACGCCGAAGAACCGGATCATCATCAACCTGCCGGCGACCGTCGAAATGGCGACGCCGAACATCTATGCCGACCAGATCGAATGGTTCATCCGCAATGTGAAGTGGCGCGACCGCTATATCCTGTCGCTGCATCCCCATAACGACCGGGGCACCGGCGTGGCCGCCGCCGAACTGGGCATGATGGCCGGCGCCGACCGAGTCGAGGGCACCCTGTTCGGCAATGGCGAGCGCACGGGCAATGTCGACGTGATCAATATCGCGCTCAACATGTTCACGCAGGGCGTCGATCCGGACCTGGAGATCGACGACATCGACGACCTGCGCCGCACGGCTGAATACTGCAACCAGCTGCCGGTGCACCCGCGCCACCCCTATGTCGGCGATCTGGTCTTCACGGCCTTCTCGGGCAGCCATCAGGACGCCATCAAGAAGGGCCTCGCCGCGCGCCGCCAGCAGAACGACGTCGTCTGGGAAGTGCCTTATCTGCCGATCGATCCGGAAGACCTGGGCCGGTCCTACGAGGCGGTGATCCGCGTCAATTCGCAGTCCGGCAAGGGCGGTGTCGCCTATCTGCTGGAAGAGGATTACGGCCTGCACCTGCCGCGCAAGCTGCAGATCGAATTCAGCCGCGTGGTGCAGAACCACACGGATACCACCGGCAAGGAAGTCTCCGCCGCCAATCTGTTCGACATGTTCGAGAAGGAATATTTCGAGGCGAAATATCCCCTCGAATTCCTGCACCACAACACCCTGCCGGGCAACGACACGGGTGAGAACAGCACGATCACGTCGCGCGTGAAGGTCTACGGCGAAGCGAAGGAGATCCACGGCAAGGGCACCGGCCCGATCGACGCCTTCTGTGACAGCCTGGCCAAGGAACTGGGCATCGGTCTCGAAGTGGTGGACTACAGCCAGCACGCCGTCGGCCACGGCTCCAACGCCGAGGCGGTCACCTATGTCGAGATGAAGGGGGAGGGCAACCGCACCCTCTATGGCGTCGGCCGCGACCGCAACGTCACCGTCGCCTCCCTGAAGGCGGTGGCCAGCGCCGCCAACCGGCTCCACGCGGCGAACGCCCGGGGCTGATCGGGGCAGGGGGTGGGAGCGGCGTTTCGCCCCTCACCCCAACCCTCTCCCCGCAAGCGGGGCGAGGGCGTTCGTTTCGTGCTCGGTCCGCCCTCTCGCCCCTTTGGGGAGAGGGGTGAGGCGAGGGGGCTCGCCGGGGATCACAGATCCCGTTCGACCGCGAACCCCTCGTCGGCCCAGCCGGTCATACCGCCGATCATGAGTTTCACCGGCCGGCCCAGGGCGGCGAGGCGGAGCGCGGCGCGGTCGGCGCCGTTGCAATGGGGCCCGGCGCAATAGACGACGAAGACCGCGTCCGCCGGATAGCGGGCCAGCCGTTCGGCATCGATTTCCCGATGCGGCAGATTCTCGGCGCCCGGTACATGGCCCCGGGCAAAGGCGCCCGGGCCGCGCACGTCCAGCAGTATGAAATCCGCCGGCCCTTCGGCCAGCACCGCGTGAACGTCGGCGCAATCGGTCTCGAGCGACAGGCGGCGGCGGAAATGGGCTTCCGCCTCGGCCGGCGGGGCGGGGGGGATCGCGGTCACGATGCTCGGCATGGGGTACCTCCTGATGGTGCGATCATCGGGCCGCCGCCGCCGCGCTGGAAGATGGCGCGATTGCCGATTATCATCAAGATCATGCCAAAGCCTGTCTTCGCCGATCCATCGCCCGACCGCCTCGTAGTGGCGCTGGCCTATGACGGTCTGTGCACCTTCGAATTCGGCCTGGCGGTGGAGGTTTTCGGCCTGCCCCGGCCGGAAATGGGGCCGGACTGGTATCGCTTCGCCGTCGCCGCCGTCGATGCGGGACCGCTGGCGGCGACCGGCGGGGTCCGACTAATGGTGGACGGCGGGCTGGACCTGCTGGACCAAGCGGGGACCGTGATCGTGCCGGGCTGGCGCGGGGTCGAGGCGCCGGTGCCGGACGCCCTGTCGGCCGCATTGCGCAGGGCCCACGGGCGCGGGGCACGGCTGCTGTCGATCTGCTCCGGCGTCTTCGTGCTGGCCGCCGCCGGCCTGCTGGACGGGCGTCGCGCGACCACCCATTGGCGCTATGCCGCGGCGCTGTCCACGCGCCATCCGGCGGTGACGGTCGATCCCGACGTTCTCTATGTCGACGAGGGGCAGGTCCTGACCTCGGCCGGGTCGGCGGCGGGGCTCGATCTCTGCCTGCATCTGGTGCGGCGCGATTTCGGCGCCTCGGCGGCGAACAGCGTCGCGCGGCGCCTGGTGTTGCCCGCCCACCGCGACGGCGGCCAGGCCCAGTTCATCGAGCGGCCGGTGCCCCGGCCTTCCGGCACGGCCCGGCTCGGGCCCCTGCTGGACGACGTGCTGGCCCATCTGGACCGATCCCACCCCTTGGCCGAACTGGCGGACCGGGCGGGCATGAGCCTTCGCAGCTTCCTTCGCCATTTCCGCGCCGCGACCGGCATGGCGCCGGGCGAATGGCTGCTGGCGGAGCGTCTGCGCCGGGCCCGCGATCTGCTCGAAGCCGGAGACGCCGGGATCGAGCAGGTGGCGCTGGCCTGCGGCTTCGGCACGGCGGCGACGCTCCGCCACCATTTCAACAGGCGGCTCGGGATCAGCCCAGCCGCCTATCGCGCCCGCTTCAGGCGCGGCGTTCCCTGATGCTGGGCAGGAACACCGTGAGGACGCCGAGGAGGGGCAGCCAGCCGCAGAGCCGGTAGACATATTGGATGCTGGTCGCATCGGCGATCTGGCCGATCACGGCGGCGCCGATACCGCCGAGACCGAAGGCGACGCCGAAGAACAGGCCCGCCACCGTGCCCACCCGGCCGGGCATCAACTCCTGGCCATAGACCACGATCGCCGAGAAGGCCGACGACAGGATCAGGCCGATCAGCACCGAGAGCACGCCGGTCCAGAAGAGGCTGGCGTAGGGCAGGGCCAGGGTGAAGGGCAGCACCCCCAGGATGGAGCCCCAGATCACGTATTTCCGCCCGATGCGGTCGCCGATTGGCCCGCCCGCGATGGTGCCGACCGCGACCGCGCCCAGGAACACGAACAGCCGCACCTGCGCTTCGCCGATGGAGAGGCCGAAACGGTCCATCAGGAAGAAGGTGTAATAGCTCTGGAAGCTCGACATATAGATGAACTTCGAGAACATCAGGGTGATCAGCACCACCATGGCGCCCGCGATCCGCGCATTGCCCAGGGCGACGCCGCCGATCGAGGCGCGTGTCGGCGCGGCGGCGGCGAGGCGCCGGGGACCGTACCAGGTGCCGACCCGCCACAGCACGCTCATGCCGAGAAGGGCCAGCGCGGCGAACCAGGCGACGGAACTCTGGCCGTTGGGCAGGACGATGAAGGCGGCGACCAGCGGCCCGAGGGCGGAGCCCGCGTTGCCGCCGACCTGGAACAGGGATTGCGCCAGCCCGTGTTGCCCGCCGGAGGCGAGCCGCGCGACACGCGACGATTCCGGATGGAAGATCGACGAACCGGAGCCGAGCAGCGCGGCGCCGAGCAGCAGCACCGGGTAGGACCAGGCCTGGGAGATCAGCACCAGCCCCGACAGGGTCAGGCCCATGCCGACGACCAGGGAATAGGGCTTCGGATATTTGTCGGTATAGAGGCCGACGAAGGGCTGAAGGATCGAACCCGTGCCCTGGAAGGTCAGGGTGACCAGGCCGACCTGGGCGAAGTCGAGGGCGAAATTGGCCTTCAGCATCGGATAGATCGCCGGCAGCAGCGATTGCAGCAGGTCGTTCATCAGATGGCAGGCGCTGATCGCCAGCAGGATCGCATAGGTCGTGCCGGCGCCTTCCTTTGCGGGGCGGGCGGCGGCGGTCAGGGTCGTGTCGCTCATCTCGGTTCTCGTCGGGGCGGAAATTCCCGCTGGTGCGCCGTCATCCTATGCTATGGAATCTGGCCTGCCATCGCGGCTGGGTCGATCACTTTCGGGAGTGGGCCATGGCGCGGAATATCAGTGTTGCGGAATTCGAAGCCGTGCCCCGGCCCGTGCTCGCCGTCGGCAATGACTATCCCGCGGGTTATGAAATCACCCCGCACCGTCACCGGCGCGGCCAGCTCCTGCATGCGGTCGAAGGCGTGATGCTGGTGACCACCGACGCCGGCACTCTCCTGGTGCCGCCGGATCGCGCGGTCTGGATCCCGCCCTGGCTGACCCATGCCATGCGCTCGACCGGTGCGCCGCTCGCGGTGCGCAATCTGTTCGTCGAACCGGGGGCGATCGACGGCCTGCCGGCGGAAAGCCGGGTGGTGCGCATCACGCCCCTGATGCGGGCCCTGATCCTGGAGGCGGTGGACCTGCCCCTCGAATATGAGGAGAGCGGAAGGCCCGCCGCCGTCATGTCGCTGCTGCTGCACGAATTGGTGGCCCTGCCGGTGCTGCCGCTGGGCCTGCCCATGCCGGTTTCGGGGCCCCTGGCGGACCTCTGTCACCGTTTCGCCGAAGCCCCCGATCCCCATGCGACGATCGACGACTGGTGCCGCCGCCTGAACATGAGCCGGCGCAGCTTCACCCGGAATTTCCGGGCCGAGACCGGCCTCAGCTTCGCGCAGTGGCGCCAGCGCGCCTGCCTGTTCGCCGCCCTGCCGCGCCTCGGCGCCGGCGAGGCGGTGACCAGCGTCGCCCTCGATCTCGGCTACGAGAGCGTCGCCGCCTTCACCACCATGTTCCGCCGTCTGCTGGGCGAGGCGCCCAGCCGCTACTTCCAGTCGCCGGCCTGACCGGGACCGGGCGGGGGACGGTTGCGCGCCGTCATGGCGTCCAGGGCATCGCCGAAGCCGGCAAGGGCCATCGGAAAGATCATGGGCTTGCCGTTCTTGCCGATGACGATCACGCCCGCCGTCTCGTGATCGCGGAAGGGTGCGAGCACGGCGGCATCGTGCAGCCCCTCGATGAAGCAGCCCTGGGGCTCGCATCGGGTGACCAGCCAGTCGGTGATGTCGGGCTCGACCCCCTCGATCCGGACGTGGAGGCCCGGCGGGATCAGGAAGCCGAGCGGCAGCAGGATCTGTACCGCGTATTTGTCCTTGTCCGGCGCATAGGCCAGCGACGCCTGCATGATCGGCTTGCCGGTCTCGCGGCTGGCCACGGCCTGGGTGATGTCGCAGGGCGGCAGGGCGTCCGTGCGCTCGACGCAGCGCATGGTCCACGCCCCGAAGACCTCCGTCTCCATTTCGGCGGCGGCGTCCTGGGCCCGGGCGGCCGCGAGGGGCGCGGCCAGCACGAGGAAAGCGGCGGCAAGCCTGAACGAGCGGTGCGTCATGAATCGCCTTTCGGTCTTCGTCGAACGTCGCGTACCGTGGGGATAGCACAGTTCCGCCGTTGGTGGGCAGGTCGACGAGCCCCGCGCTGGACGCGATGCGGCCCTGACCTTAACGTCACGCCGGGCCCGTAACTTCGGGCCGCCGACGGCGAACATAGGTTTGCGGCAGTCCCGCCGCCCGATCCCGAAAGGAGAGACGTGATGACCTCCTGCCCCCTTCCCCTGGGCCGGGCCTTGAAGCCCGCAGAATTTCCGGCCCCTCGCATCGACGTGCCGCCCGGCGACGGCGCCGAGCAGAGCGCGGTGCTGGCGGGCGGGTGCTTCTGGTGCACGGAAGCGGTCTATCGCGCGGTCGACGGCGTCCTCGGCGTCGAGCCGGGCTATGCCGGCGGTACGGCGGCGACGGCGGACTACCGCACCGTCTGCACCGGCATGACCGATCATGCCGAAGTGGTGCGCATCCGCTTCGATCCGGCGCGCGCGTCCTATGGCCAATTGCTCCGGCTGTTCTTCTCGGTCGCCCACGACCCGACGCAATTGAACCGCCAGGGCAACGACGTCGGCCGCCAGTATCGATCGGCCGTGTTCCCGGCCGACGATGCGCAGAAGGCGGCGGCGGAAGACTATATCCGCCTGTTGTCCGAGGCCGGCGCCTATGAGGCCCCGATCGTCACCACGATCGAGCCCCTGGGCGCCTTCTACCCGGCCGAGGCCTATCACCACGACTATGCGGCGCAGAACCCGCGCCAGCCCTATATCGTGCATGTCGCCCAGCCCAAGGTGGCAAAGCTGCATGCGTCCTTTCCGGACCTCCTGAAGCGGGACTGAGCCCGCCGCAAGTCACTGTCCGGCGTCGCGGAGGAATTCCTCCGCGGCGATGGCGAAATTGAGCGCCTGGGTGTCGCGCAGCATGAAGGTGGTGATGCCCAGAAGATTGCCCCGGTTGTCGAACAGCCCGCCGCCCGACGAGCCGGGCGAGATCGGCGCGCTGGTCTGGACGTATTGCTGGCCCTTGTGGCGGCGCTTCGACGAGACCAGGCCCTCGCCGAGGGTGAGGTCCAGACCCGACGGCGCGCCGACCGTATAGGCGCGCTCGCCGATCACCACGTCGGCATGGCTGCGGATCGCGACATGGGCGGGCAGGTCCGGCTTGTCGACGCGGATGATGCAGCGGTCGCCGTCCTCGTCCATCAGTTTCACGGTGACGGGCCGAAGATCCGACATGTCCTCGTTGCGGAAGATGCCGAAGAACTGCTGGTCCTCGAGCACGTGGCAATTGGTGAACAGGTGCTGGTCCGAGACCGCGACGGCCGACCCCTGGCTGAAGCCGTCCTCCAGATAGGGCAGGTCCCCGCGCATCGGCGAGGCGACGACAACCCAGACCGAATCCTTCACCTTCTGGAACAGGCCGGCCGGATCCAGCGGCTGGGTCTCGACGGCCATGGGCAGGCTGGGCAGGGGGACGAGATCGCGGGCATCGGCGGTCGCCGGCGGGCGCGGCCGGGAAGGTGCCGGCGCTGGCGGCCTCGCGGGCGCCGGTTCGGCGACATCGGGGCCCGCGCCGTCCTCGCCCCGGTCCGGGGTCTCGCCGACGCGGGCGTCGTTCTTCTCGTAGAGGCCGACTTCGGTGTCCGGCGGCGGCGGTTCCGGCGGGCCGAGGACGTCGGGCACCTCGAACTCGCTGGCGATCGCCGGCACGATGACCCCGTCGCTGCCGGCCGGGTGGAAATAGGTGAAGCCGACGATGGCCCTGGCCCTTCGCTCGACCCGGCCGATGAAGTGCTGGCGGCCCTCCCGCCCCTCGAACAGGAAGCCCCGGGCGCCGCGTTCGATCCGGGTGATGGTCTTCTGGCCGTCGTCCAGGCCGCGCACCGACTGGAAGAAGGCTTCGAACTCGCGGTCGGACATGGGATCGATGACCTCGATCTCCAGGCGGCGCGCGCCGTCGTCGCTGGCGAGGACGCGGCTGCCGCCTTCGGTCGCGCGCGCCCTGGTCAGCAGGATGCCGGGATAGCCGACGCGATAGCCGAGATCCTGATTGATGTAGGAGGTCCAGCCCGCTTCGGCCCGCGCGGTCATGCCCTGGCGCAGCAGTTCGATCTTCTGGTCCTCGGTCAGTTCGCCCGTGGCACGCTCGCCGATGGCGCGCTGGAAGGCGCGGACGGCGCCGCGGGTCGCCTCGTCCATGACGCCGTCGGCGATTCGCGCCGAATGGCCGGCCCAGATGAGGGCGAGCTGGAGCTTGCGGGTATCGTCGTCGGCCGCCAGTTCGCGCAGGCCGTTGCCGTCGTCGGGCGCGATGCCGCCCGCCCCGCCTGCTTCTGGAACGCCCGCTTCGGGAGCGGGCCGCGCCTTGACCGAAGGCAGGCCACCCTTGCCGGAGGCGGCGAGGAGGGGTGGCGCCATCAGGCCGACGATCAGCGCCGCGACCGACGCGACCGCCAGCGAACCCTTGCGCCGCGCCGGCCGCCGGCCCCCCACAGAAGACTTGTTCATGCCCCGACTGCCCGTTTGATCCCGCATGGCGGCAGACTATGACATCCGCCGGCCGGGTCCAATCCCATGCGTCGGGGGTGGACGGCGATCGGCATCGGCATATTTTTCGGTCGGTGGCCGAAGTGTGATCCGCGACATTGTCTCGCCTCCGCCGCATTGTTGTTCTAGGTTTCCGGTCCGACGCCGGACGCCGCCAGGGGACGCGGTCGTCGGCCGACATCGCGTATAGGGGAAACTCACCGGAAGGGGAGACAATGAACAAGATCGTCATCGGCGCCGTAACCGCCGTGGTGGTTGGCGTGGGGGCCGCGGCAGGCTGGTATTTCCTCGGCAAGGAAAGCGGCCCGGGGCCGGTCGCCGGGGCGGCGCCCGCCCTCGACTGCGCCAACATCCAGACCAGCGTGGATGCGACCTTCGCCGCCCTTCCGCCCGAGGTGAAGGCGACCTACAGCGGCCTTCAGTGCAGCCCGCAGAAGCTGCTCTTCGCCGAACTCCGCTTCGGCGTCCTCGGCGCCGGCGGGACCGAGGACGGCGCGCTGCGCCTCGAAAGCGTGGTGATCGAGAACGCCTTCGCGGCCAATGCGAAGACCGTCTTCGATTCGGCCTCCTATCCGGAAGGCCAGGCTCCCGGAACCGCATTCCTGCCGATCGCGGGCCGCCTGACCGCGGCCAAGGTCACCATCGGGCCCGAGGGCGGCGGCGGTCTCGGCTTCGAGAACCTTCAGGTCGCCGATCTGGCGGCGCGCCAGTTCGCCAAGGCGCCGCCCGCCACTCTCGCGGAGCTGGGCGGCTTCGGCCCGACCGAGGCGGCGGACATCCTGCAGGCCTTCAGCTTCTCCTCGATCAGCGTCGCCAATGTCGCGGGCGGTCCGCCCGACAGCGGGACGCCGGGGGCCACCAAGACCGTGATGAGCATCGCCTCCATCATGCTCTCGGCCTTCGACGGCAAGTCGCTCGGCGCCTTCGACCTGAGCACTCTCGCCACCGTTCCCGAATATGGCGACGGCAAGGTGACAATCGGCGGCATCGCGCTGCGCGGCATCGGCGTCGCCGATCTCGCGGCGCTGGCCTCCGCCGCCGGCGGCATGGTCGACGAAGGGGCCCTGGGCATCCGCGCCCTGCTCTCGATCAGCGCCGAATCGGCCGTCCTCTCGGATTTCGAGGCGACGGGGATGGATTCGCCCGAGGATCGGGTGACCCTGAAGCGCGTCGCCATCGAGAACCTGAAGGCGCTCGCCTTCGACGAGCTGAGCATCGAGGGCGTGGACGGCCTCGTCTCCGACGCCGACGTCGCCTTCTCCCTGCAGAAGCTGGCGATCGGCGGTGTCGACATCGGCAGCGCCCTGGCGCCGCTGACGGAGGACAGTTCGGCCGAGCCCGATTTCGCCAAGATGCGCATCGACAGCTACGAGATGGCGGGCCTCTCCTTCGGGCCGAAGGACGGCGCCAAGGTGACCCTCGAATCCATGGTCGGCAGTTCCTCGGACTATGTCGACGGCATCGCCACCAAGGGGTCGGGCAAGATGACCGGCTTCTCCCTGCCGATCAGCATCATTCCCGAGTCCGAGCGCCAGCCCCTGGTCGATCTCGGCTATGAGGCGATCAAGCTCGAGCTGAACACCGACTACACCTTCGAGCCCGAGACCAAGACCATGGACCTCGAGGATTTCACCTTGACCGTGGTCGACGGCGGTTCCCTGACCCTGAAGATGAAACTCGGCAACTTCGACGTCAAAGCGCTGCAGGAAGCGTCCCAGTCGTTCGAGCCGCCGCTGGCCCTCCTCGACGCCAGCGTCGTCGAGGCGAGCCTCGCCTATAAGGAAAACTCCCTGATCGACCGCGTGCTGAAGATGGTGTCGAAGCAGATGCAGGCGACGCCGGATGCGCTGGTCGAGCAGGTCAAGGGTTTCCTCCAGCTGCAGATGGCGAGCGCGCCGGGCGACGTCACCAAGGCGGCGGTCCAGGGCCTGCTCGACTTCGTGAACAAGCGCGGCGGCCTGACGGTGGCGCTGTCGCCCGAAAAGCCGGTCTCCTTCCAGGAACTGAGCGAGAAGGGCGAGGACATGGAAGGCATGGCCAAGGCCCTGGGCCTCACCGTGACCGCCGACTGAGGCCGATCACGACCATATAGGGGAGGGCGTCCGCAGCGGCGCCCTCCGTTCCGTCCGGGCCCCGCGTGGGCCCGGATGCCGTTGGACCCGGAAAGACCGAGTGAAGGGCCGGACATGGGACGGATCATTCTGGCAGTCGTCGCCGTCGTCGCCGTGCTCGGCTATGGCGCCTATCATTTCCGTTTCGCGCTGCTCTCCTTCATGGTGACGCCGTCCGGCCGCTTCGACGCGGCGCATGTCCCGCCGGCGCCCGACTATGACGATCCCGATGCCTGGCTGGCCCTGCCCGACCGGGCGGATTCGGCCGATCTCGTGCCGAAGGGCGCCGTTCCCGGGGACAATCAGGACCATGCCCCGGTCGATGCCTTCTATGTCCATCCGACGACCTATGTCGATGCCGCCGGCTGGAACGCGCCCTTCGACGATCCGGATGCCGGGCGATTGGCCGGCGAGCTCGGGCAGGCGGCCGTCTTCAACGGCTGCTGCCGGGTCTATGGCCCCCGTTACCGCCAGGCGACCCTGGCGGCCTTCCAGGACGAATCGCGGGAGGACGGGCGCAAGGCCTTGGGGGTCGCCTATGACGACGTCCTCGCGGCCTTCCGCCATTATCTCGCCCATTGGGGCGGGGACCGGCCCTTCATCCTGGTCGCGCACAGCCAGGGCACGCTGCACCTCCAGCGCCTGCTGGCCGAGGTGGTGGCACCGGATGCCGACCTGCGGCGCCGGCTGGTCGCGGCCTATGCGGTCGGCTATCCGCTGCCCGTCGAGCTCTTCGACGGGGTGCTGGCGCCGCTGCGGCCGTGCCGCGCCCCGGGCGCGACCGGCTGCGTCCTCGCGTGGTCCAGTTTCGCGCGCGACGGCGCGCCCGACTTCTACCGCCATCGGGCGGAAATCTGGGATCCGAAGCGTGACACGGGCTTCGCGCCGGTGGCGGGCCGGCCCATCCTCTGCGTCAATCCGGTCAGCTTTACGATGGACGAGGCGGAAATCCCGCGCGAGGCCAATCGCGGCGGCACGGTCCGCTCGATGGTCACCGGCGAGCTGGAACCGCTGTCGACCGCCCTGGTGGACACCCGCTGCCACGACGGCATCCTGCGCATTTCCGAGCCGGAACCCTATGTCTTCCGGGCGATCCTGCTGCCGGGCGGCGACTATCACGTCTACGACTACGCCCTGTTCTGGCAGGACATCCGCCTGGACGCCATCGCCCGCGTCAACGCCTATCTGCGGCGCGGGACGCCGGCGCCGAGCCCCATGCCCGAGGCGGCGGGCGAGGTGCCGTGATCAGCCGGTGACCGTCTCGACGAGATAGAGGCAGAGACCGATCAGGCCACCCACCACGGTGCCGTTGATGCGGATGAACTGGAGATCGCGGCCGACCTGGGTCTCCAGCTTGGTCACGATCATGTCCTTGTCCCATTTCTGCACGATCGAGCCGATCCATTCGCCGATCTGCTCGCGCCGGGCGACGATGGTGGAATTCACCGCCTGCTCGATCCAGCTCTGCAGGGTGTGGCGGATCGCCGGATCGCGCGTCAGGGTCTCGCCGTAGACGCGCATGGCGGCGTCGATCTGGCGCCTGAGGCCCGAATCCTCGGCCATGGCGTCGCGGTGGATGCGCTCCTTCAGGGCGCGGGCGATATCGCGGAAATATTGTTTCAGGGTGTCGTTGCCGAGGAGGCGGTGGAGCAGGGCCTCGCCCTTCTCGCGCATCTCGGGGCTGGTGCGCAATTCGTGGACGAAGGCCTGGGTCGCCTCGTCGAACTGCTGGCGCCACGGGCCCTCGGGGTCGCGGATCTCGGTCAGCGTGTTGTCCAGGGCGCTCAGCACCTTGGTATAGACGGCACGGTCGACGGCCTTCGGCAGCCAGCGCGGCAATTGCTCGTCCACCCGCTTCTCGATCAGTTCGCGATTGTCGTGGACGAGGCGGTGGGCGCGCTCCAGCAATTCGTCGAGCAGGCGCTGGTGATGCCCCTCGTTGGTCAGGAGCTGGACGACCTGGCCGAGCACGGGGGCGACGCCCATGTCCTTCACGCGGGCCGACAGATTGGTCTGCATGAAACGGCCGACGTCCTCGTCGTCGAGGGCGTTCAGGATCGCGGGCACGGATTTCGCGATGCGTTCGGACGCGCGGGCGCGATTTTCCGGCTCGTCCAGCCAGTCGGCGATGATCTTGGGCAGATCGACCTGGCGCAGCTTGGCCGTCACCTCCTCCGGTTTCAGGAAGTTCGAGGCGACGAATCGGCCCAGCGTCGAGCCGATGCGCGCCTGATTGCGCGGCACGATCGCCGTATGGGGGATCGGAATGCCGAGGGGGTGGCGGAACAGGGCGGTGACGGCGAACCAGTCCGCCAGGCCGCCCACCAGGGCCGCCTCGGCGAAGGCGCCGGGAATCTCGACCCAGGGGAACTGGGGCGCCAGCAGGCGGCTGGCCAGGAAGATCGCCGCCATCAGCAGGATCATCAGGCCCGCCACGCGCTTCATGCGGCGCAGCGCCGCGGCCTTCTCTTCGTCGGTCAGGGGAACCGGCTGGGATATCGTCATGGCCTCGCGTTGACGTTGCTGATAAATCGTCGGCCAGACTGACGGCACGGCGCCGCGTGTCAAGCCGTGGGTGTCGAAGCGTCCTGGATCGGGGCGTCCTGGATCGGGGCGTCTCTAAGCGGCGGACAATTGCCCGCGCGCGGCGCCGCCGCGCGGGAAGAGCAGGGACAGGGCGCCATGGGGCCGGAACGGCGACCATTCGCCCTCCGCCTGGGCCAGCCGGTCCGCGATCACCAGGAGCGCGGCGACATTGTGGCCCAGCCCGCAATGGCTGCCCCGGACGCGGACGTTCTGGCGCATCGGGCCGTCGGCTTCGAGACAGCCGCGCCAGGCGACGATCCCGTCCGAATGGGAATAGACGGCGGTGGAGGGCACGCCGTCCACGGGGGCGAACATCTGCTGGGCATAGGCTTCCGTGACGTCGTCGACGGATTCGCCCGACAGGCGCTCGAACAGGCGCCAGGCATTGGTCGATTTGGGCCCGGCGGCGATCGGGCTGCCCAGGGTGATGATCTGGCGCACCAGTTGCGGCGCTTCCCGCGCGATTTCGCGGGCGTAGACGCCGCCCAGGCTCCAGCCGATGATGGAGACCTTGCGGCCGTGGGCGCGCACGATCTCGAGCAGGCGATGGCGCAGCCCGTCCTCCAGCGCCGCGTTGGGCCCGAGGTTGCGGCCCAGTTCCCAGGCGTGGACGGAATAGCCGCGGTGGGTCAGGAAACGGCGCAGCAGCACGGTCGAAAGATCGCTGGCGAGAAAGCCGGGCAGCACCAGCACGGGATGGCCGTCGCCGCGCGGCGCCATGCGCAGCAAGGGGCCGACCTTGATCGAGAACAGCAGTTCGGGGATCGCCCGCGTTTCGGCGACCGCCAGCCATGTCGGCGGCGGATCGGGCTCCCTGGCGATGGCGCGCATGTCGCCTCCGGTTCCTGTGGTCTGTCGTCCGTCGCGGACCCTGCCCGCGCCCCGGGGGGCGGGCGTGCCGCGTTCGGGCGCGCCGGCGGGGCGCGCGTCCGAGCTTATGGCGCCGGCTGCTTCTGACATGGTCTATTTGGCGGGTTCGTCCAGCATCTTGGCGATCGCGCCGCGCAGCGACGACGGCTTGGTGACCGACGCGGCGGTCTCGACCAGGCGGCCTTCGCCGTCGAAGAGGTACTTGTGGAAGTTCCAGCGCGGCCGCGCCATGGGGCGCTGTTCCGCGATCCACTTGAAGAAGGGATGGGCGTCCGCCCCGGTCACCGGCACCTTGGCCGCCAGGGGGAAGGTGACGCCATAATTGATTTCGCAGAAGCTGGCGATCTCGTCCGAGGTGCCGGGCTCCTGACCGGCGAAATCGTTGGACGGCACGCCGACCACCACCAGCCCCTTGGGCCCGAATTCCTCATAGAGCGCCTCGAGCCCCTTGTACTGCGGGGTGAAGCCGCATTTCGACGCGGTATTCACCACCAACAGGGGCTTTCCGGCATATTGCGACAGGGGTATCTCGCCGCCGCGCAGGCCGTCGAAGGTGAAGGCATGGGCGGAGCCGTCGGGCGTCTTCTTGCCCGTCGCCGCGTCGACCACCGCCGTGGCGATGCCGGTCAGCGGGTTGTCCCGCAGGACCTTCCCCAATTTGTCGAACATGACGATCTCTCCTGTTGGCGCCATTATAGAACACTGTCGGGCGCGCGCGGCAAGCGGGCGCAGGCGGAAGGCGCCGTTCCCGGCGGCCGGTCCGAAGGGGCGCGGGCGCGGGCGGTATCGGGGCGCCGGATTGACTCAACGGCGCGTTTCGTCGCCAATACGGGGCTTGGGAAGGCGATGGCGGACCCGGTCTTGAGCACGTTCAGTTTCATTCGACGCACCTTCATGCTGGCGGCGGAGGCGCGCGCCACGGTCGAATTGGCCGGTCTCGCCGCGAGTTGGGGCCTGCTGTCGATGACCGCGCGGGGCGACGGCCACCCGGTCCTGGTGGTCCCCGAATTCCTGACTGGCGACATCGCGACCTGGCCGTTGCGCCAGTTCCTCGGCGATCGCGGCTATGCCGTCTATGGCTGGGACCAGGGATTCAACCTGGGGCCGAGGCCCGACGTGATGGCGGCGCTCCAGGCGCGAATCGCCCATCTGGCGGATCTCCACGGCACCAAGGTCAGCCTGGTCGGGGTCAGCATCGGCGGCATCTATGCCCGCGAGGCGGCGAAGAGCCGGCCGGACGCGGTGCGCGCGGTGATCACCCTCGGCACCCCGACCCGCCCGCTGGCGGACGACGTCCTGAGCGGCGATGCCCCGCAGAGCCTGATCGACGCCCTTCGCCTCGCCGTCGAATCGATGCGCGACCGGATCGCCAAGGCGCCGCCCGTGCCGACGACGGCGATCTACAGCCGCTCCGACGGTCTGGTCGCCTGGCGCGCCTGCCTCGAAGCGGACGGCCCGATGCACGAGAGCATCGAAGTCTTCTCCAGCCACCTCGGCCTTGCCCACAATCCCCTGTCGCTGCGCGTGATCGCCGATCGCCTGGCGCAGATCGAGGGGCTGTGGAAGCCCTATGCCCAGCGCCGCCTCGCATAGCGGCCGGTCGCGCGATCGGATCTTGCCGCCACCGGTCGCTGGCGATCGGATCTTGCCGCCACCGATCGCTGGCGATCGGATCTTGCCAACGCGGATGACTTCGGAGAAGCTCCGCGCTCCGCTCTTCGGAGCCGTGCCCGCTTGGTGGAATGGTAGACACAAGCGACTCAAAATCGCTCGGCGCAAGCCATGTCAGTTCGAGTCTGACAGCGGGCACCACCGCTCTTCGATGATGCTTCGCGGCGCCGCCGCCTTTCTTCTCTCGCTCTGTCTCTTCTTCGCGGCACAGGGACCTGCCCGGGCCGAGCCGGCGCTCTGGGTCGTGCGGGACGCGGATTCGACGGTCTATCTGTTCGGTACCATCCATATCCTGCCGGCGGACCTCGACTGGCGGGACGCGCGCATCGACGCGGCGCTGGCGGCGTCCGACGAGCTCTGGCTCGAGGCCGACATCGACAATATTCTCGGCTCGATCTTCTCGACGCTCCGCTATGCGATCAACTACGGCATCGATCTCGACAAGCGCCTGTCGAAGGAGGATGCGGCGCGCCTGCACCGGGCCGAACGGCGCATGGGCATGCCGAAGGGCGGTCTCAACCGGCTGCGCCCCTGGCTCGTCTCCATGATGATCGAGACGGGCGGGCAGGCCGGCGACATGGCGGTCGGCGCCGACGGCGACCTGATGATCATCGCCGAGGCGGCGGGCAAGGAGATCCGCTTCCTCGAAACCCTGAACGAACAGTTCAGCCTCTTCGCCGGTCTCGAACCGGAACAGGAACTGGACCTGTTGCGGGCCACGCTCGACCGGATGGACGATGCCGGCAAGGCCGGCATTCCCGACCTGATCGAGGCCTGGATGTCGGGCGACACCGACCGGATCTACGGTCTCTTCGAAAGCGACGGCCAACTCGCACCCGGCGGCCCCCTCTACGACAGGGTGATGCGCCAGCGGAACGTCAATTGGGTCGGCCAGATCGGCGACCTCATGGCAGGCGCCGGCACCAGCTTCATCGCCGTCGGCGCGGGCCATCTCGCCGGGCCCGACAGCGTGCTGGTGATGCTGGAAGCCGAGGGCTATCGGATCGACCGTATCGGCGGCGAAGGACCGTGAGGGGACGCGCCATGTCCCTGTGGTCGAGGGCGTTCAAATGGGCTGGCCTGGTTCTTCTCCCGTTTTTTGCGTTCGGCGGCGCTGCATCGGCGGAACCGGCTCTCTGGGTGGTGCGGGACGGGGATTCGACCGTCTATCTGTTCGGGACGATGCATGCCGTCTCCGCCGATTTCGAATGGGCCGATCCGCGTGTCGTCCGGGCTTTCGAGCAGTCGGATGAGCTGTGGCTCGAAGTCGACATCAGCAACGACTTCGATTTTACGGTCGCTATTCTGACTTACGGCGTAAACTACGGAGCTTCCTTCGTCGAGGAACTGACCGATGAAGAAATCGAACTTGTGGACGAAGCAGCGGAACGGTCCGACATCCCGCCGGTGATTTTAAGGCATCTGCGGCCCTGGGCCGTCAGCATGCTGATCGATGTCAATCTCATTTTTGGTCGAGGCGGCGAAACGAATGCTTATCCGGACAACGATCTCGAGATCGCCGCGTCGAGCGTCGACAAGCCTGTGCATTATCTCGAGACGATTGGCGACCAGCTTCGTGCGTTTTCCGAAATGGATTGGGATGCCGAACTGCACATGATGCGCGTACGACTTCATTTCGTCCGGGACGAAGAGGGGAGCCGATTGGTCGCAGAGAAGATGGCGAACGCCTGGCAGGGAGGAGACGTCGAAGGCATCGAGGCCGTCATCGGCGACGATTTCGAACCCGGCTCCTTGAACGACCGGCTGTTTCGGCAACGCAACGAACGCTGGATGGCGAAGATCCGCGATGTCCTGACCGGTGCAGGAACCAGCTTCATCGCCGTCGGGGCGGGGCATCTCGTCGGGCCGCACAATGTGCTGGCCCTGCTGGAAGCCGAGGGCTATCACCCCGAGAGAATCCACAGCGAAGGCGCGGATCCGCGCTGAAGGGAAGGTCATGGTCGGAAGTTCGCGTCGATCCCGCCCGGTGTTCATGGCAGCACTTCTCCTCGTGCTCGGCTCGGGGGCCATGCTGGCCGGGGCGTTCGGGTTCCAGGTCTTCGGTGGGCTGGCGCCCTGCGAACTCTGCCTGTGGCAGCGCTGGGCCCATGCGGGGGCGATCGCGGGCGGCGTGCTGGCCCTGGCGCTGAGCGGGCGGCCGCGTGGCGGGGCGCTGGCGCTCGGCGTTCTCGCGCTGCTGGCCGGGGTCGGCATCGCCGTCTTCCATGCCGGGGTCGAACAGGAATGGTGGGAGGGGCTGGCATCCTGCGGCGGTGGCGGCGGCAATGCCGCCACGGTCGAGGAGATGCTGACGGCGATCGAACAGGCGCCGCTGGTCCGCTGCGGCGATATCGCCTGGTCGTTCCTGGGGCTTTCCATGGCGGTCTGGAACGCGGTGGTTTCCGCGCTGCTCGCCGGCGTCGTCGGCTTCGTCGCGACGCGCCGGCGCTGAGTCAGGCGCTCTCGTTCGGCAGCATGAAATGGCCGTGGGCGGTGGCGATGGGACGCGTCGGGTCTTCCTGCCAGGCTTCGACGCGGACGTTGGCGACGCGCCGGCCGTGCTTCGCCACGATGGCGCGGGCGAACGTATCGCGCGGCCGGCCCGAGCGCAGATAGTCGATCGTGATGTCGATGGTCTTCGGAATGCCGGGCACCGGCATTTCCGCGATCAGCTGCGCGATCGCCGTCATTTCCAGAAAGGCGCCGATGGTGCCGCCGTGCAGCGCCGGCAGGCGCGGGTTGCCGATCAGATGGTCGGCGAAGGGCATGTTGGCGATCACGCGGCCCTCGTCGTCGGTGGTCGCGGTCACGCCGAGCAGGCGGGCGAAGGGAATGGCCTGCATCAGGCGCGACAGATCGTCGGCGCCGACGGGCTGGTTGAGGCGCGGCAGCTTGGCGGGCGGCGCATTCATGCCGTCGTCTCCTTTTCCGTTCCGTCACTTGGTCCCGTGCGATCCACCGGCGGCGTCCTGTTGGCGCCCAGCATGAAGGTGGCGACCGAATGGGCGATCGCATTGTCGCGGTCGCCGTGATGGGCGAGCGCGCGGATGAAGGCGATGTTGCGGGTGGTGCGGTAACATTCCGCGTCCACCAGTACGGCCTCGCCCGGGGTCGCCGGGCGCAGATAGTCGATGCGCAGGTCCAGGGTGGCGACACTGGTCATCTTGGTCAGGGCGCAGATGACGGCGGAACCGCAGGCGTTGTCGATCAGGGCGGTGATGATGCCGCCGTGCAGGACGCCGGTCTCGGGATTGCCCACCAGGTCCTCGCGCCACGGCAGGCGCAGGGTGGCGCGGGCGGGACCGGCCGAGACCACCTCCATCCCGACCGCCATGGCGAAGGGAATGGGGGCGAGCAGCATGTCCTTGTTGTCGCCGATCATCTCGCCGATCAGCTTGGGGCGTTCGGTGGTATCGCTCATGCTTCTGTCTTCCCCTCGGCCGTATCGGTGTCGGCCGCCTTGTTCGCGCCGGCGGCGAGGCGGGCCTCGACCAGGCGGTCGACGAGGGCGGCCAGGCGCTCGAAATCGCGGTCCTTGAAATTGACGTCGGTCTGGTTGAAGGGGATTTCGATGTCGCGTTCGCGGAACCCGCGATCGATCGCGAACATCAGCGCCGTCCGCACCGAGAGGATCTCCTCGACGTTGGCGATGTAGCAGCGCAGGATGAAATCCAGCGAGCTGGCGCCGAAAGCCTGAAACACCACATAGGGCTTGGGATAGGAAAGCACGGATTTGTGCCCCGTCGCCACCTCCATCAGGGTCTTTTCGACCAATGCGGTATCGGAACCATAGGCGACGCCGACGGGGATCTCGATCCGCCCCATCTTGTTGCGCAGCGTGTAGTTCACGATCGACTGGGACAGCAGTTCGCCGTTCGGCACGACCACGGTCGCGCGGGTGAAGGTCTCGATCTCGGTCGCGCGCACGTTGATGCGCCGGACCGTGCCCTCGGCCGTGCCGACGATGATCCAGTCGCCCACCTTGATCGGGCGTTCCGCCAGCACGATCAGGCCCGAGATGAAATTGTTGACGACATTCTGCAGGCCGAAGCCGATACCGACCGACAGCGCGCCGGCGATGATGGCGATGTTCGAGAAGTCGATGCCCGCGACCGAGACCGCGACGACGAGGCCGAGGGTGGTGCCGGCATAGCCCGCCGCCGACTTGATCGAATTGCGCGCGCCGACGTCGAAGCGGGTCTGGGGCAGGATGCGCCGTTCCAGCAGGCGCTGGACCATCCGCGTCACGCGAAGCGCCAGGACGAAGATCGTGATCGACAGCAGGATGTCGGTGAAGGACAGGGTGAAATTGCCGATGGTCACCCCGGTGACGCCGGATTCCAGGAAATCGAGAATGTCCTGGCGCGGCACCCCGGCGCTCGGCAGGAACAGCAGGAAGATGACGCCGGCAAGGACGATGTTGAAGAAGCCGGCGATCCAGAAATGGGCGATGCGCCCCGAATCCTCGGAAAGGCCGAGGGCGCCGCGGATCTGGCGGAGCGGCCCGCGCTGGGCATTGATGAGGGCCCAGACCGCTTCCCCGACCAGGGTCGAGATCGCCCAGAACAAGCCGAACAGCAGGCCCACCATGACCACGTTGCGGGTCAGGTAGTCCGAGAGATTGTGATAGCCGGCGAGTGCCGAGATCGGGATCGCCAGCACCGCGAGGCGCAGGATCCGGCGCGGCAGGATATAGAGTCGGGGATCCTGGGTCTCGCCGTCGGCGGCATCCATGGTGGCGGCGCTGCGCCGCCACGCCCGGTCGCTCAGCATTGGCCAGAGCCCGAAGGCGAGGGTCGAATTGGCCAGGAAATCGAGCAGGGCGTCGAGACTTTCGCCCTGGTCGGTGATCCGCAGGGCGATGCGCAGGAAGACGCTGATGCCGACCATGACCGCCAGCAGCCTGAGCCGCGCATCGAGGCTGTCGGCGCTCTCCTCCTCGAGGCCGGCGACGCGCCATTGCGGCAGATGCGGCTGCAGGGCGACATGGGCGAAGCCCGCGATGACGAAATAGAGCGACAGGCCGACGATGAGCCCGGTGACGATGAAGCGCATGTCGCCGACCAGCAGGCCGTGGACCTTGAGCGAGACATAGACCGAGCCGATGGCGAGCACCGGAATGACGCAGGAGGCAAGCCCGCCGGCCGCCGCCGCCAGCACCCGGCGCGCCTGATTGGGCGCCTCGACCTCGGCGCGCGGCCCGCCCCGGCGCAGGAGCCAGCGGCGGATCGGCCAGCCCATGACCGTCGCCCCGGCGATCACCAGGAGCAGGGTCGGCAGGGCGCCGCCGAGATCGACCGAACCGGCGACGATGGTCCACCAGTTCGCCGGTGCGTCGGCCAGTTGCTCGACCACATCCATGCCCTCGGGCCCGGCCTTGGCGAGCAGCTCGAGGGAGAGGGGCGAGGGTTCGCGCGACAACACCCGGTCGGTCAGCAACTTGCGGGTTGCCTCCACCGCGATGTCGATCAGGGCGACGGCACGGGCCGCGACGATCGCGGCGCGCTTGGCGCGGCCGTCCAGATCCGCCAGTTCGGCGTTCAGATTGGCGCGCTGCTGCGCCAGTTCCGGCGCCTCCTTGGCGCCTTCCTCGGTCGGGGGCGGGCCCAGCGCGTCGAGCAGGGTGCGGGTCTTGGCCAGGGATTCGTTGGTCGCCGCCGCGGCTTCGCGGGCGTTGTCGCGGATGGTTTCGAGTTCGTGACGCCAGGCGATCAGTTCCGCCTCGCCGGCGCCTGGATCGCGCACGGCACCGTCGAGTACCTCGAGGCGCCTGGACCAGGTTTCCACCTGGCGCGTGAAATCGGCGGCATCCGCCGCCACCGGCACGCCGGCGATCGGCTGGTCGGGGTTGTTCGACTGCGCCCGTGCCGTCGGCACGGCCAGCAGCGACAGAAGAAGGATCAGGAGCGCCAAGGGGCGTCGGGTCGCGCGAAACATGCCGGCCTGTGTCATACTTTCCGACGCGACACTAGCGAGGCCGGCAGATGGCGACAAGCATCACGCCGAGCGGCGCCGTGAATTGACGCTGGCGTCATTTTCTGGAAGATGGCGATCGCTTTCGGGCGGCGGGCGTCTGTGTGAAAAACGTCGACAGCATCATTTTCTTGGCCGAGTCTGGCGGGGCGGGAACAGCGGTTCCGTCCCGGCCGGGCCGCCGGGGCCGCCGTCCGGCGGCGTTTCGGCATTCGGGGGATTCCGGGGACGGGGGTGGCATGGCGGACAGCGTTGTGTCTGTCGGGGACGAGGCAATGTCGGTTGACGACGAGCCCATGGACGGAAGACCCATGGACGGAAGGCTCATCGACGAAAGGCCCATCGGCGAAAGGGCCGAGGCCGAAGGCGGCCGGCGGGCGGCGACCAAGGCCCAGAACCGGGCCCAGATCCTGGTCGCGGCGCGGGAAGTCTTCGCCAGTCTCGGCTATGACGCGACGACGGTGCGCGACATCATCCGCCGCACCTCGCTGGCCTCGGGCACGTTCTACAATTATTTCCCGACCAAGGAGGCGGTGTTCCGGGCCGTCGTCGACGACAGCGCCCGCCGCCTGCGGAAGAGACTCCGCGCCGAGCGCCGCTCCGCGCGGACCTTCGAGGAATTCTGCTACCAGGCCTATTCGACCTATTTCCGCTATGTCGTCGAGGACCGGCCGACCTACGACCTGATCCGGCGCAACGTGGCGGCCATCGCCACCGTGTTCAACAGTCCCGAACTGGCGGAGGGGCGCGGCGAATTGCGCGAGGACGTGGAGGATGCGGTGCATCGCGGCCTGTTGCCGGCCGGCACCGATCCGGACTATCTGACGCTGGCCATTCACGGCATCGCCGTCAACATGGCTGGGCGCATGATCGAGACGGGTGACAACGACGTGGAACGCGCGGCCCGTTTCGCGACCAATCTCTTGGTGCGTGGGGCCCAGGCGGCGCCCCGCGGCTGAAAAAGACGACTAGGGGAGAGACGACTTGTCGAAACTGAAGCGACTGATCGAGAAGTGGCTGGTGTGGCTGCTGATGCGCCTGCCGAAGTCGTGGCTGCTGCGCCTTTCCGGCGGCAAGCCGATCCAGATCGAGGGCAAGACCCTGGATCCGCAGATCCAGTTCATGCTGGCCCTGGCGGCCAAGCGACCGGCGATCAACGAATTGCCGGTGCCCGCGGCGCGCCAGATGTATCGCGACATGGCCTATACGTTCGGCGGCAGCCCGCGTTCCATGGCCCGGGTCGAGGAACGGCGCGTGCCCGGCCCCTATGGCGATATTCCGGTGCGCCTCTACGTGCCTCACGACATGCCGGCGGGTCCGGCGCCGATGCTGATCTTCTTCCATGGCGGCGGTTTCGTCATCGGCGACCGTGAAGCCTATGACCAGCCCTGCCGTTTCTACGCCGATACCGCGCGCTGCCGCGTGCTGTCGGTCGACTACCGTCTCGGGCCCGAGTTCAAGTTTCCGGTGCCGATCGACGAATGTCTGGCGGTATGGCGCCATGTCGTGGCCAACGCGGCCGACTATGGCGCCGATCCGGCGCGCCTCGCGGTCGGCGGCGACAGTGCGGGCGGCCATCTCTCCGCCGTCGTCTGCCAGCAGGCGAAGCTCGCGGGCGATGTCCTGCCCAGGCACCAGTTGCTGATCTATCCGGTGGTGGATATCGCCCGGGACTGGCCGTCCCACGAAACCTATGGCGACGGCTTCCTGCTGACCCATGACGCCATGAATTGGTTCATGGGCCATTTCCTGCCGCCCGAACAGGACAAGACCGACATCAGGGTCTCGCCGCTCCGCAATACCGATATGGCGGGCCTGCCGGCCGCGACCCTGGTGATCGCCGGTTTCGATCCCCTGCAGGACGAAGGCCGCGCCTATGGCGAGGCGCTGGCGGCGGCGGGCGTGCCGGTGAAGGTCTTGGCCTACGACAGCCTGATCCACGGCCTGATCTCGCTCGGCGGCAATGTCGCGGCGTCCGACGTGGCCAACGCCGAGATCGCGGCGTCGCTGCGCGCGGGCCTCGCCGCCTGAGGCCCGCTCAGTCCGGCAGGATCTCGTCGGTATAGCCGGCGAGACGATAGGCGACGAGGCCGATCCATTCGCGCAGGCCCCGGGTCGAAAGCTCCAGGGTCTGCCCGAAGGCGAGCGGTTCCCACGCCGTGTCGGGCCCCGGCGACAGGGGCGCCACCGGCCAGGGCAGGACGTTCCAGCCGCCGTGGCGGAAGATCGCGACCGAGCGCGGCATGTGGACGGCACCGGTCACCAGGATCCAGGGCGCGCCGTCCACCGTGCCCGCCAGTTTCCGCGCCTCCACCTCGTTCTCGTGGGTGTTGCGCGAATGGGGCTCGAAGGTGATGCGCGCGACGTCGAAGCCGATCGCGGTATAGAGATCACGGGCGAACCAGGCTTCCGTCTTCTCGACGCTGCCCAGCCCGCCATAGCCCCCCGCCCAGATGATCGGCGCCTCGGGAAAGCGGCGCGCGAGTTCGAGCAGCGCCGTCACCCGGTCCGGATCGGCCGCCAGCACCGGCGTGTCGAAGGCGATCGACTGTTCGTTGCTGATGGCGCCGCCAAGGACGATGATGCCGCCGATCGTCCCGGGCAGGGCGGGGCGCATGGGAAAGCGCTGGTCGAGCACCGCCGTCGCCCAGGGGCCGATCGGCGTCGCCCCGGCGAGAAGGATGACCGCGATCCCGCCCCACGCCAGGCCCCGCGCCGTCCGCCGCAGGCGGGCCAGCGCGGCGGCGACCGCCAGGATGCCCAGCAGGCAGGCGAGGTTGAACGGCGCGGCGATCAGCCAGAAGATTTTGGAGGCGATGAAGAACATCTCGGTGCCGGGGTCGGGGTTGGGGCCGGTGTCGGGCTCAGGCGCGGCGGAACACGACGGCGGCGCCCCAGCCGAAGGCGACGGCGATGGCGACCGCGGCGATGCCGTAGAGGGCCGGATAGTTGCGGGCGGCCTTGAACACCCAGCGCTCGAGGCCGGTCTTGTCGACGAAGAGGGCGGAGGCATTGGCGCCCGCCAGCTCGCCGTCGTTGAACAGATAGATCTCCGCCTTGTAGCTGCCCACGGGCACGTTGGAGGGGAACTGGAACTCGGCCCTGAACAGGTTCGGCCCGATGAAGGTGACCGGCACGCGGATGGGGTTGTAGAGCCCGTTCCGCTCCTTCAGGCGGCGGATGGCGTCGCGGAACGGCGTGGCGGCGGGATCGGGCGGCGCGCCCTCGGGCAGGGCGTAGTCGATCGGGCGGAGCGCGTCGAGGCCGATCTGATGGCGCGCGAAATGGCTTTCGGCGCCGATGTCCTCCAGCGGCCGGGTCGCGGCGACGGCGTAATAGGCGGGCACGCCGATGAAGGGATGGGCCGCGGCATTCACCCAGATGCCGAAGACGCGTTCCTTGCGGCGCACCCGCAGGCTCTGGTCCGGGCCGCGCAGCACGATCACCACGTCGCGCCGCCCCGGCCCGTCGGGCACCACCGCGCCGAAGACCAGGATCGACGAGCCGGTGAAGCTGGAGGTGATGGCGATCAGGCGGTGGGAGAGATCGGCGCTGAGACTGTCGGCGCGCGCGGCGTGCGGCCGGGCGACGCCGGCCAGCAGCAGGAACAGGCAGAGGGCGAGGGCGCGTCTCATGGCCGGCCCCCGATCAGGGTCAGGGAATAGAGTTCCGCCGGCTCGATCAGCAGGTCGACGGCGAGGCGAAGGCCGACCGCCAGCACCAGCAGGCTGAGCAGCACGCGCAATTGCTCGCCCTTCAGGCGCATCGAGACACGGGTGCCGAACTGGGCGCCGATGACCGAGCCGACCAGCAGCAGCATGGCCAGGATGACGTCGACCGACTGGTTCGCCCAGGCCTGGAGGAAAGTGACGGAGGCGGTTACGAAAATGACCTGGAACAGGGAGGTGCCGATGACCACCTGGGTCGGCATGCCGAGCAGATAGATCATCGCCGGCACCAGGATGAAGCCGCCGCCGACACCCATGATCGCCGACAGCACGCCGATGGCGAAACCGACCGTCAGCGGCATCAGGGCGCTGATGTAGAGCCGCGACTTCCGGAAACGCATCTTGAAGGGCAGGCCGTGGACCCAATTGTGCTGGTGCAGCTTGCGCCGTCGCGGGCCGCCGCGATGCTGCTTCCAGAGCGCGCTGGCGCTTTCGACGAACATCAGCCCGCCGATGGTGCCGAGGAAGACGACATAGGAAATGGCGACCACGACGTCGACCGTGCCGGCCTTGCGCAGCGCCGCGAAGGCCCACGACCCGAGGCCGGAACCGACAAGGCCGCCGGCGGTCAGAACAAGGCCCATGGGAATGTCGACGGTGCCCCGGCGCCAATGGGCGATGACGCCCGAGACCGAGGAGGCGACGACCTGCTGCGCCCCGGTGCCCACGGCGACCGGCGCCGGCACGCCGATGAAGATCAGCAGGGGGGTGATCAGAAAACCGCCGCCGACGCCGAACAGGCCGGACAGGAAGCCGACCGCCCCGCCGATACCGAGAAGCATGAAGACGTCGACCGAAAGCTCGGCAATGGGCAGGTAGATCTGCATCGGGAATCGGCCGTCGCGCTTCGAGTTCCTGGCCGATTATGGGAGCCGCCGTCCGGTGGTGCAATGCACAGGGCGGGCTCGCGCCCTCAGTCGGTCACGCCGGCGGCCCGCAGGTGCCGGCGAAGCCGCCCCGAAAGCCACAGGAAGAACATCCGGTAATCGGAGATCAGCGACCAGAACGGATAGGTGAAGGTCGCCGGGCGGTTCTTCTCCACCCCGAAGTGCCCGACCCAGGCGAAGAAATAGCCCGCCAGCGGCATGCCCAGCAGCCACCAGGCATTGCCGGTCAGCACCGCCGCCGCCAGGAAGCCGAAGGTCAGGCTGGTGCCGAAATAGTGCAGGGCCCGCGTCTCCGGCTTGGCGTGCTCTTGAAGGTAATAGGGGAAGAAATCGGCGTAACGCTCGATCGTCTGGTCGCGATTGCTGGTCATGGCGCTCTCCCGTTTTCGTGATCCTGCGCCGGTTTGCCGGTCTTTGCCACAACCCTGTTGACGGCCGGCGCACTCGCATATGGGGTTTTCCGCAATGGATGAAATATTTCGGCAATGGGCAGGGATATAAAATTTCCCAATCTGACAAATGACCAGTTGACGTTAACGTCAACGTCACCTATGACTCCGCCAACCAGAGGAGGAGGCGGTCGCATGAGGACAGGGGCGGAGCCCGCGGGATCGAAGACTTACTCGATCACCCAGCTTTCCGAGGAATTCAGCGTCACGCCCCGCGCGATCCGCTTCTACGAGGATCGCGGCCTGCTGCACCCGCGCCGCGAAGGCCAGACCCGGATCTATTCCCAGCGCGACTGGGTGCGCCTGCTGCTCATCCTGCGCGGCAAGCGGGTCGGCTTCTCGCTGGCGGAACTGCGCGAAATCCTGGACCTCTACGATCTCGGCGACCAGCAGACGGAACAGATCCGCCTCACCCTCGTGCTCGCCCGCAACAAGATGGTCGCGCTGGAACGCCAGCGCCAGGACATCGATCAGACCATGGCGGAGCTCGGCACCGCCTGCACCTATTTCGAGAAACTGCTGGCGGAACGCGGCCTCGACCCCGAGGCGGCGATCGCGGCCCCCCGGCAGCGCAGGGCACGGACGGCGTGACCGCCGCCATGCTGACAAATTTGTTTGGAAAGATGCTTGAGTTGTCTTCGCCAAGCCGCTATGGCGATGCGAGCCGGAAGGAAACCGGCGGGAATGCGCAACATCGTTGCGCGCGGGCCTGGGAGCGGCCCGCGCACGGCGGCGCCCCGTCCCCCTTCCGGAATCAGGCTGTCTGAGGAGAGACCAATGCCCAGCTTCAAGGCGCCCGTGGACGATATCCGCTTCGTCCTGCACGACGTTCTGAACATCGAGAAATATTCCAACCTGTCGGGCTTCGCCGACGCCCCGAAGGACGTCGTCGACGCGGTCCTCGAGGAAGGCGCCAAGCTGTGCGAGCGCGTTCTCGCCCCGATCAACCAGTCGGGCGACGAGGAAGGCTGCACCATCGAGGACGGCGTGGTGACCACGCCCAAGGGCTTCAAGGAAGCCTACAAGCTGTTCACCGAGGGCGGCTGGTCGGGCATCACCTCCGATCCCGAATACGGCGGCCAGGGCATGCCCTATGTGCTGGGCTTCGCGGTCAACGAATTCGTCTCGTCGTCGAACATGGCCTTCGGCATGTACCCGGGCCTGTCCCACGGCGCCTATGAGGCGATCCACGTCTGGGGCACGGACGAGCAGAAAGAGACCTATCTGCCGAAGCTGGTGTCGGGCGAATGGACCGGCACCATGAACCTGACGGAGCCGCATTGCGGCACCGACCTCGGCCTGCTGCGCACCAAGGCGGAGCCGCAGGAAGACGGCACCTACAAGATCACCGGCACCAAGATCTTCATCTCCGCCGGTGAACAGGATCTGTCCGACAACATCATCCACCTCGTGCTGGCCAAGATCCCCGGCGGGCCGGAAGGCGTGAAGGGCATCTCGCTGTTCATCGTGCCGAAGTTCATGGTCAACGAGGACGGTTCGCTCGGCGCCCGCAATGCGGTGAAGGCCGGCAACATCGAACACAAGATGGGCATCTGCGGCAACGCCACCTGCGTCATGAACTACGACGAGGCGACGGGCTTCCTGATCGGCGAGCCGCACAAGGGGCTCCGCGCCATGTTCACCATGATGAACGCGGCCCGTCTCGGCGTCGGCGTCCAGGGCCTGTCCCAGGCCGAGGTCGCCTATCAGAACGCGGCGGCCTATGCCAAGGAACGCCTGCAGATGCGTTCCATCTCGGGCACCAAGTTCCCCGAGAAGCCGGCGGACCCGATCATCGTGCATCCGGACGTGCGCCGCATGCTGCTGTCGATCCGCGCCTTCACGGAAGGCGCGCGCGCCTTCTACCTGTGGACCGGCCTGAAGATCGACATCGCCCACCGCGACCCGGACGCGGCGGTGCGCGAGGCGAACGAGGACATCGTCGCCCTGGTCACCCCGGTCGTGAAGGGTTACCTGACCGACAAGGGCTTCGAGTCCGCGGTCAATGCCCAGCAGGTCTTCGGCGGCCACGGCTACATCAAGGAATGGGGGATGGAGCAGTTCGTTCGCGACGCCCGCATCACCCAGATCTACGAAGGCGCCAACGGCGTGCAGGCGCTCGACCTCGTCGGCCGCAAGCTCGGCGCCAAGGGCGGCCAGCCGCTGATGGCCTATATCGGCGAGATCGAGGCCTTCATCGCCGACAACGAAGGCAACGCCGACCTGAAGCCCTTCCTGGACGGGTTGCGCACCGCGACCGACCACCTGCGCGACGGCGCCATGTGGTTCATGCAGAACGCCATGGCCAACCCGGACAACGCGGGCGCCGGTTCGGTCGACTACATGCACCTCTTCGGCATCCAGGTCCTCGCCTACATGTGGTCGCAGATGGCCAAGGTGGCGCTGGAAGCCAAGGCGGCCGGCACGGCGACCGAGTTCCACGACAACAAGCTGATCGTCGGGCGCTTCTTCATCGCCCGCATCGTGCCCGAGACGGCGTCGCTGCTGGCCAAGATCTCCGCCGGCGCCGACACCATCATGGCGCTGGACGCGGCCAACTTCTGATCACTCCGCAAGCGGAGGAGACGCGGGGAACGGCGAGGCCAGCGCCGTTCCCCGCCACGACAAAAGGCAGCGGAACCGGGGAACGTCCACGGTTCCGCAAGACCATACAACCTGGCAGAGGAGAGAAACGATGTTCGAGCGCACCCTGAAGCTCAGTGAAGAAGACCGGATGGTGTACGACAACGCGCTGAAGTTCTTCGAGCGCGAGTGCGTGCCGCACAACGAACGCTGGGACGAGGCGGGCGTCATCGACCGTGAAGCCTGGGAAAAGGCGGGCGCGGCCGGTCTCCTCTGCGCCACCATGCCCGAGGAATACGGCGGCTCGGGCCTCAATTTCCGTGCCTCCACCATGCTGATGGAAGCCCAGATCGAGGCGGGTGCCTCCGGCCCCGGCTTCTCGCTGCATTCGGACATCGTCGCCCCCTACATCCATGCCTACGGCTCGGAAGAGCAGAAGCAGCGCTGGCTGCCGCGCATGGCGACGGGCGAGTTGATCGGCGCCATCGCCATGACCGAGCCGGGCGCCGGCTCCGACCTCCAGGGGGTCCGCACATCGGCCAAGAAGGACGGCAACCACTACGTCATCAACGGCCAGAAGACCTTCATCACCAACGGCCAGCTCGCCAATCTGATCATCGTCGTCGCCAAGACCGACCCGACCAAGGGGGCCCATGGCACCTCGCTGATCGTGGTCGAGACGGATGAGGTCGAAGGCTTCCGCCGCGGCCGCAACCTCGACAAGGTGGGCATGGCGGCGCAGGACACGTCGGAACTCTTCTTCGACGAAGTCCGCGTACCGACGTCGAACCTGCTCGGGCACGAGGAGGGCCAGGGCTTCATCCAGCTCATGCAGCAGCTTCCCTCGGAACGCCTGCAGATCGGCGTCACCGCGATCAAGACCGTCGAGCTGGCGCTGGCGATCACCACCAAATACACCAAGGAGCGCACGGCGTTCGGCAAGCCGGTGTTCAGCTTCCAGAACACCCGCTTCAAGCTGGCGGAGATCGCGACCGAGGCCCGCATCGCCCGCGTCTTCGTCGACCACTGCATCGAACTGCTGGTCGAGGGCAAGCTCGACGTCCAGACCGCGGCCATGGCCAAGTGGTGGTGTTCGGAACTGCAGTGCAAGGCGGTGGACGAGTGCCTGCAGCTCCATGGCGGCTACGGCTTCATGATGGAATATCCGATCGCGAAGATGTTCGTGAACGGCCGCGTCCAGAAGATCTACGGCGGCACCAACGAGATCATGAAGGAACTCATCAGCCGCATGCTGTGATCCATTCCCGCGTCATCCCGGCCGGCTGCCTGGATGACGGGCAAACATCAAAGACCGACAAGCTTCACCTGAGGAGAGAACCATGGCCGACGCATATATCCTCGACGCGGTGCGCACGCCGCGCGGCAAGGGCAAGAAGGACGGCAGCCTGCACGAGGTGACGTCGCTTCATCTCGCCACCACGGCGCTGAAGGCGATCCGCGACCGCAACAATCTCGACACCACCATGGTCGAGGACGTCGTGCTCGGCTGCGTCGAGCCGGTGGGCGAGCAGGGCGCCGACATCGCCCGCATCGCGGTCCTGAATGCCGATTACGCCGAGACCACGGCGGGCGTGCAGATCAACCGCTTCTGCGCCTCGGGCCTCGAGGCGACCAACATGGCGGCGGCCCAGGTCATGTCGGGCCAGAGCCCGATGTCGATCGGCGGCGGCGTCGAAGCCATGTCGCGCGTGCCCATGGGCACCTCGGGCGGCGCCTGGCCGATGGACCCGCAGATCGCCTTCAAGTCCTATTTCGCGCCGCAGGGCGTCTCGGCCGACCTGATCGCGACCAAATACGGCTTCTCGCGCGAGGACGTCGACGCCTATGCGATCGAAAGCCAGAAGCGCGCCAAGCACGCCTGGGACAACGGCTATTTCAAGAATTCGATCGTCCCCGTGAAGGACATCAACGGCCTGACCATCCTGGACCATGACGAGCACATGCGCCCGGATGCGACCATGCAGTCGCTCGCCTCGCTGAACCCGTCGTTCCAGATGTTCGGCGAGATGGCTTTCGACGGCGTCGTCCAGCTCCGCTACCCGGAAGTCGAGCGCGTGGAACACGTTCACCATGCCGGCAACTCGTCGGGTATCGTCGACGGCGCCGCCGCCGTGCTGCTCGGCTCCAAGGAAGCGGCCGATGCCGCCGGCATCAAGCCGCGCGCCAAGATCCGCAGCTTCACCTCGATCGGTTCCGAGCCGTCGATCATGCTGACCGGCCCCTCGGCCGCCGCCGAACGGGCCCTGAAGCGTGCCGGCATGAAGCCGACCGACATCGACCTCTACGAGCTGAACGAAGCCTTCGCCTCGGTGGTGCTGCGCTTCATGCAGGCCCTCGACGTGCCCCACGACAAGATCAACGTGAACGGCGGCGCCATCGCCATGGGCCACCCGCTGGGGGCCACCGGTGCCATGATCCTCGGCACCGTTCTCGACGAACTGGAGCGCCGCGATCTCAACACCGCGCTGATCACGCTCTGCGTCGGCGCCGGCATGGGCACCGCCACCATCATCGAGCGCGTCTGAGCGACGGGGTAAGAGAGCCATGAGCAACAACATCAATTACAACGTCGACGCCGACGGTATCGCCACCATCACCTGGGACATGGCCGGCCGTTCCATGAACGTGCTGAACGAGTCCTCGATCCGCGATTTCGCCGAAGCGACCGAAAAGGCCATCGCCGACGAGGCGGTGAAGGGTGTCATCATTACCTCGGCGAAGGATGCCTTCCTCGCCGGCGCCGATCTCGACATGCTGGTGAAGACCGCCTTCGGTCCGAAGGACGCCAAGGCCCTGACCGAGAATTCGGGCACCCTGCAGAAGATCTTCCGCCGTTACGAGACCAGCGGTAAGCCCTTCGTCGCGGCGATCAACGGCACCGCCCTCGGCGGCGGTCTCGAAATCACGCTGGCCTGCCACTACCGCATCGCCGCCGACAATCCGAAGACCAAGCTCGGTCTTCCCGAAGTGAAGGTCGGCCTGCTGCCGGGCGCCGGCGGCACCCAGCGCCTGCCCCGCATCATTGGCATCGCCAAGGCCCTGCCGCTGCTCCTGCAGGGCAAGGAACTGGATCCGAAGAAGGCGCTGGCCGAAGGCATCGTGAACGAAGTGGTGCCGGCCGATCAGCTGCTCGCCCGCGCCAAGGAATATCTGATGGGCTCGCCCGTCAGCGCCCAGCCGTGGGACGACAAGAAGTTCAAGGTGCCGGGCGGCGCGGTCTACAGCCCGACGGGCGCCCAGACCCTCATGGGCGGCATCGCCATGTCGCACAAGGAGAGCTTCGGCAATTATCCGGCGATCAAGGCGATCCTGTCCTGCGTCTATGAAGGCCTGCAGATTCCCTTCGACGCCGGCCTGCGTGTCGAGACCCGTTACTTCGTCTCGCTGCTGCTGGACCCGACCGCCGGCAACATGATCCGCACCCTGTTCATCTCCATGCAGGAGCTGAACAAGGGCGCCCGCCGTCCGGTGGGCGAGCCCGAGACCGAGGTGAAGAAACTCGGCATCCTCGGCGCCGGCATGATGGGCGCGGGCATCGCCTATGTCTCGGCCATGGCCGGCATCGAATGCGTGCTGCTGGACCAGACCATCGAAGCCGCCGAAAAGGGTAAGGCCTATTCGACCAATCTTCTCGACAAGGCGATCTCGCGCGGTCGCTCGACCCCTGAGAAGAAGGAGAAGCACCTCGCCCTCATCACCCCGACCACCGATCATGCCGATCTCGCCGGCTGCGACCTGGTGATCGAGGCGGTGTTCGAGAACCGCGAGGTCAAGGCCGAGGCGACCAGGAAGACCGAGGCCGTGATCCCCGAGACCGCGATCTACGCCTCCAACACCTCGACCCTGCCGATCACCGGCCTGGCCGAGGCGTCGAAGCGCCCCGAGAGCTTCATCGGCATCCACTTCTTCTCGCCCGTCGACAAGATGATGCTGGTCGAGATCATCATGGGCAAGCAGACGAACCAGCGGGCGCTCGCGGTCGCCATGGATTACGTCAAGAAGATCCGCAAGACCCCGATCGTCGTCAACGACAGCCGCGGCTTCTACACCAGCCGCTGCTTCGGCACCTATGTCAACGAGGGCATCGAGATGCTGGCGGAAGGCATCGCGCCCGCCATCATCGACAATGTCGGCCGTGCGACGGGCATGCCCCGTGGTCCCCTCGAGATGAACGACGACGTCGCCCTCGACCTCGGCCACAAGGTGCGCACCCAGACCAGGCTGGACCTGGGCGATGCCTATGAGGCGACGCCTGCGGACGACATCGTGGAAACCCTGGTGGTCAAGCTCGGCCGCTATGGCCGCAAGAACGCCAAGGGCTTCTACGAATATCCGGCCGACGGCAAGAAGTACCTGTGGGAAGGTCTCGCCGACCTCGCCCCGGTGAAGCAGACCGAAGGCACGCCGGCGCTGATCAAGGAGATCCGCGACCGTCTGCTGGTCCGCCAGGCCGTCGAAGCCGCCCGCTGCTTCGAGGAAGAGGTCACGACCGACGTGCGCGATGCCGACGTCGGCTCGATCCTGGCCTGGGGCTTCGCGCCCTGGACCGGCGGCCCGTTGTCCTACATCGACCGGATCGGCGTCGCCGAATTCGTGAAGATGGCCGACGGCTTCGCCCAGCAGTACGGCAAGCGCTACGCCCCGCCGCAGATGCTCCGCGACATGGCCGCCAAGGGCGAGACCTTCTACCAGACCGCCAAACTGGCCGCCGCCGCCGAGTAATCGGCCCAGGCACCAACGAGAAAGGCCGGCGGGGCGACCCGCCGGCTTTTTTCGTTTGGTCCCCTGGATATTGCTCTCAAGCAAGTTCGCGATATGATGGACCAACTATTGGTCCATTTCGGATTAACCATGGAACGGAGACCGGGGCATGCGGATATCCGTGAGTGACGCCAAGGCGCAATTGACGGAATTGGTGCGCCGTGCCGAAGCGGGGGAGGAGGTCGTGCTCACCCGCCATGGCCATGCCGTCGCGCGACTGGCGCCCATCAAGGCTGCCGTCGATCCCGCCGCAAGGCGGCGCCTGCTGGAACACCTGCGCGCGGCGGCCGCGCCGACACTGGGCCCGGCAGCGGCGCGCAGCCAGGATGTCCTCTACGGCGGCGATGGCTTGCCCGAATGATCGTCGTCGATACCTCGGCCCTGATGGCCATTCTGCTGGGCGAGGCCGAGGGTGAGGTCTGTATCGCCGCGCTCGAGACCGCCGATCGCCTGCTGATTTCGGCCGGAACCGTCGCGGAAGCGATGATCGTCGCGCGTCTGCGGAACGTGGGCGCGGAGATGGAGACGCTGATCGACGGATTGGGCTTCGATATCGTTCCGCTGTCGGCGGCGGGAGCGAAGCAGGTGGCCGACGCCTATGGCCGCTGGGGTAAGGGCATCCATCCCGCCGGGCTCAACTTCGGGGATTGCTTCGCCTATGCCGAGGCGATCGCCCATGACTGCCCCTTGCTCTTCGTCGGCCAGGACTTCGCCAGTACCGATGTCGCGCGGGCGCTCTGAGCGTTCATTCCGCCAATGGCCAGTAGAAATCCGGCGGGATGCCGGCTTCGGCGCGTTTCTCGTCGTTGAAGGGGGGCTTCAGGGCGCCGTGGAAATGGCGGCGCTTCAGGGCGTGGAAGGTTGCCGTCGGGTCGAGGCCATCCCGGTCGCAGAGAACGTGGAACCACTTGGCGCCATGGGCGACATGGCCGACCTCCTCGGCATAGATGGTTTCGAGGGCGGCGACGGCGTCCGCCTCATCGGCCTTGCGGAAGATCTCGATCATGGGCGGGGTGACGTCGAGGCCGCGCGCTTCGAGGATCATGGGCACGATGGCGAGGCGGGCCAGCAGGTCGTCGGCCGTATCCTCGGCCGCGCGCCACATGCCGGCATGGGCGGGCAGTTCGCCATAGCAACTGCCGCGCGCCGTCAGGCAATCGTGCAGCAGGCGGAAGTGGCGGGCCTCCTCGTCAGCCGTCCGCACCCAATCGTCGTAGAAGTCGGGCGGCATGGGCGTATCGGTGAAGCGGGCGACGATGTCCCAATGCAGGTCGACGGCGTTCAGCTCGATATGGGCGACGGCGTGGAGCAGGGCCTTCCGCCCCTGGGCCGTGCCCGGGCGCCGGCGCGGCATCTCGCGCGGGGCCAGCAGTTCGGGCCGGGCCGGGCGCGCCGGGCGCGGCGGCGGTTCGGCCCGGCCGATGGGCAGGGGCCGTCCCGCCGCCCTGGCCTCGAACCAGGCCCCGGCATGGGCGCGGGATTTGGCGCTCTTCTCCAGCGCGTCGGCCGTGGTCAGGACATCGACGGCGCGCGCGGCCAGGCAATCGGACATGGTGTGGATCAATGGGCGTCGGGCGCGTCGACGCTCATGGCGAGGGTCCGGCTGATTGCCGTCAGGTCGCGGCCGCTTTCGGCGGACCAGGCATTGAAGGCATCCTGCACCAGGGCCATGTCGCGCTTGCCGCCCGGTGCCTTGGCCACGACGCCATCGGCGATCAGGGCGGCAACGACGTCGCGCGAGGTGACGAAGGCGGGCTTGCCCAGCATGCGCAGGAAACGCATGCCGGAATCGCCGCCGAGATGGCTGCCCTGCTTCTTCAGGATCTCCAGCAGGCCGACGTAGTCCGCATCCGGCCAGTCGGCGAAGAAGCGCGCGGCACTGCCGTGTTCCCGGCGGAGATCCTGGATGAGCTGGGCATTGACCTGGATGGTGCGGATCTTGGCGCCGTTGCGCACGATCGCCGCATTCTTCAGCTGGGCATCGAAGTGCTCGTCCGACATCAGGGCGCAGGCGGCGGGATCGAAGCCGAAGAAGGCGTCCTCGAATGCCGGCCATTTGTCGTCGATCACCTTCCAGGAAAAGCCGGCGTAGAAGATGCGCCGGGTCATCAGGGCCAGGATCCGGTCGTCCGGGGTGGCGGCGATCTCGTCCGGCGTCTTGGACGGCGTTTCGGCCAGGATCGCCTCCAGCGCCTTGGGGCCACCCTTGCGGGCCGCTGCCCGGGCAAAAATTTCGGCGAAGGGCGTCATGCCGGGTCTCCCATTCTCGATCGTCCAGGCGGGACTATGGCGGGATTGCGGGGCGCGCGCCAGAGAGTGGCCGCGCCGCCGCATTGCATGGCGGCGGAGACTGGCGGATCATCGTCGGCAAGGCGGCGACTTACCGGGGAGGAGCGGCAATGGAACGGGGTTATGCACGGGCCTTGATGCTGGCGGGCCCGACTCTCGTCGGGGCCGCATTTCTGGCTTTTGCCCTCTATGAGGTGTTGCGCCCGCTGATCGGCAGTGTCTTCGCCGCCGCCGTCACCGGCGCCCTGTTCATGGCGCCGGCCGCCGTGCTGGCCCGGCGGCCGAAGACGCCGGGCGCGACCATGGCCGATGCGGTGGCCGGTTCGGCCGCCGCCGCGAACCAACGGTTCCGCAACGCCGCCCAGGCGGCGGCCGGCGATCCCCTCGGCACCGCCGCCTCCGCCCTGGATGGCGTCGGCCGCTTGTTCGAGCCCGGCAAGCGGAAGCGCTGAAGCCGTCTCTCCCACGTTGAACATATGTTTGATGTTCATTCGTTCCCATGGCCGCGAGGGCACGGATTCCGTGGGTTCGTTGTTGCTCTGCAACAATAGATTAATTCGATAATAAGAATCGTTATCAAATACCTAAGGTGCCGACGAGAAGCGCGCCCTTCCAGGGCCGGCGCATCGGACGTTCGGAGGCACGATGAAGAGCATTGGGGCGAGGGGCGTCGCCGGTTCCCTGGCGGTACTGGCGGCGATGGCGGGCGTGGGGCCGGCGCGGGCGCAGGGCGCCGAAGAGGGCATCATGCTCGGCACCGTGACGGTGGAGGGGGAAGGCATCGCCTCGGATCCGACCGGCCCGGGCGACGGCTATCGCGCCACCACCAGCCAGAGCGCGACGAAGACCGGCTCGCCGATCCTGGAAACGCCCCAGGCGGTGCAGGTGCTGACCCGCGGCCTGATGGATGACCAGGGCAGCCGCTCCATGACCGACGTCCTGCGCAACGCCGCCGGTGTCATGCCGGGCGGCTACTACTATGGCTGGGATTATTTCCGCATCCGTGGCTTCGATGCCGACGCTTCCCTCTTCATCGACGGCCTGTCCAACTCCTATTACGTCAGCACGTCGCTCGATCCCTATCTGTTCGACCGCATCGAAGTGGTGCGCGGTCCGGCCTCCACCCTCTACGGCGCGGGTTCGCTCGGCGGCATGGTCAATGCCGTCAGCAAGCGCCCCATCATGGACGATTTCGCGGACTTCGAATTCATCTATGGTACCGAGGGCGATTACATCGGCCGCGTGGATGCGGGCGGGGTACTGACGGACGACGGAACCCTGCTCGGCCGCCTGCTGGTTTCCTATGGCTCCGACGATACGTTCATCGATGAGGTCGATCCGTCGGAACATCTGGCGATCGCGCCGTCGATCACCTGGAACCCGACGACGGCGACCAGCTTCACCCTGCTGACCCAATATGCGACCGACGACAACGAGGGCGCGCCGACCCTACCGGCCTATGGCACGGTGCTGCCGAACGCCAATGGTTCCATCCCCCTCGACACCTTTCTCGGCGAGCCCGATGCGCCGGAGAGTGTGGAACTCGAAACGGCCCGCATCGGCTATGAGTTTCGCCATGAATTCAATGATTCCATCGCGATCCGCCAGAACGCCCGCGTGACCTGGCACAATGAGGACTGGGCGAACATCATCTATCCCTCCGGCTTTCCCTTAGGCGACGATCGCACCCTGTTGCGGTTCTATTACTCCCGGGAAAGCAAGGCGCTGATCGGCAATATCGACACGGCTCTCGAAGCCCGCTTCGATGTCGGCGGCTTCGAGCACTTTCTCGCCTTCGGTTTGGACTACGGCTACTTCGACGAGGATGCGACCGCATCGAACTTCACGCAATTCGACACGATCGACATCTTCACCTTGAACTACAACGGCACCGTGCCGGCCCAGCCGCTGGTGGCGCCGGCGAAGACAACGATGCGCCAGTTCGGCGTCTACCTGCAGGACCAGATCCGTTACGAGGACCTGACCCTCACGCTCGGGGGGCGCATCGACGACGCCTCGGTGGAGGATCTGACCCAGAAATCATCGGACAGCAAATTCAGCCCCAAGGTCGGCCTGACCTATGAATTCCTGCCCGGCTTCGCGGCCTACGCCAATTACAGCCAGTCCTTCATGCCGCAACCCGGCTACCTGACGGCCTCCGGCGCCAATGCCGATCCGGAAACGGGCGAGAACTATGAGGTCGGTCTCAAAGTCGAGAGCGAGGACGGTACGCTGAGCGGCACCATCGACGTTTTTCAACTCACCCGCCAGAATGTGGTCGACGACAATCCGAGCGGTGTCCTGCCGTCCGGCTCGTTCTTTTACGGTGTGACCGGCGAGCAACGCAGCCGCGGGCTCGAAGCGGACGTCCGCTGGTCGCCCATAGCCGGCCTCGACGTCACGGCGGCCTATACCTATACCGATGCCGAGGTAACCGACGATGCCAATGCGGCCAAGATCGGCCAGACCGTGCGTAACGTGCCGAAACACATCTTCAGCGCCTGGGCGCACTACCGTCTGCAGGAAGGGCCGCTCGCCGGGTTCGGGTTCGGCGCGGGGGTCAATCACTACACCGAACAGGAAGGCACCCTGCCGAACAGCTTCACCCTGCCCGCCTATACGCTGGTCAACGCGGCCGTCTCCTACGAGACGGGGCCGTTCTCGGTGCAGCTCAACGTCAACAATGTTCTCGACGAGGAATATTACGTCGGCTCCTACAGCGACTTCTACGTCCTGCCGGGGGCGCCGACCGAGGCGCAACTGACGGTCGGCTACAAATTCTAGACCAGGACCATTCGCGGCCCGCACGCGCCGGTGGCGCCGGGCGGGCCGCATCGCCTTTGGTGATCCATTTATTTGATAATGGATATCAATAGCAATTCCCTAGTCTATGGACAGGATTGTACGCATGGTTCCGCGGAGGGGGCGGGTCCGCGATGAGAGTGTTCGAGTATCGCGTATTGCGGATTTCGCTCTGTGCCCTCGCGGTGTCCCTGGCGGCCGCCGCGGTCGCGCAGACGATGGACGAGAGTGCCGTCGCCGACGGCAGCGGTACCGGCGGCCCCGAAGGCAGCCGGCACGAAAGCGACGGTGCGGCGGTCGAGGCGACGCTGCTCGGCGTCATCACGGTCACGGGCGATGATCCGGGCCGCGATCCGCTCGGCCCGGGCGACGGCTATCGCGCCCCGACCAGCCAGTCTGCGACCAAGACCGGGACCAGCATCCTCGAGACGCCCCAGGCGGTGCAGGTGTTCACGCGCCGCCTGATGGACGATCAGGGCAGCCGCTCCATGACCGATATCCTGCGCAACGCCGCCGGTGTCATGCCGGGCGGCTATTACTACGGCTGGGACTATTTCAGGATCCGCGGCTTCGATGCCGACAGCTCGCTCTTCGTCGACGGCCTGTCCAATTCCTATTACGTCAGTACCGCGCTGGATCCCTTCCTGTTCGACCGGGTGGAAGTGGTGCGCGGGCCGGCCTCCACCCTCTATGGCGCGGGTTCGCTCGGCGGCATGGTCAACGCCGTCAGCAAGCGTCCCGTGGCCGATGATTTCGCCGAGGTCGAATTCGTCTATGGCTCGCAAGCCGACTATATCGGCCGCCTGGACGCGGGCGCCGTCCTGACGGAAGACGAGAGCCTCTACGGCCGTCTCCTCTTCTCCTATACGTCGGACGGCAGTTTCATCGACCATGTCCATCCGTCGGAACGCGTCCTGGTCGCGCCCTCCCTGACCTGGAAGCCGAATGATGCGACCAGTCTCACCCTGCTCGGCCAATATCTGAACAGCCGCAACCGGGGCGCGCCGACATTGCCGGCGGCGGGCACGGTGGCGCCGAACGCCAATGGTTCCATCCCCGAGGACCGCTATCTGGGCGAACCCGAAACGCCGGCGCTCAGCGAGACCACGGAGGCGCGCATCGGCTATGAATTCCTCCATGAATTCAGCGAGGCCATGGCGCTGCGCCAGAAGGCGCGCATCACCTGGCACGACGAGGATTGGCGGAACATCGTCTATCCCTTCTGCTTCGACGGTTTCCTGATCCCGACCCCGCTCTGCGCCGCGCCCGACGACAGAACCCTGGTCCGCTTCTTCTATTCCCGCGAAGGCGAGGCGCTGATCGCCAATATCGACACCGCGCTCGAGGCCCGCTTCGACATCGCGGGCATGAACCATCTCCTCGCCTTCGGCATCGACTACAGCTACTTCGAGGAGAGCGCCTCGGAATCCGAATTCGGCATCGGGACCTTCGGCACCATCGACGTCTTCGAGCCCGACTATGGCGCGACCGTGCCGGATCAGCCGTTGACCAGTCACAAGGATTCGGTCGCGCGCCAGCTCGGTCTCTACGTCCAGGACCAGATCCGCCTCGACCTGCTGACGGTCACCCTCGGCGCCCGCTACGATCATGCCGAGGTTCTGACGACCACATGGCAGGACGACACGGGGGCCGCGTCGGGCATCGTCGACCTCATCGCGGCGGGCCTCGTCGGGACGAATGCGACGGCGCCCTATGCGAGTTCGACCGACGGCGAGTTCAGTCCCAAGGTCGGCCTGACCTATGAATTCGCCCCCGGCTTCGCGGCCTATGCGAACTACAGCCAGTCCTTCATGCCGCAACCGGGCAAGCCCGTCGCCGCCGGCGGCAACGCGCCGCCGGAGACGGGCGAGAATTGGGAAATCGGCCTCAAGGCGGAGACCGAGGACGGCGGCCTGGCCGGCACCATCGCGCTCTTCCATCTGACACGCCAGAACGTGGTCGAGGATGTGCCGACCATCGACCTCGGCACCGGCACGCAGTTCTACGACGTCACGGGCGAACAGCGCAGCCGGGGCATCGAGGCGGATGTGCGCTGGTCGCCCGTGAGGGGGCTCGACCTGCTCGCGGCCTATACCTATACCGACGCCGTGGTGACGGCCGACACCAACGCCGCGAAGGTGGGCAACCGTGTGCGCAACGTGCCGGATCACATCTTCAGCGCCTGGGCCCATTACCGCGTTCAGGACGGCATGCTCGCCGGCCTCGGCTTCGGCGCGGGCGTCCAGCATTACACGAAGCAGGAAGGCACCCTGCCGAACAGTTTCATCCTGCCGGCCTATACGCTGGTCAATGCCGCCGTTTCCTGGGAACGCGGCCCGCTCACGGTGCGGCTCAACGTCAGCAACCTCTTCGATGCGGAATATTACGTCGGTTCCTACGACGCCTTCTACGTCCTGCCAGGCGCCCCGACGGAGGTGCAACTGACCCTCGGCTACAGGTTCTAGGACGATGCGCACGAAACTCCTCGCCGTTCACCGCTACGTCGGTCTCGCGATCGCCGCCTTCCTCGCGATGTCGGGCTTGACCGGCAGCGTCATCGCGTTCCACCACGAACTCGACGAATGGCTGAACCCCTCGCTCTTCCAGGTGGACACGGAGGGCGAGCCCCTGGCGGTCGACACCCTGGCCCGGCGGACCGAGGAAACGATACCGGACGTCGTAATCTCGGGTATTTCATTGCCCGACGAGGCGGGCCATCCCTATGTCTTCTGGGCCGAGCCGGAGAAGGGCATCGAGGAGGACGCCGTCCCCAATCAGATCTTCGTCGATCCGGTGACGGGCGAGGTCTTGGGCGCGCGCCATTTCGGCGAATGCTGCTTCTCGGCCGAGAACCTGATCCCCTTCCTCTACGTCTTCCATTATTCCCTGGCCCTGCCGGACCGCTGGGGCATGTGGTTCATGGGGCTGGTCTCGATCTTCTGGTTCGTCGATTGTTTCGTCGGCGCCATTCTGACCATGCCGCGCAACCGGCCTTTCTTCACCAATTGGTGGCCGGCCTTCACCATGAAGAAGAAGGCCGCCTTCTATCGCCGCAATGTCGACATCCACCGCGCCGGGGGGCTCTGGCCCTGGGCGCTGCTGGCGGTTATCGCCATGTCCGGTGTCGCCCTCAATCTCCAGTACGAGGTGTTCCGGCCGCTGGTTTCCCTGGTGACGGAGGTCACGCCGGGCCCGATCGAGGTCGGCATGCCCCGCTTCGTCGAGGATCCGCCGCCGGCCAAGGTCGGGATCGAGGAAGCGATGGCGCGGGGCGCCGCGAAGGCCGAGGCCGAAGGTTTCGAAGGCCGTGTCCTCGGCGCCTATCGCTTCTCGATGTTCAGGGCCTATATGGTGACCTATGGCGAGGCGGAACATCCCGTCGGTCTCGGCGTCGCCACCATCTATCTGGACGACCAGACGGGCGAGCCCCTGCTGACCGAGAACCCGGGCGAGGGCACCGTCGGCGACCTCTTCCTGCAGATTCAATATCCGCTGCATTCGGGGCGCATCATCGGTCTGCCCGGCCGGATCCTGATCTCGATCATGGGGGTGGTGGTCGCCACCCTCTCGATCACCGGGATCGTGATCTGGGGCTACAAGCGGAAGGGGCGCGTCGCGTCCAAAAGGCGAAAGCTGGTCAAGCAGCCGGCCAGTTGACCAGCCTGCCGTCGAACAGCTTCAGGATCTCTTCCGGGACAGGGATCGCCTTTCGGGCCAACATGTCGAAATAGACGGCGACGATCTCGACCGAGGCGACGGGATCTCCCGTCGCCTCGTCCAGCATCCAGTGGAAGAAGCGAAGGGTGCGGCCCACGGTGCCGGAGGCGCCGGAGCGCAGCACCACGACATCGCCCAAAGCCCGGGGTTCCGCCCAGCGGATCTTGTAGTCGAGGGCGGCGGAGCCGATGTGGCGTTCGCGCAGGAATTCGGCGGCCGTGTCCTCGGACGCGATCAGATGGCCGACCGCTTCGGACAGGCGCCCGATCAGGCCTTTCCGGGTCATCATGCCGCTCGGGTGAAGATCGTCGGGCGAGAGGCAGGAGACGCCGGTCTCGATCAGGCCGAGGTCGCGGGCACGGGCCAGCGTGACGCCGTCGTGGCTGCCGACCGGCTCCGCCAGGTCGGGGGCGCCGGTCAGTGCCGGCTCGACCCCCACCTTCTCGCCGGCGGCGAGAACCTCGGGGGGCAGATGGCCGACCGTGGTATCGACCGTCGCGGCGATGGCGCCGCTGGGCGAATGGTGCATGACGTGGCGCAGGCGCAGCGCGTCGCCCGGGTGATCGACGCCGATCACCGCGCTCTGGATCCACAACGCCGCGCCCACGCGGCTTTCCTTGCGGAAGACGATCTGCTCGGTCAGGGGGCGGACGGGGCTGCCGGCGGGCAGGCCCAGGCGGGCGAGCAATACCGCTTCCGCCATGTCGAATTTGGCGCCATAGAACTGCACGTTCATATGGCCCATCTGATCGCATTCCCAGGCATCGGTGCCGCCGCGCCAGGTGACGGCGAAATTCGCATTGTCGATCATCATTCCAGTCCGATGAGGCCGGGCAGGGCGGCCATGTCGTCGAAGACATCGGCCCCCGCGCCGGCCAGCAGGCCGGCCGAAGTCTCGCGCGAGAAGCCGAGGGCGCGCATGCCGGCGGCGACCGCGCCGGTGACGCCCGGCACGCTGTCCTCGACGACGACGCAGGTCTCGGGCCCATGGCCCATGCGCGCGGCGGCGTGGAGGAAGAGATCCGGTGCCGGCTTGCCGCGGGCAACGGAGACGGCGGAGAACACGTGCCCTTCGAACAGGGGCGCCAGCCCGGTCAGGCCGAGGGTGAGGGCGAGCTTGTCCGGGGTGCCGGAAGAGGCGACGCAGGTCGCGATACCGGCGGCCTGCACGGCGCGGACCGCGTCGGCGACGCCGGGCACCGGGCCGAGCTCGGCCCGGAAGGCGGTATAGGTCCTGACCTGGAGATCGTCGAGCCAGCCGTCCGGCAAGGGGCGGCCGATCCGCGCCTCGATGCCCGCCATGACCGATTTCATCGAGAGGCCGACGAAGTCGCGCCGGCTCTCCGCCTCGCCCAGCGGATGGCCGAGGGCGGTGACCGCCTCGGCCAGGGCACGGTTGGCGATCCCTTCGGAATCCACCAGGACACCGTCACAATCGAAGATCACGAGGGAAGGACGCAACCGACAATTCCTTGACCGAAGGGGAGCGGAGCGGATCCTACAGCCCCAGCTGCCGGGCCGCCAGATCGCGCATGATTTCCTCCGAGCCGCCGCCGATGGCGTTCACCCGCACCTCGCGATAGATGCGTTCGGTCTTCACGCCGCGCATGTAGCCGGCGCCGCCCAGGATCTGCATAGCCTCGCGGGCGCAGAATTCCATGGTCAGGGTCGCCTGGTTCTTCAGCATGCAGATCTCGGCGATCGGGGCATCGCCCTGTTCGACGCGCCAGGCCAGGTTCTCCAGCATGCATTGGGTGGCCTGGATGCGCTGGGCCATGTCGACGATCTTGTGGCGGATCACCTGATGGTCGGCCAGGCGCTTGCCGAAGGTCTGGCGCTGGCGTGCCCAGTCGATCGCCTCCTCGAGGGCGACGCGGGCGAAGGCATTGGCGCCGGCGGCAAGGCCGATGCGTTCGCCGTTGAAATTGCGCACGATGCCGAGGAAGCCGGCATTTTCGGGCCCGACCAGATTGGCCGCCGGCACCCTGACGCCGTCGAAATGGATGGCGGCGGTATCGGACATCCACCAGCCCATCTTCTTCAGGGGCGTGCGGGTGATGCCCGGCCGGTCCGTCTCGATCAGGAGGAGGGAGATCCCGCCGAAGCCCTTGCCGCCGGTGCGGACGGCGGTGGTGACGTAGTCGGCGCGGATGCCCGACGTGATGAACACCTTCTCCCCGTCGACGACGTAGTGATCGCCGTCGAGGCGGGCCGTGGTGCGCAGGTTGGCGACGTCGGAACCGCCCGAGGGTTCGGTGATGGCGAGGGCGGAAATCTTCTCGCCGGAAAGGATTCCGGGCAGCACCCGCGCCTTCAACTCGTCGCTGCCCAGGGCCGCAATGGGGGGCGCGCCGATGCTGTGGCTCATCAAGGAGGCGATCAGGCCGCCGGAGCCGGCGCGCGCCAATTCCTCGGTCGCGACGATCATGTGGAACAGGTCGGTGCCTTCGATGCCGCCATATTCCTCGGGAAAGCCCATGCCGATCAGGCCGATCTCCGCCGCCTTGCCATAGAGCTCGCGGGGGAAGGTGCCGGCCTCGTCCCATTGCTCGACGAAGGGCGCGACATGCTCGTCGACCCAGCGGCGGATGGTGGCGCGAAATTCGCGGTGCGCGGGGGTGTAATAGGGGCTGGGCACTTCCCGCAGCAGGGGATCGAACACGGGCATTTCGGTCATGAGCTCTCCTCCGGCGGCGTCCGGGCGCCGTCTTTTGCCCAAGGGTGCCCCGGCTTTCCGCCCCCCGCAAGCGTCACGCCCGGGCCGAGGGTGACGCGGCGGCGCGGTGACGGCGGTCACTTTGGCGCGGGCGGCTTCATGCCATGGTGCGGCCGCGATTCGCTTCGATCGCGCATGGCGGGAACCGCAGGCGGCCCTGGCGGTTGGTCTTCCGGGACCCGCCATGGCACCATGCCCGAAAACAGGGAGTAACCGCATGTCTCGTCTTGCCGTCCTCGCCGCCGCCGTGCTTCTGCCCGGGGTGGCGCTCGCCGATCCGGTGCCGCTGCCGACGGTCGACTATTCGATCTCCTATCTGGTGCAGCCGGGCGGCCATGCGATGGACATGGCCCATCACGACGGCATCATGCGCATGGACATGAACGAGCAGGGCCAGTCCATGACCGGGCTGATGAACCTGAAGACCGACAAGATGACGGTGATCATGACCGCGCCCATGAAGATGGCGTTCGAGATGGACATGAACCAGCCGATGCCCGGCGGCATGGGAGGCGGCGTGTCGCCCCAGCAGGTCTTCACCGAAGGCGACGTGACCCTGACCGCGATCGGCGCCAAGACCGTCGCGGGCCACGACTGCACGCTCTATGACGCCGTCGGCACCCTGAACGGCGATCGCATGGAATCCAAGGTCTGCCTGACCGGCGACAACGTCATGCTGTTCTCCGAATCCGTCGAAGGCGGCAAGACCTATACGGTCACCGCCACGCGCGTCGACGTCGGCCCGCAGGACGCCTCGCGCTTCCGTGTGCCGCCGGGCGTCCAGGTCATGCCCATGGGCGCCATGATGGGCGCCCTGCCCGGCATGATGGGCCAGTAAGAATGGGGCACTAAGACCGGAACAGCCCGGACGCAGGCGCCACGCCGTCAGGCGTGGCGGCGCTTCTTCTGGCGGGGCGGGGCGTGGCCCGCGCCGTCGCGCGGGGCCTGGCCGCGATGGGGGCGCTTCGGCGGGCGGGGCGGCATGGTTTCGCCGCCGGCGCCGGCCGGTTCGATCCGGATCTTGGGATCATTCGCGTCGCGCACGCTGTCGGCGAAGGCGCCGGCCATGTCGGGCGCGATCTCGAAGCGGGTCTCGCGGTCGAAGATGCGGATGGCGCCGATGTCCTGCTTGGTCACCTTGCCGAGGCGGCAGATGATCGGCAGCAGCCATTTCGGATCGGCATTGTTGCGCCGGCCGACATTCATCTGGAACCAGACACCGTCACCGCCGGGGCCCCGGCCGCCGGCGATGCGCGGGCCGCGCGCGGCGGGCGGCGGCGGGGCTTCCGCCGAAATCTCCTCCGGCGCCGGCAGGTCGGCGCGGCGCAGCCGGATCAGGGCGGCGACCAGGGTTTCGGCGCCATGGCGTTCGAGAAGTTCGCGGGCAAGCGTCAGATCGTCCTCCCCGGCCGCCTGTTCGAACAGGGGATCGGCCAGCAGGCGGTCGTGGTCCAGGCGCTGGATCTCGTCGGCCGTGGGCGGGCCCGACCAGACGATGTTGAGGCGCGTGCCGAACAGAAGCTGTTCCGCCCGGCGCCGGCGGTTGTAGGGCACCAGGATGACGCAGGTGCCCTTCCGCCCGGCGCGCCCGGTACGGCCCGAGCGGTGCAGCAGGGTTTCGCGGTTGTTCGGCAGTTCGGCATGGACGACGAGGCCGAGATCGGCGACGTCGATGCCGCGCGCCGCGACGTCGGTCGCGACGCAGACCCGGGCCCTGCCGTCGCGCACCGCCTGCAGGGCGTGGCTGCGCTCGTTCTGGGACAATTCGCCCGACAGGGCCACGGTGGCGAAGCCGCGCTCCTGCAGCCGGGCCGAGAGGTGGCGCACGGATTCGCGTGTCGAGCAGAAGATCATCGAGACGCGGCTGTCGTAGTAACGCAGCACGTTCACCACCGCATGCTCGATCTCGTTGGGGGCGACGCGGATGGCGCGATATTCGATGTCGCCATGGGCCTCGCCCTTGGCCGTCGCCTCGATCCTGAGCGCGTCCTTCTGGTACTGGGTCGCGAGGCGGGCGATCTCCGGCGCGATGGTCGCGGAGAAGAGGAGGGTGCGTCGGCTTTCGGGCGTCGCCTCCAGGATGAATTCGAGGTCTTCCTTGAAGCCGAGGTCCAGCATCTCGTCCGCCTCGTCGAGGACGACGGCGCGCATCTCGGCGGTCTCGATCCGGCCGCGTTCCAGATGATCGCGCAGCCGTCCCGGCGTGCCGACGACGACATGGCAGCCGCCATAGAGGGCGCGGGCTTCCTGCCGGGGATCCATGCCGCCGACGCAGGAGACGACGCGGGCCCCGGCCGGGCCGTAGAGCCAGCTCAATTCGGCATGGACCTGCATGGCCAGTTCGCGGGTCGGCGCGATCACCAGCGCCAGCGGCGCGCGGGCCTGGGCGAAGCGTTCGGCATCGCCGAGCAGGTCGCGCACGATGGCGAGCGCATAGGCGACCGTCTTGCCGGAACCGGTCTGGGCCGAGACCAGCAGGTCGCGGCCCTCGGCCGCCGGTTCGAGGACGGCGGTCTGGACGGCGGTCGGTTCGGCATAGTCGCGCGCGGCAAGGGCGCCGTTCACATGGGTATTGATGAAGGGAAAGGGCATGGGGTCTCTGTAGAAGGGGGGCCTCGACGGCGGCGTGGAGGCTGGGAGAGCCGGCCGCCCCGCGCCGCGAAATCGCGGTCGAGAGAACGGCGCTGGCGCGCGTCGGGCGCATATGGCCGCTTTCATTACACGAGCGCGCGGCGAAACACCATGCCGCACCGCGCATGGCTGCCCGCCTTTTGCGCAGGGAACGGGGCAAGATCCATTGCGAGTTGTGGCCCGCGCGCGACACCGCGAGAGTCCGGGAAGGTAGAAAGCGACGGTGCGGACGCCATGACACTCTCCCTTCAGGCCGATCGGGCGACCGAGGACATCCCGCTTTCCGCGCGTGACCTCGACCGATGGGTCCCCGGCGTGCTGGACGGCATCAACATCCTGGCGGGCGGCGCCAATGTGATCATGCAATTGTCGTGGCCGGGTGTCGGCCATGGCGTGAAGGACAGCAAGGTCGAGAGCGGCAGCCTGTTCAAGCATCCGTTCAAGCGCACCCGCACCACGCTGACCTATCTCGCGGTCGCGACCATGGGCACGGCGGCGGAAAAGGCGGCCTATGCGGCGGCGGTGAACCGGGTCCACGCCCAGGTCCGTTCCGAACCGGGGGCCGCGGTTTCCTACAGCGCCATGGATCCGAACCTTCAGCTCTGGGTCGCCGCCTGTCTCTATCGCGGTTTCGTCGATGCGGTCGCGGCCTTTCGCGGCGAGACCTCGGCCGGGCGGGGCGAGGATTTCCATGCGCGGGCCGCGGGGCTCGGCACCATGCTGCAGGTCCGGCCCGGCATCTGGCCGAAGGATATCGCCGCTTTCGACGCCTATTGGGCGGCGGGGCTGGCGGCGGCGCGGATCGATCCCGCGACGCGCGATTTTCTGGGCGCGCTGGCCGATCTGCGTTTTCTGCCGGCGCCGCTGCCCTTGCTGTTCGGGCGCTTCAACCGCTTCATGACCACGGGCTTCCTGCCCCCGGAACTGCGCACGGCCATGGGGCTGCCCTGGGACGAGAGGCGCCAGCGCCGCTTCGAGCGGGTCGCCCGGCGCCTCGGCACGCTCAACGCGCTGTTGCCGAGGGTGCTGCGCCAGGCGCCGTTCCTCCTGGTGTTGCGGGATTTCAGGCGCCGGCTGCGGACGGGTGCCCCCCTGGTCTGACCGCGCCGTCGAGACAGCCGAGCGCCGCGAGACTGTCGCGAAGGGCCGTAGGCAGGGACGTATGCGGTTCCTCGCCCAGGAAATCGACCAGACGGCGATTGTCGAGGCGCAGGGGACAGCGCCACAGATAGCGCATCTCCAGGATTTCGCGGAACAGGGGCACGGCGGGGGCGGCGAGGCGGAGCGCCCACCAGGGCATGCGCCGGATCGCCGCGTCGGGCCGGCCGGCGGCATCGCGCACCGCCTCGGCGAAGTCGATGCCCCGGTCGCACCAATGGCCGGCGAAATGGAAGCGGGCCACGCGCGGCAGGTCGGCTTCGCGCGCCAGCAGGCGGGCGAAGGTCTCGCCGACGTCGGGCAGATAGGCCCAGGCATGGCCCACCTCCGGCTCGCCCGGATAGGTGATGGACGACAGCGGACGGCCCGGCTTCACCATGCTCTCGCCGAACCAGGAATTGCCGGCATGGGGGCCGAAGAAATCGCCCGCGCGCAGGATCAGCACCGGCAGGCCCGAGGCGGCGAGTCGGCGTTCCATCTCGACCCGGATCGCGCCCTTCACCGAGACGGGATGCTGCGGCGTGTCCTCGGTCAGGAGCGGATGGTCAGGGCCGTAGTTGTAGATCGTGCCGGGCAGGGCGATGCGGGCGCCGTGGCGCGCGGCGGCGGCCAGCGTCGCGTCCAGCATGGGCAGCACGCGGCCGGCCCAGTCACGATAACCGGGCGGGTTCACGGCATGCAGGATCACGTCGCAGCCTTCCGCCGCCGCGATCACGTCGGCCGGGTTCATGGCATCGCCCCGGCGCCAGTCGACGGCGCCGAGGTCGGGCAGATCGCCGTCGCGTCGGGTCAGGGCGCGCAGGTGCCAGCCCCGCCGGGCCAGGGCTTTCGCGGTCTCCCCGCCCACGCCGCCCGTGGCCCCCAGAATCAGGGCCCGTCTCGTCCGTTCCATCGTCATCCTCCTTCTGTGACGGCGGGAGGATGGCGTGCCGCCGTATCATTGAAAATTGCATGAGATGAAACATCAGATATAAGTAAATTTATGACTGATCCGGGCTGGGACCACTACCGAAGCCTGCGCGCCGTGCTCGACGGGGGCAGCCTGTCGGCGGCGGCGCGCCGTCTCGGCCTGACCCAGCCGACGGTCGGGCATCACATCGCCGCGCTGGAGGCGGCGCTGGGCGTGCCCCTGTTCACGCGCTCCCCGCGCGGCCTGACCCCGACCGAGACGGCTTTGGCGCTTCGCCCCCATGCGGAGGCGATGGCGCTGGCGGCGGCGGCCCTCGAACGGACGGCGTCGGGCGGGGCGGGGGAATTGTCCGGCCATGTGCGGATTTCCGCCAGCGACGTGGTCGGCGGGCTCGTGCTGCCGCGCATCCTGGCGGACATGCGCCGGGCCCTGCCGGGGATCGTGGTGGAACTGGCGCCGTCCAACCTGTCCGCCGATCTGCTGCGCCAGGAAGCCGACATCGCGGTGCGCATGGTCCGGCCCAGCCAGGGAGCATTGGTGGCGAAATTCATCGGCGAGGTCGGCCTCGGCTTCTATGCGACCCGGGACTATCTGAATTTCGCCGGCACGCCGACCTCCCTGGCCGAAATCGCGGAACAGGGCGTCATCGGACCGGATCGGGACATGGCGGCCCTTCGCGGTCTGGCGGGGGCGGCGGATCTTTCGGGCTTTCGCTTCGTGCTCCGGGTCGACAGCCAGGTGGCGCAGATGGCGGCGATCCGTGCCGGGATCGGCATCGGCGTCTGCCAGCATGCGCTGGCGGCGGAAGATCCGGATCTGGTGCCCTTGTTGCCGGACCTGTTCCGTCCCATGCTCCCGGTCTGGCTGGTCCGCCACGAAGACCTGCGGGCCAGCCGCCGCATCCAGGCGGTCTTCGATTTTCTCGCCCGGGCGCTCGGCGACTATGTCGCGCGCGGCAGGGCCGCTCCCGACGGAAAGACCCCGTGACCCAGCGCGATCCGATCCTTCATGCCCCCAACGGACGACGGCGCGGCCGGGGCCTCGGCCTGCCGTTTCGGGGTGCGCCCGGCCCCCTGAACGCGATCACCGACGTGCCGGGCGTAACCGTGGGCTTTACTACATTGATCGGGGCGGAACGGCCGGTGCGCACGGGCGTCACCGCCATCCTGCCCCGGCCGGCGGACGATCTGCTGCATCCGGTCTGGTCCGGCGTCTTTTCGATGAACGGCAACGGCGAGATGACGGGGGCGCATTGGGTGCGCGACGGCGGCTGGGCCTCGGGCCCGATCATGATCACCAACACCGCCTCCCTCGGCATCGTCCACCACGCGGTCAACCGCTGGATGATCGGGCGTTTTCGCGACGCGGTGGAGGATCTCTGGCTGCTGCCGGTGGTCGGCGAGACCTATGACGGTTTCCTGAACGAGATCCACGACCTCCATGTGACCGAGGGGGATGCCATCGCCGCGATCGAGGCGGCGGCGTCGGGCCCGGTGGCGGAGGGCAATGTCGGCGGCGGCACCGGCATGATCGCCTATGAATGGAAGGGCGGCACGGGCACGGCGTCGCGCCGCGTCCCGGTGCGCGCGGGGGATTACACCATGGGCTGCCTGGTGCAGGCCAACCACGGGCGCGGTCCCTGGCTGGAGATCTGCGGCCGGCGCGTGGGCGAGGCCATGCTGCCGCCGGCGATCTTTCGCAAGGAGACGGGCTCCATCATCGTCGTGCTGGCGACGGATGCGCCGTTGCTGCCCGGCCAGCTGGAACGGATCGCGCGCCGTGCCGCCATCGGCATCGGGCGCCACGGCACGCCGTCCGGCAATTCGTCGGGCGACATCTTCATCGCCTTTACGACGGCCAACGACCCCGGTCCCCTGCCGGAGCCGGCGCTGATGCATCTGGATGCGATCGCCAACGACGATCTCGACGGTTTCTACATGGCGGCGGTCGAATGCGTCGAGGAAGCGGTGGTCAATGCCATGGTGGCGGCGGAGACCATGACCGGCCGTCTGGGCCGCATGGTCCCCGCCATCGATCCGGACCGCCTGGCGGCCCTGTTCGCGTGATGCCCTAGCGGTTGTCGAACTGGGCGCGCACGGCGGCAAGACCCTTCTGCGAGATGCGATAGGGCCTGCCGCCGGCGGATCGGATCAGCCGTCGCTGCCGCAGCCGGCGGAAGACGTCCATGGTGCAATCGACCAGGCGATGGCCTTCGCGGGTGATGCATTCGATGGCGACGATCCGGTCGCCGTCGCGGGTATGACGGATATGGCCGCCCTGGGCCAGTGCGTGCAGCGTGCGCTGCTCGCCCTTCGAGATGTTCATGGGAAACTCGTTGCAACGGGGTCGCGACAGACCGCCGGCGCGCGGGATCAATCCCTCGCGATCCTTCCGGCGGGCGAAGACCCTCGCGATCGGCGCGAGGCTTCAGCGACCAGCAACAAGCTCCAGCATGAAATCTCCATCGGGCGTCCGGCATCGGGCCGGGATCGCTCGCTCCCAAGATGGGGGGCGAGACGTCAGCTTTCAAGCAGATCCAGATAGGTCTGCAGGATCAGATTGGGGCGTCCGCCCTTCCTCGTGACCACGCGGAATTCGGTGACATAGTGATAATCCCCGGGGCGAAGGGCACGCAGCCGCCCCTGGTCGACCCAGAGGGCGGCGTAATGGGTCGGCAGATAGCCGATGTAGCGCCCGGTCAGGATCAGGAAGGCGACGCCCTCGCGGTCATTCGCCGTCGCCGTGGTGCGCAGCGGGCGGTGCAGGGCGCGCACTTCCAGGCTCTGGCCGTAGGTCGGCGCCACTGCCTCCGCCTCCGCGATCATCTCGTCGCGGATACCCGTCTCCGCCACCTCGAACAGCGGATGCCCGGCGGCGCAATAGAGTTGCGACTCCTCGTCATAGAGCGGGCGATAGTCGAGACCCGGCAGGTTGCGCAGCGCCGGCGCGATCCCGACGTGGAGACGCCCGTCGAGGACGCCGATCTCGACCTCCGTCGGCGGGATCATGCGGATGTTCACCCGGACGTCGGGCCCCACGTCCTTCAGGGCCGAAAGCGCGTCGGTCACCTGCATCCGGGGCATGGTCACCAGATTGTCGATGATGCCGATGTCGAGACTGCCGCGCAGGCGCGCGTGCATCGTGTTCACCTCGCCCTGGAAATTCTCCAGCGCGGCGAAGAGGGGAAGACAGGCGTCATGGACCTGCCGGCCCTCGTCCGTCAGGGCGAAACCGGCCCGGCCGCGCCGGCACAGCCGGAGCCCGAGCCGTTTCTCGAGGTCGGCCATATGCATCGAAATGGCGGCGCGACCGATGTTCAGGGCCGCTTCCGCCGCGGTGAAGCCGCCGCATTCGACCACCGTATGGAAGATCCGCAACAGCCGGATTTCGATGTCGCCGACGGTGGCGGCGGGTTTGCGTGCCATAGGTCAACAATCATTGAACTGAATGAAAATACATTGGGATTTTAGGGAAGTAAATCAGGGCGCATGCTGGCGGCAACCTTCATGGAGCGCGTCATGACCCTGTTCGATCCGGCCGCCGCCGCGGGCCTGTCCCGCGACGATCTCGAAGCCTATTGGATGCCCTATACCGCCAACCGCGAGTTCAAGGACAATCCGCGCATGATCGTGGCGGCGGAAGGCTGTCACTACACCGATGCCAAGGGGCGGCGGATCTACGACAGTCTCTCCGGCCTCTGGTGCACGGGTTCGGGCCATCGGCGGCAGGAAATCGTCGACGCGGTGGCGCGCCAGATCGCCGAACTCGACTATGCGCCGGGCTTCCAGTTCAGCCATCCAGCCGCCTTCAAGCTGGCCAACAAGGTCGCCAGCCTGACGCCCCAGGGCCTCGACTATGTCTTCTTCACCGGCTCCGGTTCCGAATCCGCCGATACCGCGCTGAAGATGGCGCGGGCCTATTGGCGCCTGAAGGGCCAGCCCACCAAGACCAAGCTGATCGGCCGCGCCAAGGGCTATCACGGCGTCAATTTCGGCGGCATGAGCCTGGGGGGCATCGGCGCCAACCGCAAGCTCTATGGCACGCTCCTCGACACCGACCATCTGCCCCATACGCTGCTGGCGGAAAACGCCTTCTCGAAGGGCATGCCGGAGACCGGCGGCGTCCCGCTCGCCGACGCGCTGGAAGAGATCGTCGCCCTGCACGACGCCTCCAACATCGCCGCCGTGATCGTCGAACCGTTTTCCGGCTCGGCCGGCGTGGTGGTGCCGCCCAAGGGCTATCTGGAACGCCTGCGGGCGCTCTGCGACAAGCACGGCATCCTGCTGATCTTCGACGAGGTCATCACCGGCTTCGGGCGCACCGGCTATAATTTCGGCGCCGATGCCTTCGGTGTGACGCCGGACATCATGACCGTCGCCAAGGGCCTGACCAACGGCACCGTGCCCATGGGCGCCGTGATCGCCGGCAAGGCGATCTACGACACCTTCATGGCGGCGGGCGGCCCCGACTATCTGGTCGAATTCCCTCATGGTTACACCTATTCCGGCCATCCGGTCGCCTGCGCCGCCGGCCTCGCCGCGCTCGAGGTGTTCGAGAAGGACCGCATCCCCGAACGCGCGCGCCAGCTCGCGGCCTATTTCGAGGAGGCGATCCATGGCCTGAAGGGCCTGAAATACGTCACCGACATCCGCAACTTCGGTCTCGCCGGTGCCCTGCAGATCGAGGCGGCGCCGGGCGAGCCCGCGCTCCGGCCCTATCGGATCTCGATGAAATGCTGGGAGGCGGGCTATTACGTCCGCTACGGCGGCGACACGATCCAGCTCGCGCCCCCCTTCATTTCGGAGACGGAGGACATCGACGGCCTGATGAACGTCCTGAACGACGCCATCACCGGCCTCGCCTGAAGGGAATCGTCATGGCGTTCACATGCGATATTCCGGCGGTGCCGACCGTGCAGGCGGACGACGCCGACGTGCGCATCACGCGGTGGGACTTCGGGCCCGGCGCGATCACCGGCTGGCACGAGCACGGCTGGCCCTATTTCGTCGTCATGCTGACCGACGGCGTGATGCGGGTCCATGACGGCGAGAGGGTGACCGATGTCGCGCGAAAGGCCGGCGACAGCTATCGCCGCCCCGCCGGCGTGCGTCACGACGTGATGAACGGCGGCGACGCGCCCATGGCCTTCGTCGAGATCGAGGTCAAACGCCCGGGGGCCCTGTTCCCGATTTCCGAGATCTGACGCGGGGCGGCAAATGCGGGTGGACCTGCCGCGCCCGCCGGGCCAACATGCCCCCGTCATCGACGGGAAATCGGGGAGGTTCTTCCATGATCGATCGCGTGAACTGGCGCATGGGGGCCGCCATGGCCGGTTTTCTGCTGCTGGCCGGCTGTGAGATGCCGCTGGAACCGGAAGCCGCCGTCACCGACGCGGGAACGGCGCCGGCGGCACAGCCCGCCACGGGGGAACTGATCGTGACCCTGTCGGATCCCGCGTGGACCGGTGGCGCCATTCCGGACGGTCAGCAATGCACCAAGTTCGGCGCCGTGGCGCCGATGACCCCGCCGCTGAAGGTCTCGGGCCTGCCCATCGGCACGCTGCGGGTCATCGTCGAATTCAACGACGAGGATTTCCAGCCGCTCTCCTACGACGGCGGCCATGGCAAGATCGACTTCGAGGTCGGCCCGGGCGAAGCCTATCTCCCCGCCGTGCCGGGCGAGACCGATCAGATGCCGCCTGGCGTCCGCATCGCCGCCAAGAACCGGGCGACCGGCGATTTCGCGCGCCCCGGCTATCTGCCGCCGTGCTCCGGCGGTCGGGACCACGATTATTTCGCCGTCGTGAAGGCGATCGGCCCGACCCAGGAAGTCCTGGCCGAAGGGCGCGTGGATATCGGCAGCTATTGAGGCCGGCGCGGCCTATGGCCTGACGACGCTGCCGCCCTCGGCCTCGCAGGCGGCGGCGGCTTCGCTGGCCGGCGCGTCATAGGCCCAGGTGACGACCTCGGATCCCTCGGCGCGCTGGCGGCAGCCGACGGTATTGGCGGGCCGGGGGCAGGAGCCGCCGGCCATCACGCGTGATCCCAGCGCCTCGCATTTGCCGGCGAATTCCGCCCGGCGTTCGGCATCGGCGAAGCTGTAGTCGCCGCACATCCGGCCTTCGCGATCGATGCAGGTCAGGGTCGTGGCGGGGGTGGCCGGCAGGATCCCGGCCGCCGGGCCTGTCGGGGCGCGGGCGGGTGGTGCCGCCGCCCGGTCCTGCTGGCGCCATTGCAGCACGATGCGCAGGGCGCGCTCCGCCTCCGGCGTGCCGAAATTGTCGAGCGCGAAGCGCAGCAGGCGGTCCTGACTGCGGCTCGCCAGGGCTTCCTCCAGACCGCGCCGACGTGCGTCGTCCGCGCTTGCGGGGACAGGTGAGGCCGCCGGCGCCGGCCGGCTCGCGGTTTCCGGCGGGGCCGCCATGCCCTCGGCCACGGCGGCCGCGATGTCGAGACCGTGGTTGAAGGCGTCGGCCTGGATGCTCTCCATGTCGCCGTCGTTCCAGCAGTTCAGATCCTCGTGCCGGCGCTCGATCCGGCTCAGCACCCGGCTGCCGGCCGACAGCGTGCAGCGGGTCACGACATCGGCGCAGAAGTCTTCGCTGGCCGGGGCGGCGGTGCAGGCAAGCGTGCGGTCGGACCGGCCGGCCGTGGCTGCATCGGCGATACGCCAGCCCTTGCCGTGCACGGCGAAATAGGCGGCGACGCCGTCGCGGAAGGCCTGCGCCGTCCCCGGCCCGTCGGGGCCGACCTGGACCGCGAGCACGCCGGTCCCGCCGATGGCGGTGCTCGGGGCCGGCAGGGTGGCGGCATCCTGGCGCTCGATCGGCATGCAGGCCGACAGCAGCAGCACCAAGGCGGCGGTGGGCGGCAGAATCGTGAGGCGTGGCATGGGGGCGGTCTCGTCTCTCGCGGGCGCGTACCTTAGGACACCCGCGAAAGCCGCTTCAACCCGCCTGGAACGCCGCCTTCATCGAACCCGTCTCGCGGAAGGCGATATGCCAGGAAAAGACCTGTTCCAGGATATGGGGTGTCTGTCCGCCGCGTTTCTTCGCCGCGTCGAAATAGGCTTGAAGGGCCGGGCGGTAGTCCGGGTGGGTGCAATTGTCGATGATCACCTGCGCCCGCTCGCGCGGCGCCAGGCCACGGAGATCCGCGAGGCCCTGTTCGGTCACCAGGATGTCGACGTCGTGTTCGCAATGATCGACATGGGTGACGAAGGGCACGACCGAGGAAATGTCGCCATGCTTGGCGATCGACTTGGTGACGAAGATCGAGAGATAGGCATTGCGCGCGAAATCGCCCGAGCCGCCGACGCCGTTCATCATGTGGGTCGCGTTCACATGGGTCGAATTGACGTTGCCGTAGATGTCGAATTCCAGCGCGGTGTTGATGGCGATGATGCCGAGCCGGCGGATGACCTCGGGGTGGTTGGAGATTTCCTGCGGGCGCAGGATCAGCTTGTCGCGGTAGCGGGCCAGGTTGGGCAGGACCTTGGCTTCCATCGCATGGGACAGGGTCATGGAAGCGCCGGAGGCGAAGAGCATCTTGCCCGAATCGATGAGCTGGAAGGTGCTGTCCTGCAGAACCTCGGAATACATCGTCAGATCCTTGAAGGGGCTGTCGATGAAGCCGTGGAGCACGGCGTTGGCGATGGTGCCGATGCCGCATTGCAGGGGCTGCAGGGCATGGGTCAGGCGACCCTTGGCCACCTCGCCCTCGAAGAAACGGATCAGATGGTCGGCGATCGCCTTGGTCTCGGCATCCGGCGGCAGGATGTTGGAGGTCGAGTCCTTCTTGCCGGTCATGACGATCGCCGCGATCTTCTCCGGCGGGATCGGGATATGGGGCGTGCCGCGCCGGTCGTCCGGGCGCATCACCGGAATCGGCTGGCGGTAGGGGCGCCGCGTGGGGATGTAGATGTCGTGGATCCCCTCGAGGTCCAGGGTCTGGTTGACGTTGATCTCCACGATCACCTTCTTCGCCAGGATGGCGAAGGTCGCCGAATTGCCGACCGAGGTGGTGGGGACGATGCCGCCGTCCTCGGTGATGGCGATCGCCTCGACGATCGCATAGTCGATCGGGCCGAGTTGGTTCGAGCGCAGCATCTCGACGGTCTCGGACAGGTGCTGGTCGATGAACATCACCTCGCCCGCGTTGATCGCCTTGCGCATGGCGGGATCGGCCTGGAACGGCAGGCGGCGCGAGAGGAGATGCGCCTCGGCGAAGGTCTTGTCGAGATCATTGCCGAGGGAGGCGCCGGTCATCAGCGTGATCTTCATCGGCGCGCGCTTGGCCCGCTCCGCCAGGGCCATGGGCACCGCCTTGGCCTCGCCCGCGCGGGTGAACCCGCTCATGCCGACGATCATGCCGTCCTCGATCAGGCTCGCGGCCTCGTCGGCCGAAACCACCTTGTCCTTCAGGCTGGCCAACCGGATGCGTTCTTGGCTCATATCTTTCTCCGCCGGTACGCGACGGTGGATAGTTAACGCCGGTAATTCACATTGGCACCTTGCGGAATTGCATGGCTCAGGCGCGTTTTCGCATGATTTTGACCAAAGTCGAATGACACCCGCGCCGCCGTCCGGGCCGGGCCGGCGGCGGCCCTAAGCGGTTGTGCGGCCCCGGTCTTGCCGCCATAGTGTCGCCGGACGGCAGGAAATCCGGGGGTTCAGATGCGGGGGCTGTGGCGTTTTCCGGTGAAGATCGTGGCGGTGATGGCGGTGGCGGCGGCCGCGATGGCGGTTTCCGTCGGCACCGTTCGCGCCGATGTGGCCGAACGTCGCGCGGCGCTCGAAAAGGTGCGGGACGGGCTGAACGATCCGGATCCCCTGGTCCGCCTGATCACCCTCGAGGAGGTTTCGACCAGCGAGGATGCGCTGCTCCGCAGCATGGCGCTGCGCCAGGCGATCGGCATCGCCGATCCCGATCTTCAGGCGCTGGCGGCCCGGATGTTCTTCAGCGGGCTCCAGACCTTCTCCCTCGACCTCGCCAATGCGCGCGTCACCGGTGGCGACGACGCCAAGGCCAAGCCGATCCTGACCCAGTTGCAGCAGACCGGGCTGAATTTCCAGGTCAGCGATTTCGATGTCGGCACCGGCGCCTTCAAGATCCGCTTCCAGGCCCATGGCGACCCGATGGACGGTCAGGTCACCGGCACGACGGTCTCGTTCCAGACCTATTGGCACAATTTCGCCAACTGCCGCACCTCGCTCCGCGTCGGCGAGGCGCTGGACCTCACGGGCACCATCATGTGCATCGACGGCGGCAATGCCGTAACGGCGGATGTGACGCGCAAGTTCTACTGAGACAGCGACAGGCCGAGATCGGCCAGACAGAGCGTTTCGTCCCCCGTCCATAGCGTGAGACGGATCTGGCGCGCCCTTCGGGGCGGCAGGGGACAGGTGATGGCCGCGCCCGCCGCCGCCGGATCGAGGGAACAGGGCGTTTCCACCGAGAACGGATTGTCCGGCGCGCGCCGGACCGAGGCGGCGATATGGCGGACACCGTCGGTCCCGCATGTCGCCGTCAGCGCAAGGCCGGTGACGACCCTTTCCGTCTCCAGCGCGACGACCAGGGACAGGCGCCCGTCCACGGGCGTGCCGCGCCAGGCCGCGCCTTCGAGCAGCAGGGACGGGGGCGCCCCCGGATCGGCGGCCGCGCCTTTTTCGATGACCATGGCGATCCCCGGCAGATCGGCGGCATCGGTGGCGGGGGCGCGTTCCGCGAGGCGGCGGATGACGTCGAAGCGCAGTGCGATGCCGATGCCGCTGGCGGGATCGACGTCGGTCAGCATGGCGATCATGGTGCCGTCCTGCGCCAGGATCGTGCTGCCGCTCATGCCTTGGCGGAAACGGTCGGCCGGGTTGCGCGGCCGAAAGGCGAGGACGGTGCCGGCGCCGGCATCGACCGTGGCGGCCACCAGTTCGACGGCCATGGTCCGCTTCTCGGCTGTGTCGAGACTGACCAGCTGCGCGTCGCGCAGCGTGGCGATGCGCCGCTCCAGATCCGAGGCGCCGAGACGCGACGGGGTGCAGATCGTGCCGCGCGGCACCGGCACCGTCATCAGGGCGAGGTCTGTCTCCGGATCCGGGCGATAGGGCGCGGTCAATTCGTATTGGCGCCCGGCCCCGTCCCCCGCGAGACCCCGGCCGCCCGCCGGCACGACATGGGCCGGCATGGCGACGCGGCAGGTGCCGTCGCGGGCGACATACATCCAGCCCTGGCCGAAGGCGCCGTCCGGGGATTCGACGCGCACCACTTCGGCCCTGGCCGGCACGGCGGCCAGCAGAACGGCCAGCAGCAAGGGGATCAGGCGGTCATGCGATCGGGGCATCGTCGTCACGTCGCAGCTTGCCGAAAAGGTCGCTGGCGCCGCCCATGGTCTGGATGATCAGGGAAAGCACGCCGACGAGAACCCAGAGAAAGACGATCGAGGGATCGGAGAACAGGCGCGCGAAGGTGGAGATGGCGATGACCTCGGGCTTCACCTCGACCCCCGGACGGACGAGGTGCAGGGTGGTCGCCCCGGTCGAGACCTGGACCGCGAAAGCCGCGCAGGCCCCGTCCGGATCGCAGGCGCCGGGGGTCACGAAACCGTGCCAGGGTGCCGGCCGGCCGTCCGCCGGCCCGGCGAACAGGCGGGAACCGCCGGGCAGTTCGATCTCGGAAACGGGATAGAGCGTCGCTTCCGCCCGATAGATGCCGATGTCGACCTCGACGGCGCGGCCATAGACGGCGATGGTGCCGGAGACGAGGGGCCGCGCCCCGCCCGACGGGTCCAGCACCTCCGGCCGCAGTTCCTCCCCCAGCACGGTCGGGCCGACCACCGGCAGGCGCCGGGGAAAGCGGCCCGGGCAATCGGCATCGGGCACCAGCCAGGCTTCGGCCGGCAGGGGGAGGGGCGGGCCGTCGCGCTCGATCCGTCCGGCCAAGGGCCCCGTGCCGCGCACGCCGACGACGAGGCCGATCTCCTCCAGGCGATAGGTGACGCGGGCATCCAGCGCGGGGACCAGCAGGCCCTGGATGCAGGCGGGGTCGTCGTCCGAATCCGGGTCGATCAGGCGCATGCCGCCCAGGCGGAAGGCGGCGAGGTCCGGGTTCATGACGTCGAAGCGCAGGCTCTCGCTCTCGGCCTCGATCACGCTGACGGTGGCGGGCGGCGGCAGGGTGATGGAGAGCACGACATAGGCAAGCCCGACGGCGATCGCCGCCACCGGCCAGAAGCGCGGCGCCAGCCAGCCCAGAACGGGGCGAAGGCGCCGGCCCAGGAAGCGCCGGGCGCGGGCCGGAAACGCGCCGGGTTCAGCCGCCATGCACCGCGTTCCGCCGCACCAGCACGTCGAAGCGTTCGACCGTGCGGGCCCCGGTCATGCCGCGCAGCGTGACCTCCAGGCGATAGGCGCCGTCGGCGAGTTCGGCCGGCAGCGCGATCTCGCAGGCGTAGTTGAAGGCGACGGCGGCGCCGTCCTCGGCCGGCGCGCAGGCGGCGGCGGCGACTTCGGCGCCGGCACCGTCGAACAGGCGGGCCGACGGGCGCCGCCCGCTGGCATTGAGCTGGAACGTCAGGCGGGCGAAATCCACCTGGGTGGCCGGCAGCGCCGGCACCAGCGCGCCTTCGGCGGCGGCGCAGTCGCGGCCGGTCAGGGCGCGGATGCCGATCTGGCCGACACCGTAACGCGCCAGTTCGCGGGCATAGCCGGTCTTGATCTCCAGCCCCGGCGCGGCCTCCCCCTGAGGCGGCAGGCGATAGACGTTTTCCGACCAATAGAGGCCGTCCTGGCTCTGCACCCGGACGCAGACGAATTCCGACGTCCGCGCCGCGCCCAGGCCGAGGCGCACGGAACCGGTCTCGAAGGTGCCGGCGGCGGCGAAGGAAAGCCCGGTCAGGAGCCGGCCCGAGACCGGCGCCAATCCGGCGAAGGCTTCGCGGTAGTCGCCCTCGGCCAGCGCCAGCGTCTCGGCCGCGGCGGCACCCGGCACGGCGAGGGCGAGAAGTAGGGCGGCAACGGTATTCGTCGGGCGGGAACGCAACCCGGGCATGGCTAGGCTCCTGAAGATGGTGGCAGAATAGCGCATTCCGGCGGTGCTGACGATTTTCATGGTGAGGTCACGTGGCGAGGACGAAGCTGATCAGGAATGCCACCGTCGTCGTCACCATGGACGCGGAGCGGCGCGAGATCGCGGGCGGCGGTCTCTATGTCGAAGACAACCGCATCATCGCCGTCGGTCCCGCGGCCGACCTGCCGGCAACGGCGGACGAGGTGATCGACCTTGCCGGTCACATCGTCGTACCCGGCCTGATCAATACCCATCACCACATGTATCAGAGCCTGACCCGCGTGGTGCCCGGCGCCCAGGACGGCGAATTGTTCACCTGGCTGTCCAGCCTCTATCCCCTCTGGGCCCGGCTGACGCCGGAGATGATCGACGTCTCGACACGGCTCGCCATGGCGGAACTGCTGCTGTCGGGCTGCACCACTTCCAGCGATCACCTCTACATCTATCCGAACGGCTGCCGGCTGGACGATGCCATCGCGGCGGCACGCGACGTCGGCATGCGCTTCCATGCCTGCCGGGGCGCCATGAGCGTCGGCGCCTCCAAGGGCGGCCTGCCGCCCGACAGTGTCGTGGAGGGGGAGGACGCGATCCTCGCCGATGCAAGGCGTCTGATCGAAACCTTCCACGATCCCGCGCGCCATTCGATGCTGCGCATCGCCGTCGCCCCCTGTTCGCCCTTTTCCGTCAGCCGCGACCTGATGCGCGAGGCGGCAACGCTGGCACGGGCTTACGGCGTGTCGCTGCACACCCATCTGGCAGAGAATGCAAACGACATCGCCTACAGCCGCGAAACCTTCGGCATGACGCCGGCCGAATATGCCGAGGACCTGGGCTGGGTCGGGCCCGACGTCTGGCACGCCCATTGCGTCCAGATCGACGAGGCGGGGATCGATCTCTTCGCCCGCACGGGGACCGGCGTCGCCCATTGCCCCTGTTCCAACATGCGCCTCGCCTCCGGCATCGCGCCGGTGCGGCGCATGCGCGACCGGGGCGTGCCCGTCGCCCTGGGGGTCGACGGTTCCGCCTCCAACGACGGCGGCAACATGATCGGCGAGGTGCGTCAGGCGCTCCTCCTGCAGCGCGTCGGCTTCGGGCCCGACGCCATGACCGCCAGGGAGGCGCTCGAAATCGCCACGCTTGGCGGCGCGCGGGTGCTGGGGCGGGACGACATCGGCGCGCTCGCCCCCGGCATGTCGGCGGATTTCGTCGCTTTCGATCTCTCGGCCGTCGGCTTCGCCGGGGCGGGGCATGATCCGGTCGCGGCGCTGGTCTTCTGCGCACCGGAACGGGTGGCATTGTCGGTGATCGACGGCCGCGTCGTGGTCCGCGACGGCCGTGTCGCGACCCTGGACCTGCCCCTGGTGATCGAGCGTCACAACCGGCTGGCGCGAGTGCTGGCGGCGGGGTGAACGCTTCCTGACGCCTCTTGCCCCCGCGTCGGGGCGCTCTTACCTTCGAAGGACATTCTCGATTCCGCGCGCCGGACCGCCCCCCGTCCGAGTCGCGCAAGGAGCAGCGTCATGATCGCGCGCCGGTTTTTAGCCAAGCGAGGCCTCGCCCTCGTCGTCGCCCTGCCGTTGCTGACGCCCGCCATGGTCGGCGCCCAGCAGGCCCAGGGGCCGGACGACCCCGACCGTCCCCCGCTGCTGTCGGCGCCGCCGCCCGGCGGCATCACCATCACGCGGCCCGCGGCGCCCGAGGACGGCGTTCCGATCCAGACCGATCCGGTGCAGGATTTCTTCACCCAGTATCCGCCGGAAGTGGTGCCGCCCTCGGCGACCCAGCGCCCCTTCACCAACGAGGGCAGTTCGGCGGTGAAATGAAATCGGGCGCCCCCCGCGGCCTGGCCGAGAAGGGGGCGCCCGAAAGCATCACGCGGCAAAAGCAATCACGCGGCAGGCGTGATCACTTGGCCAGCTTCGCCTTGATGGCGGCCAGGCGGTCGGTGACGGTTGTCGGCTTCGGGCCGGCGGCCTCGGCCAGCGCGGCGGCGATATTGGCGTCGTCTTCCTCGGGCTTGGTCGGCTTCAGCAGGCTCGCCTTGGCATTGGCCGCCTCGGCCGCCACCAGATCCTTCTCCGCCGAATCCTGCATCGCCTTCAGGGCGACGTTGAGGCCGGACGTGGTGCTGGCGAGGCCGGCGGCACGCTTGGCGGCATCGGCCTGACGCTCGGCCATATCGCGCTGCTGTTCGGCGCGGACCATCTGGCGCTCCGCGCGCTCGAGCTGGCTGCGGGCTTCCTTCAGCTTGGTGCCGGCGCTGGCATAGGCATCCTCGAGCTGGGTCAGGAAGGCCTGGGCGTCCTCGGCGTCGCCGACCTCGCGGTCGATATCGGGCGCCATTTCCTCGAGCAGGCCGAGGAGGCGGGCCAGGCTCTTTTCGAGATCGGCCTTGCGGTCCGGGTCATTGGCGGCGGCGGCCTGGGCCTGCAGGCTCTCGGCGGCGGCGAGGCGCTGTTCGGACAGCGCCTTGATCGCGTCCGCTTCCTTCTTCTCCTTGCCGAGGGCGAGGCGGGCGCGAGCGACTTCCGTGCCCAATTCGTCGAGGTGCTGCTCCATGGTGCGGAGCTCGGCCTCGGTCGCGGCCTGCGGGTCCCAGCGCACCAGGGCCTCGACCCCGGACTGGACCGCCTGGTCGGTCTTCACGCCGATCAGATTCTTGATGAAGGTGAACATGGCTTCCTCACTGCGTGGAAGGGTCAGGGAAACGGAAAGGGTCTCAGCCGGCCATGGCGCCGGCATTCAGGAGGGCGACGGCGATCTGCGCCGCCGCGAGGCCGAGGCCGGCGGCGACATTGCCCGCCTCCACCCCCGCCTTCAGGCCCCGGAACAGGAGCGCGACGACGACGAAGGTGACGAGCTGGATCGCCAGGGCGACGATGCCCCAGACGACGATGTCGACGAGCAGGCTGGAGGTCGCGAGGGTCGCGGCCAGCGGGATCGCCAGCGCCAGGATCGAGCCCGAAAGCACGATGCCGGCGGCGATATTGCCCTCGGCGATCAGGCGCCGCTCGTTGAAGGGCGTGATCGCCTGATAGATGGCGATGCCGATCGCCAGCAGGATGATGGTGGCGCCCAACTGGCTGAGCAGCACGGGCAGGCCGGTGCCCAGGGTGGCGAGGATCTGGTCGAAGGTCACCTGCATGGTCTCGTCCGTTGTGCGGCGCTCAACTCAGGGTGAGCGCCGCGGGGTTGAAGTCGATGCCGGCGTGAAGCTCGACGAAGGCCTGGGTCTTGGTCTGGACCGCCGTCACCAGCAGATATTCGATCTCGGGCGCCGGTGCCTTGGCGCCGGTGCGACGGCCATAGAGCATGGCGGCCTGATGGCGCTCGCTCTCGCCGCGCAGTTGCTCGATCCGTTCGGTGAACTGGCGCGGCTGGATGTGGCTCTTGCCCGGGGACCAGACGCGGTCGTAGCGCTGGCCGTCCTTGGTCTCGAATTCCGGCCAGCCGATCATGCCTTCCTGCTTGTCCAGCCAGAACGCCCATTCCTCGCGGTCGGCCGGCTGCACCTCGTCGATCCGCTTGAAGTAGCGGCATTCGGCCGGATTGCCCTCGCCGTCGACGACAATCTGGAAGAAGGACGCCTCGTCCTCGAGATAGAGCCGGTGATAGGTGCCGGCCGTATCGGTCAGCGTGCCGACGGCGTCGACGCCGATGGTGCCATTGTCGGAGAGCGCCTTGGGCGCCGTCACCTTGGTGGCGCCCTCCGCCAGCACGAAGGCGGTCGGGTCCAGCACCATGGGCATGCCGACGCGGAACAGATCGGGCCGATAGACGGCGCCGGACATCTTGTTGCGCAGGATCGCCGTGGCGGTCCCCAGCGCGCTGCCGTCGCCGCCGACGGTGCGGGGCGGGGGGGCGCCCCTGGAGGATCGTTTGCGCATCGCGTTCCAGGCCATGAAGACGACGATACCGAGGATCAGCAGAGCGATGACGAGGCCGAGGGAACCGCCTCCGGGCGTGCCCTGGTCGCGCGCCAGATCCGCCGGGATTCGTCCGGCATTGGCGGGATCGCCGCGCCCCGCCGCCAGTTCGCGGTCGAGGGCGGCGAGCTTCCCCCGCATCTCGGGATCGCGGGCGGCGGCGCGTTCGGCATCGGCGCGCCAGGCGCGATAGCCGGCGTCGTCGCGGTTGTCGCGGAAGAAATCGGCGTGGCCGCGATCGTTCAGCGTATCCAGCAGATACCACAGCATCACTGCATCGAAGACGCCGTAGCGCGAGCGTCCGACGGTGCTGGGCGTCCGATAGTCGCGCGAACCATAGCCGTCATAGCCATAGTCGTAATCGCGGTTGCGGGTCGTGCCGGTGCCGGTCGTGCTGGGGCGCCGCGTCGTCGTGCCGCCGGAATCCCGCGTCGACGGCGTGCGCGGCGGGGCCAGGAAATCGTCGAGGGCGCTGCGCGACTGCCCGCGCGAGGCATCGCGGTCGGAGCCGCTGCCGGACGACCAGCCGTCGAACAGGCCGCCGCCCGATGATCCGCCGCCGGGCCTGGCATAGCCGCCGCTCGACCCGCCGCCGCCGAAGGACGGGGTGCGCGTGGCGCCGCCGCCGCCGGGCCGGCTGTAGCCCCCGCTCGACGAACTGCGCGCCTCGGCCGGCGCGGGGGCCAATGCGGCGACGGTGACGACGGCGCCCGAGACGGCCGCGCCGATACCCGAAAGCGCCGGCAGGTTGGGCGCGCAGGCGACGGCGGCGGACAGTAGAAGAGCCGCGAGCCCACGCCCGCGGCGGCTTCCCCGATGGCCGGTCATGGCGGCGACGCCGTCAGGACGTCGTGTCGCTCAATAGGTCAGGGTGGGGGGCAGGTCCTTGGCCTGTTCGACCCAATTGGCTACTTCGGATTCGCTCGGCAGGCGACGCACCAGATTCTTGGCCTCGTTCACCTCGGCCATCTTCTTGTGCAGGTTGGCCGGCACGCGGTGCTTCAGTTCCTTCACGGTGTCGACGCCGGAGGCTTCCAGAAGGTCGCCATATTCCTCGCCCACGCCCTTGATCCGCATCAGGTCGGAGCGGTTGGCCCATTCCAGGATCTGCTTGGTGGTCAGACCGGTCTTTTCGGCCAGCGCGCTGCGCCCGGCGGGGCTGGCCGCCGCTGCCAGCAGATCGCCGGTGGTGTCGATCCCGGCTTCCTTCAGCTTGGCACCGAACACAGGGCCGATGCCCTCGATCTTCTCGATCGGATAAGACGACATGGAGCGACTCCCCTTCGCTGACGTGCCAGATTCCTTCGGCCAGCTTCCTTTGGCCAGATTCGCCCGCGTGCCAGACGCGGCGTGCCGAGGGTACAACCTGAACCCGGCTTGGCAATTGTCAAAACTCGCCAATCCGCGAATGCGGATCATTTTTCCTCATCGCGCTTCGGCGAAACGGCGAGCGGCCACCCGGCGTTTCGTCGCACCGTTGTGCGGCATTCGGCAGGGGCGGCAAAGGGATTGGTGCCCCCGGCAGGGATTGAACCCGCGACCTTCGGTTTACAAAACCGCTGCTCTACCGCTGAGCTACAAGGGCATGCCATCGGGATGGCTGGAATAGGGCGTATATGTCGCCGCCCGCGTCGAACCAGTCAATGGCGAACTTCCGCCGTTTCCTCGGCCGTCCGGGCGGCGGGGCGCAGGCAGCGGTAGGCGATGAGGGCGGGGACGATCATGGCGCCCAGCACGCCGACATAGAACAGGAAGAAGGCGAACTGGTTGGTCAGGGGCCCGCCGAACTGTAGGCCCCGGCTTTCGGGGAACAGGGGATCCAGCGCCGAGGCGACGACGATGGTCCAGGCGATGACGATCATGGCAAGGGCGATCCGGCGCCGGCCCTTCGCGCCGAACGGCAGCAGGGGCAGGACGGCGCAGGTCAGCCACAGCAGGAGGCCGTTGGCGATGCCTTCCATATGGGCCATGCGCCAGGCGTCATAGGTGCCGGGCATCTGATAGTCGACTTCCCACGGAATGGGCCAGAGCGCGATCTTGCCCATCAGGAAGAACAGGAAGCCGAAGCCGATCACGCCGGCGGCGAAGATCAGCAGGGCGCCGTGGCCGATCAGCATCCGCTGGACCGCCTTGATGTTCTGTTGGTCGTTCATGTCTTCCTTCCCTCGTCGTCGGCGCTTTTCTTCAGGCGAAGCGTGCGGGTATGTCGGGATCGGCCGTATCCAGAAGCGGGATGTGCTGGGCCGGCAGGCCGGCATAGGCCTCCGTCCACTGGCGGACCCAGTCGGGATCGGACACCCGGTCCGGGTGATGGCCCGGCCGCATCGAGCCGACGAGCAGCCGGCCGACGTTGATCAGGAAGGCGGCGCCCATGCGCATGGTGCGCAGCCGGCTGCGCCAGTCGCGCCAGCGCCCGTCCTTCTTCAGCATGAGGACATAGGCTTTGCGGCTGTATTTCATGACATGCAGGCTGCCGCAGACGATGCCCCAGACACGCGGCCAGTAATCGTCGTAGAGCGCCTTGTAGAGATCGAAGGCGACGGTCTTGTGCTCGGTCTCCTCCACCATGTGCCACAGCACGAAGGAGGTCACGGCAGGGTCGGCGCCGCCGAACAGGTCCCGGCGGTTGGTGATCAGCCATTCCGTGATGCCCATGGTCATGGTCTCGAAGCCGGCCGTATAGGCGACCCGCCAGCGCAGCGGCTTTTCCTGGATGCGGGCGAAATCGGCTTCCATTTCCGCTTCGACGTCCGCCAGTTCGGGATAGCCCTTGGCCTTCAGAAGCTCGTTGTAGCGTCGGTGGTTCTGATAGTGCTGGCCTTCCTGGGCGATGAAGCCGCGGATGTCTTCCTTCAGGCCGGGGTCTTCGACCTGCGCCATCGCCTCGCGGGCCGTCCGGATCAGAAAGGGTTCGAGATAGGGCATGGTCAGCGAGGCACCGTTGACCATATGGCTCCATTCCGGCTTCGCGGGGTTCCAGACCGGGTCGATGCGCTCGTCGAAGGCGAAGGGTATCCTGCGGACGACGATGTCGTGCGGCTTGGTCGTTGCCGTCATTGTTTGGGCCTCCCTTTCTTATTGTCGAGCGGGACGACCGTGTCGAACCGCGCGATGTTCTCGGGCGAGAGGGCCTGCAAGGTCTCCTCGCACCATTGCGCCCATTCGCGCTCGTAGCGCAGCCCGATCTCGAGACCGCGCAGCCGGCCGAGTTCGCCGAGGGTCCGGGGCCTCGCCTCGGCCGCGATCCGGCTGAATTTCGCCAGGCGTTCCCGATGGCCTTCGAGGCGCTGGTTCAGATGCTCCAGCAGGGCATCCATGTCCATGTGCTCGAGACCGTAGAGGCGGACCAGGAAGTCATCCTTCACGGGGTCCGCCGCCGCCGGCTGGCGCGACCATTCCAGCAGCGCCTCGCGGCCCTTGTCGGTGACGGAATAGAGGATGCGGTTCGGCCGCCCGGATTGTGGCACGTGCTCGCTGGTGACGAGGCCGCGATCCTTCAGCTTGGCGAGTTCGCGATAGATCTGGGAATGGGTGGCGCGCCAGAAGAAGCCGATGGTCTCGTCGAAATGCTTCGCGAGGTCGTAGCCGGACATCGGTCCGTCGCCGAGGCTGACGAGAATTGCGTCACGCAGCGCCATTGTCTGATCTCCCCGCAAGTTTCATATGACACTTTGCACATATGGTCAAGGTGCGGGGGCAGGGCGCGGAGCGCCGCCGCCCGCCGCCGGCGGGGCGGGAGCGATGGCGCCGGTTGCGGAACCGGGGGGCGATCAGTCGAGGTATTGGACGCCGGTCAGCCGTTCCGAGAGAGCCCAGAGCTTGCGCCCGGTCTCGGGATTGCGGGCCTTCTGCAGGGCGCGGGCCGGTTTCGGCACCCGGCCCCAGAGTTCACCCATGCCGTCGGGCCCCCAGTAGGAGCCGGCGTCGACCCCGGGGGCCGTCGCCGCATGCAGGATCGGGATGGCGCCCCGATCGGCCGATTGGGCGAAGAAGGCACCGCCCGCCGCCATGGCCATTTTGCCGAGACGCGAATTCTCCATGCGCGGGCCGGCCATCAGGAGGTTGGTGGCGGCGAAGCCCGGATGGGCGGCGACCGAGATCGGCGCGCTGTCCGCCGCCTTCAGGCGCCGGTCCAATTCATGGGCGAAGACCAGATTGGCGAGCTTGGCCTGGCCGTAGGCCTGCCACTTGTCGTAGCGCCGTTTCTCCCAATTCAGATCCTCGGCGTCGATCAGGCCCATCTTGTGGGCGAGGCTGGCGACGGTGACGACACGGGCCCCCGGCGTCCTTGCGAGGAGCGGCAGCAGGCGGCCGGTCAGGGCGAAATGGCCGAGGTGGTTGGTGCCCACCTGCATCTCGAAGCCGTCCCGCGTCCGCGTGAGCGGCAGGGCCATCACGCCCGCATTGTTGACGAGCAGGTCGAGGCTTTCGAGGTCGGCCGCCAGCGCCGTGGCGAAACTCTCCACCGATTGCAGGTCGGCGAGGTCGAGATGGCGGAATTCGGCCTGGGCGCCCGGGTGATTGGCGCGGATGGCGTCGACCGCCGGCTCGGCCTTGGCGCCGTCGCGGCAGGCCAGGATCACGCGGGCGCCGCGCGCCGCCAGGACATTGGCGGTGTGATAGCCGAGGCCCGAATTGGCGCCGGTGACGACGGCCGTCCGGCCGCTCTGATCGGGCACGTCGTTGATCGTCCAGGCCATGTCTCTTCCCCCCGGTTCTTCTTCGTCAGGCGTCGCGGATCAATTCATAGAGGGCGACCGCCGCCGCGTTCGACACGTTCAGCGATTCCATGCCCCGGATCGGCAGTTTGGCGACGGCGTCGCAACGCTCCCGCGTCAGGCGGCGCAGCCCCACCCCTTCGGCGCCGAGGACGATGGCGACGGCGCCGGTGGTATCGGTCGCGGCCAGGGTCGCGGGGGCGTCGGCATCGAGGGCGATCCGCCAGTAACCCATGGCCCCGAGATCGTCGAGGGCGCGGGCGAGGTTGACGACGCGGACCAGCGGAATGACGTCCAGCGCGCCCGAGGCGGATTTCGCCATCACGGCGGTTGCACCGGGGGCATGGCGGTCGGTGACGACGACGGCGCGGGCCCCGAAGGCGGCGGCGGAGCGGAGAATGGCGCCGACGTTGTGGGGATCGGTCACCTGGTCGAGCACGACCACCACGGCCCGTTCGCCGTCGTCCCGTGCGCAGGCTTCGTCCAGCGCCAGTTCCTCCAGCGGCTCGACCTTGAGGGCGAGACCCTGATGGACCGAGGCGGGCGGCAGGATCCGCTCCAGCACGTCGCGCTCGGCGAATTCGACGGGAAGGCCCCGGGCCTCGACGGCGCGGCGGACCGGGGGCGGCAGATCCTCCATGTCGGTCGCGACCGCGACCAGCCGGTGACAGCGCCGCGCCGCATTCTCGAGCGCGGCGACGACCGGATGCTGGCCGTAGAGCCACAGCCCGCCCTCGCGCGGCGGGCGCGCTTCCGGCTTCGCCTCGGGGCGCCTGCCCGCGTTGGGCTTGCCGCCGGCGGGACGGCTGCCCCGGCCACCGGCCGGGCGAGAAGGGGCGCCTTGCTTTGGGGCGGGGCCGCGACCGCCGGATTTTCGCTTGTCCATGGCCGAGGTTATAGAGCGCCCGCGCGTCCAAGCCAATCAGTCGAGCGTGCGCTTGTAGCGCCGCAGCGCGACGAAGGTGACCACCACCAGGATCACCACCAGCGGCCAGGCATTGGCCGCCACTTCGCCAAAGCCGTTGCCGCGCAGCATGACACCCCGCACGACCCGCAGGAAATGGGTCAGCGGCAGGCATTCGCCGATGGTCTGGGCCCAGACCGGCATGCCCCGGAAGGGGAACATGAAACCCGACAGCAGGATCGACGGGAGAAAGAAGAAGAAGGACATCTGCATCGCCTGCAACTGGTTGCGGGCGACGGTGGAGAAGGTGAAGCCGACGCAGAGATTGGCGGCGATGAACAGCATGACGGCGATCATCAGGGCGGGGAAGGAGCCGGTCATGGGCACGTCGAACAGGGCGCGGGCGGCCAGCAGCACGACGGCGACCTGAATGGCGCCCATGCCGATGGGCGGCACGATCTTGCCCAGCATGACCTCGATCGGGCGGACCGGCATGGCCAGCAGATTCTCCATGGTGCCGCGCTCGCGCTCGCGGGTCATGGCCATGGCCGTGACGATGACCATGGTCATCGTCAGGATGACGCCGATCAGGCCGGGCACGATGTTGTATTGGGTGATGCCCTCCGGGTTGAAGCGGCGGTGCACGGCGATGTCGAAGGGCGGCGGCGCGGCCGGCGTCACGTCGCCCCGGTCGTGAACCAGGGCATTGGTCATCACCCGCGACAGGGCGGCGATGGCATTGCCGGTGGCGGCGGGGTCGCTGGCGTCCGCCTCGATCAGGATCTGGGGATGTTCGCCCCGGCGCAGCGCGCGCTCGAATCCGGCCGGAATGGTGACGGCGAATTGCACCCGACCCAGTTCCAGGGCGCGGTCTATCTCGGCCCGCGAGACCGCCTCCTCGGTCGGGCGGAAATAGCCGGAATTGCGCAGCGCGCTGAGAACGCTGCGGCCGTGGGGGCCGGCGTCGGCGACATGGACGATGGTCGGCAGGCCCTTGGGATCATTGTTGATGGCGAAGCCGAACAGGGTGAGCTGGATGATGGGAATGCCGACCAGCAGCGCGAAGGTCAGGCGGTCGCGCCGCATCTGGATGAATTCCTTCACCACCATGGCCCAGAGCCGGGCGAGGGAGAGGCGGAAGCGGCCGGTGTGCGCGCTCATGCGAAATTATCCGTCGACTGGTTCATCAGCAGGATGAACACATCCTCGAGCGTCGGCCGGTCGGCGATGAAGTCGAAGGCCGGGCCTTCCGCCGCGGCCGCCGCCAGGGTCGCCCTGAGCGCCGCGCCGTCGCGGCCGGAGATGTGCAGGACATTGCCGAAGGGGGCGACCAGATCGACGCCGGGCCGGCCCTGCAGGCGCCGCGAGAGGGCGGCGGCGCCCGGCGTGTCGACGGTGAAGGTGGACAGGCCGGCGCCCGCCACCACCTCGTCCACCGTGCCCTCGGTCAGCTTCTGGCCGTAGGCGAGATAGGCGATGCGGTGGCAGCGTTCCGCCTCGTCCATATAGTGGGTGGAGACGAGGACGGTCATGCCGTCCTCGGCCAGTTCGTGGATCTCGTCCCAGAAATCGCGCCGGGCCTTGGGGTCGACACCCGCCGTCGGTTCGTCGAGCAGCAGCAGGCGGGGCTCGTGCATGATGCAGGCGGCGAGCGCCAGGCGCTGTTTCCAGCCGCCCGACAGTGTCCCCGCGAGCTGGCGCCGCCTGTTCCCGAGGCCGAGACGTTCCAACGTGCGTTCGACCCGGCCGCGCCGGTCGTCCAGCTCGAAGACGCGGGCGACGAAGGCGAGATTTTCCTCGATCGTCAGGTCTTCGTAGAAACTGAACTTCTGGGTCATGTAGCCGACCTGGCGGCGGATCGCCTCGCCTTCGCGGAGCACGTCGTGGCCGAGGCAGGTGCCTTCGCCGGCATCCGGCACCAGAAGGCCGCAGAGGAGGCGGATGGTGGTGGTCTTGCCGCTGCCGTTCGGGCCGAGGAAACCCATGATCTCGCCGCGCCGGACCCGGACCGAGACGTCGTCGACCACATTGCGGCCGCCGAAGCTCTTGGTCAGGCCGGTGACGTCGATCGCGAGTTCGCCGTTCACGGCGCGGGCTCCAGATTGATACCCCCCAGATCGACGCTCAGGGGCTGGCCGGGGCGGAGCGCCGCGCCGCTCGCCTGCCGCGCCTCGACCATGAAGACGAAGGTGCGCCGGTTCTCGATCGTATAGACCGTCGGCGGCGTGAATTCCTCCTTCGGCGCGATATAGGTGACGCGGGCGGAAAGATCGTCGGCGCAGCCGTCGCACGACAGGCGCACCGTCGCGCCGAGCGCGATCCGGGGCAGCATCGGCTCGGGCAGGAAGAAGCGGATCTTGATGCCGTCGGGCGGCAGCAGGGTCAGCACCGGGGCGCCGGCGGCCACCACCTCGCCCGGATCGCGGATCACTTCGCTGACGACCCCGGCGGCTGGTGCCGCCACCCGGCGTTCGGCGAGGCGCCAGTCGGCTTGGGCGAGAGCGGCCTCGGCGGCGCGGACGGCGGCGGTGGCCGCGCTCAACTGGTCGTCGCGGGCGGGGAGCGCGGCGGCGGCGCGCTGGGCCCTGGCGGCGGCGAGGCGGGCTTCGGCCTGGGCGGCGGCGGTTTCCGCCCGGTCCAGGGCCTGGCGGCTGGCGGTCGCCCTCACTTCGAGCCGACGGGTGCGGGCCAGTTCGGTCCTCGCGTTGTCGAGGGCGGCCTCGGCTTCGGCGACATTGGCGTCGAGGACGGCGAGATCGGCGGGGCGCGCGCCCTTCTCGATATCGGCGAGGCGGGCGCGGGCCTCCGCGAGGCTGGCGGCGGCGCGTTCGCGCTCGGCCTTCGCGGCCGTGTCGTCCAGGGTGAACAGGGGCTGGCCCGCTGCCACCCGGTCGCCGGCCTCGACCAGGCGCGCGGTCAGGCGCCCGCCCTCGTTGGCCGCGACATCGACGAAATCGCCTTCGGCATAGCCCTGGACCGTCGTCGGCGGGCCGTCGTCGCAGGCGGCGAGGGGGGCGGCGAGGGCAAGGGCGAGAAGGGCGGTGGCGAGAGGGCGGATCAAGGTCTTTCCTCCAGGGCGAGAGCACCGAGGCCGGCGGTCAGGACCCGGGCATGGGCACGGATCAGGGCGGCGGGATCGAAGGGCCGGTCGTCCACCGGGGCGAAGGTGGTGCGCCAGATGGCGGCGATCAGCACGGGGCCCATGATCAGCTTGGTCACGGTCTCGACCGGCAGATCGGGAAATTCGCCCGCCGCCCGGCCAAGGCCGTAGACATGGCCGAACAGGGTCTCGCCCCGGGCGATCACCTCCTTGCGGTAGAAGCGCGCGATGTCGGGGAAATTGCCGGCCTCGGCGATCACCAGCTTGGCGACGGCGGCGAGGTCGGTGGTCGCGACCTCCGTGCCCAATTCCTCGATCACCCGGCGCAGCACGGGGGCGACCGGGCCCCTGTGGCCGGAAAAGAGGCTCTGCACGCGGTCCAGCCGGGCGAACACGGTACGGCGGACCACCGCCTCGAAGATCGCCTGTTTCGACGGGAAATAGAGATAGACCGTGCCCTTGGTGACGCCGGCGGCGCGCGCGATGTCCTCCGTCCGCGCGGCGGCGAAGCCCTTCTCGATGAAGACGGCGAGGGCGGCATCCAGCAGTTCGGAAGGGCGCGCGTCCTTGCGCCGGCGCCAGCGCGGTCCGGAACCGGATTCGGAACCGGATCCGGGCGGCGGCGGCGAAGCCTCGGCGGTGTCGGGATGATCGGCCATGGGGTATGGTTTCTAGTAACTGACTGTTCAGTTATTAATGACGAAAGATGGAATCGGCGCAAGATCTTTGTCGCCGGCCGGGCCGCCCCCCTGGGAATCGGGGCCGAGCATCCCCATATGGCGCCTGTCGGGCCCCCGCCGTGGCCGACGCTTTCCGCGCCCTTCGCGCGGGCCTTCGAATCTTCTCTGTTTCCGATTGACAGCACGCGCCAAATGACCATAGTGCGGCGCTCTGGCGGGCAGGTCGCCCTGAACGTCAGCCCCGAGTGGAGGGGTGGCCGAGCGGTCAATGGCAGCAGACTGTAAATCTGCCGACGAATGTCTACGTTGGTTCGAATCCAACCCCCTCCACCATCGACTTAAGGGTCTGGGGCGGGCAAGGGCGGCGGACCGGCGGCGACGGACGGGCGGAACGCGAAAGCGGGTGGCTTGCTGAATTGTCTGGCGCGCGGGTGTAGCTCAATGGTAGAGCCCCAGCCTTCCAAGCTGGTTGTGTGGGTTCGATTCCCATCACCCGCTCCAAGCTCGGAAGGAAATCGCCGGCCGCGGCCGGCATTGAGAGAGTTTCAGGACAGCGGCGAAAGCCGTCTGTCCCTTCATCTTGGGTCGATGTTTTAGACGGACTGCAGAAATGGCCAAGGAAAGTTTCAAGCGGGACAAGCCGCATTGCAACATCGGTACGATCGGTCACGTCGACCATGGCAAGACGTCGCTGACGGCGGCGATCACCAAGGTCCTGGCGGAGACGGGCGGTGCGTCGTTCACGGCCTATGACATGATCGACAAGGCGCCGGAGGAGCGCGCGCGGGGCATCACGATCTCGACGGCGCACGTCGAATACGAGACGGCGAACCGGCACTACGCGCACGTCGACTGCCCGGGCCACGCCGACTATGTGAAGAACATGATCACGGGTGCGGCGCAGATGGACGGCGCGATCCTGGTCGTGTCGGCTGCCGACGGCCCGATGCCGCAGACCCGCGAGCACATTCTGCTGGCGCGCCAGGTGGGCGTGCCGTCGCTGGTGGTGTTCCTGAACAAGTGCGACATGGTCGACGACGAGGAGCTGCTGGACCTTGTGGAGCTCGAGGTTCGCGAGCTGCTGTCGTCCTACGACTTCCCGGGCGACGACATTCCGGTGATCCGGGGCTCGGCGCTGTGCGCGCTGAACGACTCGGACAAGAAGCTGGGTCATGACGCGGTTCTGGAGCTGATGGCGGCGGTTGACGACTACATCCCGCAGCCGGAGCGTCCGAAGGACCGTCCGTTCCTGATGCCGATCGAGGACGTGTTCTCGATCTCGGGCCGCGGCACCGTCGTGACCGGCCGTGTCGAGCGCGGCATCGTGAAGGTCGGCGAGGAAATCGAGATTGTCGGTCTTCGCGCGACGAAGAAGACGACGGTGACCGGCGTCGAGATGTTCCGCAAGCTGCTGGACCAGGGCGAGGCGGGCGACAACATCGGCGCGCTGCTGCGCGGCGTTGGTCGCGACGACGTGGAGCGCGGTCAGGTTCTGGCGAAGCCGGGCTCGATCACGCCGCACACGAAGTTCAAGGCCGAAGCCTACATCCTGACGAAGGAAGAGGGCGGGCGCCACACCCCGTTCTTCACCAACTACCGTCCGCAGTTCTATTTCCGGACGACGGACGTGACCGGCATCGTGACGCTGCCGGACGGCGTCGAGATGGTGATGCCGGGTGACAATGTCGCGATGACGGTCGAGCTGATCGCCCCGATCGCGATGGACGAAGGTCTTCGCTTCGCGATCCGCGAGGGCGGCCGCACCGTCGGTGCCGGCGTCGTCGCCGGAATCGACAAGTAAGGTATTGATTGGTACCCGGCCGGGGCTACAGGAGTGTAGCTCAATTGGTAGAGCACCGGTCTCCAAAACCGGGGGCTGGGGGTTCGAGCCCCTCCACTCCTGCCACTTCTCGAGGGTGGCGAACGGTCGGTAGATAGGAATGGGACCAGGGCCGGACGCGGGCGACCGCGTCCCGGCCCTCGGCTCGTTGTCGGTACTTCGGCCCCGCGAGGGGGCGGGCGCCGATGCCGGGCCGGGACGTCCGCTGAAGGCCGTTGGCCGCACAAGGATGAGTGACAGGGCATGAGCAAGCCGAGTCCGATCGAATTTGCCCGGCAGGTCCGCCAGGAAGTCTCCAAGGTGACCTGGCCGACGCGCAAGGAGACCGGCATCACGACCCTGATGGTCTTCATCATGGTGGTGGTGGCGTCGCTGTTCTTCCTGGTGGTCGACATCGGCCTTTCCAAGGCGGTCGAATTCGTCCTCGGCTTTGGAGCGTAAGGCCATGACGGCACGGTGGTACATCGTTCACGCCTATTCGGGCTTCGAGAAGAAGGTCGCGGGCTCGATCCGCGAGCAGGTCGAGCAGCACGGCATGGAGGACCAGATCCTCGAGGTGCTGGTCCCGACCGAAGAGGTGGTCGAAGTGCGCCGGGGCCAGAAGGTCTCGGCCGAGCGCAAGTTCTTCCCCGGCTATGTCCTGGTGAAGATGGAGATGAGCGATCAGGGCTATCACCTGATCAAGAACACCGCGAAGGTGACGGGTTTCCTGGGGCCGGCCGGCAAGCCGACCCCGATCTCCGAGGCCGAGGCTCAGCGCATCCTGCATCAGGTGCAGGAGGGCATCGAGCGGCCGAAGAGCACCATCACCTTCGAGATCGGCGAGCAGGTGCGCGTGGCCGACGGCCCCTTCACCTCGTTCAACGGCGTGGTGGAGGATGTCGACCTGGAGCGTTCGCGCCTCAAGGTCGCGGTTTCGATCTTCGGCCGGGCGACCCCGGTCGAACTGGAATTCTCTCAGGTCGAGAAGATCTGAGGGGAATAGGCGAGGGGCTCCGGTCCGCCCGATGGCGGTCGCGGGGCCGGTGAGGGAGGCCATCCTGGAAAAGTCCACCAGGGGCCGTACCCACGACCTCCCGGAACAACCGGCCGCCTTCGCGTGAAGGTCGGCCAGGAGGGATGTTATGGCGAAGAAGATTGATGGTTATATCAAGTTGCAGGTGAAGGCTGGCGCCGCCAACCCTTCGCCGCCCATCGGCCCCGCGCTCGGTCAGCGCGGCGTCAACATCATGGGCTTCTGCAAGGAGTTCAACGCGGCGACGGCCAGCATGGAGAAGGGCATTCCGGTGCCGGTGGTGATCACCGTCTATTCGGACAAGTCGTTCTCCTTCGTGACCAAGACGCCGCCGGTGACCTACTTCCTGAAGAAGGCGGTGAACCTGAACAAGGGTTCCACCACCCCGGGTCGCGGCACCGTGGGTTCGATCACCATGGCGCAGATCAACGAGATCGCCGCCATCAAGATCCAGGACTCGAATTCCAACGACGTCGACGCCGTCGCGCGCCAGATCGCCGGCTCCGCCCGGTCGATGGGCCTCCAGGTGAAGGAGTAATCGGATGGCTTTCGTCGGTAAGCGCCTGAAGAAGGCCGCGGAAGGTATCGACCGCAACAAGAACTACCCGCTCGCCGATGCGGTCCAGCTGATCAAGGAACGCGCCACCGCGAAGTTCGACGAGACCATCGAGGTCGCGCTGAACCTGGGCGTCGATCCGCGTCACGCCGACCAGATGGTGCGCGGCGCCGTCACCCTGCCGCACGGCACGGGCAAGACCGTGCGCGTCGCCGTCTTCGCCAAGGGCGACAAGGCCGATGCGGCCAAGGCCGCCGGTGCCGATCTCGTCGGCGCGGACGACCTCGCGGCCGAGATCCAGGCCGGCAACATCAACTTCGACCGCTGCATCGCCACCCCCGACATGATGGTGGTGGTCGGCAAGCTCGGCAAGGTGCTCGGCCCGCGCGGCCTGATGCCGAACCCGAAGCTCGGCACCGTGACCGCCAATGTCGCCGAGGCGATCAAGGCGGCCAAGGGCGGTCAGGTCCAGTTCCGCGTCGAGAAGGCCGGCGTCATGCAGGCCGGCGTCGGCAAGGCGAGCTTCTCGCCGGAAGCGCTGGAAGAGAACATCAAGGCTTTCGTCGACGCGGTGTCGCGCGCGAAGCCGACGGGCGCCAAGGGCACCTACCTGAAGAAGGTGGCCGTGTCCTCCTCCATGGGCCCCGGCATCCGGGTCGAAGTGTCGTCGGTCGTTTCCTGACGCTTCACCCAATGTGAATTCGAGGGTCTCCCGGCCGCAGGGCCGGGGGACTTTCGAGGTTTCCCGGCGAGAATGCTCGCATTCTTTCCGGGAAGGGGCGGTCCGGCAACGGATCGTCGCCCTGTCCGAGACTGCCGGCGCGCCCCGGGTTCCTGCCCTGGGTGCTTAAAATTCGCCAGCATAGACGGGAGTAGACAGAATTCGGCCCCGGCCATGCGTCGGGGACTGCGATTGGGTCTTTCCTGGGACAGGTGTCACGGATCGCGGGGCATGCCCCTCGGTTCTGGCAGAAACGGCCCGGCGGCGCAGGTCGCGCCATCGGGCAACTCGGGAGTAACAAGGTGGACAGAGCCGCAAAGAAGGAGCTGGTCGAGAACCTCTCGGACGTCTTCAACGAGACGTCGCTGGTGGTTGTCGGTCACTACAGCGGGCTGACGGTTTCGGAGATCACCGATCTCCGTCGCCAGATGCGTGCTGCCGGTGCCAGCTTCAAGGTTTCCAAGAACCGGCTCACCAAGCTTGCTCTCAAGGACACGAAGTTCGAAGGCCTGTCGGATCTCATGAAGGGTCCGACCGCGATCGCCTATTCGACCGATCCCGTCGCCGCGGCCAAGGTCGCGGTCGAATACGCCAAGAAGAACAAGAAATACGTTCTTCAGGGCGCGGTCATGGGCGGCCAGGCGCTGGACGTCGGGGGTATCGAAGCCCTCGCGACCCTGCCGTCGCTGGACGAACTGCGTGGCAAGCTGCTTGGCATGCTCCAGACCCCCGCGTCTCGGATCGCTTCGGTGCTGCAGGCGCCCGGCGGTCAGGTCGCCCGGGTGCTGGCGGCCTATGCCAAGAAGGACGAAGAGCAGGCGGCGTGAGCCTCCGTACCAACCCAATCCAGTCTCAAGTAAGGACGTATCAAAATGGCTGATCTGGCCCGTATCGTTGAAGAACTCTCGGCGCTGACCGTTCTCGAAGCCGCCGAACTGTCGAAGATGCTCGAAGACAAGTGGGGCGTTTCCGCCGCCGCTCCGGTCGCCGTTGCCGCCGCTGGCGGTGGTGCCGCCGCTGCTGCCCCCGCTGCCGAAGAGCAGACCGAGTTCACCGTGATCCTCGAAGCCGCCGGCGACAAGAAGATCAACGTGATCAAGGAAGTCCGCGCCGTCACCGGTCTCGGCCTCAAGGAAGCCAAGGACCTGGTCGAAGCCGCGCCGAAGGAAGTCAAGGCCGGCGTGTCCAAGGACGAAGCCAACAAGATCAAGGAACAGATCGAGTCGGCTGGCGCCAAGGTCACCGTCAAGTAATTCGGCTTTCGCCGAATTCGGATCGGGGGCGGGTTCGCCCGTCCCCGGTTCCTTCCCTTCCGTCGAAGGGCCGGCCCGGATGGGCGATGTTGGAACGAGGACTGCGCGCCGTTCCGCATCCGATCGAATGAAGCGCAGAGAGATGTTGTCGCGAGGGTCCCATGGCGATTTCGTTCACTGGCCGCAAGCGGGTCCGTAAGAGCTTCGGACGTATTCCCGAAGTGACGACCATGCCGAACCTGATCGAGGTTCAGAAGTCGAGCTACGATCAGTTCCTGCAGATGGATGTCGCTGCCGAAAACCGCACCGACACCGGCATCCAGGGCGTGTTCAAGTCGGTCTTCCCGATCAAGGACTTTTCCGAGAACGCTCATCTCGAGTTCGTGAAATACGAATTCGAGCATCCGAAATACGACGTCGACGAATGCCAGCAGCGCGGCATGACCTTCGCGGCTCCGCTGAAGGTGACGCTGCGCCTCATCGTCTTCGAAACCGACGAGGACACCGGCGCCAAGTCCGTCCTCGATATCAAGGAACAGGACGTCTACATGGGCGACATGCCCCTGATGACGGCCAACGGCACCTTCGTGGTCAATGGCACCGAGCGCGTCATCGTCTCCCAGATGCACCGTTCGCCCGGCGTCTTCTTCGACCATGACCGGGGCAAGACCCATTCCAGCGGCAAGTATCTCTTCGCCGCCCGCGTGATCCCCTATCGCGGTTCCTGGCTCGACTTCGAATTCGACGCCAAGGACATCGTCCATGTGCGCATCGACCGTCGCCGCAAGCTGCCGGTGACGACGCTGCTGTTCGCCCTGGGCCTGACCGCGGAAGAGATCCTGAACCACTTCTATCGCAGCATCCTGTTCCGCCGTTCGGGCACCGCCGGCCAGGGCCAGTGGCGCACCCCGTTCGAGCCGGAGCGTCTGCGCGGCGTGAAGCCGCTGGTCGATCTGATCGACGCCAAGACCGGCAAGGTCGTGGTCGCCGCCGGCACCAAGGTGACGCCGCGCATGGCCAAGAAGCTGGCCGAGGAAGGCGTCGAGGAACTCTTCGTCCAGTCGAGCGATCTGGTCGGGCGCTATGCCGCCAACGACATGATCAACGAAGAGACCGGCGAGATCCTGATCGAGGCCGGCGAGGAACTGACCGAAGCCAGCGTCAAGGTGCTGGACGAGGCGGGCGTCGAGGAATTCGCCGCGCTCGACATCGATCACGTCACGGTCGGCCCCTATATCCGCAACACCATGATGGCGGACAAGAGCCAGGCCTACGAACAGGCGCTGATCGAGATCTACCGCGTCATGCGCCCGGGCGAGCCGCCGACCCTCGAGACCGCCTCCGCGCTGTTCGAGGGCCTGCTGTTCGACGAGGAGCGTTACGACCTCTCGGCCGTCGGTCGCGTGAAGATGAATTCGCGCCTCAGCCTCGAGACGCCGGACACCCAGCGCACGCTGCGCAAGGAAGACATCCTGGCCGTCATCAAGACCCTGGTCGAACTGAAGGACGGCCGGGGCGAGATCGACGACATCGATCACCTGGGCAACCGTCGCGTCCGCTCGGTCGGCGAGCTGATGGAGAACCAGTACCGCATCGGTCTCCTTCGCATGGAGCGGGCGATCCGCGAGCGCATGTCCTCGGTCGAGATCGCGACCGTGATGCCGCACGACCTGATCAATGCGAAGCCGGCGGCGGCGGCGGTGCGCGAGTTCTTCGGCTCGTCCCAGCTCTCGCAGTTCATGGACCAGACCAACCCGCTGTCCGAGATCACGCACAAGCGCCGTCTCTCGGCCCTCGGCCCGGGCGGTCTGACCCGCGAGCGCGCGGGCTTCGAGGTGCGCGACGTGCACCCGACCCACTACGGCCGCATCTGCCCGATCGAGACGCCGGAAGGCCCGAACATCGGCCTGATCAACTCGCTCGCGACCTATGCCCGCGTGAACCAGTACGGTTTCATCGAGACTCCCTATCGCAAGGTGGTGGACGGGCAGGTGACCAATGAGGTCGTCTATCTCTCGGCCATGGAAGAGGGCAAATACGTCATCGCCCAGGCCAACGCGGAGCTGGACGAGGACCGCCGCTTCGTCGCCGACATGGTGTCCTGCCGCGAGGCGGGCGAGTTCGAGATGCGCCTGCCCTCGACCATCCAGCTGATGGACGTGTCGCCGAAGCAGCTGGTCTCGGTCGCCGCGGCGCTCATCCCGTTCCTCGAGAACGACGACGCCAACCGCGCCCTCATGGGCTCGAACATGCAGCGCCAGGCCGTGCCCCTGATCAAGGCGGAAGCGCCGCTGGTCGGCACCGGCATGGAAGCGACGGTGGCCCGGGATTCCGGCGTCACCATCGTCGCGCGCCGGTCGGGCGTGGTGGACCAGATCGACGGTACCCGCATCGTCGTGCGTGCCACCGAGGAGACGGATCCGGCGGCCTCGGGCGTCGACATCTACCGTCTGTCGAAGTTCCAGCGTTCCAACCAGAACACCTGCATCACCCAGCGTCCGCTTGTGAAGGTGGGCGACCGCGTGGCCCAGGGCGACATCATCGCCGACGGCCCCTCGACCGAACTGGGCGAACTGGCGCTCGGCCGGAACGTGCTCGTCGCGTTCATGCCGTGGAACGGCTACAACTTCGAGGATTCGATCCTGATCTCGGAGCGGATCGTGTCGGAGGACGTCTTCACCTCGATCCACATCGAGGAATTCGAGGTGATGGCCCGCGACACCAAGCTCGGGCCCGAGGAAATCACCCGCGACATCCCGAACATCGGTGAAGAAGGCCTGAAGAACCTCGACGAGGCGGGCATCGTCTACATCGGCGCCGAGGTGAAGCCGGGCGACATCCTGGTCGGCAAGGTGACGCCGAAGGGCGAAAGCCCGATGACGCCGGAAGAGAAGCTGCTGCGTGCCATCTTCGGCGAAAAGGCGTCGGACGTGCGCGATACCTCGCTGCGCCTGCCGCCGGGCGTGGCCGGCACGGTGGTCGAGGTCCGCGTCTTCAACCGCCACGGCGTCGACAAGGACGAGCGTGCGCTGGCGATCGAGCGCGAGCAGATCGAGACGCTGGCCAAGGACCGCGACGACGAACTCGCGATCCTGGAGCGCAACGTCTACGGCCGCCTGAAGGCGAACCTGATGGGCAAGCTGGTCGCGTCCGGCCCGAAGGGCATGCGCGCCGGCACCACGGTCGACGAGGCGAGCCTCGGCGAGCTGACCAAGGGCCAGTGGTGGCAGATCGCGCTCAAGGGCGACGAGCAGGCCAACCTCGACATCGAGGCCCTGAAGCATCACTTCGACGACGCCAAGGATCGCCTGCAGAAGCGCTTCGAGGACAAGGTCGAGAAACTTCAGCGCGGCGACGAGCTGCAGCCCGGCGTGATGAAGATGGTCAAGGTCTTCGTCGCGGTGAAGCGCAAGCTCCAGCCCGGCGACAAGATGGCGGGCCGCCACGGCAACAAGGGCGTCATCTCGCGCATCATGCCGCGCGAGGACATGCCCTATCTCGAGGACGGCACCAACGTCGACATCGTGCTGAACCCGCTGGGCGTGCCGTCGCGCATGAACGTCGGCCAGATCCTGGAGACCCATCTGGGCTGGGCCGCGGCCGGCATCGGCCGCCAGATCGGCGAGGCGGCGGACAAGATCCGTCGCGGCGCCGAACAGGTGGCGGCACTGCGCGAGAAGCTGGCGAACGTCTATTCGCCCGCCGAATACGCGCAGAAGATCGAACCGCTCGAGGATCGCGAACTCCTCGAGATGGCCGAGAACCTGCGCCGCGGCGTGCCCATGGCGACCCCTGTGTTCGACGGTGCCCAGCCGGCCGACATCGAGGATTATCTGGAGCGGGCGGGCTTCGCCACCTCGGGCCAGAGCACCCTGATCGACGGCCGCACGGGCGAAGCCTTCGACCGCAAGGTCACGGTCGGCTACATCTATATGCTGAAGCTGCATCACCTGGTGGACGACAAGATCCACGCCAGGTCGATCGGTCCCTACAGCCTCGTCACCCAGCAGCCGCTGGGCGGCAAGGCCCAGTTCGGCGGCCAGCGCTTCGGTGAAATGGAGGTCTGGGCGCTGCAGGCTTACGGCGCCGCCTATACCCTCCAGGAGATGCTGACCGTGAAGTCGGACGACGTCGCTGGCCGTACCAAGGTCTATGAGGCGATCGTGCGCGGCGAGGACAATTTCGAGGCCGGTATTCCGGAATCGTTCAACGTTCTCGTCATGGAAATGCGGTCGCTGGGCCTGAACGTCGACATGGGCGGCAAGGACGTCGCGTGATCCGCGCGACGTCCATGTTCATGCCGCATTCGACGATGATGATTTTCGCAACCGAGCGCGCGGGGACGCCCGCGGCGCCTGAGGGAGCAAAGTGATGAACCAAGAGGTCATGGCCCTTTTCGGGCAAACTCCCGGTACCCAGGCCTTCGATCAGATCAAGATCTCGATCGCCAGCCCCGAGAAGATCCGCGCCTGGTCGCACGGCGAGATCAAGAAGCCCGAGACGATCAACTACCGCACCTTCAAGCCGGAGCGGGACGGCCTGTTCTGCGCCAAGATCTTCGGGCCGATCAAGGACTACGAGTGCCTGTGCGGCAAGTACAAGCGCATGAAGTATCGCGGCATCACCTGCGAGAAGTGCGGCGTCGAAGTCACGCTCTCGAAGGTGCGCCGCGAGCGCATGGGCCATATCGAACTGGCCTCGCCGGTCGCGCACATCTGGTTCCTGAAGTCGCTGCCGTCCCGCATCGGCCTTCTGCTCGACATGACGCTGAAGGATCTGGAGCGCATTCTCTACTTCGAGAACTATGTCGTCACCGAGCCGGGCCTGACCGCCCTGAAGCGCAACCAGCTCCTCAACGAGGACGATTATCTGCGCGCCCAGGACGAATACGGCGAGGACAGCTTCGAGGCCGGCATCGGTGCCGAGGCGATCCGCAAGATGCTGGAGCGTCTGGACCTCGAGACCGAGCGCGATGAGCTGCGCCAGGAACTGGCCACCACGACCTCGGAGGCGAAGCCGAAGAAGATCGTGAAGCGCCTGAAGCTGATCGAGTCCTTCATCGAGTCCGGCAACCGCCCGGAATGGATGATCCTGACCGTCGTGCCGGTGATTCCGCCGGAACTGCGCCCGCTCGTCCCCCTCGACGGCGGCCGTTTCGCGACCTCGGATCTGAACGATCTCTATCGCCGCGTCATCAACCGCAACAACCGCCTGAAGCGCCTCATCGAGCTGCGCGCGCCGGACATCATCGTCCGCAACGAGAAGCGCATGCTGCAGGAGGCGGTCGACGCCCTGTTCGACAACGGCCGTCGCGGCCGCGTCATCACGGGCGCCAACAAGCGGCCCCTCAAGTCGATCTCCGACATGCTGAAGGGCAAGCAGGGCCGGTTCCGCCAGAACCTCCTCGGCAAGCGCGTCGACTATTCGGGCCGTTCGGTCATCGTGGTGGGTCCGGAGCTGAAGCTCCATCAGTGCGGCCTGCCGAAGAAGATGGCGCTCGAACTGTTCAAGCCGTTCATCTATGCCAAGCTCGACCTGAAGGGCATCGCCACGACGATCAAGATGGCGAAGAAGATGGTCGAGAAGGAGCGTCCGGAAGTCTGGGACATCCTGGAAGAGGTGATCCGCGAGCATCCGGTCATGCTGAACCGTGCGCCGACGCTGCACCGTCTTGGCATCCAGGCGTTCGAGCCGACCCTGATCGAGGGCAAGGCGATCCAGCTCCACCCGCTGGTCTGCGCCGCCTTCAACGCCGACTTCGACGGTGACCAGATGGCGGTCCATGTGCCGCTGTCGCTGGAAGCCCAGCTCGAAGCCCGCGTCCTCATGATGTCGACCAACAACATCCTGAGCCCGGCGAACGGCAAGCCGATCATCGTGCCGTCGCAGGACATCGTGCTCGGCATCTACTATCTGACCATGGACCGCCCGAACGAACCGGGCGAGGGCATGGCGTTCGCCAACATCAACGAGATCCAGGCGGCCCTCGATACCAAGGCGGTCACCCTGCATTCGAAGATCCGCGCGCGCCTGCACACGGTCGACGGCGAAGGCAATCCGATCGTGGTCCGCGTCGAGACCACGCCGGGTCGCATGCTGCTGTCCGAGATCCTGCCGCGCCATCCCTTCGTGCCCTTCGCCATGATCAACAAGCTGTTGACCAAGAAGGACATCTCGACGGTCATCGACACGGTCTACCGCCATTGCGGCCAGAAGGAGACGGTGATCTTCGCCGACCGCCTGATGGCGCTGGGCTTCAACCGTGCGTGCCGGGCCGGCATTTCCTTCGGCAAGGACGACATGGTCGTGCCGCACGCCAAGGAAGCCCTGGTCGCCGCGACCAAGGAGCAGGCCAAGGAATACGAGCAGCAGTATCTCGACGGCCTGATCACCCAGGGCGAGAAGTACAACAAGGTCATCGACGCCTGGGCCCAGTGCACCGACAAGGTCGCGGACGAGATGATGAAGGAAATCTCCTCGGTCGTGATCGACGAGGAGACCGGCCGCGCCACGCCGATCAACTCGATCTACATGATGGCCCATTCCGGTGCCCGCGGTTCGGCGGCCCAGATGAAGCAGCTCGCCGGCATGCGCGGCCTGATGGCCAAGCCGTCGGGCGAGATCATCGAGACGCCGATCATCTCGAACTTCAAGGAAGGCCTCTCCGTGCTCGAGTACTTCAACTCGACCCACGGCGCCCGCAAGGGTCTGGCCGACACCGCCCTGAAGACGGCGAACTCGGGTTACCTGACCCGTCGCCTGGTCGACGTGGCCCAGGACTGCATCATCGTCATCGACGACTGCGGCACCTCGAACGGCCTGACCGTCTCCGAAGTGGTCGAGGGCGGCGACGTCATCGAGCCCCTGGGCGACCGTATCCTCGGCCGTACTGCGGCCGTCGACGTGGTCGATCCCTCGTCGCAGGCCCTGCTGGTCGCCGCCGGCGAGATGATCGTCGAGGACGACGTCGAGCGTATCAACGCGGCCGGCGTGCAGTCGGTGCTGATCCGTTCGGTCCTGACCTGCGAGGCCGACGGCGGCGCCTGCGCCAAGTGCTATGGCCGTGATCTGGCGCGTGGCACCAACGTCAACATGGGCGAGGCCGTGGGCGTCATCGCGGCGCAGTCGATCGGCGAGCCGGGCACCCAGCTCACCATGCGCACCTTCCACATCGGCGGCGCGGCGCAGTTCTCGGAAAAGAACAGCCTCGAGGCGACGATCGACGGTACGCTGAAGATCAACAACCGCCAGATCGTCATCGACGGCTCGGGCCGCATGATCGTGATGAGCCGCAACTGCGAACTCATCCTGATCGACAACAACGGCCGCGAGCGGGCGCGTCACCGCGTCTCCTATGGCGCGCGTCTCTTCGTCGACGACGGCCAGACCGTGACCAAGGGCACCAAGCTGGTCGAATGGGATCCCCGGACCCTGCCGATCATCTCGGAACGCGAAGGTTACGCGGCCTATATGGACCTCGTCGAAGGCGTGTCGATGCGCGAGGTGATGGACGAGGCGACGGGTATCGCCTCGAAGGAAGTGGTCGACTGGCGTGGCCAGCCGAAGGCGGGCGACCTGCGTCCCCGCATCGGTCTGCGCGACGAGGCCGGCAACCCGGTCCTGCAGCCGAACGGCACGGAAGTGCGCTACTTCCTGGCCGCCGGCTCCATCCTCTCGGTCGAGGACGGCGGCAAGATCAACGCCGGCGACGTGCTGGCCCGTATCCCGCTGGAATCGGCCAAGACCCGCGACATCACCGGCGGTCTGCCGCGCGTCGCCGAATTGTTCGAGGCGCGCCGGCCGAAGGATCACGCGATTATCGCCGAGCGTTCGGGCCGTGTCGAATTCGGCAAGGACTACAAGAACAAGCGCCGCCTGATCCTGCAGCCGCTGGAAGGCGACGATGCCGATGCCCAGGAATATCTGATCCCGAAGGGCAAGCACATCACGGTCCAGGAAGGCGACATCATCCAGAAGGGTGACTATCTCCTCGACGGCAATCCGGCGCCGCACGACATCCTGAAGGTCATGGGCGTCGAGGCGCTCGCCCGCTATCTCGTCAACGAGATCCAGGACGTCTACCGGCTCCAGGGCGTGAAGATCAACGACAAGCACATCGAGGTGATCGTTCGCCAGATGCTGCAGAAGGTCGAGATCGAGGACTCGGGCGCCACCACCTTCCTCCAGGGCGAGCAGGTGGACCGCGTCGAGTTCGAGGAAGAGAACGCAAGGACGATCAAGCTGGGCCTGCGCCCCGCGACCGGCAGCCCGGTTCTGCAGGGCATCACCAAGGCCTCGCTGCAGACCCGCTCCTTCATCTCTGCGGCGTCCTTCCAGGAAACCACGCGCGTGCTGACCGAAGCGGCGACCGCCGGCAAGGTCGACAGCCTGGTCGGCCTGAAGGAGAACGTCATCGTCGGCCGCCTGATCCCGGCGGGTACCGGCGCCATGATGAACCGCCTGAAGGAAGTCGCCCACGACCGCGACAAGGAACTGGCGGCCCTCGAACGCGGCGACATGCCGGCTGTCGAGGACAACCCCGACGCCGCCTGAGCGGTGTGACGGCACGAACGACAAGGCCCGGGACGGTGACGTCCCGGGCCTTTTCTTTTGCCAAAGGACGGGCCGCCCCGACGCTTTCATCCGGAAAAGGCGCCCGCTCGTGAAAGGTTTCGGCCCGGGTCAGGATGATAATGGGGGCAAGTTCCGTCACACGAAATCGTCGCGGAAGCGGTCGATCTGATGCATGCGCTCGTGCAGGATGGTGACGATACCGATGTCGCCGTCAGAGAGCCGGCGCCAATAGACAAAGTGGCGCTGGTAACGATAAACGTAACCGTCGAGGCCGAATTCGGCGGGGATGGGGCGGGAGGTCACGCCCCGGCGCTCGATCATGTCGAAGCTGGCGAAGAGGCCGGTGATATAGGCGGCGGCTTGATCGCGGCCCCAGCGGTCGCGGGTATAGCGATAAATCTCGTCGAGCCGGAACGTGGCGGATTCCTGGACGCGGACCGTGGCCATGGGCCGCTCAGTCTTCGTTGCGGGCGACGATTTCGGCGGCGGTGATCGGCCGGTAGGATGTCTCGGGCGCGGCGAAAGCTCGCGTCAGTTCGGCCTTCAGGCGGTCGAAGGCTTCACGCTCCACCCGTTCCTTGTCGCGGCGAATGAGGTCGCGAATATATTCGCTGACGTTTTCATAGCTGCCGTCCTCGCCGACATTCGAGGCGACAAATTCGCTGAGGGCGCCGCTGACGCGGACGGTCATCGTCGTGGTGCGGGACACGGGCCATCCTCCAAGATATGCGTCTTCATTATAATCAAAAATGAAGACGTTGGAATGCCGGCTCTACGCCTCCCCGATCAGATGGCCGATGAACAGGTTGAAGAGTTCGGTCTGGCTGGAGATGCCGAGTTTGGCGTGGATGTGCTTGCGGTGGTTCTTCACCGTGCCTTCGGCGATATCGAGCAGGCGGGCGATGGAGAGGGAGGAATGGCCGCGCAGCACCAGGCTGACGATGGTCTGTTCCCGAGCCGTCAGGGTGCCGGGCCGGAAGCTCGAGAAGGCGCGTTCGAGGAGGGCGCCGTCCACCGCGCCGTCGGCCGGGACATGGCTGCGCCAGTGCTGGGCGAGCAGGGCCGTGACCATGGGGGCGGCGGTGCGCAGCGCCTCCATCTCCGTCTCGGTGAATGTCTCGCGGCCGTTCTGGCGCATCAGCGAATAGGCGAGGCGGGTCGAGGGCGAGAGGGCGGCGATGAAGACGATCTCTTCCGCCAGGGTCCCCGTCTCCATCGAAATGCAGGGATGGACGGCCGGTGACTTGAAATAGTCGCCCTCGAAGAAATCGTCCGGCGCCAGTTCGCGCAGGCGATACAGGCCGTCCGGCACGGGGCGGCGGCAGGCGGCATAGACCGCGTCCAGCAGATAGGTGCCGTTAAGGTAATTCGCCATGATGGCCGGGGAGGAAACGCCGCGCAGCCCGTCGTGGAGCAGAAGTGGCCGTTCCTCCCCCGGATAGGCGAAGACACAGGTCAGGTCGAAAGCCGCGACCTGGGACAGGGCAAGGTCCAGCGCCGGGCCGAAATCCGGCCGGCCGATCAGGGAAACCAGTATCGGTGTGCGGTCATGCCACTGGGCCATGCCCAAGATTGCGTCTCCCTCGCGCTGCCGGGCCTTGAAGTGCCCAAAAACTATCCCTTTGGGGATATGTACGCAACGCGGGCGCAGCAACCACCATATCGCCACAGGAAACAAATTTGCGGCCCGGCAAACGGCCGCGGGCCGGTTGTGGAGTATGTGCGATGGCGGGGCGTCTGGACGGCAAGGTGGCGATCATTTCCGGCGGGGCGACCGGCATGGGCGGCGCCGCTTCCATACTCTTCGCGGCGGAAGGGGCCAGGGTCGCCATCGTCGACATCAACGAAGCCGCCGCGCGGGAGACGGTCGAGACGATCCGCGCCGCCGGCGGCACGGCCGAAGCCTTCGCCGCCGACGTGTCGGACGAAGCCCAGGTCCAGGCCGCCGTCACCAGGGCGACCGAGGCGCTCGGTCCCGTCACCACCCTGTTCAATCACGCCGGCACCATCGTCATCAAACCCTTCCTCGACATCACGGTCTCGGAATGGGACTGGCTGCACGCCGTCAACGTGCGCTCCATGTTCCTGATGACCCGGGCGGTGCTGCCCGGGATGATCGCGGCGGGCGGCGGCTCGATCGTCTGCACGTCCTCCATTTCGGCGGTCTATGCCACGCCCATGGAAGTGCTCTACGACACCACCAAGGGCGCGTGCCACATGTTCGCCCGCGCCATAGCGGTTGAATTCCGCGACCGCAACATCCGCTGCAACGCCGTCTGCCCCGGCTTCATCCGGACACCCCACGGCCTTCGCGAGGTGAAGGATCTCCAGGCGCTGGGCGTCGACGTTTCGGACGAAGCGCTGGCGGCCCAGCAGGGCCGCATCGGCGAGCCGGAGGAAGTCGCCAGGGCGGCCCTCTTCCTCGCCTCCGACGAGGCGAGCTTCGTCAATGGTGCACAAATTTTCGTCGACAACGGCTTCAGCGCCGCCTGATTGCCTAAAAATTAGGTATCGGGCCGCATTGGCCTGAGATAGGCTTTGATCGGGATCGGCTTAATGGTGTTTCGGGGGTGGGCGTATGCCGAAAGCGATTAAGACCTATATAAGAGTGATGGATACGGTCAGTCATTACACTGGCCTCGTCGCGATGTACCTCGTATTCGCGCTGCTTTTTCTTTTGCTTTATTCGTCGATCATGAAGGTGTTTTTCCTGCCCATCAATTGGGGCGTGGAATTGGGCCAGTTCGTCATGGTCGCCTATTACCTGCTGGGCGGGGCCTGGTCGCTGAAACATGAGGAACATGTGCGCATGGACCTGCTCTATGGCGGCTGGACCGTGACGCGCAAGGCCAAGGTCAACATCTTCACCGACCTCGCCATGCTGTTCTTCATCTGCCTGCTGTTCTATGGCGCCATCGACAGTACGGTCTATGCCTTCGAGACCGGCGAGCGCAGCTTCTCCGCCTGGCGGCCCTATGTCGCCCCGGTGAAGGTGGTCATGTGCATCGGCATCGGCCTCGCCCTCCTGCAGTCGGTCGCGATCCTGTTCAAGGATTGGGCGGTGATCAAGGGCGAGGCCGTCTCGTGAGCTACGATCTCATCGCCCTCCTCATGTTCTCCAGCATGATGGTCCTGCTGCTCACGGGGCAGCGGGTGTTCGCGGTCATCGGTTTCGTCGGCGCCGCCTCCGCCCTGCTGCTGTGGGGCGACGGTTCGGCGCAGATGAGCTTCTCCGCCGCCATGAAGCTGATGAAGTGGTATCCGCTGCTGACCCTGCCGCTCTTCGTCTTCATGGGTTACATGCTGGCGGAATCGCGGATCGCCGACGATCTCTACCGCATGTTCCACGTCTGGATGGGGCCGGTCCGGGGCGGGCTCGCCATCGGCACCATCCTGCTGATGGTCATCATCTCGGCGATCAACGGGCTTTCGGTCGCCGGCATGGCGGTCGGCGCCACCATCGCCATGCCGGAACTGCTGCGCCGGGGCTATGACAAGATCATGGTGACCGGCGTCATCCAGGCGGGCTCGACCCTCGGCATCCTGGTGCCGCCCTCGGTCGTCCTCGTGCTCTACGGCATGATCGCGCGCCAGCCGGTCGGGCATCTGTGGATGGCCGGCGTCTTTCCCGGCCTCCTGATGGCGGCGCTGTTCATCCTCTACATCGTGATACGGAACGGGTTTCAGCCGCATCTCGGTCCGCCGCTGTCGAAGGAGGAGCGCGCCAGCTATTCCTGGTCCGACAAGTTCGCCCTGCTGCGCGCCGGCATCATTCCGCTCGCGATCTTCGTCTCCATGACCGGGCTGTTCCTGACCGGCGTCACCAGCCTGGTCGAAAGCTCGGCCGTCGGCGCCACCGCCTCCATCGTCGCCGCCATCGCGCGCGGGCGCATGACCTGGAAGGTGCTGCACGACACGACGCGGAAGACGCTGGCGATCTCCTGCATGTTCATGTGGATCATCCTGGCGGCGCTCTGCTTCGGCGCGGTGTTCGACGGGCTGGGCGCGGTGAAGTCGATCGAGCAGCTCTTCCTCGCCGACCTCGGCCTCGACCGCTGGACGGTGCTGATCCTGATGCAGCTCACCTTCCTCATCCTCGGCGTCTTCCTCGACGATACGGCGATGCTGGTGATCGTGGCGCCGCTGTTCATCCCGCTGGCGGCGGAACTGGACTTCAACCTGATCTGGTACGGCGTGCTCTACACCATCACCTGCCAGGTCGCCTATCTGACGCCGCCCTTCGGCTACAACCTCTTCCTGATGCGATCGATGGCGCCGCCCGAGATCACGCTGCCGGACATCTATCGCTCCATCGTGCCTTTCGTCGCGCTGATGATCTTCACGCTCATCATCATCGGCGCTTTCCCGGGGATAGCCACCTGGCTGCCCGATTACTTCTACGGCTGAGACCAGCGTTCATTGTGGAGGCAGATGATGACGAAGAAGATCAAGGACCTGACGGCGCCCAAGAGCACCAGCCGGCGCGATTTCATGAAGAAGGCGGGCACCGGTGCCGTCGCCACGGCGGCGGCCACCACGATCGGCGCGCCCTACGTCAAGGCGGCGGAACCCATCAAGTGGCGCCTGCAGACCTATGCCGGTTCCGTCCTCGGCCAGTTCGTGACCAAGCCCTTCGTCGACGCCTTCAACAAGGCGGCCAACGGCGAGATGGAGATCGAGGTCTATTACGCCGACCAGCTGGTGCCGACGGGCGAGCTGTTCCGCGCGCTCCAGAACGGCACCATCGACGCCGTCCATTCCGACGATGACAGCATGTCGGCGCCGGTCGAGGTTTCGGTCTTCGGCGGTTACTTCCCCTTCGCCACCAAGCACGCTCTCGACGTGCCGACCCTGTTCCAGCAATACGGCCTGGCCGACATCTGGCGCGACGCCTACAAGAAGGCGGGCGGCGTGGTCTGGCTTTCGGCCGCGGGGCAGGATCCGTGCAACTTCAACACCAAGAAGGAAGTGAAGTCGCTCGCCGATCTGGAGGGGCTGCGCCTCTACACTTTCCCGACCGCCGGCCGTTTCCTCGCCCAGTTCGGCGTGGTGCCGGTGACGCTGCCCTATGAGGACGTGCAGGTCGCGGTGCAGACGGGCGAATTGGACGGCATGTCCTGGTCGGGCATCACCGAGGATTACACGGTGGGCTGGGCCGACGTCACCGACCACTTCCTGACCAACAATATCTCCGGCGCCTGGATCGGTTCCTGGTATGCCAACGAGAAGAAGTGGATGGAGCTGCCGGAGCACCTGAAGGAGCTCTACATGGCCTGCGTCGAGGCCAGCCACACCTATCGCAACCAGTGGTACTGGGGCGGCGAGGCGAAGCTGCGCGCCACCGGCGACAAGCTGAAGCTGCGCACCATTCCCGCCGGCGAATGGGGCCAGGTGGAGCAGGCCGCCCTGAAGTTCTGGGACGAGATCGCGGCCGAGAGCGAGCTGAAGGCCAAGGTCGTCGGCATCTTCAAGGAATACAACGGCATCATCAACAAGGCCGGCGGTCTCTATTCCTGCGGCTGACCGCGTTCCGGCGCGAAAGAAGGGCGGAGCCGCGAGGTTCCGCCCTTTTGCGTTCCCTCTTGGGTTTCAGGGCAAAAGGCTGACGTGGGCCGAGACGATGCGCCAGCCGTCGGCGAGGCGGGCCCAGACCTGGGTCTGGCGGCCGCGCTTGCCGGACTTCAGGCGGACATATTCGGTATTGGCCACCCCGAAATCGGGACCGAAGGCGTGGATGCGGGTGTTTTCCAGGCGCCGGGCCATGTCGGTCACGTCGCGCGCCGCGCGATAGTTCGCGATCGCTTCCGGGCCATAGAGGTTCTCGGTCGGGCCGTAGCGCAGCACCCGGGGATCGGACCAGAAGAAATAGCCGAGTGCCGCGACGTCGTTCGCCATCAGCGCCCGCTCGTAGGCCTCGAAGGCCGCCGTGATTTCGGCGACGGTCGCCGGATCGTCGACGGCGAAGCCCGGGACCGGGCCGGGAAGGGGCGTCTCACTCATCCTGCTCTCCTGCGCAAACGGGCCATTTTGCGGCGTCACTGATTATAAATTGTATACATGCTGTTTTTTTGAGCATCAACAATGCCTCGCATACAGTTTAATCACTTCACGACCTCTCCAAATACCCTTTGAAAACAGACGGCTACGCCGCATTCGCAGGTGCGGTGGGGCTTGGTCCGCCTCTTGCATTGCATACAAGACAACAAAGGAGGCTGGGCATGACGACGATGATCATCGATGCAGAGCCGGGGAAGATCAGCGCGTCGGTCGAGAAGACGGCGCTGGTCATCATCGACATGCAGCGCGACTTTCTCGAACCTGGCGGTTTCGGCGAGACGCTGGGCAACGACGTCTCCCTGCTGGCGAAGGCGATCCCGCCGGCCAAGGCCCTGCTGGCGGCGGCGCGCCGTGCCGGCATGCTGGTCGTCCACACCCGCGAGGGCCATCGCCCCGATCTTTCCGACGCGCCGCCGGCCAAGGTGAACCGGGGCAGCCCGACCCACAGGATCGGCGCGCCGGGGCCCATGGGCCGGATCCTGATCCGGGGCGAACCGGGCCAGGACATCATCCCCGAACTCTATCCGATCGAGGGCGAGGTGGTGATCGACAAGCCGGGCAAGGGGGCCTTCTTCGCCACCGACCTCGGGCTCGTCCTCGCCAACAAGGCGATCGACACGCTGCTGGTCTGCGGCGTCACCACCGAGGTCTGCGTCCACACGACGATCCGCGAGGGCAACGACCGCGGCTATCGCTGCATTGCCGTGGGCGACGCCTGCGGTTCCTATTTTCCCGAATTTCACGACGTCGCGCTGCGCATGGTGAAGGCGCAAGGCGGCATCTTTGGGTGGGTGACCGATGCGGCCAGGGTCGTTTCGGCGCTCGAGGCATCCGCCGCAGAAGCGGCGGAATAGTGCAGGGGGTGGGATCATGACGGCGCTTACCAAGCCGAAAATCTGGACACCGGGCGACTTCAACGCCTTCTTCGGGTTCGGCACCAACATCCTCGTCAACATGCTGGTGCTGACCGGCCTGTTGCGCTTCGTCCTCAAGATGCCGGACGACATCGTCTTCGGCCGCATCCTGCCCGCCATGGGCCTGATGATGTGCCTGTCGACCGGATATTACGCATTTCTCGCCTATCGGCTGGCGCTGAAGACCGGGCGCACCGACGTCTGCGCCCTGCCGTCCGGCATTTCCGTGCCGCATATGTTCGTCGTCACCTTCGTCATCATGCTGCCGATCTCGCTTTCGACCGGCGATCCGATCATGGGCTGGGAAGCGGGCCTGACCTGGGTCTTCATCCAGAGCTTCGTGCTGATGGTCGGCGGCTTCGTCGCGCCCTATATCCGGCGCATCACGCCGCGCGCCGCCCTCCTCGGCACGCTGGCCGGCGTCTCGGTCACCTTCATCTCGATGAAGCCGGCGCTGGAGATGTTCATGACGCCGGTGATCGGGCTCGCCTGTTTCTGCGTCATCCTCATGGCCTGGTTCGGCGGGCTGAAATATCCGAAGGGCATTCCGGCCGGTCTGGTCGCCATCGCCGCCGGCATGGTCATCGCCTGGGGCTCCACCCTGTTCGGCTTCGATTTCGGCGGCATGTCGGTCGCGGGGCTGGGCGAGGCCTTCTCGTCCTTCGGTTTCTCGATCCCGATCCCGGCCTTCGACCATGTCTTCCACGGCTTCAACTTCCTCGGCATCATCCTGGTCACCGCCATTCCCTTCGGCATCTACGACCTTGTCGAGGCCATGGACAATGTGGAATCGGCGGAAGTCGCGGGCGACGCCTATCCGACCACGCGGGTGCTGACGGCGGACGGCGTCGTCTCCCTGATCGGCTGCCTGATGGGCAATCCCTTCATCAACGCGGTCTATATCGGCCATCCGGGCTGGAAGGCCATGGGCGGGCGCATCGGCTATTCGGCGGCCGTCGGCGCCATGGTCATCGTGCTGTCGTGGTTCGGCATCATCGCCGTGCTGCTGGCCCTGGTGCCGGTCGTGGCGATCTCGCCCATCCTTCTCTATATCGGCATGCTCATCGGCTCCCAGGCCTTCCAGGAGACCCCGCATCGCCATGCCCCCGCCATCGTGCTGGCGCTGACGCCCCATCTGGCGGATTGGGCCAAGGTTCAGATCGACGGCGCCCTCGGCGCCGCCGGCACCTCGGCGGCGGCCGTCGGCATCGACAAGCTCGGCATGAACGGCGTGCTCTACCACGGGCTCGAAGTGCTCGGCGGCGGCGCCATCCTGGGCGGGCTGATGCTCGGCGCCATCGCCGTCTTCATCATCGAACGCCAGTTCATGAAGGCCAGCATCTTCGCCCTGGCGGCGGCGGCGCTGACCTTCTTCGGCTTCATGCACAGCCATTCGATCGGCATCGGCGAAAGCCCGACGGTGGTCGCCGGCTATGTCCTGGTCGCCGCCTTCCTGGCGCTCGCCTCGCGCCGGGTCGTGCCGTCGGCCGTCAACGTCGGGGGCGGGCACAATCACCCGGTCCCCGAACCCGCGGAATAGGGCTCGCACCACAAGGCCGCTTTCGGGGTCTCCCGCGGGATCCCGGCGCCACACCGCCCCGAGACGCTTCCCGGCCCGCCGAGAAGCGTCTCGGGGCGGCACCTTTTTCACTGTATGCTCTGCCCATGGCCTGCCTGCCTGTCGCCGTCCGTTCGAGGTGCTCATGCCTGCCGATTTCGATCCCGAAGCCTGTCTAGACGCCAATGCCGCCCTTCTCGGCCTGACCATCACCCCGTCGCAGCGCCCCGGCGTTCTCCAGTTCCTGAAGCTCGCCGCCGACATGGCGGCCCTGGTCGAAGCGGCGCCGGTGCCGGCCGATACCCTGGACCTCGACGGCACCTTCGAGCCGGTGGCACCCAAGGGAGAGGGGGCATGAGCGTCGATCCCTTCGCCCCGGCCCATGAGATCGCATCCGCCGTCCGCGACGGGCGCACCACCGCCGTCGCGGTCACGCGCCTCTTTCTCGACCGGATCGCGACCGTCGATCCCACTCTGAACGCCTATACCGACGTCACCGCCGAACGGGCACTCGCCATCGCCCAGGCGATCGACGATCGCCACGCCAGGGGCGAGCGCCTGGGGCCGCTGGCCGGCGTGCCCTTCGCGGTGAAGAATCTGTTCGATCTCGAGGACCTGCCGACGCGGGCCGGCAGCCTGATCAACCGCGAGCGCAACCCGGCACGGCGCGACGCCGTGCTGGTGGAACGCCTGCTGGCGGCGGACGCGGTCATCCTGGGCGGCCTGAACATGGGCGAATACGCCTATGACTTCACGGGCGAGAATTTTCACGACGGCGCCTGCCGCAACCCCCACGACCCGGACCATATGGCCGGCGGCTCCTCGTCCGGCTGCGGTGCCGCCACCGGGGGCGGGCTGGCGCCGATCTCGCTCGGCTCCGACACCAACGGCTCGATCCGGGTGCCGTCGTCGCTGTGCGGCATCTTCGGCCTGAAGCCGACCTATGGCCGCCTGCCGCGCAGCCGCAGCTTTCCCTTCTGCGACAGTCTCGACCATCTGGGGCCCTTCGCCCGCTGCACGGCCGACCTCGCTCTCGCCTACGACCTGATGCAGGGGCACGACGCGGAGGACCACGCCTGCGTGAAGCGGCCGGTCGAAGCCGTCTCGCCGATCCTGGATGCCGGCATCGGCGGGTTGCAGGTCGCCGTGCTCGGCGGTCACTTCGATACCGAAGGCATGCCCGAGGCGGCGCGCGCCGTCGGTCTGGTGGCCGGGGCCTTGGGCGCCCGCGCGACCGTCGAACTGGAGGGGGCGGCGGAAGGCAGGGCCGCGGCCTTCATCATCACCAATACGGAAAGCGCCGCCTTTCACCTGGGCCGGCTGCGCGCCAGGGCGGCGGACTTCGATCCCGAGACGCGGGACCGTTTCCTCGCCGGCGCCCTGCTGCCCGCCGCCTGGTCGGTCCGGGCCCATCAGGTGCGGCGCTGGTACGCCGGCCGGGCGGCGGCCCTGTTCGAGGAATTCGACCTGCTGATCGCGCCCGCCACCCCCATGTGCGCGCCGAAGGTCGGCCAGAAGACCATGGACCTGCGCGGCAAGACCGTGCCGCTGCGCCCCATGTTCGGCCTCTTCACCCAGCCGATCTCCGCGATCGGCCTGCCGGTCTGCGCCGTGCCGGTGCCGGCCGCGGCACCCGGCGGGCTGCCCATCGGCGTCCAACTCATCGCCGCGCCCTGGCGCGAGGATCTCGTTCTTCGCGCCGCCGCCGCGCTCGAGGCGGCCGGCGTCGTCGCGGCGCCGGTGCCGGGTCCCGCCTGAGAGGGGAGAAGGGGCAATGCGCGACCTGCTGTCCGCCTGGCCGTCCGGCTGGCTGTTCTGGGCCCTGCTGGCGGCCGGCTTCGCGGCCCTGACGGCGATCCTCGCCAAGATCGGCGTGGCCGAGGTCGATCCCGATTTCGCGACCTTCGTGCGCACCGTCGTCATCCTCTGCTTCACCGCCGGCATCCTCTGGGCTTCCGGCCACTGGCAGTCGCCCGCCGGCGTGCCGGGGCGGAGTTGGCTGTTCCTCGTGCTGTCGGGGGCGGCCACGGGGGCGTCGTGGCTCTGCTATTTCAGGGCGCTGAAACTCGGCGATGCCGCCCGGGTGGCGCCGGTCGACAAGCTCAGCATCGTCTTCGTCGCCGTCTTCGCCGCCATCTTCCTCGGCGAGCGGCTGTCGGCGGTCAATTGGCTGGGGGTCGCGATGGTCGCGGGTGGCGCCGTGCTCCTGGCCTTTCGGCCCTGACCGGCGTAAGAAGGACAGGCCTGCGGCTGCCGCATGGGTCATGTTTCCGCCGCCGCAGCTTTCCGCTTGACGACTCGTAAGGCCCCCCATATGTTCGCGCCTCCACTCGGACGGCGGTGGTAGGGGTTCAACCTAAACGCGGCGTCGACGAGTACGAGTAACCGGACATCGGCCCGATACGGCGCTTCGGCGCGGTAGAGGGCCACGAGATTTGGTCGGCGGCAGTGCCGAATAAGGTACTGCATGGCCGGCTTTGTTGCGTAAGACCGCTCTTTGACACTTCTGGCGGAGCTTGCGTGACCCGAACGAGGGAAGAGAAGGCAGGGACTGATGCCGACCATCAATCAGTTGCTCCGTAAGCCGCGTCAGAAGCCGGCGTTTCGCAACAAGGTTCCGGCCATCACCGGCAACCCCCAGAAGCGCGGTGTCTGCACCCGCGTCTACACCACGACCCCGAAGAAGCCGAACTCGGCGCTTCGCAAGGTCGCGCGCGTGCGTCTGGTCAACGGTTTCGAAGTGACCTCCTACATCCCCGGCGAAGGCCACAATCTTCAGGAGCACTCCGTGGTCCTGATCCGTGGCGGCCGCGTCAAGGACTTGCCGGGTGTGCGCTACCACATCATCCGCGGCGTCCTCGATACGCAGGGCGTGAAGAACCGCAAGCAGCGCCGTTCGAAGTACGGCGCGAAGCGTCCCAAGTAAGGAGAGGCCACATGTCTCGCCGCCACAGTGCCGAGAAGCGCGAAGTCCTGCCCGATCCGAAGTTCGGCGACATCGTCGTGACCAAGTTCATGAACAGCCTGATGTACGACGGCAAGAAGTCCGCCGCCGAGACCATCGTCTACGGCGCCTTCGACCGTATCCAGTCGAAGATGGGTCAGGACCCGATCCGCGTGTTCCACGACGCCCTGGCGAACGTCCGCCCGGCGATCGAGGTCCGCAGCCGCCGCGTCGGCGGCGCGACCTACCAGGTTCCGGTGGAAGTCCGCCACGACCGCAGCCAGGCCCTGGCCATCCGCTGGCTCATCGCCTCGGCGCGCAAGCGTTCCGAGAACACCATGACCGAGCGCCTGTCGGGCGAACTCATGGATGCGGTGAACAACCGCGGCACGGCCGTGAAGAAGCGCGAAGACACCCACCGCATGGCGGAGGCCAACAAGGCCTTCTCGCACTATCGCTGGTAACGGGAGCGTATCATGCCTCGCACTACGCCGCTGGATCGGTACCGCAATATCGGCATCATGGCCCACATCGATGCCGGCAAGACCACCACGACCGAGCGCATCCTCTACTACACCGGCCGTTCCCATAAGATCGGCGAAGTCCATGACGGCGCCGCCACCATGGACTGGATGGAGCAGGAGCAGGAGCGCGGCATCACCATCACGTCCGCCGCGACGACCTGCTTCTGGAACGACCACCGGGTGAACATCATCGACACCCCGGGCCACGTCGACTTCACCATCGAGGTGGAGCGTTCGCTGCGTGTGCTCGACGGTGCCGTGGCCGTGTTCGACAGCGTCGCCGGTGTCGAGCCGCAGTCCGAGACCGTGTGGCGCCAGGCCGACAAGTACCACGTGCCGCGCATGTGCTTCGTCAACAAGATGGACCGCACCGGCGCCAACTTCTACCGCTGCGTCGACATGATCGTCGATCGCCTGGGCGCGCGTCCGCTCGTGCTGTCGATCCCGGTCGGCTCCGAGTCCGAATACGCCGGCGTCATCGACATTGTGAAGATGAAGGCGATCATCTGGCAGGACGAGTCGCTGGGCGCGAAGTTCGACATCGTCGACATTCCGGCCGAATACGCCGAGAAGGCCGCCGAATATCGCCAGACCCTGGTCGAGACCGCCGTCGAAATGGACGACGCGGCCATGGAAGCCTATCTCGAAGGCAACGAGCCGGACGAGGCGACCCTGAAGGCCTGCATCCGCAAGGGCACGATCTCGCTCGCCTTCGTGCCGGTGCTGAACGGTTCCGCCTTCAAGAACAAGGGTGTGCAGCCCCTGCTCGACGCCGTCGTCGACTACATGCCGTCGCCGCTCGACGTGCCCGCGATCCGCGGCATCGACGTGAAGACGGAAGAGGAAGTCCTGCGCCATTCCTCGGACGACGAGCCGACCTCGGTCCTCGCGTTCAAGATCATGGACGACCCCTTCGTCGGCACCATCACCTTCTGCCGCGTCTATTCGGGCAAGCTCGAGTCGGGCACCTCGGTCCTCAATTCGACCAAGGACAAGCGCGAGCGCGTCGGCCGCATGCTGCAGATGCACGCGAACAGCCGCGAGGACGTGAAGGAAGCCTATGCCGGCGACATCGTCGCGCTGGCCGGCCTGAAGGAAACCCGCACCGGTGACACCCTGTGCGATCCGTCGAGCCCGGTCATCCTCGAGAAGATGGAATTCCCGGAGCCGGTCATCGAGATCTCGATCGAGCCGAAGTCCAAGGCCGACCAGGAAAAGCTGGGCATCGCGCTCAGCAAGCTGGCCGCCGAGGATCCCTCGTTCCGCGTCTCGACCGACAACGAGTCGGGCCAGACCATCCTGAAGGGCATGGGCGAGCTGCATCTCGACATCAAGGTCGACATCCTGAAGCGCACCTACAAGGTGGAAGCCGCCATCGGCGCGCCGCAGGTCGCCTACCGCGAGACGATCACCAAGCGTGCCGAAGTGGATTACACCCACAAGAAGCAGACCGGCGGCACGGGCCAGTTTGCCCGCGTCAAGATCGTGTTCGAGCCGCAGGAAGCCGGCAAGGGCCGTGCGTTCGAGAGCGCGATCGTCGGCGGTTCGGTGCCGAAGGAATACATCCCCGGCGTCCAGAAGGGCATCGACTCGGTCGCGGACAATGGCGTGATCGCCGGCTTCCCGATGATCGACTTCAAGGCCACCCTGATCGACGGCGCCTACCATGACGTCGACTCCTCGGTTCTCGCCTTCGAAATCGCCGCCCGTGCCGCCTTCAAGGAAGGCATGGAGAAGGCGGGTCCGAAGCTGCTCGAGCCGGTGATGAAGGTCGGCGTGACCACGCCCGACGAATATGTCGGCTCGGTCATCGGTGATCTGAACTCCCGTCGCGGCCAGATCCAGGGCACGGAAGCGGCTCCCGGCAATGCCACGGAGATCAACGCCCTCGTGCCGCTCGCGAACATGTTCGGCTACATCAACACGCTGCGTTCCATGACCCAGGGTCGTGCGAATTATTCCATGGTTTTCGCTCATTACGAGCCGGTGCCTCAGGCCGTCGCGGACGAAGTCCGCGCGAAGTACGCCTGAGTTCGCAACCGATAACGTTACGGAGAGCCTAGAATGGCCAAGGAAAGTTTCAAGCGGGACAAGCCGCATTGCAACATCGGTACGATCGGTCACGTCGACCATGGCAAGACGTCGCTGACGGCGGCGATCACCAAGGTCCTGGCGGAGACGGGCGGTGCGTCGTTCACGGCCTATGACATGATCGACAAGGCGCCGGAGGAGCGCGCGCGGGGCATCACGATCTCGACGGCGCACGTCGAATACGAGACGGCGAACCGGCACTACGCGCACGTCGACTGCCCGGGCCACGCCGACTATGTGAAGAACATGATCACGGGTGCGGCGCAGATGGACGGCGCGATCCTGGTCGTGTCGGCTGCCGACGGCCCGATGCCGCAGACCCGCGAGCACATTCTGCTGGCGCGCCAGGTGGGCGTGCCGTCGCTGGTGGTGTTCCTGAACAAGTGCGACATGGTCGACGACGAGGAGCTGCTGGACCTTGTGGAGCTCGAGGTTCGCGAGCTGCTGTCGTCCTACGACTTCCCGGGCGACGACATTCCGGTGATCCGGGGCTCGGCGCTGTGCGCGCTGAACGACTCGGACAAGAAGCTGGGTCATGACGCGGTTCTGGAGCTGATGGCGGCGGTTGACGACTACATCCCGCAGCCGGAGCGTCCGAAGGACCGTCCGTTCCTGATGCCGATCGAGGACGTGTTCTCGATCTCGGGCCGCGGCACCGTCGTGACCGGCCGTGTCGAGCGCGGCATCGTGAAGGTCGGCGAGGAAATCGAGATTGTCGGTCTTCGCGCGACGAAGAAGACGACGGTGACCGGCGTCGAGATGTTCCGCAAGCTGCTGGACCAGGGCGAGGCGGGCGACAACATCGGCGCGCTGCTGCGCGGCGTTGGTCGCGACGACGTGGAGCGCGGTCAGGTTCTGGCGAAGCCGGGCTCGATCACGCCGCACACGAAGTTCAAGGCCGAAGCCTACATCCTGACGAAGGAAGAGGGCGGGCGCCACACCCCGTTCTTCACCAACTACCGTCCGCAGTTCTATTTCCGGACGACGGACGTGACCGGCATCGTGACGCTGCCGGACGGCGTCGAGATGGTGATGCCGGGTGACAATGTCGCGATGACGGTCGAGCTGATCGCCCCGATCGCGATGGACGAAGGTCTTCGCTTCGCGATCCGCGAGGGCGGCCGCACCGTCGGTGCCGGCGTCGTCGCCGGAATCGACAAGTAAGGCCGGGCGCGCGTTCGAGGATTGTTGAGATGGACAGCCAGAATATCCGCATCCGCCTGAAGGCGTTCGATCATCGCGTGCTCGACCAGTCGACCAGCGAGATCGTCAATACGGCGAAGCGGACCGGTGCGCGGGTTCGGGGACCGATCCCGCTGCCGACCCGGATCGAAAAATTCACGGTGCTGCGTTCGCCGCACATCGACAAGAAGAGCCGCGAGCAGTTCGAGATTCGGACTCACAAGCGTCTCCTCGACATCGTCGACCCGACGCCCCAGACGGTGGACGCGCTGATGAAGCTCGACCTCGCCGCCGGCGTCGACGTCGAGATCAAGCTCTGAGGGTGATGCCATGCGTTCCGGTGTGATCGCCAAGAAAATCGGGATGACGCGGCTCTTTGCGGCCGACGGCGCCCATGTGCCGGTGACGGTGCTGCAGATCGACAGCCTGCAGGTCGTCGCCACCCGCACGGTCGAGAACGACGGCTACACCGCCGTTCAGCTCGGCTCGGGCACGGCCAAGGTCAAGAACGTGTCGAAGCCGATGCGTGGCCATTATGCGAAGGCCAACGTCGCGCCGAAGATGAAGCTGGTCGAATTCCGCGTGACGGAAGACGCCATGCTGAACGTCGGCGACGAGCTTTCGGCCGAGCATTTCGTGCCCGGCCAGAAGATCGACGTGACCGGCGAGAGCAAGGGCAAGGGGTTCCAGGGCGTCATGAAGCGCTGGAACTTCGGCGGCCTGCGCGCCACCCACGGCGTCTCGATCTCGCATCGCTCCCACGGTTCGACCGGCCAGCGCCAGGACCCCGGCAAGGTGTTCAAGGGCAAGAAGATGGCCGGCCACCTGGGTGCCGAGCGCGTGACCGTGCAGAACCTCGAAGTGGCCAAGGTGGATGAAGGCCGGGGCCTCATCCTGGTCAAGGGTGCCGTCCCGGGTGCCAAGGGCTCCTATGTGCTCGTGCGCGACGCCGTGAAGGCGAAGCACGGCGAGCTGCCCCTGCCGGGTGCGGTGAAGAAGGCGCCGGTCGCTGAAGAAGCGCCCGCGTCGACGGAGGGCTGATAGATGAAGGCCGACATTACGACCCTCGACGCGACCGTCGCCGGTTCGATCGACCTCGCCGACGAGGTCTTCGGTCTGGAGCCGCGCGCCGACATCCTGCACCGCATGGTGCTGTGGCAGTTGGCGAAGCGCCAGGCCGGCACGCACCGCGTGAAGACCAAGGGCGAGATCACCGCGACCACCAAGAAGATGTACCGCCAGAAGGGGACGGGCCATGCCCGTCACGGCTCGAAGAAGGCCACCCAGTTCCGCGGCGGCTTCAAGCCCATGGGGCCAGTGGTGCGCGATCATGGCTTCGACCTGCCGAAGAAGGTGCGCAAGCTCGCGCTGCGCAACGCGCTTTCGGCGAAGGCTCAGGCCGGTCAGCTGATCGTTCTCGAGAACGCCGCTTTCGAGGACGGCAAGACCGCCGCCCTGAAGGCGAAGTTCGCGACCCTCGGCTGGAATTCGGTCCTGGTGGTCGACGCCGAGCTGAACGAGGGCTTCGCCCGCGCCGCCCGCAACATTCCGCATGTCGACGTGCTGCCCACGATCGGCGCCAACGTCTACGACATCCTGCGTCGTGAGAAGCTGGTGCTGACCAAGGCGGCGGTCGAAAGCCTGGAGGCCCGCCTGAAATGAGCGAGCTGAACCATTACGACATCATCCTGTCGCCGGTGATCACTGAAAAGTCCACCGCCGCGTCGGAGCATAACCAGGTTGTCTTCAAGGTGCCGCTGACCGCGACCAAGCCGGAAATCCGTGCCGCCGTCGAGAAGCTGTTCCAGGTGAAGGTGACCGCCGTCAACACCATCCGCACCGAAGGCAAGACCAAGCGTTTCCGTGGTCGCATCGGCAAGCGGTCGGATGTCAAGAAGGCCGTCGTGACCCTGGCCGAGGGCCAGTCGATCGACGTGACGACCGGGATCTAAGCCATGGCGTTGAAGACTTTCCGCTCGATCACCCCGTCGCTCCGCGGCACGGTGCTGATCGACCGCTCCGGCCTCTACAAGGGCAAGCCGGTCAAGACCCTGACCGAAGGCCTGACGAAGAACGCCGGCCGCAACAACCACGGCCGCATCACCATGCGCCGCGTCGGTGGCGGTCACAAGAAGGCCTACCGCCTGGTGGACTTCAAGCGCCGCAAGTTCGACGTGCCGGCGACGGTGGAACGGATCGAATATGATCCGAACCGCACCGCCTTCATCGCCCTCATCCGCTATGAGGACGGCGAACTCTCCTACATCCTGGCGCCGCAGCGCCTGGCCGTGGGCGATACCGTCGTCTCGGGCGAGCGTGTGGACGTGAAGCCGGGCAATGCCGCGCCCCTGAAGAACCTGCCGATCGGCACCATCGTCCACAATGTGGAGATGAAGATCGGCAAGGGCGGCGCCATCGCCCGCTCCGCCGGGACCTACGCCCAGATCGTGGGTCGCGACGGCGCCTATGTCATCGTTCGGCTGTCGTCGACCGAGCAGCGCATGATTCGCGGCGAATGCCTCGCCTCGGTCGGTGCCGTCTCGAACCCCGACAACCAGAACACCAAGATCGGCAAGGCCGGCCGCGCGCGCTGGATGGGCATCCGCCCGTCGGTTCGCGGTGTCGCGATGAACCCGATCGATCACCCGCATGGTGGTGGTGAAGGCCGGACCTCCGGCGGTCGCCATCCCGTGACGCCTTGGGGCAAGCCGACGAAGGGCAAGCGGACCCGCAACAACAAGCGGTCCGACGCCTTCATCCTGCGCTCGCGTCACGCCAAGAAGAAGTAACGGAGACCGCCGTGACTCGCTCAGTTTGGAAAGGTCCGTTCGTCGACGGTTATCTGCTGAAGAAGGCAGAAGCCACTCGCACCTCGGGCCGCAAGGAAGTCATCAAGACCTGGTCGCGCCGCTCGACCATTCTGCCCCAGTTCCTGGGGCTGACGTTCGGCGTCTACAACGGCCACAAGTTCATCCCCGTGCTGGTGAACGAGGACATGGTCGGTCACAAGCTCGGCGAATTCGCGCCGACGCGGACCTACTATGGCCACGCCGCCGACAAGAAGGCGAAGAGGAAGTAAGGATGTCCCAGTCCAAGAACCCTCGCCGGGTGGCCGAGAACGAGGCGATGGCGATCGGCAACAACCTGCGTTCGTCGACCCGCAAGCTGAACCTCGTCGCGCAGCAGATCCGCGGCAAGGCGGTCTCGACCGCGCTGGCCGAGCTGACCTTCTCGAAGAAGCACATCGCGCGCGACGTGAAGAAGGTGCTCGAGAGCGCGATCGCCAACGCCGAGAACAACCACCAGCTGGACATCGACAGCCTGGTGGTGTCGCAGGCGACCGTCGGTCGTTCGCTGGCCATGCGCCGCTTCCATGCGCGCGCCCGTGGCCGCGCGGCGGGCGTCGTCAAGGAATTCTCGAACATCACCGTCGTCGTGCGTGAACGCGCCGAGGCGGCGGAGGAGTAAGGCGATGGGTCAGAAAGTCAATCCGATCGGCCTGCGCCTCGGGATCAACCGCACCTGGGATTCCCGCTGGTACGCGAGCAAGAAGGACTTCGCCGGGCTTCTCCATGAAGACCTGAAGATCCGCAAGTTCCTCGAGAAGAAGCTCTCCTCGGCTGGCATCGCCCGCGTCGTGATCGAGCGTCCGGCCAAGAAGTGCCGCGTGACCATCCATACCGCCCGTCCGGGCGTGGTCATCGGCAAGAAGGGCGCGGACATCGAGAAGCTGCGCGCCGAACTCGCCAAGATGACCAAGTCCGAGGTCAGCCTGAACATCGTCGAGATCCGCAAGCCCGAGATCGACGCCAAGCTGATCGCCGAGAACATCGCCCAGCAGCTCGAGCGCCGCGTGGCCTTCCGCCGCGCCATGAAGCGCTCGGTGCAGTCGGCCATGCGCCTCGGCGCCGGCGGCATCCGCATCAACTGCGGCGGCCGTCTCGGCGGTGCCGAAATCGCCCGCATCGAATGGTACCGCGAGGGCCGCGTGCCCCTGCACACGCTTCGCGCGGACATCGATTTCGGTCTCGGCACGGCGCATACCGCCATGGGCACCTGCGGCGTGAAGGTCTGGGTGTTCAAGGGCGAGATCATGGCCCACGACCCGATGGCCCAGGACAAGCGCCTGGCCGAGCAAGCCAATCAGGCCCGCCCCGAGCGCGAGCCGCGCGAGCATCGCGACCGGCGTGACCGCCGGGGCGATCGCGGCCGCGGCCAGCCGGCGCAGGCCGAGCCCGACGCGGAGTAATTCGCCATGCTGCAACCGAAGCGTACTAAGTTCCGCAAGGCCTTCAAGGGCCGGATCCACGGCAATGCCAAGGGCGGCACCGCGCTCAACTTCGGCGCCTTCGGCCTGAAGGCCCTGGAGCCGGAGCGCATCACGGCGCGCCAGATCGAAGCCTGCCGCCGCGCGATCACCCGCCACATCAAGCGTCAGGGTCGCGTCTGGATCCGCATCTTCCCGGACGTGCCGGTTTCGAAGAAGCCGACCGAAGTCCGCATGGGTAAGGGCAAGGGTTCGCCCGAGCTCTGGGTCTGCCGCGTGAAGCCCGGTCGCATCATGTTCGAGATGGACGGTGTGCCGGTGGACCTGGCGCGCGAGGCTTTCGCCCGCGGCGCCGCCAAACTGCCGATCGCGACGAAATTCGTCACCCGGCTTGGTGAGGGAGCTTGAAAATGGCGAGCGTCAAGGCTACAGATCTGCGCCTCAAGACGACCGACGAGTTGACTGACCGTCTGACGGTCCTGAAGAAGGAGCAGTTCAACCTGCGCTTTCAGAAGGCGACCGGCCAGCTTGAGAATACGGCCCGGCAGGGGGCCGTGCGTCGCGAGATCGCGAAGATCCTGACCGTTCTGAAGGAAAAGGCGGCTGCCTCGGCCTGATCGGGCCGAGGAACGCGTCTTTGGGAGAAACCAGATGCCGAAGCGAGTGATGCAGGGCGTCGTCGTCAGCGACAAGACCGACAAGACCGTCGTGGTCAAGGTCGAGCGCCGCGTGATGCACCCGGTCATGAAGAAAGTTGTGCGTCGGTCGAAGAAGTACCACGCACACGATGAAACCAACCAGTACAAGGTCGGTGACATCGTGAACATCGAAGAATGCCGTCCGCTCTCGAAGCTGAAGACCTGGGTGGTCATCGGCGCCGTGGGCGCGGACGGGCAGCCCATTACCCAGGCCTGACGCCGGGTACTTAGGAGTAGCGAAACATGATCCAGATGCAGACGAACCTGGACGTGGCCGACAATTCGGGCGCGCGTCGGGTGATGTGCATCAAGGTGCTGGGCGGCGCGGGACGCCGCTATGCCAGCGTCGGTGACATCATCGTCGTCTCCGTCAAGGAGGCGATTCCCCGCGGCCGCGTGAAGAAGGGCGACGTTCATCGCGCCGTCGTCGTGCGGACGGCCAAGGAAGTCCGCCGCGCGGACGGGACGGCCATCCGTTTCGACCACAACGCGGCGGTCCTGATCAACAAGCAGAACGAGCCGATCGGCACCCGTATCTTCGGGCCGGTGGTGCGCGAGCTGCGTGGCCGCAACCACATGAAGATCATTTCCCTCGCGCCGGAGGTGCTGTGATGTCTGCCCATCCGGATCATCAGAAGCTGCGCATCCGCAAGGGCGACAAGGTCGTCGTGCTGACCGGCAAGGACAAGGGCAAGCACGGTGAAGTCGTGCGCGTCCTGCCCGCCGAGGCGCGCGCCGTCGTCGCGGGCGTCAATGTCGTGAAGCGCCACACCCGGCAGACCCAGACCACCCAGGGCGGGATCGTCGAGAAGGAAGCGCCGATCCATGTGTCCAACCTCGCGATCGAAGATCCGCGCGACGGCCAGCCCTCGCGCATCGGCTTCAAGACGCTCGAGGACGGCCGCAAGGTCCGCGTGGCCAAGCGTTCGGGAGATGTGATCGATGTCTGACACCCGTATCGAGCCGCGCCTGAAGCGGCAGTACAACGAGGTCATCCGCGCCAAGCTGCTCGAGCAGTTCTCGTACAAGAACCCGATGCAGGTGCCGCGCCTCGAGAAGATCGTGATCAACATGGGCGTCGGCGAAGCCGCGACCGACGGCAAGAAGATCCAGGGCGCGGTCGAGAACATGACCGCGATCGCGGGTCAGAAGCCGGTGATCACCAAGGCCTCCAAGGCGATCGCGGGCTTCAAGCTGCGTGAAGGTGCTCCCGTCGGCGTGAAGGTCACGCTGCGCGCCGACCGCATGTATGAATTCCTGGATCGCCTGGTGACGATCGCGCTGCCGCGCGTTCGCGACTTCCGTGGTCTCAACGGGAAGAGCTTCGACGGCCGTGGCAACTACGCCATGGGCCTGAAGGAGCAGATCATCTTCCCCGAGATCAACTACGACAAGGTCGACACCGTTCGCGGTATGGACATCGTCATCTGCACGACGGCGGAGAAGGACGAGGAAGCCAAGGCGCTCCTCGCGGCCTTCGACCTGCCGTTCGCCAACTGAGGATAGGCACATGGCAAAGACGAGTGCCGTCGAAAAGAACAAGCGCCGCGCCAAGCTGGCCGCTCAGCACGCCGCCAAGCGCGCCCGGCTGAAGGCCATCGTCATGGATCAGTCGATCACCGACGAAGAGCGCTTCGCCGCCACCCTGAAGCTTGCGGAAATGCCGCGCAACGGCGCGAAGGTTCGCGTCCGCCTGCGCTGCGAGGTCTCGGGTCGTCCCCGCGGCAACTATCGCAAGCTGAAGCTTTCCCGTGTTGCCCTGCGTGAACTGGCCTCGTCCGGCCAGATTCCCGGCATGGTCAAGTCGAGCTGGTAAGGAGAACCGCGATGGCACTGAGCGATCCGCTCGGCGATATGCTGACGCGTATCCGTAACGGTCAGTCCGCCGGCAAGGCGACTGTGCGTTCCCCCGCGTCGAAACTGCGCGCGCGCGTTCTCGATGTCCTGGCGTCCGAAGGCTACATCCGTGGCTATACGGCGGCGACCGCCGACAATGGTTCGGCGGAGATCGAGATCGAGCTGAAGTATCATGAGGGCCTGCCGGTCATCCAGGTGATCGATCGCGTGTCCCGTCCCGGTCGCCGCGTCTATTCGTCGATCAGGGATCTGCCGACCTACCGCAACGGTCTCGGCATCCAGATCCTGTCGACGCCGCGTGGCGTGATGTCCGACGCCGCAGCACGTGCCGCCAATGTTGGCGGTGAAGTGCTGTGCCGCGTGTTCTGATCTCGGCAAGGAGGGCAGGAACATGTCGCGTATCGGCAAGAAGCCGGTGGTCTTTCCCGCCGGCGTGAACGTCACCGTCGAGGGCCAGGACATCACGGTCAAGGGGCCGAAGGGCCAGCTCGAGCACCGTATCGTCGACGAGATCGAGGTGAAGCTGGACGGCAATGCCGTTTCGCTGACGCCGCGCTCGAAGGAAAAGCGTGCGCGTGAGCGTTGGGGCATGGCCCGCACCCTGGTCGCCAACATGGTGAAGGGTGTGACCGAAGGCTTCCGCAAGGACCTGGAGATCAACGGCGTGGGTTACCGCGCCGCGGTCCAGGGCCGGAACCTGCAGCTCAACCTCGGCTATTCCCACGATGTCGTGATGCCCATTCCCGAAGGCATCGACGTCAAGTGCGAGAAGCCCACGATGATCGCGGTCTCGGGGATCAATCCCCAGCACGTCGGTCAGTTCGCGGCGGACATTCGCGATTGGCGCCGGCCGGAGCCGTACAAGGGCAAGGGCATCAAGTATTCGACCGAGCGGATCTTCCGCAAGGAAGGCAAGAAGAAGTAACGAACATGGCGATCAAGGACACCTTCGAACGTCGCAGGGAGCGGACCCGCATCCGCCTGCGCAAACTCGCGAATGGTCGGCCGCGCCTCAGCGTCTTCCGTTCGTCGCAGCACATCTATGCCCAGGTCATCGACGACGTGAGCGGCCGCACGGTCGCCGCGGCGTCGACGATCGACAAGGAGCTGAAGGGCACGCTCAAGACCGGCGCGGACATGGAGGCGGCGAAGGCCGTCGGCCTCCTCGTCGCCAAGCGCGCCAAGGAAGCCGGTGTCGGCGCGGTCGTCTTCGACCGTGGCGGCTACCTCTATCATGGTCGCGTGAAGGCGCTCGCCGATGCCGCCCGAGAGGGCGGTCTCGAGTTCTGAGCCTGCTGGAAAGGACGTAGAAATGGCACGTCAACACGACGGCGAACGCCAGCAGGACGAACTGGTCGACAAGCTGGTCCACATCAACCGCGTCGCCAAGGTGGTGAAGGGCGGTCGGCGTTTCGGTTTCGCGGCCCTGGTGGTCGTCGGCGACCGCAAGGGCCGGGTCGGCTTCGGCCACGGCAAGGCCCGCGAGGTGCCGGAAGCCATCCGCAAGGCGACCGAGGCGGCTAAGCGCAAGCTGATCCGCGTCCACCTGCGCGAAGGCCGCACCCTGCATCACGACATCGAGGGCCGTCACGGCGCCGGTCGCGTGGTGCTGCGCGCGGCCCCTCCGGGTACCGGCATCATCGCCGGCGGCCCGATGCGCGCGGTCTTCGAAACCCTGGGCGTCCATGACGTGGTGACCAAGTCGCTGGGTTCCTCGAACCCGCACAACATGGTCCGCGCCACGTTCGACGCGCTGGAGAAGAGCCTGTCGCCCCGTTCGGTGGCGGCGAAGCGCGGCAAGCGCGTCTCGGATCTCATGGGCCAGGGCCGCAAGGCCGAGGCCGAGACCGAGGCGGCGGAAGCCACGGCGGAGTGATCGGATCATGAGCGCGAAAGTGAAACTGACCCAGGTGCGCAGCCCGCTGCGTCGCCCCAAGGTGCAGGAAGCTCACCTGGTCGGGCTCGGCCTGAACAAGCTGCACCGTGTCAGCGTGGTCGAGGATACCCCGGCCGTGCGTGGCATGATCGAGAAGGTGAAACACCTCGTGAAGGTCGAGCCGGCTGAATAAGCCGGCCCGAAACCGCACCAGCGTGAGGATGTCGAAATGAAACTGACAGAAATCGCCGACAATCCCGGTTCGCGTCCGTCGCGCATGCGCGTCGGCCGCGGTATCGGTTCCGGCAAGGGCAAGACCTCGGGCGCCGGCGTGAAGGGCCAGAAGGCACGCTCCGGCGTCGCCATCAAGGGCTTCGAAGGCGGCCAGATGCCGATCCACCGCCGGCTGCCGAAGGGCGGGTTCAAGAACCTGTTCCGCGTCGCCTATCTGCCGGTGAACCTCGGCAAGATCCAGGCGGCGGTCGACGCCGGCCGGATCCAGGCCGGTGCCACCGTCACCCCGGCGGTGCTGTCCGAGACCGGTGTTCTCGGCCTGCGTCGTGGCTTCCCGGTGCGCCTGCTCGCCGACGGCGAGATCAAGGTGGCGCTGACCTTCGAGGTCGACGCGGCTTCGGCCAAGGCGGTCGAGGCGGTCCAGGCCGCTGGCGGCACGGTGAACATCATTCCGAAGCGCGAAGTGCCGCGCAAGGAAGGCAAGAAGGCCGAACGCCGCAAGGCCCAGATCGCCAAGCGCGAAGCGCGCGAAGCGGCCCGCGGCTGACATAGGTCGAGTCCGCGCGTCGGCGGGCCGCTGAGGCGGTCCTGGCCGGCGCGCGGATTTTCGCGTCTTTCGGACTTGTTTTTACGAGTTCTCGTCCAATGTGCGTGGGGCGGGCCACCTGATCCGGCCGCCAAGCCCCGAGGAGGATCGCGATGGCATCCGCCGCCGAACAGCTCGCAGCGAATCTTTCCTGGAGCTCGTTTTCCAAGGCCACGGAACTCAAGCGCCGTATCTGGTTCACGCTCGGCGCCCTGATCATCTACCGCCTCGGCACCTATATTCCCATTCCGGGCGTCGACCCCGCCGCGCTCTCCGCGATCTTCGCGCAGAACCAGGGCGGCATTCTGGGCATGTTCGACGTCTTCGCCGGCGGTGCCCTGGGGCGGATGACGATCTTCGCCCTGAACATCATGCCGTACATCACGGCATCGATCATCGTGCAGCTCCTGTCCTCCATCTCGCCCTCGCTCGAGGCGCTGAAGAAGGAAGGCGAGTCGGGCCGCAAGAAGCTCAACCAGTACACCCGCTATGGTACCGTCGGGCTGGCGGTGGTCCAGGCCTACGGCATCGCCGTCGGTCTCGAGGGCATGAGCGCCAATGGCATGGGGGCGGTCATCGACCCCGGCCTCGGCTTCCGGCTCGAGGCGGTGATCACGCTGACCGGCGGCACCGTCTTCCTGATGTGGCTGGGCGAACAGATCACCGCGCGCGGGGTCGGCAACGGCATTTCGCTGATCATCTTCGCCGGCATCGTCGCGGCGCTGCCGACGGCGCTGATCCGGACCCTGGAACTGGGCCGCACGGGCGCCCTGTCGGCCTTCGTGATCATCGCCATTCTGGTGCTGGTGGTCGCGGTCGTCGCCTTCATCGTGTTCTTCGAGCGGGCCCAGCGCCGGGTGCTGGTGCAATATCCGAAGCGCCAGGTGGGCAACAAGATGTTCGGCGGCGAGAGCTCGCACATGCCGCTGAAGCTCAACACGGCCGGCGTCATCCCGCCGATCTTCGCCTCGTCGCTGCTGCTGCTGCCGGTGACGGTGGCCAATTTCGCCGGCACCGGCGGGCCCGAGTGGCTGCAGACGGTCACCCGACTTTTGGCGCATGGCCAACCGCTCTATATGGCGCTTTATATAGCGGGCATCGTGTTCTTCTGCTTCTTCTACACCGCGATCGTCTTCAATCCGACGGAAACGGCCGAGAATCTGCGGAAATACGGTGGCTTCATTCCGGGTATCAAGCCGGGCAAGCGCACGGCGGACCATCTGGACCATATTCTGACGCGGCTGACGGTGGTGGGGGCCGCCTATCTTTCGGCGGTCTGTATCCTGCCGGAAATCCTCATCACCCAATATTCGGTGCCGTTCTACTTCGGCGGTACCTCGTTGCTGATCGTGGTGAGCGTGACCATGGACACGGTCGCCCAGATTCAAAGTCATCTGCTTGCGCATCAATACGAGGGCCTGATCCGCAAGTCGAAACTGAAGGGCAGGGGGAAATGAATCTCATCCTTCTCGGACCGCCGGGCGCCGGTAAGGGCACCCAGGCACAGCGTCTCGAGCGTGCGCACGGTCTCGTGCAGCTTTCAACCGGCGACATGCTGCGCGCCGCTGTCGCCGCCGGCACCGAAGTGGGCAAGCGGGCGAAAGAGGTGATGGCGGCGGGCGGTCTCGTCTCCGACGACATCGTCGTCGGCATCATCGCCGACCGCATCGCCCAGGACGACTGCAAGAACGGCTTCATCCTGGACGGCTTCCCGCGCACCGTCGCGCAGGCCGAGGCGCTGGACACCATGCTGGCGGAACGGGGCATGAAGCTGCATCACGTCATCGACATGCAGGTCGACGACGAGATCCTGGTGGAGCGCGTCTCGGGCCGCTACACCTGCGCCAAGTGCAATGCCGGCTATCACGACAAATTCCATCAGCCGAAGGTCGCGGGCGTCTGCGACATCTGCGGTTCGACCGAATTCAAGCGCCGGGCCGACGACAACGCCGAGACGGTGCGCAGCCGCCTCGAAGCGTTCCACGCCCAGACCGCCCCCCTGCTGCCCTATTACGAGAGCAAGGGCGTGCTCGGCACCGTGGACGGCATGGCGGCGATCGACGAGGTGACCCGCCAGATCGAGGCGGTGCTCGGATTCGCGACCGCCTGAACGGGAAGCATGTGATGGGCGCGCCAGGAGCGCCCAATACGATTGACATGGACCTGCCGACTCATATAATCCGCCCTTCTCGTCGGCAGGGCCAGCTCTGCGGCGCGCAGACCCTTTGTGCAAGAGGACGGTTCGTCCAAGGGGACAATCCCCGGGGACCTGTTCCGCAGGAAGGACGCGGCGCGGCGGCGAAGGGCTAGGTTTTGGTAAAGACGAACAGAACGTCACGAAGAGGTTAGCGGTGGCTCGTATCGCAGGTGTCAACATTCCGACCAACAAGCGGGTCGAGATCGCGTTGACCTACATTCATGGTATCGGTCTGTTCAAGGCCAAGGAAATCGTCGCCAAGGTCGGCATCGAGGACGGCAAGCGGGTGAACCAGCTTTCCGAAGCCGAAGTCAGCCAGATCCGCGAAGTGATCGACCGCGACTACATGGTGGAAGGTGACCTTCGCCGCGAAGTCGCGATGAACATCAAGCGGCTGATGGACCTCGGCTGCTATCGCGGTCTGCGCCACCGTCGCGGCCTGCCGGTGCGTGGCCAGCGCACCCACACCAATGCGCGGACCCGCAAGGGCCCCGCGAAGCCGATCGCCGGCAAGAAGAAGTAATCAGGGCGAGGGCGCGCGTCCGCGCCCGACCTCTTTCGAAAGTCGAGCCCGATCGGGTTCAGCGGACGCGCAGCGCGTTCTTTGGAAGGTAGTGAGAGATGGCCGTTGAAAAGGCACGGGTGAAGCGTCGCGAGCGCAAGAACATCACCTCGGGCGTCGCGCATGTGAATGCCAGCTTCAACAACACGATGATCACCATCACCGACGCCCAGGGCAATGCCATTTCCTGGTCCTCGGCCGGCACCATGGGCTTCAAGGGCAGCCGCAAGTCGACTCCCTATGCCGCGCAGGTCGCCGCCGAAGACGCCGGCCGCAAGGCCCAGGAGCACGGCGTGCGCGTCCTCGAGGTCGAGGTGACGGGTCCGGGTTCGGGCCGCGAGTCGGCGCTGCGCGCGCTGCAGGCGGTCGGTTTCCAGATCACGTCGATCCGCGACGTGACCCCGATCCCGCACAACGGCTGCCGCCCGCCGAAGCGTCGTCGCGTCTGATTATTCGGGGCGGACGAGCGATCGCCCGCCTCAGGTTTACGGTCCCGGCCTGGCCGGGATCGCCGGTGTACCGGACTCCCCATATCGCCCGTCCCGCAGATGATCCGGATGAATTGGGCCTGCGTGTTGACGGTTTAGGATGAGGTCGAAGTCGTGATCCAGGACAATTGGAAGAATCTCAAGAAGGCCGAGATCGAGGTCGTGCCCGGTGACGACCCGCGCCGGTTCGCGACGGTCGTGGCCCAGCCGCTGGAGCGCGGCTTCGGCCTGACGCTCGGCAACGCGCTGCGCCGCGTGCTGCTGTCCTCGCTGCAGGGTGCCGCCGTCACCGCCGTGAAGATCGACGGCGTGCTGCACGAGTTCTCCTCGATCGCCGGTGTCCGCGAGGACGTGACCGACATCATCCTGAACATCAAGCAGATCGCCCTTCGCATGCATGCCGAGGGCCCGCGTCGCATGACCCTGAAGGCCCAGGGCCCGGGCGAGGTGACGGCCGGCCAGATCACGGTGCCGTCCGACATCGAGATCCTGAACCCCGACCTCGTGCTGTGCAGCCTCGATGACGGCGCCAAGGTCCACATGGAATTCACGGTGCAGAACGGCAAGGGTTATGTCCCGGCCGACCGCAACCGTCCGGAAGACGCCCCGATCGGCCTGATCCCGGTCGACAGCCTCTATTCCCCGGTGAAGAAGGTCGCCTATCGCGTGGAGAACACCCGCGAGGGCCAGAACCTCGAGTTGGACAAGCTGGTCATGCAGGTCGAGACCAACGGGTCGATCGAGCCGGATCGCGCCGTCGCGATCGCCGCGCGCATCATCCAGGACCAGCTCCAGCGCTTCATCTCCTTCGAGGAGCCGCGCCAGGAAGTGCGCGAGGCCGCCCCGCTGGAGCCGAAGTTCAACCGCAATCTGCTGCGCAAGGTCGACGAGCTGGAGCTTTCGGTCCGCTCGGCGAATTGCCTGAAGAACGACAACATCGTCTACATCGGCGACCTGATCCAGAAGTCCGAGGCGGAAATGCTCCGCACCCCGAACTTCGGCCGCAAGTCGCTGAACGAGATCAAGGAAGTTCTGGCGCAGATGGGCCTGCACCTCGGCATGGAAGTGCCCGACTGGCCGCCGGAGAACATCGAGGAGCTCGCCAAGCGCCTCGAAGAGAATCATTTCTGAGGCCGGGCGGAAGCCGCCTCACTGGATTAGGAACGGGAGTAACCCATGCGCCACCGCGTTGCCCGAGTGAAGCTCGGCATGGATGCTTCGCACCGCCGCGCCGTGTTCGCCAACATGGCCGCGTCGCTGCTGAAGCACGAACAGATCACCACCACGCTGCCCCGCGCCAAGGCGCTGCGGCCCTACGTGGAAAAGCTCATCACCCTCGGCAAGAAGGGCGACCTGACCGCGCGTCGCATCGCCCTGTCGCAGCTCTATGACGAGGCGATCGTCGGCAAGCTGTTCGACGTCGTCGGTCCGCGCTACGCCAACCGCGCCGGCGGTTACACCCGCGTGCTGAAGGCGGGCTTCCGCCGCGGCGACGCCGCCGCCATGGCGGTGATCGAGTTGGTCGACCGCGACGTCTCGGCCAAGGGCCTGGATTCGGGCCCGGTCCAGGAAATCGACGCCGACGAGGAGTGAGAACCGGGCCACGGTCCGCGTTCCGCCACATTCGGTGGTAAGATCGGGGCAGTCCTTCGGGACTGCCCCTTTTCTTTGGGGCCCTTCATTCGTTCAGAGGAAGATCCGGTGAAGAGATTGCTGAACACGGCGGCTGCCGTCCGTCTGGCCGCCGCCGTCCTGGTGCCCGCCCTGTCGTTGCCCGTCCTTGCCCACGCCGATGAAACGCGGGCCGTGCCCGAATCGCAGGCCCAGGTCCTGCTCAGCTTCGCCCCCGTGGTGAAGGCGGCGACTCCGGCGGTCGTCAACATCTACACCCGCAAGCGCGTCGCCGTGCGCAACCCGATGATGGACGATCCCTTCTTCCGGCGCTTCTTCGGCGATCAGATGCGCGGCATGCCGCGCGAGCGCGTCGAGCGTTCCCTCGGTTCCGGCGTCATCCTCGGCAGCGACGGCACCATCGTCACCAACAACCACGTGATCGAGGGCGCCGACGAAATCACGGTGGCGCTTTCGGACGGCCGCGAATTCGAGGCGAAGCTGCAGATCGCCGATCCCCGTACCGATCTCGCCGTCCTGAAGTTCGATGCCGGCGGCGAAAGCCTGCCGACCCTGAACCTCGCCGATTCCGACGCGGTCGAAGTGGGCGACATCGTGCTCGCCATCGGCAATCCCTTCGGTGTCGGCCAGACCGTGACCCAGGGCATCGTCTCGGCCGTGGCGCGCACCAAGGTCGGCGTCTCCGACTACCGCTTCTTCATCCAGACCGATGCCGCCATCAACCCCGGCAATTCGGGCGGCGCCCTGATCGATCTGAAGGGCCGTCTGGTCGGCATCAATTCGTCGATCTATTCGCGCGACGGCGGCTCGCTCGGCATCGGGTTCGCCATTCCGTCGTCGATGGTGCGCAGCGTGATCGCGGCGGCGAAGAGCGGCGGGCGCATCGTCCGCCCCTGGCTCGGCGCCAGCGGCCAGCCGCTGACCTCCGACCTCGCCTCCAGCCTCGGCCTCGACCGGCCGCGCGGGGTGCTGGTCAACAGCATCGTCGCCGACGGGCCGGCGGCGCGCGGCGGCGTGAAGGTGGGCGACGTCATCCTGTCGGTCGACGGCCATCCGGTCGGCGACGAGGACGCCCTGTCCTTCCGCCTCGCCACCCATGACGTCGGCGGCAAGCTGAAGCTGGGCCTGTGGCGGAAGGGGGAGGCGGTGGCGGTCACGATCCCCCTGGAAGCCCCGCCCGAGAAGCCGGCGCGCGACAAGCGGGTGATGAGTGGCCGCAATCCCTTCTCCGGCGCGACCGTGCTCAACCTCTCGCCGGCCGTCGCGGAAGAGATGGGCCGCGACACCGGCGACAAGGGCGTCGTCATCGCCGAGATCGAGGGCGGCACGCCCGCCGACCGGGTCGGCTTCAAGGTCGGCGACCGCGTGCTCGAAGTGAACGGCACCAAGGTTGCCAGCACCAAGGAACTGGCCGCCGCGATCGAGGCGCCGTCCCGCGCCTGGCGCCTGACCATCGAGCGCGGCGGACGGGAGATCTCGACCATTCTGCCGCGATGAGTAACCTGTCGGCATGAGCGATCTGTTCGAAGCGGCGGGACTCGGTCCCAAATCGCCGCCGGCGCCCGATGCGGCGCCGGCGGACGACGCCTCGCGCCCGCTGGCCGACCGGCTGCGGCCGGCAAGGCTGGAGGATGTGGTGGGCCAGGATCACATCGTCGCGGCGGACAGTCCGATCGGGCGCATGATCAAGGCGGGACGCCTGTCGTCCCTCATCCTCTGGGGCCCGCCGGGAACCGGCAAGACCACCATCGCCCGCCTGCTGGCCAAGGCGGCGGGCTATGACTTCGAACAGATATCGGCCATCTTCTCGGGCGTCGCCGACCTGAAGAAGGTTTTCGAGGCATCGCGCCAGCGACGGCGCATGGGGCGGCGCACGCTGCTCTTCGTCGACGAGATCCACCGCTTCAACCGCGCCCAGCAGGATGGTTTCCTGCCCTATGTCGAGGACGGCACCGTGGTCCTGGTCGGGGCGACGACCGAGAACCCCTCGTTCGAACTGAACGCCGCGCTGCTCTCCCGCGCCCAGGTCCTCGTCCTCAACCGGCTGGAGGGGGATGCGCTGGAACAGCTCCTCCAGCGCGCCGAGGTGCTATCGGGCCATGCCCTGCCCCTGAAGCCCGAGGCGCGCGCGGCCCTGCTCGACATGGCGGACGGCGACGGCCGCTATCTCCTCAACCTCGCCGAGGAACTGCTCGATCTCGGGCCCGAGGCGGAACCGGTGGATATCGAGGGCCTGACGGAGATCGTGCAGCGCCGCGCGCCCCTCTACGACAAGGCCCAGGAAGGCCACTACAACCTGATTTCGGCGCTCCACAAGTCGATGCGCGGCTCCGACGTCGATGCGGCGCTCTATTGGTTCACGCGCATGCTGGCGGGGGGCGAAACACCGCTCTATATCGCGCGCCGCCTGGTCCGCTTCGCCGTGGAGGACATCGGCATCGCCGATCCCCAGGCCCTGGTGGTCGCCAATGCGGCCAAGGATGCCTACGACTTCCTGGGCAGTCCCGAGGGCGAGCTCGCCATCGCCAATGCCGTCATCTATCTGGCGACCGCGCCCAAGTCGAATGCCGCCTACACGGCTTACGGCGCCGCGCGCCGCGCCGCCAAGGAGACCGGCAGCCTGATGCCGCCCAAGCACATCCTGAACGCCCCGACCCGGCTGATGAAGGATCTCGGCTATGGCGACGGCTATGCCTACGACCACGACGCGCCCGACGATTTCTCCGGCCAGGACTATTTCCCCGAGGCGATGGATCGCCAGAATTTCTACAACCCCAAGGGCAAGGGCTTCGAGCACGAAATCCGCCGCCGCCTGGATCACTGGGCCGACCTCCGGCGCAAGCGCCAGCGCGGGGAGTGATGACGGCGGCGGACCACGACAGGCTCGACCGGCCGCTCGCGGGCGGGGAGACGGCACGCTTCTTCCGCGCCGCGCCGGCGCTCGCGGTGGAATGCCTGGCGGCACGGTTCCATACCTATGCCTATGCGCCCCACACCCACGACGAATATGTCATCGGCACCGTCATCGCGGGGCAGGAACGGTTCTCGATCGGGATCGACCGGGGTTTCGCCGGGCCGGGCGATCTCTTCCTGATCGAGCCCGGCACGGTCCACGACGGTGCGCCGGGGCCGGGCGGCTATGCCTATCGGATCGCCTATCCGGCACCCGCGCTCCTGGCGGCGATCGCGGGGGACGTGGCCGAGCGGGCCGGTGCGGCGCCCCGCTTCGGTGCCTTCCTGGTGCATGATCCGGCATTGGCGGCGCGCCTTGCCCAGGTTCATCGCGCGGCGGAGGCGGGCGCCGATCCCCTGGCCGCGGAAGAGGGGATGTTCGCCGTCCTCGCCACCGTGATGGCGCGCCACGGCGTCGACGGGGCGCTTCGTGCCGGTCTCGCGCGGCCGGCGGGGCAGGAGACGGTGGCGGTTACCCGCGTCACGGATTTCCTCGACGCGCATTATGCCGAGGCGCCGGACCTCGCCACCCTGTCGCGCATCGCCGGCCTGCCCCGGGCGCGGCTGATCCGGGCCATGCGCCGGGCGACCGGCCTGACGCCCCATGCCTGGCTGAACGATCGCCGTGTCCGCGCGGCGCGGCGCCTGCTGGCGGCGGGCGGGGCCCCGGCCGAAGTCGCCGCCGCCTGCGGCTTCTGCGACCAGAGCCATCTCAACCGCGCCTTCAAGGCCCGCGTCGGCATCGCGCCCGGCGCCTATGGCCGGCTCTACGCGAACTGACGCCCCTTTCCCGTCGTCCCGGCGAAGGCCGGGACCTCCCCCAAGGCAAAAGCGCATTCTGGTCACGAGATCCCGGCCTTCGCCGGGATGACGATTGGGGGAAGGGGGACTGTGATTTTCGTCCAAGACCGGGGTGGGACGGGGCGGCATACTGCGCGCCCGATCACGCCCGGTGCCGCATGTCAGAAACGTCCTTTCCCACAGCCGATTCCACCCTCACCGAATTTCGCGACGGCGTCCTCGCCACCCTGCCGGCGATCGCCGCCGCCGTGCCCTTCGCCGTGCTGATCGGGGCGCTGGCGGTGGACAGGGGATTGTCGATCGCGGAAAGCGGGCTGATGTCGGCGCTGGTCTTCGCCGGGGCGTCGCAATTCGTCGCGCTCGACGGCTGGACCCTGCCGGCGCCCTGGCTGACGCTGGGTCTGACGGCGCTCGTCGTCAACATGCGTCACGGCCTGATGAGCGTTTCCCTGATGCGCCGGCTGGGGCGCTTTCCGCGCTGGGCGCGGCCGGTCGCATTGTTCTTCATGGTCGACGAGATCTGGGCCTTCGCCGAGGCGCGGGGCCGGGGCCGGCCCCTGACGCCGGCCTTCTACGCGGGGCTGGTCGCCTTCTTCTATCCGTCCTGGGTGGCGGGGACGCTGGCGGGGGCCGTGCTCGGCAGAATGCTGCCCGACCCGAAGGCCTTCGGTCTCGACTTCACCTTCATCGCCATCTTCGTCTTCCTGATCTTCACCTATCGCGCCCGGCCCGGCTTCGCCCTGACCCTACTGGCGAGCAGCGGCACCGCCGTCCTCGTCCATCTGGTCTGGCCCGGGGCCTGGTCGATCATGGCGGGTGCCCTCGCCGGCATTCTGGCCGCCGCCTTCGGGCCGAGGGCGGCATCATGAGCGTCGATCCCGATACGCTGCTCGCCATTCTCGCCATGATGGCGGCGACGGTCGCCTGCCGGCTCGTCGGCCTGCTGCTGCCGGCGGGCATCGAATGGCGCGGGCGGCTTGCCGCCGGGCTGGAGGCGATGCCGGTCGCGGTGCTGGCGGCGATCGTGGCGCCGACCCTGCTCGCCACCGGCTGGGCCGAGACGCTGGCCGGGGCCGCCGTGCTGCTCGCCGCCTGGCGCCTGCCGCTGACGGCGGTGATCGTCATCGGTATCGTCGCGGCGGCCGGCTTCCGCGCCCTGGCCGCCTGATCTATCCTGCTTGCCGGAATGGCCGCTGGCGGATAGCGTGCGCGGCCTTGTGGGTAAGGCGTTGAGGGGAGGCGGGCATGCTTCAAGCCTATGCCATGGTGGCACTCGGTGGCGCGGTCGGCTCCGCGCTCCGCCTCGCGGTGGTGCGCCTGGCGCAATCCATGGTCGGGTCGGGCTTTCCGGCCGGCACCATGGCGGTCAATCTGATCGGCAGTGCGGTCATGGGCGTGCTCGGCGCCGTGATGGTGACGCGGGGCGGCAACGATCCCCTGCGCCTGTTCCTGATGACCGGGCTGCTCGGCGGTTTCACCACCTTCTCGGCCTACTCCCTCGATGCGCTGGCGCTCTGGGACCGGGGCGAGGGGGGGCTCGCCCTGCTCTATGTCGTCGGCTCCGTGGTGCTCGGGCTGGCGGGCGTCGTGCTCGGCTTCTATATCGGACGGCAGGTCATGGCATCATGAAATCGGTCACCCTGTGTCAGGTCGAGGCGGCGGATGCCGACATGCGCCTGGACCGCTGGTTCAAGCGCCACTATCCGGACCTGGGCCACGGCCGCCTGGAAAAACTGCTGCGCACCGGCCAGGTGCGGGTCAACGGTGGCCGGGTGAAGGCATCCGACCGGCTTTCGACCGGGGACGAGGTGCGCGTGCCGCCGCTGGGCGAGGCGCCCCGGCCCGCCCCCGCGTCGGACGGGCCGAAGCCCCTGACCGGCAAGCTCGCCGAAATCGCCGAGGCCCTGAAGAAGGCGATCATCCATCGCGACGAGCGGGTGATCGTTGTCAACAAGCCGCCGGGTCTCGCGGTCCAGGGCGGCAGCGGCCTGTCCGACGCCCATCTCGACGCCGCCCTCGATGGTCTGCGCTTCGGTTCGGCGGAACGCCCGAAGCTGGTGCATCGCCTGGACAAGGATACCTCCGGCGTCCTCGTCCTGGCGCGGGACCGGGCGGCGGCGGCCAGCTTGGCCAAGGCGTTCAAGGCGCGCGATGCCGCCAAGACCTATTGGGCCCTGGTCGCCGGCCTGCCCAAGCCGATGCGCGGCAGGATCAACGTCGCGCTGGCCAAGGAAGGCCCGGCCGGCCACGAGAAGATGCGTGCCATCACCAGGCCGGAGGACGACGACGAGGCGAAGCGCGCCGTCACCTTCTATACGGTCGTGGAACAGGCGGGCGGGCGCGTCGCCTGGCTCGCCATGCGGCCGCAGACCGGGCGGACCCACCAATTGCGCGCCCATGCCGCCTTCCTCGGCACGCCCATCGTGGGCGACGGCAAATACGGCGGCGCCGAAGCCTTCCTGACCGGGGGCGTCAGCCGCAAGCTGCACCTCCATGCCCGGAGCCTCGACATCGCCCACCCCGACGGCGGGCGGCTGCGGGTGACGGCACCGCTGCCGGGCCATATGGCCGAAAGTTTCAAGCTCCTCGGTTTCGACGCGACGGCCGGGGACGATGCCTTCGCGGAACTGGACGAATGAAGCGTTTCTGGAAGACCGCCGCCCCGGCCGAGGCCGGGGACGGCTTCACCGTCACCCTGGACGGCAGGCCCATGCGCACCCCGGCCAAGCGGCCCTTGACGGTGCCGACGCGGGCCCTCGCCGAAGCCCTGGCGGCGGAATGGAACGCCCAGCCGGTGGATTTCAAGCCGGAGACCCTGGCGCTCACCCGCTTCGCCAATACGGCCCTCGACCGGGTGGCGGATCTCCGCGCCGAGGTGGTCGCCGAAATGGCCAATTGGGCCGGCACCGACCTCGTCTGCTATCGCGCGACCGAGCCCGACGACCTGATCGCGCGCCAGGCCGAAGCCTGGGATCCCTGGATCGACTGGGTGCGCCGGCGCTTCGATACCGAACTGGCTGTGACCGCCGGCCTGATGCCGGTCGCCCAGCCCGAGACGGTGGTGCCCCGCATGGCCGCCGTCCTCGATCATCGCAGCGACGCCGATCTCGCCGCCCTGCATACGATGGTCGGCATTCTCGGCTCCCTCGTCCTGGCGCTCGCCGTGGCGGAAGGGGAAATGGCGCTGGAGGATGCCTGGAAGGCCAGCCGCATCGACGACGACTATCAGATCGAGCAATGGGGCGAGGACGCGGAAGCGGCCGACCGCGCCGCCCGCCAGCGCGCCGATCTCGGCCACGCACACCGCTTCCTCGGCCTGCTCCGCGCCTGACGGCGGGGGGATGCCGCCGGGGAAGGGGGGCGGGAAAGGGGGGAGGTCACAAAAAAGACCCACTCCGGGCTCCCCCCGTCCGTCGTACTGGAACATGCGTCGGTTTGGTGATACGAGACCCGGGTCTTTCGCATCCGCGGCATGCGCCAATCGTGCTGCCGCACCGCAGCCGTCCCCAAACGGCGCGGCATTAGGGGGAACTGATGCACCATATTCTCCGCCAGCTCGAAAAGAAGCGTGAAGAGGCCCGCCTCGGCGGTGGGCAGAAGCGTATCGACGCTCAGCATTCCAAAGGCAAACTGACCGCACGCGAGCGCATCGAACTGCTGCTCGACGCCGGTTCCTTCGAAGAATACGACATGTTCGTCGAGCACCGCTGCGCCGACTTCGGCATGGCGGAACAGAAGGTCGCCGGCGACGGCGTGGTAACCGGCTGGGGCACCATCAACGGCCGCCAGGTCTTCGTCTTCTCCCAGGACTTCACGGTGTTCGGCGGCTCGCTTTCCGAATCCCATGCCGAGAAGATCTGCAAGGTCATGGACATGGCGATGAAGGTGGGCGCCCCCGTCATCGGCCTCAACGACAGCGGCGGCGCCCGCATCCAGGAAGGCGTCGCCTCGCTGGGCGGCTATGCGGACGTCTTCCTGCGCAATGTCGATGCCTCGGGCGTCATCCCGCAGATTTCGGTGATCATGGGGCCCTGTGCCGGCGGCGCGGTCTATTCCCCGGCCATGACCGACTTCATCTTCATGGTGAAGGACAGCTCCTACATGTTCGTCACCGGTCCCGACGTCGTGAAGACCGTGACCCAGGAGATCGTGACCCAGGAGGAACTGGGCGGCGCGGTCACCCACACCACCAAGTCCTCCGTCGCGGACAATGCCTTCGAGAACGACGTCGAAGCGCTCTACGAGACCCGGCGCCTGTTCGACTTCCTGCCGCTCTCGAACAAGGAAGATCCGCCGACCCGTCCCTTCTACGACGACGTGGAGCGCACCGAGGCGAGCCTGGACACCCTGGTCCCGGCCAACCCGAACAAGCCCTACGACATGAAGGAACTGATCCTGAAGATGGTCGACGAGGGCGACTTCTTCGAGATCCAGCCGGGTTACGCCAAGAACATCATCACCGGCTTCGCCCGTCTCGAAGGCTCGACCGTCGGCATCGTCGCCAACCAGCCGATGGTGCTGGCCGGCTGCCTGGATATCGATTCGTCGCGGAAGGCGGCGCGCTTCGTCCGCTTCTGCGACGCCTTCAACATTCCGATCCTGACTTTCGTGGACGTCCCGGGCTTCCTGCCGGGCACGGCCCAGGAATACGGCGGCATCATCAAGCACGGCGCCAAGCTGCTGTTCGCCTATGCCGAGGCGACGGTGCCGAAGGTGACCGTGATCACCCGCAAGGCCTATGGCGGCGCCTATGACGTCATGAGCTCCAAGCACCTGCGCGGCGACGTCAACTACGCCTGGCCGACCGCCGAAATCGCGGTCATGGGCGCCAAGGGCGCGGTCGAGATCATCTTCCGCAACGAGATCGGCGACACCGAGAAGATCGCGGCCCGGACCGCCGAATACGCGGCCAATTTCGCCAGCCCGTTCAAGGCGGCGAACCGCGGCTTCATCGACGAGGTGATCATGCCGCATTCGACCCGCCGCCGTGTCTGCCGCGCCTTCGCGATGCTCCGGAACAAGGAGATCCAGGTGCCGGCGAAGAAGCACGACAATATTCCGCTCTGATCGGCTGGTGGGTTACGACATGTTCAAGAAGATCCTGATCGCGAACCGTGGCGAAATCGCCTGCCGCGTCATCAAGACCGCCCGCAAGATGGGCATCAAGACCGTTGCCGTCTATTCGGATGCCGATGCCGACGCCCTGCACGTCGAAATGGCGGACGAGGCGGTCCATGTCGGCGCGCCGCCGGCGGCCGAGTCCTATCTGATCATCGACCGCATCGTGAAGGCCTGCCTCGACACCGGTGCCGAAGCCGTTCATCCCGGCTACGGCTTCCTGTCGGAAAAGGCGGACTTCTGCGCCGAACTCGACAAGCACGGCATCAAGTTCATCGGCCCGAACGTCCATGCCATCGGCGCCATGGGCGACAAGATCGAATCGAAGAAGCTGGCGGCGGCCGCGGGCGTGAACACGGTCCCCGGCTATCTCGGCGTCATCAAGGACACCGACGAGGCGGTGAAGATCGCCAAGGACATCGGCTTCCCGGTGATGATCAAGGCGTCGGCCGGCGGCGGCGGCAAGGGCATGCGCATCGCCTGGAACGAGGAGGAGACCCGCGAGGGCTTCCAGTCCGCGACCAACGAGGCGCGTTCCTCCTTCGCCGACGATCGCGTCTTCATCGAGAAGTTCGTGACCTCGCCGCGTCACATCGAGATCCAGGTGCTGGGCGACAAGCACGGCAACGTGATCTATGTGAACGAGCGCGAATGCTCGATCCAGCGCCGTAACCAGAAGGTGATCGAAGAGGCGCCGAGCCCCTTCCTGGACGAGGCGACCCGCAAGGCCATGGGCGAACAGTCGGTCGCCCTGGCCAAGGAAGTGAACTACGACAGCGCCGGCACGGTCGAATTCATCGTCGACGGCGACCGCAACTTCTACTTCCTCGAGATGAACACCCGTCTGCAGGTGGAACATCCGGTCACCGAACTGATCACCGGCATCGACCTGGTCGAGCAGATGATCCGCGTCGCCTATGGCGAGACCCTGTCGATCAAGCAGGAGGACGTCGGCATCAACGGCTGGGCCATCGAATCCCGCGTCTATGCCGAGGATCCGACGCGTGGCTTCCTGCCCTCGATCGGCCGGCTCACCCATTACGAGCCGCCGGCCGAAGGTCCGGACGGCAATGGCGCCGTGGTCCGCAACGACACCGGCGTCTTCGCCGGCGCCGAGATCTCGATGTTCTACGATCCGATGATCGCCAAGCTGTGCACCCACGCACCGACGCGCGGACAGGCGATCGACGCCCAGCGCGCCGCGCTGGATGCCTTCTACATCCGCGGCATCAGCCACAACATCAGCTTCGTCTCGGCGGTGCTGGGGCACGAGCGTTTCCGTTCGGGCCGGCTGACCACGGGCTTCATCGCCGAGGAATTCCCGGACGGTTTCTCCGGCGGCACGCTGGATGCCCTCGCTCTCGACAATCTGACGGCGGCGGCGGTCGCGCTGCACCGACGGACCCAGGAGCGAGAGATCGAAATCTCCGGCCAGCTCCAGAACCACGGCCGTCACCTGCAGACCCAATATGTGGTCCAGGTGGGCGACGAGAAGCGTTCGGTGAAGGTGGAGACGGTGGACGGCGGCTATGACGTCGGCCTCGGCCACCACCTGCTGGCCGTCCGCACCGACTGGCTGCCGGGCATGAAGATCCTGCGCGGCACCGTGAACGGCAAGCCGATCATCGTCCAGGTCGAGAAGAAGGGCGAAGGCTTCCGCCTGTTCCATTCGGGCGCCGAGGTGATCGCCACCGTGCGCACGCCGCGCGGGGCCGAGCTTGCCGCCCTGATGCCGGTCAAGCTGCCGCCCGATACCTCGAAGCTGCTGCTCTGCCCGATGCCGGGCCTCATCGTCTCGATCAACGTCGAGGAAGGCGAGGAGGTGAAGGCCGGACAGACCCTCGCGGTCGTCGAAGCCATGAAGATGGAAAACGTCCTCAAGGCGGAACGCGACGGCAAGGTCGCCAAGGTCAACGGCAAGAAGGGCGACAGCTTCTCAGTCGACCAGGTCATCCTCGAATTCGAGTGATCGATCATCATGCGTATGACGGGCCCCGGCGATCCCCTCGCCGGGGCCCTTTGCTTTGGAGGCATGCCATGAAGACCCTGCGTTTCGTCATTCGCGGCAAGGTCCAGGGTGTCGGCTATCGCCATTTCGCCGTCGGCGTCGCCACCAGACTCGGCCTCGACGGCTGGGTGCGCAACCGTATGGACGGCACGGTCGAACTCCTGGCCCATGGCGATCCGGCGGCGCTGGACGAATTGCTGGCGGCCTGCCGCCGGGGCCCGCCGGCCGGCTGGGTCGACGGCATCGACATTTCCGAGGACCCGGAGCGTCCGCCCCGGGGGTTCCGCCAGGAAGCGACCGTCTGACGGCGCGCGTGGACAGGGGCACGCCGGTCGGGCAGCATTCCGCATCTCGGGAGGGAAGCACATGGTGACCGAAACCATCGAGAAGCGCCGGCGCGGCGTTTTCGGCTGGATCGTGGCGGTCCTGTTCTGGACCTTCAACGCGGTGATGGCGGTGCGGGTCTTCGTCGGCACCGCGATCCTGAGCCGGGTCGCGCGCGATGCCGCCCCGGGCGCCGAAGCGGCGGTCGCCAAATTCACCGCCGGCATCGGTATCTCGGTGCTCTTCGCCATCTGGTTCTTCGGCGCGGCGACCCTCGGCATCATGATGTATCTGACCCGGGGCCGGAAGGTGACCGTCACCCGCGAAATCTGACGTCGCGGGATCGGGCGCCCGAGCGGGCGGAGATGCGCGCTCAGCGCAAGGAACCCCCGGCGGTTTCGTGGGTTGAAAACTTCGCACGCAGTTGCGAAATCAGATTGGCTTATCCCCCGGAGCCTCGATGTACCGATTTCTGACATGGGCCGTCGGTGTGCTTGCCCTGGCGACCGTCCTGGGCGCCATCGGCTACGACATGACCGCCGAGCGAATGGCGACGGCGCAGGCGGCCGAGGTGCGCGCGGTGCCGGACCGGACCGCCCCCGCGGTGACGGCCGGCCGGATCGAGCGGCTGACCGTGCTGCCCCTGCAGCCGGCCGGCGGCGACACGCGCGTGGTGCTGGCCCCGCGCACCGCCTTGGCGCTTGCGCCGGTGCAGGAGGAAATGGGGACCGCCGTGCGCCTGACCGGCACCCGCCAGGCGACGGTTGCCGACGATTCGACCGATACCGATGCCGCCTGGATCGCCGTGCCGCCCGCCGTGGGCGCGGAACTGACGGGCCATATCGCCCGCTTCACCGTCTGGGCCCGTGCCGATCGCCAGAACCCGGCGCGGCGTTTCGCCCTCGCCCTTTCGGTCGACGGCAAGGCCGGGCAATGGACCCGCTTCGAGGCCGGCAGCGGCAATTACGAAAGCTATACGGTGATCGTGCCGGTGCCCGCCGGTGGCGATCCGGCGAAACTGCGCGTGCTGATCGATCCCGACGTGGACGGCGAGGGCGGGGCGGTCAGCCTCAGCCATCTGATCGTCGACCGCCTGCAGTCGTCCAGCCGCTTCGACACCGCCGACGCGTCCCGCGCCCTCGCGTCTCGCGACTGATCGGTCAGGCCGCCGCCTCGGTGCCGTGGGCCAGGGGCAGGCCGAAGATTTCCTCGAACGTATCCATCAGGGCGATGTCGGCATCGTCCATGGTGACCGGCAGGCCCAGGTCGACCAGCGATGTCACGCCGTGCTGGCTGATGCCGCAGGGCACGATGCCGCCGAAATGCGACAGATCCGGCTCCACGTTCAGGGACAGGCCGTGAAAGGTCACCCAGCGCCGCACGCGGACACCGATGGCGGCGATCTTGTCCTCGCGCTGGAAGGGGGCCTCGCCCCGCGTCACCCAGACGCCGACGCGGCCGTCGCGCATTTCGCCCGTCACGTTGAAGCGCGCCAGGGCGGCGATCACCCATTTCTCCAGCTTGCAGACGAAGTCCCGAAGGTCGCGGCCGTGGCGCGTCAGGTCCAGCATGACGTAGACCACGCGCTGGCCGGGCCCGTGATAGGTGAAGCGCCCGCCCCGCCCGGCGTCATAGACCGGGAAACGGTCCGGCGCCAGAAGCTCGTCGGCGGCGGCGCTGGTGCCGGCGGTATAGAGCGGCGGATGCTCGACCAGCCAGATCCGCTCCGGCGCGGTACCGGCCCGGATCGCCTCCACCCGCGCCTCCATGGCGGCCAGCGCCGCCGGATAGTCCAGCAGGCCGGGCTCGACCACCCATTCGATGGCCGTGGAGGTGGGGCAGGTGGGGTCGGAAAGGGGGGGCTGAGCGTTCATGGGGGCTGTCCTGTTAACCCGATGCTAACGCTGGCGGGCGAGACTTGGGACACATTTCGGAGGGTGCTGCCTTGTCCGCCGTCGGCGAAGTCTTCATTGATATATCGGTCGTGCTCGGCCAGTCGACCATGCCCATCCATCAATTGCTGAAGATGGGGCGCGGCGCCGTGATCGAATTGGACGCCAAGGAGAGCGAGCCGGTGATCATCCTCGCCAACGGCCGCCCCATCGCCCGCGGCGAAGTGGTGCTGTCGGGCGAGCATATCGCCGTCTCGGTCACGGAACTGCTGTTCGGCAAGGATCGCTGAGGGCGCCCGTTCCAGGCTATGCATCGTGGGCATGGCAGGCGGCACGCCGCGCCATGCCCTGGTCACGACGATCGAGAAAAGACGTCAGGCGTATTCGTCGACCTGCGCGCCCATGCCCGGCGGGGCCGCCGGCACGGCATCCATCGTCTCCAACAGGGTTTCGACCGCAAGCCTTTGAAAATCCGCGTTCTGCTTGACCATGGCCAGGGACGCTTCGGTCCTGGTCTGGCTGGTGTTCATGGCCACGGCGATCGAGGCGAGTTCCGTCATGGGGCATCCTCCTGCGCCCATTCTGGAGAGCCGGCTCTTAAAGGGCAATTAACACAATTAAATACTGTTCAAAATTTCCAATTGATTATTCGTTGCGTAAAAATGATCATTCCCCCATATGATTTCGATCAATCGGCCCGGACCGCCGGGTCGGCCAGTCTTTGGGCCGTGCCTCGCTTCGGCCGTCGAGGGTTGTGATGCTGCCAATTGCGCTCGATCTGTCGCGTCTTCCGGTCGCCGTCGTCGGCCGGGGAGAGATCATGCTCAAGCGCCTGCGCCTGATCGACGAGGCGGGCGCCGTTCGGGTCGCGGTCCATGTTCTCGATGCGGGGCCGGCGCTGGCGGCGGCGGCCGGTGACAGGCTGCGGCCCTTCCTGCCGGGGGCCGCCGATCTCGCCGGGGTGCGTCTCGTCGTCATCGCCGGTCTCGACCGCGTGGAGGCGGAGAGCGTGGCCCGGACGGCGCGGGAAGCGGGCGCCCTGATCAATGTCGAGGATGTCGTCGATCTCTGCGACGTGCATCTGCCGGCCCTGGTGCGGCGCGGCGATCTGACCATCGCGGTCTCCACCGCCGGCAAGAGCCCGGCGCTGGCGCGTCGCCTGCGCCGCCGGCTGGAGACGGATTACGGACCCGAATGGGTGGAGCGGCTGGCGGAACTGGCGGACTTGCGCCAGGGCTGGCGTGAACAGGGGGTGCCGGCGAAGGAAGTCTCGCGGCGCTCCGATGCTTTTCTGGACGAGAAGGAATGGCTGGCATGAACGCGCTGGCACCCGACCGGCGGCAATGGGCCCGCGACCACGCGGCTTCGCTGCGCAACCTCTATGGCCCGCTGGAGGGCGAGGGGCTGATCAAGGTCATGTCCCAGCTCGAATTCAAGGGCCGCATCGCCCTGGTCTCGTCCTTCGGGGCGGAATCGGCCGTGCTGCTCCACCTCGTCGCCAAGGTCGATCCGAGCATTCCGGTGATCTTCCTCGATACCGACAAGCTGTTCGGCGAGACGCTGCGCTATCGCGACCGCCTGACCAAGCTGCTCGGCCTGACCGACGTGCGCACCATCGAACCCGATGCCGAGGCGGTCGCCATGCGCGATCCGGACGGGGTCCTGTGGCGCGACAATCCGGATGCCTGCTGCCGCCTGCGCAAGGTGGAGCCGCTGGCCCGCGCCCTTCAGGGCTTCGATGCCTGGATCACCGGCCGCAAGCGTTTCCAGACCGCCGAACGCGCCGCCCTGCCCAATCTCGAGGCCGCCGACGGAAGGGTGAAGGTCAATCCCCTGATCTCCTGGGACAGCGAGATGCTGGAAGCCTATCGCACCGCCTATGACCTGCCGGCACACCCGCTGGTCGAGGACGGCTATCTCTCCATCGGCTGCATGCCCTGCACCGACCGGGTTTCCGAGGGCGGCGACTATCGTGACGGCCGCTGGGCCGGCAGCGAGAAGCGCGAATGCGGCATCCACTTCGAAGCGGACGGTTCGGGCATCTGATCGGGGGGCGGGAACCCTGCGGCCCCGCCACCGTTTAGCAATCGTCTGGGGGCTTTCGTTCGACGGAGTGAAAGCCATGGCGCATGTCCGCCCGATTCTCGCGATCCTGCCCCTGTCGCTGCTGGGCCTTTCGGCCTGCGCGTCCGATCCCGCGCCGCTGACCGCGACACCGCAGGCCTATGTCGTCACCATCGACGACGATATCGACGAATTGAATGAAGCCAACGAAGAGGCGCGGCTGCACTGCGCCCAATACGGCCGCGCCGCGATCCTGGATGCCGTGGGCGAGATCGACGGCGAGCGCATCGCCAGTTTTTCCTGCGCGGCCGATTGAAGGGGTGAAACCCCTTGCCTCGGTCTGCCGAATTTGCTACCACCCGCGCCTGCCCACGGAGCGGTCGTGGCGGAATGGTAGACGCGCAAGCTTGAGGTGCTTGTGGGGTAACACCCGTGGAAGTTCGAGTCTTCTCGACCGCACCAATCTGAAAACCCCGGACGGCCCGCCGTCCGGGGTTTTTCCTTGGCCGCATGCACGCGGTCTATGGGGGTGTTTCCGCATTCGGAATGACGCACAATCCCCCGCGACTCCGGCCCGCGACGACGGCGCCGGCAAAAACGCGGAGGAGAGATGAGCGAAGCGGTCAAATGGGAGCGCAAGGGCGCCGTCGCGGTGATCACCATCGACAGCCCGCCGGTGAATGCGCTGGGTCAGGCGGTCCGGGCCGGGCTGAAAGCCTGTCTCGAGGCGGCGCTGGCGGATGACGCGGTCGAAACCCTGGTGCTGACCGGGGCCGGCAAGACCTTCTCGGCCGGGGCCGACATCCGCGAATTCGGCAAGCCGCCCCAGGGCCCCTCGCTGCCCGACGTCATCGCCGCTTTCGAGAACGCCTCGAAGCCCGTCATCGCGGCGATCAACGGCACGGCGCTGGGCGGCGGTCTCGAGCTCGCGCTCGGCTGTCATTATCGCGTCGCCTCCCCCTTCGCCCAGGTCGGCCTGCCCGAGGTGAAGCTGGGCCTCATTCCCGGCGCCGGCGGCACCGTGCGCCTGCCGCGCCTGACCGGCGTCCAGGCCGCGGTCGACATCATCGTCGACGGCAGCCCCCTGGATGCCCGGAAGGCCGAGGCAGCGGGCATCGTCGACCGCGTGGCGGAAGGCGACGTGGTCGCCGCCGCCTGCAACCTCGCGGCCGAGGGTGTCGGCCATCGCCGTACCCGCGACCTGCCCCTCGAAGGCGATGCCGCCCTGTTCGAGGGTGTGAAGGCGGCGGTCGCCAGGAAGGCGCGCGGCCTCTATTCGCCGCTCCGCTGTGTCGAATCGATCGAGGCGGCCAGCCGCCTGCCGTTCGACGAGGCGATCGCCAACGAGCGCAGCCTGTTCCTCGACTGCCTGAATTCGCCCCAGCGCGCCGGCCTGATCCACGCCTTCTTCGCCCAGCGCGAAGCGGCCAAGGTGCCGGGCCTCGGCCCCGACGTGAAACCGCGCCCGGTGGAGAGCGTGGGCGTCATCGGTGCCGGCACCATGGGCGGCGGCATCGCCATGTGCTTCGCCAACGCGGGACTTCCCGTCATCCTGATCGAGACGGTGGCGCCGGCGCTGGACCGCGGTCTCGCCACCATCCGGCGCAATTACGAGGCGACCGCGGCCAAGGGCCGGATCACCCCGGCGGAGGTCGAGGCGCGCATGGCGCTGATCACCGGCAGTCTCGACTATGGCGATCTGGCGACGGTCGATCTGGTGATCGAGGCGGCCTTCGAATCCATGGCCGTGAAGCACGAAATCTTCGGCAAGCTGGATGCGATCTGCAAACCGGGCGCCGTGCTCGCGACCAATACCTCGACGCTGAGCATCGACGAGATCGCGGCCGCGACCAGGCGGCCGCAGGACGTGGTCGGCATGCATTTCTTCAGCCCGGCCAATGTCATGAGATTGCTGGAGAACGTGCGCGGCAAGGAAACGGCGCCCGACGTTCAGGCGACGGTGATGGATGTCGCGAAGAGGATCGGCAAGGTCGGGGTCATGGTCGGCGTCTGCTACGGCTTCGTCGGCAACCGCATCCTCCATGCCCGCAACCGCGAGGCCATCGCCCTCGTCAACGAGGGCGCGACGCCGCAGCAGGTCGACAAGGTGCTGACCGGGTTCGGCTTCGCCATGGGGCCCTTCGCGACCTCGGATCTCGCCGGCCTCGACGTCGGCTGGCGCATCCGCGAGGAACGGCGGAAGGCGAACGATCCGGACGTGGATGCGCCGAACTGGCTCGACGCGCTGGCGGAGAAAGGCCGCTACGGACAGAAGACCGGCGCCGGCATCTATCTTTACGAGAAGGGCAGCCGCACGCCCATCCCGGACGCCGAGACCGACGCCCTGATCGCCGCCTATCGCGCCGAGGCCGGCATCGCGACGCGCGATGTCCCGGACCGGGAAATCCTGGAACGCTGCATGTTCATGATGGTGAACGAAGGCGCACGCATCCTCGAGGAGGGGATCGCGTCCCGCGCCTCCGACATCGATGCGGTCTGGCTGAACGGCTACGGTTTCCCCGCCTATCGCGGCGGCCCCATGTTCTGGGGTGAACAGCAGGGCCTGGGTACGGTCGTCGCCGGCATCGACGCCTTCCATGCCCGATTGGGCACGCCGCAATGGCAGGCCGCCGGCCTGCTGCGGAAGCTCGCCGACGAGGGTAAGGGCTTTTCAGGGTGAGGGGCGAGGTACCGCCCCTCCCGTGTGACCTCAGCCGATCCGCTTGACCAGGGCTTCGGTCAGTTCCCTAGTGCTGGCCTTGCCGCCCAGGTCGCCGGTGCGGATCTGGTCGACGTTCAGGGTCTGGTCGATCGCGGTCTTCAGGCGCGACGACAGGTCCTGACGGCCGATGTGATCCAGCATCAGGCCGGCGGCGAGCATCAGGGCGAGGGGGTTGGCGATGCCCTTGCCCGCGATGTCCGGCGCCGAGCCGTGGACCGCCTCGAAGATCGCCGCGTCCTCGCCGATATTGGCGCCGGGCGCCATGCCCAGGCCGCCGACCAGGCCGGCGATCTGGTCCGACAGGATGTCGCCGAACAGATTGGTGGTCACGATCACGTCGAACTGCCAGGGGTTCATGACGAGCTGCATGGCGCAGGCATCGACGATCCGCTCGTCCACCGCCACCTTGCCCGCGTAATCCTTGGCGATCTCGCGCCCTTCCTCGAGGAAGAGGCCGGTGATGGCCTTCAGGATATTGGCCTTGTGAACCAGGGTCACCTTCTTGCGGCCGTGCTTCACGGCGTATTCGAAGGCATAGCGGATGATGCGGCGGCAGCCCTCGCGGGTGGTGACGCCCTGGCTGATGGCGACGGCATGGGGATCGCCGGCGAGCCCGATGAAGTGCTCGTGCGCGACGTAGTAACCTTCGAGGTTCTCGCGCATCAGCACCAGGTCGATGTCCTCGTAGCGCCCGCCGGGCACGATGGTGCGGGCGGGGCGGACGTTGGCGTAGAGCTTGAACGCTTCGCGCAGGCGCACATTGACGGAACGATAGCCGCCGCCCGACGGCGTGGTCAGCGGCCCCTTCAGGGCAAGGCCGGTGCGCGCGATACTGTCCAGGGTCGCCTGGGGCAGGGGATCGCCGGCGGCGTCGATGCCGGCCATGCCGGCGGCCTGGCGGTCCCAGTCGAAGGGCGCGCCCAGCGCATCCAGGACGGTGGTGACGGAATCGACGATTTCGGGGCCGATGCCGTCCCCGGGGATCAACGTTGCGGGAACCGTCGGGACAGATGCCATGACTGCGCTACTCCTCGGCCTTCGGGGGAATGTCCGGGCGCCGCGCCCGGGATGGAAGTCGGCGACTGGCGGCTGGCCTATGCCCTCGGGGAGGGCTTGTCCAGCCCTGCGAAAGACTAAGGCGCGGCGAGCCCGGCCCGGGTCAGGGCATCCGTGACCACCCTGCGGCCGGCCGCCGCCGTCCGCGCGCCGACGCGCGCGGCATCGGCGCGAAGGCCGGCGATCGACGGGCTGCGCAGGGTGCCCAGTTCGGCGCGGTGGCCGATCAGCCAGGTCTCGAAACGTTCGGGCAGCACCTCGATGTGGAATTGCAGGCCGAGCACCCGGTCGCCGATGCCGAAGGCCTGATTGAGCGTGGTCCCGGTGGAGGCGAGGCGCACGGCGCCGTCCGGCAGGTCGAAGGTATCGCCGTGCCAATGCAGCACGTCGTGGCCGTCGATGGCGGCGATGGGCGAGGCGTGGCCGGCGGCGGTCAGGGTGACCGGCGCCCAGCCGATTTCCTTCTCCGCTCCCGGATAGACGGCGGCGCCGGCGGCGGCGGCGAGGAGCTGGGCGCCGAGGCAGATGCCGAGGATCGCCCCATCGGCTTCCAGCCGGGCGGAGAGAAAGGCGATCTCGTCGCGCAGATAGGGGTAGAGATCGTCCTCATAGGCGGCGAGGGGGCCGCCCAGCACGATCACCAGATCGTCGGCCGCGGGATCGAGGGCGGCGATGTCGTCGACGCCGACCTCCTGCGTGCGGATCGCGAAGCCGCGCTCGAGGAGCACGCCCTCGATCAGGCCCAGATCCTCGAAGGCGAGATGGCGCAGCACAAGACAAGTCCTGGTCATGGGGCTCTCCAGCGACGTTGCTCCGCACCATCTTTGACGCGCCGCAGCGTGCCGGGTCAAGCCGCCATTGCCGGTCCGATGACGACGGCCATGCAAGAGGCGCAATGGTGGCGCCGTCGGCGCGCTGCTATCGAGGGGGCATGGCGCCCATCGACATCTTCCTCGTGCTGGTGGTGAACGTGGTCTGGGGCTTCAATTTCGTCGCGGCCAAGCTCGGCGTGAACGAATTGCCGCCCATGCTGCTCACCGGCCTTCGCTTCTCCCTGATCGCGGTCCTGCTGGCGCCGTTGATCCCGCGCGTGCCGCGCGATCAGTGGCGCCCCGTGCTCTGGGTCGCGGTGACCGCCGGGCTGATGCATTTCGGCCTTCTCTTCATCGGCATCGACCGGGTGGGGGACATTTCCTCGGCCGCGGTGGCGATCCAGCTCAATATTCCCTTCGTCACCATCCTCGGCGTCGCCGTCCTCAAGGAGACGATTCGCTGGCGGCGCATCGCCGGCATCGTGCTCTCCTTCGCCGGCGTCGCGGTGATCGGCTTCGATCCTCACGTCTTCAACTATCTCGACGGGCTGTTCCTCTGCGTCTCCGCCGCCTTCTCGATGGCGGTCGCGATGATCATCATGCGCCGGCTGCGCGGGGTCGGGGTCTTCGCCCTCCAGGCCTGGATGGGCCTGGTCACCGGGCCGTCCATGCTGCTGCTGTCCTTTCTCTTCGAAGCGGAACAGGGGGCCGCGATGGCGGAGGCGTCGGCGATCGGCTGGGCGGCGGTGCTCTATACCGCGCTCGGCTCCTCCCTGGTCGCCCATGCCGCCAACTACCGCCTGCTCCAGCGCTATCCCGTCACCCTGACGGCGCCCATGATGCTGCTGGCGCCCGTGCTCGGCATCATGTTCGGCGTCACCTTGCTGGGGGACGCGCTGACGCCGCGCATGATCGTCGGCAGCGCGATGACCCTGACCGGCGTCGCCATCATCATGCTGCGCGAGAGGAAGATCGCGGGGACGGCGCCATGATCGACGTGATCGAAAGGCCTTCACCCAATTTCGACGGCCGGGACGGCATGCCCGTCTCGATCCTGATGATCCACTACACCGGCATGACCAGCGGTGCCGCCGCCCTGGCGCGGCTGCGCGATGCCGCCGCCAAGGTCTCCAGCCATTATCTGATCGAGGAGGACGGCACCGTCTTCCGCCTGGTGGCGGAGGCGGATCGGGCCTGGCATGCCGGCGCCGGATCGTGGCGCGGGCTCGGCGACGTCAACGCCCGCTCGATCGGCATCGAATTGGTGAACCCCGGCCACGAGTGGGGCTATCGCCCGTTCCCGGCAGCGCAGATGAGCAGCCTCGCGGCGCTGGGACGGGACATCCTGGCGCGCCACGCCATCGCCCCCTTCGATGTCATCGGTCATTCGGATTCGGCGCCGGCCCGCAAGACCGATCCGGGCGAATTGTTCGACTGGCGGTGGCTGGCGGGCGAGGGCGTGGGCTTCTGGGAGGCCGGCACCGATCCGGCGCCGGCCGATCCGGCCGGCCTCGCCGAGGATCTCGCCGCCTTCGGCTATGGTTTCGAGGGGGCGACGCTGGCGGATGTGTTGGCCGCCTTCCAGCGCCACTGGCGTCCCGCGCGGGTGGATGGCCGGGCGGATGACGAGACGCGAGGGCGCCTCGCCTTCCTGTCGCGCCGTCTGCGCGAGACGGGCTTCAGTGCGCGAGGCTGATGACGGGCCCGGCGCGGGTGATCGCGGACAGGGCGATCTGGACCACCCCGAGGCGACAGCCGACATGAGTGATCAGAGGATGCGCGCGAAGGGCGGCCAAGGCCGGGCCATCGGCGAAGCGGCGCGCGCTCGCCCGGTCGGCGAAGAGATAGCAGCTGCTGCCGAGGCCGGTCTCGTGCTCGAAGGCCCAGATCTTCCAGACGAGGCCAGGCACCGAGGCAATCCGGCCGGCCTCTTCGCCTGCCCTGTCGAGGAAGGCGTGGGGCGCCCCCGCCACCTGGTAGGTGACGGTGAGCAGGGCCGGGTTGTTCCGCATCGTCGTCTCCTTCAGGACCGGGGCGTCGTCAGGCCGCCGCCGATACGCCGAGCTGTGCGATCAGCATCGGCTCGTTGATGCGCAGCCAGGTTTCGGCAATGCGGCCGTCCTCCAGCCGGTAGAGCGCGACGCCGTCAAAGACGACCCGGCGGCCGTCCGGCGCGATACCCTGGAAGCTTCCGCTGTGGGTCGCCTCGATCGACCAATGGGCGGAGACGTAGTCGCCCGCCGCGACCGTATGCAACGTCGTGAAGTCCATGTCGCTGAACGACTGGCGGAACACGCGGAAGAAGGCCTTGTAGCTGTCGCGGTCGGCGAATTCTCCGCCCGGGAAGCCGGGGAAGCCGTGGCAGCGAATATGCGGCACCACGGTTTCGTCGATGACCGACACCGCTTCGATATCGGCCGAATGGGTACCGGCCAGGAAGCGGGCGACGGTCGCCTTGTTGCGTTCGATTTCGTTGGTGGTCACGATTCTCTCCTCTGGGTTTCAGGCGACACGGCGCGTGTCGCCGACGGGGGCGATTTCGGTCACGATGCGGGCCAGGCGCGCGAGGTCGCGGCTGGGCGGCAGATGCCCGGACAGGACATGGGCTGGCGTCAGACGTTCGAGATCGGCAAGGGCGCGGCGCAGCCATGCCCGGTCCAGCCGCGTGAGCCAGGGCACGTCGATCGCCGACCAGGCCTCGATCCCCGCCCGCAGGCGGGCCTCGGGGATGGCCTCTGCGTCCGCGACGGGCGTGGGGAGAAGGGCACCGAAACAATCCACCGCGAAGAGGACGCCGTCGGTCGCGTCATGGAAGCCGAGGGACTCGGGCGCGTCGCAATAGGGCGGACGTTGCGGCCGCAGGATGCGCCCGCCGACCTCCAACACCTCGTCTTCGGCGAGGATATGAACGCGCGAGAGATCGAAACCGCCCATCATCCCCATCTTGCCTGCACCGAGGAAATTGGTGACCACGCGTGCCCTGGGCGCCCGTTCCAGCACCGGCCGCAGGTTGCCGATGTGGTCGGCGTCGGCATGGCTCAGCCAGATCCAGCGCAAATCCTCGGGTGCGACCACCTGGGCGAGGGCGGCGAGAAACTCCGCCTCCAGCGCCTGGAGGCCGGTGTCGACCAGAAGCGGCTCCCGCCCCCTCAGCACGAAGGCGTTCACGGACAGAAGCCCGAGGTCCGGCACGGGCAGCCAGGCGGGCAGGGCCGTCCAGGCTTCGGTCACCGCCTGGGGGGCTCCCTGCGTGGGAATGGTGATTGTCGTCATGATTGGCCTTATTTCAGTGATCAGATATGTTCATCGAAATTGCTTCTAGGGGGCAGGCGGGCCCTTGTCAAGTTTTCATTGATCGCGCATGTTTACCGAATGAGCGGAACGAAGCGGTCATACCAGCTGAAGAAGCGCGCGCACGGGCAGGAGGAGACGCGCCTGCGCATTGTCGAGGCGACCATGCGCCTGCACGAGACGATCGGTCCCCGCGCGACGACGATCAGCGCCATCGCCGAGGCGGCAGGGGTGCAGCGGCTTACGGTCTACCGACATTTCTCGGACGAGACGGCCGTGTTCCAGGCCTGCACGGCGCATTGGCTGGGTCTGCATCCGCCGCCCGACCCGGCGACCTGGGCCGGCCTCGGCGGAATGGAGCGGCTGCGCGCCGCGCTCGGGGCCTTCTATGCCTACTACGGGGTGACGCGCCGCATGTGGACCGTATCCTTCCGGGACGTCGACGACGTGCCGGCGCTTCGGGCGCCGATGGCCGAAGTCGCGGCCTTCATGGCGGGCGTCGGCGCGGACCTCGTGTCGTCGCTGGCGCGCTCGGGGCCGGCGATCGTCGCGACCGTCAACCACGCGCTGCATTTCCTCACCTGGCGCGACCTCGATGAACGCGGCGTCGACGATGCGGCGAAAGTGGGGCTGGCCTGCGCTTGGGTGGACGGTGGCGCCGGCGCCCTCGAATGACGATCAGAACGCGATCGTGCGGTCCTGGGCCGCGAAGGCGGTGACCGCTTCCTCCGCCATGGGCCTCGCGAAGAAATAGCCCTGGCCGAGGTTGCAGCCCATGTTGCGGAGCATGGCGGCCTCGTCCCGCGTCTCGATCCCCTCGGCGATCAGCTTCAGGCCCATGTTCTTGCCAAGGGCGACGATCGAACTGATCAGGGCCATGGAATTGTCGTTCGCCGTCATGTCGGTGACGAAGGAACGGTCGATCTTCAAGGTGTCGATCGGAAACGCCCGCAGATAGCTGAGGGACGAATAGCCGGTGCCGAAATCGTCGATGGAGACGCCCATGCCGGCCTGGCGGCAGCGCGTCAGGGTCTTTTGCGCATCCTCCGGCTTTGCCATCAGCAAGCGTTCGGTGATTTCCAGATGGACCTGCGACGGCGCGATGCCGGCGGCGCCGATGGCCTCGAGCAGGCGGTCGGGAAAATCGGGTGTGGTGAAATCCTGGGCCGAGAAATTCACGCTCATGAAGAGACCGCGCCGGCCGCTGCCCGCCTCGATCCGGCCGAGCGCGCGCAGCGCCTCGCGCAGTACCCAGTCCGAGGCGGCGACGATCTGGCCGCTGGCCTCGAGCACCGGGATGAATATGTCGGGCGAGAGCGGACCCCGGCCGGGCCTGTGCCAGCGCATCAGGGCTTCGAAGCCGGCCGGCCGGCCATCCCGCAGGTCGACGATGGGCTGGTAGTGCAGGGTGATCTCGCCCGCTTCGAGGGCGGGCCTGAATTCGTTGGCGATGGTGATCGCCTCGACCGCGCCGGGCAGATGGGCATGGTCGCGCTCCACGTCCTCCACCGTCAGCAGTGGCGGGTGGGCCACGTCGTGCATGAGGCGCGAGCGCTGCATCAGGTCGCGAAAGCGTGCCAGGATGGTGCGCATGGCCATCTGCAGGATGGGGTCGGCGCCATCGAGGCGGCGCGCGAAGTCCGCCCGCGAGATTTCGAGGAGCGCGCAGTCCTCGATCGCCCGGATGGTCGCGCTGCGCGTTCCTTCGTCGATGATCGCCATCTCGCCGATCAACGTGCCGGGGCCGCGCGTGCCGATGAACTGCCGCTCGCCGGTCGGCGCGGTCAGCAGGATCTCGATCCGGCCGGACTCGATCAGATAGGCGCAATGGCCCGCCTCGCCCTGGGCCATGACGATGTCGCCCGCCTTGACGTGGATTCTGTTGTCGCGTTCCGGCATGGAAGAAATCTCGGTCACCGCAGCACCAGAGCATGAACCGCGCCGAAAGCGAAGCGGCGTGAGAGGGCGGGCCCTTGCGCAGTCCGCGGGAAACCGCTACGCCTTGCCCGGTCAGATGGCCGGGTGACCGCCGCCGCGCGCGTCGCGGGGGAGGAAAGTCCGGGCTCCACGGGAACACGGTGCCGGGTAACGCCCGGCGGGGGCGACCCCAGGGACAGTGCCACAGAGAGCAGACCGCCGGAACGCCGGAACCTCGGTTCCGGCCGGCCGGCAAGGGTGAAAGGGTGCGGTAAGAGCGCACCGCGAGGCCGGTAACGGCATCGGCAGGGTAAACCCCACCGGGAGCAAAACCAAATAGGGGCGACATGCCGGCATCGCCGGCGGGATCCGTTTCCGGTCCGTCGCCCGGGTCGGTTGCTCGAGACGGCCGGCAACGGCCGTCCTAGACGAATGGTCACCGGCCGTGGGCAACCACGGTCACAGAACCCGGCTTACAGGCCATCTGACCTCTTTCGCCGTCGTATCACCAGCCGCAGGGATGGGCCCGCGTGAAGGCGACCAGGCCCCGGCCACGATCGGCATGGGCCAGATAGCCGGCATCGCGCCAGGCATGGCATGGCGCGTCGTCTCCGGGCGCATCGTCTCCGGGGGCGTCATCGTCGTTGGACCACCATTGCTCGCGCTCGAAGGCGGTGCGCGGCAGGCCGTGCACCATATGGTCGATCTCGTCGAAGGACAGTGTGACGAGGCGGCTGCCGCCGGCCCTCAGCCAGGCTCTCAGGGGATCGTATTTGTCCATGGCAGCCTCTCCTTCCGCCATGTGGGAGAAAAGCCGTCCCGGCCGGTGGCCCGGCCGGGACGATGAAGCCGCGCCCCCTGTCAGGCGACGCGGGTGACCTCGATCTTCCGGGGTTCGGCCGCCGTCGCCGGTTTCGGCATGACGACGGTCAGCACCCCCTTGTCCATGGTCGCCTTGACGGCCGCCGGGTCCATGCCGGCGGGCATCTCGATCGTCCGGGCGAAAGTGCCGGTGGTGCGTTCGACGACGTGGCGGGTCTCGCCCTTCTCCTCGCGCTCCACCTTCTTCTCGCCGCGGATGGTCAGGACATTGTCCGCCAGCGTGACCTCGACGTCCTTCTCCTCCATGCCCGGCAGTTCGGCGGTCACCGTAATGTTCGCATCGGTCTCGACCACGTCCATGTGGGGCATGGCATCGCCAAGCCCGAGGCCCGTGGTCGCGTCATGGAACAGTCGGTCGATCTCCTGGCGCAGGGCCGTGAAGGGGTTGTCGTTGTGAGCGGCCGGTGCGCGGCCGCCGGGGGTCATGAGAGTCCGGAGTTTCATGTCATGGTCCTCCTTGTTCTCGACTGGGGGCACAGAGCCTCGCGGTCACCTCCATATATGGGCACGGGCCCGGGTGCGCGCATTGACGGCCGTCAACTTTCAGCCTGTTGTCAGCGAAAAAAAGACCCCCGGACGGCACAAGGGGAAGGGAGTGGCTGCCGTCCGGGGTGCGTTCGCGCCGCCCTGGGGAAGGCGGCGTCGCGAGCCCTCGATAACGCGGGCTGGAGAGGCAGGGAGGAGTATCGCCTCTCCGAAAGAGAGAATTGCTCGGCCGGGGTTCGCCGGCATTGCGCTGGATCAACATTTGCCGCGATCGAGGTGGAAAATCGACGCCGCTTGCCAGACGGCGCGGAAGGGCACATATGTGCGGCGTCTTTCGTCGGAGGTTCGGGATGCGGCCGAGGCCGGATCGCCATGGCTGGATGCGCCGCTGGCGCGCGATCGCGACCTGGCTCGCGGTTGCCGCCTGCCTTGTGTTCGCTGTCCTGCCGGCGACGGGGATTTCGGCGCCCGCGCCCGGTCCGACGATGGCGCAGGGCGCCGCCGCCGGCTGCGACGGGGCCGGCCACGGGCCGGTGAAGGCCGTGCCCACCTGCTGCACCGGCGCCGCCTGTCCGATGTTCGCCGCCGTCCCGACTCCGGCCCTCCGCGCTCCCGAACCGGTCCGGCCGGTTCCGGGCGATTTCCGCGTCATGATCACCCAGAAGAAGGATGGGGCGGGCTATGCGCCGCCCTATCGCCCGCCGCGCCCCGCCGTCTGATCCCGTTACCGCATCCGGCTCCGCGCCGGCCCACGATCAGACGGATTGAATGCCATGAACACCATGATTTCGCGGCGCCACCTGCTGGCGTCCGCCGCTGCCTTGGCGGCACTTCCCCTCATTCCCGGCGCGGCGCGGGCCGCCGCCGGTCACGAACTTCGCGTCGTCCGGCGCAGCATCGAGGTCAAGGGCCGGGCGGCCGGCGTCTTCGGCATAGAACGGGCGGGCGGCGGCCATGGTCTCGTCCTCGACGCGGGCGAAGCCTTCCGCCTGCGCCTGAAGAACGACCTGGATGAAGCGACCATCGTCCATTGGCATGGCCAGACGCCGCCGCCGGACCAGGACGGGGTGAGCCAGACCCTCTATGTCGACCCGATCGCGCCCGGCGGTTTCGCCGACTATGATTTCGCCGCCCGCCCCGGCACCCATTGGATGCATTCGCACCTGGGGCTGCAGGAGATGCGCCTGCTGGCGGCACCCCTGATCGTGCGCCGCAAGGAAGAACAGGCGGCGGATGCGCAGGAGGTCGTCGTCCTGCTCCATGATTTCGCCTTCGAGGATCCGGAAACACTCGTCGCCGGCCTCGGCGCCCAGATGGGCCATGGGATGGACCATGGCATGATGGATCACGCCGCCATGGGCCACGGCATGCCGGGCATGGGCGGCATGGACCTGAACGACATCGACTTCAATGCCTTCCTCGCCAATGACCGCACCCTCGACGATCCCGAGGTCGTGCGGGTCGAGCGCGGCGGGCGGGTGCGCCTGCGCCTGATCAACGGGGCGGCGGCGACGGCCTTCTGGCTCGACTTCGGCGGTGCCGAGGCCAGCCTCGTCGCGGTCGACGGCAATCCGGTACAGCCGCTCTCCCTGAAGCTCATGCCCTTGGCCCAGGGCCAGCGCGCCGACCTGCTGATCGAGGTGCCGGCCGGCGCCACGGTCCCTGTCCTCGCCCAGCGCGAGGGCGACACCATCCGCACCGGCATCGTGCTGGCGGCACAAGGCGCCGCCGTCGCGCGGATCGCGGAGCGCGCAGGCGAGACGGCGCCCCCGGCGGATCTGTCGGTGGAGCGGTTGCTGCGCCCGCTCGGGACGTCGGCGCGGCCGGTAGAGATCCGGCGCCGGGTCGTGCTCGGCGGCACCATGATGCCCTATGCCTGGACCATGGACGGGCGCGGCTGGGCCGACCGCATTCCGGTCGCGGTCGAGGCGGGGCGCCGGGTCCTGGTCGAGATCGTGAACGACAGCATGATGGCGCATCCCATGCACCTGCACGGCCATCATTTCGACGTCGTCTCGATCGATGGCGTGGCCGTCCAGGGCGCGCGGCGCGACACGGTGCTGGTGCCGGCCGGCGCCACGGTCGGCATCGCCTTCGATGCCGACAACGCGGGACGCTGGCTGTTCCACTGTCACAACCTGCCGCATATGGCGACAGGCATGATGACGGAAGTGGTCTACACCCCGCCCGGCTGAACCCCGGCGGCCTTGCGGGCCCCGAGCATGGTCTTGGCGCTGCGCGCTTCGCCGATCTGGTAACGGATGAAGGCGGGCAGCACGCCGAGGCCGGTGTTCGGCTCCCGGCCCTCGCCGATCGCCATGAGCTGGAGGCAGAACCAGCCCTGGGCGCCGAAGCCGTTCACCAGCTTGACGAGATCGAGGGGCGAGGCCGGGCCGAGCCAGCGCCCCGGACCGACCCGCAGCCGGCTCTCCCAATCGTCCAGCCGGGCCAGGCTGCCGTCGAGAATGCCGAGGGGGGCGGCGGGCGTCACGCACAGCGGCCGGGCGAGACCGATCAGATCACAGGCGCCGCTCGCCAGCGCCTCGTCCATGGCGGCGCGGGAGCGAAAGCCGCCGGTCACCATCAGCGGCGTCCTCACCGCGGCGCGCATGGTGCGGGCGTAATCCATGAAATAGGCTTCGCGGGCGATGGTGGAGGCGCGGCGCGTCTCCCGCGCCTTGGTGTCGCTGGCCATGGTTTCGTTGCCCATCATGATCGGGCGTTCGTAGGAGCCGCCGGAGATTTCGAGAAGGTCGATCCCTTCCGCCTCCAGCCAGCGGGCGACGGTCACCGCCTCGTCGTCGCCGAAGCCGCCCTTCATGAAGTCGGCGGAATTCAGCTTCACGCCGACGCCGAAGCCGGGACCGACGGCGGCCCGCACCGCCCGCACCACTTCGAGCAGCAGGCGCGCGCGGTTCTCCAGCGATCCGCCCCAGGCATCGGTACGCGCGTTGGCGCGGGGCGACAGGAACTGGCTGATCAGATAGCCGTGGGCGCCATGGATCTGCACGCCGTCGAAACCCGCTTCCTTCAGGGTGCGGGCGGCGAAGGCGAAGCGCGAGACGACGTCCTGGATCTCGGCCTCGGTCATCGGCTTCGGCACGCCGAACTGCTTGCCGGGCAGGGGCAGGGCGATGGCGGAAGGGGCCTGGGGCGTCTTGTTGACCGCGATCGGGGTCTGGCGCCCGGCATGGCTGATCTGGCCCCAGAGCGCGGTGCCGTTCCGGCGCCCGGCTTCGGCGAAGCGCCGCAACCCGTCGAGCGCCGCCTGATCCATGCCCGGCGCGACGACGACATTGGCCGCGCGTTCCAGATTGTCGGGATGGACCTGGATGTTGCCGGTGATCAGCAGGCCGCAGCCGCCCTCGGCGAAACGCTTGTAGAGGGTTTCCAGGGTGGGCGTCACCCGGTTGCGGGTGTCCGCCAGACCTTCCGTCATGGCGGCCTTGGCCAGGCGGTTCTTCAAGGTCAGGCCGCAGGGCAGGGTCAGGGGGGATGTGACGTCGATCGTCTCGGTTTCGGCCACGGGCGTCTCTCTCCAGCTCTGATTTCTCGCCATTGCTGACTTTTTGTCGGGGGAGTGTTTCCGGCTTTGCCGGTCCGGTCAATCCGTCACATGGGGGGGCGGCGGGACCGCGCGGGGGGTGGTCGGCAGGTCGGCACCCGGAAAATCGTGCGCCCCGACCGTCCGGACCAGGGCCGCGAAGGGCGCGTCCGAGACGTGGTTGATGCCCCGGAACGGCGCATCCAGAAGCACGATCAAGGCGAGCACCAGGCCGATCGAGGCGGAAAGGGCGGTGGTCAGCAGGACATGGACGCGCCGGCTCTCGCAGCCCAGCATGACGCAGAGCCCCAGCACGATGACGCCGCCCGCGATCAGGTTCCACCACAGCACCGGCGGCAGGCTGGCGCTCGCCGCGTCGAAACGGTCGCGCCGGGCATCGTAGAGATCGTTCAGCCGGGCCAGAATCTCGGTCTCGACGGCGGCGCTGCCGTGCGCGGCATCGCGCATCGTCACGAGGGCGAGGTGGACCCGGTCCAGCAATTGCCAGCCGGCGGCGGCATCCCTTTCGCCGCGCATCATGCCGGGCCATTCGTCGCCGGCGACGATTTCGGCATAGACGAAGAGCTTGTGGCGGATGTCCTCCGCCTGGTCGGGCGCAAGGCCGATGGTGGCGCGATAGAGATTGCCGACCAGATTGGCTTCGGAGCGGACGATGGCGTCGGCGCGCTTGAAATCCTCCCACACCGCGATCGCGACGAAGGACAGCAGCACGGCATAGAGCGTGCCCGATGCCTCCAGCACCATGCCCGTGATTTCGTTGTGCCGCCGCCGACGCTCGGCCGGAACCCAGCGCCCGACCAGCCACAGGGTCCCATTGGCGACGGCGGCCAGGCCGCCGGCGACCGCCAGGATGGCGGCGAAGGTCGGCAGGCCGACGAGCCATTGCTGCACCGCCCCGGTCATTCGCCTCCTCCGCGCATGATTTTCGCAGTCTGGCACCGACAGGGCGGCGTTGAATACGACAGACGGCTTCAAATGGCGCAGGAATCCATGGATTTCCCACGCCTGTCCATTGACGGCCCAAGTTTGCCCATGATATCCCAATCATGCCCACCCCGCAGGCGCGATTGCCCCTGATCCCGCGTTCGGCCGGGGTGGCCTGGGGGCGTTGATGCTGGCGTTGTTCACGTCGACATACACCGGAAGGGTGGACAAGAAGGGGCGGGTCTCGGTCCCGCCGCCCTTTCGCGCGCTCGTGCAGTCCCAGGGCTTCAACGGCATCTTCGTCTATCCGTCCCTCGATTTTCCGGCCATCGACGGCTCCGGCGCCCAGTATTTCGAGCGCCTGGCCGAGGCCGTCGACGATCTGCCGCCCTTCTCCGAGGAACGCGAAGCCTTCACCACCGCCATCTTCGGCTCGTCCCATCAGCTCGCCCTCGACGGCGAGGGGCGCGTCACCCTGCCCGAGGGCCTGCTGGCCCATGCCGGCATCACGGGCGAACTGGTCTTCGTCGGCCTCGGCCAGCAATTCCGCATCTGGGAACCGGGCGCCTTCGCGGAGATGAACGCCAAGGCGGCCCAGATCACGCGCGACAACCGTGCCCGCCTCGCCTGGCCCGGCCGCGCGCTGGCCAAACCGCCCCGTGGCGATGGGGGTGCGCATTGACCGGGATGATCAATACCGACGGCCCCCATGTCTCCGTCCTCGGGCGCGAGGTGGTGGAGGTGCTGGCGCCCCGGGCGGGCGAGACCATGGTGGACGGCACCTTCGGCGCCGGCGGCTATACCCGTGCCCTGCTGGCGGCGGGCGAAGCCTTCGTCTACGGCATCGACCGCGACCCGACGGCGGTCGCGCGCGGCCAGGCGCTGGAAACGGAGCACGAGGGCCGCTTCGCCATGATCCACGGCTGCTTCGGCGACATGCAGGGGCTTCTCGCCGAACGCGGCATCGACGCGGTGGACGGCGTCGCCCTCGACCTCGGCGTCTCCTCCATGCAACTCGACCAGGCGGAGCGCGGCTTTTCCTTCCGCGAGGACGGCCCCCTCGACATGCGCATGGGCGGGCAGGGGCGCAGTGCCGCCGATCTCGTCAACGAGACGGAAGAGGCGGCGCTGGCCGACCTGATCTACGACTTCGGCGAGGAACGCGCCTCGCGCCGGATCGCGCGCTTCATCGTGAAGGCGCGGGAAGCGGGGCCGATCACCCGGACGGCGGCGCTGGCGGAGATCGTCGCCCGGGCCATGGGACCGGCGGCGGCGCGCGACCGCATCCATCCCGCGACGCGCACCTTCCAGGCGCTGCGCATCGCCGTGAACGACGAATTGGGCGAATTGGACCGTGGTCTCGCCGCCGCCGAACGGCTGTTGCGGCCGGGCGGGCGGCTGGCGGTCGTCTCCTTCCACAGCCTGGAGGACCGCGCGGTGAAGCGGTTCCTCGCGGCGCGCAGCGGCACTTCGGGCGGCCCCTCGCGTCATGCGCCCGTCCGTGCCGGCGGACGGGCGCCCAGCTTCGAACTGCTGTTCCGGGGTGCGGCCAAGCCGACGGAACAGGAGATCAGGATCAACGCCAGGGCCCGTTCGGCCCGGCTGCGCGCGGCAAGGCGGACCGCGGCGCCGGCCTGGCCCGGAGAGGAAGGGGGGCGGTCATGAACAGATTCCTGACGCTGGCGACCGTCGCCTTGGCGATCGGTGCGCCCACCGTGCTCTATCAGGTGAAATACGAGGTCGGGCAACTCGAGCAGGAAGCCCGCGCGCTCCATCGCGACGTCGCGCGCGAGCATCAGGCGATCCAGGTGCTGCAGGCGGAATGGGCCTATCTGAACCAGCCCGCGCGCATCCAGGACCTGGCCGAGCGCTATCTCGACCTGCAGCCCCTGAAGCCGACCCAGATCACCACCCTGGACCGCCTGCCGATGCGCCCGATCGTGCCGGAAGGCGAAGGCGTGCCCGACGCCAGCCCCGATGCGTCGACCAGCCCGGTGCCCCTGCTGGCCGCGACCCCGGGTCTGCCGGTGGTCCCGACGCTGAAGCCCGCCTGGGCGTCGCTGGCGCCGGCGCCCGCCACGCCCCGCCCCACGGGACCGCGCGCCGCCGTGGTCACGCCCGTGCCGGCCAAACCCGCCGCGCCCAAGCCGGCGCCGGCGGCGCCCACCCGTTCGGCCGCCGCGCCGCGCCCGGCGCCCACGCCGGTGGCGGCGACCGTGCCCTCGGCTTCCGACGACGTGCTCGACGGCGTCGCCCGCATCTTCGCCGCCGGCGAAGCGAGCTATCCGGGAGAGGGGCGATGACCGACGGCTACCAGCCGACCTTCGACGCCGGCACCCCTTTGCCGCCGCTGTCTGCGGTGCATATCCCGGAAGGCTCGCCCTTCTCGCCGGGCCAGCGCCCGCGCCCGACCATCATGCTGGACGGCCAGACCAAGCAGGCGATCGAGACCGGCCGCAACCGGCTGATGATCGTCGGCGCCGTCTTCTGCTTCTGCTTTCTCGCGCTCGCGCTGCGCCTGTTCGACCTCGGCGTGTTCAGCCGCCCGGACGAGCCGCGCGGCGCGGCCGTGGTCGAGCCGGTGGTGGAACGCGCACCGATCGTCGATCGCAACGGCAATATCCTGGCGACCAATCTGACCACCGCCTCGCTCTATGCCGACGCCTCCAAGGTGATCGACGTCGACGAGGCGGTGACCAAGCTGATGCGCGTGCTGCCCGATCTGTCGCGCGGCGAACTCGACGCCAAGCTGCGCTCGGGCAAATCCTTCGTCTGGGTGAAGCGCAACCTGACGCCGCGCCAGGAATACGAGGTGAACAGCCTCGGCCTGCCCGGCCTCGCCTTCCAGCGCGAGGAACGCCGGGTCTATCCCTACGGCCGGCTGGCGGCCCATGTGGTCGGCTTCGTGGATATCGACAGCAAGGGTATCTCGGGCATCGAATCCCGCTTCGACGACCTGCTGCGCGATCCCTCGCGTCACGGCATGCCCCTGAAGCTTTCGATCGACATCCGGGTGCAGCACGCGGTGACCGACGAATTGTCCCGCGCGGTGAAGACCTTCAGCGCGATCGGCGGTTCGGCCATCGTCCAGGACGTGCGCACGGGCGAGATCGTGGCCATGGTGTCGCTGCCGGACTTCGATCCGAACAACCCGCGCGAGGCGACGCCGGAGAACCGCTTCAACCGCTCGACCCTCGGCACCTACGAGATGGGCTCCACCTTCAAGACGTTCAACACGGCGATGGCGCTCGACAGCGGCACCGCCAAGCTGACGTCCGGCTTCGACGCCACCCATCCCATCCGCTACGGCCGCTTCACCATCAATGACGACCACGCCAAGGCGCGCTGGCTGACGGTGCCGGAAATCTTCGTCTATTCGTCCAACATCGGTTCGGTGAAGATGGCGCTGGCCGCCGGCACGGAGCGCCAGCGCGAATTCATGACCCGGATCGGGATGACGCGGCGCCTGCCGATCGAACTGCCGGAGGCCGGCGCGCCCCAGGTGCCCAATCCCTGGCGCGAGATCAACACGATGACCGTCGCTTTCGGCCACGGCATCTCGGTCACGCCGCTGCATCTCTCGACCGGCGTCGCCGCGCTGATCAACGGCGGCATCTATTTCCCGCCGACGCTGCTTCGGGCCGAGACCGACCGGCCGCCGACCGGCGAGCGGGTGATCACCTCGAAGACGTCCTCGGCCATGCGCCGCCTGATGCGCCTCAATTCCGTCATGGGGACGGGCAAGAACGCGGATGTGCCCGGCTATTGGGTCGGCGGCAAGACCGGCACGGCGGAAAAGGTCGGCGCGCACGGCGGCTATGCCCGCAAGTCGCTGCTGTCGTCCTTCGTCGCCGGCTTTCCCATGACCGAGCCGCGCTACGTGGTGCTCGTCATGATCGACGAGCCGAAGGGCACGAAGGAGACCCACGGCTATGCCACCGGCGGCTGGACGGCCGCGCCGGCGGTCGCGAACATCGTCGAGAGGATCGCGCCCATGCTCGGCGTCCTGCCCACGCAGGGCCCGGATCCGGCGACGGCGGAAGGCATCCTGATCGCCGCTTCCGCCGGCAAGGATTGAGGATCGCGCCATGGCGACCACCACGCTCGCTGACCTGATCCCCGGCATCGACCTGCCAGCGGGATCGGGCGGAACACCCGTCACCACCGTCACGGCGGACAGCCGCGCGGTGGTGCCCGGCAGCCTGTTCTTCGCCCTGACGGGCACGAAGGACGACGGCCGGCGCTATATCGCCGACGCGATCGCCAAGGGGGCCGCCGCCGTCGTGGCCGCCGCCGGCACCGAGGTCTCGGCCGACGTGCCCCTGGTCGCGGTCGAGGATCCGCGCCACGCGCTTGCCATTGCCGCGTCGCGCGTCTTCCCGCGCCAGCCCGCGACCGTGGTGGCCGTGACCGGTACCAACGGCAAGACCTCGGTCGCCAATTTCGCGCGCCAGCTCTGGACCGATCTCGGCGTCGCCTCGGCCGCCGTCGGCACCCTCGGGGTCAGCACGGCGGCGGGGGACGAGCCGCTGGGCGCGACCACGCCCGACCCGGTCGCGCTGCACCTCGTGCTGGACGATCTGGCGGGGCGCGGCATCGACCATGTCGCCATGGAAGCCTCCAGCCACGGCCTCGCCCAGCGCCGGATGGACGGCGTCCGCCTTTCCGCCGGCGCCTTCACCAATCTGACCCGCGATCATCTCGACTATCACCGCGATTTCGCCGACTACCTGGCGGCCAAGCGCCGCCTGTTCGACACATTGCTGCCGAAGGGTGCCGCCGCCGTCGTCAACCGTGCGGGCGAGGCCGGCGACGCGATCGCCCGCGCCGCCCTCGATGCCGGCCTGAAGCTGGTCACCGTCGGGGGCGAGGGGGCGGACATCGCCCTCCTGCGCCGCCAGCCGACCCAGGCCGGCCAGGCGCTGCGGATCGCCGTCTTCGGCACGATCTACGACGTGGCGCTGCCGCTGGCCGGCGATTTCCAGGCGTCCAATGCGCTCGCCGCCCTCGGCCTCCTGGTGACGACCGGCACCGACGTCGGCGCCGCCGTCGCGGCGCTCGGCCATCTGACCGGCGTGCCGGGGCGGCTGGAACTGGCCGGGGTCCATGGCAGCGGCGCGCCGGTCTATGTCGATTACGCCCATACCCCCGATGCCCTCGAACGGGTGCTGGCGGCCCTGCGCCCCCATGTCGAGCGGCGCCTGATCGTGGTGTTCGGCTGCGGCGGCGACCGCGATCCCGGCAAGCGCCCGGAAATGGGCCGCATCGCCGCCGCCGGCGCCGACCGCGCGATCGTGACCGACGACAATCCGCGCGGCGAGGATCCGCGCCTGATCCGCGCCCAGATCCTGGCCGCCTGTCCGGGCGGGATCGAGATCGGCGACCGGGCCGCCGCCATCGCCGCCGCCCTTTCGGACCTCTCGGCGGGCGACGTCGTCGTCGTCGCGGGCAAGGGGCACGAACAGGGCCAGATCGTGAAGGGCGAGACCAGGCCCTTCGACGATCGCGCCGTCGTGCGCGGCGCCCTCAAGATCCTGCGGGGAGGGGCGGCATGACCCTGCACCCGCTCTGGACTTCGCATGAGATCGCCGCTGCCACCGGCGGGACCGCGCGTGCCGATTTCGCCGTGACCAACGTCGTCTTCGACAGCCGCAAGATCGCGGCAGGCGACCTCTTCGTCGCGCTGCCGGGCACGCAGGCGGACGGTCACGACTATGTTATCGGCGCGCTGGCGGCGGGGGCCTCGGGGGCGCTGGTCGCCCGCGTGCCCGAAGGCGTCGACGCGGATGCGCCCCTGGTGGTCGTGCCGGAGACCATGGCGGGGCTGGAGGATCTGGCGCGCGCGGCGCGGGCGCGGGCCGACGCGGTCGTGATCGCGGTTACCGGCAGCGTCGGCAAGACCGGGACCAAGGAAGCGCTGAAGGTGGCACTCTCCGCCGCCGGGCCGACCCATGCCTCGGTCGGCAGCTTCAACAATCACGTCGGCGTGCCCCTCAGCCTGGCGCGGATGCCGGCCGAAACGCGCTACGGCGTCTTCGAGATGGGCATGAATCATGCCGGCGAACTGACGCCGCTGTCGGGCCTCGCCCGGCCCCATGTCGCGATCGTGACCACGGTCGAGCCGGCGCATATGGAATTCTTTCCCTCGGTCGAAGCCATTGCGGATGCCAAGGCGGAGATCTTCGCCGGCGTGCCGGCCGGCGGCGCCGCCATCCTGAACCGCGACAATGCCCATTTCGAGCGCCTTTCGGCGGCGGCCCGCGACAAGGGCCTGCTGGTCGCCGGTTTCGGCACCGACGCCGGCTGCCACGTCCGCCTGCTCGACGTCGTGCTGAAGCCGGACATGACCATCGTCGACGCCCAGATCGGCAATCGCCGCCAGACCTACAAGATCGGCTCGCCCGGGCGCCATTGGGCGATGAATTCGCTGGCGGTGATGGCGGCGGTCGAGGTTTCGGGCGCGGACATCTCGCGCGCCGCTCTCGCCCTCGCTGACTTGACGCCGCCCGCCGGGCGCGGCCGGCGCCTGACCATCACCCTTAAGGGCGGCGGCAGCCTGCTGGTGATCGACGAGAGCTACAACGCCAGCCCCGCCTCCATGCGGGCCGCCTTCGCCAATCTCGCCCTGTCGGAAACCGGGCCGCGCGGGCGGCGCATCGCCGTCCTCGGCGACATGCGCGAACTGGGGCCCGGGGCGGACGATCTGCACGCCGGCCTGGCCCCCGATCTGGCCGCCGCCGGGGTCGATCTGGTCTTCACCTGCGGGCCCCATATGCGCGCCCTCCACGAGGCGCTGCCGTCCCGAATCCAGGGCCGTCACAAATCCGACTCGAAGGCCCTCGCACCGATCGTGCGCGAAGCCGTTCGTCAAGGAGATGTTGTGATGGTGAAGGGATCTTTGGGCAGTTATATGGTCTCGATCCTCGATACACTACTAGGGCTTGATTCTGCTGATTCGCGTGACTGAGGCGCGGACGGCTTTCGGGAAGCGTCATGCTGTTCAATCTTCTGGCCCCTCTGGCCGATGAATTCGCGGTCTTCAACCTCTTCCGGTACCTCACTTTCCGGACCGGCGGGGCGACCCTGACCGCGCTCTTCGTCGCCTTCATCCTGGGGCCGCGTCTGATCGCCTGGCTGAAGACCAAGCAGAAGAAGGGACAGCCGATCCGCAGCGACGGTCCCCAGAGCCACCTGACCAAGGCCGGCACCCCCACCATGGGCGGTTTCCTGATCCTGATCGCCCTCACCATTTCCGTCCTGCTCTGGGCCGACCTGTCGTCGGGCTATGTCTGGGCGGTGCTCGTGGTCACGCTCGGCTTCGGGCTGATCGGCTTCGCCGACGACTATCTGAAGGTGACCAAGACCAACCCGAAAGGCGTGCCGGGCAAGCTGAAGCTGGTGCTCGAAATCGCGCTCGCGGCCGGTGCGGTGATCTGGATCGTGGCCATCACCACGCCGGAGCATTCGACCGCCCTCGCCATTCCCTTCTTCAAGAACCTGCTGATCCAGCTCGGCTGGTTCTTCGTGCCGGTCGCGGTCTTCGTCATCGTCGGCGCGGGCAATGCTGTCAATCTGACCGATGGCCTCGACGGGCTCGCCATCGTGCCGGTGATGATCGCCGCCGCCGCCTTCGGCCTGATCGTCTATATCGTCGGCAACGTCCGCTTCGCCGACTATCTGCAGATCCACCATGTCGCCGGCTCGGGCGAACTCGCCGTCTTCTGCGGCGCCCTGCTCGGCGCCGGCCTCGGCTTCCTGTGGTTCAACGCGCCGCCGGCCATGGTCTTCATGGGCGATACCGGCTCCCTGGCCCTCGGTGGCGCGCTGGGCGCCATCGCGGTCGCGGTGAAACATGAACTCGTGCTGGCGATCATCGGCGGCCTCTTCGTCCTGGAGACGGTCTCGGTCGTCGTGCAGGTCGCGTCCTTCAAGCTGACGGGCAAGCGGGTCTTCCGCATGGCGCCGCTGCACCATCACTTCGAACAGAAGGGCTGGTCCGAGCCGACCGTGGTGATCCGCTTCTGGATCATCGCCGTCGTGCTGGCACTGATCGGCCTTTCCACCCTGAAGCTGAGGTGAGGCCATGATCGTCGCCGACAGTTTCGCCAATCGCCGCGTCGCCGTCTTCGGACTGGCGCGCACCGGCATTTCCGCCGCCAAGGCGCTGCTCGCGGGCGGCGCCGTCGTGCTCGCCGACGACGACAAGCCGGCCTCGCGCACGGCGGCGGCCGAAGGCGTGACCATGGCGGACCTGCGGACGGCGGACTGGTCGGCGATCGCGGCCCTGGTGCTGGCACCGGGCGTGCCGCTCACCCATCCCGAACCGCACGACGTGGTGAAACTGGCCCGGGCCGCCGGCGTGCCGGTGATCGGCGACATGGAACTCTTCGCCCGCTCCAGCGCGCGCCTGCCCGGCACTCGTGTCGTCATGATCACGGGGACCAACGGCAAGTCGACGACCACGGCCCTGACAGCCCATCTGCTGGCGGCGGCGGGCGTGCCGGTTGCCGTGGGCGGCAATCTGGGCACCGCCGTTCTCGATCTCGAACCGCTGCCGCCGGGCGGCGTCTATGTCTTCGAGGTTTCGTCCTATCAGATCGACCTTCTCGACACGCTGGTGCCGGACGTCGGCGTGCTCCTCAACATCACGCCCGATCATCTGGACCGCCACGGCGGCATGGACGGCTATGTCGCGGTGAAGGAACGCCTGTTCCGCGATCAGGCGCCGGGGCAGGCGGCCATCGTCGGCATCGACGATCCCCATTGCGCCGTCATCGCCGGCCGGATCGCCGCGCCGGTCCGGCTTTCGGTCGGGCAGCGGCTCGAGTCCGGGGTCTCGGCCATCGACGGCACGCTGTTCGAGAATGGCGATCCGGTCTTCGATCTGAACGCCCTGCCGCGTCTGCCGGGCGCTCACAACTGGCAGAATATCGGGGCTGCCTTTGCCGTGCTCCGCGCCCTCGGCCTGTCGCTTGACGCGGCGGTGGCGGGGCTTTCGTCCTTCCCCGGTCTCGCGCATCGCATGGAACTGGTCGCGGAGAAGGGCGGCATCCGCTTCGTCAACGACAGCAAGGCGACCAATGCCGATGCGGCGGCCAAGGCGCTGGCCGCCTATGACCGCATCTACTGGATCGCGGGCGGCAAGCCCAAGGCCGGCGGTATCGCCAGTCTCGACGCCTATTGGCCGCGCATCGCGCGGGCCTATCTGATCGGCGAGGCGGCGGAGGAATTCGCGGCGACGCTCTCGGGCCATGTCCCGGCCAGTGTCGTGGGCACCCTGGATGCGGCGGTGAAGGCGGCGGCGCGCGATGCCGCCAATGATACCGGCGCCGCGCCCGTGGTGCTGCTGTCGCCGGCCTGTGCCTCCTTCGATCAGTTCACCAGCTTCGAGGCGCGCGGCGATCGCTTCCGCGATCTGGTGGCGGCACTGGGGGAGGTCGCGGCATGAGCACCTTCTCCTTCGCCCGGACGGATAATTCGGTCGTCGGCCGCTGGTGGTGGACGGTGGACCGCTGGGCGATGCTGGCCCTCGGCCTGCTGATCACCATGGGGCTCGTGCTGACGCTGGCGGCGAGCCCGGCGGTGGCGGAGCGGATCGGCGTCGAGCCCTTCCATTTCGTCCGCCGACAGATCGCCTTCCTGGTGCCCTCCGTCGCGGCGATGTTCGTCATTTCCCTGATGTCGCCGGAACAGGTCCGCCGTCTCGCCTGTCTCGCCTTCGTCGGCGCCCTGGTCGCCCTGGCGGCGACCCTGGTGATGGGCGCCGAAATCAAGGGCTCGCGGCGCTGGATCGGCATCGGTTCCTTCTCGGTGCAGCCGTCGGAATTCGTGAAGCCCGCCTTCATCGTGGTCTCGGGCTGGCTGCTGGCCGAACGCCAGCGCCACCAGGGCTTTCCGGGCGGCATGCTGTCGCTCGCGGCCTTCCTGTCGACCGTGGCGATCCTTCTGCTGCAGCCCGATTTCGGCCAGACCATGCTGATCAGCGCCATGTGGGGCATTCAGCTCTTCGTCGCCGGCCTGCCCATGATCGTCGTCCTCGTGCTCCTGGCGGTCGGGACGGTCGGCGTCTTCGGCGCGTACTACATGCTGCCGCACGTGGCGTCGCGCATCGACCGCTTCCTGAACCCGGAAGCGGGCGACAACTACCAGATCGACCGCGCCATGGAAGCCTTCATGTCCGGCGGGCTCTGGGGCCGGGGCCCGGGCGAGGGCACGGTGAAGCGCATCCTGCCCGACGCCCATACCGATTTCATCTTCGCCGTCGCGGGGGAGGAATTCGGCACCATCGCCTGCATTGCCCTGGTGGCGCTCTTCGCCTTCATCGTGCTGCGGCTTCTGGCCCGCATGCTGCAGGAGAGCGATCCCTTCGTGCTCTATGCCGGCACCGGCCTGGTCGCCCAATTCGGCCTGCAGTCCTTCATCAACATGGGCGTCAACCTGCACATCCTGCCCGCCAAGGGCATGACGCTGCCGTTCATCTCCTACGGCGGCTCGTCGATGATGGCGCTCGCCTTCGGCATGGGCATGCTGCTGGCCCTGTCGCGCCAGCGGCCCGGCGCCGGTTCCTACGGGGTGTACCGATGAGCGCGGCGGCGGCGATCGGCGCGGTGGACGCGGGCACCGTGGTGCTGGCGGCGGGCGGCACGGGCGGCCATGTCATGCCGGCCCAGGCGCTGGCGGCCGAACTGCGCCGGCGCGGCCGCAAGGTCGCGGTGATGACCGACGTCCGGGGCGAGAGGTTCCGCGCCGGCTTCGGCGACGTGCCCTTCGCCGTGCTGCCGGCCGGCACCTTCGCCGGGCGCGGGCCCATGGCGCGCGTGCGCGCCGTGCGTGACATCCTGCGCGGCACCTGGCAGGCCCGGCGCCTGCTGAAGACCTGGGGCGCCGTCGCCGTGGTCGGCTTCGGCGGCTATCCCTCGCTGCCGCCCCTGCTGGCGGCGCTGAGCCGGCGGGTGCCGACCTGCCTTCATGAACAGAATGCCGTGCTCGGCCGGGTGAACCGGGTGCTGGCGCCGCGCCTGTCGGCGCTAGCGCTGTCCTTCCCCGCCACCCGCTGGGTGCCGAAGGGCGATCGCGCGCGTGCCGTTTTCACCGGCAATCCGGTCCGGCCCGAGATCGTCGCCATCGCGGCCAAACCCTATACGCCGCCGGGCGACGACGGTCTGTTCCGCCTGCTGGTGCTGGGCGGCAGCCTGGGCGCCAAGGTGATGTCCGAGGTGGTGCCCGCCGCCCTCGCCATGCTGCCGCCCGCGCTGAAGAGCCGGCTTCAGGTGACCCAGCAGGCGCGCGAGGACGAGGCGGTGACGGTCGCCGCCCTCTATGCCCGCGAAGGCATCGCGGCCGAACTGGCGCCCTTCTTCCCGGACGTGCCGGAGCGCCTCGACTTCGCCCATCTGGTGATCGCGCGCGCCGGCGCCTCGACCGTGGCCGAACTGGCGGCGGCGGGCCGGCCCTCGATCCTGGTGCCGCTGCCCAATGCCGCCGACGACCATCAGACGGTGAATGCCGCCGCCCTGGTCGAGGCCGGCGCCGCCTTCGCCATGGCGCAGCCCGACTTCACGCCCAAGGAACTGGCCAAGCTGGTGCAGCGTCTGGCGCTCTCGCCCGAGAAACTGGTGGAGGCGGCGCGCGCCGCCCGTGCCCAGGCCAGGGTCGATGCCGCTGCGCGTCTCGCGGACCTGGTGGAGGGGCTGCGCCCCAAGAGAATGATGAAGCACAATTCGGAAAGGGTCGCGGCATGAGGGCGCTTCCGCTCGACATCGGGCCCATTCATTTCGTCGGCATCGGCGGCATCGGCATGTCCGGCATCGCCGAGGTCATGCACAACCTCGGCTATCGGGTCCAGGGTTCGGACATGGCCGACAGCGCCAATGTGAAGCGCCTGCGCGATGCCGGCATTCCCGTCGCCGTCGGCCATGCCCCCGAGAACCTGGGTTCGGCCCAGGTGGTGGTGATTTCGTCCGCCGTGAAGGCCGGCAATCCGGAACTGGATGCGGCGCGCGCCCGCTTCCTGCCCGTGGTGCGCCGGGCCGAGATCCTGGCGGAACTGATGCGCCTTCGCTGGTGCATCGCCGTCGCCGGGACCCACGGCAAGACCACCACGACCTCGATGATCGCGGCCCTGCTGGATGCCGCCGGGCTGGACCCGACCGTGATCAACGGCGGCATCATCAATGCCTATGGCACCAATGCCCGCCTCGGCGCCGGCGACTGGATGGTGGTCGAGGCGGACGAGAGCGACGGCACCTTCACGCGCCTGCCGGCGACCATCGGCGTCGTCACCAACATCGATCCCGAGCATCTGGACTTCTACGGCGATTTCGACGGCATCAAGCGCGCCTTCCATCAATTCGTCGACAATGTGCCCTTCTATGGCTGCGCCGTCCTCTGCATCGACCATCCGGAGGTGCAGGCGCTGATCTCCCACATGCAGGACCGGCGCATCGTCACCTATGGCCTCAGCCCCCAGGCCGACATTCGCGCCATCAACGTGCGCTTCGCCGCCGGTGGCGCCAGTTTCGACGTGCAGATCAACGACCGCGCCACCGGAACGCGCCGGGTGCTGCGCGACCTGCGCCTGCCCATGCCCGGCGCCCACAACGTGCTGAACAGCCTGACCACCATCGCCATCGCCCGCGAGATGGGCTTTGCCGACGACGTGGTGGCCAAGGCGCTGGCCACCTTCGCCGGCGTGAAGCGGCGCTTTACCAAGGTCGGCGAAGTCGCCGGCATCACCGTGATTGACGATTACGGCCACCACCCGGTCGAGATCGCGGCGGTGCTCAAGGCCGCGCGCACCGCCTATGCCGGGCGGGTGATCGCGGTCGTCCAGCCCCACCGCTACAGCCGGCTGCAGAGCTTGTTCCTCGAATTCTGCACCTGTTTCAACGATGCCGACACGGTGGTGGTTACGGATGTCTATGCCGCCGGCGAACAGCCGATCGAAGGCATCGACCGCGACCATCTGGTCGAGGGGCTGCGCGCCCACGGCCATCGCCACGTCATGGCCCTGTCGGGGCCCGGCGCGCTCGCCAGCCTGATTGCCGGCATTGCCCATCCCGGCGATCTCGTGGTCTGTCTCGGCGCCGGCAACATCACCCAATGGGCGGCGGCGCTGCCCGGCGAATTGCAGGACTTGATCGCGGCCCACGCCCGCCCGGCGGAGCAGGGACGATGACGATGGCCGCGACTGAAACCCCCCGCCTGATCGACCGTCTGCCCGCCCTGAAGGGAAGGGTCAGCGAAGGCGCGCTGCTGTCCGCCGTCACCTGGTTCCAGGTCGGCGGCCCGGCCGAGGTCATGGTGCGGCCCCGGGATCTCGAGGATCTCACCGCCCTGTTGCGCGGCCGGCCGACGGATGTGCCGCTCCTCGTGCTCGGCGTCGGCTCCAACCTGCTGGTCCGCGACGGCGGGCTCGACGGTATCGTGCTGCGCCTCGGGCGCGGCTTCGCCGGCATCGCGGTCGAGGATGGCCACCGCCTGCGGGTCGGCGCCGCCGCGCTCGATCTCAACGTGTCCCTTGCGGCGCGCGACGCCGGCATCGCCGGCCTCGAATTTCTGCGCGGCATTCCAGGCACCATCGGCGGCGCCTTCCGCACCAATGCCGGTGCCTATGGTGCGGAACTGGCCGACGTGCTGGTCGAGGCGACGGTGGTCGACGGCACGGGCAAGGTCATGACCCTGACCCCCGATGCCTTCCATTTCGCCTATCGCCACAGCGATTTCCCGGCCGACTGGATCGTGACCGAGGCGGTCTTGCAAGGCCGTCCCGGCGTCGTGGCCGAGATCGCGGCGCGCATGGACGAGATCGCCGCCGCGCGCGAGGCGTCGCAGCCGGTGCGGAGCCGGACCGGCGGTTCGACCTTCAAGAACCCGCCCGGCGCCCGGGCCTGGGAACTGGTGGATGCGGCCGGCTGCCGGGGCCTGCGCCGGGGGGCCGCCGTCGTCTCCGAACGCCATTGCAATTTCCTGATCAACGAGGGCGGCGCCAGCGCCGCCGACATCGAGGGCCTGGGCGAGGATGTGCGCCGCCGCGTCTTCGAATCCTCGGGCATCGAACTGGAGTGGGAAATCATGCGTCTCGGCCGTCATGGCCAGGCCCCGGCGCGGGAGGTGACGCCATGAGCGCCGCGCGCCACGTCGCCGTTCTGCTGGGCGGCCTTTCGACCGAACGGGAGGTCAGCCTGAATTCGGGTGCCGCCTGCGCCAAGGCGCTGCGCAATGCCGGTTTCGCCGTGACCGAAGTGGATGCCGGTGCCGACGTCGCCCAGCGTCTCGCCGAAATCGGGCCGGACGTCGTATTCAACGCCCTGCACGGGCGCTATGGCGAGGACGGCTGCGTCCAGGGCGTGCTCGAGCTGATGCGCATTCCCTATACCCATTCGGGGGTGCGCGCCTCCGCCGTCGCCATGGACAAGCCGGCGGCGAAGCTGGTCTTCGCCGCCGCCGGCCTGCCGCTCGCCGCCGGTATCGCGACGACGGCGGGGGAGGCGGCGGAACGCCATATGATGGCGCCGCCCTATGTGGTGAAGCCGACCAATGAGGGATCCTCGGTCGGGGTCCATATCGTCCGCCCCAACGACAACCGTTATCCCATGGGTCTCACCGAGACCTGGGGGCCGGAGAAGCCGGTGCTGATCGAGACCTTCGTGCCCGGGCGCGAACTGACCGTCGCCGTGATGGGCGACCGGGCGCTGGCGGTGACCGAGATCCTGCCGGCGACCGAATTCTACGATTACGAAGCGAAATACGCCGCCGGCGGCTCGCGCCACGTGGTGCCGGCCGAGATACCGGCCGATGTCGCGGAACGGGCGAAGGACCTCGCGGTCCGCGCTCATGGCGCGCTCGGCTGCCGCGGCGTCAGCCGGACCGATTTCCGCTACGACGACGCGGCAGGCGGCGCCGGCCTGATCGTCCTCGAAGTGAACACCCAGCCCGGCATGACCGCGACCTCGCTGGTGCCGGAGCAGGCGGCCCATGTCGGCATGAGCTTCGAGGATCTGGTGACCTGGATGGTGGAGGACGCGTCATGCGATCGCTGATCGGCGGCATCTTCGGCGCAGGCAAGGGCGCCGCCCCCAAGCGCCGCCGCGTCATGGCGGCGAAACCCCGGCCGCTGGGCGAGGCCATGGCGCGCGGTCTGCCCGCGCTCGGCAACCTCGGCTGGAAGGGCAAGACCATGCTCGGCGTCGGTGGCGTCCTGCTGGTGGCGACGGGCTTCCTCTATGTCACCGGCGGCCTCGGCGCGCTGCGGGCGGCGGCGGCGGACGAGCTGTCGCGCTTCACCCGTGCCCAGGGCTTCGTCGTCGAAAGCGTGACGGTTTCGGGCCGTGGCGTCGTCAAGGGCGAGGACATTCTCGCCGCCCTCGGCGTTTCGCGCGGGGACGACATTCTGGGCGTCGATCTGGCGGCGGCGCGGGAACGCCTGATGGAACTCTCCTGGGTGCAGTCGGCCTCGGTCGAGCGCCATCTGCCGGATGCCATTCACGTCGTCCTCGTGGAACGCCGGCCCATGGCGCTGTGGCAGACCAACGGCAAGATGCATCTGGTCGATCAGAATGGCATCGCCATCGAGGGCGAGGAACGGCAGCTGGCCAGCTACGGCAACCTGCCCCTCATCGTCGGCGACGACGCGCCGAAACACGCGGCGGAACTGATCGACATCCTGGGCCGCGAACCGTCGATCGGCTCGCGGGTCGAGGCGGCGATCCGCGTCTCGCGCCGGCGCTGGAACCTGAAACTGGACAATGGCGTCGAGATCCGCCTGCCCGAGGAAGGCATGGAGGCGGCCTTCGACCGCCTGGCCCGGCTCGAGCGGACGGAACGCCTGCTGTCGCGCGACATCGTCGTCGTCGACCTGCGCCAGCCGGACCGTCTGCTGGTCCGGCTCTCGGACGGCGCGGTCGAGCGCATGAACGTGCCGCCGGCGAAGAACACCTGACGGTCGAAGAGGAGAAAGAGGAGACATGGCCGGCCCCCGCAACGCCCTGATCGCCGCCCTGGACGTCGGAACGACCAAGGTGGCCTGCTTCATCGGCCGCATCGATGCGACCGGTCAGGTGCGCGTGGTCGGCATCGGCCATCACGCCAGCAAGGGCATGCGCGCCGGCACGGTGACCGACATGGAGGCGACGGAACATGCCATCCGCGCCGCCGTCGACAGCGCCGAGAAAATGGCGGGCGAGACCATCCGCGACGTCTTCGTCTCCTGCACCGGCGGCCTGCCGCAATCCCACACCATCGGCGTCGAGGTTTCGATCGCCGGCCACGAGGTGGCGGACCCCGACATCCGCAAGGTGCTGGACCAGGGCAACCGGGTGCGCGCCGAGGCGCCGGACCGCGAGCTGATCCACGCCATTCCGGTCGGCTATACCATCGACGGCTCGCGCGGCATCAAGGATCCGCGCGGCATGTTCGGCGAACGCCTCGGCGTGAACATCCATGTCGTCACGGCCCAGTCGGGTCCCTTGCGCAATCTTTCGGTCTGCATCAGCCGCGCCCATCTCGGCGTCGCCGGCGTCGTCATCTCGCCCTATGCCTCGGCCCTGGCGTCGCTGGTCGAGGACGAGATGGATCTCGGCATCACGCTCATCGACATGGGCGGCGGCACGACCTCGATCGCCGTCTGCTACGACGGCAGCCTGGTGCATACGGCGGTGCTGCCGATCGGCGGCGCCCATGTCACCAACGACATCGCGCGCGGCCTGCTGACGCCGACCGCGCATGCGGAACGCATGAAGACCCTCTACGGCAGCGCCGTGCCCGGCGCCAACGACGATCGCGAGGTGATCGACGTGCCGCAGATGGGCGAAAGCGACCATGGTGCCGCCAATCACGTGCCGCGTTCGGTGCTGAACGGCATCATCCGTCCCCGGATCGAGGAGACCTTCGAGCTGGTGCGGAACCACTTGCGTGACACGGGTTTCGACAAGGTGGGTGGTCGGAAGGTGGTGCTCACGGGGGGGGCATCGCAGTTGCAGGGCGTTCGGGAGCTCGCGGGCGGGGTTCTCGACAAACAGGTGCGCATGGGACGCCCCATTCGGCTCCAGGGGCTGGCGGAGTCGACGGGCGGTCCTTCCTATTCCACCGCGGCGGGGCTGCTGTCCTATGCCGCGCGCGCCCCGATCGAGGCCGTCCTCGGGTCGGGCGAGGAAGCGGGGCCGGGGCGTTTGCGCCGCATCGGCCGCTGGCTGAAGCAGAATTTTTGACGAACGGTAACCACAAGAATTCCACCGGCCCGAGGGCCTCAGGATAAGGAGTGTAACATGACGATTTCGCTGGGTGTGCCGGAACCGACCGAGCTCAAGCCGCGGATCACCGTGTTCGGTGTTGGCGGCGCCGGTGGCAACGCGGTCAACAACATGATCGAGGCGAAGCTGGAAGGCGTCGAATTCGTCGTCGCCAATACCGATGCCCAGGCCCTGACCAACAACCAGGCGCCGCGCAAGATCCAGCTCGGCAACGAGGTCACGCAGGGTCTCGGCGCGGGCTCGAAGCCCGACGTCGGGCGCATGGCGGCCGAGGAGACGCGGGACCAGATCCTCGACGCGCTCACCGGCTCCAACATGGTCTTCATCACCTGCGGCATGGGCGGCGGCACCGGCACCGGCGCGGCCCCCGTGGTGGCGCGCGCCGCGCGCGAGCAGGGCATCCTGACCGTCGGCGTCGTCACCAAGCCGTTCCAGTTCGAGGGCAGCCACCGCATGCGGACGGCCGAATCGGGCATCGAGGAACTGCAGCAGTACGTCGATACGCTGATCATCATCCCGAACCAGAACCTGTTTCGCCTGGCCAACGAGAAGACCACCTTCGCGCAGGCCTTCGCCATGGCCGACAACGTGCTGCATTCGGGCGTGCGCGGCGTCACCGACCTCATGATCATGCCGGGCCTGATCAATCTCGACTTCGCCGACGTGCGCACGGTGATGAGCGAGATGGGCAAGGCCATGATGGGCACGGGCGAGGCTTCGGGCGAGAAGCGCGCCATCGAGGCGGCGGAGGCTGCGATCTCCAACCCGCTGCTCGACGACGTCTCGATGAAGGGCGCGCGCGGCGTCCTGATCAACATCACCGGCGGCATGGACATGACCCTGTTCGAGGTCGACGAGGCGGCCAACCGCATCCGTTCCGAGGTCGATCCGGAAGCCAACATCATCGTCGGCTCCACCTTCGACATCGAGATGGAAGGGCGCATGCGCGTCTCGGTCGTCGCGACCGGGATCGAGGCGGAATCGGTGGCCCAGACCCGTCCGGCCCAGCCGGCCCTGACCACCATGACCCGTCCGGCGCAGAGCCATGGCGCTCCGGCGCCGGCCACCAGCTCGCCGGTGCTGCGCCCGGCCGCCGTCGCGGCGGCGACCCAGGCGGCGACCAATGGCGGCCATCAGGCGGCGCCCGCGCCGAGCCCGGCTCCGGTCCAGCCGGCCCCGGCCCCGATGCAGGCCAGTCCGGCGCCCGCGCCCCAGCCGCAGCAGGAGATGATGCCGGCCGTGGCCGAAGCGCCGGCCCCGGTCGAACCCGCGCCGGCGCCCCAGTATCAGCCGCAGTACCAGCAGACGGCGGCGCGGGTGAATCTGGGCGGTGCCCAGCCGATCCGCGAGCCGGAACCGGCCCCCGCCAAGCGCAGCGGCTTTCGTTCGCTGCTCGACCGGGTGACCGGCGCCGCGCCGCGCCCGGCCGCCCAGGCCCAGCCGCCGGTTCAGGCCTATGCCCAGGCCCCGCAGGCGCAATATGCCCAGCGACCGACCCAGGCCCAGGTCCCGCAGCATGTGGCCCCGCAGCATGTGGCGCCCCATCATCAGGCGCCCCAGGCTCAGGGTTCGGCCGCGGTTTCCATGGCGCCGCCGGCCCCGCAGCCGATGCTGCAGCAGGTGACCCAGCCGCCGGTGCCCCAGCAGCCGGTGCACCAGCAGGCGGCGCCCCAGCCCAATCCGTCTCTTCTGGGCCGGATGGAAGGGGCGGATCGTCCGGCGCAGCCGCGCGGTGCCGACGACCAGCTGGAGATCCCGGCGTTCCTGCGCCGGCAGGCCAACTGAGGCCTGTCGCAAAGCCCGGTCGAGACACGGATAAGCCAATGAGATCAATGGCTTGTCCGTGTAACCTTCCGTAACAAAGAGTGATTTGAGAAAGCCGGTGCCAGATCTTAAATCTGGCACCGGTTTTCACTGATGGTGCAGTGCGGTCGATTCGAGTCCGCCGCGCCGAATTTGATCGAGGTTTCCGTGATCGTTCTCGAGGCACAGAAGACGGTTGGTGCGGCAGTGCATATCGACGGCGTCGGTCTGCATACGGGCAAGCCCGTGCGCGTCACCCTGCTGCCGGCGCCGAGCGACCACGGCATCGTCTTCCGCCGCTCCGACGTCACGGAAGGCGACAATCTGATCCCGGCGCTCTACGAGCATGTGAAGGACACCACGCTGTGCACCGTCCTGGTGAACGGCGCGGGCGTCGCCGTGCGCACGGTGGAGCATCTGATGGCGGCCTTCGCGGGCTTTCACATCGACAATGTGCTGGTCGACGTCGACGGGCCCGAACTGCCGATCCTGGATGGTTCGGCGGAACCCTTCGCGCGCATGATCGAACGTGTCGGCACCCGCGACCAGCGCCCGCCGCGCCGCGCCATCAAGATCCTGAAGCGGGTCGAATATCGCGACGGCGACAAGGTCGCGGCGCTGGAGCCGGGCGACGGCTTCGCCATCGATTTCGAGATCGACTTCGAATCCCGGGCGATCGAACGCCGGGTCGGTTCCTACGAGATCACGCCGGACAGCTTCGGCGACCTGCTTTCGGGCGCGCGCACCTTCGGCTTCCGCCACGAGGTGGAATTCCTGCGCGAGCGCGGCCTTGCCCTCGGCGGCAGCCTCGACAACGCGGTGGTGGTCGACGGCGACGAGATCATGAACCCGGAGGGGCTGCGCTTCGACGACGAATTCGTCCGTCACAAGGCGCTGGATGCCCTGGGCGACCTCTATCTCGCGGGCGCGCCGATCATCGGCCGCTTCGTCGGCTACAAGTCGGGCCACGGGCTGAACAACCGCCTGTTGCACGTGCTGTTCGCCGATCGCAGCGCCTGGACCTATGTCGCGGCCGTCGAGGACGTGCCGGCCCAGTCCGGTGCCACCTGGGCCGAAGCCGGGGTCGCCGCCGCCGAGCGCTGAGCGGCGCACATTTTCTTCCGTTTCGTGATTCGCCGCCCCGGCCTTCGTCGGGGCGGCGTTTTGCGTTCGGGCGCGTCCGTCGGAAAAATCCGGCCCGCGCCGGGATGGTGCGGCCACGGGAAAACGCGCGCCATCCCGTCGCAGGCCGGGATCTTTCGCCGAGAACGCGCTATCGATCGCGACGCCCGGACGGTACTTCGTATCGAGGTTGGCGTGTCGGCATCGCTGGTGTAGCGTGTCGCCCACCTGATGGCCGGGGGCCCGGCGCCTTCCGTCCGATTCTTGCTTTGGTTTGCCGGAGGCCGTGACGCTCGTGTCGCCCATTGGTTCTATCGCGCGGCTGCGCTTGGCCGCGCTCGTCGTCGCCGTCGCCACCCTTGCCGGTTGCTCTTCGAGCAGCGAGCCGGAACCCTATGTGGAGCGGCCGGTCGAACCCCTCTACAACGAGGCGGCGGACGCCCTGTCCCGCGAAAACTACAATCAGGCGGCCGACCTCTTCCTCGAGGTGGAGCGCCAGCACCCCTATTCGATCTGGGCCACCAAGGCCCAGCTCATGGCGGCCTATTCCTATTACCAGGCCGAGAAATATCCGGACTCGATCGATGCCGCGCAGCGCTTCATCGCGCTCCACCCCGGCAACAAGGATGCGGCCTACGCCTATTACCTCGTCGCCATCTGCTATTACGAGCAGATCGTCGACGTCGGCCGCGACCAGAAGAACACGGAACTGGCGCTGGCCTCGCTGTCGGAAGTGGTGCGCCGCTTCCCCGACAGCGACTATGCCCGCGACGCCCGCCTGAAGCTGGACCTGACCCGCGACCACCTCGCCGGCAAGGAGATGGAGGTCGGGCGCTACTATCAGGGCCGCAAGCAGTATCTGGCGGCCATCAACCGCTACCGCACGGTGGTCGAGAAATTCCAGACCACCACCCATGTCCCCGAGGCGCTGCACCGGCTGGTCGAGACCTATCTCGCCCTCGGCATCACGCGCGAGGCGCAGGCGGCGGGCGCGGTTCTCGGCTACAATTATCCGGGCAGCGAGTGGTACGAGGATTCCTATGCCCTGCTGACCGATGCCGACCTTCGGCCGCTGAAGGATCCGGGGTCCTGGATCTCGCGCGCCTTCAACTGGTTCTGATCTCCTGGGGGGCGGGCCGGGGGCCCGCTTCGGCGGTCACATGCTGCTTCGACTGGCCATTCGCGACGTGGTGCTGATCGAGCGTCTGGACCTCGATTTCGCATCCGGCCTGACCGTGCTGACCGGCGAGACCGGTGCCGGCAAGTCGATCCTGCTCGACAGTCTGGGCCTCGCCCTCGGCGCCCGCGCCGATTCGGGGCTGGTGCGCGCGGGGGCCGATCAATCCGTCGTCACCGCCGAATTCGCCCTGCCGGACGATCATGCCGTCGCCGCCCTGCTGGCGGACCAGGGCTGGAGCGTGGGCGACACCCTGGTGCTGCGCCGGACCGTGAACAAGGAAGGGCGCAGCCGCGCCTTCATCGACGATCAGCCGGCCAGCGCCGGCCTGCTCGGCCAGATCGGCGCCCTGCTGATCGAAGCCCACGGCCAGCACGACGATCGCGGCCTGCTGAACCCCGCCGGTCACCGTGCCCTGCTCGATGCCTTCGCCGGAAACGGTGCCCTGCTGGCCACGGTCCGGGCCGCCCATGGCGCCTACAACCGCGCCACCGCCGATTGGGAAGCGGCGCTTGCCGATCTCGAAGCCGCCCGTCGCGACGAGGAATACCTGCGCCATGTCGTCGGCGAATTGCGCGCGCTGGCGCCGGAGCCGGGCGAGGAACAGCGCCTGGCCGAGGAACGCCACGCCATGCAGGAGGGCGAACGCGCGGCCGGCGATCTGGACGAAGTGTCGGCCATGCTGGCCGTCGACGGCGGCGTCGAGGCCCGCCTGCGCGGCGCCCAGCGCAAGCTGGAACGCGCCGCCGGCCGCCTGGGCGCCGTGCTGGAGCCGGTGCTGAACGCCCTCGACCGCGCCGCCATCGAGGCGGAGGAGGCGATCGACGCCCTGGCCCGGGCCCGCGGCGCCATCGCCTATGACGAACGCCGCCTGGAAATCGTGGAGGAACGCCTGTTCGCGCTCCGCGCCGCCGGTCGCAAGCACCAGGTGAGGCCCGACGACCTCGCGACCCTGGCCGGCCAGATGGAGGCGCGGATCGCGGCACTCGACGCGGGCGAAAGCCGGGTGACGGAACGCGCCGCCGCCCGTGACGCGGCACGCGATGCGCTCGCCGGGGCCTGCGCCGCGCTGAGCGCCGCCCGCCGTGCCGCCGCCGTCAGGCTCGACGCCGGCGTCAATGCGGAACTGGAAGCCCTGAAGCTGGGCAAGGCGAAGTTCCGCACCCGGATCGACGCCCTCGGCGACGGCCAATGGGGCGGCGAGGGGGCGGACCGGGTCACCTTCGAAGTGGCGACCAACCCCGGCGCGCCCTTCGGCGCCCTGGTCAAGATCGCCTCCGGCGGTGAATTGGCGCGTTTCATCCTGGCGCTGAAGGTGGTGCTGGCCGGGGCCGGCACCGCGCCCACCATGGTCTTCGACGAGGTCGACCGGGGCATCGGCGGCGCCGTCGCCGATGCCGTGGGCGATCGCCTGGCCCGCCTCGCCGAAGGGGCGCAGGTTCTGGTCGTCACCCACAGCCCCCAGGTGGCGGCGCGGGGCGGCCATCACCTGCGCATCGCCAAGGACACGGTGGGGGAGGCGACCCGTACCTCCGTCGCGCCGCTCGATCCGACGGAACGTCAGGAAGAGATCGCGCGCATGCTCTCCGGCGCCGAGATCACGCCGGCCGCCCGCGCCGCCGCCGACGCCCTGCTGCGGGGGGCCAGATGAGCGATATCCCGATCGAGGATCTGGATCTCGCCGCCGCCACGGCGGAACACGAGACCCTGGCCGCCGCCGTCCGCGAGCACGAGCGCCGCTATTACGAGGAAGATGCGCCCGTCGTCTCGGATGCCGAATTCGATGCCTTGGTCGCCCGCCTCGAAGCGATCGAGGCACGCTTCCCGAACCTGAAGGCCGAAAGCCCGACCCAGGCGGTGGGCGGCAAGGCGTCGTCGAAATTCGAAAAGGTCGCCCATGCGCGGCCCATGCTGAGCCTCGAGAAAGTCTTCACCGAGGATGACGTGCGCGCCTTCGTTACCAGCGTGCGCCGTTTCCTCAATCTGCCCGAGGAAGAGGCGGTCGCCCTCTATGCCGAACCCAAGATCGACGGCCTCTCCCTGGCACTCCGCTACGAGGGCGGTGACCTCGTGCAGGCGGCCACGCGCGGCGACGGCAGGGTGGGGGAGAATGTCACCGCCAATGTCCGCACCATCGCCTGCATCCCCCGGCGCCTGACGGGGGCGCCGGACCTTCTCGAGGTGCGGGGCGAGGTCTATATGGGCCGGGCCGATTTTCTGGCCCTCAACGAACGGCAGGCGGCGGCGGGCGAAAAGAGCTTCGCCAACCCGCGCAATGCCGCCGCGGGCTCGCTCCGCCAGCTCGATCCCGCGATCACGGCGGCGCGGCCGCTGCGCTTCTTCCTGCACGGCTGGGGCGAGGTTTCGGGCCCTCTGCCGCCGACCCAGGAAGCGACCATGCGCTGGCTGGGCGAGGATCTGGGCCTGCCGCTCAATCCCCTGGCGGCACTGGCGCCCGATCTCGATGCCGTGATGCGCGTCTTCGGCGCGTTGGAGGCGCAGCGCGCCCTGATCGACTACGACATCGACGGCGTGGTCTACAAGGTCGACCGCCTGGACTGGCAGGCCCGCCTGGGCATGGTCTCGCGCGCGCCGCGCTGGGCCGTCGCCCATAAGTTCCCGGCCGAACAGGCCCAGACCCTTCTCGAAGGGATCGACATCCAGGTCGGGCGCACCGGCGCCCTGACCCCGGTCGCCCGCCTGGTCCCGGTCACGGTCGGCGGCGTCGTCGTCTCCAACGCCACCCTGCACAACGAGGACGAGATCGCGCGGAAGGACATCCGCGTGGGCGATACGGTCGTGGTGCAGCGCGCCGGCGACGTCATCCCCCAGATCGTCCGCGTGATCACGGAAGCGCGCCCGGCCGGCAGCCAGCCCTTCGTCTTCCCCGACCATTGCCCGATCTGCGGCGCCACCGCGACACGGGAAGAGGGGGAGGTGGTGCGCCGCTGCACCGGCGGCCTGACCTGCGAGGCCCAGGTGGTGGAGCGGCTCCGCCATTTCGTCAGCCGACAGGCCTTCGACATCGAAGGTCTGGGGGAAAAACAGGTGAAGGCGCTCTGGGACTGGGGCCTGATCAAGGGCCCGGGCGACATCTTCCGCCTGGCCAAGACCGATGCGGAATCCCTGACGCCGCTGCGCAATCGCGACGGCTGGGGCTCGCAGTCGGTACGCAATCTCTTCGCCGCGATCGAGGAGAAGCGCCGCATCCCGTTGTCGCGCCTGCTCTTCGCGCTGGGCATTCGTCATGTCGGGCAGCGCAACGCCGACCTCATCGCCCGCCACTTCGGCTCGATCGAGGCCCTGGCGGAGACTTGCCTCGGCGACGAGGAGAAGCGCGCCCAGGCCCTGGCGGAACTTCAGGACGTCGATGGTCTCGGCCCCATCGTGGTCGAGGCTTTCGGGCAATTCCTGGCGGAACCCCACAACGAGACGGTGCTGCGCGACCTGATCGCCGAACTCGACATCCTGCCGCCCGAGGCCCGCGCCGCCGACAGCCCGGTTTCCGGCAAGACCGTGGTCTTCACCGGTACCCTGGAACGCATGACGCGGGACGAGGCCAAGGCCGGCGCCGAACGGCTGGGGGCCAAGGTGTCGGGCTCGGTTTCGAAGAAGACGGATATCGTCGTCGCCGGCCCGGGTGCGGGCTCCAAACTCGCCAAGGCGGCGGAACTCGGCGTCCGGGTGATGACCGAGGAGGAATGGCTGGCCCTGATCGGCGCCTGAAATCGAAGGAGGGCCCCATGGACCGATTCACCGGCGGCTGCCAATGCGGCGAGGTCCGGATCGTGGCGGCGGGGCGGCCCTATCGGGTCGGTCTCTGTCATTGCCTCGACTGCCGCAAACATCATGGCGCATTGTTCCACGCCTCCGCCGTCTTTCCCGAGAATGCGGTGACGATCGAGGGGGAGACCGGCGACTATCGCGGGCGGCATTTCTGTCCCCGCTGCGGCTCCTCCGTCTTCGCGCGCAGCGGGGATGAAGTGGAAGTGCACCTCGGGGCCCTGGACGCCCCCGACCAGTTCGTGCCGACCTATGAAAGCTGGATCATTCGCCGCGAGTCCTGGCTGCCGCCCTTTTCGACGCCGCACCGCTACGCCCGCGACCGGGACCCGGCAGGCCGTTTCGAGGATTGACGTCAGCGGCGGGTGAAGATGTCGGCGCCGGCGTTGATCGAGGCCCATTCGTCGCCCGGCGTGACCTGATTGGTCATCTGCCACAGGGTCTTGATGGTGTACTGCGGGGCGTTCGGCACCAATTGGCCGACCCAGGCGGTGATGGCCTGGAAATCCCGCCAGCGGACCGTGAAGGCGATCAGATTGCCGGACGCGAAGCCAGTGAGATCCCCCAGCGTCGTGCCGCCGCCCTCGCTCACCGCACTCTGATAGGTGCCCGCCAGCATGGTGACATTCTGGCTGATGAACGCGATCGACCCCAATTCGTTGATCCACTGACCGGAAAAATCGAAGGCATCGGCGGCGCCCGTCGCCGCGCGAAGCAGAGCTTTCTCCTGTTGCATGTTCTCCCTCCCTGGTTGCGGACAACATCCGCGCAACCATTCTATCGAATGAGAGGGTTTTCGATACCGGAATATTGACCACAGGTTGTGAAAATCGATTCACGCCTATAGCGCGTCACCGGCGGCGTCATGGCCATAGAGCCAGTCGAAACGGGCGGCGGCGAGCGGCGGAAGCAGGTGGGTGCCGGCCCAGATGGCGCCGAGGCGCAAGACCTGCGCCGCCCGGTTGCGGACATGGAACAGGCGCGCGTTCGCCTCGGCCTGGCGCTGTACCCGCGTGGCGCGATCGATGCGAAGCCGTTCGTAGCGTTTCAGGGCACCGGCCGCGTCGCCGCCGCCCGCGAGGCAGCGGGCGAGGACGGCGGCATCCTCGAAGGCCATGCAGGCGCCCTGGGCCATGAAGGGCAGCATGGGGTGGCAGGCGTCGCCCAGCAATGCCACGGGGCCGTCGGTCCAGCGCGGCAGGCGGTCGCGCCCGAACAGGCCCCACAGGAAGGTGCTCTCCACCTGTTCCAGGATCGCGCCGACCGCGTCGTGCCAGCCGGCGAAGGCGGCGCGCAGTTCGCCGACGTCGCCCGCCGTGGTCCAGGATTCCTCGCGCCACGCGGCGCGTTCCTGCACGGCGACGAAATTCACCAGCCGGCCGCCGCGCAGGTAGTAGTGGACGAAATGCCGCCCCGGCCCGACCCAGATGCCCGCGGTTTCCGGCACGACACCGGGCCGGAGCCTTTCGGCCGGCACGGTGCCGCGCCAGGCGACCTGACCGGTGAAGCGCGGCTGTTCCCTGCCCAGCATGGCGGCGCGGACGGCGGAATGAATGCCGTCGGCGCCGATCAGCACGTCCCCCTCGATCTCGCGGCCGGAGGCGAGGCGGAGCGCGACACCGTCCTCCAGGCGCTCGTAGCCTTCGACCGGGGCGTCGGTCGTGACGCCGACGCCGGCGCGCATGCAGGCGCCAAGCAGGATGCCGTGCAGGTCGGCGCGATGGATCTGGACATAGGGCCGGCCATAGCGCCGTTCATGGGCACCGCGCAGCGGGCTGCGGTAGCAGGTGAAGCCGCTGACGCCGTCGCGGATCTCGGCCGCCTCGGGCTCGAAGCCGAGGCGCCGGACGTCGTCGAGCAGCTCGAGGTCGGCAAGCACGCGGGAGCCGTTGGCGGCGACCTGGATGCCCGCGCCCACTTCCGCCAGTTCGGGCGCCCGCTCCAGCACCTCGACCTCGAAGCCGAGGCGCCTGAGACAGAGCGCGGCGCAGAGACCGCCGAGCCCGGCGCCGGCGATCAGGATGCGGCGGGTCTGGTCGTTCATGGCGGACTTCCCGTTCGTGGCGCGCGTGATGCCGATTCGCTGTCCGGGCATTCGAGCATCGGCCACCGCCCAAGTCGATGCGCTGGATCATTGTTCGGCGGCGCAGGGCTCGGCGGCGCAGGGCTCGGCGGTGCTGGGTTCGGCGGCGCGGGGCGGCCATGCGCTGGCGGACGTGGCGGGGGTGGGGCGGGATCGTTATCTTCCCCGGCGGTGCGAGGAGGCGTTTCGATGAGCATGATGACCCAGGCCTATGCGGCGCTCTTCGTCGCCATCCTGCTCGAACTCGCCGGCACCAGTTTCCTTCAGGCCTCGCAGCAGTTCACCCGGCCGCTTCCGACGGTGGTCATGGCGGTGTGCTACATCGCTTCCTTCTATGTGCTTTCCCTCGCCCTCAAGGTGATCCCGGTCAGCATCGCCTATGCGACCTGGAGCGGCCTCGGCATCGTGCTGATCGCGATCATCGGCTATACCGTCTTCGGCCAGTCGCTGGACTGGCCGGCGGTTGTCGGTATCGCGCTGATCGTGGCGGGGGTTATCGTGGTGAACGGCTTTTCGTCCACCGTCGGCCATCCCTGAATCCAAGCATCATCCCGGCCTTCGCCGGGACGACGGTTTTTCGGTTCAGTTCGGCGAGCAGACGAAGCAGGTGACGCCGCTCGGGGAAACCCGGGCGTCGGGGCCGATGTCGGAGCGGATCAGGCCGCCGGCCTGATAGGCGCCGTCGTCGAAGATCGCCTCATAGGCCTGTTCGGACGTCCGCCCGTCCGGCCCGATCAGGCGCAGGCGGTAGTTGACGTTGGAGCAGCGCCGGTCGGTCGAGGTGATCTCGATGATATAGGCGATGTCGGCGCCGACATTGTCGCGCCGGCGCCCGACGTCGGTGAGCTGGACGCGCGCCGTGCAGGCGCCCTGGGGAATGCCGCAGTCGCAGGGCCGCTCGGGCACCACGCTCTGGCTCGGCGCGGGCCTGGCGTTCGGATAGGTGGTGGTGGGCGGCAGCGGGTAGAACGGTTCCTCGTCCCCGGCCTGCTGGGCCGCCACGTTCGGGACGACGGCGGCGCCGGCGGCAAGAAGGGCGAGGCTGAACATCACGGCGCGCATGTGCATCTCCGGGACTCGCGGGAACGGCAAGGTCTGCGGCCCGCATAGTGGCCCCTGAGGGCCGCCCTGCCTACCCCCCGCCGCAACGGCGCCCCGGTCTCAGCTGTTCAGGGCCCCGTGGCAATGCTTGAACTTCTTGCCCGAGCCGCAGGGACACGGCGCATTGCGTGCCACCTTGCCCCAATTGGCCGCCGGCGGGTTGCGCGGATCGGCGACGCGGGGGCCCGGATTGGGCATGGGGAGGGGCGGCGGCGCCATCTCGTTCTCGCCCGTCCGCGGGTCGGCATGGATCGTTTCCATCGGCCTCGCCGGCGGCGGCTCCGACACGACCGGCTGCTCGATCCGCACCTCGACATGGGCGAGGACGCGGGTAACCTCCTGATTGATCTTGTCGAGCATGGCCTCGTAGAGGCCGAAGGCTTCCTGCTGATATTCGCGCAAGGGATCGCGCTGGCCATAGACCCGAAGCCCGATCGCCTGGCGCAGATAGTCGAGCTGGAGCAGATGCTCCTTCCAGGACTGATCGAGAATCTGCAAGAGCATGCTCTTCTCGATCATGCGCATGATCTCGGGGCCGAAACGCTCCGCCTTCTGTTCGAAGAAGGTCTCGACCGCGGCGACCAGGCGGTGCTGGATCTCGTCCTCGGCGATGCCTTCCTCGGCCGCCCAATCGGGCACGGGCAGGTCCAGGGTGAAGATGCGTTCCACCTCTTCCTTCAGGCCCGTGGCGTTCCACGCCTCGGCATAGGAGCCGGCGGGGATGTGGCTGGCGACGAGATCGTTGATCACATGGTCGCGCATGGAGCCGGTGATGTCCGAGACGTCGTCCGCCTGCATGAAGTCGCGGCGCTGGCCGTAGATCGACTTGCGCTGCTCGTTCATCACGTCGTCATAGCGCAGCAGGTTCTTGCGGATGTCGAAGTTGCGCGCCTCGACCTTCTGCTGCGCCTTTTCCAGCGCCTTGTTGACCCAGGGGTGGATGATCGCCTCGCCTTCCTTCAGGCCCAGGCGCTGAAGCATCTTGGTCAGGCCCTCGGAGCCGAAGATGCGCATCAGGTCGTCTTCGAGGCTGAGGAAGAATTTCGAGGCGCCGGGATCGCCCTGGCGGCCGGCGCGGCCGCGCAGCTGATTGTCGATGCGCCGGCTCTCGTGGCGTTCGGTGCCGATGATGTAGAGACCGCCGGCCGCCAGCACGGTCTCTTTGTCGGTGGCGTGGCGCTCCTTGATGCGGGCGATGTCGTCGTCGCGGCCCGGACCTTCCGGCACCTCGTCGATCAGCATCGAGAGATTGCCGCCCAGCTGGATGTCGGTGCCGCGGCCCGCCATGTTGGTGGCGATGGTGACGGCGCCGGGGCGGCCGGCCTGGGCGACGATGCCGGCTTCCTGCTCGTGGAAGCGGGCGTTGAGGACGCGGTGCGGCACCTTCTTCTTGGTCAGATGGGCCGACAGCAATTCGGATTTCTCGATCGAGACCGTGCCGACCAGCACCGGCTGCTGGTTCTGCCGGCATTCCTCGATCAGGGCGACGATGGCGTTGAACTTGTCGTTCATCGACAGATAGACCTCGTCGTCGAGGTCTTTCCGCCGCACCGGTACGTTGGTCGGGATTTCGAGGACGTCCAGCGAATAGATCTCGGCGAATTCGGCCGCTTCGGTCGCCGCCGTGCCGGTCATGCCCGAAAGCTTGGGATAGAGCCGGAAGTAGTTCTGGAAGGTGATGGAGGCGAGGGTCTGGTTCTCGTTCTGGACCGTCACCCGTTCCTTCGCCTCGAGCGCCTGATGCAGGCCCTCCGAGAAGCGCCGGCCGGTCATCATGCGGCCGGTGAATTCGTCGATGATGACGACCTTGTCGTCCTTCACCACATAGTCGCGGTCGCGCCGGAACAGGGTGTGCGCCCGCACCGCCTGCTGCAGGTGATGGACGATGGTGACGTTTTCGGCGTCGTAGAGATTGTCGGTCTTGAGGAGGCCGGCCTGGAGCAGGAGCTGCTCGAACTTCTCCTGGCCCTCCTCGGACAGGGAGACGGAGCGCTGCTTCTCGTCCTTCTCGTAGTCGGCTTCGTCGAGCTGGGGCATCAGCTCGTCGATCCTGCGGTACAGGTCGGAATTGTCCTCGGTCGGGCCCGAAATGATCAGCGGCGTGCGCGCCTCGTCGATCAGGATCGAGTCGACCTCGTCGACCACGGCGTAGTGGAAGGGCCGCTGGACGAGCTGATCCAGCCGGTACTTCATATTGTCGCGCAGATAGTCGAAGCCGAATTCGTTGTTGGTGCCATAGGTGATATCGGCGGCATAGGCCTCGCGCCGTTCCTCGTCCGTCAGGTCGTGGACGATGACGCCGGTGGTGAGGCCCAGGAACCCGTAGACCCGGCTCATCCAGCCGGCGTCGCGCGTGGCCAGATAATCGTTCACGGTGATGACGTGGACGCCCTTGCCCTCGAGCGCGTTCAGATAGGCGGCGAGCGTCGCCACCAGGGTCTTGCCCTCGCCGGTGCGCATCTCGGCGATCTTGCCCGCATGCAGCACCATGCCGCCGATCAGCTGGACGTCGAAGTGGCGCTGGCCGAGGGTGCGCTTCGCCGCCTCGCGCACCGTGGCGAAGGCTTCGACCATGATGTCGTCGAGGGTCTCGCCCGAGGCGAGGCGGGCCTTGAACGTGTCGGTCTGACGCTTCAACTCGTCGTCGGACAGTGCCGCGATCTGCGTTTCCAGGGCGTTGATGGCCGCGACCTGACTGCGGAGCTGCTTGACGGTACGGTCATTGGCGCTGCCGAACAGCCGTTTGGCGAGCGAGCCGAAGCGGAGCATGAAGCGACCTTTTCCTGCCGCGTCAGCCGGAAATTGGCCTGACCGGCGCATGCGTGAGGCGAGTCGAACCCGCGAAGACGGGGGCGAGCCCGCGAATAGGCGATACCGGGCCCCGATCGGGCACCCGTTACGGTACCGGACAGATAAGACCGCCGCCCCTCCATGTCAACTTGGACACCCGGCGCGAAAGGCGCCGCGCCGCCCTGCCGCCGGCGCGGCCGGGCTGCCCTATTCCTGCCTTTTCTTTCCGCTACAGGCGGCATCCTGCATCGCGCGCCGCGGCCTGCCGACACTTGCGGAGCGTCGCGCGAAGCGCCATCATCCGCGCCACTTCGGCAACTGCGCCACTTCGGCCCTCGGGCCGTCTTCCCACCCCGGGGTTCTTCATGCAACGTCTCGCCTATTCGTGCCTTCTCGCTCTGGGGCTGGCCCTGGTGCCGCCCGCCTTCGCCGAGGAGGCGAGCCCGGCGGTCGCCGCCGATCCGGTGGTCGCGCGCGTCGGCGGTGCCGAGATTCACCGCTCCGAAGTGGTCGAGGCCTATCGCGCCCTGCCGGAGCAGTTCGCCCAGATCCCGATGGAAACCATCTTCGGCGAATTGGTGCAGCAGCTCGTCGACCGCAAGGTGCTGGCGCTGGCCGCGGCCGATGCCGGGCTGGAAAAGGACCCCGATTTCGCGCGCCGCCTCGCCCAGGTGAAGGATCAGGTGCTCGAGGAAGTCTATGTCGACAAGGTGATCGATCCGGAAGTGACCGACGCCATGATGAAGGCGCGCTACGACAAGATCCTGGCCGACAACCCGCCCGAGGAAGAGATCCGTGCCCGCCACATCCTGGTCGACAGCGAGGACGAGGCGAAGGCGCTGAAGGCGGAGGTCGAGAAGGGCGCGGATTTCGCCGCCCTCGCCAACGAGCATTCGAAGGACGCGCGCGACGGCTCCGGCGGCGACCTCGGCTGGTTCACGCGCGAGCGCATGGTGCCCGAATTCGCCGAAGCCGCCTTCGCCGCCGAGGAGGGCAAGGTCGCCGGCCCCGTGAAGTCCCAGTTCGGCTGGCATCTGATCCTGGTCGAGGGGCGGCGCAAGCAGGAGCCGCCGCCGTTCGAGGACGTCAAGCCGCAGCTTCGCCAGCTGATGGTGCAGGAGAGGACCGCCGACCGGATCGAGAAGCTGAAGTCCGGCGTGACCGTGGAGATCCTGAACCCCGACGGCTCCACGCCGCGCCCGACCATCGCGCCGGCACCCGCCGAATAAGCCGTTCCGACCGGCGGCAAGAGCCGACCAAGACCGTAAAGCCCGAGGAGAATGTCCATGGCCGGGAAAGCCCATCCCGTCTCGCCGCTCGCCCCCGAGGGGATGCCCGAACTGCCGCCCGTCGCCGGTGTCGAACTCGGCGCCGTCGAGGCCGGGGTGCGCTACAAGGGGCGTGTCGACCTGATGATGATGCGCTTCCAGCCGGGCACCGTGGCCGCCGGCGTCTTCACCAATTCGAAATGCGCCTCGGCGCCGGTCGACTGGTGCCGGGCGATGCTGGAGAAGAGCCCGAACGCCCGGGCGCTGGTGGTCAATGCCGGCAACGCCAATGCCTTCACCGGCAAGGCCGGGGCCGCCGCCGCCAAGACCGTGGCGGTCGCCGCCGCCAAGCTGGTCGGCTGCAAGGCGGATGCGGTCTTCATGGCCTCGACCGGCGTGATCGGCGAGGTCCTGCCGGCGGAGAAGGTGACCGCCGCCCTGCCGCGCCTCGCCACCACCCTGAAGCCCGAGCGCTGGGACGAGGCGGCGCGCGCCATCATGACCACCGACACCTTTCCGAAGGCGGCGGTGCGCAGGACCGACATCGACGGCAAGCCCGTCACCATCGTCGGCATCGCCAAGGGTTCGGGCATGATCGCGCCCGACATGGCGACCATGCTGTCCTTCGTCGCGACCGACGCCACCATCCCGGCCGACGTGCTGCAGGCCTTGCTGTCGCGGGCGGCCGACCGGTCGTTCAACTCGATCACGGTCGATGGCGACACCTCGACCTCCGACACGCTGATGGCCTTCGCCACCGGCAAGGGCGTCACCCACAAGCCGGTGGTCAAGCTGACGGACGGTCATTTCCGCAACTTCCGGACCGCCTTCGAGGATCTTCTGGTCGAACTGGCCCAGCTCGTCGTCAAGGACGGCGAGGGCGCGAGCAAATTCGTGACCATCACGGTCACCGGATCCCAGAATGCCCGGACGGCGCGCAAGATCGCCCTGACCATCGCCAATTCGCCCCTGGTGAAGACCGCGATCGCGGGTGGCGACGCCAATTGGGGCCGCATCGTCATGGCCGTCGGCAAGGCGGGCGAAAAGGCCGACCGCGACAAGATCGCGATCCGCATGGGCGGCCGCCTGGTGGCCGAGAAGGGCGCCGTTCATCCCCAGCACGACGAGGCGGCGGCGACCGAGCATTTCAAGGGCACCGACATCCTGATCGAGGTCGACGTCGGCGTCGGCAAGGGCACGGCCACGGTCTGGACCTGCGACCTGACCCACGGCTACATCGACATCAACGCCGACTACCGGAGCTGAGGCCAATTGACCCGGATCGTCCTCGTCGCCGCCGCCGTCCTGGTCGATCCCGACCGGCGCATCCTGCTGGCCAAGCGTCCCGTCGGCAAATCGCTGGCGGGGCTCTGGGAATTTCCCGGCGGCAAGGTCGAGCCGGGCGAAAGCCCGGAGGCGGCCGTGATCCGCGAGTTGGACGAGGAATTGGGCATCAATGTGCGCGAACCCTGTCTGGCGCCGCTGACCTTCGCCAGCCATGCCTACGAGCAGTTCCATCTCCTGATGCCGGTCTTCGTGTGCAGGCGCTGGGAGGGCATGCCGGAGGCCAGGGAACACGCCGAACTTGCGTGGGTGCCGCGCATGCGACTCGGCGACTATCCGATGCCGCCGGCCGATCTGCCCCTGATTCCCGCGATTCAGGACCATATCTGAGACGATCGTCCAAATTTCCGCAAAGTAGGAATCGCGGCCGCCGCCGCCCGGCCCTAGAATGGCCTTCCATGGGTCGGGGCTTTGGGCCGGGTGTGCGATGGGGTCGTTGCGTGATTTTGGTGGGCGTCCCGGCCTCAAGGCGGGCGAGCCGGCCGAGCGATATGTCGCCGCCATGGAACGCCTGCTGCTGGCGGTCCAGGAACTCTCCATGGCGCGTTCCCTCGGCACGGTCCAGCGCATCGTCCGGACCGTCGCGCGGGAATTGACCGGCTGCGACGGCGCGACCTTCGTGCTGCGCGACGGGCCCTATTGTCACTATGCCGACGAGGATGCGATCGAACCCCTGTGGAAGGGACGCCGCTTCCTGCAGGAGACCTGCATCAGCGGCTGGGTGATGCGGCAGCGCAGGCCCGTCATCATTCCCGACATCTATGTCGATGAACGCATCCCCCAGGATGCCTATCGCCCCACCTTCGTGCGCAGCCTCGCCATGGTGCCGATCCGGACCATCGATCCGATCGGCGCCATCGGCAACTACTGGGCCGAGCCGCACATGCCGGACGAGGACGACGTGCGCCTCCTGCAGGCCCTGGCCGATTCCACCTCCATGGCCATGGAGAACGTCCAGCTCTACGAGGAACTGGAGCAGCGCGTCCGGGAGCGGACCGACGCCCTGGCCCGCGCCAAGGCCGAGATCGAAACCCTGTCCGTCACGGATCCGATGACCGGGCTCCTCAACCGGCGCGGCTTCTACATGGCGGCGGAGGCGGCGATGAAGAAGGGGCCCTGCGCCCTGGCCTTCATCGACGTCGACGGACTGAAGCGCGTGAACGACGCCCACGGCCATGCCGCGGGCGACGAATTGCTGCGCCAGTTCGCCGGCATCCTGCGCCATTGTTTCCGCCACGCCGACGCCCTGGCGCGGATGGGCGGCGACGAATTCTGCGCCGTCCTGCCCGAGCCGGCGACGGACGAGGCCGGCCTCCGGCAATCGCTTCAGCGCCGCCTCGACGAGTTCAACGCCACCGGCGCGTTCGGCCCGAAGATGGGGGCCAGCCTCGGCGCGGTTCTCTGCGCCGCCGGTTCGTCGGCCTGCCTGGACGACCATCTGGCGGCGGCCGACCAGCGCATGTACATCGACAAGATCGGCCGCCGGTCCAGGGCATCCGCCGACGAAGGCGACGCGCGCCCCTGATGTGCCTGCCCTCGATACCTCTGCCTTCGATACGCCTCAGGTCACCACTTCGATCTCGGGGCGGCCCGTCAGGTCGAGGCGAAGGCGGCCGCGTTCCGGCCGCTGCAGGCGGATCGGGGCGTTCCGCTCGTCGAGGCGGCGGCGCAGCAGGATCAGTCTCGTTTCAAGATTGTCCTTGACGTCCGGCAGGCGGAGGTCGGGGGCGAGACGGATTTCGCGATTGGTGAAGTCGCGCTGGCCGGTCGCGAGATGGGCGCGCAGGAAATGATGCAGCAGACGCCCGGCGACGCCCCGGATCAGGTAATCGTCGTCGATGAAGATACTGTCGTCGAAGGGGAAGTAACGCACACGGATACGCGGGCCCGCGCCGGCCTCGGCCGGGGGCGGGGCCGGCGCCGGGGCATCCGGCGCCGCCAGTTCGTCGAGAGCGATGCAGGCGGCCAGTTGGCCCGCGATCAGGACCAGCGCATCCTCGTCCTCGCGGGTGAAGGCGAAGCGTAGCGGCGCCTCGGCGAAGAGGACGCCGACGAGCTGGCCCCGGCTGATCATCGGAATGGCGATCTGGCTGAGCGGGGCGTCCAGGCCCGGATAGGGCACGCCGGCGCCGGGTATCGCCGTACCTTCCTTGACCGCGGCGGCATAGCGCCGGCCCCGGCTCAAGTCGCTGAGGCGGAGCGGGCGGCGCCTCGCGGCGGCGATGCCGATCACGCCGTCGCCCATGGTCACCTCCGAGCCGATGCCCAGGGTCTCGTAGCCCCGGCTGGTCAGCACCGACAGGCGCCGGCCGCCCGGATCGGGGATCAGCACCATCAGGTGGCGAAAGCCCATCCCCTCGGCGATGCCGTCGAGGGCGAGGTCGATGGCGGTATCGGCATCGCCCTGGGCGCCGATCGCCAGGGCGAGGCGTGCCGCCGCCGACAGCCGGCCGGCGGCGTCGGGGCCTTCGTGCACGGGTTCCGCCTCGGGCGGGTTCAGGGCCGGCACCGCCTCGCAATGGCGGACGCGGTAGAGGTCGGCACCGCGCAGCGCCATCATGCCGCTCATGCCCTGCTGGGCCGACATGGCGTCCAGATGGTCCGACATGCGGTCGAACAGGTCACCCTCGGCGAAGCTCCGGACGAAGGCGAGGTCGAGCAGGAACTGGGCGCCGCTGCGCCCGTCGACCACGAGCACCGTGGCGGTGCCCCGGCTGCGGACATTGGCCGCCGTCTTGGCGAAATATTGGTTCGACAGCGCGACATGATCGTCGTCGACGAAATGGACATGGGACAGATAGGAGATATTGGGCATGCCGTCGGCATCGACGGTGGCGATGATCGAGGGGATCACCCCTTCGAAACAGGCGGCGAGATCGCGGAGGCGCGGGGATTCCATCACGCCTCCAGCCTTGTGCCGGCGCGCGGGCCCGGCGTCTGGACGTAGACGTCGGTCGGGCGATAGCGCAGGCGGTGGAGATCGGCGTCGGTCAGCCAGAAGGAAATCTGCCCCGCCGTCACCCCGAGGGCGGCGAGAACCGGGCGGATGCGACCGTGATAGGCATGGGTGACGTCGCGGTCGGCGGCATCGGCCGGCACCAGGGCCTCGACGATGCCCTTGACCTGATAGGTCCGATAGTCGTCGGGCTTCACGAAAGTGACGGCCAGCGGCGCCCCGGGGCCGAGATTGGCCAGCAGGCGCGGCCATTGCGCGCGCGAGACCATGGTGTCGAACAGGGAGCGGTCGGTGGAACAGCGGGTGCCGACGCCGCGCCCGATGGCTGGCTGGAAGGTGCCGTCGCGGGACGCCAGGATGGTCATCACCGCCCCCTCGACGAAGCTGGCGATCGCCGTGTCGACCAATGACGCCCCCCGAAAAGGTCCAACCCCGCCGAATACTAGCGGATAGGCGAGTTTTAGGAAAAGCGAACAGCGCTTAGGAAGCATTTAGGAAGAACCGGCGCCTGCACCGGAATATCTGGATGGGCATCGATGACCAAGGAGGTTTCAATGCCCATCGACACCGCACCGCGTTACGACATCTATGGCGGCATCCACAAGGGTCTGCGCCTCGCCCTCGCGCATCTGCTGCTGCGGATCGGCAGCGCCGATTTCGCCGATCTCCGCGCGACGGCCGAACTGCTGGCCGACCTTCGGGCGCAGCTGGCGCTCAGCCGTGCCCACCTCGCGCATGAGGAAGCCCATATCCACCCCGCCCTCGAAAGCCGCGCGCCGGGCGCCGGCCAGCGCCTGGAACACCAGCATCGCCACCACGAGGTCCGTTTCGAGGAACTGGCCGATCTGATCGCCCGCCTGGAGGTCGCGCAGCCCGGCGCCCGGCCCGCCATCGGCCATGCGCTCTATCTCGCCTTCTCGCTCTTCGTCGCCGAGGATTTCGCCCATATGCACGAGGAAGAGACGGTGACCGGCCCCCTGCTGCAGGCCCATTTCACCGATGCCGACCTGCAGGCGATCGAATTCGGCATCATCTCCAGCCTGACGCCGGAGGAGAACATCGCCTATATGCGCCTGATGCTGCCGGCCATGACCCCGGCGGAACGTCTGGCGCTGCTGGCCGGCATGAAGGCCGGTGCCCCGGCAGAGGCGTTTTCGGCGGTGATCGAGCTGGCGGCCAGGCCGATGCTGGCCGCCCACGATTTCGCCGCCCTGGTCCGGGGTCTCGGCCTCGGCCTCGCCGCCTAACGCTCTTCCGGCTTCGCCCCGGTCGGGATTTCCGTGGTGCCGAGGGCTTCCGCCAGCCGCGCGTTGGCGGAGCCCCGGCGCTTCGGCACCGGCTGATCCGGGCCCGGCGCGAAGCCGGCCAGGGTGACGATCTCGAAGGTCGCGGGGATGCGGCCGTCGGGCAGGGCGAAGCGGGTGTGATAATCCTCCGCCAGGGCGGCGAAGGTCTCGCGCCGCAGCGGCTTTCGGCGCCGGGCCGCCAGGGCGTTCTGTTCCCCCATGCCGCGCAGGTCGCGCATCAGGCCCAGCACGTCGCCATAGGTGACGGTGATGGTTTCGAGATCGACGACAGGCATGGCGAATCCCGCGCGCTGCATCAGGCCGGCGGCGTCGCGAAGATCGACGAAGGGCGAGACGTGGAGCGATGCCGCCCCCTCCACCCGCGCCTCAGCCGCCAGGAAACTCTGGCGCAATTCGATCAGGCTGCCGCCGCCGATGAGGGAGGCGACGAAGAAGCCGTCTGGCTTCAGCACGTCGCGGATCTGGATCAGCGTGCCGGGCAGATCGTTCACCCAGTGGAGCGAGCCGGCCGAGGCGACGAGATCGAAGCTGCGGTCGGCAAAGGGCAGCCATTCCTCGTCCGCCGCGACGGCGGGCAGGCCGGCACGCCCGGCCATGGCGGGCGAGAGATCGGCGGAAACGATGTGCTCCACCCGACCCGTCGCCCGCAACAGGCGACCCAGCACGCCGTCATGACAGCCGAGATCGAGGGCGAGGGGATAGCCGCGCGCCACATCCTCGATCCGGTCGATCATGCGCGCCGCGATCTCGGCGAAGAGGAAGCCATGGGCGTCCAGCGTGCCGGCGGCGCGCGCGCGGTGGCGGGCGACGGCGCGGCGGTCGAACACCAGCATGTCGTCGGGCTGTTGGGGGATGGCTGCGCTCATGATCCCTCATATGGCATGATGAGACCCGGATCGCGAGGGGGAGATCTCATGGCCGGACGGGGACTTTCGTCCTTGTGGCGACGGGGCGGGGGCCGGGTGCTGGATTTCCTGCTGCCCGCGTCCTGTCTCGCCTGTGATGCGCCGGTCGATGCGCCGGGCCGGCTCTGTCCGTCGTGCTGGCCCGAGGTGGGGTTCATCTCGGCGCCCTGCTGCGATTGCTGCGGCCTGCCGTTCGAACTGCCGGTACCGCCGGGCACGCGCTGTGGTGCCTGCATCGCCCATCCGCCGCGCTTCACCCGGGCGCGGGCGGTGGCGCGCTATGGCGGGTCGATCCGCGATCTTCTGTTGCGCTTCAAGCATGCCGACCGGCTGGACCTCGCCCCCAGCCTGGCGCGGCTGCTGGCCCAGGCGGGCGGGGACTGTCTGGCGGGGGCGGATTTCCTGGTGCCCGTGCCGCTTCACTGGCGGCGAAGGTTGCGCCGACGCTACAATCAGTCGGCCGAATTGGCCCGTCATCTGGGCGGGCTGGCGGATGTGCCGGTGCTGCACGGCGCGCTTTCCCGCGCGCGGGCGACGCCGGCCCAGGGGCGCCTCGGACGGCTGGCGCGGATGCGCAACGTGGCCCGGGCCTTCGTCGTGCCGGAACGGGCGCGCGGCCGGATCGCCGGGCGCCATCTGGTGCTGATCGACGACGTCTTCACCACCGGGGCGACGGCGGATGCCTGCTGCCGCGCCCTGCTGGCCGCGGGCGCCGCCCGTGTCGACGTGCTGACCGTGGCCCGGGTCGTGCGGGACGCGGACGGGTCATGACGGCGATGGGGCTTGAGCTTCTTGCTGCGCTGCACCACGTTATAGGGACGAGATCAAGCCGGAGAAACCAGACCGTGGCCGACGTCACCATCTTCACCACCCAATTCTGCCCCTATTGCCACCGGGCGAAATATCTCCTCCAGGAGAAGGGCGTCGGCTTCACCGAGATCGACGTCACCATGGACAATGCCAAGCGCAAAGAGATGACGGCCATGGCCGGCGGGCGCCGCACCGTGCCGCAGATCTTCATCGGCGACACCCATGTCGGCGGCTGCGACGATCTCTATGCCCTTGATCGGGCGGGCAAGCTGGATAGTCTGCTGACCGCATCCTGATCCTTCGGCCGGAGCCTGCCATGTCGTCTCTTCGCGTCGCCTGTGTGCAGATCACGGCCGGGCGCGACGTGCCCGCCAATATCGCCGTCGCCTCGGCCCTGATCCGCGAAGCGGCGGCCAAGGGCGCGCGCCTGATCGCGACGCCCGAGATGACCTCGCTGATGGAGCGCAACCGGCGCGAGATGCGCCCCAAGGTCCGGACCGAGGACGAGGATATCGCGCTCGCCGCCTTTCGCGCCCTGGCGGCCGAACTGGGCGCGCATCTGCTGATCGGCTCGCTGCCGATCGACATCGGGGACGCGCGCCTCGCCAACCGGGGGTTCCTGATCGGCCCGGACGGCGCGATCGAGGCGCGCTACGACAAGATCCACATGTTCGACGTCGACCTGCCCCAGGGCGAGAGCTTTCGCGAAAGCAACGCCTATCGCCCCGGCGAGAGTGCGGTGGTGGTGCCGGTCGAGGGTGCGATGCTCGGCCTCTCCATCTGCTACGATCTTCGCTTCGCCGCCCTCTACCGCCGTCTCGCCCAGGCCGGGGCGGAGATCCTGGCGGTGCCCGCCGCCTTCACCCGCGTCACGGGGGAGGCGCATTGGCACATCCTGCTGCGCGCCCGGGCGATCGAAACCGCCTGTTTCGTCATCGCGCCGGGCCAGACCGGCACCCATGAGGACGGCCGCCAGACCTATGGCCATTCCCTGATCGTCGATCCCTGGGGCCATGTCCTGGCCGACGGCGGCACGGACGTGGGCATCATCACCGCCGACCTCGACCTCGACGCCGTCAAGGCCGCCCGCGGCCGCATCCCGGCCCTCCAGCACGACCGCGTCTTCGCCGGACCTTGAGGCGGGGCCGATTGCCCTTGCCAAAGTGTCGCGCAAACGTCACATGATCATTCATCATGATCGTCTATGACCTCGGCTGTTCGGCCGGCCATGTCTTCGAGGCGTGGTTCAAGGACAGCGCCACCTTCGAGAAACAGGCCCGCCAGGGCAAGGTCGCGTGCCCCACCTGCGGCGCGACCGAGGTCACGCGCGGGCCCCAGGCGACGCGGGTGGCGACCGGGGTCAGCCGCGACAAGGCGGTGAAGGCGGCCGAGCAACGGGCCGAAATGCGCCAGGCGCTGCGCGACCTGCGGAAGGCGGTGGAGAGCAATTGCGAGAACGTCGGCGACAGATTCGCCGAGGAAGCCCGCAAGATCCATTACGGCGAGACCGAAGCCCGCGCCATCTATGGCGAGACCACGGCCGAGGAAGCCAAGGCCCTGGACGAGGAGGGTGTCCCCGTCGCCCGCCTGCCCTGGATCGAGCGCGACGACGCCTGAGGGCGGCGGCCAGACGACCGGTCACGTTCAAGATCATCCCAATTTAGCGGACTCCGGCTGGAAGCGGTGCGCGCCGGCATTGCTTTTCGCGCGCGCATCGGGGGAACGTGTCGGCCGACCCAGACCCCCGGTACCGAGTGGACGCCCATGACCGATCTCATCCTGCACCACTACGCCATGTCGCCCTTCTCGGAGAAGATCCGGGCCATGCTCGGCTATGCCGGCATGCCCTGGGCTTCGGCGAAGACGCGGCCGGTGCCGCCCCGGCCGCTGCTGGCGGATCTGGCGGGCGGCTATCGCCGGGTGCCGATCGCCCAGACCGGCGCCGACGTCTTCTGCGATACCAGGGTGATCGCCGCCGAGATCGCCGAGGCGTCGGGCAGGCCCCGGCTGGCCGTCGAAGCCTGCGGCGACGAGATCGCCGCCTATTGCCGGACGGTCGATTCGGACGTCTTCATCGCCTGCATGGTGATGGCCGGCGGCTGGCGGCTGCTGGTCAACGGGCTTTCCCTGGTGACGCCCTTCGATGCCGGACGGCTGATCCTGGACCGGGTCAATATCGCCCGGACCTCGAACCAGCCCATGCCGGGGCCGAAGGCGGCCCGCGCACGGATCGAGGCCCATCTCGCCGATGCCGAGACGCGGCTGGGCGAAGGTGGGCCCTATCTATTCGGTGAAGAGGCGAGCCACGCCGATTTCGCCGCCTATCACAGCCTCTGGTTCATGCGCGATCTGGGCGGCTCCAGACTGGTCCGACAATTCCCGAAGGTCACCGCCTGGATGAACCGCATCAAGGCCCTGGGCGATGGCGAGCGCCATGACATCGACCCCGCCCGTGCCCGCGCGATCGCCGGATCGGCGACGCCCCGCCCGCTGCCCGAAGGCGCGGCCGAGGATGCCCGGGCCGGCAAGACGGTCGCGATCGCCCCGACCGACTATGCCCGCGACGCCACCAAGGGCACCCTGGCCGGCTCGACGGCGACACGCTGGATCATCCGCCGCGAACACAAGTCCCTGGGCGTCCTGCACGTACATTTCCCGAAAGAGGGCTACAGCCTGATGCCGGGGTGAAGCCGGGGCGTCAGGCCGGTCGGGTCGAGACCATCATGTAGTTGACGTCGACGTCCCCGCCGACGCGCCACTGGTCCGCCAGGGGGTTATAGGTGACGCCGGCGACCTCCCGGATCTCGAGGCCGGTCGGGCGGATGGTGGCGGCGAGTTCGCTGGGCTTGACGAATTTCTGGAATTTGTGGGTCCCGCGCGGCAGCCAGCCGAGGACATATTCGGCGCCGACGATGGCGAGCGCGAAAGCCTTCATGGTGCGGTTCAGGGTGGCGGTGACCATCATGCCGCCCGGCTTCACCATGGCGGCACAGGCGGCCATGAAGAGGTTCAGGTCGGCGACATGCTCGACCACTTCCATGTTCAGAACCACGTCGAACCGCTCGCCTGCCTGGGCCAGGGCTTCGGCGCTGGTGTGGCGATAGTCGATGTCGAGGCCCGATTGCTCGGCATGGACGGCGGCGGTCTTCACGTTCTCTTCCGCCGCGTCGGCCCCGACGACCGTGGCGCCGAGGCGGGCCATGGGTTCCGACAGCAGGCCGCCGCCGCAGCCGATGTCGAGGAAGCGAAGGCCGGCAAAGGGTTTCGCCGCCGACTCGGGCAGGCCGAAATGGGCGCCGAGACGCTCGCGCAGGAAGGTCAGGCGCGTCGGATTGAACTTGTGCAGGGGCTTGAACTTGCCGTTCGGATCCCACCATTCCGCCGCGATCGCCGCGAATTGAGCCACTTCGCCCGGGTCGATGGTGGTGCGCGCCGCATTTTCGCCTGCCATGACGTTATCCTCTCTTGGCGACTCGAGGCCCGCGCCGGAGCGCCGCCTTGCCAGTCGTTGGCACCGGGGATATGTATACGCGCCTTTTACGCCCGGCCAGTGCCTCAGGCCGGGAATTTGCCTGGAATCATCTGGAGTACCACGCGCATGGCCCGCCTGGTCCTGAAATTCGGCGGCACGTCCGTCGGCACCGTCGAGCGCATTCAGAACGTCGCGCGCCGTGTGAAAGCCGTCGTCGACGCCGGCAATGAAGTCGCCGTCGTCGTCTCTGCCATGTCGGGCGAGACCAACAAGCTGGTCGGCTTCTGCCGCGAGATCGCGCCCCTGCACGACGCCCGCGAATATGACGCCGTGGTCGCGTCGGGCGAACAGGTGACCGCCGGCCTGCTGTCGATGGCGCTGCAGGAACTCGGCGTTTCGGCGCGGTCGTGGCTCGGCTGGCAGATTCCGCTCGAAACCGACGGGGCCCATGGCGCGGCGCGGATCATGGGCATCGACACCGCCGAGATCGAACGCCGGATGAAGGAAGGCCAGGTGGCGGTGGTCGCCGGTTTCCAGGGCATCGGCCCCGACCGGCGCATCGCGACGCTGGGCCGTGGCGGCTCCGACACCTCGGCGGTGGCGCTCGCCGCCGCCATGAAGGCGGATCGCTGCGACATCTATACCGATGTGGACGGCGTCTATACGACCGATCCCCGCATTGTTGAACGGGCGCGCAAGCTCGATAGGATCACCTACGAGGAAATGCTGGAGATGGCGTCGGTCGGCGCCAAGGTGCTGCAGATCCGGTCCGTCGAGATGGCGATGAAGCATCGCGTCCGGGTCCAGGTCCTCTCCAGCTTCGAGGACAAGCCCGGCACCCTGGTTGTTGACGAGGACGAAATCGTGGAACAGGAACTCATCTCGGGCATCGCCTACAGCCGCGACGAGGCCAAGGTGACCGTGGTCAAGGTCTCGGACCGGCCGGGCGTCGCCGCCGCCGTCTTCGGGCCGCTGGCCGATGCCAACGTCAACGTCGACATGATCGTGCAGAACGTCTCGGACGACGGTTCCACCACCGACGTCACCTTCACCGTCGGCAAGAGCGACCTCGCGCTCGCCCAGAAGGTGCTGGACGACCATCGCGCCGCCATCGGTTTCGAGAGCATCCATGCCGACGGCAATGTCGCCAAGATCTCGGTCATCGGCGTCGGCATGCGCAGCCACGCGGGCATCGCGCGCCTGATGTTCGAGACCCTGGCCCAGAAGGGCATCAACATCCAGGTCATCTCGACCTCGGAGATCAAGATCAGCGTGCTGGTCGCCGCCGAATATACGGAACTGGCGGTCCGCGCCCTGCACACCGCCTACGGGCTCGACAGCGCGGCCTGAGCGGCGGCGCTCGGCAATTTCGAAAGGTAGAGCTCGATGACCGGCAGCGTGACGGCCAGGGGCCGCGAGGTTCTGGATCTTCTGTGGCAGCGGGGCCGCGACTTCCTCGGCACGGAGACCGCCATCATGGGCGGCGCCATGTCCTGGGTTTCGGAACGCCATCTGGTGGCGGCGCTGTCCAATGCCGGCGGCTTCGGCGTTCTCGCCTGCGGCGCCATGACGCCGGCCCTGCTGGAAGCCGAGATCGCGGGCACCCAGGGCCTGACCGCCAAGCCCTTCGGCGTCAATCTGATCACCATGCATCCCCAACTCGACGAGCTGATCGACGTCTGCATCGCGGCCAGGGTCGGCCACGTCGTGCTGGCGGGCGGCCTGCCGCCCAAGGGGGCCATCGACAAGGTGAAGGCCTCGGGCGCCAAGGTCGTCTGCTTCGCGCCGGCGCTGGCGCTGGCCAAGAAGTTCGTCCGCTCGGGCGTCGACGCCCTGGTGATCGAGGGCATGGAGGCGGGCGGCCACATCGGCCCGGTTTCCACCGCCGTGCTGGCCCAGGAGATCCTGCCGGTGATCCGCGAGGTCCCGGTCTTCGTCGCCGGCGGCATCGGCCGGGGCGAGGCGATCGCCATGTATCTCGAGCTCGGCGCCTCGGGCGTCCAGCTCGGCACCCGCTTCGTCTGCGCGACCGAATCGATCGCGCATGCCAATTTCAAGAAGGCCTTCATCCGAGGTGCGGCGCGGGACGCCATTCCCTCGGTCCAGCTCGACCCGAGATTCCCCGTGATCCCGGTTCGCGCCTTGCAGAATCAGGGCACGCGCCGCTTCATGGAGACCCAGGCGGAAGTCGTCGCCCGTTTCAATGCGGGCGAGATCGACAAGGATGCGGCGATGCTGGAGATCGAGCACTTCTGGGCCGGCGCGCTGCGCCGTGCCGTGATCGATGGCGACGTGGAGAACGGCTCGCTGATGGCGGGGCAGTCCGTCGGCATGGTCACGCGCGAGCAGCCGATGGCGGAAATCTTCGCCGAACTGCTGGATCAGGCGGCGGCGGCCCTCGAACATCGCTACGCCCCTCAGGCCGTGGCCGAACCCATGGTTTCGAGGGTGTGATGATGCCGGGCGCTGTCGGCGGCCCCCGTGTCCTCCTTCGGCGCCTGCGTGAAGTCATGGCGGGGCCGGGGACGGCCCAGGACCGCCTCGACCGCATCGTTCGCAACATCGCGGCCAATATGGTCGCGGACGTGTGCTCCATCTATCTGGTGCGCGCCGGGCGGCGGCTGGAACTCTTCGCCACCGAGGGCCTGAATCCCGAGGCGGTGCACAAGGCGACCCTGAAGGTGGGGGAGGGCCTGGTCGGCACCATCGCCGACACGGCGACGCCCCTCAGCCTGCCCGACGCCCAGGCCCATCCCAAATTCGCCTATCTGCCGGAGACCGGCGAAGAGATCTATCACTCCCTGATGGGCGTGCCGATCATCCGCCTCGGCCGCGTCGCCGGCGTCCTCGTGGTGCAGAACCGCACCATGCGCGAATACGACGAGGACGAGATCGACGCGATGCAGACCATCGCCATGGTCCTCGCCGAGCTGGTGGGGCAGGGCGATCTGGTCGATCCCGCCGAATTTTCCGAGAGCGAGGCGCGCCGGCGCGAACCCTATACCTATGACGGCGTCGGTCTCGCGGAAGGTCTGGCGCTCGGCGAAGCCGTGCTGCACGAGCCCCGCGTCGCCATCGAGCGCCTGATCGCGGAGGATCCCCAGGCCGAGCTGAACCGCCTGAATCTCGCCATGTCGAGCCTGCGGCGGCGCATCGACGCCATGCTGGACGAACAGGACGTGCTGGCGGGCGAGCACCGCGACATCCTCGAAGCCTATCGCATGTTCGCCCACGACCGGGGCTGGCGCGACAAGATCGAGGAGGCGATCAAATCGGGCCTGACCGCCGAGGCGGGCGTCGAACGGGTGCAGATGGAAACCCGCGCCCGCATGGGCACGATCACCGATCCCTATCTGCGCGAACGCCTGTCGGATCTGGAAGATCTGGCCAACCGCCTGCTGCGCCATCTGGCCGGCAAGACCGAGACAGCCGCCGGTGACGAACTGCCGGAAGAGGCGATCCTGGTCGCCCGCACCATGGGCCCCGCCGAACTCCTGGACTACGACCGTTCGCGGGTGAAGGCGGTGGTGCTGGAGGAAGGCTCGCCCACCAGCCATGTCGCGATCGTCGCGCGGGGCCTCGGCATCCCTGTCGTCGGCGGCTGCGACCGCGTGCTGGAGCGCGTGGAGCCGGGCGACATGGTGGTCGCCGACGGCGACACCGGCCAGGTGATCTTCCGCCCGACGCCCGAGGTCGCCGCCGCCTTCCTCGAGAACCTGCGCATCCGGACCGAGCAGCGCGCGGAATATGCCCAGTACCGCAACATGCCCGCCGTCTCGAAGGACGGCGTCGCGGTGAAGCTCTACATGAACGCGGGCCTGACGGTCGACCTGCCCCATCTGGACGAGACCGGGGCGGACGGCATCGGCCTGTTCCGCACCGAACTGCAGTTCATGGTCGCCTCGACCATGCCGCGGCTGCAGCAACAGATCGAACTCTATGGCAACGTCCTCGACGCGGCGGGGGACCTGCCGGTGATCTTCCGCACCCTCGACGTCGGGGGCGACAAGGTGCTGCCCTATCTGGGCGCCCACCGCGAGGAGAATCCGGCGCTCGGCTGGCGGGCGATCCGCCTCGTGCTCGATCGCCCGGCCCTGCTGCGCTATCAGCTTCGCGCGCTGCTCATGGCGGGCGCCGGGCGCACGCTCTACATCATGTTCCCCATGGTCGCGGACGTCGCCGAATTCCGCCAGGCGCGTCAGATCCTGGAAAAGGAGTGTCGGCGCCTGGAACGACTCGGCCGCGCCCTGCCGAAGGCGATCCGCGTCGGCACCATGCTGGAGGTGCCGGCGCTCGCCTATCAGCTTCAGGCCCTGCTGCCGCTGGTCGACTTCATTTCGATCGGCTCCAACGATCTGCTGCAGTTCTTCTTCGCGGCCGATCGGGGCAATCCCAAGGTCGCGGGGCGCTATGATCTGCTGGCACCGGCCGCCCTGAAGCTGCTGCGCGACATCTGCGCGGCCTGCGAGGCGGCGGGCGTGCCGGTCTCCCTCTGCGGCGAGATGGCGGGCCGGCCGCTGGAAGCCATGGCCTTGATCGGCCTCGGTTTTCGCTCGATCTCGATGAATGCCGTGTCGATCGGGCCGGTGAAGGCTATGCTGCGGGGGCTCGACGTCGGCGAACTGCGGGCCTATATCGCGCGGCTGATCGACGGGCCGGACAGAACCCTGCGTGGCAAGATCGAAAGCTTTGCCCGCGATCATGGTGTTCGCGTCTGAGCCGCGCGAACGGCCCGCCAAGCCCCTGGAATCGGGGGATTAACCGAGTTGCGTTGACCGGCGGACCTTCTTATGGTGGCGACAGCATTTCTCGGAAATGTAGATGCCTCCGCTTGCTGTTTTCGGATCCGTCGAGGCGGCGGACCGTAGAGATGTACTACCCGAGGCGTTGCGAGAGTTTCGATGGCACTGGGCAAACGATCGCCACATGAAGTTCCGCCCGAAGAACCGCAAAACTATGCGGCGGCGGTGGACGACTACACGGTTTACGACGGCGTCGGCACCTATCTGCGCGATGCGCGCCTTTCCTATGGCCGGACCACGGCCGAGGTCGGCGCCGCGCTGCGCATCAAGGCGTCACACCTCGACACGCTCGAGCGCGGCAGTACCGACGGTACCGCCGGGCTGACCTATGCCCTCGGCTATCTGCGCTCCTATGCCCATTACCTGGGGCTGGATGCGGACGCCGTGGTCGCCGCCTTCAAGGCCGAACTGAACCGCGAACCCGAGGAACGGCCGCTGGTCTTTCCGGCGCCGGTGCAGGAAGCCAAATTCCCGACCGGCCGGGTGCTGGCGCTCTCGGTCGTGCTCGCCGTGGTCATCTACGGCGGCTACTACTATTTCTCGCGTTCCGACACGCTGACGGCGGAAGTGGTGCCGCCGGTGCCCGCCGAACTCGACGAGCAGAGCGCGGCCGAACCGTCCTTCGCGCCGCCGCCCGCGCCGGCGGTGCCCGATCCCCGCTCGGCCCAGGCCGCCCAGCCCCCGCGCGAAATGGCGCCGCACGAACCGGAACTGCCGACGTCCGCCCTGACGGTCGAGCCCGGCGCGCCGGCGGTGCCCGGGGCGCTGCCGCGCGTCGTGCCCGCGCCGCCGGGGGCGACGCCCGCGCCCGCCCCGACGGATGTGGTGACGCCGTCGTCCGAACCCGCCCCGTCGCCCGAGGTGACCGCGTCGGCGGATCCGACGCAGCCGACGACCGCGCCGCCGGTTTCGGGCGAGGGCCGGGTGATCATCCGCGCCACCGCGCCGGCCTGGGTCCAGATCATGGGCGCCGGGCAGGAAGTGATCTTCACCAAGATCCTGCGGGCCGGCGATTCCTATACCGTGCCGGCGCGCGAGGATGCGGTGCTGGTGACCGGCAATGCCGGCGCCGTCGAGATCCTGGTCGACGGCCAGTCCATGGGCTTCCTGGGCGAGGCCGGGCAGGTGCGCCGGAACGTACCCCTCGATCCCGAGAAGCTGCTGAACGGCGCGGCGCGGCCTCCGGCCTGACGCCGCCCGGAAGACCGACGACCGGACGACATCGGATCAGATCATGACGCTCCGCGCCTATCGCCAGATCCAGCGCCGCAAGTCGCGGCAGATCATGGTGGGCTCCGTGCCCGTCGGCGGCGATGCTCCGATCTCGGTGCAGACCATGACCAATACGGTCACGGCCGATATCGAGGGCACCATCGCCCAGATCCGCGCCGCCGAGGCGGCGGGCGTCGACATCGTCCGCGTGTCCTGCCCCGACGAGGATGCGACGGCGGCGCTGAAGCACATCGTCCAGGCCGTGCAGGTGCCGGTCGTCGCCGACATCCACTTCCACTACAAGCGCGCCATCGAGGCGGCGGAGGCGGGCGCGGCGTGCCTGCGCATCAATCCGGGCAACATCGGCTCGGCCGCGCGGGTGAAGGAAGTCGTGAAGGCGGCCAAGGATCACGGCTGCTCCATGCGGATCGGCGTCAATGCCGGCAGCCTGGAGCGCGAACTGCTGGAGCGCTACGGCGAGCCCTGTCCCGAGGCGATGGTCGAATCCGCGCTCAATCACGCCCGCATCCTCGAAGACAATGACTTCACCGAATTCAAGATCAGCGTGAAGGCATCCGACGTCTTCCTGGCGGTCGCCGCCTATCAGGGCCTGTCGGAAGCCTGTGATTATCCCCTGCACCTCGGCGTGACCGAGGCGGGCGGCATGATCACCGGCACCGTCAAATCCTCGATCGGCATCGGCTCGTTGCTCTGGGCCGGCATCGGCGACACGATCCGCGTCTCCCTCTCGGCCGAGCCGGTCGAGGAGGTGAAGGTCGGCTTCGAGATCCTGAAGGGCCTCGGGCTGCGGCACCGGGGCGTCTCCATCGTCTCCTGCCCGTCCTGCGCGCGCCAGGCCTTCCAGGTCATCAAGACCGTGGAGATCCTGGAGCAGCGCCTCGCCCATATCTCGACCCCGATCACGCTCTCGATCATCGGCTGCGTCGTCAACGGCCCAGGCGAGGCGCGGGAGACCATGATCGGCGTCACCGGCGGCGGCAACGGCAACCACATGGTCTATGTGAACGGCCTGACCGACCACAAGATCGACGACGGCCGCATGATCGACCATGTGGTCGAACTGGTCGAGAAACGCGCGGCCGAGATCGAGGCCGCGAAGACGACCGGCGCCGAAGCGGCCGAATAGCAATTCATTCTGGATTCATGCGCCATGGCGGGGCATAGCCTGCCGTGGCCCTCTCACGTGGCATCATCGAGGTACGAAAATGGCAGCCCTGCAGCCCGTTCGCGGAACGCACGACCTTCTCGGCGAGGACGCGCGGCGCCATGCCCATATCGTCGCCACCTTCAAGTCGGTGGCCTATCGCTATGGCTTTCAGGATATCTCGACGCCGATCTTCGAATTCTCCGAAGTCTTCCACCGCACCCTGGGCGAGACCTCGGACGTCGTCTCGAAGGAGACCTATACCTTCACCGACCGGGGTGGCGAGTCGCTGACGCTGCGTCCCGAAATGACCGCCGGCATCGCGCGCGCCTTCATCTCGGGCGGGCTTGCCAAGGATCTGCCGCTGAAGCTCTGCGGTCACGGCCCGATGTTCCGCTACGAGCGCCCGCAGAAGGGCCGCATGCGCCAGTTCCACCAGGTCGACGTCGAGGTGCTGGGCGTGCCCGAGCCCCAGGCCGACATCGAGGTGCTGGCGCTGGGTGCCGATTTCCTGGCCGAACTGGGCCTGGCCGAGCGGGTCGAGCTGCATCTCAACACCCTGGGCGACGCCGAGAGCCGAAGCGCCTATCGCCAGGCCCTGATCGACTATTTCTCCGGTTTCAAGGATCGCCTCTCGGAAGACAGCGTGAAGCGCCTCGACCGCAACCCGATGCGCATCCTGGATTCGAAGGATGCGGGCGACCGCGAGATCGTGGCCGGCGCGCCGCGCATGCACGACTATATGAACGAGATCTCGCGCGATTTCTTCGCCAGGGTCCGTGCCGGCCTCGACGCGCTCGGCATCGCCTATACGATCGACGAGCGGCTGGTGCGCGGCCTCGACTACTACAGCCACACCGCCTGGGAATTCGTGACGACGGATCTCGGCGCCCAGGGCACGGTGCTGGGCGGCGGGCGCTATGACGGGCTGATCGCCCTGATGGGCGGGCCGCAGACCGCCGGCATCGGCTTCGCCGCCGGTATCGAGCGTCTGGCCATGATGATCGACACGCCGCCCCTGCCGGCCCGCGCCATCGCCGTGGTGCCGATCGGGCCGGCCGCGGAAGTGCCGGCGCTGGCGATCGCGCATCGCCTGCGCAAGGCCGGCTTCACGGTCGAGCAGGGCTATCGCGGCAATGTCGGCAAGCGCCTGGAACGGGCCGCCAAGGCCGGTGCCCGCGTCGCCCTGATGCTGGGCGATGACGAACTGGCGGCGGGCACGGTGAAATGCCGCGACCTCGACACGCGGGAGGAAAGCGCCGTGGCGTTGGATGCGCTGGAGACGGCGCTGGCGGCCTACCGCTGACATGATCCGCGACGACCAACTCGACCGCATCCTGCTGCGCCATGAGGCGCTGGGGGCCGAACTCGCCTCCGGCCAGCTTGCCGCTGGCGCCTTCACCAAGGCTTCGCGCGAATTGGCGGAACTGGACGGCGTGGTCGCGGCGATCCGCGATTTCCGGGCGAAGCGCGCCGAATTCGCCGATCTCGAGGCCCTGGCCGGGGATGCCTCGGCCGATGCCGAGATGCGCGAGATGGCACGGGCGGAGCGCGACGACCTGGCGGAAGAACTGCCGGCACTCGAACGCGCCGTCGCCATCGCGCTGCTGCCCAAGGACGCCGCCGACGAACGCTCCGCCATTCTCGAGATCCGCGCCGGCACCGGGGGCGAGGAGGCGGCGCTCTTCGCCCGCGACCTCTTCGGCATGTACACGCGCTATGCCGCCCTTCGCGGCTGGCGGGTCGAGCTGATGTCGGAATCGGAAGCCGAACACGGCGGCTACAAGGAGGTGATCGCCTCCATCGCCGGGGCCGGCGTCTTCGCGCGCCTCAAGTTCGAATCCGGCGTGCACCGGGTCCAGCGCGTGCCCGAGACCGAGGCGGGGGGGCGCATCCATACTTCCGCCGCGACCGTCGCCGTGCTGCCCGAAGCGGAGGAGGTGGACGTCGCCATCGACGAGAAGGACCTGCGCATCGACGTCTTCCGTTCGTCAGGGCCCGGCGGCCAGTCGGTGAACACGACGGATTCGGCCGTGCGCATCACCCATCTGCCGACCGGCATCGTGGTGCAGCAGCAGGACGAGAAGAGCCAGCACAAGAACAAGGCCAAGGCCATGAAGGTGCTGCGCGCCCGCCTCTTCGAAATGGAGCGCGAGAAGGCGGATGCGGAACGCGCGGCCAATCGCAAGGGCCAGGTCGGCTCCGGCGACCGGTCCGAGCGGATCCGCACCTATAATTTTCCGCAGGGGCGCGTGACCGATCACCGCATCAACCTGACCCTCTACAAGATCGACAAGGTGATCGCCGGCGATGCGCTGGACGAGGTGATCGATCCTCTGATCGCCGCCGACGAGGCGGCCCGCCTCGCGGAACTGGACGGGCAGGGCTAGGCCATGGGGCGCTGCGCTCCCTTCTCCTCTCGTCATCCCGGCGAAGGCCGGGATCTTCCTCCGCAGGAGCGCCCTTTTCTGCCAAAGGTCCCGGCCTGCGCCGGGACGACGGGCTGAAAACACCATGACCGCCCCGACGATCAAGGACCTGGTGAACGAGGCGGCATCGCGGTTGCGCATGGCGGGGGTCGAAGGCCCGCGCCGCGATGCCGAACTGATCGTCGCCCATGGTCTCGGTCTCGATCGGGCGGGGCTGATCGCCCATGGCGACGATCCGGTCGAACCGGGCAAGGCCGAGGCGATCCTGGCCCTGGCGGCGGAGCGGGCGGGGCGCCGGCCCATGGCCCAGATCCTCGGCCGGCGGGAATTCTGGAGCCTCGAATTCAAGGTCACGGCCGATACGCTCGACCCCCGCCCGGACACCGAAACCCTGGTGGAGGCGGTTCTCGCCGTCATCGGGCTGCGGCGCTGGAAGCCGCTCCGCATTCTCGACCTCGGCACCGGCACGGGCTGTATCCTGGCCGCCCTGCTCAGCGAGTGCCCGGCGGCCAGCGGTGTCGGCGTCGACCGTTCCGCGGCGGCCGTCGCCGTCGCCCGCGAGAACATGGCGGCGCTGGGGCTCGCGCCCCGGGCGCGCATCGTCGAGGGCGACTGGACGGCGGGGCTGTCGGGGCCGTTCGACGTCATCGTCTCGAACCCGCCCTATATTCCCGAGGCCGACGTCGCCCGCCTGGCGCCCGAGGTCCGGCTGTTCGAGCCGCGCATGGCCCTGACCCCGGGGGGTGACGGGCTCGACGCCTATCGCGCCATCGTCGCTTCGGTCGGGGCGGTGGCGGCCCCCGGCGCCGTGATCGCCTTCGAGGTCGGCATCGGCCAGGCCGATGCTGTCGCCCGTCTGATGACCGATGCGGGCTTCGGCCCCGTCGCCCAGCGCGCTGATCTGGCCGGCATCGCGCGCGCCGTCGTCGGACGCGCCTAGGCCGCGGTGGCGCTATACCCCCGTAAGACCTTGGTCGCAAATGCCGCAAGCGCCAAAAAAACCTTGGAAATCCGCGCCTGCGCCGCTAGTTTCATGGCTAGAGATTGTGCGGCGGAAATGCCGCGAGAGGATGGGCTGGCAATCTCTCCGATCATCCCGGCGTCGTGCCTGCCGCGCGTTTCGACTCTGTCGAGATGGCGCCGCTCTAGACGCTCGCCCCGCATTCCAGATGGAATTGAGCGAAAGTAGCCATCGTCCATGAGATCAGGACAGCACAGCAAGCGCCCGCGCGGCGGCCGCCAGAGCAACGGCGGGCGCAAAACGTCCCACGGCCCCAATCGGACCTACGATTCGAACGGTCCCGACGTGAAGGTTCGGGGTACGGCCAATCATATCTACGAGAAGTATCAGCAGTTGGCGCGCGATGCGCAGTCGGCCGGTGATCGCGTCGCCGCCGAGAATTACCTGCAGCACGCCGAGCATTACTACCGCCTGATGCTGGCGAACAATCTGGTCACGCCGTCGCGCGGCAACGGCCAGCAGAATCAGCAGAATGGCAGCGGCATTCCCGGCCAGGGCGCCCAGCCCGACATGCCGCCCTTCGATCTGAGCCTGGCCAGCGCCGGCGACGATGCGGACGAGAACAACGACGACTTCTCGGCCGAGGCCGAACGCCTGTCGTCCTGATCCCGGGGGCGGCGGGCGGCTCTCGCCGCCTGCCCCTTGTGGCCGGCGCCCCTTTCGGCCGGCGTCGTGGTTCAGTCCGGCGCCCAGTGGGACGCGACCTGCGGAAAATCCCGTTTCATTTCGAGGATCAGGGGGCGATAGCGGGCCGCCAGTTTCCGGCGCGTGGCATCGTCCACCGGGATACCGGGACCCTGGTACACCGTGTCGCGGTAATCCTTGAAACAGCGCGGCTCGAAACCGATGCCGGCGATGCCGCAGACGTCGGCAAGCAGGCCGAGAGGGCGCGACGCGATATCCTCGTAGGACAGCAGGTGGAAACGCCCGGCCGGCCATATCGCCTGCCAGCGCCGAATGATGCCCGGGTAATCCTCGTGGCGGCGCACCCGCTCGTGATCGACGAAATGGCCGACCGACTCCGCCGTCCGCGGCAGGCCGTTGCGGATCACCTGCATGCGGGCGTGGCTGATCGCCCGCGCCACCGGGTGGCGCAGCAGATAGAGCACCTGGGCGTCGGGGCATAGTCTCAGTATATGTTCGATGCCGGCCTCGGGCAGGGGGGCGTAGGAGGTGGTGAAGTCCATCCGCCGCTGGCCGGCCCGCGCCCCCGCGAAAAGGCCGCGATACCAGTCGTCGTCGACCGTGACGCCCTTCATGGCGGCGGCGAATTCCAGTTCCTCGACCGTGCGCCGCGCCGTCCGGTGGCGCAGGACCCGCGTCACCACGGTCAGGCCGAATTCGTGCAGCCGGCTGGGCCGGATCTCCTGTTCGAGGCGCCGAGCGGCATTGGCCGCCCGGCGGGCGTGGAAGCTCGCCTCGCTCGGCACGTGGAGACTGTCGAAATAATGGATTTCCTTGAACACCGGCGCGAATACCGCCGGATGCCCGAGCAGCATCCGATGCAGCCAGGTGGTCCCCGCCTTCTGCGCGCCGATGCAGATGAGGTCGGCCGTCATTCCCTGCTCGCTTGCCATTTGCTGCCCTGCAACCTGCCAAGCAACGGCCGCCGCGTCCACCGGCAAAACCCGGCGGCCATTGTCGATGCCGCCCGGGAATGCGAACAATGTCGCTTCGAGAGGCGGCGGGGAGGCATTGGGCGTGGAACGATGGTCGTGGCTGCTGGCGCGAATCGCGCGGCGGCTCTGGTTCAGGGCCTCTCTCTATGGCCTGGCCGGCATCCTGACGGCGCTGATGGCGCTGCTGGCCGATCCCTTCATCCCGGAGGAGGTGACGCGCAACGTCGGCACCGAGGCCGTGGGGGCGATTCTCTCGATCATGGCCTCCAGCATGCTGGCGGTGACCACCTTCTCCCTCGGTATCATGGTTTCGGCGACATCGGCGGCGGCGGGCAGCGCGACGCCCCGGGCGGCGAACCTGCTGATGGAGGACGCGGCGGCGCAGTCGGCGCTCTCCACCTTTCTGGGCGCCTTCCTGTTCAGCCTCGTCGGCCTGATCGGCCTCAATGCCGACATCTATGGCGACGGCGGGCAGTTGGTGCTCTTCATCGCCACGCTGTCGATGATCGGCCTCGTCGTCATCACCCTGCTGCGGTGGATCAATCAGCTCACCCGCCTCGGCCGTCTCGGCGAGGTGATCGACCGGGTGGAGGCCGTGGCGGCGCGCACCATGGCCAATTACGCCGCCGATCCCCTCTACGGCTGCAATGTCGACCGGGGGCTGCAGGCGCCGGCCCGCGCCGTACCGGCCCTTGCCGTCGGCCATGTCCAGCACATCGACCTCGCCGCCCTCGCCGCCATCGCGGAGGAGCACCGCGTTCATATCCATGTCGCCGCGCGCACCGGCGCCTTCTGCGTGCCGGGCCGGCCCGTCGCCCATATCGTCTCGCCCGAGGTGGAGGATGCCCTGGCTCAGCGCGTGGCGCGCTGCTTCACCGTCGGCGATTCGCGCTCCTTCGACCAGGATCCGCGCTTCGGCCTCGTCGTGCTGACCGAGATCGCGTCCCGGGCGCTGTCGCCGGCGGTCAATGATCCGGGCACGGCGATCGACGTCGTCGGTACCCTGGTCCGGGTCCTGAGGACCGTCGCGAAGATAGAGCCCGCCGAAGTCACCAGGCCGCGCCTGCATGTCCCCCTGATCACGCCCGAGGACATGTTCGACGATGCCTTCGGCCCCATCGCCCGCGACGGCGCGGCCATGGTCGAGGTCGCGATCAAGCTGCAGAAGGCGCTCCGCGCGCTGGCCTCGATCGGGGACGAGGATTTCGCCGCCGCCGCCAACCGGCTGGCCGAGGAATCGATGGAGCGGGCGCTGGCGGCCCTGCCGTTCCAGGGCGACCGCCGCCGTCTCCGGGCCGAACGCATCTACGCCGAACCTTGAGCTTTCTCAAGGACGCGCCACCCTCTTGTGTTGCACGATGGCAACACCATATGGGTGTCCAAGGAGGGCGGACCCGACATCCGCCTGGAATGTGCAAGGGGATCCGGGATGGATTTCGAGAAATACACCGAACGGGCGCGGGGCTTCGTGCAGTCGGCCCAGGGTCTGGCGCTGCGCAGCGGGCATCAGCGCTTCACGCCCGAACATCTGGCCAAGGTATTGCTCGACGACGAGCAGGGTCTCGCCGCGTCGCTGATCAAGGCGGCGGGCGGCAAGCCCGAGGCGGCGCTGGCCGGGATCGAGGCCGAACTCGCCAAGATGCCCAAGGTGGAAGGCCAGGGCGCCGGCCAGCTCTATCTGGCGCCGGAGACGGCGCGCCTCTTCGATGCCGCCGAACAGGTGGCGAAGAAGGCGGGCGACAGTTTCGTCACCGCCGAACGGCTCCTCCTTGCCCTCGTCATGGCGGCGGGCACGCCGGCGGCCGAGGTGTTCAAGAAGGCCGGCGTCACGCCCCAGGCGCTCTCCAAGGCGATCGACGACCTGCGCAAGGGCCGCACGGCCGACAGCGCGTCCGCCGAGGACAGCTATGACGCCCTGAAGAAATACGCCCGCGACCTGACGGCGGCGGCGCGCGACGGCAAGCTCGACCCGGTGATCGGCCGCGACGAGGAGATCCGCCGCACCATCCAGGTACTCTCGCGCCGGACCAAGAACAATCCCGTGCTGATCGGCGAGCCCGGCGTCGGCAAGACCGCGATCGCGGAGGGCCTGGCGCTTCGCATCGTCAACGGCGACGTGCCCGAATCCCTGAAGCACAAGCAGCTCATGTCCCTCGACCTCGGGGCCATGGTGGCGGGTGCCAAATATCGCGGTGAATTCGAGGAACGCCTGAAGGCGGTCCTGAACGAGATCACGGCGGCCGGCGACGTCATCATGTTCATCGACGAGATGCACACCCTGGTCGGCGCCGGCAAGACCGACGGCGCGATGGATGCCTCCAACCTGCTGAAGCCGGCGCTGGCGCGCGGCGAGCTGCATTGCGTGGGCGCGACCACCCTCGATGAGTATCGTAAGCACGTCGAGAAGGACGCGGCGCTGGCGCGGCGCTTCCAGCCCGTCTTCGTCGACGAGCCGACGGTGGAGGACACGATCTCCATCCTGCGCGGCCTGAAGGAGAAATACGAACTCCACCACGGTGTGCGCATTTCCGACGTCGCCCTGGTGGCGGCCGCCAGCCTGTCGAACCGCTACATCACCGACCGCTTCCTGCCCGACAAGGCGATCGATCTGGTCGACGAGGCGGCGAGCCGGCTGCGCATGGAAGTCGATTCCAAGCCAGAGGCCCTGGACGAGCTGGATCGCAAGATCATGCAGATGCAGATCGAGCGCGAAGCCCTGAAGAAGGAAGACGACAAGGCGTCCAAGGAACGCCTGGTCAAGCTCGAGAAGGATCTGGCCGAACTGGAGCAGGAATCGGCCGAGATGACCGCGAAATGGCGGGCCGAGAAGGACAAGCTGTCGTCACAGCAGAAGTTGACCGAACAGCTCGACGCGGCGCGCTCGGAACTGGAGCAGGCGCAGCGCAAGGGTAACCTGGCCCGTGCCGGCGAACTCGCCTATGGCGTGATCCCGGACCTGACCCGGAAGCTCGAGGAAGCGCAAGGCGCGGCGGAGGCCGACAATGCCCGCGAAGCGGTGACGGAAGAGGATATCGCCGCCGTCGTCTCGCGCTGGACCGGCATTCCCGTCGACAAGATGCTGTCGGGCGAGCGCGAGAAGCTGCTGCGCATGGAACAGCTCCTGGCCAGCCGCGTGGTCGGCCAGCCGGAAGCGGTCTCGGCCGTCTCCAACGCGGTGCGCCGGGCGCGCGCCGGCCTGCAGGATGCCTCGCGTCCCATCGGCTCCTTCCTGTTCCTCGGCCCGACCGGTGTCGGCAAGACCGAGCTGACCAAGGCGCTGGCGGAATTCCTGTTCGACGACGACAGCGCCATGGTGCGCATCGACATGTCGGAATTCATGGAGAAGCATGCGGTCTCCCGCCTGATCGGCGCGCCTCCGGGCTATGTCGGCTACGAGGAAGGCGGCGTCCTGACCGAGGCGGTTCGCCGCCGGCCCTATCAGGTGATCCTGTTCGACGAGGTCGAGAAGGCGCACCCGGATGTCTTCAACGTGCTCCTTCAGGTGCTGGACGACGGGCGTCTCACCGACGGTCAGGGCCGCACGGTCGACTTCCGCAACACGGTGATCATCCTGACATCGAACCTGGGCGGCGAATTCCTGGCGTCCGAGGATGCGGAAGCCAATCCGGGCCGCACGCGGGACATGGTGATGGGCGCGGTCCGGGCCGCGTTCCGGCCGGAATTCCTGAACCGGCTGGACGAAATCGTCCTCTTCAACCGGCTGGGCCGGGGCGAGATGACGGGCATCGTCGAGATCCAGCTCGGCCGCCTGCGGAAGCTGCTGGCGGAACGCAAGATCGCCATGGAACTGGACCAGGCCGCCAAGGAATGGCTGGGCGAGGCGGGTTACGACCCGGTCTATGGTGCCCGTCCGCTGAAGCGGGTGATCCAGCGCAATCTGCAGAACCCGCTGGCCGAACTGATCCTCGAAGGCGAGATCGCCGAGGGCGATACGGTGAAGGTCTCGGCCGAAGCCGGCAAGCTGGTGATCAACGGCCGCGAGGTCGACATCGACGCGGACATCCTGAAGCCGAAGCCCGCAGCCTTCATGTCCAGCCTCGAAGGCAATGCCTGAATAGACTGGGCCCGACGAGAAGGGACCCGACGAGAAGGGGCGCCCCCAGCGGGCGCCCCGCTTTTTTTCAGCGCGGGAAGCAGCGCCGGAACGTCGCCATCAGGCGTCGGTCGCCCTTCAGGCGCAGCTTGCCGCCGACGACCGCGCGCCAGGGCTTCAGCCTGCCCGCGACGATGGCGAGCCAGGCGTCGCTGTCCGCCTCGATCCTCAGGCCGGGCGTGCCGCGCAGGCCGGGGGTGACCTTCAGCTTCGCCCCTTCGATACGCACCGTCGCTTCCGCCGCCTCGCGGCCCGTGAAGCGGAAATGCCAGCAGGCGTCGATGCCCTTGGCCTTTCGCCACTGGAACCCCAGGGTCAGCCCGAACAGGAATGCGCGGATGGAGCCGGGCTTCACGCCGGCGCGCACCACCTTGGCGGTCTTGGCCGGGAACCGCCGGGCGACCCATTCCTGGGCATCCGACCGGTCGGTGACATAGACGGTTTCCGCCCGATCGCGAAGCGGATGGGCGACGCGCTCGATGAAGCCGCGCCGGTCGTCGAGATAGGGGCCGATGACCTCTTCCCCTGCCGGGCAGACCGACAGGCAATAGGCCGCCTTGTAGCCGGGCTTGTAGGCGAGGCTCTGCCACATGGAGACGGTCTCGGCCGGGGCGACGCGCCGCTCGTAATCGGCGGCGTCGCGGGCGTCGGCGATGTCGTCGACCCAGCTCTTGAAGCCGCCGAGAAAGTCCCGGTAGTTGTGGGTGTAGCAGGCGGTGAAATTGAAATCGCCGTCGGGCCCGATCGCCCCGACCGGGCAGGCCGCGACGCAGAGATTGCACGACAGGCAGGGATTATAGTCGAGGGGGCGGGCTTCCTCCGTCAGGGCGGCGTCGATCAGCACGGTGCCGAGCAGGACGAAATTGCCGAAACGCGGATGGATCAGGTTGCGGTGCAGGCCCATGCGGCCGAGACCCGCCGCCTCGGCGATCGGCTTGTGGGAGACGGCCCAGGTCTTGCCCGGGAAATCCTGCACCTCCATCGGAAAGGCCGCGACCGTGTTCAGGGCATCGATGCCGATCTCGCCGAGGCGGCGCACGATCCGCCGCGCCGCCGCGTTCACCGCGTCATAGCCTTCGTGGAATTCGGCATTGGCGATGGAGCGGACGGCGGAGCGCACCGGCGCCTCGTTCATGCGGCAGACCAGCGACAGCACCACGCGCGTCCCTGGAAAGCAGCGCAGGATATCCGCGCGCTGCCCGTCCAGGGCCGGATTGTCGATCGAGAGGGCGGCCGCGTCGTCGGCGCCCGCCTCGAGGGCGAGGGCATGGAACCAGTCCTGGTCCCGGGGCGGCGAGGGGGCGGGGGGCGTGCGCCCGGCCATGCGCAGGATCGTCGGATGGTCGCGGTTCATGGCGGCTCCTTTGTATTATGATCTTAATTTAATAAGGCGTGGCGAAAGGCCGTCCGTCCGGCCGCTGCGAGTCAGGCCAGGAGGTATTCGATGGCGTTGTCGAGCTGGGCGCGGGCGGCGGTCTCGTCCGGCGCCAGACGGGCCAGGGTGAGGGTGCCGATCATGGTGGCGAGCATGGTGCCGGCATCGGCCGGCGGGCGGCCCAGGGCCGCCAATCCCTCCGCCAGCAGGGCGCGCATGCGGTCGTATTGCAGGTGCAGCCGCGCCCGGGTCTCGGGCGGCAGGCGGGCGAGGTCGCTGCCGAGCGCGGCGAAGGTACAGCCGTCTTCCGGCGCGCGGCAGTGCTGCGGGCTCAGATAGGCTGCGACCACGGCACGCAGCCGCGCCTCGGGCGGAAAGCCCTCGGCATGGCGGCGCAGGCGCCCGATGGTGAAGTCGAGGGCGGCATCGAGGGCGTCGGCCACCAGGGCGTCGCGGGACGGGAAATGGGCATAGAAGGCGCCGTTGGTCAGGCCGGCGCGCGCCATGATCGCTGACAGGCCGACACCGTCGATCCCCTTCTGCCGCAGCAGATGGGCGGCGGCATCCAGAATCTTCTCCCGCGAGCGGTCCTTGTGGTCGGCGGCATAGCGCATGATGGCCTCATCTTTATATTAAGATTATAATATAAAAATGAGGCCGCGATCAAGCGATGAGACGGGAAGCCGGATCAGGACGAAACGGGCAGGCAGACCAGGTTCAGGCCGACGTTGCCGCTCTTGGCCACGGCGGCCTTGGTGGCCAGTTCGAGCGCGCCATTGTGCAGCACATAGGCTTCATAGCCGAGCGCCTTCAGTTCGGCGTGGAGCGGTGCCCAGCGCGGGTTGTCGGCGAAGCCCAGAACCTCGATCAGCATGTTGGGCCGGTCCCGCAGGATGATCTCGCGGGCGCCCCGCACCACCGGAATCTCGTGATCCTCGGCATCGATCTTGATGAAGCCGCAGGGGCCGATGCCTTCGTCGTCCAGGCGCACGCATTTCACCTGCGCGGCCCTCGTGCCGGCATCGTCGTAGCGTTCGATCGAGCCCTGATTGTGGGCCAGCGAGCCGTCGGCGCGGACGGGCACCCGCAGGGTCACCTCGCCCGGCGCATCCGAGACGGCGGCCTGGCGCACCTCGACATTGGCGGGCATGCCGCGCGCCAGATAGTCGGCGATCCAGGGGCTCGGCTCATAGGCGATGACGCGGCTGGCGCGGGCGGCGAGGGGGATCGTGTAGACGCCCCGGTTGGCGCCAACGTCGATGGCGACCATCCCCGGCTTCACCAGCATGGGCAGCAGATCATATTCGCGGTCGCCCCGGCGGCGGCGGGTATGGCGAATGCGGAGCGACCGGCCCCAGAGATAGATCCGCGTGAACATGAGGGTCTGAATTCCGTTTCGTGGCTGTGGCGAAGCCTATAGCGCAGCCCGGCGTCCGACAGAAGCCTCTTGCCGGATCGGCGGCGCCGTCGTTCAGGGCTCGTTGTCCGCCTGGACCACGGGGTCGACCCAGGCGGTCAGCACCGGCAGGCTGTCCAGCAGGCGGTCGATCTCGGTCCGGCGCCTCTTGAAGGCGGCCAGTTCCTTGCCGCCGAGGGTGCGGCCGGACTGGAAGCGGACACCTTTCGGATTGACCTGCTTGCCGTCCGCCAGGATCTCGTAATGCAGATGCGGCCCGGTCGAGCGTCCGGTGGTGCCGACATAGCCGATGGTCTGGCCCTGGCGCACCCGGCTGCCCGGCTTCAGGCCCTTGGCGAAGCGCGAAAGATGGGCATAGGCGGTCGCATATTTGCCGCTGTGCTTCACCCTGATGTAATTGCCGTAGGAGCCGGCACGGCCGATCTTGGCGATGGTGCCGTCGCCCGCCGCATAGATCGGCGTGCCGCGCGGGGCGGCGAAATCGATGCCCTTGTGCATCTTCGAATAGCCGAGCACGGGATGGCGGCGCATGCCGAAGCCCGACGATATGCGCGCCCCGTCGATCGGCGTGCGCAGCAGCGCCTTGCGCACGCTTTCGCCCTTGGCGTTGAAATAATCGGGAATGCCGTCGTCGCTCGGCGTATAGCGGTAGATCGGCGTGTTGTCGTCGCGCAGCGTCATCCTCGCATAGAGGATCTCGCCCCATTTCAGGGTGCGGCCGTCCGGATCCTGCAGGCGCTCCACCAGCAGTTCGAATCTGTCGCCAGCGTGGATGTCGCGCTGGAAGTCGATGTCATAGGAGAACATGCGGATCAGTTCGGTCGTCACCGAGGCCGGCACGCCCGCCCGGCTGGCGGAGGCGAAGAGACTGTCGTCGATGGTGGCGGCGATCCGCGTCGGCACGGCGGTCAGTTCCGTCCGCTCCTCGGCCGCGCTCAGGGCGCCGTCGGTGCCCCGGGTCAGGCGGATGCGGCGGTCGACGTCCGTATCGAAGGCGAGTTCGGCGAGGCGCGGCGCTTCCGAGTCCTCACCTTCTGCGGGCGGCATCAGCGACAGGCTCAATTCCTGGCCGACGCGCAGGTCGCGCGGATTGAACAGCGGCCGCAGCGCCTCGACCGTGTCATAGGCTTCGCGGCGCGACAGGCCGGCACCGGTCAGGATGGAGGTCAAGGTATCGCCCTGGGTGACGGAGACCAGTTCCTGCTCCATCTCGCTGCCGGCGATGTCCTCGGGCTCCGGCGGCTCGACCTCAGGGTCGGCCATGGGGGCGGGCAGCACGACATTGTCGACCGCGTCCTCGTCCGCGGGACCGACCAGGGCGAGGGCGGGGCGCTCGGGCAATTGGTCTTCCGTCACCGCGACCAGATCGTCGTCACCGTCGTTGCCGAAGAAGCCGCCGACGGCGAAACCGGCGCCGAGGCCGATCGCGGCGGCCAGTGCCACGGATGCCACCAGGCGCCCGACCGGTGTCCGCGCCCGCGGCGGCAGCGAATGGCTGACGATGGTGCGCAGCAGGGGATTGGGTACGGCTTCCGTCCGCCGGTTGAACTTGTCGCCTACGAACGGGGGCTTTTTGGCAGACACGGAGCGCGGCCTCTAAGGGAAGGGAATCACTTGAATAAGGGCGAAAATACCTGCCCCGAGGCACCTTCATATCGAAGGCGCGCGGCGTCAACCCGAAGGGCGCCGCTATGGTAAATGCGCCGCGCGGGAAATCGTCACCGGATCTTCAAAAAAGCTCTTGCGCACCCCATATGAGTCGTCCTACAAACCGCGCCTCGCCGGGCGGTGGCCTTGAGTTGGATTTGTCTGGCGGGCTGTTGGTCTTGGTTTTGATCCGCTGTTGAGGCGCGAAGAGGGACTGGGGTTGACGGTAGGGTTTGTGGCTTGTAGAAGCTGCGGCCCTGTGGTTTGGGGCGGTAACGTCCTGGGTCACAGTCCGGGTGTTGGTTCTGGAAGATTTCTGGAAAAAACGTCTTGAC
>NZ_JAKGSB010000005.1 GCF_021568905.1 Zavarzinia marina | reverse complement strand
GGCAGATGCCGGTCGCCTTGATCTCGACCAGCACCTCGCCCGCCTTCGGGCCCTCCAGCTGCACCGTGACGATTTCGAGCGGTTTGCCGGCCTCGAAGGCGACGGCGGCGCGGACGTCCATCAGGCCCCCCGTCACGCCGCGCGCTCGTCGAAGGCGACGATCTGCACGCCGCCGTCGGCGAAGACGGCGAGATCACCCGCCGCCGCCGCGCCCTCGGGCGACCCCAGGGCCGCCTTCACATCCGCCAGCGACGGGAATTCGAGGCGGACGACCTGATAGAGATCGTCGCCCGAAAGCACGTCGAGGCCGTCGCTGAGACGGACCGAGACGAGGCCCGGCAGTTTCCGCACCAGCGGCAGGTGGGTTGCCGCGTAGTGCCGGTCGAAGGCGGCCGGATCGGCCGGCCGCCCATAGAGGACGAGCAGGATCGCCATGCGCGCCGCCCCCTCAGAGACCGATCGAGTCGCGGAATTCGCGCGTGGCCTGGCGCGCCGCCGCCGCCGCCCGGTCGCCGTCCGGCAGGCCCGCGCAGAAGCCCTCGATCGCGGCATCGCCGAGCGGCTGCCATTTGGCGAGCCAGCGGCGCAGCAGATCCATGTTGCCGTCCTTCTGGGCCATGAACCGCACCAGGCCGCCGGTCCAGGCCCGGGAACGCGCGCTGTCCTTCAGGATCGCGTCGGAGAGGAGATCCAGGACCGAATCCTCGAAACGGCGGGCGGCGCGGCCGAACTGGCGCACGCAGGCTTCGTCGATCGCGGGCTTGGCCACCAGGTTCAGGGCGACAAAGGTCTCGCCGAATTCATAGGCGACCAGGGCCTTTTCCATCAACTCGCGGAAACCCTGCCATTCGGCCGATTTTTCCCAATGGCGGCGTTCCTCCTCGCCGAAGCCGAAGCCGGCATGGGCGCGCGCCAGTTCCACCGTGCGGTAGGAGACATGGGAGACGGCGCGGAGCGCATCGGCCGACTGGAAGGCATAGCAATGGGAGATGGTCGAGGCCGGCGTCGTGGTCGCGGCATAGGCCGACGCCATCTGCACCGCGTGGTGGACGAAGCGCTGCGGCGTATAGAGCCGCGACAGGACCGTCAGCCATTCGGCATCGAGACCGGCATCATGGCCTTCGTTGCTGAAGCGGTCGAGCACTTCGGCGACGTAATTCTCCTGCCCTTCCTGGACGATGTTGTAGCGCCGATAGGTCACTTCCTCGGGATCGCGGAAGGCCAGCCAGTCGTCGTGACGCAGCGGGCTGTCGATCAGATTCTTCTGGTACCAGCGATTGACGAAGGTGTCGGGGCCGAGCGACGGCAGGGCCGGCCCGCTCCTGCCGGGCTGGGCGTAGTCGTTCAGGAAATGGGTGTCGAAGGCGACGGCTTCATATTCGCTGGGCTTGCGGCGCTGGGCGGCCAGCGCGCTCCAGGTCTTCAGGCGGGCCTGCTCGACAGGACCTTCTTTCATGGTTTCACTCCCTCTATGGCGTTGATTGTCGATTCCGGTCAGCGGCGATGGTCGAGGAAGAAACGGACATAGCGTTCCGTCGACTCGATCTGCCCGGCGAAGGAGGCGAGGATCGGCTCGATCTCCTGCATCAGGAACGGCCGGCGCAGCACCTCTTCCAGGGTCGCGCGGCGCACCACGCATTCGCCGAGGACCTGGACGCGCAGATAGGCGCGCTTGTCGATCACCGTGACCTCCTGGTCCGGATTGTCGCGGTGGATCGCCTCCACCACCGCATCCGCCAGTTCGCCGGCCCTGAGCACGGGGCCGACCATATTGCCGCTCAGTCCGTCGCTGCGGACGCTTGCCGTCGTCATCTGTTCTCTCCGATCGTCTTCATGCGCCGACACGAAAGGGCACCACGCCCTCGACGCTGATCTGGACCTTGCCGTCGACCACCCGCAGCGGATAGCGCGCCAGGCGGCAGTCGGTGGGGTTGAGGCCGGCGCCGGTGGCGCTGTCGAACTGCCAGAGGTGGGCGCGGCAGGTCAGGACGCCGTTCTCGAAGCCGCCTTCCGCCAGCGAGATGTCCTGATGCGGGCAGAGCGCCTGCAGGGCGACCACTTCGCCGCCCGCGCGATGCACGATCAGCACGTCGTGGCCCGCGACCTCGAATTCCGCGACCTCGCCCTCCCACACTTCGTCGAGGTCGCAGACCATGTGAAATTCGGTGGCGACCGCGACGGTCATTGCACCGGTTCTCCTTCGGGGGCGGCATCGAAGAACAGATGCACCCAGTCCATCGCCTCGATGCCGGCATCGGTCACCGTGGCGTCGATCGGCAGGGCGGCGTCGCCATCGATCTTGCGGATATGAACCGTCGACAGGGGCCGGTCGGGCACATGGACGCCGACGACCAGGGAGGCAGCGGCCTCGATCAGGTCGCCGACCCGGGCTTCGGCCGGAATGGCGACGAGGTGGACGAGAAAATCGCGCTCGCAGGACACGAGCAGGGGCAGGTCGGACATGTCGTTCTCCTGGAAGGAAGTCCCCGGCGGGCGGCCCCGCCGGAGAATCGGGGTCACTCGGCGGCCATGGTCCGCGGTTCGCGGCCGGCGAAGGCCCAGGCGAAATTCTCCGCGTCCTTGCCGCGCTCGACCGGCGAGAGGCCCATGTAGTTGAGTGCCCCCTCGTAGGTCGGCGGCTGGATCCTGCCGGCCAGGAACTGGTCGATCAGGGTCTGGTGCGCGGCGTAACGCTCCGGGTCCTGCTCGAAGACCCATTTCTCGACATGGGACTGGAAGTAGTACTTCTTGCCCTTGTAGGTCAGCATCTGGTCCTTGCCGGCCCAGGGCTTCGACGGGTCGGTGACCATGGGCAGATTGTTGAAGGAACAGACCACCGGCAGGGTCTTCGGCACCGTGAGGTCGGTCCTGCCGGCGCGGATGTTCTCGCCGATCTGCGACCACAGGCGGCCCCAGCTGTCGTTCCAGCCCGGATATTTGCTCTCCAGCCAGTCGCGCTCGGCCGGGGAGACGCCGGCGGGCACATTGAACCAGACCGTGTCGCGATAGAGCCACCAGCCGATGTGCATGCCGTGGTGGAAGCTCTCAATATCCTCGAGGAAGAAGTCCCAGTACCAGGGCAGGTCCAGGCCCATGTCGAGCAGGGTGCGCTCGAACTGACCGACGATCCATTCCTCCATGAATTCCTTGAACGACGACGTGCGCTTCTCGAGCGGCATGAAATAGTCGATCACGGTGCCGGTCAGCAGGGCGAAGAAGCGGTAAGTGCGCCAGAAGCCGATGTCGACCGCCTTCTGCGCCTCGTCCTTGTAGCCGTTCTTCACCATCAGCTTCAGGAGCGGCGCGCCGATCTGGGCATGGCGCGATTCGTCGGTCTGGATCGACGAGATCAGGTTGGAGAAGCTGGTGTCGCCCGCCTCGGCCGCGTCGCCGGCGAGACCGATGAACTGCATGTTGGTGAAGCCGGTCTCGAAGGCGAAGGTCAGCATGATCGCCGTCGTCACCGCGTCCCGGCCCAGGAAGACGTCGTCCAGGGTCGCCCTCGTCATGATCGCCCCCCATTCCTGGGTGCCGAGCAGCTTGTGCGCGAAGTTGAACTGCGGGCTGTGCTTCAGGCTCTCGTGGGCGAAATAGAGCTGGGTCTGGCCGTGGCGGATTTCATCGAGGAGGCCGAAGGTCGCCATGTTGCGCATGCCCGGCGCCATGCCGAAGCGCGCCATGCGCCCCTCCGAGATCTGCGAGCTGGATTCCGCGAGCGAGACCGCGCCGAAATGCAGCTTCAGGATCGAATGCCAGCGCTGCCCCGCCTCTTCCATGAAGCGGGTTCGTGCCGCCGCCGTATTGACGGCATAGACGCCCGCGTCCTTCTCGCGCTGGACCTTCACGTATTCGGCGTAGGAGACCTTGTAGGGCTCGTCGTATTCCGCCCAGGCGGCCTTCGGCATGTCGAAGGGGTCGCTCATCTCGGGCGGGAACAGGTCCGCCTCGGAGACGAAGGACGGCGTCCAGTTGGTGTCCCGGGCGACGTCGTACCAGTCGCTTCGCTGCAGCAATGTCATCTCTTGCGTCCTCCCATGGCGCCGTGGCGGCCGGCCGCGTTCGACCGGCCCTGCGTCTGCTGCCGTTATCGCCGGCGCAAGGACAGTCTTCACCAGCCCAAAGGGATGGAACGTGACGTCAAGAGGCACAGGGACGCAGGATCTCGCCAACCAAAAGGACGGAAGAGGACGATGGCGACGGCCGCGGGATCGCGGCGAATGTCTTGCTGCGCCTGCGAATACTGCAAAACTGAAATATTTGCAGGCGAATTGGGACCATTCTTCGGAGAACGGGCATGACATGAATTTCCCGCCAGTCTACCGTTCGGGCGGGAGGTAACCCGGAGACCTCGTGGATTTCGGGCATGAATAAACAGACATAAATAAACAGAGAAGATGCCATGCAATCTTCCCGTGTCTTCATCCGGAAGACGAAGTTACAGCCGCCGAACAACGACGAGCGGACCATCAGCAGGGCACGGGTCACGGGTTCGATAAACCCGGACGCGACCATGCCGATTACCTTGATCACGGCGCCCGCCGGTTCGGGCAAGACGACGGCGATGGTCCAGGCCTTCCACGACTGCCGCCAGCGCGGCCAGGCCGCCGGCTGGGCCAGCCTCGACTATGCCGACAACGATACCACGGGCCTGATCGCGCTTCTGGTCTCGGCGCTGCGGATGGCGGCGCCCAACGCCTGCACCGCGACGGCGATCCTGCTGGAGACCGGCCTGATGCCGCCCGAAGCGGTGCTGCAGCGGACCCTGCTGAACGAGATCGCGGACCTGCGCCAGGACATGGTCGTCTTCCTCGACGATTATCACTGCATCACCGACGCCCGCGTCGTCGAGTTGATGAACCTCCTGCTCGAAGCGAACACGCAGCATCTGCGCTTCCTCATCGCCTCGCGCAACCAGCACAACCTCTCCATCGCGCGCCTGCGCATGCTGGGCCTGGTGCGGGAGCTGACCTTCCAGGACCTGCAGTTCGACCCGGACGAGACCCAGCGCGTGCTGCGCCTCTGGGGCCACGGCGACGTCACCGAGAACCAGAGCGACCTTCTGCGCCAGAAGACCGAGGGCTGGGTGGCCGGGCTCCAGCTCGCCTCGATCGCGCTCGCCAACGAGGCGGACAAGGGCCATTTCATCAACGCCTTCTCGGGCACCAACAAGCGGATCGACGGCTTCATCTCGGACGAAGTGTTCCAGAAGCATCCGGAGGCGGTGCGGGATTTCCTGCTGAACACCGCGATCCTCGAACGCTTCACCCTGGACCTGTGCAACGCCGTCAACCCCGGCGCCCGCAATTTCGAGAGCCTCGACTATATCGAGCAGTGGAACCTGTTCCTGGTGCCGCTGGACGATGAACGCATGTGGTTCCGCTATCACCACCTGTTCAACGACTATCTGCGCCGCAAGCTGACGGAACTGCACCGCGAGCGCGTGCCGCATCTGCACCGCACCGCCGCGCGCTGGCTGTTCGACAACGGCATGATCACCGAGGCGATCGGTCATGCCTTCGCCTCGGGCGATCACGAATTCGCCGGCCAGCTGCTAGACGAGGGCAGCGATGCCCTGTTCTCCGCCGGCCGTGCCATGACCCTGGAGAGCTATGCCCGGCGCCTTTCCGACGCCCATATCCGCCGCCTGCCCCGCCTGCTGCTGGACCGCGCCTGGCAGAGCGAGTTGCGCTGGCGCTTTCGCGAGGCGGAGGCGGACCTCCGCGATGCCCGGATCGCGGTCCAGACCCTGACCGAACGGGCGGCGGGCAGCGGCGGCGGCCCCGATCTCGCCTATCTGCGCGAGAAACTGTCCCATCGGGAAATGATGCTGAAGCTGCTGAACGACGACAATGCCGGCGCCCGCGCCGACGCCCAGGCCTGGCTCGAGTCCCGCTACAGCAACGACATGTTCATGTATGCCTCCTCGCTGTCGGCGCAGATCCTGACCGACCGCGAATTCTTCCGCTTCGATCTGGTCATGTCCCGGGCCGAGGAAGTGCGCGAGATGTTCATGCGCCACGGCGCCTTCTACGGCACCGTGTTTCACGATTCGATCGTCGGCCGTTCGCTCCAGCGCTGCGGCCGTCTGGACGAGGCGGTCACCGTGCTCGACCGCTCGCTCGCCATGGCGGTGAAGCTGCATGGCGCCTTCACGCCGCTGGCATCGATGCCGACTTCCCTCCTCGCCTCGATCGCCTACGAGCGCGGCGACGTCGCCGAGGCGCGGCGCCTGCTGGCCGGCTATCTGCCCCTCAGCAAGGAGCTGGGCTTCGTCGACAACATGATGGAGGCCTTCTTCACCTCGATCCGGCTGGCATTCATCGACCGCGACTTCGCCCAGGTCGGGGCCCTGCTGGACGAGGCCGACTGCGCCGCAACTCAGTTCGGCTTCGACCGTTTCAAGGGCCTGGTCCTGCTGCAGCGGTTCCGGCTGGCCGCGCTCGATCCCTTCTTCGCCCGGGGCATCGATACCCTGGACCTGTCGCCGCTGCCCGCCGAATTCGACGATCCCTGGTCGATCGCGCAGCCGAGCAGCCGGCACGAGACCGCCGCCCTCGTCCATTGCGAGCGGCTGATCGCGGCCGGCAAGGCGCGGGCGGCGGCGGCGATCCTGCAGCGCTGGCTGCGCTTCGCGACCCATCGCCAGGCCAAGGCCAGCGTCGCCGCCATCGCCGCCCTGCTGGCCCGGGCCCTGGTCCGCGACGGCGACGTCGAGGGGGCTCAGCGCCTGCTGGTCGACGTGCTCAAGGCCATGACCCATGCCCGCTTCGTCCGCAGTTTCGCCGATCAGGGACCGGTTCTCGCCCCGGTGCTGACCGTGGTGCGCAATCAGCTTCGCGACGCGCATCCCGCCGTCGCCGATTACGCCGGCGCCATCCTGGCGGCGATCGGCGCCGACGGGACCAGGCGCCACGCCGTCGCCGATGCGGAGGGCGCCGCGCTCTGCGAACCGCTGACCGGACGCGAGATCGAGATCCTGCGCCTCGCCGACGACGGCCTTTCGAACGGCGAGATCGCGGCGGCCCTGTCGATCGCCGAGAGCACGGTGAAATGGTACTGGCAGCGCATCTTCGACAAGGTCGCCGCGCGCGGCCGCCGGCACGCCATCCGCACCGCCAGGACCCTGGGGGTGATCGGCCTGCGCTGATCCTCCCCGTCTTCGAAGGGCGGACCGAGAAGTGGAGGGCGCCATTGCATGAAATCGATAAATCGCATCGCCGGCGCCTTCCGGCGGTGTCCGCCGATTTCATGAACAGAGCAAATCCCCGCGCCCGGCCGTGCCGGACCGGTTTCGCCTCATGCGGCGGCGGGCCGGCGGCGGTGTCGGAATGCGCCGCAACAATTCACACCGTCCGCCCGTGTCATCGGACGATGGAATCTCTGCCGGGGCGGGCGGTTCGCCCTGCGATGCAGTGCAACAACAGGCGTCGCGCGGAGGGTCCGGCGGCGCGGCGGCGGCGCGCGGAGAGGCTTGCCGGAGGCCCTCCGCGGGCGCTTGGCACGATCGTTGCTGTAACAGAGGGCAGCGGTGTCGCGGACGCCATGCGTCGCCACGCCCAAGACGGTATCCGGCCACGAACAAGGCCAACAGGGAGGAACAGCAATGTCTAAGCTGGCTTCGAACGAATATTACGATCTCGTCCGGACGACGAACTGGACCCCGCGCTACGTTCCCGAATCCGAACTCTTTCCCGAGATGATGTCGGGCGCGCGCGGCATCCCTGCCGAGGCCTGGGAGAGCTTCGACGAACCCTATAAAGTTACCTACAGCGACTATGTCGCGACCCAGCGCGAGAAGGACGCCGGCGCCTATTCGGTGAAGGCCGCGCTGGAGCGCGCCAATTACATCGACGACGCCGATCCGGGCTGGGTCAGCACCCTGCAGGCCCATTACGGCGCGCTCGCCGTCGCCGAATATGCCGCCGCCACGGCGGAGGCCCGCATGGCCCGCTTCTCGCGCGCGCCGGGCAACCGCAACATGGCGACCTTCGGCATGCTGGACGAAATGCGCCACGGCCAGATCCAGCTCTTCTTCCCGCACGAGCACACCAAGCGCAGCCGCCAGTGGGACTGGGCCTACAAGGCCATGCACACCAACGAATGGGCCGCGGTCGCCGCGCGCCACATGTTCGACGACATGATGTTCACGCGCGATTCCGTCAGCGTCGCCATCATGCTGACCTTCGCCTTCGAGACCGGCTTCACCAACATGCAGTTCCTCGGCCTCGCGGCCGACGCCGCCGAAGCCGGTGACCACACGTTCGCCAGCCTGATCTCCTCGATCCAGACCGACGAATCCCGCCACGCCCAGCAGGGCGGCCCGGTCCTGAAGATCCTGATCGAGAACGGCAAGAAGGACGAGGCGCAGAAGATGATCGACGTCATCTTCTGGCGGGCATGGAAACTGTTCTCGGTGCTGACCGGCCCGATCCTCGACTATTACACCCCGCTGGAGCACCGCAAGCAGTCGTTCAAGGAATTCATGCAGGAGTGGATCATCGGTCAGTTCGAGCGCCAGCTGAACGATCTCGGCCTCGACCTGCCCTGGTACTGGGACGAATTCATCCGCGCCCTCGACGAGACCCACCACGGCATGCACATGGGCGTCTGGTACTGGCGCCCGACGGTGTGGTGGAACCCGGCCGCCGGCGCCTCGCCCGAGGAGCGCGAATGGCTGGAGAGCAAATATCCGGGCTGGAACGCGACCTTCGGCCGCTGCTGGGACGTGATCACCGAGAACCTGCAGAAGGGCCGCGAGGATCTGACCCTGCCCGAGACGCTGCCCACCATCTGCAACATGTGCAACCTGCCGGTGGTCGGCGCGCCGGGCGACGGCTGGAATGTGAAGGATTACCAGCTCGTCCACGAGGGCCGTCTCTACCACTTCGGTTCCGAGGTCGACCGCTGGTGCTTCCAGCAGGATCCGGAGCGTTACAAGGGCCACATGAGCGTCGTCGACCGCTTCCTGGCGGGCGAGATCCAGCCGCAGAACCTGGCGGGCGCGCTGCTCTACATGGGTCTGGCGCCGGGCGAGATCGGCTCCGACGCGCATAACTACGCCTGGGCCGGCGTCGGCAAGCAGCAAGCCGCCGAGTAAGGCGCAACGGGAGGGGCAACGCCCCTCCCCCATTGCCATAAAGGGGAGGAACCATGGCACTGTTTCCGCTTTCTTCGAATTTCGAGGGTGATTTCGTCGTTCAGCTCGTGGTCGTCGACGACGGCGCGACCATGGATGAAGTGGCATCCGCCTGCGCCGTGCATTCGATCGACCGGCGCGTCGCGCCCCGACCCGGCAAGGTCCTGCGCATCCGCCGTCATTCGACGGGCGAACTCTACCCGCGCGAGATGCTGGTGAAGAACACCGGCCTGATGCCGACCGAAACCATCGACGTCATCTTTTCCGACATCTGACCGAGGCGAGAGAGACGCGCATGGCGTTCGAGAAAATCTGCTCGCTCGACGATGTCTGGGAAGGCGAGATGGAGGAATTCACGGCATCGGACGGCCGCGACGTCCTTGTCGTCTGCATCGAGGGCGGCCGGATCAAGGCGTTCCAGTCGATGTGCCCGCATCAGGAGATCGCGCTCATCGACGGCAGCTTCGAGGGCGGGGTGATCACCTGCAAGGCCCATCTCTGGCAGTTCGACAGCGAGACCGGCCAGGGCCTGAACCCGACGGACTGCCGCATCGCCGAATACCCGGTCCGGATCGACGGCGAGGACATCTTCGTCGACGTGGCCGGCGTCGAGCCCTGCAAATCGCACACCTGACGCGGGAGAGAAACATGACAAGTCACGACAAGGCCGGCGACGGCTACCGCAACAACCGCGTCGGCCCCATCCTGCGGGCGGGCGAAGTGGCGCAGGCCGCGATCCTCGCGGTGGAGGACGACAATCCGGGCAAGGAAATCCACATCGAGGACCGTACGGCCTATGTCCGCATCGAATGCGACGGCGAATGCATCCTGACCCGCGCCTCGATGGAGGAGGCCCTGGGCCGTCCGTTCCAGATGCGCGAGATCGAGATCAACCTCGGCTCCTTCTCCGGACAGATCGACACCTCGCCCGACCGCATCCGCTTCTATCTCGCGAAACACATCTGACAGAACGAACTCCCGGGAGGAGAACGCCATGACCGCCACCCCCGAGCCCCTGAAGCCGCTGAAGACCTGGTCGCATCTGGCCGACCGCCGCAAGCGGCCCAGCGAATACGACATCGTCAGCACGCGCCTGCACTACCGCCGCCGGAACCCGGACGTGCCGTGGGAGCTGGATCCCGACCTGCCGATGAACGACTGGTACCGCAAATATTGCAACGAGAGCCCGCTGAAGCACCCCGACTGGGACCTGTTCCAGGATCCGGACCAGCTCGTCTACCGCACCTACAATATCCTGCAGGACGGCCAGGAAGCCTATGTCGGCGGCCTGTTCGACCAGTTCAGCGACCGCGGCCACGACGAGATGATCCCGAACGAATGGATCGAGACCCTGACCGCCTTCTATACCCCCGCGCGCTATCTCTATCACGGTCTCCAGATGGGCTCGGCCTATGTCGCCCAGATGGCGCCGGCCAGCACCATCACCACCTGCCTCTATCTGCAGTCCGCCGATTCGCTCCGCTGGGTCACCCATACCTGCTATCGGACGGTCGAACTCAGCAAGGCGCGGCCCGACCTCGGCTTCGGCAAGAACGAACGCGCCCATTGGGAGGACGATCCCCAGTGGCAGGGCTTCCGCCGCCTGCTCGAGGAGGGGCTGGTGGTCTGGGACTGGGCCGAGTCCTTCGTCGTCTTCAACCTGGTGCTGAAGCCCGCGGTCGAGGAAGCCCTGCTCGGCACCCTCGCGGACGTCGCGCGCAGCAACAACGACACGCTCTACAGCCTGCTGTCGCAGGCCCAGATGCGCGACGCCGAACGCCACCGCCGCTGGGCCTCGCGCCTGGTCGAAATGGCGCTGGCGGTCGACGGCAACCGCGAATGGCTGCGCGGCCGCGTGGCGGCCTGGACGCCGAAGGCGGAAGAGGCGATCCGCGCCTATTGCGGTGCCCTGAAGGAAAGCGACGGCGGCGAGGCGGCCATCGAGAACATGCTGGCCTTCCAGCGCGGCCTCGGCCTGCGCGACTGAGGACGGTGGCGGATCCGGGCGCGCCGGGTCCGCCGCCCCCCGGATCCGCCACCGCATTGAATGTTTATGTGTTCATCCCCGGGACAAAGCATTGCCTTGAAACACTGAAGCGGAGCCAATCCCGCCATTCACCGCGATTGGCGATGTTATGATCCCAGTCAAGTAAGGCTCCGAAATACGAGAGCCCCATAACGATAAAAGGGGGGAAACAACATGGCAGCCGTCATTCGGAAATTTGCCACTGCAAGAAATAGTATGGAAGACCCCAATTCGACTTCCAGTGGTTCGCGTGATTTCCCGGAAATGGACGATCTGGCTGCACGTCTGCGCTTCTGTCCCCAGGTGGGCAGGATCTGGCTCGACGACAACCGGATGATCCTGCTGCACACTCATTCCCTCGGCGCGCTGCGCAACGAACTGATCGAGACCATCGGCGTGCAGGGCGCACGGGCCCTGTTGACCCGCATGGGCTATGCCTCCGGCGCCCAGGACGCCGAACTGGCGGTCAAGGTGCGCCACGGCCGCGATTTCTTCGACTTCTTCAACGTCGGCCCCCAGCTCCACATGATCGAGGGCATCGTCACGGTGGAGCCGGTACGGGTGGAGGCGGACGTGAACACGGGCCGCTTCTACGGCGAATTCATCTGGCACGACTCGTGCGAGGACGAGGTCCACATCGCCTCCCACGGCATCGGCTCCGACCCGGCGTGCTGGATGCAGATCGGTTATGCCTCGGGTTACACCAGCGTGTTCATGGGCCGTCCCATGCTGTTCCGCGAGGTCGAATGCCGCTCCATGGGCCATGCCGCCTGCCGCATCGTCGGCAAGCCGGTCTCGGAATGGCCCGACGCGGACGAGGATATCCGCTATCTTCAGCCCCACGCCTTCGCCAACCGCAACAGCCAGGGCCCGATCGTGGTCAGCACGGTCGCCGCCGGCATGCCGGCGCCCGAGGAGACGGCGGCGAGCCAGTCGCCGGTGAAGGACCTGGTCGGCGCCTCGGCGGGTTTCAACGTCGTCTGCCACATGCTCGAGAAGGTGTCGGGCACCAATGCGACCGTGCTTCTTCTCGGGGAATCCGGCGTCGGCAAGGAAATGTTCGCCCAGACCCTGCACCGCATCTCGCCCCGTGCCGACAATCCCTTCGTCGCCGTCAATTGCGCGGCGATCCCCGAGCATCTGATCGAATCCGAACTCTTCGGCGTCGAGAAGGGGGCGTATACCGGCGCCGTCTCCTCGCGCCCGGGGCGCTTCGAGCGGGCGAACGGCGGCACCCTGTTCCTCGACGAGATCGGCACGCTGAGCCTCGCCGCCCAGGGCAAGCTGCTGCGCGCCCTGCAGGAGGGCGAGATCGAGCGCGTGGGCGACCAGCGCAGCCGCAAGGTCGACGTGCGCATCGTAGCCGCCACCAATGTCGACCTGCGGCGCGGCGTGGTCGACGGCAGTTTCCGCGAGGACCTGTTCTACCGCCTGAACGTCTTTCCCATCCATATTCCGCCGCTGCGCAACCGGCGCGCCGACATCCCGCTGCTGCTGAACCATTTCCTCGGCTATTTCTGCACCCGCCACGGCAAATCCCTGACCGGCTTCACCCAGCGCGCCATCACCAGCCTTTACGCTTACGGCTGGCCGGGCAATGTGCGCGAGCTTGAGAACATGGTGGAACGCGGCGTGATCCTGGCGCCCGACAACGGCGCCATCGACCTCTGCCACCTCTTCACCTCGGGCGAACGGCTCGACGGTCCCGCCCTCGGCATGGACCAGGAAGGCCACCTCAACCCGGTGATCGACGAAGCCCAGGCCCCCGGCAGTTCCGCCAGCCCCGAGCAACTGGCCCAATCGGTGCTGCGCTCCCGCATTCCCCTCGACAAGCTGGAGGATTTCCTCCTGCGCGGCGCCGTCGAACAAGCCGGCGGCAACATTTCCGAGGCCGCCCGCCTGCTCGGCATCAGCCGCGCTCAATTGGCCTATCGGCTGAAGAAGAGCTGAGGCGACCGAGGCGCGCCACCCGCAGGCGCGCGGACGTTCCGCGCGCGGCTGCGCCAGGCCCACCGTCAACCGCCCATCATGGCGATCAGGCGGCGGCCGATCGCGCCATAGGGCGGATAGAGGAACTTCAGGCCGGTGATGCCGGCGATGCTTCGCTGGGTGAAGACCGCCCGGTGGTGCGAGAAGGTGTCGAAGCCTTCCGGCCCGTGATAGCGCCCGATGCCACTGGCGCCGACACCGCCGAACGGCAGGTCGACCTGCAGGTATTGCAGCATGACGTCGTTGATCGCGACCCCGCCCGACAAGGTCTCGGACAGCAGGCGCCGGCGCGCGCCGGCATCATGGCCGAAGTAATAGAGCCCGAGCGGATTCTCGCGCGAGCGGATGAAGGCGATCGCCTCGTCCATCGAATCGTAGCTGAGCACGACCAGCAGCGGTCCGAAGATTTCCTCGGTCATGATGCTCGAATCGCGCGGCGGATCGACGACGACCGACAGCGGCACCTTGCGGGCGCGCCGCGTCTCCTCGCTCGCCTCGCCGAGGGAATGGACGGCGGCGCCGGCCTGTCTCGCCGCGCCCAGCATCGCCTCCAGCCGGGCGACGCCGCGATCGTCGATCACCGAGGTGAAGGCGCCGTCCATAGGCCCGCCGGGAAAGCGTTTGCGGGCATGGGCGATGAAGGCGTCGGTGAAGGGACCGACCTTCTCGCGCGGGACGAAGGCGTAGTCGGGGGCGACGCAGATCTGCCCGGCATTGAACGATTTTCCCCAGAGCAGGCGGCTGGCGGCTTCCTCGATCGGGAAGTCACGGTCGACGACGACCGGGCTCTTGCCGCCGAGTTCCAGGGTGACGGGCACGAGATTGCGGGCCGCCGCCAGCGCGACATGACGGCCGACGGCGGTGGATCCGGTGAACAGCAGATGGTTCCACGGCTTGGCGGCGAAGGCGCGCGAGACGTCGGCATCGCCGAGGATCACCGCCAGTTCCGAGGCATCCATATGGGCCGCCATAATCTCCCGCGTTACCTCGCCGGTCGCCGGTGTCGCCTCGGAGATCTTCACGACGGCCCGGTTGCCGGCCGCGATGGCGCCGATGGCCGGCGCGATGGCCAGATTGAAGGGCAGGTTCCAGGGCGCCATGACCCCGACGACGCCGATCGGCTGACAGACGACCTTGCCGGTGCCCGGCTGGAACCACATGGAGGTCGAGCGCCGGCGCGGCCGCATCCATCTGGCGAGGTGACGGCGGGCGTAGGCGACCTGCGCCAGGCTGGAGACGATCTCGGTCAGGCGCACTTCCTCGGGCGCGCGGCAGCCGAAGTCGCTGATCACCGCGTCGACGATGCGCCGGCGGTTTTCCTCGATCGCCCGGCCGAGGCGGCTCAGCCGCTCGTCGCGCGTGCCACGGTCCGGATTACTGTCGGCGGCGAAGGCTTTCGTCTGCAGGGCGAAGGCACGCTCCAGCTCGGCGAGTTCCCCGGCGGTGTTGGCGGCGGCGGCGGGCGCGACGCGCGGCTCTGGCGAAATGGCTGTCACTGTCCGTTTCCTGTTCCCTGGATGTCCTTCACCACCATGCTATCGGCGCCGAAGATGACGAAACCCGATCAATAGATCGGCGTCCCGAGATTGTGCCCCGGCAAGAATCCGGACGATGAGCACGACCGAGGGGAGGAACCGATGGTAACGGCCGCCAAGGAAGATCCGCGCGACGACGAATCCCAGGTGAAGATCACCTTCATCCTGAACGACGGCAGCAGGCGCTGTGTCTCGAGCCCGCCCTGCAAATCCCTGATGCAGGTGGCCGTATCGAACGGCATTCCGGGCATCGAGGGCGATTGCGGCGGCAATTGCGTCTGCGGCACCTGTCTCGTCGTCCAATTGTCCGAGGGCCAGTTGCCGCCGGCGAAGGTGGTCGAGACCGAAATGCTGAACTTCCTGGCCAACGACGATCCGGCGACACGCCTTGCCTGCCAGATTCCCGTGGACGAACGCCTCGACGGCATCGTTGTGCGGGTCGTCGGCCTGGTCTGACGCGTTTCCCCGAGGCGGTCCTCCCGCCGCCTCAAACTCAAACCGCCGGAGCTTGCTCCGGCGGTTCTTTTTCGTACCGGCGATGATCGAGGCGGGGCTCAGCGCCGCACGATCCTGCCCCGCAGCATGACGACGACGGCGACGATCAGCGTGACGGCGCCGACCAGTGCCGGCAAGAAGGCGAGCGCGCCCGCCAGATTGCCCTCGCCGAGCCGGTTGCCGCCCATGGTGACGCCGTGGTTCGGCGCGAACATGCCGAACAGGTAGAAGCAGAAATTGCCCCAGACCGCGATCACCGTGAACCAGGCGACGCGCTTCGGCGCATTGCCGTCGAATTCGAGGTGACGCAGCACGGCACCGAACAGCAGGGCCATGAAGCCGTTCAGCATCATGCCGAGATGGACGGTCCGCCACCCGGCGGCCGTGCCGGGCATCTCGATCGGGATGCCGAAGGGCAGGGGCGAGAAGGATATCTCCCCGATCATGGTGAAGATCAGGAAGAAACCGGATATGAGCGCGACAAGCACGGCCAGAAGGCCGTGCTTGAAGAGCATCGAACAGCTGTCGGCGTTCATATGAATCCCCTCGTCAATAGTCTCGCAGCACGTCCACGTCGAACAGTCCCTGCATGGGCTTGTCCAGGATGGACCATTTGGCCGTCATCTCGATCCGGTTGTAGCGGGTGGAGATGACGTTCCACATCACGTAGTTGCGCCACATCCAGAGACCTTTTTCGGGGATCATGTCGCGCGAATCGTCGATGACACGCCACAAATTACCCTTCTGGTCGTACATTTCCTGGTACTGGGCGTACCAGAATTCCTTGTCGATGTAGATGCGGCGCTTGCCGTAGATGTAGTTCCCGGTCTTGTCCGTCACTTCCAGCACCCAGACCGGCCGCAGTTCGAGGTCGATCACGTCGATCTCGCAGGGGTTGGTCGGCGACTGGGCGGGATTGTAGGCGTGCCCGGTCTCGGGCTGGGCCAGGATCAGCTTCTCGCCCACGATCTCGAAGTCGAAGGCCTGCACGTCCGGCTTCATCCATGTCTGGCGCCATTCGTCCCAGGTCGCCTCGAAGCCGGCGGCCATGGGATCCTGACTGTCCGAACCCGCCAGGATGCGGGTGCGCTTCAGGCTCGGCACGAAGGCGCGGAAGTCGTCGGGCTTGTCGGCGGCGGCGAAGCGCCGGCGCGACGCCGCGAGGCCGGCGACGTCATAGGGTTCGAGGAAGATTACCGACCCCGCCTCGATCACGTCGTCCTCGCCCGCGATGGAACCCTTGGGTTCCACATCGACGCGGCCGTGCATCTTCTGCCACCAGAGGTGCAACTTGTACGAGCGATCGACCTTGTTGCTGGGCAGGCAGGCGTCGAGCGCCAGGGGTTCGAATTCCAGATTCTCGTTGGCGATGCCATGCGCGAGGAACGCCCAATAAAGCTCGATCCCCGATTTCGGCTTGGTGAACGGCAGGGCCGGGCTGTCGATCAGGGCGAAACCGCCCTTGCTGTCGATCAGCTCGCCGTCCGCGTTCACCGAGAAGGTCTCGCCCGCCGCGATCGCCTCCTTGGTGGCGGCCAGCCGATTGGCGCTCAGGGTATAGGGCGTGGTCGGCACGATCCGGATCTTCTTCCAGCCGAACCAGTCGGCCGACATCAGCCGGTCGTAGCTGGGGGCCGGCAGATAGTCCTTCAGCCAGGGGTAGTTGCCGGCCGTCTCGCGGGTGATTTCCAGCCCGGGCTTCAGATCGGCCGGCACGTTCGACTGCGCGACGATCGAACGCGCGGAGTATCCCCGGAAGGCTTCCCAGTCCTCCGCCAGCTTGACCGCCCCCGGCTTGTCCAGCAGTTCGGCGAATTTGGCGTGACCCTCGAAGCCGGTCTGGGCGGCGAGCGCCTTCCATTCGTCGACCCATTCCGCCGCGGAGGCGGATCCGCCCGCCGCCGTCGCGCCGAGCACGAGCATGGCGATGCCACCTGCGATATCCTTAACGTTTCTAGGCATTTTTTCCTCCCTGGTCCTAGAATTGATAGGTGAGCGAGAATTCGACGATGTCGGCGTCGTCGATGAAGCCGAACGGGCCGACGCCATTCCGCGCGTTCACGTGGATGTATTCGAGCCGGGGCCGGATCGAATCGCCGAAATAGTTGAAATCGATGCGCTGCCGGTAGGCGAAGCCGCTGTTGTTGATGTCGTAGGCGGCCAGGCCCTCGAAGACGAGCTGCTCGTTGTCCACCTGCATGTTCCAGAAGCCGGTGACGAACATGTGGTTGGCGTGGACCGGTGTCTGCGCGTAGGGCGCCTGATACATGAGGTTGGCGGAATCGAAGGTGTGGAAGTTGAAGAACTGGAAGCTCGTGAAGATCGACTTGCGCTGGCTGTCCCAGAACGGAACCCACAGCGGGAAATCGAATCCGACCATGACGGCGAGCTGGTCGCGGTAGGTGATCGCGTCCTCGGGCGGGACGACCAGGGCGGCCGAGCCTTCGGCGACGCCCCATTGCGTCGGCACGGCACTGCGGTTGAAGGGCTTGTCGAATTCGTAGCTCGCCTCGAGGCGCAGCACCGGGTTGACCTGCTTGCCGCCGAAGCGCAGTTCCTTGAGATCGCGGGTCAGGCTGAAGCCGACCAGTTTCTGGCGGTAGCGATAGTCGAGATTGAAGTCGAAATTGACCGAACAGCCCTCGACCACCGCCAGATTGGTGCAGGCGAAGGGCGTGATCTGGTTGATCGGTCCGATCAGCGGCAGATCGAGGTCGCCGATCGGGCCGAGCAGGCCGTTCAGGGCATTGGTCAGGCGGAGCTGGTCGATATACATGCCCGGCCCATGGGTGATGAAGGTCGAGGTCGGCACGTCCAGCGGTACCTGCAGCAGGGCCTGGTCGGGATCGTTGTAATTGGTGCCGACCAGCAGCGTGCCGCCCTGCAGGGTGACCACGGGCAGATCCTGCCAGCCGTAGAAGCCGCTGAAGGCGATTTCGGCACCGAGCGCGTTGAACTTGAAGCGCCCCGCGATTTCACCTTCCTCCCAGCTCCATTCGTCCGGCTTCAGGTCGTGGAGATTGGCGCCGATATAGGGCAGGCCCCGACCCGACACGGGATCGTCGAGGTAGGGATAGGGAAAGCCGAAGACGCCGCCGTCCGTCTGATCGGACGGCGTCGGGTTGTTGACGATGAATTCGCTGGTCCGGACCTGTGGGAAATAGAGGATCTCGAAGGACGGCTTGGAGATGCCGATGGCCTCGAACGGCCCGCCGATGCCGAGGCGGGCGAGATCGACGTCGAGGGCGACGCCGGTCTGGGGAATGCGCAGCTCGTCCGAATTCGACAGGGCGAAGCGCGAGCGGAAATCCTGCGGATTGAGGATGTCGAGCAGGCGCAACCCGTCCGATTGCCCCCAGCCGCGCACGAAACTGCCCGCCTTCAGCGCGACAGACCGGTCGTCGGAGCGATAGGTGACCGAAAGCTCGCGGATGATGTCGTCGAGGTCGGTGTACCAGCGGATGTCCTTGGCGTCGCTGCCGAAGGGAATGTCGCCGGAATAGGTATTGCCGCCCTGGTTCAGGCGGTAACCGAACTGATCGCGGAAGTTGGGCGAATCGTAGTTCTGGATGCCGCGATCCACCAGGTTGCCCTTGAGATAGGGGTACCAGTCGGCCCGCATCCAGAGGTCCGCCGTGACCTGGAGATTGCGGTTGATCCTGAGGGCCGCCGCGATTTCGGCGATGAAGTTGGCGGGGCCCCAGGTCGGCCCGCCCTCCTGGTCGAGGGTCGCCGAAATACCCTGCTTCACGCGGCCCCAATAGCTGAAGTCCGCGACCAGGGCGAGTCCGCCGGCGGCCGTGATGCCGCCGAAGACGCCGCCCAGGATGGTGCCGGCGAACAATGCCCGTCGCCAGTCGTTCTTGGTCTTGCCGATCATGTTGCCCCCCAGCCCTTTCCGTCCTGGTGTCGTGTCGCCGCTTTCCGGCTTGTGTAATTCAATGGGTTCTATTCGGCGCCTTCGCCGAGGGCCGCCTCGCGGCCGCGAAGCACGGGACGGCCGTGTCCCTGGCGCAATGCCGCGGGACGGAACAGCAGGACGACGCAGGGCACGAAGATCAGCGCCGCCATCATGTTGAAGAACAGCACCACGGCGTGGAGGACGCCCATCTCGGCCTGGAACTTCAGCGCGGAAAAGAAGGCCCAGGGCATGACCGGGGCAATCATGGTGATCGCGGTGATCATGACCGCGTTGCCGGCCATGCGCAGCGACTCGCGCACCGCCTCCTCATAGCTGTGGCCCTCGGCCAGCGCCTCCTTCACCCGGTGCAGGATGTAGATGCCGTAGTCGACGCCGAGCCCGACGCCGAGTGCCGCGAGCGGCAGGGTGTTGATGTTGAGACCGATCCCCATCAGCCACATGAAGGTGTCGGTCAGATAGGTCGAGGTCAGGAGGGCGCAGCACAGCACGGCGGCGACGGTGACCGATCGAAAGGCGATCAGCACGCTCGCCATGATGAAGGCGACGATGGCGATCAGGATGATGTCCTTGGTGTCCTTGATCTCGTCGTTGATCGCCTCGGCGATGCCGACCTGGCCGCCGGCGGCGAGCAGTTTCGCCCCGTTCGGCAGGGGATCCATGCGTGCGATGAAATCCCGCGCGGTCGAGGTCGCGACATCGACGGTGGCGCCGGTCTTGTCGTCCAGGGGGATGGCCATATTGCCGATCTCCCACTGGTCGTTGGTGATCGCCGAGAAGTCGCCCGGCTCGCCCCGCGAGCTCAGCAGATAGATGTTGAAGCCCACTTCTTCCGGCGAATTGGGGATGAAGGCATAGGACGGGTCGCCCTCGTAGAGAACCTTGTTCACGGCCTTGATCATGGGCACGAGGCTGAGGCCCATGCGCGCCTGCGGCACGCGCCGCCAGACATGGCGGTCCAGTTCCTCGAGACCGCGATAGACGGCCGGCTCCACCATGGTCTTGGGCGGGCCGTCGACATAGACGTACATGGTATCGGTGCCGACCGCGGCGAAACGGCCGTTGATCACGGCATTGTCCTGGTTGTAACGCGCATCGGGCCACAGGATCGGGCTGCCGATGGCATCGCCGATGACGACTTTCTGCGCGCCGAAGTAGCCGGCGCCGAGAAGCCCGACGGTGACGGCCAGAACCACGGCCGGATAGCGGTCGAAGCGCGCGAAGCGCCACATGGTCTCGGCCCAGGTGGTGCGGGCGCGGAACTTGCGCGGGCGCGGCATCAGGCACAGCACGGCCGCCGTCAGCATCAGGGCGGGGGCGATCGCCAGCAGCCAGGCGCCGCAGATGATGCCGAGGATCTGGAGAGTCGGAATGCCGATCAGCAGAAGCACGAAGAAGCCGCCGGCCGCCGCCACGATGGCGGTCAGGCTGGGTACGAAGACCTGGGCCAGGCCGCCCGCGACCGCCTCCTGCATCGCCATGCCGGTCTGCAGGCGCTCGAACACGCGCGACATGAACTGCACGCAGTGGGACAGCACGATGGCGAAGACGAAGACCGGCAGGATGATCAGCAGCGGATCGAGATTGTAACCGACCAGGGCCATGGCGCCGGTGCCCCAGACCGTGCCGATGGCGGCGGTCAGCATGGGCACCAGGACGCCCATCCAAGACCGGAAATAGAACCAGAGAATGAGACCGGAGAAGACGAGCGAGACGGCGATCAGGCCGATCGTCGCATTCAGGTTCTGGTCGATCGTGCCGAGAAGAACGGGCCGCCCGACCATGCGCACGACGATGCCGGCACCGGCTTCCTTGGCGCCGATCTCCTCGATGAAGGAAACGAGGGCGGCATAGTCGGTGTCGTCGGCGAAATCGGCCACCACCATGGCGGCGCGCTCGTCGTCGGAGACCAGGGTGCCCCGATACTGCGCCTTCACGGCCGCCTCGAAGGCGGTCCACTGCGCCTCGGTGGAAGGCAGGTTAGGCCAGGCGATCGCATTGATGTCGATGCGGCCGGCGGACCCGACCACCGCCTTGGTCTTGCGCAGGGTCAGCGCCTGCACCAGCGGGCGGTTGACCGTCGGATAGTAGTAGATCTGATCGGCGATGCGCTTGTACGCCTCGAGATACGCCTCGCTGTAGATCGAGCCCTTGGTGTTCTCGACCATGATCAGCGTGGTGTTGGCGCCGCCGAACTGGGCACCGAAGCGGCCGATCAGCTGAACGTTCTGGTGCTGCACCGGCAGCATCGCCTCGAGCACGACCTTCAGCGAGAGCTGGGTGAAGGAGGCATGGGCGAGAATGGCGGTGACGATGAACATCGAGACGACGACCCAGAGGGCGCGCCGCGTGACGAGACGGGCGATCCGCTGCGCGATCATTGGTCGATCTCCTGCTGGGTGGCGGGCGTCGCGGCGGGCTTGCGACCGACCGGCCCGAATGCCCCCTGATGGGCCGCGGCACGGAGGATCGTGCCGTATTGCCCGACACCGAAGGCCGTGCCGTCGCCCCGCGCGAGAACGCCGCCGATCCAGCTGTGGTCCGCGTCGAAACCGGCGCCGACGGCGGCCGGCGAGAGGTGTTCGGCGGTACCGTCCAGGATTACACCCTGTCCGGCGACCAGGGCGCGGCCGTCCGGCCCGATCGAGACGGCGAGGAGATGTTTCTCCATGCCGGTGGCGACCGGGGCAAGGCCGATGCCGCCGTCGGCCGCGATCGTGACGGTCAGCAGGGTTCCGTTCAGGCCGACCGCCAGGCCCCGGTCGCCGCGCATGGCGATGTCGGTCAGCGTCGGAAACTCGCGGTAGCTCGCCACATTCCAGGTGGCGCCGCCGTCGAGGGTCCGCGCGACGACGCCGAACTCGCCGACGGTGATCGCGCGCCGCGCGTCCAGCACGGCGACGCCGCTGAGGCGCGGCAGATCGCGGCCGGTATAGTCGGCCAGCGCCTGGCGCTGCCAGCGCCGGCCGCCGTCGGTCGTGCGCAGGATGGTGCCCTCGTGGCCCACGACCCACCCGGTGGCGGCATCGGCGAAGGCGAGCGCGCGCAGATAGAGCCCGGGCTCGCGATGCAATTCCTGCCAGGACGCGCCGTGGTCGGTGGAACCGAATACGCCCCCCTGATGGCCCACGGTGAAGGCGGCGCCCCCGTCCATCGCCACCACGCGGCGCAGGAGTTCCGGAACGTCGAAATCGCTGCGGCGCCAGGTCTCGCCGCCGTCGGCCGAAATCTTGACGGCACCGTGATAGCCGACGGCGACGAGGTTGCGGTCGTCGAAGGCCGCGACGCCGAAGAGGTCGTCGGGAAATTCGCGCAGAGCGGTCGCCCGCGCCGCCGACGGCACGCCGGCGAGCATGAGGCCGGCGCCCGCCGCAGCGACGGCACAGAATGCGCGCCGCGACGGCGTCGCGTGGCCCGCGCATGATGAATGATTGAGACGGTAGCCGCCGCTCATGGGCCCGATCCTCCCCGGATTGCCTTATTCGTTCCCGGCAGTATTCGAGGGCGGAATGGGGTGAACCCCGACAAATTGGTTGGGGTCTCGGCTGATCCCATTATCTTATGGTGGGCTACCAAACAAAAAGGGGCGCGCGCTCGGCGGGAAGGCGAGCGCGGCACACACCCGGAGCTACCGGTTGGGGGAAATGCCTGTGGCCAAGAACGAGAACGGACTCTGGCGCAACAGAATCATCCAGACGAAACTGAACGCGCCCATCGCTGACAAGCGGCTGTTGCGCCGCGCGCATCTCTACGAGGGCTTTCTGGAGACGCGGACCCCGCTTTCGCTGATGACGGTGGTCGCCGCCGCCGGCTCGGGCAAGTCGACGACCATGGCCCACATCCATCAGCATTTCGCGGAGAACGGGACGCGGACCGCCTGGCTCACGGTCGACGCGGAAGACGACGAGCCGTCGGCCTTCGCCACCTATCTGATCGGCACGCTGCAAAGGGCCATGCCCGGTTTCGGCGAGCGCGAGGCGGAAGTGCTTCGCGGCAACATGGCGCGCGACATGCGCGACATCTTCGCCTCGGTGCTCGGGGAGATGTCGGAATGCGCCAAGCCGACGGCGCTGTTCCTCGATGATTTCCATCACATCACCCATCCGATGGTGATCGAATTCATGGACAGGCTGATCGCCAATCATCCGCCGTGCCTGAAGCTGGTCATCGCCAGCCGGCTGCAGCCGCCGCTGTCGATCACCAAGCGGCGGCTGGACGGCACCCTGCTCGAGATCGGCCAGCAGGAACTGCGGTTTTCCCATACCGAAGCGTTCGAACTCTTGAACACGGCCAATGCCCTCGACCTGTCGTCGTCGGAAATCGCCGAACTGAACACGACGACCGAGGGCTGGGCGACCGGCCTGCAGCTCGCGGCGCTGGCGCTCAGCCGGGGCCGGGGCTCCACGCGCGACCTGATCCACGGCTTCTCCGGCAAGGACCGCGACCTCGCCGCCTATCTGGTCGAACGGGTGATGCGGCTCCAGCCCGAGGCGACGAAGAAATTCCTGCTGCGCACGGCACCGCTCAGCCGCATGTCACCCGAATTGTGCCAGGAGGTCTCGGGACATCCGCAGAGCGGCGAGATGATGGCTCTGCTGGAACGCTCCAGCATGTTCATCATCCCCCTCGACCGGGAGGGGCGGTGGTTCCGCTATCATCACCTCTTCGCCGACTTCCTGGTCGCCATGCTGAAGCGGGACGAGCCCGGCAGCTTCGAGACCATCTGCGTCAAGGCCGCCAACTGGTGCGAGCACAACGGCCATCTGACCGAGGCGATCCAGTATTTCCTCCAGGCCGGCCATTTCTCCGAGGCGGCGCGCCTGATCGTCACCCATGCGCCGCGCGTCGCCCAGCATTACGGCGACCATCAGACCGTGCTGGCCTGGATGCGGGCCCTGCCGCCGGCCTTCGCCCGCAACCACCCCGTCATCGCCCTCAATCACGCCTGGTCCCTGACCTTCTCGCGCGAATGCAATCGCGCCGTCTCGGTGGTCGAGGAGGTGGAGGCCCTGATCAATTCCGACGATCCCAACGTGGAGCTGGACGGACGCAGCCGCGAACAGCTGCTCTGGACGGCGGAGGTGACCAAGTGGATCGCGAAGGTCTGCGGTGACCGGCCCGATTACTCGGCGGCCGGATCGCGCGCCATCAGGGCGACGCTGCCCGACAGCGAGCCCTTCCTGATCGCCTCGATCTCGAACTGCATGGCCTATTCCTATCTGACCGATCTGACCCTCGACAAGGCGTTGCAGGCGGCGGCGGACGCCTATCTGCACGGCAGTCGGGCGGAGGCGGTCTATGCCACGGTCTGGGCCGATTTCCTGGGCGGCTGCACGGCGGCCGAACAGGGGCGCCTGGGCACCGCCGCCGACCTCGCGCGCCGCGCCGAGGCGAGCGCGCGCGACCATGTCGATCAGGAAACCTATTTCGGCGCCCTGGCGGCACTCGTCAGCGCCGAGGTGCATGTCCAGCGCTGCGAATTCGACCGGGTCGCCGACTCGCTTCAGGTAACCTCCAGCTTCACCAACCTGTTCGGCCCGATGGAGCCCCTGCTGCGTGCCTATCGCAACGAGGCGCGCATGCATGCCTTCACGGGCGATCTGGTGCGGGCCCGGCGAACGCTTCAGAACGGTCAGGACATCGCCATCTCGACCGAACAGCCGCGCCTCTTCGTCGCCCTCGCGACGGAGGAGGCGAGCCTCCAGCTCACGGCGGGCGACGTCACCGGCGCGGTCGAGACCGTGGTGCGGACCAAGCTGAGCAGCCGGGAACACCCCCTGATGCGCGGCGATCAGCGCCGCAACTGGCGCGAACCGATCAAGATCCTGGAAGGCCGCATTGCCGTCGCCGAGGGCCGGACCGACCACGCGCTGCAGATCTTGACACCGTTGACCATGACCCTGGCGTCCGAGCATCGCGACAATCGCCTGTGCCTGGTGCGCGGCATCCGTGCCCTGGCCCTGTGGAAGGCCGGGCGCTACGCCGACGCGGCGCGGGAACTGGACAAGGCGCTGGCCCTCGCCGCGCCCGAGGAAATGGCCTATCCGCTGGTCGCCGTCGGCGCCGGATTGATCCCCGTCCTCGACGAGATCATCGAAAGCCGGACCCAGGCCGCGGCCGTCGGCCAGATCAGCATCGGTTTCGAAAGCCGCCTGCGCCGCCTGCTCGCCGGCAAGCCGGCGGCGCCCGGGGCCGAAGCCTCGGCCCTGCCCGAGGCGGCGGCGATCGACAATCTGACGTCGCGCGAGATCGAGATCCTGCGCCATGTCGGCGCCGGCCACGACAACCGCCAGTTGGCCAAGATCCTGCTCGTCTCCGAGCCGACGGTGAAATGGCATTTGCACAATATTTACAGCAAGTTCGGCGTCCGCAACCGGACCGCGGCGGTGGCCAAGGCCAAGGCGATGTCACTGATTTAGGGCCACCGCCCCATCAAAAGATCGGCGTTTCTTCCGGGCCCGGACATCATCCTCCCCATACAGAGAAATACGAGGGAGGCATGTCATGTCGGGAGAGAGCCCGCGTCATCCGATGGACCATTTTCCGGTTCGGCCGCTTGAATTCGATGTCGACGGTCTGGCCGGCAAGGACCCGGTTTGGAGCCGTTCCTGCCCGGAATTCGCGATGTTCCTCAACGCGCTCGGCATCCATGTGCCCTATTTCGAGCGCTATCTGATCCGGGTCTTGAACAGGGCCAAGGCTTCGGTCGACGATCCCGAACTGCGCGAGGCGATGTCGGGCATCATCGGTCAGGAGGCCCATCACGCGAAGAACTTCATCGCCTACAACAGGTTCCTGGCCGCCACCTATCCCCGGGCGGCGGATTTCGACGCCGAGGCGCGCGACTTCTTCATCGAGCATCTGAAGACGGATTCGCCGCGCCGCCAGGCCGCCTTCACCGCCGGCTACGAGACTTTCACCTTCCTCGCCGGCATGGTCGTGCTGGACAATTACGACAGATGGTTCTCGGATTCCGATCCGACCATCAAGGCCATGTGGGTCTGGCACCAGGTCGAGGAGGTCGAGCACGGCGCGGTCGCCTTCGACGTCTACAAGAAGCTCTACGGTAAGCACGAGTGGTACCGCAAATACATGGTGCTGGTCGCCCTGAAGCACATCGCGGGCGAGACCCTGCGCGCCTATTTCCACATGGCCAGGCAGAGCGGCTATCTGCGCAATCCGTGGCGGGCCTGGAAGTCGACGAAGTTCGTGGTCGGCACGCTGCTGCGGATGCTGTGGCTGGCCAAGCCGGTCATGTCCAGGCGCTATCACCCGCGCAACCATCCGCTGGTCACCGACCGGCAGAACCCGATCGCGGTCGCCTGGCGCAAGTTCGAGGGCGACGGCGGCGACGTCCTCGCCATCGACCGCGAGAAGATGGACCTCATCCTGCGGACCAACTGACGGCGGAAACAATGACCTTCGAGATCCACCATGCGCTCGCCTTCCACGCCGGCGCGGCCCCGGACACCGTTGCCGCCGAAACCGACGCCGGCATCTGGCACTACGGCACGCTGTGGCAGAGCGCCCGGCGCTTCGCCGACAGTCTGGCGGCCAGCGGCTATCGTCCCGGCGACCGCATCGCCGTCCTTTCCAAGAACCGGGCGGAGATCCTCGTCCTCCTCTTCGGCGCCGCCATGGCGGGGGCCGTGCTGGTGCCATTGAACCACCGGCTGGCGGCGCCGGAACTCGACTGGATCGTGAAGGACAGCCATGCCGCCATGGTCTTCTTCGAGGAGGAATTCCGGCCGAAGCTGGGCGACTGGCCGTGCATCCCGATCGAAAGCCTGACGGCGGGCGAGATCGGCTCCTGGCCGGCGCCGCCCGCGCGGATCGCGGAACAGGACGAAGCGCCCGGCGCCTATCTCCAGATCTATACGTCGGGCACCACGGGCCGGCCGAAGGGCGTCGTCCTGACCAGGGCCAACGCGCTGGCGCAGCAGGCGGCGGTCTCCGCGTCCCTCGGTGTGCGCGTCGCCCCCGGCGAGCGGCTCTATCAATGCCTGCCGCTGTTCCATGTCGGCGGCGTCTTCGTCACCCTGTTCGGCCTCTACAACGGCGCGACGCTGGTGCTGCGGCGGGATTTCTCACCCCAGGACGCGTTGGAGCAGATGTCGGGCCCGGGCCCCGTTCACGCCGTGATGGTCCCCACCATGATCCAGGCCTGCGCCGCGACGCCCCTGCCCGCGGGCCGGGATTTTTCCGGCCTGCGCAGCCTGCTGTTCGGCGCCTCGCCGATCTCGCCCGACCTGTTGCAGCGCGCGGCCCGGCGCTTCGGCTGCGACCTCGGCCAGATCTACGGCATGACCGAGACCCACAGCGTCATCTCGACCCTCAATCCCGAGGATTATCGTAAGGCCTTCGCGGCCGGCCGAAGCGAACTCCTGTCGGCGGCGGGCCGTCCGGTCGCGGGCACGGACCTGCGCATCGTCGATGCCGAGGGCGCGGTCCTGCCGGCGGGCGAGGTGGGCGAGATCGTGGTGCGCAGCGGCCATGTCATGGCCGGTTACTGGCGCCGACCCGACGACACGGCGGACAGTCTTCGCGACGGCTTCCTGCACACGGGCGACGCCGGCCGTCTCGACGCCGACGGCTATCTCTATGTCGTCGACCGCATCAAGGACATCATCGTCTCCGGCGGCGAGAACGTCTCGTCGCTCGATGTCGAAAGCGTCATCGCCGAACACCCGATGGTGGCCGAGGTGGCGGTCGTCGGCGTGCCCCATCCCCATTGGGGCGAGTCGGTCCAGGCGATCGTCGTGCCACGCATCGGCACGGAACCGGACGCAGACGACATCCTGGACTTCTGCCGCGAGCGTCTGGCCGGCTTCAAGATGCCCCGGGGTATCGACTTCGTGGCCGCCCTGCCGCGCAACGGGGCCGGCAAGGTCCTGAAACGCCAATTGCGCGAGCCCTATTGGCAAGGTCGGGAGCGTCGCGTCGGCTGATCCAGCCGGGCATCCCTGCTCGGCCTTCCTCGGGCGCGGGGTGAATCGGGGTTCCGGCGATCGCCTCGGCGAAATCCCGATTGCCCACCGTCATCGCCGGGGTCCCGTCGGCGAGGCGGCGGGCACCCTCGATCAGCCTGATCGGGCCGAAGCAACCCGGTCGCCCGGCGCGCACGGCCGCGCCGGGCCTGAATCACGATCGCGATGATATCGTCACGCTCCGCCGTCACCGGACGGGGTTGGCGCACGGTCTTTCCGACCATCCCGCCGGCCTCGGGGCGCCGGCGGCGGCTTCCTGCTATGGATACGGCTGGGCGAGATGATGGTGGAGGGTTCGGACGAACGTTCGAATTCGCCGCCCGGAGCGCAAGCGCGCGACCGGCCGCAGGGCCGCCCTCGCGGAGACGTCGAGCAACGCGGGACTGTCGTGAGCGACGAGGAAGTGGCGGAGAGGGTGTCCGCTTTGTATTTGTCTGCATTAGTCCGCATAAATATATTTTTTACTATGCGTGCCAAGCACTTACGAACTATTTTTGTCTGCACCGGCCTTGAACTGTCTGCGTGTTTATGCCAAAATTCGGCAATAGAACGACAATACAGGTGCAGACATGGCATACGAACGCAAGACGACCGACAACCGCTTGAAGCCGCTTCAAGTGAAGAACGAAATGCGCCCCGGCTTCTACAGCGACGGCGGCGGGCTGTACCTGCAAATCGGCCCGACCGGCACAAAGTCATGGGTCTTCAAGTACACCATACGCGGCAAGCGGCGCGGCATGGGCTTAGGCCCGGTCAATCTGGCCGACTTCGGCAAGCAAGGCCGCCACACGCCGCAATGGGGCGACGTGACCTTGACTTGGGGAAGCATGACGCTTGCCGAAGCCCGCACCGAAGCGGCGAAGCTGGCCGCGTTGGTTCGTTCCGGCATTGACCCGCTAGAAGCAAAGGAAGCCGAACGCCGCGCGAAGCTGGAAGCGCAAGCCGAACACGACCGCCGCAAGACCTTCAAGGAATGCGCCGAAATCGTCATAGCGCAGAAGTCCGACGAACTGCGGAACGCCAAGGCTATCGCGCAATGGCAATCAACGCTTGAAACATACGCTTACCCGTTCTTGAACGATGGCCGGAAGATCGACGAACTAACCCGGCACGACGTAGCAAAGGCGCTTGAACCCATTTGGCAGACGAAACGCGAAACAGCGTCGCGCCTTCGCGGGCGTATCGAAGCCGTTTTTACCTATGCGCGCAACGAAGATGCCTACAAGGGCGACAACCCCGCGTCGCTGACCTTCGTTCAGCACGCACTAGGCAAGCAAAAGAAAGACGCGAAGGAAAAGCAACCGGCGTTGCCGCACAAGCAAACGGGCGCGTTCATGGCCGAACTTCGCAAGCGCGAAGGCATATCGGCGCGGGCGCTGGAATTCGCCATTCTGACCGCCGCACGGTCGGGCGAAGTTCGCGGCGCAACATGGGACGAACTGCACGACCTTGACGGCCCTTCGCCCACATGGGTTGTTCCAGCCAGCCGCATGAAGGCCAAGCGGGAACACGTCGTAACCCTGTCAGACGACGCCGTGAAGCTGATAAAGGCACTGCCCCGCATTGTGGGCAACAATCTACTGTTCCCGGCCCCGCGCGGCGGCGAACTGTCCGACATGACCTTGACGCAGCTTATGCGCCGTATGCACGAAGACGAAACGAAGGCCGGGCGCATCGGTTGGATTGACCCGAAATCAGGCCGCGTTGCCGTCGTGCATGGCTTCCGGTCGGCGTTCCGCGATTGGTACAACGACGAAGGTTACAAGCACGGCCACACGCGCGAAGCCGCCGAAATCGCACTTGCCCACACGGTAGGAAGCGCCGTCGAACAGGCGTACAGCCGTTCCGACATGCGCGAAGCCCGGCGCGCAATGATGCAGGATTGGGCGAACTACTGCGGACAAGTAGCCGCAAGCAACGTCGTTGCGATGAAGAAGGGGGTTGCGTAATGGCAAAGCTTCCTTTCGGATTTGACCCGAAACAGCCGTATTTGCATGACGACGGCTTGCACGACGGCAGCACCGAAGCCGCAGCGTGGGCGATGCTTGAAGACGTGCAAACGCACTTGGAAAAAGGCGAACCACTGCCGCCCGAACTGGCAAGCTGGCTTGGACTGGCTATCGAATTCAGCAAGCCGAATCGCGAACTTGGCCGGGCCGGTAACAGCGCCGAATTCTTGCAGCGGCTTGGATTGAACAAGCGTCGCGGCGAAAACAGCCCGTATAGCCGTCAGTTCAAGGCGCATTGGCAAAGTAGGCTTTGGCACCTTGGCACGTACAACGAAGCCGGGTTGAAGCCGGAACAAATCGTTATGGCAGTAAAAGCCGAAATGACCGCCGAAGGTTACGAAGAAGAACGCCAGCCGAACCGCGAAACGCTGCAAGACTGGCTATCGGAAGCCTTGACCGGCAGCAAACGCGCCCGGTAGCAACCGCCACGCCACCCCATGCCGCGAAATAGACGGGTATCGCGGCATACCCAATCCGCGCCCGTCCCTAAAGTGTCCCTCACATGCAGACACATGCAAATTCGTGAGGACACAAACAATGCTTGCACTTCTGAGACAGCCCGACGTTTCAAAGAAATTCGGCGCTGCAAGACCGACCATTTACGAATGGATGGCCGAAGGTCTTTTTCCACGCCCTTTGAAACTTGGCCCCAAGTTCGCCGCATGGCCGGAACACGAATGCAACGCCGTGTTGACCGCGCGCATTCAAGGCAAATCAAAAGACGAAATCCGCGCGCTTGTCGTTGAACTGACCGAAGCCAGACAGCGCCTTTCCGTCGAATCTACGGACTAAGGGGGCGGCGCAATGTTCATCAAAGTAACCGACGCAGCAACCGGCAAGCCCGTAATGCTGAATAGCGGCAGCGTTGCCGAATTCAAATACAGCGACACGCCCAACGGCGGCACCTTCGCATTCTTCATCGGCGGGCATTGTGCCCACATTAAGGAACCGTTGCCGGAAATCGAAAGGGCATTGCACTACGCGGGCCAGTTCGAAGCCCTGCCGCCGCCCGTCGATATTGACCATACGCGCAAGCAGCTAGCCGAAGCCATCGAAGCGAAGGCCCAAGCCGACGCCGACGAAGCCGCCCGATTGCGTGGCGAATGGCCGAAATCGCAGGCATAGCGGAGACATGTTCCGCTTGAAACAACGTATTTATAAGCACTTGGCGAACTTTGGCGTAGCTATTGCCGTTGTATTGCCGAATTGACCAGAAGAACGAACGAATGGCACACGAAAGCAACCAGCCGTATGACCTAGTTGAAGAAATCCGCAAGGACATATTCAACAACTCGCCCCGCCCGATTTGGGAAGCGTCCCTAGTCGCTGCGCTGGCGCTTGTCGCCGGAATTGTGGGCAGAACCTACCACGTCAACGGCATGGGGCTGAACGTGTACTTGCTGTTGCTGGCTGGCACTGGCACCGGCAAGGACAGCATGAGCGGCGCAATCGTTCGACTGCTTGAAGAAGTCCGCAAGATCGTACCCGCCGCAAACTTCTTCGGCCCTAGGCCAGTAAGCGCAGCGGCATTCTTCAAGGCACTTGCCGCGAACCCCTGCTTTGTAAGCCATCAAGGCGAAGCATGGAACCTGATTCAACAGCTTTGCAGCCCGAAGGCCGACCCGAATTCGAAAGCACTTCTTGCCACACTACTTGACGCATACAGCAAAACCGGGCCGAACGGGAAAATTCCGATGATTGCCTATTCGGACAACGCAAAGAACATCGAAGTACCGAAAGGCGCGGCATTCACGCTGCTTGGCGATAGCACGCCTTCGGAGTTTCGCAGATCGTTTGACGAACGCCACGTACTTTCGGGATTCATTACACGCATGAGCGTTGTTGAATATACCGGCGAAGTTCCGCCGCTGAACCTGAACCGCTATACCGACCCGGCGTTGATTGCAAACCTTGCAACGCTATGTGCCCACACTTTGACGCTTAGCAGCCGGAACGAATTTCAGCCCGTCCTATTGGACGACGGCGCGCAAAGACAATTCAAGTACGCCGAAGAATTCCACCTTGAACAAATGAATTCGAAGCTGATTCCCGAAGTTGAAAAGGCGCTTTGGTCGCGACGCAACGAAAAAGCCTATCGACTCGCCGCACTGGTTGCGATTGGCTGCAACCCATACGCGCCGGTTATCAATGAACACCAAGCTGCATGGGCGCTTGATTTCGAAGAAGCGAACACGTTACGGCTTATCAACGCATTTGAAGAAGGCGAAGTAGGCGAACAAGCAACGTCGGAAACAACGCAACAAATGCGCGTTAGGACAGTGATTAAAGATTGGTTTTCGAAGCCTTGGGCCGAACTGCAACGCTACAAGGTCGGCATTGAAGCAATGCGCGCAAACGGCGTCGTTCCGTATAGCTACATATCAAAACGTTTGACAAGCGATGCCGCATTTAAGAACGCAAAACTTGGCGCAACGGCAACGCTAAAAAAGACCATCAAAGAACTGTTCGATTGTGGCGAGTTGCAACGTGTTTCACCGAAAGATGCGCATGACAAATTCAACACGACTTCGGAATGTTACGCACCGACGAACTATGACGAATTTACAGGCGAAGGCAAACACGAAGTTAAGTCGTTTTTCTGATCGTTTCTAAGTGCTTTCTAACTGCTAAGTTGTTGTTTTACAAGGTTTCTATGATTTCTAACTTTCTAACTGAAATAAGGTATATAGCACCTATAAACAAGCCGAACCCGGCCTTAGTTAGAAATGTTAGAAATTAGAAAATGTAGTTAAAAGCTAGTAGTGACAAGGGTTTGCGGATTTTGGTTACTTTCAGAATTCAGTTAGACAGTTTAGATAGGGGTTAATGACATGAACAACGAAATGAAAGACGAACGAATCACCGAAACTGATAGGCAACTTTTGCTAGGCGGGCTTATCGCTGCCGCAATCAACATTCAGTTTATGGAAGGTCGGCACAACATCGAAAACGCTTCGCAGATGATTGCCGAAGCATCGAAGGCAATTAAGCGCATGTTGCGGGCGGTTGAGTGTGGGCACCCTATCGCATACGTGCAAAAGCAATCGAAGCAAAAGAAACAAGGAACAGCGAAATGAACATTTTTAGCCGTAGCGAACGAATCGAAAAGATTATTGAACAACTGCCGGAAACATACGGCGACGACTTGGCCGAAATCAAGAAGCGCGTTGCGCGCTGCGTCGTTCGCAAGTACCCGTTCAAGCCGCTGCCGCAAGCGCATTTTTACGAAGCGGTTAAAGAAGCCTTGCGCCGTTACTTCCCGTATGACGAAGGAACCTTGCTGCGTCTGGCCGATGAATTCGCGCAAGACAACATCGTGATTGCCGAAATGATGCGATTGCAGGAATGCGACCTTCGCACCATGACGGACTTTTCGCCGCAAGAACTTATCGAATCGTTGCTTGAAGGCGTTGAACGAATCATTGAAGACGATGGCGACGAATACCGACAAGCGCGCAAGGAAGCACGAACCAAACGCATACGCGAAGAACTGCGGAAGGACGACAGCAAAACCGTAATGTTCGCCGCACAACTGATTCACAAGTACATGGGCTGGAAGTTTTGAGGAAAGCATGATGGAAAACGGTAATTTTCTGATCGACGAAGACGACGATACGCCAGCGGGCAAAGGCCCTTTGTGCGATACCCCCCGTAAGTCTTACAGGTCGCACCGGGCAAAGCTGCAAACGGTCACGGACTGCGCACACGAAGCGGCGCGCTTGTATCGCGAAGCCCGCGCCGGAAAAATCAAAGTCGAAGATGCGTCGCGCTTGGGCAATCTGCTGTCGATTGTTTCGCGAATGCTTGGTGATTCGGAGATTGAAAAACGAATCGAAGCACTCGAACAAAAAGGTTGGCATTGAAATGCGAATTTTCAAAAGTCGATTGAAGAAACTTGAAGCGAAGTTGCAGCCGCCGCGCTTGCAGCTTCGCCAGCTTGAATATCCGGCAGACGCGACAGGAAGCCCGCAGGGCGATTTTTGGGCCGGGCTGGTAGATGGGCCTAGCCTGATCGACAGAAACGCCCTACAGCGCGAAATAGGCCCCTTGGCGGCGATGCTTGCGCCCCGCGTAGTGCTGTACCCGTCATTCGGCAGTGAATCCGACTGGGAAACAGCCGCCGCGCGCCAACAGGCCGAACTAAAGGCCGTCGCAAGGTCGCGTACCAACGAACCAGCAGCCGAAGTGAAGCCCGATATTGTGGGCACCTTCGACGACATGGAAGCACCCCGGCCCGCAGGCGAAAAAGGCCGAAGGTTTGTCGAACTCGCAGATGGAAGAACTTTCGACACCGAAACGCGGCAGTACGTCGATGAAGACGGCAAACCCATTGCGAAGGCTGGCGGCTTGTCCGTCGAATGGAAACAGTAAGGGGGCGAATGACGGCGAAACGTTCAGGCGTCGAAGCATTCCGCTTCGTGCATCAAACCTTTGCAAAGGACAACATCATGAACCAAACACCCAACACCGTAGCGCCGTCGTACCCAAATTCGTTGGTACAAACCGAACAAGCCGCGTCGTTCTTGTCGCTGGCTGGCACCGAAACGGGCCGAAAAGCCCTATTGTCTGACCCGGAAAAGGTCGATAGTCACGCCGCAACCGACGTAATTAACGCGCAAATCGCGTTGCGCGATGGCGTCGAAACTATCGGCAAGCTGTTGAAAGACGAAACACGAAACACCGTACAAAAGCACGAAGCGGCGGGCGTAGTTGCCGCGCGTACCGTGGAAGTTTTGGAAAAGACCAAGGCGAAGATTGAAGAACGGGCGAACTATCTACTTATGGCCGGACAGGAAGACGCGCAAGCAACGTTCCGACTTGACCCGACCCGCCGTTTCGTGCATGAACATATCCTTGCCCACATGGCAAACCTTGCCAGCAAGCCGGACGGCACTATCAAGCTTCGGCAGATTGTCGAAGAAGACGGCGAAGCCGCCGCAGTGTTCGCCAATACGAAGCCGTACCTTCTAAACATGAACAGCGAGAATCACCGCAACTTGCAGTTCAAGGCGATTGAACGGCACGCGCCCGACGCATGGGCCAAGATGCAAGCGGGCGTTACCTTGATGGATGTTCCGGCGAAGTTCGCCAAGACCATTTCGGCAGTTCGAAACAGCTTCTACAACCCCACACTTGCCGCGAAGGCTTCGACCCGCGTTCAGCTTTAACCGAACCCAAGTGCCATTGGGGACTTTTGCCCGGCCTAGTGCCGGGTTTTTTTTTCGTCCGACTTCGGCGGGTTGTCGCCCCTTGTGGGCATCGGCAGGGCTTCGGCAAAACGGCAATAAAACGTCAATAGCCGAGCCACAAAAATAAAAAGCCCTTAAAAATCAAGGGCTTATCTTTGTAATTGGCGGAGAGGGTGGGATTCGAACCCACGGTACCCGTGAAGGTACAACGGTTTTCGAGACCGTCCCAATCGACCACTCTGGCACCTCTCCGCGAGACGGGGTCGTCGAGGCGGGGAGAGATAGCGGAGGATGGCGGCGGTTGCAAAGGTTTTTTGGGGTGAGCGGATGAGCGGGACGGGCGGGCGCGGGACGGCGATCGAGGCGGCGCTTCGGGCATTGGCGCCGGGCCTGCCGGCGCGGGACCGGGCGGCGGTGGTCGATCGCGCGCTCGGCTCGCGCGGGCTGCGGCAGGCTTCGCCGCCGGCGGCGGCCTGGGCGGCGCTGGCGGCCTATGCCCGGCACGGCTTCACCGAATACGATGCATTGCTGGCCGAGGGCTATGACCGCGACGCCGCGCGCCATTTCACCCGCGACGCCACCGAGGAAGTCCTTCGCGGCTGGGGCTGCCGGCATCCGCTGGATGCGGGACCACCCGGCGCCGGACGGCAGGGCGAAGGGAAGCGTTGACACCGGTTTTCGCATCGCTATAGTGCGCGCTCTCGCGGTGGGCGTCGTCCATCGCGGTGTTCATATATGGGCTCCAGTCGGGCCCCTGCCGCGGAAGACGGCAGCAGGTGGTAAACACCTGTTCAAGAAGGACTGGGTCGAATGTTTGCGGTTATCAAGACCGGCGGCAAGCAGTACAAGGTCGCCGAGAACGATGTCATCTCCGTCGAACGCCTCGAAGGCGAGGCGGGCTCCACCCTGTCGCTGGACCAGGTTCTGATGGTCGGCGAGGGCGAGAGCGTCACCATCGGCGCGCCCACGGTCGCCGGTGCCACCGTCACGGCCGAGATCGTCGGCCAGGCGCGCGGCCCGAAGCTGATCGTCTTCAAGAAGCGCCGCCGTCAGAATTCGCGCCGCAAGAACGGCCATCGCCAGGACCTCACCGTCCTGAAGATCACCAGCATCGCCGTCGCCTGATCGCGCGGTTACGAGAGTTAGGAGCAAACCATGGCTCATAAAAAGGCAGGCGGCTCGTCCCGTAACGGTCGCGATTCCGCTGGTCGCCGTCTCGGCGTCAAGAAGTTCGGTGGCGAGGCCGTGATCCCCGGCAACATCATCATCCGTCAGCGCGGCACCAAGTTCCACCCGGGCGCCAATGTCGGCATCGGCAAGGACCACACCATCTTCGCCCTGATCGAGGGCAAGGTGAAATTCGCCGTCGGCAAGCTGGGCCGGACCTATGTCTCGGTCGAAGGGCTTCCGGTCGCGGCGGAATGATCTGCCGCGCCTCACCGCGGCCCGCAGGGACCCGCGGCTGACAGGCGGGAATTCAGCGGGTCCGGTGCCAGGCGCCGGGCCCGTTTTCTTTTCAGGCTGAACCACGATGAAATTCCTCGACTACGCCAAGATCTACGTGAAGAGCGGCAACGGCGGCGCCGGCTGCGTCTCGTTCCGGCGCGAGAAGTTCATCGAATTCGGCGGCCCCGACGGCGGTGACGGCGGGCGCGGCGGCGATGTCGTCATCGAATGCGTGCAGAACCTGAACACGCTGCTCGACTATCGCTATCAGCAGCATTTCAAGGCCGGCACCGGCGTTCACGGCATGGGCAAGAACCGCCACGGCGCCAACGGCAAGGATATCGTCCTCAAGGTGCCCATGGGCACCCAGATCATGGACGAGGACGAGCAGGAGATCCTGTTCGACTTCACCAAGGCGGGCGAGCGCATCGTGCTGGCCAAGGGCGGCAACGGCGGCTTCGGCAACGCCTATTTCAAGGGTCCGGCCAATCAGGCGCCGCGCCACGCCAACCCCGGCCAGCCCGGCATCGAGATGACCGTCATCCTGCGCCTGAAGCTGATCGCGGACGCCGGTCTCGTCGGCCTGCCCAATGCCGGCAAGTCGACCTTCCTGGCCGCGACCTCGCGCGCCAAGCCGAAGATCGCCGATTATCCCTTCACCACCCTGAAGCCCCAGTTGGGCGTGGTCGCGGTCGACGGCGAGGAATTCGTGCTGGCCGATCTGCCCGGCCTGATCGAGGGTGCGGCCGACGGCATCGGCCTCGGCTCCCAGTTCCTCGCCCACGTCGAGCGCTGCAACGTGCTGATCCATCTGGTCGACGGCACCCAGGAGGATCCCCAGGCCGCCTATCGCATGATCCGGCGCGAGCTGCGCCACTACGGCGAGGGCCTGATCGACAAGCCGGAAGTCATCGCGCTGAACAAGTGCGATGCCATGAGTGCCGAGGAGATCGAGGAGAAGGCCAAGGCCATCGCCCGCTCCGCCCGCAAGTCGCGGAAGGCGATCCACGTCATCTCGGGCCAGACCGGCCAGGGCATCACCGAGATGCTGCGCGACGCGATCGGTCCCATCCGCGCGCGCCGCGCCGAGGAAGCCTTCGAAAACCGCGAATCCCACGCCCCGACCCCGGCGGAGGGCTGGCGACCGTGACGCTTCGGACCCGCTGAACCGATCCGTAGCGTTACACGAGGGGGAATCCCCATGACCATCGCCGAAACACCCCATTCGAAGCTTGTCACCAGTGCCGCGCGGCTGCGCGCCGCAGGGCGCATCGTCATCAAGATCGGCTCCGCCCTGCTGGTCGATCCGGAAAGCGGCAAGCTGCGCCGCCACTGGCTGGAGGGGGTCGCCGCCGACGTCGCCATGGCGAGGGCGCGCGGCCAGGACGTGATCATCGTCTCATCCGGCGCGATCGCGCTCGGGTGCCGTCATCTGAACCTGCCGAAGGGCGTCCTCAAGCTCGAGGAAAAGCAGGCCGCCGCCGCCGTCGGCCAGATCCGCCTGTCCCATGCCTGGCAGGAAGTGCTGGGCGCTCACGGCATTTCGACCGCCCAGGTCCTGCTGACCCTGGACGACACCGAGAACCGCCGGCGTTACCTCAATGGCCGCAGCACCATGGGCACCCTGCTGAAGCTGGGCGCCGTTCCCGTGATCAACGAGAACGACACGGTCGCCACCTCCGAGATCCGCTATGGCGACAATGATCGCCTGGCGGCGCGGGTGGCCGAACTCGCCTCCGCCGATTGCCTGGTGCTGCTTTCCGACATCGACGGGCTCTATACGGCGAATCCGAGCACGGACCCCACGGCGCGGCGCCTCGACACGGTGACCGGCATCACGGCCCAGATCGAGGCCATGGCCGGCGATCCCGTCTCGGGCGTCGGCTCCGGCGGCATGCGCACCAAGGTCGCGGCGGCGCGCGTGGCCTTGGCCGCCGGCTGTTCCATGGTGATCGGCTCCGGCCATGTCGAACGCCCGATCTCGGCGCTCGAAGCCGGCGCCAACTGCACCTGGTTCCTGGCCGACCGCAGCCCGCGCCAGGCGCGCAAGCTCTGGATCGGCGGCAGCCTGGGGCCGAAGGGCCGCCTGATCGTCGACGAGGGTGCCGCCAAGGCGCTGGCCAAGGGCAAGAGCCTGCTGCCCGCCGGTGTCCGCGCGGTCGAGGGCGAATTCAGCCGGGGCGATGCCGTCGTCGTCGTCGGGCCGGACGGCAAGGCGCTGGGGCGCGGGCTGATCGCCTATGCGTCCGAGGATGCGCGGGCCATCGCCGGGCATAAATCCGGTGAAATCGAGAATATCCTCGGCTACCGTGGCCGGGACGAGATGATCCATCGCGACGACCTCGCGACAGACGACTGAAGAAGAAGCCGAAGAAGAGCCATGCGTGACGTGACCCTGGCCAAGGACGCCGAGATCCTGGATGCGACCGCCCTGATGGCGGATATGGGCGCGCGTGCGCGTGCCGCCGCCCGCACCCTGGCCACCCTGCCGGCCGCGACCAAGACCGAGGCCCTGAACGCCGCCGCCACCGCCATCCGCGCCGCGACGCCGGCGATCCTCGCCGCCAATGCGGTCGATCTGGAGCGCGGCCGGGCCATGGGCCTGTCCAATGCCCTCCTCGACCGCCTGCTGCTGAACGAGGCGCGGGTCGAGGGCATCGCCGAAGGCATCGAGACCGTCGCGGCGCTAGCCGACCCGGTCGATCAGGTCGCCGCCGAATGGGACCGGCCCAACGGGCTGCGCATCCAGCGCGTCCGGGTGCCGATCGGCGTGATCGGCATCATCTATGAAAGCCGGCCCAACGTGACGGCGGATGCCGCCGCGCTCTGCCTGCGCTCCGGCAATGCCGTCATCCTGCGCGGCGGTTCGGAAGCCTTGAATTCGTCCCGCGCGATCCATGCCGCCTTCGTTTCGGGCATGGCCGCCCATGGCGTGCCGGCGGACGCGGTCCAACTGGTGCCGGTCGCGGACCGGGCCATGGTCGGCGCCATGCTGGCGGCGCAGGACCTGATCGACGTGATCGTGCCGCGCGGCGGCAAATCCCTGGTCGGCCGCGTCCAGGCGGAGGCGCGGGTGCCCGTGCTCGCCCATCTGGACGGCAACAACCATGTCTATGTCGACGGCAAGGCCAACCCCGAGATGGCCCTGGCGATCGTGCGCAACGCCAAGCTGCGGCGCACCGGCGTCTGCGGCGCGGCCGAGACGGTGCTGGTCGACGAAGCCGCCGGCCCCCTGCTGTCCGCCGTCGTCGAGATGCTGCTGGACGCCGGCTGCGAGGTGCGCGGCGACAGGGCGGCCCAGGCCGCCGATCCCCGCGTCGTGCCGGCGGTCGACGCCGATTGGGACACGGAATATCTGGAAGCCATCGTCGCCGTGAAACAGGTGGCGGGGGTCGAGGGGGCGATCGCCCATATCGCGCGCCACGGCAGCGGCCATACGGATGCCATCGTGACCGGGGACGCGGCGACGGCCGAACGCTTCCTGAGCGCGGTCGATTCCGCCATCGTCACCCTGAACGCCTCCACCCAATTCGCCGATGGCGGCGAATTCGGCTTCGGGGCCGAGATCGGTATTTCCACCGGCCGCCTGCATGCCCGCGGGCCGGTCGGGGCGGAACAGCTCACCACCATGAAATATCTGGTGCGCGGCACGGGCCAGATCCGGCCTTGATTCTGCCCGCCGTTTCAGCCCTGTCGCGGATCAGGACGGCGGGTTCCGTCGGCGGGCTGTCGATCGGCCTGTTCGGCGGCTCGTTCAACCCGGCCCATCCCGGCCATCGCGACGTCGCCCTGTCGGCATTGCGCCACTTGGGACTGGATCAGGTGTGGTGGCTGGTTTCGCCCCAGAACCCCCTGAAGTCGGCGGCGGAAATGGCGTCCCAGGCCGCGCGCCTGGCTTCGGCCGAGGCGATGATCGCGGGCCATCCCCGCCTGCTGGCGACCGATCTCGAAAGCCGCCTCGGCACCGTCTATACCGCCGAGACGATCCGCGTGCTGCACCGGCGCTTTCCGCGCCTTCGCTTCGTCTGGCTGATGGGGGCCGACAATCTGGCCGGCATCCACCGCTGGCGCCATTGGCAGCATATCTTTCACGATGTGCCGGTTGCCGTCTTCGACCGGCCTTCCTATTCTCTGGCGGCATTGGGCGCGCCGGCCGCGCATCGTTTCGCCGCCGCGCGGCTGACGGGCCCCGCCCGCCGTACCCTGAGATCCGCACGGACGCCCGCCTGGGCCTTCGTGACCATGAAACTGAACCCGGCATCCGCCACCGCCATTCGCGCCGGCCGCGCGCCGGCCCGCTAGGAGGACAAGATCCTGCCCCCGCGCAAGCAATCCTCGGAAGACGTCACCGAGTCCGAAGTCGACGCCGCCGTGCCCGCCAAGCCGAAGCGCATCCGTCTGCGCAAGAAGCCGGCGGACGAGGCCGGGACCGACGCCACCCTGATCGCCGTCGACATGGCGGCGGAGCGCAAGAAGCCGCGGAAGGCGAAGGCCAGGCCCGCGCCGTCGGACGACGCGCGCACCCTTCTCGACCTGATCGTGAAGACGCTGGACGACAACAAGGCGGAAGAGATCCTGACCATCGATCTGGCCGGCAAGTCGTCGATCGCCGATTTCATGGTCATCGCCAACGGCCGTTCCGGCCGTCAGGTGACGGCATTGGCCGACTATGTCGTCAAGGCGGTGGACGAGGCCAAGCTGGGCCCCTGCCGGACCGAGGGCAAAGCGGCCGGCGACTGGGTGCTGATCGACGCCATCGACGTCATCGTCCATCTGTTCCGCCCCGAAGTGCGCGAATTCTACAAGCTCGAGAAGATGTGGCAGGCCGATTTCCGGCCGGAGACGGAGTGAGGCCGGGCGGCGGCCGGCCATGCTGGGCCTGAGGCTCTCCCTCGTCGCGGTCGGGCGTTTCGGCGCCAAGGATCCCGAGCGCAGCCTGTTCGAGACCTATGCCAGGCGTCTGAAACCGCCGATCGAGATGATCGAGGTCGAGGAGAAGCGCCTTTCGGGCACCGCCCGCCGGAAGCGCGAGGGCGAACTGCTGCTGGCCGCCGTGCCGGCCGGGGCGGCGATCGTCGCCATGGACGGACGCGGCGACGTGCTCTCGTCCGAAGGGCTGGCGGGGCGCCTGGACCGCTTCCGCGCCCAGGGCGTCGGCAAGGTCGCGTTTCTCGTCGGCGGGGCCGACGGTCACGACGACACGGTTCGCAGCGCCGCCGCATTCTGCTATTCATTCGGTCCCGCGACCTGGCCGCATCTGATGGTGCGCGCCATGCTCGCGGAGCAGCTCTATCGTGCTGGCACCATCCTGGATGGGCACCCATATCACAGGGCATGAGAGAGGGAGCGATTTCGCTCCCGCTTCGTTTACCCGGCGTTCGCATTCTTCGTTCAAGGTTTGGCCATGACTGACGCAACCCTTCCCGTGACCCCGCAGAAACCCGTCGTTCTGTGCATCCTGGACGGATGGGGCTGGCGCGAGGGTGGCGAGGACAACGCCATCGCCAAGGCCCGGACCCCGAACTGGCGGCGCCTGGTCGCCGACTGCCCGCGCGCCCTGATCCAGACGTCCGGTCTGTCCGTCGGCCTGCCGGACGGCCAGATGGGCAATTCCGAGGTCGGCCACATGAACCTGGGCGGCGGCCGCGTCGTCATGCAGGATCTGCCGCGCATCGACCAGGCGATCACCGACGGCACCCTGGCCGACAATGCCGTCCTGCTGAAGGTGATCGAGGCGGTGAAGGCGAAGGGCGGCGTGCTGCATCTCCTGGGCCTGCTGTCGCCGGGCGGCGTGCATTCCCATCAGGACCATCTGGTCGCCCTGATCAAGATCGCGTCCAGCCACGGCGTCGACACCGTCGTCCACGGTTTCCTCGACGGCCGCGACACCCCGCCGAAGAGCGCGCTCGACTATCTGGCCGATTTCGGGACGGCGCTGGACGGCGTGCCGGGCTGGCGCTTCGGCACGATTTCCGGGCGCTATTTCGCCATGGACCGCGACAAGCGCTGGGACCGGGTCGGTCTCGCCTATGGCGCGCTCGTCGATGCCGCCGGCGAAAGCGCGCCGGACGCCCGCGCCGCCGTCGAAGCCTCCTACGCCGCCGGCAAGACCGATGAATTCGTCCTGCCGACCGCGATCGGCAATTATCGCGGCATGAACGCGGGCGACGGCCTGCTGATGGCCAATTTCCGCGCCGACCGCGCGCGCGAGATCCTGATCGCCCTGCTGGACCCGGATTTCGACGGTTTCCCGCGCGCCCGCGTGCCCGATTTTTCCGGCATCGCCGGCATGGTCGAATATTCGAGCCAGTTGAACGCCCTGATCCCCGCGATCTTCCCGGCCGAACGGGTGGAGGACCCGCTGGGCGCCGTGGTCGCCAAGGCCGGCAAGACCCAGTTGCGCATCGCCGAGACCGAGAAATACGCCCACGTCACCTTCTTCTTCAACGGCGGCGAGGAGACGGTGTTCGAGGGCGAGGACCGCATCCTGGTGCCCAGCCCCAAGGTCGCGACCTATGACCTCGCCCCCGCCATGTCGGCGCCCGAGGTGACCGACCGCCTGGTGGAAGCGATCGCGGGCAAGGGTTACGACCTGATCGTGGTCAATTACGCCAATCCCGACATGGTCGGCCACACCGGCATCATGGCGGCGGCGATCGAGGCGGTGGAGACCATCGACACCTGCCTGGGCCGCCTGTCGGAGGCGGTGGCGGCGGCCGGCGGCGTCATGCTGGTGACCGCCGATCACGGCAATATCGAGCAGATGTTCGACGCCGATACCCATGGCGCCCATACCGCCCATACCACCAATCTGGTGCCCGCCCTGCTGTTCAACGCCGAAAGCGCCGTCGCCCTTTCGGACGGGCGGCTGGCGGATATCGCGCCCACGCTGCTGCCGTTCCTCGGCCTCGACCAGCCGGCGGTGATGACGGGCCATTCCCTGCTGGTACCGGCGGATGCCGGTGCGAAAGCCGCCCATGCGCCCGCGACGCGTGCCAGCGCCTGACGCCCGGCGCCGGCACGCATTTCTCCTTCTCCTGGCCGCCGGGGTCTTCCTCGGCGGCGTGGAAAACGGCCTCGGGCAGGAGGCCGATCCTTCGAAACTTCGCGCGGTCCAGGCCGAACTGGAAGACGCGCGCCGCCGCCAGGCCGAGGTCGAGGCGGAAAAGGCCCGCCTGGCCCGGGAAATCGACAGCCTGAAGACCCAATTGGTCGAACGCGCCGCCCAATTGCGCGAGCGCGAGGCGGCGGCCGATACGATCGAACGGCGCATGGCCGAACTCGCCGCCTCCGAAGCCGAAAAGACCGCCGCCCTGGCCGACCGCCGCGCCGCCCTGTCGCGCCTTCTCGGCGCCCTGACGCGGCTGTCGCGGCGCCCGCCGGTCCTGCTCATGGTCCGGCGCCAGAATGCCCTCGACATCGCCCATACCGGCACCGTGCTGCGCGACCTTCTGCCCGAATTGCGTGATCGGGCCAATGCCCTCGGCCGCGACCTGACCGCGCTGGCGGCCCTGCGCGCCCGTCTCGCGGTCGAACGCGGCAGCCTCGAGGACACGCTGGCGGCGCTGGCCGTCGAACGGGCCGAGCTGGACAGGCTGCTGGGGCGAAAGGCGACGGACGACAAGCGCCTGGCCGGCCTCGCCGCCGCCGAATCGCGCCGGGTCGACCGTCTGGCCGCCGAAGCGAAGTCGATCGAGGAACTGATCGCGGCGGTCGAGAAGCAGCGCCGGGCGCGCGAGGCGGCCGAGGCGGCGGAGGCCGCGCGCCGCGCCGCAGAACGGGCGGCGGCAGTCGCCGCCGCGACGCCCCCGGGCGAGCAGGCGGTGCCGGTCCCGGCCGAAGCCCCGAGACCCGCCATTCTGGCCCGTTTCGCCACCCTGAAGGGCAAATTGCCGTTGCCGGCGGCGGGCGAGATCGTCGCGCGCTTCGGCGATCGCCAGGCGAACGGCCTGACCGCCAGGGGCTTTCGCATCGCCACCAGGGCCGGCGCGGGGGTCACCGCGCCCGCCGCGGGCTCCGTCGCCTTCGCCGGCGCGTTTTCAGGCTATGGCCAACTCTTGATCCTGTCGCAAGGCGACGGGTATCATCTCCTCCTCGCGGGGATGGAGCGTATCGACGTGACCGTCGGGCAGAAGGTTCTGGCTGGTGAGCCGGTCGGTCAGATGGAAGGTGCCGCCGAGGGTAGCCGTCCTGTTCTATATATCGAACTGAGGCACGATGGGGCGCCTGTGGATCTCGGTCCCTGGCTGTCGCCACGCGCCACCAAGGTAAGCGGATGAAGCGAATGAATCGAGCAGTCGTGGCCTTCCTCGCGTTCGCGGCGGGCGCCGCCGTGCCCCTGGTGGTGGAGGCCGCGTCCTCGGCCGAAACCTACCGCCAGCTCAATCTCTTCGGCGACGTCTACGACCGCGTGAAGAGCGACTATGTCGACGAGGTGACGGACGAGAAGCTGGTGGAGGCTGCCATCAACGGCATGCTCGCCTCTCTCGATCCTCATTCCTCCTACATGAACGCCAAGGCCTACGGCGACATGCAGGTGCAGACCGACGGCGAATTCGGCGGCCTCGGCATCGAGGTCACGATGGAGAACGGCTACGTCAAGGTGGTCACCCCCATCGACGACACGCCGGCGTCGCGCGCCGGGCTGAAGACCGGGGACTACATCATCGCCCTCGACGGCAAGGACGTGATGGGCCTGACCCTGCAGGAAGCGGTCGAGCAGATGCGCGGCCCGATCGATTCCAAGATCGTCGTCTCGATCAAGCGCGAAGGGGTGACCAAGCCCTTCGACGTCACCATCACCCGCGCCGTCATCCGCATCCGCGCCGTGCGCTCGCGCCGGGAAGGCGATGCGATCTACGTCCGCGTCACCCAGTTCAACAAGCAGGTGGATTCGGGTGTGAAGCAGGCGATCACCGACCTCGCGCGCGAGATCGGCCCCGACAAGGTGCAGGGCGTCGTCCTCGACCTGCGCAACAACCCGGGCGGCCTGCTCGATCAGGCGGTGGCGATTTCCGACGAATTCCTCGACCGGGGCGAAATCGTCTCGACCCGCGGCCGTCACCCGGACGACGTCTCGCGTTACAGCGCGACGCGCGGCGACATGGCCGAGGGCAAGCCGGTGATCGTGCTGATCAACGGCGGTTCCGCCTCGGCCTCGGAAATCGTCGCCGGCGCCCTGCAGGACCATCAGCGCGCGGTGATCATGGGCACGCGCTCCTTCGGCAAGGGGTCGGTGCAGACCATCATCCCGCTGCCGAACCAGGGCGCGCTGCGCCTGACCACGGCGCGCTACTACACCCCGTCCGGCCGCTCGATCCAGGCCAAGGGAATCGAGCCCGACCGCGTCGTCACCCAGCCCCTGCCCGATGGCGTCGATCCCGAGGATGCGCCCGAACTGCGCTCGGAAGCCGATCTGCCCAACCATCTCGCCGGCGAAGGCGAGGAGGATACGGGCCCGCGCAGCGCCCAGAGCATTCCCGATGACCGCAGCCAGGACGCGCAGCTCGATCAGGCTCTGGCCCTGCTGAAGACGCTGAAGGTGGTCGACGGCAAGATCGCCAATTGACGGCGCGGAGCCCCGCGATGGCGGACGGCGAGAAGGAGCAGGACGCGACGGACGATGCCGAGACCGTCGCGCCGGAGGCGGAGACGGCGGAACCCCGCCGCCCCCCGGTTCTCGCCTTCGCCGTCCTCGGCACGGTCGCCGCCGTCGGCGCCCTGGTCGCCTGGGCGGCCCTGAGCGGCCCGGGCGGCGCCGGCCGCGAAGGCCGGATCGTCGTCCGCATCGCGGATGCCCCCACCGAAAAAGCCCCGGCCGAGGACCTGGTCGCCGGCCATGAGACCCCGGCGGTGCCGGAAGGCCACGGCTCGGAAGCAACCCAAGACGAGCCGGCCGGCGGAGACGCGGAACACGGCGCGGTGGTGGACGCCCCCGAACCACCGGCAGCCGGCCACGATACCCCTTCACCGGCGGAACCCGCCGAGACCCATGCCCCCGCGACCGCCCCTGGCGCGGAGCCCAATCATGACGCCGACCCCGGTCATGATGCGGCCCCCGTCCCGGCCGCTGACGTCGCCCTGGCGCCGGCCCCCGATCCCCGTCTGGTGGAACGGGGCCGCGACGGCAGCCTGCCGGTGATCGGGCCCGACGGACGCCAGCCCTGGCGCGTCTACGCCCGGCCCTTCGGCGACCATACGGCGCGACCGCGCGTGGCGATCGTCGTCGCCGGCCTGGGCCTTCGCGAGTCGACCTCGACCGGGGCGATCGAGACCCTGCCGCCCGACGTCACCCTGGCCTTCTCGCCCTATGCCCGCAACCTGGACGACTGGGCCGCCAAGGCCCGCCGGGCAGGCCATGAATTCCTGATCCAGGTGCCGATGGAACCGGTCGATTTCCCGACCAGCGATCCCGGCCCCAAGGCGCTGATGACCGATCTTTCCGCCGCCGACAACCGCTCGCGCCTGGAATGGAGCCTGTCGCGCACCACCGGCTATGTCGGCGTGATGACCTATATGGGCTCGCGCTTCACCGCCGATGCCGCCGCCGTCCGCCCCGCCGCCGAGGCGCTGCGCGCGCGCGGCCTGATGGTGCTGGACAGCCGCACCGCCGATACCTCCGTCCTGCCGGAAATCGCGGGCGAGATCGGCCTGCCGCGCGCCGTCGCCACCCGCTTCATCGATGCGACGCCCACGCGTGCCGCCGTCGATGCCCGCCTCGCTGAATTGGAGCGTTTCGCCCGCCAGGGTGGCGCCGCCATCGGCATCGCCGCCGATTATCCGGGCTCGATCGAGCGGATCGCGGCCTGGAGCGCCGGCCTCGCCGACAAGGGCCTGGTGCTGGCGCCGGTCAGCGCGCTTGCCGACACGGTTACACTTCCCGACACCCTTCCCGGCGGCGATGCCCCAGAACCCGCGGCGCATGGCGCGGCTCCGCATGCCGCCGACGCGCCCCATCCCGAGTAATCCGTTCCGTAACACGAGTCACGCCCATGGATATATCCGCCCTGCCCTACCGCCCCTGTGTCGGCATCATGCTGATCAACCCCGACGGCCTCGTCTTCGTCGGGCAGCGGATCGACAATCTGGTGGAGGCATGGCAGATGCCCCAGGGCGGCATCGACGAGGGCGAGGCGCCGGAGACCGCCGCGATCCGGGAATTGGGCGAGGAGATCGGCACCGAAAAGGCCGAGATCGTCGCCGAAAGCCGGGACTGGCTGACCTATGACCTGCCGGCCGAACTGGTGCCCAAGGTCTGGAAGGGGCGCTATCGCGGGCAGCGCCAGAAATGGTACGCCATGCGTTTCCTCGGCACCGACGCCGACATCGACATCGGAACCAGACATCCCGAATTCGCCGCCTGGCGCTGGGTTCCTCACGGCGATCTGCCGGGCCTGATCGTGCCGTTCAAACGCGCCCTCTACGAAGCCGTGGTCGCCGAGTTCGCCCCCCTCTTCTCGGCCTGACGGAGGGCATGATGGCACCACGGAAAGCGAAAGCCGCAAGAGGCGAGATGGTCCTGATCCACGGCGCCTTCTGCGCCGGCTGGGCGATGGAGAACTGGGCGGGCGCGATGACGGCGCGGGGCTGGAACTGCCACACCCCGGATCTCCTGCATCACGACACGCCCGCCCATGGCCGGCCCCACCACAATCTGGGCCGCACCAGCCTGGTCGACTATGCCGACGACCTCGCGCGCCTGATCAAGAGCCTGCCGGAAAAGCCCGTCCTGGTCGGCCATTCCATGGGCGGCCTGCTGGCCCAGATGCTGGCGTCGCGGGGCCTGGCACGGGCGATCGTGCTGCTGGCGCCGAGCCCGCCCTGGGGCCTGATCCCGTCGACCGACTTCGAGGTTCTGTCGGCGGTCGGCATGGTCGCGACGCTCGGCGTGTTCTGGGACGGGCCGATCCACCCGGTCTATCGCGTTGCCGCCGATCACACCCTGAATCGCCTGCCGCGCAGCGAACGGCGCGCCACCTTCGAGCGTTTCGTGCCGGAATCGGGTCGCGCCGTGTTCGAGATCATGCATTGGCCGTGGGATCTTCGCCGGGCCAGCCGGGTCGAGCCGTGGACCGTGAAATGCCCCGTCTTCGCCGCCGCCGGCAGCGCCGACCGGGTGAATTCCGCGCGCACGGTACAGCGCATCGCCGCGCGCTACCGCGATGGTGACGACCACGCCGTGTTCCGTCTCTACGACGGCTTCAGCCATTGGATGCTGTCCGAGCCCGGCTGGCACGACATGGCCGCGGACGCCGCCGACTGGCTGGACAAGGTGGTGCCCTGAGGGGCGCGTTTTCGCCAAGAGAAAGCGGACCTCAGAACGCCAGCAGATTGTCGCGCAGCGTCTTGCCGGAATATTCGGTGCGCATCAGGCCCCGGCGCTGAAGCGCGGGGACGAGGCCGTCCGTCACCTCGACGATCATGCGGCGGTTGACGCCGAGATGGGGCGTGGTGATCAGGAAGCCGTCGCCGCCGACCTCTTCCATCACCTCGCCCATGCGGTCGGCGATACTGTCGGGCGTGCCGATCAGGGGCACCGACGAGACGAGCCCGCCCGAGGCCTCGGTCACCAGCCGGCGCAGGCTCTTGCCGGACCCCCATTGCTGGAAGGCGTCGAGCGAACCCTGCTCGCCATTGGTGGTGAGCCTTTCCGGCAGGGGCTGGTCGAGATCGAACTGCTTGAAGTCGATGTCGGTGATCGAGGAGATCAGGCACAGGTTCAATTCGATGAAGGTCGGATCCTCGACCATGCGGGCGTATTTCGCCCGGGCCTCCGCCTCGGTCTCGGCCAGGGTCGGGGCGACGAGATAGAGCACCTTGATCGAATCCGGATCGCGGCCGAGGGCGGCGGCGCGGGCGCGGATGTCGTCGCGGAACGCCTTCATGGCTTCGACGCCCTGATTGACCGCGACCACGGCGTCGGCGTGCTTCGCCGCGAAGTCGCGCCCCTTGGGCGAGGCGCCGGCCTGGATGCGGGCGGGAATGCCCTGGGGCGAGCGCACCGTGTTCAAGGGGCCCCGGCACTTGAAGAAGCGGCCTTCGAAATCGATCCGCCGGACCTTGGTGAAATCGGCGTAGGTGCCGGTCTCGCGGTCGCGCACCACGGCATCGGCGTCCCAGGAGTCGAAGAGCTGATAGACGAGGTCCATGTATTCGTGCGCCATGTCGTAGCGCAGTTCGCGCGGCGGCAGGGCGTCGAGGCCGAAATTCTGGGCCGCCGCATTCTCGGCGCTGGTCACGATGTTCCAGCCGAAGCGCCCCTCCGCCAGACTGTCGATGGTGGAGCACAGGCGGGCCAGCAGGAACGGTGGATAGCCGAGGGTGGAGAGGGTGGCGACGATGCCGATCCTCGAGGTCTTGCCCGCGATCATGGCCGCCAGCGGCGCCGGATCGCCCTTGGGCACCATGCCGAGCGCGTGTTTCAGGACCGCCTCCGAGGTGCCGCCGTAGATTTCCGAAATCGCCAGCTTGTCCTCGAACATGATGTAGTCGAAGCAGGCGCGTTCCAGGGCCTGGGCCATCTCGACATAGAACTGGCCGTTCCACGGATCGCCGCCATTCGCGAAAGTGCCGTTCCATTCGTCCGTGGTGAAATTGGTGAACCAGCCGAGGTGAAAACGCTTGGCCATGGGCGCCGATCCTTCCTCTCGCAGTTGCGAATAAATCCAGATCGAGACTGGCAAAGCGACCCTGCGGCGCCAATCCGCCAGCCGCCGCCGTGCCCCGGCGCGCAAATCTTTGTGCCGAAATCGACAAGTCTCTTTCGCACCGCCGCAAAGATCCTTGGCGCCGCCCGAAGCGCGCCTTACCCTTGACCGATGGTCGCGTTCAGGTGGAGGGCTTGCGATGTTTCGTGAATTCGCGACGGCCGAACCGCTGCCGTCCGGCCCCCTGACGCCCTGGCGCGACGCGGTCAGCGACGTCCTCTTTCCCGTCGACACGATGACCGAGGCAGAGGCCTTCTCGGGCCGGCTCCTGTCCTGGGATCTGGGGGAGGCGTCGGTCGCCTATATGGCCTCGGGCCCGGTCTCCTATCTGCGCGAGGCGCGGCACCTCGCCGCCGACAAGGAGGATGTGCTCCTCGTCTCCTTCGCCACGCGCTCCGAGATCGTCTACACCCAGGGCGGGCTGGAGCTGACCTGCCGGCGCAACCAGATGCTGGTGGAACAGAGCTGCCTGCCCTCGCTCTTCGTCCAGGCCCTGGCGGAAAACGAGGTCTGGAGCCTGCGCGTGCCGCTGGCGGTCATGAAACGCCGGCTCGGCGCCGTCGACCGCATGCCGAGCCTGGTCGCCGATGCCGGCCTCGGCACCGCCGCCCTGCTGCACGACATGCTGCGCCTGATCCCGTCGCGCCTCGCCGCCGCCGGCCGGGCGGAGCGTGCCGGTGTCGGCGACACATTGGTCGACCTGCTGGCCCTGGCGATCGAGAATGATGCCCGTGCCGTCCACAGCGGTCTGTCCACCGTGCGCCGCGCCCATCTCGCCCGGATCGAGCGCCACGTGCGCCGCCACCTGACCGATCCGGCGCTGTGCCCTGACGGCATCGCCGCCGCCTGTGGCATTTCCGTCCGCTATCTGAACGCCCTGTTCAGCCAGGCCCACGGCCATTCGATCGGCCAATGGATCCGCGACCTCAGGCTCGAGGCGGCGGCGGCGCAATTGGCCGATCCGGCCCGGACGGAGACCATCGCCGAAACCGCCTTTCGCTGGGGCTTCCACGATCCCGCCCAGTTCAGCCGCCATTTCCGCCGCCGCTTCGGCCACAGCCCGCGCGAATTGCGCGGCGGACGCCGGGTCTCGGCCGGCTGAACCGCTTCATCCGATTTTCCGATCGCGACACCGGCGACGACGGGTCCCGTCGACGCCCGGGCTCAAATGTGCTTCCTTCGCCCCAGCCCGTCCCCGCGGGCGGCGTTGCGAGAGGAAAACATGGACGGAGCACGGCGGGCGTTCTTCCTGGTGCTGGGCCTGATGTTCGCGGGCCTCGGCGTGCTGGGCGCCTTTCTGCCGGTGATGCCGACGACGATCTTCCTGATCCTCGCCGCCGCCTGCTTCGCCCGCTCCTCGCCCCGGCTCGACGCCTGGCTGATGAACCAACCGCAATTCGGCCCCACGCTGCGGGACTGGCGGCAATACGGCGCCATCTCGCGCCGGGGCAAGACCTTCGCCCTCGGCGGCATGACCCTCGGCTATGGCATCTTCCTGGTCGGCAGCCGCCCCCAATGGTGGCTCGCCCTTGTGGTCTTCGCCGTGATCGGCCTCTCCGCCCTCTATGTCGTCAGCCGCCCGGCCCCACCGGCGTGAATCTCGCGAATGTTGCTATAATGTTCTTGATTTCACGCTATGATGCGCCATGAGCGAAGATCGGAACGAGCCCATCCATCTGGTCGCGGGCGCCGAATCCGGCGACCGCTTCCTGGTCTATGAGACCGCCAAGGGCCTTCGCATGGACATCCGCTTCGAGGGTGAAACCCTGTGGATGACCCAGGCCCAGATCGGGCAGTTGTTCGGGCGGGACCAATCCGTAATTTCCAGACATATCAACAACATCGTGGAAGAGGGCGAATTGCTGGAGCTAGGCAATATGCAAAAAGTGCATATTGCTCGCGCCACACGCCCTGTGACGCTCTACAGCCTGGATATGGTGATCTCGGTCGGCTACCGGGTCTCGTCCGCCCAGGCCACCGTGTTCCGCCGCTGGGCCACCGGCATTCTCGTCCAATACGCCCGCAAGGGTTTCGTGATCGATTCCGCGCGCCTGAAGCGGCCCGACGATGCGGACCGCATCGCCGAACTGCGCGAGATCATCCGCGACATCCGATCGGATGAAGCCAATCTCTACCGCGAACTGCGGACCATCTGCGCCATGTGCCAAGACTATGACGGCAAGAGCGAGGCGGCGCGGACCTTCTACCAGCACACCCAGGCTACCAGCACACCCAGGCCAAGCTCGTCTTCGCGGTAACATCGCATACGCCGGCCGAGATCATCGCCGGCCGTGCCGATGCCGCGGCCCCCGACATGGGGCTGACCAATTGGCCGAAGGACAATATCCGCAAGGCCGATGTCGGCATCTCGAAGAATTATCTCGCCGATGCCGAGGTCCGGGAATTGAACCGGCTGACCAGCATCATGCTGGATATTTTCGAGGATCAGCTCGACCTCGGGCGCCTCGTCGTCATGGCAGACGCCACCCGCCTCTTGGACCGGCAATTGCGGGATTTGGGCCGTTCCGTGCTGAGCGGGGGTGGCAGCATCGGCATCGAAACCGCCAGGCGCCACGCCGAAACGCAATACGAGGCCTTCGACGAGCAGCGAAAGGCCCTGCGCCGGGCCGATGCCGACCGCGCGATCGAAGAACTGCGGGCAGCGGACAAAGCTCTGCCCAAGAGCCGGCGCCCCCGTCCGAAAAACTAGATAGCGATCTTGCCGCGGAACATTGTTCGTCTTCGTCCCAGAGTCGCGTCAGGGCTTCGATCTCGAAAGGTGACATGCCCCTAAGCCTGCGCTCGAAGTCCCTGTCATGCCGGCGAACGTTGGGCTCTTTGTCCTTCTGAGCCCTTCGGCCAACCTGGCGCAAAAAGGTCGCAAGGTCGTTTGCAAGTTTTTCGCGCGGTCTCGGCTTGATGGCTTCATGGGTTGTTTTTACCAAAGCCTCGCAAAGACCTCCATATCGCTTTAGGTCTCGACACGTCGGGGCCCTGGGCCCCCACGGCAGCCTCAGGCCAGCGCCGCGTCGCCGACGAAGGGGTTGCTGCGGCGTTCGTCGCCGAAGGTGGAGAGGGGGCCGTGGCCGGGGACGAAGGTGACGTCGGCGCCGAGCGGCCAGAGCCGGCCGGTGATGGAGCGGACCAGGGTTTCGTGGTCGCCGCGCGGAAAGTCGGTCCGCCCGATGGAGCCCTTGAACAGCACGTCGCCCACGATCGCCAGTTTCGAGGGGGCGTGGAAGAACACCACATGGCCCGGCGTATGGCCGGGGCAATGGCGGACCTCCAGCACTTCCTCGCCCACGGTGACCGTGTCGCCGTCGCTCAGCCAGCGGGTCGGCTCGAAGGCGGGGTAGAGGGGGAAGCCATAGGCTTCGCCCTGGGCGCGCAGGGTTTCGATGAGGAAGGCATCCTCTTCGTGCGGGCCCTCGATCGGCACGCCCGCTTCCGTCGCCAGTTCGCCGGCGGCCGAGGCATGATCGAGATGGCCGTGGGTCAGCAGCACCTTTTCGAGCGTGACGCCGGTCTGTTCGAGGGCCGCGCGCACGCGGTCCAGGTCGCCCCCGGGATCGACGGCCGCACCCTTCATCGTCTTGTCGCACCAGATCAGGCTGCAGTTCTGGGCGAAGGGCGTGACCGGAATGATGCCGGCTTTCAACATGAGCGACCCCGTGGCGAAATCTGACGCAATCTCGCCACGGGTCTAGCATAATGACCGGGCCCAGGCCAACCGCGCCGCCCGTTCCGCTTAACCCCGTTCCGCGTAGCCTCCCCCGTTTCGCGTAGCCCTTGGAATCCGCGCCCGATGGAAAGAATCCGCCGCAATATCGTCGCCGGCCTGCTCGCCAGCCTGCCGCTGCTGCTCACCGCCTGGGTGGTCCGGCTGGTCTTCGATTTCCTGGTCGCCGCCGGGCGCCCAGTGGTGGTCGGCATTGCCAACGGCCTCGCCACCCGACAGCCCGACATTTCCCGCCTGCTCCTCCAGGACTGGTTCCAGAGCCTGCTCGCGGCCGTGGTCACGCTGTTCGCGCTCTATCTCCTGGGCGCGCTGACGACGGCGGTGGTGGGACGTCGCCTGTGGCATCTGTTCGATCGCCTGATGGCGCGCATTCCCTTCGTCGAATCGGTCTATGGCGCCGTGCGCAAGCTGATCACCTCGTTCCAGACGGCGCCCGCCGGCCAGCAGCGCGTGGTGCTGATCGAATTTCCCCATGCCGACATGAAGACCGTCGGCTTCGTCACCAAGCTCTTCACCGACAGCACCACCGGCAGCGAGATTGCCGCCGTCTATGTCCCGACCGCGCCCAACCCGACGTCGGGCTATATGGAACTGGTGCCGTCCGAGCGCCTGGTGTGGCTGGACTGGAACGCCAACGAAGCGATGCAGTTCATCCTCTCGGGCGGAACCGCCGCACCCGAACACCTGACCTTCCATAAGCCTCGGCCCCCATCGATCGCGGATCGGGATGGCGCCTGATCAGGACACTCTTGACCGCGCGCCGCCGGCCCCCGATCCTGCCTGCGCCGCCAAGAAGGCGACCACAGACAAGAAAACAATCAAGAAAACAATGGGGAGACCGGGAGCATGGAAGACCGCATCCGCATCGCGACCTATGAGGACGTACTGGCCATCGAGCGCGTGCCGCTGGCGGAGCGCCTGCATGGCATCACTTCGTCCTATGGCGTGATCGAGCGCGCGGCCCGCCTGCACCGCGACGATCTGGCGCTCCGCTTTCTCCTGCTGGCGGATCCGGATCTGCCGTCCCACGACGTGACCTATGGCGACCTGCTGGCCCAGGTGACCCGGGCGGCCAATCTGTTCCACGATCTCGGCGTCGGGCCGGGCGAGGCCGTCACCCTGCTGCTGCCGAACCTGCCCCAGACCCATTACGCCCTCTGGGGGGCCGAGGCGGCGGGCATCGCCAATCCGATCAATCCCCTGCTGGAGCCGGAAAAGATCGCCGACATCATGCGCAATGCCGGCAGCCGCGTCCTCGTCACCCTGGCGCCCTTCCCGCAGAGCGATCTCTGGGACAAGGCGGTGCAGGTGATCGACCTGGTACCGGATCTCCGCCATGTGCTGCGCATCGACATGGGGCCCTTCGTGCCGGAGGCCATGCGCCCCATGCTGGCGGCCATGACCCCGGCCGACACCAGGCCCACACGGGACGACGTGACGATCGCGGATTTCGACGCCGCCCTCGCCGCCCAGCCGGGGGATCGGCTGGTTTCGGGCCGGGCGATCGCCGAAACCGAGACGGCGGCCTATTTCCACACCGGCGGTACCACGGGCACGCCCAAGCTGGCGCGCCAGAGCCATGCCAATCAGGTGTTCGAGGCCTTCGTCCTCGGCTCCCTGATGGCCGAGCCGGAGGACCGGGTGCTGCTGTGCGGCCTGCCGCTGTTCCATGTCAACGGCACCATGGTGACCGGACTCGCCGCCTTCGCCAGCGGCCGCACCGTCGTCCTGCTGACGCCCCAGGGCTATCGCGGCCAGGGTGTGGTGGCGAATTTCTGGGCCCTGGTCGAACGCTTCCGGGGCAATTCCTTCTCCGGCGTGCCGACGCTCTATGCCGCCCTCATGGACGTCCCCATCGAAGGGCGCGACATTTCCTCGCTGCGGACGGCGATCTGCGGCGCGGCGCCCATGCCCGCCGACCTGATCCGCCGCTTCGAGGCGGCGACGGGGGTGAAGATCCTCGAAGGTTACGGCATGACCGAAGGCACCTGCGCCTCCGCCACCAATCCCCGCTTCGGCGAGCGGCGCGCCGGCTCCGTCGGCTTTCGCCTGCCCTATACGGAGCTTCAGCCCATGCGTCTCGGCGACGACGGCAAGCCGGCGGAGCCCTGCGCGCCGGACGAGGTCGGCGCGCTGTGCATGAAGGGACCCCATGTTTTCCAGGGTTACGTCGGCCGGGAGGCACCCGAGGGCTGGTTCGATACCGGCGATCTGGCCCGGATCGACGAGGATCACTACATCTGGCTGGTCGGCCGTTCGAAGGATCTGATCATCCGCGGCGGCCACAACATCGATCCCCAGATGATCGAGGATGCGCTGACCGCCCATCCAGCGGTGGCGCTTGCCGCCGCCATCGGCCAGCCCGATAGCTATGCCGGCGAATTGCCCGCCGCCTATGTGGCGCTGCGCCCCGGCGCGGAGGTCAGCGCGGACGATCTGAAGGCCTATGTCCGCGCCCGTGTGCCGGAACGCGCCGCGGCCCCCGTTCACCTGGAAATCCTGCCGGAAATGCCGGTGACGGCGGTCGGCAAGATCCACAAGCCGCCGCTGCGCCGGCTCGCCACCGAGCGGATCCTGCGCGAGGCGCTGTCCGCCGCCGGCCTGCGGGCGACGGTCGAGGTGGCGGACGATCCGAAGCACGGCATGCTGGCGCGGATCACGCCGATGCCCGGTATTTCGGCAGAGGCGGTGCGAGAAGTGACCGGTGGCTTTGCCGTCGCGGTGGAAATTGCGGAAACGCCCGATGCCGTAGCGTAAAACGACTCGCTTTTGCCGCAATCGAGGCCTATGGTCCCCCGTTCCTGAAAAGCAAGGAGGGTGGACCATGTCCGACAAAGACACCGAAACCAACGCCCCCGCCGTTCAGTATCAGGTGGTCGCCGCCGGTGGCGCGGCCCAGATCATCGCTTTTCCGGCGTGCCCTGCAAGCACCGGCCAGATCAAGGCCGAGGAAGCGAACAAGACCGCGTCCGACGCGGACTGAACGACATCATCATCAGCCCAGTCCCGGCACCGACGTGCCGGGACCATCAGGGGCACCGGCCGTCGCCGGTGCCCTTCGCATTTCCACGTGGTGACGGCACCCGGGCGATTACGCCACGGCGCGGACCGGCACCACGGGCAGGCGGTCGACCACCCGCGCCAGGCGACGCTTGGCGACCGCGAGGCGGTGGCTGTCGCGGGCGCGGGGGCGCGACATCTCGATCACCCGGTCGATCCGTCCGGGGCGCGAGCGCAGCACCACGACCCGGTCCGCCAGCAGCGCCGCTTCCTCGACATCGCGCGTGGCGAGAATCATCGCCGGACGATCGCCCTCCCAAAGCTGGGTAATGCCGTCCTGAAGCTCCATCCGCTCGTCCGCGTCGAGTTCGGCGAAAGGATCCTCGAGCAGAAGGACGCGGGGACGGACCGCCAGCGCCCGGGCGAGCGCCACACGGTGGGCCTTGCCGTCCGGCAGTTCGGCGGGCCAGCGCCCGCCATGGCCGGCGAGACCGACCCGGCGCAGTTCCGCCTCGACGCGGGCCGCGCGGTCGGCGAAATGCATGGGTTCGAGGCAGAGGCCGACATTGTCCGCCACCCGCAGCCAGGACAGCAGGCGCGGCTGGGAGAACACCATGCCGACGTCCGCCCCGGGCCCGGCCAGCGGCTTGCCGTCGAGCAGCACGCGGCCCGTGCTCGGCTGTTCGAGGCCCGCGATCAGGCGCAGCAGCGCCCGCCGGCCGAGCTCGGGACCGCCGACCACGGCGACGACCTCGCCGGGCTCGATCGCCAGTTCGATATTGCGCAGCACTTCGGCGCCATCCGCATTCCGCATGCCGAGATTTTCGAGGATCAGCATGTCACCACCCTCCTTCCGGGGGTCATCCAGGATCATCGTCCTGGCCATGATCGTATTAAAGACGACCATTTTTGTCTAGATTTAAAAACGGCTCCAACCGGGGCGCGCCGGCCATGCGTGCGGAAGATGCAGGTCGGCGGCACCGCACCCGATCGGCGATGCCTGAGATCGGGCGGAATTTCGGCCTGATGGACCGACCGAAACGGATGGTTCCCATCTGTCACGCTTGAACCGCTAGAACCGCCCGGCGCCATAGGGTGCCGGATCCGTGAACGGGGTTTCGCCCGCCATTACCTCCGCGAGCAGCCGGCCGGTCACGGGACCGAGTGTCAGACCATGGTGATTGTGGCCGAACGCGAACCAGAGGTTATCGTGGCGGGGCGCGCGGCCGATCACCGGCTTCATGTCGGGCAGGCAGGGCCGCCGCCCCAACCAGGGTTCGGAATCCAGCCTGTCGCCCAGGGGAAGGAGTTCCCTGGCCGCCGGTTCGGCGCGATCGAGCTGGATGGGGCTCGGGGGCGCATCCCGGTCGGCGAATTCGACGCCGGTGGTGAGGCGAACGCCCCGCGCCATCGTGGCAAGCAGGAAACCCTTGTCGACGTCGAGCAGGGTGTGGTTCAGCACAGCCCCGCCGGTCGTTCCATAATGCATATGATAACCGCGTTTCACGGCCAAGGGAAACTGATAGCCCAGATCCGAAAAAACGTCGTCGGACCAAGGGCCTAGGGCGACCACGGCCTGATCCGCCTCGCCCGGGCCGTCGCTCGTCGCGAAGCGCCAGCCGCCGGGCGCCGCCTCGAGGCTGCGGGCATCGCCGGTGACGATGCGGCCGCCGCGCGTCTCGAACAGGGCCGCATAACCCTTCACCAGGGCCGAGGGATCGAGGATCGAAGCCGGGTCCAGCCAATGGATGCCGCCGACCACGACGTCGGACAGGGCCGGCTCCCGCGCCTTCAGGGCCGCCGCGTCCAGGACGTCGTAGCGCAGCCCATGGGGCGCATAGAGGTCCTTCGCCTCCTTGACGCCGTCCTCGAGGCTGGCCTCCTTGCGATAGACCTCGATCCAGCCGACCTCGCGCATCAGATGGCCGAGACCGGAAGCCTGGATCAGCGCCCTGTGCTCCTCCAGGGAATTCTCGATCAGGGGCAGCATCTCGGCCGAGATGCGCGCCAGGCGTTCCGGCGCCGAGTGATACCAGAAGCGGAACAGCCAGGGCGCCACCTTGGGCGCGAACAGCGGATCGTAATGGGCGTCGATATTGTGGTTCATGGCATAGCGCGCCAGGACCGCCAGCTCGCGCGGGAAGGAATAGGGCACCACGCTGGCGCGTTCGATCAGTCCGGCATTGCCGAGGCTGGTCTCCTCGCCCGGGGCGCGGCGGTCCAGCAGGGTGACGGAACGTCCCCGCTGCTGCAGATGCAGCGCCACCGAGACGCCGACGATCCCCGCCCCGAGCACCACGACATCCGACCTGGTCATACCCGTCCATCCCGAAAAACTTGCCCGCCCGGATCATAGACGGGATCGACGGGCGCGCGAAGCCGGCCTTCGCACATGCGGGATCACCATTTGCCGCATGGGCGGGATCCGGGCATGTTCCGGCGGGCGATGAGGCTTGCCAAGCCGGGCGCGCCCGGCTAATCCGAAGTTGTTGGGTTGCGGGCGTTTGCGACGAACACGACATGCGGGGGTGGAAGAAAACATGGTGCTGAACCGGCTGGTCAAAATGTCCAGTTTCGTCGGCGAGCGCGGCCTGCAATGGGTGAGCAACGCGGTCGAAACCACGCTGTTTTCCGAGAATTTCGACGTCTCGGAACAGACCCACTACGAAGTCGTCTACCGCAGCGGCCTGATGACCGTGCGCTATTATCCCCCCCTGGCGGAAGACGGCATCGAGGTCGGGGAAGAGACCATGCCGGTCGCCACCCAGCACCATCCGGTACCCATCCTGCTGGTGCCGCCGCTGGCCGCCGATCCGCTGAACTTCGACCTGCTGCCCAACCGCAGCCTGGTGCGCTTCCTGCTGGCCAAGGGCTTCAAGGTCTATCTGGTCGATTTCGGCAGCCCGAAGAGCCGCCATGCCGACTACGGCCTGATCGACTATGCCGCCCGGCTGCTGCCCGACGCCATCGCCGCCACCCGCGCCCATCACGGCGAGAGGGCGCTCTCCCTCGTCGGCTATTGCATGGGCGGGCTCTTCGCCCTGGTCTATCAGGGCTGGGCCCACGACCCGGACGTGCGCAACATCGTCACCATCGCGACGCCGATCGACAGCCGCGCCGTCGGCATGGCCGGCTGGCTGGTGCAGGCGATGCAGGTGCCGACTCGGCTGATCCGCCGGCTGACGCCGTTCCGCATCGACAAGATCGACGCGCGGCGCCTGATGATGCCCGGCTGGATGGCCTCCAACATCTTCAAGCTGACCAATCCGATCGGGGTCGTGCAGGGTTACGCCGACCTGCTGATGAACCTGTGGGACCGCGAATATCTGATGGAGAACCGCACGGTTTCGCGCTGGTTCAACGACATGCACGCCTATCCGGGCGGCATCGTGAAGGATTTCGTCGTCCGCGTCGGGCTCGACAATGCGCTGGCCAAGGGCAAGATCGAATTGGGCGAGGGCGCGGTCAGCGATTTCGCCGCCATCGCCTGCCCCTATCTGGCGATCGCCGGCAAGAGCGACCAGATCGTGACCCTGGACGCGGCGCGGAAGGTGATGGACGTCGTACCGTCCGGCGACAAGCAGTTCGCCGAGGCGCCGGGCGGCCATGCCGGGGTCTTCGCCGGCAGCCGGGCGCCCGTGACCACCTGGACCATCGCCGCCGACTGGCTGGCGCTTCGTTCGGCGGCGTGAGCCGGCGCGGCGGCAGAGCAAGAGCCGCCGCCGTCGCCCTGATCGCGGGCCTGGCGGCGGCGCCCGGCCGCCCGGCCCAGGCCGCCTGGACCGGCGAACCGGGCCGCGGCCAGATCATCGTCACCTCGACCCTGACCAGGGCGGAGGATGGCTTCGACGACGACGGCCGGCGACGACCGATGGCGAAGACACACAAGATCGAGATCGCGCCCTGGATCGAATATGGCGTGGCGGCCGGCTATCTCGCGGTCCTGCAGCCGACCTGGAGCCGGCTCGACACCGACACCCGCTACGACCAGGGCCTCGCCAAACTGTTTCTCGGCCTGCGCTGCCGGCTGTGGTCGAAGGAGGACGAGGTTCTGTCCCTCCAGCCGGGCCTGACCCTGGCCCTCGGCCCGGAGGGGCGGGCGGCGCGCCTCGGTTCGGCGCCGGACAAGGCCGAGTTGCGCCTGCTCTGGGGCGACGGCTTCGAGATCCCGCATCCCTTCGGCGAAGGCGCCGTTCCCGCCTTCGTCGCCACCGAATTCGCTCCCCGCCTGTCGGAGGACGGCGGCGTCACGCTGCTCGCGGACGCCACCCTGGGGCTGAAGGACGGGAAGGGCGGCATGATCCTCTTCCAGATCTTCAACGAATGGACCGTCGACGCTCCGACCGGGCCCTTCCGCAAGCACCAGCTCCAGCCTTCCATCGTCCGCCCCCTCGATGACGGCCTGTTCCTCCAGGCGGGTGTCAGCTGGGTCTTCGCCGGCGCCGCCACGCCCGCCGAAACCGGCCTCATCGGCGCCGTCTGGCTGCGGTTCTAACCCCTCAGACCGAGAAATATTTGGCCTGGGGGTGGTGGACGACGATGGCGCTGGTCGACTGCTCGGGGTGGAGCTGATCCTCGTCCGCCATTTCGATGCCGATGCGATCGGCACCGAGGAGGGCGAGGAGCTTGTGCTGGTCGGTCATGTTGGGGCAGGCGGGATAGCCGAAGGAATAGCGGCTGCCGCGATAGCCCTGTTTCAGCATCTTGTCGATGTCGCGGTCGTCCTCGTGGGAGAAGCCGAGTTCGCCCCGGATCTTCTTGTGGACATATTCCGCCAGCGCCTCCGCCATCTCGACCGAGAGGCCGTGGAGGTAAAGGTAGTCCTGATAGCGGTTCTCGGCGAACCATTGGCGCGCGATCTCCGACGCCTGCTGGCCCATGGTCACGACCTGGAGACCGATCACGTCCCGCTCGCCGGCCGAGACGTCGCGGAAGAAGTCGGCGATGCAGAGGCCGCCGCCGCGCGCCTGGCGCGGGAAGCCGAAGCGCGCCACCTCGCGCTCGCCGCTCTCGTCGAACAGGACGACGTCATTGCCTTCCGCCGCCGCCTTCCAATAGCCATAGGCCGCCTTCGGCTTCAGGATACCGTCGCGCTGGCACTGGTCGACCAGTCGGTTCATGATCGGCCGGATTTCCCGCGCCGCATACTGGCGGTATTCGTCGAGGCTGCGCCCCGCCTTCTCGAAGCCCCATTGGAACTGATAGAGCATGGTTTCGTTCAGGAAGGGCACCAGGGCCTTCAGGGGCAGGTCCTCGATCACCTGCGGGCCCCAGAACGGCGGCACCGGCACGGTTACGCCCTTGGCCAGTTCTTCGCGCCGGACGCGGGTTTCCGCGTAATCGATCGGGCGCGCCACGCTGGCCTCGCTGGGCGTGCCGATCTTCTTCTTGTTCGAGGGACGGCCGGCGCGCTTTTCCTGGATCACCTTCAGGTGATCGTCGAAATTGTCGTTCACGACGCGCGCCATCAGGTCCAGCCCGTCGAAGGCATCGCGGGCATAGGCGACGCGGCCGGCGCCATAGGCGCGCACGCAATCCTCCTCGACATATTTCCGGGTCAGCGCGGCACCGCCCAGGAACACCGGCACGTCGAGGCCGAGGCGGGTCATCTCCTCCAGGTTCTCGCGCATGATCACGGTCGACTTCACCAGAAGGCCGGACATGCCGACGGCATCCGCCCGCTCCTTCTGCGCCGCCTCGATGATGGCGGCGACCGGCTGCTTGATGCCCAGGTTGACGACGCGATAGCCATTGTTGGTCAGGATGATGTCGACCAGATTCTTGCCGATGTCGTGGACGTCGCCCTTCACCGTGGCGAGAACGATGGTGCCCTTCTCCTGGCCCTCGATCTTTTCCATATGGGGTTCGAGATAGGCGACGGCGGTCTTCATGGTTTCGGCTGACTGCAAGACGAAGGGCAATTGCATCTTGCCGGCGCCGAACAGCTCGCCCACCACCTTCATGCCGTCGAGCAGGAAGTTGTTGATGATGTCGAGGGGCGGGTGCTTGGTCATCGCCTCCTCCAGGTCGTCCTCGAGACCCTGGCGGTCGCCGTCGACGATGCGCTGCACCAGGCGTTCCTCCGCCGTCTCGGCGCGCGCCTTCTTCTCGGCCTTGGCGCCCTTGCGGTCGGCGAAGAGGGCGATGAAGGCCTGGAGAGGATCGTAACCCTCGGCGCGGCGATCGAAGATCAGGTCTTCCGCCGCCTTCACCTCCGCCTCGGGGATCTTGTGCAGCGGCATGATCTTCGAGAGATGGACGATGGCGCCGGTCAGTCCGCGGCGGAGCGCATGGTCGAGATAGACCGAATTCAGCACATGGCGCGCCGCCGGGTTGAGACCGAAGGAGATATTGGACAGGCCGAGGATGATCTGCACCTCGGGCATGTCCTTCGCGATCATCTCGATCGCGTCCAGGGTTTCGAGGCCGAGCTTGCGGTCGTCCTCGTTGCCGGTGCAGATGGTGAAGGTGAGCGGATCGAACATCAGGTCGGCCGGCGGCAGGCCGTGCTGGTTCACCGCGAAATCATAGAGCCGACGGGCGATGCGCAGCTTGTCGGCCGCGGTCTTGGCCATGCCCGCTTCCTCGATGGTCAGGGCGACCATGGCGGCACCGAATTTCTTCGCCAGCTTCAGGCGCAGTGCCGCCGGTTCCTCGCCATCCTCGAAGTTGATCGAATTGATGATGGGCTTGCCGCCATAGAGCTTCAGGGCGGATTCGAGGACCGGATATTCGGTCGAATCGATCACCAGCGGCGCATTCACCGAACCGCGCATGCGGCTGACCACCTCGGTCATGTCGGCGATTTCGTCGCGCCCGACATAGGCGGTGCAGAGATCGAGGGTATGGCTGCCCTCCTTCACCTGGTCGCGGCCCATGGCGACGCATTTGTCCCAGTCGCCCGCCGCCTGGGCCTCGCGGAACGCCTTGGAACCATTGGCATTGCAACGCTCGCCGATCGAGAGATAGGCGTTCTCCTGGCGGTAGGGCACCTGGGAATAGAGCGAGGCTACCGAGGGCACCCAATGGAAGCTGCGGGCCTTGGGCGCCGGGCGCACCCGGTCGCCGCCCAATTCGCGCAACATGGCGTCGAGGGCACGGATATGGCCCGGATTGGTGCCGCAGCAGCCGCCGACGACATTGACCCCGTCCTCGAGCACGAAGCGGCGCACCCAATGGGCCATTTCCTCCGGCGAGAGCGGATAGAAGGTCTTGCCGTCGCGCAGTTCCGGCAGGCCGGCGTTCGGCTGGATCGAGATCCGCCCCGGCCAGTTTTCCGACAGGAACTTCACGTGTTCCGCCATTTCCTGCGGCCCGGTGGCGCAGTTGAGGCCGATCACCGGCACGTCGAGGGCGTTGATCACCGTCGCCGCCGCCGCGATGTCCGGCCCGACCAGCAGGGTGCCCGTGGTCTCCACCGTCACCTGCACCATGATCGGCGTCGTCGCCCCCAGCTTTTCGCGCGCGATCTTCACGCCGTTGACCGCGGCCTTGATCTGCAACGTATCCTGACAGGTTTCGATCAGGATGGCGTCGACGCCGCCGGCGATCAGGCCCTCGGCCTGGACGGCCAGCGCGGCTTCCAGCGGGTCATAGGCGATATGGCCGAGGGAGGGCAGGCGCGTGCCGGGGCCGATGGAGCCGAGCACGAAACGCTCCCGCCCGTCGTGGGCGAATTCCTCGATCGCTTCGCGCGCCAGTTCGGCGGCACTCTTGTTCAGGGCGAAGGCTTCGTCCTGAAGATCGAACTCGGAGAGCGTGATGGGCGAGCCGCCGAAGGAATTGGTCTGCACCATGTCGGAGCCGGCGGCGAGATAGTTGCGATGGATCTCGCGCACCACGTCGGGCCGGGTGCGGTTCAGTACCTCGGTGCAATTCTCCTGGCCGTCGAAATCGCGGACGACGTCGAGGTTCATCGCCTGCACGAGACTGCCGGTGCCGCCGTCGCACAGCAGGATGCGGTCGTTCAAGGCGTCGAGGAACTTGCTCATTTCACGATCCCCAGATCACGATTCTCGGGCGGCGCGCAGGCCGAGGAGATGGCACAGGGCGAAGGAGAGGTCCGCCCGGTTCAGGGTGTAGAAGTGGAAATCCTTGACCCCGGCGGCGGCAAGGCCGCGCACCTGTTCGGCGGCGATGGTGACCGCGACCAGTTTCCGCGTTTCAGGGTCGTCGTCCAGTCCTTCGAAATGGCGCGCCATGCTGTCGGGGATGGACGCCCCCGTGGCGCCGGCGAATTTGACGATCTGCCTGAAGTTCGACACCGGAATGATGCCCGGCACCACGGGCACGGTGATGCCCGCCGCCAGCACCCGGTCCATGAAGCGGAAATAGGCGTCGTTGTCGAAGAAGAACTGGGTGATCGCCCGCGTCGCGCCGGCATCGATCTTGCGCTTCAGATTGTCGAGATCGGCTTCGGCGCTGGCGGCATCGGGATGCACTTCCGGATAGGCCGCGACCGAGATTTCGAAATCCGCGATCTTCTTCAGGCCCGCCACCAGATCGACGGCGAAGGGATAGCCGCCGGGATGCGGCTGATAGGGAGCGCCCGGTTCCTGACTGTCGCCGCGAAGCGCCACGATGTGGCGAACCCCGGCGTCCCAATAGTCGCGCGCCACCGCGTCCACCTCGTCCTTCGTCGCGGCGACGCAGGTCAGATGGGCGGCGGGCTTCAACCCGGTCTCGTCGACGAGGCGCTTCACCGTCTGATGGGTGCGCTCGCGGGTCGAGCCGCCGGCGCCATAGGTCACCGAGACGAAGGCGGGGTTCAGCGGCTCCAACCGGCGCACGGTGCGCCACAGGGCGTCTTCCATCTCCGGCGTCTTGGGCGGGAAGAATTCGAAGGAGACATTGATATGGGCAAGGTTGCCGAGGGTCATGATGCGGGCCCGTCCGTGATGTTGGCGGCCGGGCGCCGGCCCAGCCAGATGCCGACGGTCAGGGGATCGCCGACGAAGGTTTGTACGAGATCGAGATCGAGATTGGCGGCCCGGCCCCAGGCACTCACCTCGCGCCGGCTGAAGCCGAGCCGGCGATGGGCATGCAGGTCGCGCAATTCCTCGCGCTCATGGGGCAGGAAGTCGATCAGCAGCAGGCGCCCGCCCGGCGCCAGCACGCGTCCCGCCTCGGCGATCGCGGCCTGGGGATCGGCGGTGAAATGCAGCACCTGGTGGAAGATCACCAGATCGGCGACACCATCGGCCAGCGCCATGGCATGGAGATCGCCCTGGCGCACCTGGCACTGCGCGAGACCCGCCGCGTCCAGCCGGGCTCGGGCGAGCGACAGCATCTCGTGGCTGATGTCGAGGCCGAGACCGCGCGCGGCGCGCGGCCCGAACAATTCCAGCATCCGCCCGGTGCCGGTGCCGACGTCCAGCATGAAGTCGATGCGGCCCGGCCCGACGATCCGGTCCAGCGCCGCCTCCACCTGCTGTTCGGGCACGTGGAGCGAACGGATGCGGTCCCATTCGGCGGCATTGGCGGCGAAATAATCGGCCGCCGCCTGGGTCCGCGCCTTCAGGATCGCATCGAGCCGGGCGAGATCGCGCTGATGAGCCGGATCGCCCTCGTCCGCCAGGGTTACGATCTCGGCCGCCAGCCGCGCGCCGACACCGTCGGCGGCGGGACGGTGGAACACCCAGGCGCCTTCGCGGAATCGGTCGATCAGGCCCGCCTCCGCCATCAGCTTCAGATGGCGCGACAGGCGCGGCTGGCTCTGGCCCAGGACCTGGGTCAGTTCGGTCACCGTCAGTTCGGCCCGGGCGAGCAGCAGGAGGATGCGCAGGCGCGTCGGCTCGGCCGCGCCCTTCAGGGCGGCGAGGAGTTCGGTCATCGCCGGCCCCCCGAATCGGTCGGCGATCCGAAGGAAGGCCGAAGGGGCCGCGGTCGATCAGGGCGCGCGGTCATGAGCACACATAAACATATCTTTATGTGTTTTGGCAACAACGGCGACAAACCGCTATCGCTGTTGCCACAATGAGACGAACGGGCCCGCATTTGCACCCGCCCGCGCCCCATGGGTCAAATTCGGCTTTAACCCTATGAGAACCATATGTTACCCAACCAATTCCTATCGTCTTGGGTAAGGGGGCCGGTGATTCCGGCAGAGCGGAGGAAATGTGGTGACACAGGATCGCGAGAACGCCAGGGCCGTCGTAGCCGTTCGCCCCGCGCGCCGGCGATTCGGCCGCCTCCTCGCCGCCGGCATGGCGATCCTGCTGATCGCGGGCGTCTCCACCGGCTGCGCCAAGCGCCCGCCCGCCAGCGACGTCGAGGCCGTGGCGGAGTTCGAGCGCCGCAACGACCCCGTCGAGCCGCTGAACCGCTATTTCTTCGAGCTGAACCGCTTCTTCGACTACATGGCCCTGAAGCCGGTGGCCGTGGTCTATCGCAGCATCGTGCCCGACCGGGTACAGAACGGCGTCCGCAACTTCCTGAACAATCTGCGCACCCCGATCATCCTGGCCAACGACCTGCTGCAGGGCGATCTGGCGCGGGCGCGGATCACCACGGCGCGCTTCATCACCAATACGATCGCCGGCGTCGGCGGTTTCTACGATTTCGCCAGCCGCATCGGCTATCCCCGTCACGACGAGGATTTCGGCCAGACCCTGGCGGTCTGGGGGGTCGGCGAAGGTCCCTATCTGGTGTTGCCGCTGATCGGCCCGCGGCCGCCGCGCGATCTGGTCGGTCTCGGCGTCGATCAGCTCTTCGATCCGCTGACCTATGTCCTTCCGGCCAATGACGCCGAAGTCGTCGGCTACGGCCTGCTGGCCGCCGACATCATCGACAGCCGCGCCCGCGGCATCGACGCTTTCGAGGAGATCGAGGCATCGTCCCTCGACCTCTATGCGACGATCCGCAACCTCTATCGCCAGCGCCGTGCCGCCGCCATCGAGAACCGCGACGACGGCCGCGCCGACACGACCCTGGTCCCCGCTCAATAGCCGGCATCGCACCGACCCGGGCCGCGCCGCGGAACCGGCGCGGCCGAAAGGCCGTTTACACCGGACCTGCCAACCGTTCCGTATGAGGCATGACGAAATGACCACCCGACGTCAAATGCTGCTGGCCACCGGCGCCGCCGGCGTCGTTCTGGCGCTGGGCGGAAAGGGCGCCTTCGCCGCCGACGCCGCCACCGCCTTCATCGACGATCTCGGCGGCCGCGCCATCGCCGTGCTTGCCGACGACAGCCTGTCGGCGGATCAGCGCGAGGCCGATTTCCGCGACCTCTTCCTCACCGCCTTCGACGTGCCGGCCATCGGCGCCTTCGTGCTGGGCCGCTGGCGCCGCAGCGCGACGCCGGAACAGATCGAGGAATTCAACCGCCTCTACACGATCGACGTGGTGAAGACCTATTCCCGCCGCCTGTCGCAATATGCCGGCGAACAGCTCCAGACCCTGGGCAGCCAGCCCCAGGGCGACAATACCCTGGTGCACAGCCAGATCGTCAGCCCCAAGGGCGGCGCCCCGGTCGTGGTCGACTGGCTGCTGTCCGGCAACCCGGGCAGCTATCAGATCGTCGACGTGGTGATCGAGAACCTCTCGATGCGCAATGCCCAGCGCGAGGATTTCAGCAGCGTCATCGGCAACGGCGGCATGGATGCCCTTCTCGCCGGCCTGAAGAAGAAGAACGGCGTGAGCTGAGGCTTCACGCTCTTTCCGTTCTCGTCGCCCCGGCGAAGGCCGGGGTCTTTCTCCCGATGGGGCGCCCCTGGCGCCGCGTCCTCTTGACGGCGGCGTTTCGCCTATCGCCCCGGAAACGCCGATTCCTGCGGCGTCGTGTACCAGTCGGGGCGCGGGATGGTCCATTGATCGCCCCAGATCTGGTTGCCGCCGTCGACATGGACGACTTCGCCGGTGATGAAATTGCCGGCCGGCGAGCCCAGATGCACCACCAGTTCCGCGACGTCGAGGGCGGTGCCGAAACGGCGCATCAGATTGGTGTCGGGCATCGCATTGCGGGCTTCGTCCGGATAGACGTTCATGCCCTCGGTCGCGATGATGCCGGGCGCCACGCAATTGATGCGGATGCCGAGCGGCGCCCATTCGATCGCCACGGTCTTCGAAAGCGCGATCACACCCGCCCGCGCGGCGCAGGTATGGGCCACACCGGGCATGCCCCGGCCGACCACGGCGACGATATTGACGATGGCGCCGGGCCGTCCCGCGTCCCGCCACTGGCGCGCCGCCGCCTGCATCATGTACCAGGTGCCGGCCAGATTGGTGTCGACGACGGCGTTGAAGCCCTTGGGCGAGAAGTTGATCGCCGCCTGGGGGAACTGGCCGCCGGCATTGTTCACCAGGATGTCGATGCCGCCGAAACGGTCCGTCGCCGCCTGATGCAGCGCCGCCACCGCCTCCGGATCGCGGATCGAGACGGCATGGGCCATGACCGCCGCCCCGGCACGGTCAAGAAGGGCCGCGGTCGCTTCCAGCTTCTCGATCTTGCGCCCGCAGATCACCAGCTTCGCGCCGAGCCGGCCGAGGGTGACGGCGATCGCCTTGCCGATGCCGGTGCCGGCGCCCGAGACCATGGCGACCTTGCCCGCCAGCAGGTCGGGACGGTAGGACAGGGGCAGGGCGAGGAGTTCGTCGTCCGTGTAGCCGAAACGTTCCATCATCGTCACCCCGGAAATCCCGCCGGCACCTTCACCGGCATATCCATCAGCATCTGCGCCAGCGCCTTGCCCTGCGGATCGATCCGGACCGAGGCGACTCCGCCGCCGCCGAGCGCGTCGTGCAGCATGAAGTTCAGGGCATCGAAGCCCGGCAGGTCGAAACGCTCGACCCGGGAAACCCCCAGATGGCCGAACCAGGCCTTGACCGCGTCGACCGTCAGGGCCGCGCGGATATAGGGCTGATAGTCGGGCCGGCGCGCGATGACGCCGATATTGGCGATGTCGCCCTTGTCGCCCGAACGCCCGACGGCGAGGCGGATCAGGGGCACCGTCTCCACCCCGTCCACCGCCGCGTCGACGGCCGGCACCGCCACGGGCGCGGGTGCTACCGGCGGCACCGGATTGTCGACGGCGAAGCTTTCCGCGCCCAGGGTCACGGTCGCCGGCACCTTGGCCGCCGGCCACAGGAAGGAGAAATTGCGGAATACCGGCGCCACGCCCGGGCGCCCGGCATAGAGGCCGGTCAGGCCCTGGGCCATGGCGGTCGCCGCCGGCACCACCTCCTTGGCCAGCAGGTCGAGGCTGGCGGCGACGGGGGCGCGGGCACCGATCTTCAACACCACCTCGCGCGCCGCCTTGGCGGCCGGCGCGGCATGGGGACCATAGGTCGCCTCGCTGCCCAGAACCTCGATCGAGGTTTCGCTCAGGGGCGGCAGGCCCTTTTCGGCGATCAGGCGCATGGCGCGTGCGACGATGGCGGCGCCCGTCCGTTCCGCCTTGGCCGCCGCCTCGCGCCCGGCGATGGTGACGGCGCCGATCATGCGGAAGCCGTCGGCGAATGTGGCGCTGACCTTCAGGCTGCCGCTGGGCGGGCGGCCCCGGGCCCCGGTCACGCGCACCCGGTCCGGCCCCGCCTGGACGAGGCTGACGGCGCGAAGATCGCAGGCGACGTCGGGCAGCAGATAGGCGGCGGGATCGCCGATCTCGTAGAGAAGCTGTTCGGCCGCCGACAGCGGCGTGATCAGGCCGCCGGTGCCGTCCGGCTTGGTCAGGGTGAAGCCGCCGTCACCCTCCACCTCGACGATGGGGAAACCCATGTCGTCCCAGCCCGGCACCGCCTGCCAGTCGGTGAAGAGGCCGCCGGTACCCTGGGCACCGCATTCGATCAGATGGCCGGCCAGGCTGCCCTGGGCCAGCCGGTCCCAGTCCTGCCAGTCCCAGCCGAAATGATGCACCAGCGGCCCCAGCGTGACGGCCGAATCGACGCAGCGCCCGGTGATCACGATCTCCGCCCCGGCATCGAGCGCGGCGGCGATGCCGCGCGCGCCGATATAGGCATTCGCGGTCACCAGTTTGTCGGGCAGGGCCGCGCCCGTGAACATCTCGCGCACGGCGGCGGCGCGGATCTCGTCCTCCGCCGGTTTCAGATCGTCGCCGGCCACGGTGGCGATGCGGAAGGACAGGCCCGCCGCCTCGGCCCGTGCCGCCAGTGCCGCCGCGCAGGCGGCGGGGTTCATGCCGCCGCCGTTGGAGACGATGCGGATGCCCCGGTCCTTGATGGTGGCGAGATGGGGCGCGATCGCTTCGATGAAATCGGGGACATAGCCCGCCTCGGGCTTCTTCGCCTTCACCCGCGCCAGCAGCGACAGGGTGATTTCCGCCAGCCAGTCGAAGACCAGGAAATCGATGCCGCCGCGCGTCACCAGTTGCGCCGTGCCTTCGAGGGAATCGCCCCAGAACCCCGACGCGCAACCGATGCGCAACGGGCCCGCGCCCTTCGCCGTCGCCACGATCTCCTCCTTTGTTGAATTCAATTCATTTTGAGCGACCATAGCGGAGGACGTGGGGGCAGGCAAGGCCATGCGGTGAACGCGGCCATGCATGCGCACCGTCTTGTTGCATCGCAGCAATCGCAAAGGCATATTGCTCGCATTCGAGAAGGACCCGGTGAGACCCCGGGTGGCTCTTCCGGCCGCCGATCCGCCGGACCATGAGAGGACGCCTGTTGCGCCCCGCCCGGCCCGAAGAGGGCGGCGGGAAAGCGTCCGCACATCGGAAGACCCCATGACCCCGTTGCGTCTGTACCGCCACGAATGGTTTCACAACATTCGCGGCGACCTCATGTCCGGCGTCCTGGTCGCGCTGGCCCTGATTCCCGAAGCGATCGGCTTTTCCGCGATCGCCGGCGTCGACCCCAAGCTCGGCCTGTTCGGCTCCTTCGCCATCGCCTGCGTCTCGGCCGTCGTCGGCGGCCGGCCCGGCATGATCTCCGCCGCGACGGCGGCGACCGCCGTGCTGATGGTCACGCTGGTCAAGGAACACGGCCTGCAATATCTGTTCGCGGCGACCATCCTGATGGGCGTGCTGCAGATCGGCGCCGGATTCCTGCGCCTGCACCGGCTGATGCGCTTCGTCTCGCGCTCGGTGATCACCGGTTTCGTCAACGCCCTGGCGATCCTGATCTTCCTCGCCCAATTGCCGGAATTGATCGACGTGCCGCCGGCGACCTATGCCATGGTCGCGGCCGGTCTCGCCATCATCTATCTGCTGCCCCTGGCGACCAGGACCGTGCCCGCGCCGCTGATCGCCATCGCAGCGCTGACCGCCGTCGCCTGGGGGTTCGGCATGGATCTGCGCACCGTCGGCGATCTCGGCGAACTGCCGTCCAGCCTGCCCATGCTGGCCCTGCCGGACCTGCCCCTGACCTTCGAGACGCTGCGGATCATCTTCCCCTTCTCCCTGGCGCTGGCCGCCGTCGGCCTGCTCGAATCCCTGCTGACGACCCAGATCGTCGACGACATGACCGAGACCCAGGGCGACCGCCACCGGGAATGCTTCGGCCAGGGCGCCTCCAACATCGCCGCCGCGCTGATCGGCGGCATGGGCGGCTGCGCCATGATCGGCCAGTCGGTGATCAACGTCGGCGCGGGCGGGCGCGGGCGCCTGTCCACCTTCGTCGCCGGCGCCTTCCTGCTGTTCCTGATCCTGGTGCTCGACGACATCGTCCGCATCATTCCGATGGCGGCCCTGGTCGCGGTGATGATCATGGTCTCGATCGGCACCTTCTCGTGGCGTTCGATCCTCGAGCTGCGCAGCAATCCCCTGCCCTCTTCCGTCGTCATGCTGGCGACGGTGGTGACCGTGGTCGCCACCCACGACTTGGCCAAGGGCGTGATCGTCGGCGTGCTGCTGTCGGGCGTGTTCTTCGCCGGCAAGGTCTCGCGCCTGATCTCGATCACGCGCGAGGGCGATCGCTATGTCGTGCGCGGCCAGGTCTTCTTCGCCTCGACCGAGACCTTCCTGCGCGGCTTCGACTTTGTCGAGGTGCCGCCCCAGGTGACGATCGATCTGCACCACGCCCACCTGTGGGACATCTCGTCGATCGGCGCCCTGGACAAGGCGGTGCTGAGGCTCCGCCGGGCCGGGGCCGAGGTGACCGTGGAGGGCCTGAACGAAGCCAGCGCCACCATGGTCGAGCGCTTCGCCGCCCACGACAAGCCGATGGCGGAGGCACCCGCCGCGCCTCACTGAGGTGGCGGCGGATCGAACAGAAGCGGCAGGATGGCGATCATGGGATCGGTGCCCAGCGCGGGGGGAACGCCCAGACAGTCGCCGTCCGGCGTCGATGCGTCGAGCGGCCCGCCGTCGAGCGCCGCGACGGAACCGTCGATCCGGTCGCGCCTGATCCGATACCGAGGCGTCTTGGGCGGGTTATCCGACACGCGTTCCCATTCCTGGGCGCTCAACGGCGTTACCCGCTGCCACCGGACCACCTGCGTCAGATCGGCAATGATGGCATTCAGGGGGTCGCCGATCCCGGCGTTGTAATCGACCATGTTGTCGTACAGCCGCCGCAGGATCGCGAAGCGTTCCGCGCCGATGATGAACTGGGCCCCGGCGTCGAGATTTTCCCCCGGGTCGTCGCTTCGGTTGCGCGGTCCGACGAACAGGTTTCCCGGCAGCCAGGCATAGAATGCGGCGAATGTGTCGAAGCCGTGCGGAACGTCGCTGCCGCCGGGCCGCACCCGCCCCTGCGCCATGAAGGTCGAGACATAGCTGGCACTCATCAGGTCGAACCTCACCGCGGCGACGGAGCAGACCATGGAGGCGGCACTGGCGTAGAGCCTGATGTTGGATCCGAGTGACGACAGGAAGCCGCGGATATAGAGGAGATCCCCGCGCTCGACGACATTGTTGTAGAACCCCCGCAGGACGTTCAGGGGGATGATGTGGTGCCGCGACACCGGCACGGTGTAGGACGGTCCCTGGCCGTGCGCCTGCAGGTCCGGCGTGTAGTCATCCAGCGCGGGGTAGGGCGCGTCGGGCCGCCCTTGCGAGGGCAGGCTCAGGCGATAGTCGCCGTCTTCCGGCGGATCCGGCGGATTGCCGCCGCCGGCGAGGGCGGCGAGTGGCACCGCCCCGGCAGCCAGCACGGATCCGAGGCAGAAAGCGGCGATCCTTGTCCTCTTTTCCATGGTCCGGCCTCCCGTAAAACAGCGCGCCTCGGGTCTGTCGGGCGCCGATCCCTATTTCATCTGCCGAATGGTGCTGAACCCCAAGGAACCGCATGAGTTGTTTATGGAACTCAACACGACCTGGTAGCCCATGTTCATCGCGTTGACGGCCTGGGCGTAGAGAACGCGCCCGAGCTCGGTCTGGAGCGAGATGTTCGTCGAATCCGAGAACATGAAGACCTGGCTTCCGTCCCAATAGGAATTCTTCGAGACATAGACGCCGAATTCGTCCCAGGCGCCGCCTCTGCCGGGTGGGTAGGGACCGACGACGCCGACGATATAGCCCTCGTAGCAGGTCGATCCGACGCTCTGCGCCGACGCGGCGGGGCTTAGGGCCGGCAGCGACGCGACGGACAGCGCCGCCAAGATGGCGCGGCAGGCGACGGCGCCACGTCCCCTGACCGAAGCCGCGCGCGATGAATCACACATTCCGACAGGCATGGGCGACCCCCGTTGTTCTGGAGACGAGATTCCCCTTTAGGGGATTTGCCGGGACATTATATATCTCAAAACGTGTTTTTCCATTGTTATATTCTTAAAATTGCATAGGCGCGCGCCGCTCTCGGACCCGCTCCCTCGCCCGCGCCGCTTCCGGGGCCCACGTGAATCCCGCTTCGCCGTACAGCGAGACTTTATTTACCGCTATCGTGCGATCATGATTCCCTCCGGGGAGGGGTGGAAATCGTCACGTCGGAACGGCCGGCCAAGAACCAAGCAGCAAGCAGAATGTCAGATACAGATCGCGCCTTCTCAAATCGCCCACGCGCCCGCTTCCGGCCGATCTTCGTCGTGATCATCGTCGGGGCGCTCGCGCTTCAGGCGCTGCTGATCTCCCTCGACACGTTCGAGTGGCTCTATCACTACAGCCGCGACCACGAAGATTGGGAACTGGACGGGGTCTTCACGATCTTCAGTGTCCTGTCCTTCGCCCTGATCGCGGTGCTGATCGTGCGCAACCGCGACCTGAAACAGGCGGAAGCCGAGCGGCGCCTGGCGGAGGCGCGCCTCGAGGGCCTGGAACGGTTCGACGCCCTGACCGGTCTTCGCAACCGCACGGGGTTCCTCGACGCGGTCGAACCGTTTCTGGCGGCGGCGCCGGCGAACGGCTGCATCGGCCTGCTGCTGATCGACCTGGACCGTTTCAAGCAGGTGAACCAGCGCTTCGGCACCGGCATCGGCGACCGCTTGCTGCGGCGGATCGCGGCCCGCATGACCGAGGTCATGGCAGCCGACACGATCGCCGCCCGCCTCGGCGGCGACCGGTTTGCCCTCGTCACCCCGCCGACCGTCGACCAGAACCACATCCTGCGTCTGGCGCGCCGCCTGCAGGCGGCGATCGGCAGTCCGGAGGTTCACCCCGTCGCCGACAGCAAGATCACGGCCAGCATCGGCATCGCCATCCATCCGAACGACGGGGACGGCGTCGACATCCTGCTGAGCCGTGCCGAAGCCGCCCTGCAGCAGGCCCGTTCGGAGGGCCGCAACACCTATGCCTTGTTCGACGCCGGCCTGGAACGGATGAACCGGGAGCGCCTGGAAATGGAGGCGGCCCTGCGCGCCGGCCTCGCACGGGGAGATGTCGTCGCTCACTTCCAGCCCATCTTCGACATGAAGACGGGACGCCCCGTCGGCGCGGAAGCCCTGGCCCGGTGGCATCGCGACGGCCACGGCCCGGTTCCGCCCGGCATCTTCATTCCGCTGGCGGAAGACGCGGGCCTGATCGCCGGCATCTTCGACACCATCCTGCGCCAGGCGCTGCGCGAGCTGCGCCACTGGCCGGCGCCGTGCTGGATTTCGGTCAATCTGTCGCCCCAGCAATTCTCGGCCGAGGGCACGGCCGCCCGGATCCTGGCCGTCCTCGCCGAGGAGGAGGCGCCGGCGGGCCGTCTCTGCCTGGAGATCACCGAGCGGGCGTTGCCGGACGACGCCGCCATGGCCCATCAGATGGTCCGCACCCTGCATGCCGCAGGCGTCCGGCTGGCGCTCGACGATTTCGGTTCGGGCTATGCCAATCTGCGGCAATTGCGGGCCCTGCCCTTCGACAAGGTGAAGATCGACCGCAGCTTCCTGGACGATCTGGGCGATCCCGACATTGCCGGCCTGACCGCCCGCATCATCGATCTCGCCCACGCCCTGCGCATGGCTGTCGTCGCCGAGGGCATCGAGACCGACGCGGTCGCCGAATGGGCGCGCCTCCACGATTGCGACATGGGTCAGGGCTTCGGCCTCGCGCGGCCGATGCCGGCGGAAGCGGTCCGCGCCCTCATGACCCGCGCCTGACGGCGGAGCCTGTCTCAGGCGTCGCCTTTGCGCGCCCGCATCAGCCGTTCCTCGATTTCGAGCGCCGTCGTCGGGTCACGCCCCGCGCCGTCGCGCGCCAGTTCGGCCGCGACTTCCGCCGTCAGGGCTTCGATCAGGTCGCGGGTACGCGGCGCCAGGGCGGTATCGGCGCGGAGTGCCGCAAGGGCGCGCCCGGCGCTGTCCTGGGCCCGGCGCGCCGCCGCCACCGTGGCGGGGCGGTCCGACCGGCCGGCGAGCGCGAGCGCCGCCTCCAGCTTCTCCACGGCGGGCGCGACGGGGCGCGGCACCTCGCCGCCCGCCAGGAAGCCGGGCGCACCGCCGGGCGGCAGGCTGCCCGAAATGGTCCGCGACAGGGCGCGGCGGCGCACGTCGGCCAGGTCCCGCACCAGGGGCGCCACGCCCTGCGCCAGGCGCTGGGCATGAAGGCGGTCGCTCTCCGGCCCCAGATGGCGAAGGGCGATGAAGATACCGGCGAGCTGGTCGAGCCGGTTCCCGGCCTGCCGGCGCTCGTCCGGTTCGAAATCGAGCCGGTCCATGTCGGCGACGGCGGCCGCGACCACCGGCCACTGCGGCTCGAACGCCATGCGCGCGGGCCCGTGGCGCGGCCCGAGCAGGGCGAGCCCGGCCCGGCGCGCCAGCCAGCCCCGCGCCAGCAGGATGCCGAGGGAGAGCAGCATGGCCGGCATCAGGGCGACCATCAGCCCGGCCGCCCCGAAAAAGGCGCCGAAACCGCTGTCGGCGGTGACCGTCATGAAGAAGCCGAGGCCATAGGCGCCCCAGATCGCCGCGACCACGCCCGCCGTCAGGCGCCGGTTCCAGCGTTCCCGGCGTTCGCGCGCGCGGATCAGACCGCGCCAGCGGTCCAGCCCTTCCCCGGGGGCGATTTCAGGGAGAGCATGATCAGGAACGGTCATGGCGGCGGGGCGGGCTCACGCGGGACATCGCGCTCTACCTTGCCCCGACCGCCGGGGATTTCAAGATCCCGTCATTCCGCCGCGATGGGCGCCGCCGCCTGTTCGCGCTTCGCCGCGACCGCCGCGGCCGGGGTCGCGACATAGTCGGCGGGATCGAGCCGCGCCGTCGCCCGGCCGAAGCGGAAGGTGAAGTCCGGCCAGAGGGTGACGTTGCGGCCCTGTTCGTCCCGGTACCAGGAAATGCAGCCGCCGTTGTTCCAGACCGTGCCGTCCAGCTTGCCCGCCAGTTTCCTGTTGAAGGCCGTCTCCACCTCGGGCTTCACGTCGAGGTGATTGTAGCCCTTGGCCCGCATCAGCTTCAGGGCCTCCATCACGTAATGGATCTGGCTTTCGATCATATAGACCATGCTGGAATGGCCGAGGCCGGTGTTGGGGCCCATCAGGAAGTAGAGATTGGGGAAGCCGGCGGTGGCGGTGCCGAGATAGGCATGGGCGCCCTCTTCCTTCCAGCGCGCGTTCAGGCTCTCGCCGCCGACGCCGGTGATGTCGAAGCCGGCCAGCATGTCCGTCGCCTTGAAGCCGGTGCCGTAGACGATGGCGTCCACCTTGTGCTCGACGCCGTCGGTGGTGACCACGCCGGTCTCGGTGATGCGGGCGATGCCCGTCGTGATCACGTCGACGTTCGGCCGCGCCAGGGCCTGGTAATAGTCGTTCGACAGCAGGATGCGCTTGCAGCCGATCGTGTAATCGGGCGTCACCTTGCGGCGCAGCTCGGGATCCTTGATGTGCTTGGCGATATAGCGCTTGGCCATGCCTTCCAGCTTGGACATCAGGCTGGGCCGGATGACGAAGCCGAGCACGCGGGCTTCGAGATACCAGTAGATCAGCTCGCGGAAGCCGCGCTGGAAGCCGGGGACGTAGCGATTGGCGGCGCGCTCCAGCCCGCCGATGGCGCGGTCGGGCTTCGGCATCACCCAGGGGGCGGTGCGCTGGAACAATTCGACCTTGGCCGCGGTCTTGGCGATCTGGGGCACGAACTGGATGGCGCTGGCGCCGGTGCCGATGACCGCGACGGTCTTGCCCGCCATGTCGTAATCGTGATTCCAGTCCTGCGAATGGAAGGTTTCGCCCTTGAAGCTCTCGCGCCCCTCGATGTTCGGATAGGCCGGGATCGACAATGCGCCCATGCCCGAAACGACGGCGCGGGCCGTGATCGTCTCGCCCGAGGCGGTGGTCAGACGCCACAGGCCCAGGTCTTCCTCGAAATGGGCGCCGGTCAGGGTGACGCCGTAACGGATATGGGGGGTGACGCCGTATTTGGTCGCCGTGCGCTCGATATAGGCGCGGATCTCGGGCTGGGGCGAATACATGCGCGACCAGTCGGGATTCGGCTCGAACGAGAAGGAATAGAGGTGGCTCTGCACGTCGCAGGCACAGCCCGGGTAATGGTTGTCGCGCCAGGTGCCGCCGATCGAATCCGCCTTCTCCAGGATGACGAAATCGTTCATTCCGGCCTTCTTCAGGGCGATCCCCATGCCGATGCCGGAAAAGCCGGTGCCGATGACGGCGACGTCATGGTCGGGCTTGGTCACCAGGGGGTGGCGCAACGGGCTGGTCATGCTGCTCTCCTCCATCTGCGATCGTCAGCGCCGCACCGGTTCGGTGCCGGACAAATCTGACAACGTTTCTTGTCAATATCGACATTGCATCTGACAACACATGATGTCAACATCTGAATCATGGAAACGGAAATCCGCAGCGGCCGGCGCTACAAGGGCGTCAGCAACGAACAGCGACGGGCCGAACGGCGCGAGAAACTCGTCGATGCGGCGATCGCGGTCTATGGCGCCGTCGGCTATCACGGCGCCACGGTGCGCGCGATCTGTGCCGAGGCCGGCCTGACCGAACGCTATTTCTACGAGAGTTTCGAGAATGGAGAGGCCCTGCTGGCCGCCGCCTTCGAGGCGGTGATGGCGCGCCTGACGGAAGAGGTGATGACGGCGCTGGCGCCGCTCTCGACCTTCGACATGGGGTCGATCGTGCGCACCGCGCTGGCCACCTATTACGGCCAGTTGCGGGCCAATCCGAACGAGGCGCGGGTCTTCCTGGTCGAAATCCTGGGCGTCAGCCCCAGGATGGACACGATCTATTGGGACACCATCCGTCAGGTCTCCCTGTCCATCCTGCGTTTCGCGCCGGATGCGGCGGAACGCGCGGACGACCTCGGTCTCGATCTCGACCTTTTCGCCGACGGCTTGATCGGCGCCGTGGTGCAGATCGCGCTCGGCTGGGTGCGCTCGGGCTATGCCGCCCCCATCGATACCGTGGTCGAGACCGCCATGGCGATCCTCGGCGCCGTCAACCGCGAATATCTCTCGCCCCGCGCCTGACGCTCCTCTTCTCGCCCCGGCGAAGGCCGGGGCCCCTGGACGAGAGGGCGCCCCCGCCTGAGACGGATCCCGGCCTGCGCCGGGATGACGATGGGGGCATCGGCCTCAGAGATCGCCGTCGATCAGCAGACCCCTGGATTCCGGCCCGAACAGGACGGAGCGGGCGGCCCGGGCGAAATTGTCGATCAGCACGTCGTCCGGCAGGCCCGGCAATGGTTCGATGGTGACGCCGTTGACATTGTCGCGCCGAACCTCGAGATCCGCCGTCGCGGCGACGAGGCCCGATCTGGGCCCGACCAGCTGCAGCCTGCCGTTCAGCTGGCCGCCGATTTCGAGCGCCGTGTCGCCGTCGCCCTTGCCCTTGGTGTAGCCGGTCACCGCGACGTCGAGGCGAAGGCCGTATTGCCCGGTCGGATCGGCGGCGAATTCGCTTTCGATCCGCTGCTTCAGGGCCTTGACCAGGCTGCGTGGAATCTTGGCGCCGTCGACGTCGACCTTCACCGAGGCGACATGGACCGCGGGCGCCAGGAGCGCCTGATAGGGTGTGGGCTCAGGCTGGCAGGCGGAAAGACCGACCGCCGCGAGACCGACGAAGACGCTCAGGAACAGACGGCGCATTGAAATCCCCCCAGCACGATGCGGCCAGGGATTTTGCAGTCGAAAGAGAGGCTTGGGCAAGCCGTACGGTCAGGGGAAATTCATGCCGCCCGGCCCCGGCGGACGATAGGAGTGCGCGCCCGGAAGCGTTTCCGACCCGGCCTTCTTGCCGCGCTTGCCCCCGCCGCGCGCGAGATTGACGAAGACGAGGAGGAGCACGGCACCGACAATGATCGTGGCAATCAGGCCCATGGTCTCTCTCCTTCGTCAGGCGGCGATGCGCTCCAGCTTGCGGGCGCGTTTCTCCCACAGCCACCAGGCGCCGCGCTGGGTGACCTGGGCGATGACGCCGTGAGGGGCGAGGCCGACGGCCTTCAGCATCATCGAGATGGCCCGCGCCAGATGGCCGTAGCGATAGTTCCGATAGGCCCGCTTGCTGTAGGCGAGCATGGACTTCTCGCGGTCGTAGGGAATCGAGGGATCGTTGTTGGCGCAGTGGAAGGCGAAGGAGAGTTCGTCGTCCTCCGTCTCGTTCACGCGGCTCAGCGTCACCTTCAGCTTGGCGAAGAGACCGAGCGAATCCTGCGGATCGAACTTCTTCAGCGTGTCGTAGAACAGCTTGAAATGGCGGAATTCGTCGCCGGCGATCAGATGGGCGATCTGCTTGAGGACCGGTTCCTCGGTCGCGTCGCGGATCGCGGAATAATAGCTCGACGTGCCGCATTCGACGACGCAGCGCGCCAGCAGTTCGCCGGCGCGGGAGCCGCGCACCGATTCGGTCGCCTCCAGCGGCAGGCGGTAACCTTCGCGGAAGCGCGCCAGCCGCTCGGTGAAATCGAAGCCGGGATCGACCCGATGCGCCCAGGCCGCCAGTGCCTCGCCGTGCAGCCGTTCCTCCGCGCCCCATCTGCGGAGCGCGTCGTGAAGCCAGGTCTCCTCGCGGAAGACGCTGAGCAGATAGGTGACGTAATCCTCGGAATTGGCTTCGACCAGGCTGGCGGTCTTCACCGCCATGACCATGTCTGGATCGACCTTCGAGGGATCGAAGTCATCCCATCGGATATCTTCCTGTCCCCAGTGACGGCCCATGCCCGACTACTCCTGCTGTGACACCGGTAGCGCTGCGGGCAGCGCGATTGCAATTTACCACAATCGTGTCCCGGCTCCGATATAGGCATCGAGAATATGACACGCAAGAGACAGCGGGAACCCCCCACCCGACGATCGCCATTCGTGATCGCCGGCAACCCCGGTGTTCGGGTAGGGGCCGCTCAGTCGCGGAACGGATCGTGCACCAGAATGGTGTCGTCGCGCTCGGGGCTTGTCGAGAGCAGAGCCACCGGGGCTTCGATCAATTCCTCGATCCGCTTCACGTATTTGATCGCGGTCGCCGGCAGATCGGCCCAGCGCCGGGCCCCCTGAGTCGATTCGGACCAGCCCTGCAGCACTTCGAACACCGGCTCGACCGCCGCCTGATCGCCGGCATTGGCCGGGAAATGGCGGATCACCTCGCCGCGCAGCCTGTAGCCGACGCAGATCTTCAATTCGTCCAGCCCGTCGAGCACGTCGAGCTTGGTCAGCGCGATGCCGTCGATGCCGCCGACCTTCACCGCCTGGCGCACCATGACGGCGTCGAACCAGCCGCAGCGCCGGGCCCGACCCGTGACCGTGCCGAATTCATGGCCGCGTTCGCCGAGGCGCTGGCCGACGGCGTCGTTCAGTTCCGTCGGGAAGGGGCCGCCGCCGACTCGGGTGGTATAGGCCTTGGTGATGCCGAGCACATAGCCGACCGCGCGCGGCCCGACACCGGCGCCGACCGCCGCCTGACCCGCCGCCGTATTGGACGAGGTGACGAAGGGATAGGTGCCATGGTCGATGTCGAGCATGGTGCCCTGCGCGCCTTCGTAGAGAATGCGCTTGCCCGCCGCGCGCATCTCCTCGAGCGCGAGCCAGACCGGCTTGGCGAAGGTCAGCAGGCGGGGCGCCACCTCGGCCAGCTTGGCCTCCAGCGCGGCGCGGTCGATCGGCGGGGCGCCGAAGCCCGCGCGCAGCGCATCGTGATGGGTGATCAGGGCATCCAGGCGGCGGGACAGGGTCGCGGCGTCGGCGAGGTCGGAGACGCGGACGGCGCGCCGGCCGACCTTGTCCTCATAGGCGGGGCCGATGCCGCGCCGCGTGGTGCCGATGCCGCCGGCATTCTTGCTGTCCTCGCGATAGCCGTCCAATTCGCCGTGCACCGGCAGGATCAGGCAGGCGTTCTCGGCGATCAGCAGATTGTCGGGGCTCACCTTCACGCCCTGGGCTTCCAGGCGGCCGATCTCGGCGAACAGGGCCCAGGGGTCGATGACCACGCCGTTGCCGATGACCGACAGCTTGCCGCCGCGCACGATGCCGGACGGCAGCAGCGACAGCTTGTAGGTCTGATTGCCGATGACCAGCGTATGGCCGGCATTGTGCCCGCCCTGGAAGCGCACGACGACGTCGGCGCGTTCCGACAGCCAGTCGACGATCTTGCCCTTGCCCTCGTCGCCCCATTGGGCGCCGACCACCGCAACATTGGCCATGCTTCAGTCCTCGATCTTCGGATCAGGCGGCGAGCGGACGAACCGCGCCGTTCAGGAAAATGTGGCTGCACCCGAGGCGTTTCGCCTCGGCTTCGGCGTCCGTCGCCGGCGCCAGCGCGGCGACCGTGCGATGCCCGTCGGCGCGAAGCGCGCGGGCATCCGCCAGCGCCGTGCCGAAGGGCAGATAGACGAAGGCCGGCGCCGCCGGCTTCGCCAGCGAGCGCAACAGGGAATCGACATAGATGGTGAAGCCGACCGCTTCCTCGGTGCCGCCGTCGGGCCCGACCATGTCGTAGCGCCCGCCCCGGCCCAATTCCCCGCGCACGCCCGCGGCGAACAGGGTGAAGCCGAAGCCGGTGTGATATTCATGGGCGCGATATTCGCCGGGATCGATGGTCAGCACGATCTTGGGATCGGCGGCGCGGACGGCCGCGACGAGACCGGCCAATTCGTCCACTTCGGCGCGGGCGACCGGCGGCAGATCGAGGGCGGCGAGCCTCTCGAGCGCGCGGTCGGCCGGGCCGGCGGCCTGCAGCAGGCCCCGAAAGAGCGCGCCGGCCGGCCCTTCGATCGCGTCGAGCGCGGCGATGTCCTTGCCGTCCAGCGCGTCGCGGGCCATGGCCGCTTCCGCGCTCGGCAGGCCGAAGAAGGCCGCGATCGCCGGCACCAGGGTCGGCAGGGTCAGATCCACGGTCACCGGCCGGTCGTTGCCGCAGGCGGCGATCGATTCGGCGGCCAGCAGCACAACCTCGGCGTCGGCGGCGACGGAGCGCACGCCGACCAGCTCGACACCGGCCTGGGTGAACTGGCGTTCGGGGCGCAATTGCGTGCCCTTCACCCGCAGCACCTGGCCGGCATAGGAGAGGCGCAGCGGCCGGGGCGCCTTCTGCAGGCGGGTCGCGGCGATGCGCGCCACCTGCACCGTCATGTCGGAGCGGACCGCCATCATGCGCTGGGAAGCGGGATCGACCAGGCGGAACATCTCGGTGCCCTTGGCGCCGCCGGGGCCCGTGGTCAGGCTTTCCTCGAATTCGATCAGGGGCGGCTTGACCCGCTGATAGCCGTGGGCGGCGAAGGCCTGGACGAGCCGAACCGACACCGCGGCCTCGTGTTCGGCGGCGGGGGGCAGTTCGTCGTGCAGACCTTCGGGCAGCAGGGCGCGGGCGGCGTATTCCGTCATGGCGGGCGGAGTTTACTCAAGCCGTCCCTGCCGTCCATGGAAAAGGCGCGGAAAAAGCCGATGGCTCCCCTGCGGCGCGGTCAGACCGCGATTTTCCGGTCCTTGATCACGAGGGCGGCACCCGCGGTCCCGGCACCGGCAGGGCCGGATCGGGGCAGGCATAGCCCGTCCCCTCGCCGCAGACGCCGTTGATGAAATAGGACGGGAAGACGTCGGGCCAGGGATCGGAATAGAGCGAGACGAACTGGAACGGCAGGTAATAGGCGAGGATCGCCAGATTGGCGGCCCCGACGAAGGCGAGCGCGCGCAGAAGATTGGACCCGCCCGTGCCGAGGCCGAGGGTATCGAGCCCGCGCTCGACCGCCGTCCGCCCGCCCGCATCGCGCCAGAAGATCAGGCAGGCCAGGGCGACGGTCCCGATCGCCCAGAGAAAGGCGCCATAGACCGGGAATTGCCAGCGCGTGCCGGCAAAGACCGTGCCGGCCTCGATCACACCGCCATAGGCGAAGATCTCGCCCCGGACCATGGCCACTTCCGCGCCGGTCTGGCCGATGGTGATGGAGGCGACGGCGATCAGCGCCAGCGCCGGCCCGCCGAGACGGGGCCAGAGCCGGCGCGCACCGGTCATCACGGCCCAGGCGGTCAGCACCCAGATCGGCACCATGACCGGATAGAGCGCCGACTGAAAGGTCAGGGGCTGGGCGTTGCGGGCCCCGTTCGGGCTGAACCACCAGGGAATATGCTCCGCCCAGCTGCCCATGTTCGGGTAATGGGTGTTGTACATGGCGACCGGGCGCAGCAGGTTCACCGTGGGGTCCTGCCACAGGCAGAAGGCGCAGCCGATCATCAGGAGCTGAACGATGTTGAGCGCCCGGCCGCGCGCCAGGTCGGACAGGATCCAGGCCAGCCCCGCGACCGCCATGGCGCAGAAGGAAATGCCGACGCCCCACATGACCCAGGTGCCGACCTCGGTCATGGCGTCGGGCCCCGGATCGATGGGGGCGAAGCCGGGCGACAGCGCCCATGCCGCGAAGAGATAGAGCTGGAACGCGGCGAAACCGGCGCCGATCGACGCCCACCAGAGGATCGGCCGCGTCTCCGCCACGGCCGGATGGGTGATGCTCACGGTCTTCCTCCCCTCGCTCGGCCTTGCGGTTCTATCCGCATCGCCGCTGCAAATATTCCGCCCGCACCAAGCCCGGCATCCCCAAAAGCCGCCCCGAAACGGGTATGACCAGGATTGGCCACAATGCGAGATATGTTATATTGATATGTAATAAAGCCGTCCGGCCTCCCTCAAATGGAGGACATTCCCGCCCGGGAACGATCTTTCGACAGGAGAGCCGAGAGGCGTTTGCCGATGGGCGTATGCCTGAAGGCGTCTGGAGGAGGGGGGACGTGGGACCCCGGCAGCAGGAAGGCGAGGTTCGCGGGCCCCATGCCCGGACGGAACCCGGTCCATTGCGGGACTTACCACACGATCCATCTCGGTAGTGCCCGAAGCGGCCATGGCGGTGAGCCGTTTCGGTAGCGTTGTACGACTTGTCGGCCAAGTCTGTCGCCCGGTTTGACGGACTTAAACTGAGGCCGATTCAATTTGGAAGTCCGGCCGCGTTTCCTGCCGGGCTTTCGATCTGAACTGCGTTCGACGTTCACGAGGCTCGATATGCTGGATCAACGCGCCGTTACCGTGACCTCGCAGGAACAATTGAGCCTGCTGATCGGTCACATCTACCAGGGGTCCTTCGAGGACGTGTCCTGGAAGCAGACGCTGGAGTTGCTGCGCGAATATCTCGACGCGCGTTTCGTCACCCTGTCCCTGGTGGCCAAGACGGCATTGCGCCAGGAAGCGACGATCAACGTCGGCCCCATCGCCTTCGACCAGTTCCTGCAGTACGAGAACGAATATCAGCAATACCGGCCGAACGTGGAGACCCGCCTGGGCGAGGTCTATACCATCAACGACTGGCTGAGCCTGAACCGGGCGGAATTCGGCAAGTTCAACGAATTGCTCGAGATCGGCGACATCAACCACTACATGGGCGCCTGGGTGTGCAGCCTCGAGAACGTCGACTGCTTCATCCGCGTCATGCGCGCGCGCGACGCCGATCCCTTCGTGCGCGAGGAAGCCAATCTGATTTCGCTGATCGCGCCCCATTTCGCCCGCGCCCTCGACATCCGCTCGCGCCTCGCCCAATGCGAGATCGTCAACCAGATCTATGCCGACGCCATGGACCGCCTGGCGGTGGGCGGCATCGTTCTCGACGAGAACGGCAAGATCCTGGTGATGAACGCCATCGGCGCCGACCTGATGAAGCGGCGCGACGGCATCACCATGGTCAACGGTATGGTCCACGCCGTCTCGACCCAGGACGACCGGTCGCTGCAGGCCCTGATCCGGACCGCCCTTGCGGGCGACGCCGCGCCGGCCGATACGGGCAAGCCCCAGGCCCTGACCGTCGCCCGCTCCTCGGGCGCGCGGGATCTCGGCCTCGTCATCAACCGCATCCGGCTCGGCAACAAGGTGGGCGACCGCTGGCGCACCGGCGTCACCATCTTCATCCGCGATCCCGAGAATGGTGTTCGCACCGATCCCGCGATCCTGAAGCAGCTTTTCGGCTTCACCCAGGCGGAATCGGCGCTGGCGACCCAATTGGCCAAGGGCGAGAGCCTGGACGAGGCGGCGGTCGAACTGAACATCCGCTACAACACCGCCCGCGCCCACCTGCGCTCCATGTTTGCCAAGACCGGGGTCACCCGTCAGGCCGAGCTGGTCCGCATCCTGGTCAACGGCGTCGCCCCCCTCGGCTGCTTCGACCAGGCGAGCTGACGTCGAACCCCATCTCGTCGCGCCGGGGCGACGCGCCCTATTACTTCCCGCGATAGACCGGCGGGCGCTTCTCGCGGAAGGAGGCGACGCCTTCGGCCGCGTCCTCGCTGGCGGCGAGCATGGCCGTGACCTCGCCGAAGGCGTCGACGGCGGCCTGAGGGCCCTTCAGCACGGCGAGGCGTGCATTGGCGAGGCTGGCCTGGACGGCCAGCGGCGCCTGGACGGCAATGCGCCGGGCGATCGCCAGGGCCGCGTCGAATTCCTCGCCCGGGGCGACGATGTCCTGGATGAAGCCATAGGCCCTGGCGGTTTCGACGTCGAATTCGTCGCCGGTCAGGATCAGCTTCATGGCATTGCCCCAGCCGGCACGCTCGACCATGCGGATGGTGGCGCCGCCATAGGCCATGATGCCGCGCTTCACCTCGAGCTGGGAGAAGCGGCTGTTGCTGGCCGCGACCGCGACGTCGGCCGCCAGGATCAGTTCGATGCCGATCGTGAAGCAGATGCCGGCGGTCGCGACCACCACGGGCTTCGACACCCGCCGCCCGTGAAGGCCCAGGGGATCGACCAGGCCGGACGGGAACAGCGTGTCGCCCGCCTTCTGCGCCGCGACGATCTTCGGCAGGTCCAGCCCGCCGGTGAAATGACCGCCCGCCGCATGAAGGAGGCCGACGCGCGCGTCCCCGTTCTCCTCGAGCGCCGTATAGGCTTCGGCCAGTTCCAGCATCATCTTGGGGGTGAAGCCGTTCCGCTTCTCCGCCCGGTCGATGCAGATGGCGAGGACACCGCCCTCCAGCAGTTCCGTGGTGATCTGGCCGTCTTCGTGGCGTTCGGTGGTCATGGGCGCCGTCTCCTCTGTTTCCTTGGCATGTTTCCCCGGCCAAGGCATGGTTCACGACGCGAATGGCCTTGCAAGTGTTCTCGGCAGGCGTTCTTCACGGATTCTCCGCGATTGACAGCGACGGGGCCCGCCTTTATGGTCCGCCCTCGCTTTCGGCGCCCACGCGGCGCCCTCTCTTTCGGCGGCGCCTCTGGCGCCGGTTTCATTTTCTGGGCCGCAGGGCCGGGTTGGTTGTCATGAAGATCGTCAATTCGCTGAAGTCGCTGAAGACCCGTCACCGGGATTGCCGTGTCATCCGCCGTCGCGGCCGGGTGTACGTCATCAACAAGACCCAGCGCCGCTTCAAGGCCCGCCAGGGCTGATTTCGCATCCGGTCGGTCCCATGACCGCGGTCGTCTTCGACCTCGGCAAGGTGCTGATCGACTGGGACCCGCGCTATCTGTACCGGCGCCACTTCGGCGCCGATATCGATGCGATGGAGGACTTTCTCGCCTCCGTCTGCACGATGGAATGGCACACGCGCTGCGATGCCGGCCTGCCCATGGCCGAGAACGTGCGCCGGCTCGCCGCCCTCCACCCCGACAAGACCGCGCTGATCGAAGCCTGGGACCGTGAATGGCCGGCCATGTTCGCCGGCGCCATCGCGGGCAGCGTGCGCCTCCTCGAACGGCTCGACGCCCGGGGCGTGCCGCTCTTTGCCATCACCAACTACCCGGCGGACAAATGGGCAGAGGGGCTGGCGCAATTCCCCTTCCTCGCCCGTTTTCGCGACATTCTGGTCTCCGGGGTCGAGAAGCTGGCGAAGCCCGATCCGGCGATCTTCCGCCTGGCCTGCCGGCGCTTCGGCATCGCGCCCGAGACAAGTCTCTTCATCGACGACAATGCGGCCAATGTCGCCGCCGCCGCCGCACTCGGCTTCGATACCCACCATTTCCGGGGCCCGGAGGGCCTGGCGGCGGCGCTTTCCGAGCGCGATCTGATCGCGAATTCTTAAGCCGCCCTTAACCCTGCCGTGCGATCCCTTGTCCGAGGGCCGCCCACGACCGGGTGATACATGGACATGCATCAGGATAAGGCCGCGCAGACGGCCTTGTTGCACATCGCCGACGACATCGGCCGCCTGAGCGTCGAGATCGCCGACGTCTCCGGCCATGTCGACGGTCTGGCGGCGGCGATGGATGCCGAGGCGACCGCCTTCGGCGCCCTTCGCCTCGACGCCGAGAGCCTTCTCGATTCGAACCGCAGCATTCTCGACACGGTCGAGGAGACACGGCGCACCAGCCGCGCCGCCGCCGAGGCCATGCGCCGCAACGAGGCCGAGGTCGGCCGGTCCCTGGCCGAGATCCGCGCCCTGGTCGACGGCGCGCGCTCCATCGCCGCCGACCTCCGCACCCTGGTCGATTCGCTGGAAGACGTGCGCAAGGTGGCGCGCCGTATCGACGGCATCGCCCGCCAGACCAATCTCCTCGCCCTCAACGCCTCGATCGAGGCGGCCCGCGCGGGCGAGGCCGGACGCGGCTTCGCCGTGGTCGCGGCCGAGGTGAAGGCGCTGGCCCGCTCGACCTCCATCGCGACCGAGGAGATCGACGCCACCCTCGTGATGCTGAGCGACCACAGCACCCATCTGATCGCGGAGAGCGCGGACGTCAGCCAGCGGGTCGCCGCGGTCGAGGCCGGCACGGCCACCATCGGCGCCGCCATCGGCGAATTGGCCGGGCGCTTCGCCTCGGTCGACGGCGGCATCGAAGCCATCGCCGGCGCCGCCGACAATATCGCCGCGCGGGTGGACGGCGTGGTCAATACCCTGGGGACGCTGGCCGGCGGCGTCGAGGATTCGTCCCGCGCCGTCGCCGATGCCCGGGCGCGCAGCACCGCCGTTCTCGGCATCGCCGAGAAGCTGCTGGGCCGGACCCTGGTGCCCGGGGTCGAGACCACCGACGCCCTGGTGCGCGGCCTGGCCGAGGCGGCGCGGACCGCGTTCGAAGCCGCCCTGGCGCGCGAACTGGCGGACGGCCGCCAGACGATCGACGACCTGTTCGACGAAGCCTATCGCCCGGTGCCCGGCAGCGACCCGGTGCAATACACGACCCGCTTCACCGCCCTGACCGACCGGCTGCTGCCCGCCATCCAGGAACCGATCCTGGCGCGCGAAGCGCGCATCGTCTTCGCCGCCGCCGTCGACCGCAACGGCTATCTGCCGACCCACAACAGGCTGTTCTCCCAGCCGCAGGGCCGCGATCCGGCCTGGAATGCCGCCAACAGCCGCAACCGGCGTCTGTTCGACGACCGGGTCGGCCTGGCGGCGGCGCGCAACCGCGAACCCTTCCTGCTGCAGACCTATCGCCGCGACATGGGGGGCGGGCATTTCGCCCTGATGAAGGATCTTTCGGTGCCGATCACCGTGGCCGGACGCCATTGGGGCGGCTTCCGCATCGGCTATCGGGTGTGATCCACCCGAAATTCTGCCCGTGGGGCGGGGTTGGGAACAACTCTCGTTGCCGGGGCGGGCCGTGCCATGATTGCGTATCGATACGACGCTAGGTAGGGAGACGGGTGGGAATGTCCGAGGGTGCGGCGAGATCAAATGGCCAGGCCGCCAAGAAAGTGGTGCTGGTGCTGGACGATCATGTCGCCCTGCGCGAGGAGCTGGCGGAATATTTCACCGGCGCCGGCTATGACGTGATGCAGGCGGGCGACGGTCCCACCCTGTCGGCGGCCCTGCGCCGCCAGCGTCCCGATCTTGCCGTGCTCGACGTCGATCTGCCCGGCTGGAACGGTATCGAGATCGCGCAGGCCATCCACCGGCGCGATCCCTCCATCCGCATCATCCTCATGACCGGCAACCCCAAATGGGTCGACCCGGCCCTGACCACCACGTCGGGCGCTTTCGCCCTGGTGGAAAAGCCCATCGAACTGGCCCGCCTGTCGCGGGTGGTGCGGGCGGCCCTGCTCTAGCCCCGGACTGCCCGAGGGGCGCGACTCACCAGCCGAAGTAGACGGACGGGCGGCCGGCGGGCGCCAGCGGCGCATCGAGACCGATATCGGTCAGCAGATGCGGGGACGTCGCGGCCAGGCGGCGCAGCTCGCGCCCGACCCGGCGCCGCTCCCGCCACGCAGCATGATCAGCGATCATGTTGCGGACGGTGTGGTCAAGACGGCTCAGGACGCCGGATTTCGGCGAAACAGGGGTGATGAAAGTCGTGTTCATGACTTGCGCTCCTTGAATTTGCCCAGACAATGATCTCTTCCATGATCTTCCGCCACGGAGTTCTGATCATGTTGGTATCAGCTTTTCTCATGCCCTTTCCTGCTGTGGCGGAAATGCCGTGATCGGGCGCGGCAACCTTCCCTCGCTGAATGCGCTGCGGGCCTTCCAGGTCGCGGGGGAATTGCACAATTTCTCGCGCGCGGCGGAGGCGCTGGGGGTCACCCAGGGGGCCATTTCCCGCCAGATCCGCCTTCTCGAGGGGCAATTGGGCATCGAATTGTTTCATCGCGGCGCGACCGGCGTGACCCTGACCCTGGAGGGCGAGAAACTGCTGCCGGTGCTGACGAATTGCTTTCAGCGCATGGCGGAGGCGACGGCGGCGCTGCGCGACGATCCCTGGCGCCTGTCGATCGGCGCGCCGCCCAGTTTCGGCATGCGCTGGTTCATGCCGCGCCTCGCCCGCTTCCAGGCCGAGAACCCGCGCATCGACGCCCGCCTGACCATCACCACCGACGACATCACGGAACTCTCGGGCTTCGACGTGGCCGTCTACTACGGCGCCACGCCGCCCCAGGGCCTGCAGGCCCTGAAGCTGGCCGGCGAGCGGCTGATCCCGGTGACGGCGCCGCGCCTGATCGACGGCGACCGGCCCTTGAAGTCGCCCGCCGATCTGGCGCGGCATACGCTGATCGACACGACGGAGGACCGGCGCTATTGGCGCCACTGGCTGCAGGTGGTGGGTCTGGACAAGCTGACCGGGGAAAAGGCGCAGGTGATCGCCATCCTGGACATGGCGCTGCGCATCGCCGAACAGGGCATGGGGGTCGCCATTGGCGACGTCTGCATGATCGCGGACGACATCGCCCTCGGCCGGCTGGCCGCGCCCTTTCCGGTCGAAGTGCCGTCGGGCCAGTCCTACTGGCTGGTGACGCGGCCCGAGGCGGCGGACCGCCCCAAGCTGCGCAGCCTGTTCCGCTTCATGGAGAAGGAAGCGCGGATGACGGCGGCCCTGAAACTGCGGCCGCCCACCCTGACCTGATCGATCTCGAGGTGACCGATCCTGGCCCGATCGCCCGCCACCGTTGGGGTGGTGGGCGTTCCCGATCTACTCGGCCCAGGTTATTCGGCGGCGGTCTATTCGGCGGCGATCGCCAGGGTCGCGGCACGGCGCAGGTCGACACCGGGCTTCAGCCGGGCGAGGCCCTGGGCCAGGCGGCGCCAGCAGCGTTCGCCGGTGGCGCCCTTCCGCCAGGCGAGGCCGACGGTGCGGCCCGGCGCCGGTTCCGGCAGGGGGCGCAGCACGGTGCCGTCGCCGGGATGGAATTCGACGCCCACGGCCATGGCCGGCAGCAGGGTGATGCCCTTGCCGCGCGCGACGAGGCGCGACAGGGTGGCGAGCGACGCGGCGCGGATCGGCGCGCGCTGCTGGCCCTCGCCGCAGACGCTGAGCGCCTGATCGGCCAGGCAGTGACCTTCCTCGAGGAGGAGGAGCGGACGCTCGGTCAGGGCCTGCACGTCGATCTCCATCCGCCCGGCCAGCGGATCGCTGTCGGGCAGAAGGGCGTAGAAGGATTCGCTGAAGGCGGCGGCCGTCTCGATGTCGCGGCCGAGGCCGGCGCCGGTGGTCGGCATGGCCAGCAGGGCGGCATCGAGGGTACCGTTGCGCAGCGACGCCAGCAGTTCCGCCGTCCGCCCCTCGACCACTTCGAGGCCTTCGGCGGCATAGGCGGCGCCCATCTCCACGACGTCCGGCCCGATATAGGGCGCGATGGTCGGGATGATGCCGAGGCGCAGCGGCCGGGCCGCCGCCGCGGCGCCCAGGGCGCGCAGGTTCTCGACCTCGGCCAGGATGTGGCGGGATTTCGCGATCACGGCCTCGCCCAGCGCGGTCGGGGTGACGCCCCGGCGCGAACGGGTGAGCACCAGTCCGTCCAGCGCCTGTTCGAGAAGCTGGATCTGGGCCGTCATGGCGGGCTGGCTGACGTTCAGCGCGGCGGCCGCCTTGCGGAAGCTCTGATGATCGGCGACGGCGACCAGATAGCGGATCTGACGCAGCGAGATCGGCATGATCGTCTTTCCTCATCTTCACGAAGGGCCGGTACGTCGGACCGGATGTCCTTGGACGCAACGTCCGGGGTTGCGGTGGTTGGGGCGTTCCCATGGGGGCATGCGCCCTTCAACTCGCATGGATCCCCGCCGACCGTTCACCGGCCTGCATCTTCCTTCTAGACTAAATGCGAATGACTTGCAATTGCGTTCGCACGGAATTTACAGTGGCGTGGGATCGAAACGGGGAGAACCGATGCATCGACAGGAAAGTGCCGCCCGCGCCATGGCGGAGCCGCGCCTGCGCGAGCCGCGTTTGCAGGAATTGCGCTTCGCCGGACAATTGGCGCTGTGGTCCCTGCGTCAGGGGCTCGGCCTCCTGAACGGGGACGGCGCCACCCGCGACCTGGTCGCGGAAGCCTTTTCGGTGGCGGCGGTGGACCGGGCCCTGCCGGCGCTGGAAACCTTCCTGCGCATTCTGGCGGCGGGTGCCCATCGCCCGGTCGAATTGCGCACGCCCCAGACGCCGGGCCTCGGCCATGACGAGGCCCTGATGCTGCGGGCGCTGGCCGCCTGCCAGGCGGGGCAGGACGCGCTGGCCCGGGGGTTGCTGGAAATGCTGGTGGCGCCCGCCGCCGCGCGCGCGGGCGCCGCCGCCCTCAATCATGTGGCGGATGTCTTCTCGCTGCAGGGGCTGCGGCTGGCGGATACCGCCTGCGGGCGGCTTTCGGCGCTGGAGCCGCTGTTCGCAAGGGCGCCGGTCGGCAATGCCGGTCTCGCCCATCTGCACTGAGAGCCCGCCTGCACTGAAGCGCGGCGGGCGCAAGGACGATCAGAAGCGCAGCCGGCCTTCGACGATATCGGCGTGGATCGCCGGTGTCAGGGGCTTGATGCCGCCGAGTTCGGGATGGCGGATGTAGAGCGGGTCCGCCACCTTGGCCGGATCGAAGCCTTCCTTCACCAGGTCGACCTTGCGGTGCTTGAAGGTGCCCGTGATCTCGATCTCCGGCTGGATGCGCAGGAAATAGGGCTGGGCATAGCTCGGCAGCGCCCTGGCGATATGGGCGTCATAGGCTTCGAGGTCCAGATCGTCGCCGGCGACGAGGGAGGCCATGCCGGCCCGCCCGTCCGTATTCGGCACCTGGACGCCATAGACGTTCACTTCCTTCACGCCCGGGAAGACGGTCAGCGCCTCGGCGACTTCGGCGGTGGAGACGTTCTCGCCCTTCCAGCGGAAGGTGTCGCCGATGCGGTCGACGAAATAGAAATAGCCATGGGCGTCGCGGCGCATGAGGTCGCCGGTGCGGAACCACATGTCGCCCTTCTCGAAGACGTCGCGCAGGATCTTCTTCTCGGTCTCGGCCTTGCCCTTGTAGCCCTCGAAGCGACCGACCGGCTTGTTCGGGTCCTGGGGGATCAGGCCGATGCATTCGCCCGGCTCGTCGGGCTTGCATTCGATGCAGAAGCCCTTGGCGTCGCGCACCGGCTGTTCCGCCGCCACGTCGAAGCGGATGATCTTGGTGTTGAACACCCGGTCCAGATAGAAGGGAATGCGCCCGATGGCGCCGACCTTGCCGTCGGCGTTGATCAGGGCGACGTTGCCTTCGGTCGCGGCATAGAATTCGACCACCTTGGGGATGGCGAAACGGTCCTGGAAGCCGGGCCAGATCTCGGGCCGCAGGCCGTTGCCGCAGACCACCCGCAGATGATGCGCGCGCTCCTTGCCGTGGGGCGGGGTGTTGACCAGATAGCGGCACAATTCGCCGATGTACTGGAAGCAGGTGGCGTCGTAGCGGCAGACGTCGTCCCAGAACTGGCTGGCGGAGAAGCGCCGGCGCAGGATGACCGCCCCGCCGACCGACAGCATGGAGCCGACGGCGATGATGCAGCCCGCCGAATGATAGAGCGGCAGCACGCAATACATGCGGTCGCGGCGACTGGCGCCCATCTGCACCGCGAAGGCGTTGCTGGCCTGGAGGAAGCGGTAATGGCTGATGTGGGCCGCCTTGGGATTGCCCGTGGTGCCCGAGGTATAGATGTAGAACAGCTTGTCCCGCGCCGTCAGATGCGGACGGCGGTGGCGCGGCAGCTCGGTCCGGGGATGTTCCGCCACTTCGGCATCGAAGTCGCGGGCGCCCCTGGGCGCACCGGCGGCGACATGGACCGGCGGCACTTCGTCCATCAGGCCGCGCGCGGTCTCCAGGTTCGGCAGATAGTCGGCATCGATGATCAGGGCCCGTGCCGCCGCCACGGTCAGGCTGTGGGCCAGCGGGCCGCCGGTCAGATTGGTGTTGATCAGGGCGATGGTCGCGCCCGCCTTGGCGACGCCCAGCCAGGTGATGATGAATTCGGGCCGGTTGGCCATCATCAGGGCGACCACCTCGCCCTTCTCGATGCCCTGGGCCTGGGCCCAATGGGCGACCTGGTCGGCGCGGGCATCCATCTCGCGCCAGGTGACGGTCGTTCCTTCGAAGATCAGGGCGGGGGCATGCCTCACCGCGCGGCGCGCCTGCTGCTCGACCATGCTGACGACGGTATAGGTGCCGTCCAGCTTCACGCCCGCCAGCTTGCGCAGGACGTTCAACATGCTCTGCAGATATTGGGCTTCGTTGTCGACGCGGGCGACCAGCCCGGTCGGATCATATTTCGCGGCCGTCTCGATGATGCCTTGCAGCATGGCGTCTCCTCTCGCCTTTCGCCGCCTTCCTAACCCGAATTGATCCTTCGGGTCCAGCGGACTCGTGACATTTTGTCATTCGGGTAAGCGGCCGTCCGGCGGACGCCGAACGGGGACGACAGGGCCGGATTGCCGGCGCCTTCAGCTCCGCGGGGTGGCCGCCGCCTCGACGTAGAAGTGGCGGATCATGGGTTCGCTGGCCTTGACGGCGGCGGCGAGGTCGCGGATCGCCACCTCGACCTCGTCGCTGGTCAGGCCGGCGCCGAAGTCGACGGTGACGAGGACGATGAGATCGTTCGGGCCGAAATGGACGCTCAGGATCTCGCCCACGCTCTCGATCCTCGGATCGGCGCCGACCCTCGCCCTGATGGCGCCGACCACGCGGGGATCGGCGCCTTCGCCGATCAGCAGGCCCTTGCATTCGATCGCCAGGATGACGGCGGTCATGAGCAGGATGCAGCCGATGACGATGGCGGCGATGCCGTCGAACACCGGCATTTCCAGCAATTCGCCGAGGAAGATGCCGAGCAGGGCGACGACGAGGCCGGCCATGGCCGCCGAATCCTCCAGCAGCACGGTAACGAGGCTGGGATCCTTGGTGTCGCGGATGGCGCGGAAGATCGGCTTCTTGCCGCGCCCCTTGTTGAATTCGCGGAGCGCAACGGTGAAGGAATAGGCTTCGAACAGGATGGCGACGCCGAGGACGACGTAGTTGACCAGGGGATCGGTCAGATGGGCCGCCGGCGCCAGAACGGCGGTGATGCCTTCATAGAGCGAGAGCCCGCCGCCCAGCGCGAAGATCAGGATCGCGACCAGGAACGACCAGAAATACAGCTCCTTGCCGTAACCGAAGGGATGGCGGGCGTCCGACGGACGCTCGGCCCGGCGCAGACCGTGGAGGAGCAGGAACTGATTGCCGACATCGACCAGGGAATGGATGCCTTCCGACAGCATGGCCGAGGAACCGGTCCAGGCGGCGGCGGCGAATTTGGTGGCGGCGATCCCCGAATTGCCGAGGGCTGCGGCAATGATCGCCTTCTTCGATGAACCGGCCATTTGTCCTCGCGATGGTCTATGCGCGCGAAGTCTAGGGCCGGCGCAATCCGAGCAAAATGAAAAAGAAGCGCCGCAAAAAGAAAGAGGGGCGTCGCCGCCCCTCTTCCGGGTGTGGTGACCGGGCGACCCTGGGCCGCCCGATCGGGATCAGTTGTAGGCGCGCTCGCCGTGTTCGCCGACGTCGAGGCCTTCGCGCTCGACATCCGCGGTGGCACGCAGGCCGATGATGACGTCGACGATCTTGTAGAGGATCGCCGAGCCGATGCCCGACCACAGGATGGTGACCAGCACGCCCTTGATCTGGATCCAGACCTGGGAACCGACCGAGACATCGCCGAGGCCGATGCCGCCGAGGCCTTCGGCGGCCAAGATGCCGGTGCCGATGGCGCCGATCATGCCGCCGACGCCATGGATGCCGAAGACGTCCAGGCTGTCGTCATAGCCGAGCGCGTTCTTCACCGAGGTGACGGCGATGAAGCAGACCACGCCGGCGACGAAGCCGAGCACGATCGAACCCATCGGGCCGGCGATGCCGGCGGCCGGGGTCACCGCGACCAGACCGGCGACCACGCCCGAGGCGAGGCCGAGCAGGCTGGGCTTGCCCTTGGCGATCCATTCGACGAAGAGCCACGAGCAGCCCGCCGCCGCGGTGGCGACGAAGGTGTTGATCGCGGCCAGGACGGCGCCGCCGTTGGCTTCCAGGTTGGAACCGGCGTTGAAGCCGAACCAGCCCACCCACAGCAGCGAGGCACCGATCATGGTCATGGTCAGCGAGTGCGGAGGCATCGCTTCCTTGCCATAGCCGATACGCTTGCCGACCATCAGGCAGCCGACTAGGGCGGCGATACCCGAGTTGATGTGGACGACGGTGCCGCCGGCGAAGTCCAGCGCGCCCCAACCGAAGATCAGGCCGTCCGGATCGCCCACTTCACCCGTGCCCGCGTACCAGACCATGTGGCAGATCGGGAAGTAGATGAAGGTCACCCACAGGATCGTGAACAGGATCACGGCGCCGAACTTGATGCGCTCGGCGAAGGCGCCGAGGATCAGGCCCGGGGTGATGCAGGCGAAGGTCATCTGGAAGATGACGAAGACATATTCCGGAATGACGACGCCGTCCGAGAAGGTGGCGGCGGTCGAATCCGGCGTGATCCCGGCGAGGAACAGCTTCGAGAAGCCGCCGACGAAGGGGTTGGCACCGGTGAAGGCCAGCGAATAGCCGTAGACCACCCAGATGATCGCCACGACGCAGACGATGGCGAGAACCTGGGTCAGCACCGACAGCATGTTCTTGGCGCGCACGAGGCCGCCGTAGAACAGGGCCAGGCCCGGCACCGTCATCAGGAGCACCAGGATGGTGGAGATCAGCATCCAGGTGGTATCGCCCTTATCGGGGATCGGGGCGGCAGCCTCGGCTTCGGCGACGGCTTCCTGAGCGTGAGCGGCCATTTCGGGCATCGCCATCGCCAGGCCCGCAGTGCCGAGCAGGAGCGGAAGTTTCCAATTAATCTTCATGGGAAGCACCTCTCGTCGGCACTCAAAGCGAATCCGGACCGGTTTCGCCGGTGCGGATGCGGATGGACTGCTGAAGGTCGACGACGAAGACCTTGCCGTCGCCGATCTTGCCCGTATGGGCGGCCTTCTGAATCGCTTCCACGACCTGCTCGACGATTTCGTCGGCGACCGCGGCCTCGATCTTCACCTTGGGCAGGAAGCTGACGGTGTATTCAGCACCGCGGTAGATTTCGGTGTGCCCCTTCTGGCGGCCGAAACCCTTCACTTCACTTACCGTGAGCCCGGGCACACCAACGGCTGCCAGGGCTTCGCGCACGTCATCGAGCTTGAACGGTTTGATGACGGCCATCACGAGTTTCATGGTTTTCCCCTCACGATTGACCTCAGGGCCACGCCGGCCCCGACCGGACCACATGCGAACGAAGCCGCATGCGCCCCAAGGCCGGACGCGCCACCCGATACCTGGGAATCAAGAAGCGTGCCAAAGCAGCCTCTTGGGCCCATGTCCCGGCTTTGGCCCCGGATGAGCGCAGCGCATGGCAGGATAATCGTCTTATTTTCGACAAATTGCTGCCCAAAAGACCATCAATGCACAAAAAATAATCAATGCGCGTTTGAACGGCATGGCCACCGCATCATGCCCCGCATTCCGCGATGGCGGCGCGACCGAAGCGCGACTAGGGTGCGCCGATCATGGCCCATTCCGACCGCCCCGATCCCCGTTCCCGCCCGTCTTCCGGTCCGCGCGCGCCTTCCGGCCCGCGTTCCTCCGGCGGCGGGCGCCCGCGCCGTGCCCGGCCCGAGGCCGAGATCGCCGATGCCGCCCTCGACGCCCTGGTGGCGATCGAGAACGGCCGCGCCGCCGACCGTGTGCTGAAGGCCGCCTTCGACCGCCGCAAATGGCCGCCGCCGGCGCGCGGCCGGATCGCCCGCCTCGTCCTCGGCGTCTGCCGCCACCGGGCGCAGATCGACTGGTGGCTGGAGCGCGGCGGCTGCCGCCCGGCGCCGCTGGCAAGGCTGGGCGCCGCCCTGGTGCTGATGGGCAAGGCCGACAAGGGCACGTTGCGCAAGCATCTGCCCCACCTGCCGACACCGGAACTGCGCGCCATCGAGACCATGTTCGACCATACGCTGGACCATCCGGATCAGCCGCCGGCGGTGGCCGCCAATCTGCCTGCCTGGCTGATGCCGCACCTGAAGGCACGCTTCGGCGAGCGCCTGCTGCCCGAAGCCGCCGCCCTCTGCGCCGAGGCCGGCCTCGATCTGCGGGCCAATACGTTGAAGATCGGGCGCGACGGTGCCATCGCCGCCCTGGCGGAGGACGGCGTCATCGCCGTGCCCACGCCCTTCTCGCCCGTCGGCCTGCGCGTCGACGGGCGCCCGCCCCTGACCCGCACCCGGGCCTGGCGCGAGGGGCTGGTCGAGGTTCAGGACGAAGCCTCGCAGCTCGCCGCCCTGCTGGTCGGGGCGCGGGCCGGCGAACGGGTGCTGGATCTCTGCGCCGGGGCCGGCGGCAAGACCCTCGCGCTCGCCGCCGCCATGGCCAACAAGGGCCGCCTGATCGCGACCGACGCCGACGAGCGGCGCCTGAACGAAGCGGTGGCGCGGCTGCGCCGGGCCGGTGTGCATAATGTCGCGCGCCACGCCATCGGAGCGGAGGGCGACAAGTGGCTGTCGCGCCAGAAGGGCGGTTTCGACCGCGTGCTGGTGGATGCGCCCTGCACCGGCACCGGCACCTTCCGCCGCAACCCGGACGCCAAATGGCGCTCCAGCCCCGAGGAGCTGGCGCATCTGACGGCGCTTCAGGCGCGCCTTCTCGACCGCGCCGCCGATCTGGTGAAACCCGGCGGCCGGCTGGTCTATGCCACCTGTTCGATCCTGCGCGCCGAGGACGAGGACCAGATCGACGCCTTCCTGGCCCGCCGGCCGGACTATCGGACCGTGCCGCTGGCCGAAGCCTGGGCCGCCACCGGGTCCGCGCGGCCCGCGCCCGACGACGGTCCCGATTTTGTTGCGCGAAACCTCGTGCTCAGCCCCGCGCGGCACGAGACCGACGGCTTCTTCGCCGCCGTCCTCGAACGCGCCGCCGCATGAACTATCGCCATCACTTCCACGCCGGCAATGTGGGCGACGTCCTGAAGCACATGGTGCTGGCCGCGATCCTCGAGCGCCTGAAGGCGAAGCCCGCACCGATCACGGTGATCGACAGCCACGCCGGCGCCGGCCTCTACGACCTCGATCCGGCGGGCGGGGAATGGCGGGACGGTATCGGTCGCCTGCCGGCGGATACGACCGCCTGGCCCGAAATCGCCGCGCCCTATGCCGCTGCCCTGGCGGGCCGGGTCACGCCCTACCCCGGTTCCCCCCTGATCGCGCTTCGACTGCTGCGCCCCCACGACCGGGTGATCGCCTGCGAAACCGTGGAGCCCGTCGCCGCCGAATTGCGACACGCCCTGGCGGGCGATCCGCGCGCCGCCGTCCATCGCCGCGACGGCTGGTCGGCCTTGCGCGCCTTCCTGCCGGTCAAGCCGGGACGCGCCGTGGTGCTGATCGACCCGCCCTTCGAGGACGGCGGCGATTTCACCCGTCTGGCAAACCACATGATGGAAGCGGCGCGGCGCGCGCCGACGGCGATCATTCTCGGCTGGTATCCGGTGAAGGGCCGCCGCGCGGCGGAAGCCCTGCATGGGGCGATGCGCGACGCCGGGATTCCCAAGATCCTGGCGGTCGAGCTGCTGACCCAGCCCGATCACGATGCCGGGCGCTTCGCCGGCTCCGGCCTGATCGTGATCCGCCCGCCCTATCGCCTGGACGAGGACCTGGCCCGCGACCTGCCACTGCTGATCGAGGCCATGGGCTGGCGCGCCACCGGCAGCGCGCGCGTCGACTGGCTGGCGGGCGAGACGTCGCGCGATACGGAGGGCTGAAGCCCTCCCTATTTCTCGGCTTCGGGTTCGCCGTCCGATTTCTTGGCGATGTCGTCGAGCTGGCGCTGCATCGCCTCGATCTGGGCGCGGAGCGCGGAAATCTCGCCCTCCGATCCCGGGACCGCCATGGGCGCGCCGGCCACCAGTTCCTCGCCGGTGCCGCCCTCGCCGGTCGCGGCGCGGAGCGCGGCGAAGGGCGAGAAGGCGCGGATCGCGCGTTCGAAGAGCTGGAAGTTCTGACGCGCCAGTTCCTCGAAGGTGCGGAGCGGATTCTTGCCCGAGAAGGCCTCGGTGATCACGCTCTTCACCTGCTCCTGGTTCTTGGCGAAGCTCTCCATCGACAGTTCCAGATAATTGGGCAGCACGCCCTGGAGCTGGTCGCCGTAGAAGCGGATGAGCTGGCGCAGGAAGCGGATGGGCAGCAGGTTCTGGCCCTTGCCCTCTTCCTCGAAGATGATCTGGGTCAACACCGAACGGGTGATGTCCTCGCCCGTCTTGGCGTCATAGACCACGAAATCGTCGCCGTTCTTCACCATCTGGCACAGATGGTCGAGCGTGACGTAGCTGGAAGTCGCCGTATTGTAGAGACGCCGGTTGGCGTACTTCTTGATGGTGACGGGAGCCTCGCCATTCGTTTTTTTTGCCACAGCCGTACCATTCGTTCTGAGGGACGTTTCAGGCATTGTCGCTTGTTGCGGTGCCGTCACGCAAGCGCCGCGTGCGAAATGATGCGCAACGCGGCGTCATTTGATTTGCAGCAATGCCGGGTGCGGGAACACGACTAATTTCTCGTTTACCGACATGGGTCGGTCATGCAATGTGGCGCCCGCGACGGCCCCTGGCCGCCCAATCATTCGACGAACCAGGCATTCGAGGCGATGGCTCCGTGCCCGCAATGCCGCAGCAAGATCCGGGAGTGAACCTCATGACTGACGTCGTCATCGTCGCCGCCGCCCGCACGCCGGTCGGCTCCTTCAACGGCGCTTTCGCCAATGTGCCGGCCCATGTGCTGGGCGAGACCGTGATCAAGGAGCTGCTGGTCCGCAGCGGCGTCCCTGCCGCCGACGTCTCCGAAGTCATCCTCGGTCAGATCCTCTCGGCCGGCCAGGGCCAGAACCCGGCGCGCCAGGCCGCGGTCAACGCCGGCCTGCCGGTCGAAGTGCCGGCCTGGGGCATGAACCAGCTCTGCGGCTCGGGCCTGCGCGCCGTGGCGCTCGGCTTCCAGGCGGTGAAGAACGGTGATTCGGCTGTCGTCATCGCCGGCGGCCAGGAGAGCATGAGCATGGCGCAGCACGCCGCGCATCTGCGCGCCGGCGCCAAGATGGGCGACCTGAAGCTGATCGACACCATGCTGAAGGACGGCCTGACCGACGCCTTCTACGGCTATCACATGGGCATCACCGCCGAGAACGTGGCGCGCCAGTGGCAGCTGACCCGCGAGGAGCAGGACGCCTTCGCCCTCGCCTCCCAGAACAAGGCCGAAGCCGCCCAGACCTCGGGCCGCTTCAAGGACGAGATCGTCCCCGTCACCATCAAGACCCGCAAGGGCGACATCGTGGTTTCGGACGACGAATACATCCGCAAGGGCGCGACCATCGAGATGATGGCGAAGCTGAAGCCCGCCTTCGACAAGGAAGGCACCGTGACCGCCGGCAATGCCTCGGGCATCAACGACGGCGCCGCCGGCGTCGTCCTGATGAGCGCCGAGGAAGCGAAGAAGCGCGGCCTGACCCCGCTGGCCCGGATCGTCTCCTGGGGCCAGGCCGGCGTCGATCCGAAGATCATGGGCACCGGCCCGATCCCGGCCTCGCGCGCCGCGCTGAAGGCCGCCGGCTGGAGCGTCGACGATCTCGACCTGATCGAGGCCAACGAAGCCTTCGCCGCCCAGGCGCTGGCCGTGAACAAGGATCTCGGCTGGGACGTCTCGAAGGTCAACGTGAACGGCGGCGCCATCGCCATCGGCCACCCGATCGGCGCCTCGGGCGCCCGCGTGCTCGTCACCCTGCTTCACGAGATGCAGAAGCGCGACGCCAAGAAGGGTCTCGCCACGCTGTGCATCGGCGGCGGCATGGGTGTCGCGCTCACGGTCGAGCGCGACTGATCACCAACTCCCGACCGGCCGGGACAGGGCTCCCGGCCGGTCATTCTCACCAAGCAGCAAACTAGGGCATTGGAGGAAATCATGGCTCGGGTAGCGGTCGTCACGGGCGGCACGCGTGGCATCGGTCACGCCATTTCCATCGCACTGAAGGAAGCCGGCTACACCGTCGCGGCGAATTACGCCGGCAACGACGAGGCGGCGGCCAAGTTCAAGGAAGAGACCGGCATCCCGGTCTACAAGTGGAGCGTCGCCAGCTTCGCCGAGTGCCAGGAAGGTCTCGCCACCATCGAGGCGGAACTGGGCCCGATCGACGTCGTCGTCAACAATGCCGGCATCACCCGCGACGCCACCCTGCACCGCATGACCCTGGAGCAGTGGACCCAGGTCATCGACACCGACCTGAACTCCATGTTCAACATGACCCGTCCGGTGATCGAGGGCATGCGCGCCCGCGGTTTCGGCCGCATCATCTCGATCTCGTCGATCAACGGCCAGAAGGGCCAGATCGGCCAGGCGAACTATTCCGCCGCCAAGGCGGGCGTGATCGGCTTCACCAAGGCGATCGCCCAGGAGAATGCCTCGAAGGGCATCACCGCGAACGTGATCGCGCCGGGCTACATCAACACCGAGATGGTCGCCGCCGTGCCGGAAGCCGTCCTGCAGAAGATCATCGGCACCATTCCCGTCGGCCGCCTGGGCGAAGGTTCGGAAATCGCCCGCGCCGTCGCCTTCCTGGCGGCGGACGAGGCCGGTTTCATCACCGGCTCGACCCTGACCATCAACGGCGGCCAGTATATCGCGGGCTGACGCCCGCCGGAGATCGGCTTCCATCATGACACCTGTGACGACGCGCGGCCCCGATGGCCGCGCGACGCATTTGGGGGGCAGGGCCACCCTGATCGGCGCCGGCGCCGTCGTGCTCTGGTCGACCCTCGCCCTCTTCACCGCCATGGCCGAGGTGCCGCCCTTCGAGAAGACGGCACTGTCCTTCGCCGTCGGCGGCGGGCTTCTCGCCCTCGCCAATCTGGCGCGGGGTCAGGGACTCTCCCTCTACCGCCAGCCCTGGCGGGTCTGGGCCGTCGGGCTGGGCGGCATGTTCGCCTATCACGCCTTCTTCTTCACGGCGCTGCATCTGGCGCCGCCGGCGGAGGCGAGCCTGGTCAACTATCTCTGGCCGCTGCTCATCGTCGTCGGCACCGCGCTCCTGCCGGGCGAGCGGCTGCGCCCACTCCACGTGCTCGGCGCCGCCCTCGGCCTCGGCGGCGTCGCCTTCCTCCTGGGGCCCAGGGCTGAATTTTCCTTCGATGCCATGGGCGGCTATCTCGCGGCGGCGGCGGGCGCCGTCACCTGGGCGACCTATTCGCTCGCGGCGCGGCGCTTCGCCCATGTGCCCAGCGGCATCGTCGCCGGCTATGCGCTCGGCACCGCCATCCTGGCGATCCCCTTCCACCTGATGTTCGAGACCTGGGTGACGCCGCCCGACGCGACCTCCTGGATCGCCCTTCTCGCCCTCGGCATCGGGCCCGTCGGCCTGTCCTTCCTGTTCTGGGACATCGGCATGAAGGGCGGCAATCCGCGCCTTCTCGGCGCGCTCGCCTATGGCGCTCCGCTCGCCTCCACCGTGCTGCTGGTGCTGGCCGGGCGCGCGGAACCGACCACGGGCATCATCGTCGCCTGTATCGCCATCACGCTGGGCGCCATCCTCGCCGGACGGCGCTGGTAGGGGCGGCGCGGCAAAACCCGCCATCCCGCAGAAACATCCTTGCCAGACCCCGCGCCGGCTCTAGTCTGCTGACAACGAACGGGGAGACGGCGATGATCCAGGTGCATCATCTGAACAATTCGCGCTCGCAGCGGGTGCTGTGGCTGCTCGAGGAACTGGGCCTCGCCTACGAGATCCTGCCCTATGCCCGCGATGCCGAAACCCAACTCGCGCCGGCCGGACTGAAGGCGATCCATCCCCTCGGCAAATCGCCGGTGATCACGGACGGCGATCTGGTGATCGCCGAATCCGGCGCCATCGTCGACTATCTGGTCCAGACTTACGGCGCCGCGCGCTTCGGCCCCGGCCCCTCGACGGCGGAGAAGGTCGCCTATCACCACTTCCTCCATTTCGCCGAGGGCTCGGCCATGCTGCCCCTGATGCTGACGCTCTACACCAGCCGCCTCGGCGATGCCGCCGCGCCCCTGATGCCGCGCATCCGGTCGGAAGTGGCGAACCACCTCGGCTATATGGAGGCGGCGCTGGGCGACAGGCCGTTCTTCCTGGGCGACACGCCCAGGGGCCCCGACTTCCTGCTGATCTTCATCGTCGAACTGGCGCGCCTGTTCGGCTATGGCGAGCCCTATCCCCGCCTCGCCGACTATGCCAGGCGCATCCACGATCGCCCCGCCTATCAGGCCGCGATCGAGAAGGGCGGCACCTACGCCTTCGCGCTCTGACCGGCGGTCAGGCCGCCCCCCCGAAACGGCCCGCGCACGAGCCGAGTTGCCACGGCCGGTCGGGGCGGATAGACCTGCAGCCGCGAGCGAACGAAGGAGAAACGCGCGACCATGGAAGAGAAATCGCCCCACCGCAGTCTGGTGGAGACCGTGCTGGCCCGTTCGGGCTTCGCCTCGACCGCGCGGATCGAGATCGAAGCGGTCGCGCCCGGCGCCGTCGACCTCAGAGTCGAGATGTCGGACGCCGTGACCCAATTCGACGGCTTCTTCCACGGCGGGCTGATCGCGACCCTGGCGGATTGCGCCGGGGGCGGGGCCGGCGCCACGGCGGAGCCGATGACCACCCGCGTCGTCACCACCAACCTGCAGGTCACCTTCATGAAGCCGGCGCGGGGCCGCAGCATCGTCGCCCGCGCCGTTTGCGCCCACCCGGGCCGCGCCCTGCGCGTCAGCGAGGTCGACCTGATCACCCGCGACGGGGACAAGGAGACCCGCGTCGCCACCGCCACCGTCACCCTGATGGCGGTGCCTTGAGACGGTGATCAACCCGTGTCCGGCGCCCCGCCGAATGCCAGACGACGGGCATGGGCCGCAACGTCGCGCGGCCACGCCCCGATCCGGGCATCGAAGCCCGCCGGGTCGCCGGCGAAGAGGGCGCGCAGGGCATCCTCGTAACCCGGCAGATCGCCGGCCAGGGCGGCCATGAAGCGATAGGCGGCGTCCCGCGCGGCGCGCCGCGCGGTCCCGCCGCCTTCGGCCTTCCGCGCCTCCTCCACCAGCCGGCGGAGGGTGACGGAGGCGCCGCCCGGCTGAGCGGCGAGCCAGTCCCATTGCCGGGGCAGCAGCGTCACTTCCCGCGCCACGACGCCGAGCCGGGGCCGTCCCCGCTTCCGCGTGGCGGGCACCGTCACCGCCATCGCCGGCTCCGGCGGGGCGACGCGCGCCGCGATCTCCGCATCGCTGCCGCGCAGGTCGAGGTCGACCACCCGTCCCGTCGCATCGTCGAACACCAGGATCGCCGCCCCGTCGCCCCGGGCTTCGGCCGCCTTCACCGCCAGGGCCACGGTCGCCGGCGGCCCGGCCGCCAGCCGGCGCTGCCCTTCGAATGCCGTCCAGCCCGAAGGTTCGGCCATATCGCCATCTTTCGTCATGGCGTATTTTACCCGGATAAAATTATTGCGACAAGGGCGCGATATCCCTATCGTGCCCGCCGACCCGAAACCGGCACGAGAGCGCACAATGCGACAGGAAGACAGGAAGGCGGCCATCGCCGCCTATAAGGAACGGAAGACGCACGGCGGCATCTTCCTGCTTCGCTGTGCCGCCTCGGGCCAAGCCTGGGTCGGGCAAAGCCGCAATCTGGAAACGGTACGGAACCGCATCTGGTTCTCGCTCGGCATGGGCAAGGACCCGCACCGCGCCCTCCAGGACGCCTGGAAGCGCCACGGCGCGGACACCTTCACGCTGGAGGTCCTGGAGACCCTGCCGGAAGAAGAGGAAGCCTATCTCGTCGCCCGCCGCCTGCGCGACCGCCAGACCCATTGGTGCGAGAAACTGGGTGCCGAGGTGCTGTGATCCGGAACAGCGGCGAAACAATTGCTGTTCAAGGCTTATTTCTCGCGATCTTCTATCGACAGCAATATTCGCGAACCGCTGGTGACATGCCTTGAGTCCCGTCCTCTATCACGACGGCGCCTTCCCGCCCAAAACCTTCGACTGGCCGCGGCTTCTGCCCCTGATCGGTCCGGCCAATGCCGCCATCGCGCGCTATGCCGGCCTGCTGGAAGGCATTCCCAATCCCGATGTCCTGCTGTCGCCGATGACGATGCAGGAAGCCGTACTGTCCAGCCGTATCGAAGGCACGCAGGCCACCATGGGCGAAGTGCTCGAGGTGGAGGCCGAAGGCGGCCCCATCGATGAAAGCACGCCGAAGAAAGCGGACATCCGCGAAGTCCTGAATTATCGCGCGGCGTTACGCGAGGCGACGCGGCTGATGGACATTCTGCCTCTGTCACAGAAACTGGTGAGGCAGACCCATCGGGTTCTCATGCAGGGCGTCAGGGGGCGGTCGAAGGATCCTGGTGAATATCGGCGCATTCCCAATTGGATCGGCCCGGAAGGATGCACGATCGATCAGGCCCGCTTCATCCCGACGAGCGCGGAAAAAATCCCGGCGGCAATGACGGCTTGGGAGAATTATCTCCACGTCGAAGCGCCGGATATCCTGATCCAACTAGCCGTCATCCATGCGGAATTCGAGGCAGTTCATCCGTTCCTGGACGGCAATGGACGGCTTGGCCGCCTCATCGTTCCCTTGTTTCTGTTCAACCGTGGCCTTCTTGCTCGACCATGTTTCTATCTAAGCGAATATTTGGACGGCCACCGCGATGAATATTATGCCGCCCTGCTGGCCGTTTCGAGAATTGGCGATTGGACCGGATGGTGCGCCTTCTTCCTGCGTGCATTGACCGAGCAAGCCAAAAGCAATCAACAGCGCGTCCAAGCCATCCTGGATCTCTATAATATGCGGAAGGGTTGGATCGCCGCCGAGACACATTCCCAATACGCTGTCAGGGCGCTGGACTGGATGTTCGAGCGGCCGATTTTCCAGGCCTCCGAATTCCGCGATGCCGCTGGCATTCCGGCGCCGACTGCGGCCAGAATCCTCCGGGTTTGCCGGGACAACGGGCTGTTGCGGGAGTTGCGGGCCGGTGCCGGACGGCGCTCCGCCATCTTCTGTTTTCCGGAACTGCTGAACATTGCCGAGGGGCGCGACGTATTCTGAGTCTCAATACGTCTCTTTGAGTCTCATGTATGTACGACAAATTCGTTTGTCGATCACAAAATGCCACTTCATGATCAACAAACTTCATGTCTGAACCCAGCCCTCAGTCGTCGTCCATCTTGAGGGCGGCGATGAAGGCTTCCTGGGGGATCTCGACGTTGCCGACCTGGCGCATGCGCTTCTTGCCGGCCTTCTGTTTGTCGAGGAGCTTGCGCTTGCGGCTGACGTCGCCGCCATAGCATTTGGCCAGCACGTCCTTGCGCATCGCCTTCACCGTCTCGCGGGCGATGATCTTGCCGCCGATCGCCGCCTGGACCGCGATCTGGAAGAGCTGGCGCGGGATCAGGTCCTTGAGCCGTTCGCAGAGCTGGCGGCCGCGCATTTCGGCGCGCGAGCGATGCACGATCATGGCCAGCGCATCGACCGGCTCGCCATTGACCAGGATCGACATCTTCACCAGGTCTTCCTCGCTGTAGCCGTCGAGGCCGTAGTCGAAGGAGGCGTAACCGCGCGAGACCGATTTCAGGCGGTCGTAGAAATCGAACACCACTTCGTTGAGGGGCAGGCGATAGACCACCATGGCGCGGTTGCCGGCATAGGTGAGTTCGACCTGCTGACCGCGCCGTTCCTGGCAGAGCTTCAGGATGTCGCCCAGATATTCGTCGGGCACGAAGATCGTCGCCTTGATCCAGGGTTCCTCGATCCGGGCGATGCGCATGACGTCCGGCATGTCGGCCGGATTGTGCATCTCCTCCATCGTGCCGTCGGTCATATAGACGTGATAGACGACCGAGGGCGCGGTGGTGATCAGGTCCAGGTCGAATTCGCGCTCGAGCCGTTCCTGGATGATCTCGAGGTGGAGAAGGCCGAGGAAGCCGCAGCGAAAACCGAGGCCGAGCGCCGCCGAGGTCTCCATCTCGAACTGGAAGCTGGCGTCGTTGAGCCGCAGCTTGCCGAGGCTTTCACGTAATGTGTCGAATTCCGCCGCGTCGGACGGGAAGAGACCGCAGAAGACCACGGGCACCGAGGGCTTGAAGCCCGCCAGCGGGGTGTCGGTCGGGCGCTTCTCGTCGGTGATCGTGTCGCCGACCGAAGTATCGGCCACTTCCTTGATCGCCGCCGTGATGAAACCCATCTCGCCCGGGCCGAGCTTGTCGACCACCACCTTCTTCGGCGTGAAGATGCCGACCCGTTCGACCAGATGGACCTTGTCGGCCGCCATCATCTTGATGCGCTGGCCCTTGCGGATCTCGCCGTCGACCACGCGTACCAGAATGACGACGCCCAGATAGGCATCGTACCAACTGTCCACCAGCAGGGCCTTCAGGGGCGCATTCGCGTCGCCCTTCGGTGCCGGCAGGCGGTGGACGATCGCTTCCAGCGTCTCCTCGATGCCGATGCCCGATTTGGCCGAGACCAGCAGGGCTTCGGAGGAATCGATGCCGATGACATCCTCGATCTGGGCGCGGACGCGCTCCGGCTCCGCCGCCGGCAGGTCGATCTTGTTCAGGACCGGCACGATCTCGAGATCGGCGTCGATCGCCTGATAGACATTGGCCAGGGTCTGGGCCTCGACGCCCTGGGAGGCGTCGACCACGAGCAAGGCACCTTCGCAGGCCGCGAGCGAGCGCGAGACTTCATAGGCGAAATCGACATGGCCGGGCGTGTCCATCAGGTTGAGCTGATAGGTCTCGCCGTTCTTCGCCTTATATTCGAGGCGCACGGTCTGCGCCTTGATGGTGATGCCGCGCTCGCGCTCGATATCCATCGAGTCCAGCACCTGCTGCGTCATCTCGCGTTCGGTGAGGCCGCCGCAGACCTGGATCAGCCGGTCGGCAAGGGTCGACTTGCCGTGGTCGATATGGGCCACGATCGAGAAATTGCGGATATGCGAAAGATCGGTCATGGCCTGTCGACTCAAGCGCGGAGGGTGGCGCCGGTCGCCTTTTCGACACCGGCGACGATCTTGGCGGAAACACCCTCGATATCCTGTTCGGAGAGGGTGCGGTCCCTCGGCTCCAGCCGGACGGAAATGGCGACCGAGACCTTACCCTCGGGCACGCCGGTGCCGCGATAGAGGTCGAACACCGAAACCTCGGTGATCAGCACCTTGTCGGCCGCCTTCACCGCCCGGATCAGGGCCTCAGCCGCCACCGAATCATCCGCCAGGAAGGCGAAATCGCGCGTCACCGCCTGGAAGTCGGACAACGAAAGCGCGCCCTTCTCCTTGCTGGCGCGGGCCTTCGGCTGGGGAATGGCGTCGAGATCGACCTCGAAGAACACGGCCGGGCCGTCGATATCCAGCAGCTTGGCCACCCGGGGATGGAGCGCGCCGAAGCTGGCGAGCACGGTCTTCGGGCCGAGCTTGACGACGCCCGACTGGCCGGGGTGGGCCCAGGCCGGCGCCTCGGCCGCGACGGTCAGATTGCCAACCGGCGCGCCCAATTCGCCGAGCAGGGCGAACACGTCGGCCTTCGCATCGAAGACATCGACCGGCCGGCGCCCGCCCTGCCACTGGCGGGGCGCCGTGTAACCGGTGCGCAGCCCGGCGGCGACGGACTTCTGGTCCTTGGGCGCGATGCCGTGATAGGTGCCCGCGACTTCGAACAGGGCGAGGTCGTCATTGCCGCGCGCGGCGTTACGCACCACGGCGGCGGCGAGGCTCGGCACCAGATGGGGCCGCATGACCGCCAGTTCGACGGAGATCGGATTGGCGACCTTCAGCGCCGGATCCGACCAGCCGAAGGCGACGGCATGGCTTTCCGGAATGAAGCTGTAATTGACCGTCTCCACCATGCCCCGCGTCGCCAGCAGGCGCCGCGCCAGGCGGTTGCGGCGCTGCGCCGGCGAGAGCGCCGGCAGCGGCACGACCGTGGTGCGCGGCAAAGGTTCCACCGGCAGCTTGTCGAGGCCGGTGATACGCGCCACTTCCTCCACCAGATCCGCCTCGCCCTCGATGTCGCGGCGCCACGACGGCACCGCGACGGTCCAGGCGTCGTCGCCCTTCTCGATGCCGAAGCCGAGCGCTTCGAGGATGCGTTCCATCTCGAACAGCGGGACCAGCAGGCCGGTCAGCTTCTCCACCCGGGCCGGGCGGAAGCTGCGGGACGGGAAATCCGCCGGGAATTCGCCGGCCACCACCACCTCGGACGGCGTGCCGCCACAGAGATCGAGGATCAGCCGGGTCGCCAGCTCGAGCCCGTCGAGGGCCGATTTCGGATCGACGCCGCGCTCGAAACGGTGGCGGGCATCGGACTGGATGCCGGTGCGCCGGCCGGTCGCCGCGATCACGTCGGGATCGAAATGGGCGCTTTCGACGAAGACGTCAACTGTTTCATCGGTAACCGAGGACGGCACACCACCGACGATACCGCCAAGGCCGAGCGCGCCTGCGTCATCGGCGATGGCGATGGTCGCGGCGTCCAGGGCATGGGTCTTGCCGTCCAGGCCTTCCACCTCCTCGCCCGACTTGCCGAAGCGGACATGGATGCCGCCGGTCAGTTTCGCCGCGTCGAAGACGTGCAGCGGGCGGGCACGGTCGTAGGTGATCAGATTGGTGATGTCGACCAGGGTGGAGATCGGGCGCAGCCCAATCGCCTCCAGCCTGTTCTTCAGCCAGGCCGGGCTCGGGCCGTTCTTCACGCCCTTGATCAGGCGGCCGGTGAAGATCGGGCAGGGACCATCCTTCACCTCGTCCGTCAGGCGGACGGTGACCGGACAGGGGAATTGCCCCGCGATCTTTTCGACCGGCGGGGTCTTCAGGGTGCCGAGGCCGGCGGCCGCGAGGTCGCGGGCAATGCCGGCGACCCCCAGGCAATCCTGGCGGTTCGGCGTCACCGCGATGTCGATCACCGCGTCGTCGAGGCCCAGCACCTGGGCGAAGGGCAGGCCGATGCGGGCATCCTCCGGCAGTTCGATGATGCCGTCGTGATCTTCCCCCAGGCCCATTTCGCGCATGGAGCACATCATGCCCTGGGAATCCACGCCGCGAATGGCCGTGGGCTTCAGCACCATGCCGTTGACCGGGATGGTGGTACCCATGCGAGCGAAGACGACCTTGATGCCGGCGCGCGCATTGGGCGCGCCGCAGACCACCTGATAGGGCGCGGCATCACCGGCATCGACGGTGCACAGGCGCAGCTTGTCGGCGTTGGGGTGCTGTTCGGCGGTCAGCACATGGGCGACGGTGAAGGGCTTCAGGGTCTCGCCCCGGTCGTCCACGTCTTCCACTTCGAGGCCGATGGCGGTCAGGCGTTCGGCGATCTCGGCGGCGGTGGCCGTCGTCTCCAGATGCTCTTTCAGCCAGTTGACGGTGAATTTCATCGCGACAGCCCTCCGCCCAGGGTCGGCAGGTCGAGCGCGGCGAAACCATAGTGCCGCAGCCAGCGCAGATCCGAGTCGAAGAAGGCGCGGAGGTCGGGAATGCCGTATTTCAGCATGGCGATCCGGTCCAGCCCCATGCCGAAGGCAAAGCCCTGCCACTCGTCGGGATCGAGGCCGCAATTGCGGATCACATTGGGGTGCACCATGCCGCAGCCCATGATCTCCAGCCAGTCGTCGCCCTGGCCGATGCGGATCGAATCCTTCGAGCGCGCGCAGCCGATGTCGACTTCGGCCGAGGGTTCGGTGAAGGGGAAGAAGCTGGGACGGAAGCGGATCTTCACTTCGTCCACCTCGAAGAAGGCGGCGGCGAAATGCTCGATCGTCGCCTTCAGGTGACCCATGTGGATGTTCTTCTCGATCACCAGGGCTTCGATCTGGTGGAACATCGGGGTGTGGGTCTGGTCGCTGTCGCAGCGATAGGTGCGGCCCGGCGCGATCACGCGGATCGGCGGCTGCACATTCTTCATGGTGCGGATCTGGACCGGGGAGGTATGGGTGCGCAGCAGAACCTTCTCGCCCGCCGCATTCGGGGGCAGGAAGAAGGTGTCGTGCATTTCGCGCGCGGGATGACCGGGCGGGAAGTTCAGCGCCGTGAAATTATGCTCGTCGTCCTCGATGTCCGGGCCTTCGGCCAACGAGAAGCCCATGGCGCCGAAGATTTCGATGCATTCCTCGGTGACCTGGGTCACGGGATGGATGCGGCCGGCGGGTTGGGCGGCGACGGGAAGGGTGACGTCGACCCGCTCGGCGGCCAGGCGGCGCTCCAGGGCTTCGTCTTCGAGATGGGCCTTGCGGGCGGCGATCGCCTCGGCGATCCGGTCCTTCACCTGATTGACGGCTGCGCCGAAGGCCTTCCGTTCGTCCGGGGCCATGGCACCCAGGGTCTTCATCAGGTCGGTGATGCGCCCCTTCTTACCAAGGGCGGAAACGCGGACTTCGTCCAGGGCGGCAAGGTCGGCGGCGCCTTCGACGGCAGCCAGAACCTCGGCCTCCAGACCGTTCAGATTACTCATGTTCGACCCCAATTCGTGTCCCCGGGGTTATCACAAACCCCGGGGATGAATGCCAGTGCTTTGGCGGGGGGTCAGGCCTCCGTGGGGAGAGCCGCCCGCGCCTGCTCGACCAGCGCCTTGAAGGCGCCGGGCTCGCGAATGGCGAGGTCGGAGAGGACCTTACGGTCGACCTCGACGCCCGCCTTCGCGAGACCGTCGATAAATCGGCTGTAGGTCAGGCCGTGCTCGCGCACGGCGGCATTGATACGCTGGATCCACAGGGCGCGGAAATTGCGCTTGCGGGCCCGACGATCGCGGTACTGGTACTGAAGGCCCTTTTCGACCTTCTCGATGGCGATCCGGAAGGACGAGTTACCGCGGCCGCGATAACCCTTGGCCATATCCAGAACCTTCTTGTGACGGGCATGGCCGGTCACACCACGTTTCACGCGGGACATAGCTCAGGCCTCCGTCACGAATTCGGCAGGAAATACTTCTTCACGTTGTCGCCATCCGTCTTGAACAGGGTGGTCGAACCGCGAAGATTGCGAATCTGCTTGTTGGTGCGCTTGATCATGCCGTGGCGTTTGCCGGCCTGAAGCGCCTTGACCTTGCCGGTCCCGGTCAGAGTGAAGCGTTTCTTCGCCCCGCTCTTCGTCTTCATCTTGGGCATTTGAACCTCCTTGATCCAAAGGATCGTCAAGCGGTGCCCAGGCAGCCCTTTTCGCCCGGCCCCGCGATGGAAGCGGGCCTTATAGCGGAGAGTCGGGGGGCACGCAAGGCGCTCTCTTGATCCTGGGTCGCCCCGGATGATATCAATATTCAAGATTTGATATCGAAAGCTAGCGCCATGCCCGCCGTCACCATCCGCAACCTACCGGCGGAAACCCACCGCGCCCTCAAGCAGCGCGCGGCGGCCCACGGCCGCAGCACGGAGGCGGAGATCCGCGCCATCCTCGAGGCGGCGGTGCGCCCGCAAGAACGCCTCGCCATCGGCACCGCCCTCGCCGCCTTCGGCGCCGAGATGGGCGGCCTGGACCTGGTGGTGGAGCGCGATCACACCCCCGTCGAGCCGGCCGACTTCGAATGATCGTCCTCGACACCAATGTCGTCTCCGAACCCATGCGCCTCGACGGCGATCCCGCCGTGCGTGCGTGGCTGGATGCCCAGGCGGCGGAGACACTCTATCTGACGTCCGTCAGTCTCGCCGAATTGCTGGTCGGCATCGGGCGTCTGCCGCAAGGTCGCCGACGCGACGGATTGGACCGGGCCCTGGCCGCGCTGCTGGACCGATTGTTCGGCGATCGAATCCTGCCCTTCGATGCGGCAGCAGCCCGGATCTTCGCCGACATTCAGGAAGACTGCCGCATGAAGGGCCGCGCCATCGCCTTCGCCGACGGCCAGATCGCCGCCATCGCCCGAAGTCACGGCTTCTCGGTTGCCACACGAGATACGGCACCCTTCGAAGCGGCGGGCGTGCCGGTGATCAATCCGTGGGGCTGAGCAAGGCCCCATGCGCATCATCTTCAGCCGGAAGGGTTTCGATACGGCGGCGGGCGGGGCGGCGTCGCCGATCGTGGGTGGGCGGCCGGTCAGTCTGCCGATACCGGCGCTCGACCGGTCGCGGACGACATATGCGCAGCGTGGGCTCGGGGATCTGGTCGAGGTGGCGACCAGGGGGCGGATCGGGCGGGATCACCTGTGCCATGACGATCCCATGTTTTTCGACGGGCGCTGCCTGTTCGGGCAGGACGGCGCGGCCCAGGGCCATCTGCGCAATCAGGGCGTTGGCATCGGCGACGTCTTCCTGTTCTTCGGCCTTTTTGCCGAAGAGGCGACGGGGGAGCGGCATCACCGGATTTTCGGGGCGATGACGGTCGAAGCCGTGCATACCCCGGTGCCCGCCGGGATCGGGCCGATGGAAAGGCCCCATCCCCATGGGCTCGGCGCATGGGGTTCGGGCAATTGTCTTTATGAAGGGCCGGGCGCCCTGGCGCGGCGGGCCGGTCCGGAACTGCGCCTGACCCGGCCGGGCGGGCCGCTGCGCCAGTGGATCGTGCCGCCCTGGCTGCGCCGCATCGGGCTTTCCTATCACGGCAGGGAAGACCGCTGGCAGGCACCCGACGGGCTGGCGATCGCCTCGCGCGGGCAGGAATTCGTCGCCCATGTCGGCGATGATGCCGAGGCCCTGGACTGGCGGCGCGGAATCCTGGCCCTGATCGAGGGCTGAGCCCTATTCCCGCTTTTCGTTGTGGCGTTCGATGGTGTGCAGGCTTTCGACCGGGGCGAAATCGTCGGTCAGGATGGTCGGCTCGTCGATGGTGCCGACGTCGCGCCGCGCCTCGATCAGCTCGCGGAGGTCATAAGGCAGCCGGTCGCGGGCCTGCACGCGGGCGGCACGCGCCGCCAGCTCTTCGTCCGAAAGGCGCGGGCCCTGATAGCCGACCAGGACGATGTTGCCCTGGGCGACGATCATGTCCACCTGATCGAAGACCGAGGCCATGGTGGCATAGGCACTGTCGAAGAACATGGTGGTGGGCTCCACGTTCTGGGCGACGATGCCGCCGGGCGACAGCTTCTCCTGCACCAGGCGGTAGAATTCCTGGGTCGTCAGGTGGAAGGGCACGAAAGGTCCGCGATAGGCATCGAGCAGGACGAGGTCATAGGTCTCGTCGGTGCGGCGCATGAAGATGCGGCCGTCCATGGTGTGGATGTGCAGGCGCTCGCTTTCATGGGTATCGAAATAGCGTTCGGCCAGATCGACCACGGCACCATCCAGCTCGGCGACGTCGGCGACGGCGCCCGGCAAGGCCTGGACCAGATAGTTGATGGTGCGCCCACCACCGAGGCCGACCAGGGCGATCCGCTTCACCGGCTCCTCGCGAAAGGCCAGGGCCGCCGTCATGAAGCGGGTATAGGGCACGATCAGGGCACGCGGCTTCGAGATGCTGATGGCGGATTCCGTATAGCGCAGGCGCCGATAGCCGAAATAGAGCCCCACGACATCGCCATGCTTCTCGACGAAGACGGTGTTGTATTCGGAATCGACCCGTTCCAGCAGGCCGTCCGGCAGCGCGGCGAGGCGCGAGACATCCTGCGCCGCCGCCGGGCGCGGCACGCCGCCGGTCGAAAGCGCCGCGACCACGGCACAGGCCACAGCCACCGCCGTCTTCGCCGCACCCCGGCGCGGCCGGGTCAGCAGATAGACCATCACGCTGAAGAACAGCGTGACCCCCGCCAGCACGAAATAGATCGAGCGCATGCCGAAACTCGGAATGAAATAGAAGCTGGTGCCCAGCGTGCCGAGAATACTGCCCGCCGTATTGAGCGCCGAGATCCGGCCGGACACCGTACCCGAATGGGTCCGCGCGTCGAGCAGCAGGCGGAGGCAGAACGGCCCGACCGCCGCCAGCAGCGCCGCCGGCAGGCACGCCAGCGCCACGGCGGCGAGAAGGGCCGCGTAGCGCAGGTCGTAGACCTCGTCGAGGATGCGGTTGATCACCTCTTCCCCCCAGAAGGGCATGAACAGGATGGTGAAGGTCGAGAGGAAGAACAGCAGGGCGACGATCCGGCCGTGGGGATGGCGGTCGACGTAACGCCCGCCGATCACGTAGCCGACGGTCATGCCGATCAGAAAGACGGCGATCAGCGCACCCCAGGTATAGATGGTGCCGCCGAAATAGGGGATGAAGGTGCGCCCGATCATCATCTCCAGCGCCATGGTGACGAAGCCCGAGAAGAAGGCGGCGCCATGAAGGGCGGCGCTGCGCATCGGGCTCGCGGCGGGCGCGGCGGTTTCGGCCATGCTCAATCCTTGTCCTTTTGCCGGATGGCGTAACGCTGCACGCGGCCGTCCAGGTCGTGGGAACGGTTGTCGCGGGTCATGGTGACGTAGAGGCTCTTCTGGTCCGGCGTGATCGCCATATTCGTCACATAGGGCAGGGCGACCGGAATGACCATGTGGAATTCCCCCGTCGCGGAGACGACGATCAGGCGCCCGTTGCCGTAGTTCGCGATCACCACGTCGCCGTCGGCAAAGGCGGCCAGCCCGTCCGGCCCGCCGAGGTCATAGGGATGTTCGACCGGCGGAATCGTCGCCAGATCGAAGAAGACCGACGGCGGCCCGACCCGATCCGGCGCCAGCAGGGGAAAGGACAGCACCCGCCCGTCGAGATGGGCGGAAACCAGCACCCGGTGGCGGTCCTCCTGCACCAGGACGCCGTTGCTGTAGTGAATGCCGCCGGCCAGCACCTTGGCGGCATTGGTCGCGGCATCGATCCGGATCAGGCGGCCGGTCGCCGGTGCCGCGCGGGAGAACAGGCCGGAGGACGAGAGGAACAGATTGCCCTTCTCATCGACCGAGGCATCGTTCGGCCAGGTGATGCGGCTGCCGTCCTCCGCCCAGTCGACATGGGCCAGCGTCTGGAAATCCGGCGACAGGCGGACGACGCGCCCGCCCAGATGACACAGCACCCAGAAGCCGCCGTCCGGCAGGCGCTTGACCGAGGTCGGACCACAGCCCTTCTCCTGCCAGACGACATCGGAGCCCCCGGGCCCGCTGCGCACCACCCGGTCCCTGGGCATTTCGGCGCTCAGCAGGCTGCCGTCGGCGAGCAGCTGCGGCCCTTCCGGATAATGGGCGTCGATATTGAGGATCTCGGCCGGCGCCGCCTCGCGCTCGATCGCCGCCGCGCCGGGGGAGAGCGCGGCCATCAGCAGCGATGCCAGAAGGAAGGGGCGAAGACGATTGCTCATGGGTTGGGGATCTTGCCGATCCCCGCCGCCGCGGGCAAGGCGGCGCCGTCAGTAGGGCCGTCTGTCCAGGGCCCGGACGATACCGATGACAACGCGATAGATCACATAGACCGCGACCGCCGCGAGAACGACGAAGCCGATCAGGATGACCGTGGCGACGGCGCCGATGATGCCGAACAGCAGGGAGAGCCAGAAGGTCTTGATCACCGCGTCGAAGTGACTGCGATAGATCGTGCCTTCCGCCTCGCCCCGCTTGATGTAGGCGATGACGACGGCGACGACGAAGGTGATGCCGTTGATGAAGCCCGCCCCCATACAGATATGGGCGGCGAGCGCGAAGCCGCGCAACTCGTCTTCCCTGGTGCGGGGATTGGGAAGCGGATCATTCAGCATGACGGAACCTTCCTGCGCCTCGCGCCCATGCGACGGTTCAGCGATCATAGACCATCAGGACGGCGCCGGCGCCATCCGTGAAGACCAGTGATTCGCCGTCGATGCGCCAGCCCGCGACCCGTTCGAGGCGGGCCAGATATTCCGTCTCGACGGTCGGGCCGATACAGGCCATGCGCGTCGCCGCCAGCGGCCCGAAGCTGAGACCGTCCGCCGTGGCCTCGGCCGTGCCGGTGAAGCGGTTGCAGCCGGTCGAGCCGTGGACCCGGCCTTCCTCGGCGAAGGTCATGGTCGGCGCGGGACCTTCCAGTTCGGTACCCGGCATGGCCGCCAGGGTCCAGTCGACGCCGGCTTCCGGCAGGGCTGCGGGCCCGGCGCAGGCCGCCGTCAGGACCAGCACCGGCAGCAGGGCGGCGAGCGCCGACATCCCGCGCCCGAGGGGAAATTTCGATCGTGTCTTCATCAGGATACCCGGAATGGGGGACTTCGTCGCCCGGCCCGGAACGGTGTCCGGCGAGCCCGCGCACGGCTTGGCCATGCGCATGGGTCACAATGCGGGATGGGCGCGGAAGGTTCCCGCCCAGGGTTGCGATTTCATCATTGTGCAACGCAGCGTTAAGGCTTTTTTGCGGTTGCACCATGAAGCAAAGTCCTTAGCCTCGCCCCTGTTCCGATCGGGAAAGCGCTGGACGACGGAAAGGAAGCAGCGATGGATTTCAAGCAACTGATGGCGGATTCGCCCGTCCTCGTGACCTGGATCATCGATCAGGGCCTGAACCTTCTGGTGGCGCTGCTGATCATCGTCATCGGCTGGACCGTCGCGGGCTGGCTGTCGCGCACCCTGCGCAAGGTCCTCGGCTCCTCCTCCCGCGTCGAGCCGACCCTGGTGCCCGTGATCGCGACATTGGCGCGCTATCTGGTGCTGGTCTTCGTGCTGATCGCGGTCCTCGACCGTTTCGGGGTCCAGACCGCCAGCCTGCTGGCCATGCTGGGCGCCGCCGGCCTCGCCATCGGTCTTGCCCTGCAGGGCACGCTGTCGAATGTCGCCGCCGGCTTCATGCTGCTGCTGCTGCGCCCGTTCAAGCTGGGCGATTTCGTCGAGGTTTCGGACCATGCCGGCACGGTGCGGGAGATCGGCCTCTTCGCCACCGTGCTGGTCAGTTTCGACGGCATCTGGCGCCAGATTCCCAACAGCACCGTCTGGTCCTCGGCCGTGATCAACTACAGCCGCGAATCGACGCGCATGATCAACGTCACCATGGGCATCGACTATGACGACGACGTCGACCTGGCGATGTCCATCATCGGCGACGTGATGGCGGCGGAGTCCCGCATTCTGGCCGAACCGGCACCGATCGTCGCGGTCGGCGAGCTGGGCGCGTCGTCGGTCGACATCCTGGTGCGCGGCTGGGTCCGGCGCGAGGATTTCTGGGCCACGCGCTGGGATCTCCTCAAGGAACTGAAGATCAAGCTGGGCGCCGCCGGCATCACCATCCCGTTCCCGCAGACCGTCATCTCGCTGCGCGACGGCACCATGCCGATTCCCGCCGACGCCGCGGAATAACCGCGCCCGGAAACGACTGCCAGCCATGCCCGGGCGCGTCTTGCGCCCGGGCGGGTGCCGCTTCACCATGCCATCACGAATTCCGATCAGCCACGCGAGGGCATCATGCGTTTCCTGCATTCGATGATCCGCGTCCGCGACCTCGACGCGGCGCTCACCTTCTTCTGCACTCATCTGGGCCTGCGCGAATTGCGCCGCATGGACAGCGAGGGGGGACGCTTCACCCTGATCTTCCTGGGCGCGCCGGACGACGTGCACGACGGCAGCGAGACCGCGCCCCTGATCGAACTGACCTACAATTGGGATACGGAGGATTACGGCAGCGCGCGCAACTTCGGCCATCTCGCCTTCGAGGTGGACGACATCTATGCCACCTGCGCCCGCCTCCAGGCCGCCGGCATCACCATCAACCGCCCGCCGCGCGACGGCCGCATGGCCTTCGTGCGCTCGCCCGACCTGATTTCGGTCGAGCTGCTGCAGAAGGGCGGCAGCCTGCCCCCGGCCGAGCCCTGGGCTTCCATGGGCAATACGGGAGTCTGGTGAACCGGCGTCTGGTGATCAGGTGCCGCAGAAGGTCTTGAGCACGCGTTCGTCCGCTTCGGGCGGCGTGGTCAGCGCCATGTTTTCCGGCTGATCGTCGAAGGGCCGGGACAGCACGTCCACCAGCAGGTGGAAAGGCGTGAAATCGCCGCTCATGGCGGCATCGATCGCCTGTTGGACCCGGTGATTGCGGGGGATGAAGGCGGGATTGGCGGCTCGCATGGCCGACGCGATCGCCGCCGGCGCCCGCCCGTCCGTCGCAAGCCGTGCGCTCCAGCGCGACAGCCAGGCGTCGATCCCCTCCATGCCGAGAAAGAGGTTCCGCACGGGCCCCGTCTCGTCCGGCCGTTCCGCCACGTCGCAAAGCGCGCGGAAGGTCAGCGTGTAGTCGGGCCGTCCGTCCTTCATGACGTCCAGCAGGCCCTGCACCAGGGTATTGTCCCCTTCCGCCGGCGCGGCGATGCCGATCTTGGCGAACATGCCGTCCAGCCAGTAGCCCCGGAACAGATCGGCGAAACGTCCCAGCGCCTCGGTCGCCATGGCGACCGCCTTCTCCTGGTCCGGGTCCATCTGTTCCAGCAGGCATTCCGCCAGCCGGGCCAGGTTCCAATGGGCCAGCACCGGCTGATTGGCATAGGCATAGCGCCCCTGGCGGTCGATGGAACTGAATACGGTGGCGGGATCATATTCGTCCATGAAGGCGCAGGGGCCGTAATCGATGGTCTCGCCCGAGATCGCCATGTTGTCGGTATTCATGACGCCGTGGATGAAACCGACGTGCAGCCAGCGCGCGACCAGCGCCGCCTGGCGTTCCATCACCGCTTCGAGAAGCGCCAGCGCCCTGTTGGGTGCGGCGGCGAGATCCGGGTAATGCCTTGCGATCACATGATCGATCAGCAGCGCGATCGCCGCCTGATCGTCCCGGGCGGCGAAATACTGGAACGTCCCGACCCGGATGTGACTGGCCGCGACCCGGGTCAGGATCGCGCCGGGCAGCAGGCCTTCGCGCAGCACCGGCTGGCCCGTGGTGACGGCGGCGAGCGCCCGCGTGGTCGGAATGCCGAGGGCGTGCATCGCCTCGCTGACGACATATTCCCGCAGCACCGGGCCGAGGGCGGCACGGCCGTCGCCCTGACGCGAGAAGGGCGTGGTGCCGGCCCCCTTCAATTGGAGGTCGAAGCGCCTGCCATCCCGGTCCAGGACCTCGCCGAGGAGAAGGGCGCGGCCGTCGCCGAGCTGCGGCACGAAATTGCCGAACTGGTGGCCGGCATAGGCCTGGGCCAGCGGTTCGGCGCCGCGCGGCACGGCATTGCCGGCGAAGACGGCGGCCAGATCCGCCTCGTCGAGCCCGTCCGCGAGGCCGAGACTGTCGGCCAGCGCCCGGTTGAGGCGGATCAGGCGCGGCTTCGCCACCGGCGCCGCCACCTGCCGGGCATGGAAGCGGTCCGGCAGACGGGCATAGGAATTGTCGAAGCGGAGGCCGAGATCGACCACCGGCGTGTCGTCGGTGAGGGTGTTCATATCGGCATCGTCCCTTGGCACGAATCCGATCTAAACCCCGGAGACCGCCGATGGCCAGCCCCGATGTCCCTGCGGACCGGGCCGGAGCCCCCGATCAGGGCAGCACGAGCCTCGGCGTGCCGCAGGAAAGATCGATCACCGCCACATCCGTCGTGCCGACGCGAATGCCGAGGATATCGAGCAGAAGGTCGACCAGGGCATCGAGCAGGGGCCCGAGCACCGTGCCGATCAGGAAATCGCCGACGAGGAGGGTGACGAGATCGACCAGGGGCTGCAGCACATATTCCCCCAAATAGCCGCCGAGCTGCAGGCCGAGCGCATCGCGCAGATTCTGGCCCAGGGTCGTGATGATGTCCGTGGTGCCGATGGAGGCGCTGCTCGGAAAGGCTTCGCTGTCCGGCGCCTGTCCGGGCTGATCGAACAGGGCGGCGAGGTCGGCGAAGGCTTCGCCGTCGGTAAGGTCGCTCGCCGCCATGTCGATGCTGGCGGTCGGCGCCCCGACCGGGAGATTGACCCCAATGTCGACCGAGAGGATATCGATCGGCGGATTGATCAGGCCCCAGAGATTGTAGCTGAGCCCGAGGACGCGGAACGGATCCGCGTGGGCTTCGGTATCGTTCGACAGGAAATCGTCCGGATCGATCTGGCCGACGTGTGCGGAGACGGCGCCCGTATCCACGTCCATGCCGACATGGCGGTCGGGGCCGTCTTCGGCCTCGCATCCGAGTTCGGTCACCCTGACCTCGCCGTAGCCGACGTTGACACCGATGCTCAGATTCTCGTTGGCGTTGGGGCCGTAGGTCGGCAGCAGATCGACATCGAGACCGAGGATCTGGAGCGCGTCGAGAATGCCGTTGACGAGATAGAGCACGCCGGTGAGCGGCCCTTGCCAGTCGACCCGAAGAAGAAGGCGGATCTGCGAGGTGCGCAGCAGGTTGTCGCCATTCCTGATGTCTTCTTCCGTGATGACACGATAGCCCGTGGGCGGCTGCGGCGGTTCCACGATCGAGACATGCAGCGATGCGCCGAGGAATGTGTCGAGCGAGACGCCCAGGGCGTGCTGCCCCGTCTCGTTCGGCGTGGTGCTGGCGGCGAAGATGCCGGCGGTGATGAGATCGAAGACGTTGATCGGAATCGCGAGACCCGAATCCACGGTGCCGATGCCGATGCCGAGCAGGTCGCCGAGCTTGATGTTGACGTTCTCGATGTCGAGAAGGGGCAATTTGTTGATGCCGGGAAAGGCATCGCCGAGACCGATGCCGAGAGCGATCGCCGTCGGGTCGCCGTCATAGGCATTGTGGGCGATGTCGGCGACCACACCGAGCACGCCGAGCACCGAAACATCGGCGCTGAGAAGGCCGTCGTAGTCACCCGCCTCGAGACCGACGCGGATCGCGTATTCATCGAGGAACGACAGCAGTTCGATATTGGCGCCGAGCAGGCCGTTGTAGTCGAGCACCGTCAGGTCGACGTTACCGCCGAGCAATGCGCCGAGGATCGCATTCAACAGGCCGCCCTTGAGTTCCGCGAGGCCGCTGCCGATACGGACCACGGCGAGACGCCCCGTGGTCATGGCGGTCGAGACCGCGTCGACGCCAAGATCGCCGTCATCGATCATGCGCGAGAAGAAGCGCGGCGAACTCGAGACGCCCTGAATCTGAACGGCGTTGGGCGAGGTGCCGGTGTCCGCCTCGGCCTGGAACCGGCTGCCGACGGGACGGCCCGCGCGGTAGCGGCCGAACAGCATCCGGTCGATCGCGGCCACGTCGAAGCCATTGTCGTCCAGTGTGGCCACGGCCGCGGTGCGCGCCCGGCCGCGCTCGTCGGCACCGCCGTCCAATTCGCGCGCGGCGGACATTGCCGCCAGATCGAGGGCATCCTGCAGGCGCTGCTTTTCGAAATAGCCGTAGCCGAGGTCGACGACGAAGGCGGTCGCCAGGATCAGCAGCGGCAGGGCGATGGCGAGAATGATCGCCGCCGCGCCTCTTTCGTCTCGTGCCGTTCCGGCGCCGAAGATACGCATCACGCTTGGCCCCCTGCCGTTCAAACCCTTGCTTGCCGAGGCGTAGCTTACGGTTGGGGCCCGCGCGATTAACCCAAAAACAGACCCATTTCGACCTATAATGGGCCGTTATATTCCCAAATAATGATTAACGGATCCGAATCGGCGCCATCGCGGCGCGCCGGCTTCCGTCGCGTCGGAAAATCCACCGGTGGCATTTCTACTGCAACCACCACCTACACCAGATCGAATTTTCAATCTTGAATATAGTCATACCTGTAAAATCATTTCCGGTGACGATAAGCTGTTGCATCGCAGCGAAGACGAGCCACCATAGTCGAGAGGCGCGGGTCAGATTCCAATCCGCTGAAGTTGCAATTCATTAACCCTATAATGGATGCAATTAATATCGGAGTTGGATTTAAACCCTGCTTAGTCTGGATGAAGCCCGGTCGCATCCATACCGGCGGGCCGGAACGGGCGGCAGGGCGAAAGAAAAGGCAAAAACGGGTGCCGGGCCACGGGCATCGGCCTCAGGGGTGGCGGACGACACGGGCAACGGGCGAGAGCATCGATCGAGAACATCGATCAGGCGGACGCCGGGTCAGGCGATCGGAGGGGGCGCATCGGCGCCGCCGGCCGATCCGGGCTCCGGTTGCGGATGACTTTCGGCGGCAGGGACCGGCTGGCGGTCGCTTGGGAAGACCGGGGGACGAGAGAATGAACAGCTTCGACAGGCATCACACCGATTTCGAGGAACATGCCGGATTACGGCTGCTGCCCCTTTCGGTCGCCCAGCGCGGACTGTGGATCGCTCACAAGATCGCGCCGCCGGACGCGGTGGTGAACATCGCCGAATGCCTGGAGATTCATGGTGCGGTCGACGAGGAACTGTTCCTGCGCGCCATGTATCAGCTGGCCGCCGAGGCCGAGACCGCCCGCGTCGCCATCGTCGAGCAGGACGGCGTGCCCTATCAGGCGATTTCCGACCGCTTCGACCGCGAACTGCCCTTCGTCGACGTCAGCGCCGCCCCGGACCCCCGCGCCGCCGCCTTCGCCTGGATGATGGACGAATTGAGCCGGCCCGTGGACCTGGCGCGCGATCCCCTGTGGGTGATCGCCCTGGTGAAGGCGGGACCGGAGAAGTATTTCTGGATGCACCGCTGCCATCACATCGTGCTCGACGGCTTCTCCGGCGGGCTGATCGCGCGGCGCATGTCCGAACTCTATTGCGCCCTGGTCGAGAACCGGGAGCCCGAGCCCTGCGACTTCGGCCATTTCGCCGAGATCAACGAGCACGAGGCGCGCTATCGCGCCTCGCCCCGCTTCGAGCGCGACCGCCAGTACTGGATGGAACATCTGGCGGATCTGCCGGAGCCGATCTCCCTGTCGCGCCGGCGCGGCCAGGCGACCGGCGGTCTGCAGCGCGCGACCGGCCATCTTTCGGCCGAACTGACGGCCCGCCTGCAGGAACTGGCCAAGGCCCGCTCGGTCAGCCTGCCCCAGGCGCTGATCTCGCTGCTGGCGGCCTATATCCATCGCGCCACCGGGTCGGAGGACCTGGTGCTGGGCATGCCGGTGACGGCGCGCACCAATGCGGCGCTGCGCCGGGTGCCGGGTCTGATGGCCAATGCGGTCACCATCCGTCTCGCCATGTCGCCGCGCCAGACCCTGGACGAACTGATGCAGCAGACCGGCAAGACCGTGCTGCACGCGCTGCGCCACCAGCAGTACCGCTTCGAGGACGTGCGCCGCGACCTCGGCCTGACCAGCGACAACCGCCAGATCTCGTGGACCGCGATCAATATCGAACCCTTCCACTACGACCTGCGCTTCGGTGACGCGACCTCGACGCCGCACAACCTGTCCAACGGCTCGATCGAGGACATCACCATCTTCGTCTACGACCGGAACGACGGCCAGGGCCTGCGCATCGACGTCGACGCCAATCCCGGCCTCTACGACATGGACGAGTTGAACGCCCATCTGACGCGCCTCAATCGGCTGGTCGAGGCCGCCGTCGCGGCGCCCGACGCGCCGCTGTCGGGCTTCGACATCCTCGACCCCGAGGAACGCGCCCTGATGGCGGGGCCGTGGAACGATACCCGTCACGACGTGCCGGACGCGCCCTGGATCGACCTGTTCGAGGCCCGCGCCCAAAAGACCCCGGACGCCCCGGCCGTCGTCGTCGCGGACCGCGCCGTCGGCTACGCCGCGCTCGACGCGGCGGCCAACCGCCTCGCCCATGTGCTGAAGGCGCGCGGCATCGGGCCGGGCAGTCTGGTCGCGGTCGCCCTGCCGCGCGACGAGCATCTGGTGACGACCCTGATCGCCATCCACAAGGCGGGCGGCGCCTATCTGCCGCTCGATGCCGGGGCGCCGCCGGCCCGCCTCGCCATGACCTTCGAGGATGCGGCCGCCGCGCTGATGGTGACGACGAGCGAGATCGCCGCCGCGCTGCCCGAAGGCGCGCCGCCGCTCTTCCTTCTGGACAAGGTGGCGACCGGCGGCCAGCCGGCGACGGCGCCCGAGCGCGGCGCCTTGTCCGGCGCCGATACCGCCTATGTCATCTTCACCTCGGGCTCCACCGGACGGCCCAAGGGCGTGGTCATCCCGCATCGCGCCCTGACCAACTGCCTGCTGACCTATGCCGACTTCTGCGGCATCGGGCCGGGCGACCGGCTGATGGCGGTCACCACCATCGCCTTCGACATCGCCGCCCTCGAACTCTTCATGCCGCTGGCGATCGGTGCCGCGGTGATCGTCGCCCCGCGCGACGTGGTGCGCGATCCGCGCCTGCTGGCGCTGTCGATCCAGGCCCAGAAGGCGACCGTCATGCAGGCGACGCCGTCCCTGTGGCAGGCGCTGCTGGCCGATCACCTGGAGAGCGTGAAGGGCCTGAAGGCCATGGTCGGCGGCGAGGCCCTGCCCGGCGCCCTGGCCCGGCTGATGCGCGAATTGGGCGGCCCCGTCCTCAATCTCTACGGCCCGACCGAGACCACCATCTGGTCGACCGCCATGGCGCTGGACGGCGGCGATCTCGACTCGCCGCCCATCGGCCGGCCGGTTTGGAACACCACGGTTCACGTGCTGGACAAATCCATGCAGCGCGTGCCGGTGGGCGTGCCCGGCGATCTCTACATCGGCGGTCTCGGCCTCGCCGATGGCTATCTGAACCGGCCGGAGCTGACGGCCGAGCGTTTCGTCGCCGATCCCTTCTGCGCCGATCCCCTCGGTGGGGGCCGGCTCTACAAGACCGGCGACATCGCGCGCTGGCGCGAGGACGGCGTCCTCGAATATCTCGGCCGCTCCGATTTCCAGATCAAGATCCGCGGCTTCCGGGTCGAGGCGGGGGAGATCGAATCCGCCCTTCTCGCCCTCGACGGTATCGAGCGCGCCGTCGTCATCCTCCGCGAGGAGCCGGGGCGCGGCAAGATGCTGGTCGCCTATCTGGTCGGCGCCGTGCCGGAGGCGGGCGAACTCCGCGCCCGCCTGGCGGAACGCCTGCCGGACTACATGATCCCGGCGGCCTTCGTCACCCTCGACGCCCTGCCCCTGTCGATCAACGGCAAGCTGGACCGCGCCGCCCTGCCCAAGCCCGAATGGCAGGATCGTGCCGCCTATGTCGCGCCGCGCACGCCGACGGAAGAGACCCTGGCCACTCTCTGGGCCGAGATCTTCGAGGTGGAGAAGGTCGGCATCCACGACAATCTCTTCGATCTGGGCGGCGACAGCATCCAGGCGGCACGCATGATCTCCACCCTGCAGGCGCGCTTCGCCCTGGAGATCCCGCTGGGCGCGGTCTTCACCAAGCCGACCATCGCCGGCCTCGCCGAAGAGATCGAGAAGGCGGCGGACCATGACCCCTTCACCCCGCTGCTGACCCTGCAATCGTCCGGCAGCGGGGCGCCGCTGTTCTGCATCCACCCCGTGGTCGGGCTCGGCTGGAGCTATGCCGGCCTGCTGCGCCATGTGAAGGACCGCCCGGTCCATGTCCTTCAGGTTCCCGGCCTGTCCAGCCCGGCGCCGCTCTACGCTTCGATCCCCGACATGGCCCGGGACTATCTGGCGCAGATCCGCGCGATCCAGCCCCACGGCCCCTATCACATGCTGGGCTGGTCCTTCGGCGGCCTGGTCGCCCAGGAGATCGCCCATCTGCTCGAGGCGGAGGGCGAAAGCGTCGCCTTCCTGTGCATGCTCGACAGCTATACCTATGTTCAGGGCAAGACCCGGACCGAGGCCGAGGACGTGCGCGCCGCCCTTGCCTATGTCGGGCACGACATAGACGATCCGCCGGAAACCCTGTCGGCGCTGGCCGACCATGTCTGCGCGCTCTACGACGTCTATTCGATTCCGCTGGTGCAGAGCATGGGGCGGAAGAATCCCGCCCTGTTCGACAATATGCGCGCGGCGATCGCCAACAATCTGCAGCTCGCCCAATCCTTCGCGCCGCACCCCCTGGCGTCGGGCAGCCTGGCTCAGCCCGCCCTGCTGATCCGCGCGACCGAGGGCAAGACCGCGGCCATGGACGACATCGTGCACCATCAGCCCGATGCCTGGGACGGTTTGATCGGCACCCCCAGCGTGCTGGCGGTGGCATGCCATCACCACGAGATGATGGAGACCGGGGTGCTGGCGGACATCGGCCCCGTCATCGCCGACCATCTGGCGCGGGCGGCGGAACAGGCGGCCACGGCCGCCGCCTGACGCCGGACCGCTCCCGATCCGCCGCGGCCGCCGCCTATCGGCGGCTGTAGCGGACCGGGACGGCCAGATTGCCTTCGATCATCAGCATGTCCTCTTCGGCGAGATAGCGGATGACGCCGTCGACCGAAAAGGCGCCGCCCTGATCGTTGCGGCAATCGTCGAAGACGAAGACGTCGCTGCTGAGCGTCCAATGGCAGGTTCCCTTGGTGCCGCCGCCGAGCCCGGGCCCGGCGATCAGCGAGAATCGGTCGCCGTCGAACGACAGGAACATCATGTCGCGCTGTTTGGTCAGGGTGTCGTGCATCCCCGGCGTGGCCGCGCCGGCCTCGTCCAGGGCCCGATAGGTGGCATCGACGTCCACCTGGTAGCGGCCGGCCGGCCCGCCGGCGGCGAAGGCCGCGGGCGACGGCGTCGCGGCGAGGGCGAGCGTGGCGAGGAGGGCAAAGATACGCATGGCGGTCACTCCGTCGGTTTTTCGGGCGCGGCTTCGTCGACGATAAGGTCCACGGCGAACTCGGCCTCGAGGCGTTTCCGGTCCAGGGCGTCGGCGGCGCCCTGGACCACGATCAGGCAATTGTGACGATGCGCCCGCGCCGACAGCCGGCGCAGACGATCGCCGTTCTGCCGGATTTCCTGGGCGAGGTCCGGCGTCCATTGGACCAGGAGTCCGGTGGGACGGAAATCGGGATAGTCGATCGGCGCATCGTCCAGTCCGTCGATGGCGGCGCTGACGCGGCGGCAGAACGGTGCCAGACGCTGGGCGATGTCGGTCAGGCGGGACCGCGGCGTATCGCGGGCGAGACCCGTCACCATCAGGATCAGCTGGCGGCGCAGGGCGGGCGGCAGGGGTCGCGCCAGGGCCAGGAATTGCTCCACGCCGTGGCGGTCCGAAAGCATGGCGAACGACAGGGGCACCACCATGACCGGCGGCGGGCCATGGATCTCGTCGAGCGCGCGGTAGAGACGGTCGATGGACAGCGTGAGGCGCAGCAACCCGACCTCGGGATGCGTGCGCGGAAAGACCCCCGCCTGCCGCAGACCCGCTTCCGCCGCGAGCGAGGCGGCATCGAGCTCGGCCAGCAGCAGGCCCGAGGCCCGGCCCTGGCGCAGCACCACCCGGCATGAAAGTCCCGCATCCCGGATCAGGGCGGCGATGCCGCGCGCCACACGCTCGCGATAGCTGTCGCGGCTGGCCGCGATGCGCAGGTCGAGGCCCGCTTCCGCATGCCGCAGGGTGCCGCCGCCGACCGACGGATCGCCGACGGGCCATTCGTCGAGCGGCGCGGCGCTGGCATTCACCACGAAATTGCCGGCGGCCTCGCTGTCGCCGAGCAGGTGGGTGAGAATATCGGCCGCGATCGCCTCCGCGCGGCGAGCCGCCTCGTCCAGGTCGCGGGTCGCGAAGGCGACGATGAAACTGGTGTCGGCGATGCGGGTGCAGGCTTCGCCGAGGGCGAGCCGCTGCTCGATCATCGTGGCGGCGACGCCCATGACCCGTTCGGAAACGGTGCGCCAGCGCGGCCCCATGTGCTGCTTCACGGCGTCGATCATGATCACTTCGATATGGCCGGAGGTTCCGGCGGCCGGCCCCGTCGCCCGCTGCCGGCGCAGGATGTCGAGGACGCGCCGCTCGAAATCCGACAGGGCGGCTGGCGCCGGTTCCGCAGGCTCGTGGACGATGACGATGCGCAGACGGCCGCCGTTCTCGCGCTCGACCGGCAGGACGACGGCGGCGCACCGCCGGTCGCCCTGGTCCGTCCGCAGGACGACAGACGTGGTGAGCGGCTTCGCCGTGGTTGCGTCGGCTTCGGTCCAGCCGATCAGGCTGGAAGCCCGGCGCCCGACGGCCTCGCTCTCGGCGACGCCGGCGGCCCTGGCCAGAAACCGGTTGATGGAGGCGATGCGGTCGTCGTCGTCGACGATCACGATGCCGTCGTCGACATGGCGCACCACGGCGGAGAATGCGGCGGCCAAGGTCTGGCTGCCGCGATCGCCGCGTCCTGTCCCTGCAGGCATCGGAGGTTGTTTCATGGCGGCCGTTCTCTCTCTGGAGGCAGGCACTGTCGCCCAGCGGGGTTAACGGCGGGTTAGCCGCCCCCGCCCTCCTCGCCTTCCGGATCGAAACCGAGCGACGCGGAATTGATGCAGAAGCGCAGGCCCGTCGGCTGCGGTCCGTCGTCGAAGACATGGCCGAGATGGGCATCGCAACGGTTGCACAGAACCTCGACCCGCTCCATGCCGTGGCTGTGGTCCATGGTCGCCGCGACCGCCTCGCGCGAGAGCGGCGCGAAGAAGCTGGGCCAGCCGCAGCCGGCATCGAATTTCGTGCCCGATTCGAACAGCGGCTGGCCGCAGGCGACGCAGGTATAGGTACCCTTGTCCCAATGCTGTTCGTAGGCCCCGGTGAACGGGCGTTCCGTCGCCTTCTGGCGCGTGACGGCATATTGCAGCGGGGTGAGCTGGTCGCGCCATTCCGCTTCGGTCTTCTTCACCTTGTCGTTCATCGCGGGCTCCCGTCGGTCGTCCATCGCCATCATATGGCGGCGAAGTCGCTTTCTTCCAACAGGATCACCGTCGGCCCCTCCGCCGCGGCGGCTTTCTCGAGGGCGACAGCCAATTCGTCCAGGCTGGCGGCGCGCCGCGCGTTCGCGCCGAAACCGGCGGCGACGGCCAGGATGTCGGGCACGCGGAGGTCGACCGCCAGCGGCGCGATCGCCCGTTCCACCATATATTTGCGGATCTCGCCATAGCCGCCGTTGTTCCAGACCACGACGACGACCGGCACCCCGGCCTCGACCGCCGCCGCCAGCTCGGCGACCGTGAACAGAAGCCCGCCATCCCCCGCCAACACCACGACGGTACCCGAACCCAGGCCGATGCGCGCCCCGATCCCGGCCGGCAGGCCATAGCCGAGGGTGCCGTAGCCGGTGGACGAATTGAAGAAGCGGCGCGGCGCCCTTGGATGGAAGAACTGATTGGCGGCATAGACCATCTCGGTCGAATCGCCGACCACGGTCGCCGCCGGCAGCACGCGATCGATCACCGCCAGGATCGGCTGGTGGCGGCGTGCGTAATCCGGCAATTGAGCGTGAAGGGCGGCGCGCAGCCTGCGGGCCCGGATCTCGCCCCCCAGGCGGGCCGCGCTGTGCTCGATGCGGGCGGCCAGGGCGTCGGCGGCGAGACGGGCGTCGGCGACCATGGCAATGGTGGCGCGCGGCCCGCGCATCAATTGCGCCGGATCGATGTCGATGCGGATCAGGTCGCCGCGCGGCGGCAGTTCGACCGGGCCCGGATACATTTCCGTCTCGCCCAATTCGGTGCCGATCGCCAGCACCACGTCCGCCGCCTTCCATTCCGCCAGCAGGGGTTCCGCCGCCAGATTCTCACCCGCCAGCAGGGCGTGATCGGGCGGCAGCATGCCCTTGGCATTGATCGTGGTGATCACCGGGATCGACAGGTGTTCGGCGATCCAGCGCAATTTGGCCTGCGCCCCGACCGCGCCGCCACCGAGGATCATCAGGGGCCGCGTCGCATTGGCCAGAAGATAGCCTGCCTCGGCCATGGCCTGGCCGTCGGGTCCCGGCGGCGCCGGCAGGGGCCGGGGCACGAGGTCGATCGCGGCGCCGTCCATGGCGATGACGTCGACCGGGATCTCGAGATAGACCGGCCGGGGCCGTGCCCCCGCGAAGACAGCCATGGCCCGCGCCACGGCTTCGGCCAGTTGGCGGGGGTGATGGATGGTCTGGGCGAAGGCGGCAACGCCGGCCGCCAGCCCGCATTGGGACGGCAATTCGTGCAGCCGCCCATCCCCGGTGCCGAGGTCCACCGTCGCGGCGACCGAGGCGATCACCAGCAGGGGCACGGAATCGGCATAGGCCTGACCCATGGCGGTCAGAATGTTGGTCAGGCCCGGGCCGGATATGGTGAAGCACACACCCGGCCGCCCGGTGACCCTGGCATAGCCGTCGGCCATGAAGCCGCCACCCTGTTCGTGGCGCGGCGTGACATGACGGATGGGGGATTCGATCAGGCCCCGGTAGAATTCGACGTTGTGGACGCCCGGAATGCCGAACACCACCTCGGTGCCATAGGCTTCGAGCAGCCGGATCAGGGCTTCGCCGACGGTCGGCATGGACGTGGCTCCTTCGCGTTCCGTCACGAACGGTAGAGCGCGGGGCGCCGGTCCGCCAGATAGGGATTGGCGGCGCGCGCCGCTTCGGCCGCCGCGAAATCGATCTCGGCGATCAGTACCGCCTCGCCCCGCCCGCCGCGCACGAGATCGACGCCGTCGGGCGCCGCGACCACCGACAGCCCGGCATAGGTCAGATCGCCCTCGACGTCGCAGCGATTGGCATAGACGACGAAGACCTGATTCTCGAACGCCCGGGTGGGCACCAGTTTCTCGGGGATGAAGTCGAAGGGCAGCATCAGGGCCGTCGGCACCAGCACCAGTTCCGCCCCGGCCATGGCATAGCTGCGCACCGATTCCGGGAATTCGACGTCGTAGCAGATGAGGATGCCGGTCTTCACGCCGTCGATCTCGAACAGGGGCGGCAGTTCGGCCCCTTCGGCGAATTGCGCCCGGTCGAGATCGCCGAAGAGATGGCATTTGCGGAACGAGACCAGCGACGTGCCATCGCGGTCGATCACCTGGGCGGCGTTGAACACCGTCCCGCCCGGGCCCGCCTCGGGATAGCCATAAGCGATGGCGAGGCCGTTGCGCTTCGCCGTTTCGGCGATCGCCATGGCGGAAGGACCATCCGCCGCCTCCGCCGCCGCCAGCGCGGCGGCATGGCCGATGTTGTAACCCGACAGGATCATTTCGGGGCAGACCAGCAGGCGGGCGCCCGCGTCGGCCGCCTCAGCCGCCGCCGCCTCGATCCGGGCGAGGATACCCGGCTTGTCGAGGGCGGCCGACGGGCCCTGATAGATCGCGACCCGCATGGTCAGGCCCGCTTCGCCTTCAGGTCCAGGACCATCAGGCACAGGATCTCGAACATGATCTGGGCGCCGAGTTGGGCGGTATTGGTGGTGGCGTCATATTGGGGCGCGATCTCCACGACGTCGCCGCCGACGACATGGGTGCCGGCGATGCCGCGCAGCACCGCCATCACCTCGCGGCTGGTCATGCCGCCGATCTCCGGCGTGCCGGTGCCGGGCGCGAAGACCGGATCCAGGCAGTCGACGTCGAGGGAGATATAGGTCGGGCCGTCGCCCACCACCGTCTTCACCGTCTCGATGATGGCGTCGGTGCCGATGCGGCTGACGTCCTCGGCGTGGATCACGGTCATGCCGCTGTCGTAGGAGAAGTCCCACAGATATTCGGCGGCGCCCCGGATGCCGATCTGCACCGTCCGCTCCGGATCCAGATGGCCGGCCAGCACCGCCGCGCGGAAAGGCCCGCCATGCTGGAACTTGCAGCCTTCATAAGGGCCCGACGTGTCGCAATGGGCATCGAAATGGACCATGCCGACCGGGCCATGGGTCTTGGCGACGCCGGCCAGGATCGACTGGGAGATCGAATGATCGCCGCCGACCGAAAGCGGGATGATCCCGGCGGCGCAGAGCTTGGTGTAGAAGGCTTCGATATCCTCGTGACAGGATTCGAGGCTGAAGCGGCTCTTGAACGGGACGTCGCCGATGTCGGCCACCTTGGCCTCGGCCAGCGGCACGACCTTCAGGAAATGTTCGTAGGGACCGACCCGCTCCACCGTGCGGACGGCGCGGGGCCCGAAACGCGCCCCCGTCCGGTTGGTGACGCCGAGATCCATGGGCACGCCGACCAGCGCGATGTCGAGGCCGCCGAAATCGGCAAGGTCCGGGGCATCGGGGCGATAGTCGGCATCGAGAAAGGTGGAGACGCCGGCAAAGGGCTGGCTGCGCCTTCCGCCGGCCGAGAATTGCACGGCCGCGACGCGCTTGAATTCGTCGCTGAACATCACGTCGCCGCCGGCATTGCCGTATTTCGCCCGGAGGGCTTCCAGCTTCTTCGCATCGAACATCGCAACACTCCCGGAAACGCGCGCCGCGCCCCATGACCGGACGGCGGCAGGTCATCAGCAAATCAGCTCACGCGTCCCGGAAAAATGAGGAATCTTCGAACCTTAGTTCAGCAGGAATAGAATTGATGGCCGTCGCCGGGCGAATGCGGCATATGTGGCGGCGCGCCGGCGGCAATCCCGTGCCGGCCGATCCCCCGGGGTTCATCATCGACAGTTTCACCATCGCCGGCATCGACGGCCTCACCTTGCTCGTCGCCGGCATCACCGTCATCACCGCCTCCGTGCTCAGGGCCTTTTCCGGCTTCGGCTTCGCCCTGGCCGCCATGCCCCTGCTCGTCCTCGTGGTCGAGCCCGCCAATGCGGTCGTGCTCTGCGCCGTCCTCGCATTGGTCGCGGCGCTGCGCAGTTTCTCCCGCGCCCTGGGGGAGGCGGACCGCAAGGCCCTGAAACCCCTGCTGCTGGGCAGTCTGGTCGGCACCCCGCTCGGGGTCTATGCCCTCGACATCCTGCCGGCGCAGACGATCGAACTGCTGATCGGCGTCGGCGTGCTCGCCTCCGCCTTCTTTCTCTGGCGCAGCGGGGCGCGGGGCGGCGGCGGGCCCCATGTGGCGCTGCCGGTCGGTTTCACCGCCGGGCTGATGGGCGGGGCGCTGGGCATTCCCGGGCCGCCGGTGGTGATCTATCTGCTCAGGGTGGAGGCGAACGCACGGGTGGCGCGCGCGACCTTGATGATGTTCTTCAACGTCTCCTGCGTGATTTCCCTGACCGGCTATGCCGTCAGCGGCAATCTGTGGCAGGTCTCGCCCGCCCTGATCGCCATGGGCGTGCCCTGTCTGCTGATCGGCGACTGGCTGGGCTTCTATCTGTTCGATCGCTTCGGCGGCACCCACCACCGCCGCATCTCGCTCGTGGTGCTGGCCTTCGCCGGCGCCGTCGCCCTCATCAACGCTCTCGGCTGAGCATTTCCAGGATCCCGGCGGCCCGCCCGAAGGGGGAGGCGCCGGCGGCATCCGCGATCGGCGCGGCGGCACGGGCAAGGCCGGATTTGCCGTATTGGTCGCGCACCGTCTCCGCCAGCCAGGCGGCACCCTGATCGGCACGCTGGACGGCGCCGGCGCCGGTCTCGGCCAGATGGGCGGCATGGCGGTCCAGGGCGTCCATCATCGTCGCCATGCCTTCGCCGACGGTGGAGGAGACCAGGACCACCGGCACCTTCCAGCCCGTCACATCCTCCGAAAGGGACAGCGCGCCGGCGAGATCGGCCCTGGCCCGCGTCGCCGGGGCGCCGAGATCCGCCTTGGTGACGACGGCGATATGGGGAATTTCGACGATGCCCGCCTTCATGAACTGCAGCGAATCGCCGGACGCCGGCTGCACGCAGAAGACGACCGTATCGGCGACCTGGGTGACATCCGTCTCCGACTGGCCGACGCCCACGGTCTCGATCAGCACCCGGTCATAGGCGGCGCGCATCAGCACCATGGCCGGGAAGGTCAGGGCGGCAAGACCGCCCAGCCGGTCCCGCGCCGCCATGGAACGGACGAAGATCCCCTTGTCCTCGGGATCGACGATCAGACGCGTGCGATCGCCGAGCAGGGCGCCGCCGGTCCGCCTCGACGAGGGATCGACCGCGATCACCCCGACCGTCAGGCCGGCCTTGCGCCAGCGGTTGATCAGGGCGGAGGTCAGCGTCGACTTGCCGACGCCCGGCGGCCCGGTCAGGCCGATGACATGGCCGCGCGGATCGGTCCAGGCGGCATCGAGCAGGGCGATGGTCTCCGCGCCATGGGGATCGCGCTCGATCCGGGCGAGCGCCCTGGCCATGGCGGCCTTGCCGCCGCCGCGGAGATCGTCGAGGGTCATGCACGCGTCGCCAGGTGATGCCGAAGCAGGGGAATGCGATCATTGCCCCAGATCACCCGGCCGTCGACCAGGAAGCTCGGCACGCCGAAGACGCCCTTCGCCACCGCCTCGTCCTGGATCGCCGCCGCCGCCGCTTTGGCCTCGCCATTCTCCAGCAGTTCGGCGAAGCGCATGACGTCGAGGCCGCATTGGTCCGCCACCGCCAGCATGCCGGCCCGATTCAGGATGCCCGCCTCGGTACTGGTGAAGATGCGCGCGAAGAGGGCGCGGGCGAAGGTCTCGCAGGCGCCCATGAGATCGGCGGCGACACAGCCGAGGTTCAGGTCGGCGGCATCATATTTCAGGCGGCCGTGGGGCTCGACGAAGGGAATGCCATAGAGGTCGGCCCAGGCTTCCGCATCCTGCCGGCGCCAGGCGAAATCATATTGCATGGCCGGCGGCGCGCCATCGAAGGGGCTGGAGCCGCGCGCCTGGCGGATCAGGGCGACAGTGGTGACCGGGCGCCAGCGAAAACCGATACCGAATTCGGCGGCCAGCGCCGGCAATTGGCTGGCGGCGAGATAGCAATAGCGGCTGCCGACGCCGAAGACGAAATCGATGGTGGTCATGGGCCCCTCCCCGCTGACCCGTCGTCCCGGCGAAGGCCGGGACCTTGTGACGAGATGGCACCGAAGCCAATCCCCACGAGATCCCGGCCTTCGCCGGGATGACAGTAATACTTGCGATTACTTCGCCAGCGCCGCCTGGGCGGCCGCGAGGCGGGCGATCGGCACGCGGTAGGGGGAGCAGGAGACATAATCCAGCCCGACCTTCTCGCAGAAGGCGATGGAGGCGGGATCGCCGCCGTGCTCGCCGCAGATGCCGAGCTTGATCGCCGGCCGGGTCGCGCGCCCGCGTTCCGCCGCCAGCTTCACCAGTTCGCCCACGCCGTCCTCGTCGATCGAGACGAAGGGATCCTTGTGGAAGATGCCGGCGCGCAGATAGTCGTCCAGGAAATGGGCGGCATCGTCGCGCGAAATGCCGAAGGTGGTCTGGGTCAGGTCGTTGGTGCCGAAGGAGAAGAATTCCGCCGTCTCGGCGATCTCGCCGCCGCGCAGCGCCGCGCGCGGCAGTTCGATCATGGTGCCGACCAGATAGGCGATTTCGGTGCCCTTTTCCTTGGCGACCGCCTCGGCCACGGCCGCGACCTTGCCCTTCAGGATGTCCAGTTCCGCCTTGGTCGCGACCAGGGGGATCATGATCTCCGGGGTTACGGTCGAGCCCGCCCTGGCGCCGACCTCGATCGCCGCCTCGAAGATGGCACGGGCCTGCATCTCGTAGATCTCGGGATAGGTGATGCCGAGGCGGCAGCCGCGATGGCCCAGCATCGGGTTGGCTTCGGCGAGATCATGGGCGCGGGTCTTGATGGTCGCCATCGGCACGCCCGCCGCCGCGGCCACTTCCGCCATTTCCTCGTCCGTGTGGGGCAGGAATTCGTGGAGCGGCGGATCGAGAAGACGAATCGTCACCGGCAGGCCGGCCATGATCTCGAACAGCTGCACGAAGTCCTCGCGCTGGAACGGCAGGAGTTTCGCCAGCGCCGTCCGCCGCCCGTCCTCGTCGCCGGCCAGGATCATCTCGCGGACGGCGAGGATGCGGTTGGCGTCGAAGAACATGTGTTCGGTCCGGCACAGGCCGATGCCCTCGGCGCCGAAGCGGCGCGCGGTTTCGGCGTCCAGCGGGGTCTCGGCGTTGGTGCGCACCTTCAGGCGGCGCACCGCGTCGGCCCAGCCCATCAGGGTGGAGAAATCGCCCGAAAGCTCGGGCTGCACCGTCGGCACTTCGCCCAGCATGACCTCGCCGGTCGAACCGTCGATGGTGATGACGTCGCCGCGCTTCAGCACCTTGCCCATCACGGTCACGGTCTGGGCGTTGCCGTCGATCTTCAGGGCGCCCGCGCCGGAGACGCAGGGCCGCCCCATGCCGCGCGCGACCACGGCGGCGTGGGACGTCATGCCCCCGCGCGAGGTGAGGATACCCTGGGCGGCATGCATGCCGTGGATGTCCTCCGGGCTGGTTTCGGCGCGCACCAGAATGACCTTGCGCCCCTCGCCCGCCAGCCTCTCGGTATCGTCGGCGGTGAAGCTGATGATGCCAGAAGCGGCACCCGGCGAGGCCGGCAGGCCCCGTGTGAGGATGTCGCGCGGGGCCTTGGGATCGAGGGTCGGGTGCAGGAGCTGGTCGAGCATCTGGGGCTCGACCCGCATGATCGCGGTCTCCTTGTCGATCAGGCCTTCCGCCGCCATTTCGACCGCGATCTTCAGGGCCGCCTTGGTGGTGCGCTTGCCCGACCTGGTCTGCAGCATCCACAGCTTGCCGCGCTGGACCGTGAATTCGATGTCCTGCATGTCGCGGTAATGGGTCTCCAGACGGTGGAACACATCCACGAGTTGGGTGAAGACTTCCGGCAGGCTCTCTTCCATCGAGGGCTTGTCGTCGCCCGCCGCCACGCGCGCCGCCTTGGACAGATATTGCGGCGTGCGGATGCCCGCCACCACGTCCTCGCCCTGGGCGTTGATCAGATATTCGCCGTAGATCTCGGCCGTGCCCGTGGAGGGATTGCGGGTGAAGGCGACGCCGGTCGCCGACGTTTCGCCCATGTTGCCGAAGACCATGGCCTGGACGTTCACCGCCGTGCCCCAGGACTCGGGGATGTCGTGCAGGCGGCGATAGGTCTCGGCGCGGGCGTTGCGCCACGAGCCGAAGACGGCGCCGATGGCACCCCAGAGCTGTTCCTCAACGTCGGTCGGGAAGGGCTTGCCCAGTTCCGCCGCGACCTTCTTCTTGTAGTCGGCGATCAGGGCGCGCAGGTCGTCCGGGGTCAGCTCGGTGTCGAGGGTGTAACCCTTCTCTTCCTTGCGGATCTCCAGGATTTCCTCGAAGTGGTGATGGCCGACGTCCAGCACCACGTCCGAATACATCTGGATGAAGCGGCGATAGCTGTCGTAGGCGAAACGCTCGTCGCCCGCCTGCCTGGCGAGGCCCTGCACCGTCTCGTCGTTGAGGCCGAGGTTGAGGACCGTATCCATCATGCCCGGCATGGACGCGCGCGCGCCGGAGCGGACCGAGACCAGCAGCGGATTGTCCTTGTCGCCGAAGATGGCGCCGACCTTGGCCCCGACATCGGCGACGGCGGCGCGCACATCGCCCGCCAGCGTGTCCGGATATTGCCGGCCGTGGTCGTAGTAATAGGTGCAGACTTCGGTGGTGATGGTGAAGCCCGGCGGCACCGGCAGGCCCAGGTGGCTCATCTCCGCCAGATTGGCGCCCTTGCCACCCAGAAGGTTCTTCATCTCGGCCCGGCCATCGGCCTTGCCGTCACCGAAGGTGTACACCCACTTGGTCATGATTTATCCCTCGATCCGCGAGAAATCGGCGATCTCGTCCAGAGCACCCCGGATCTCGCCCAGCAGTTTGAGGCGATTGGCGCGGAGACCCGCGTCCTCCGCATTCACCGTCACCTTGTCGAAGAAGGCATCGACGGGGTTACGCAACAGGGCCAGCGCCTGCATGCAGTCGGCGAAGGCCTCCTCCGACAGCGCCGTCCGCGCGGCCGGCATCACATCGTCCAGCCGCGCCCCCAGCGCCTTTTCCTCATCGACGGCAAAGAGCGCACGGTCGGCCGGGCCCCGATAGGTGGCGCCGTCCTTCTTTTCCTCGATGCGCAGGATGTTCGACGCCCGGCGATAGGCCGCCAGCACGTTCCTGCCATCCTCCGTCTCGAGGAACGCCTTCAAGGCCGAGACCTTCTCGACCAGCCGGGTCAGATCGTCCTCCGCGCCGGTGCCGAGCACGGCATTGATCAGATCATGCGCCACACCCTGGTCGCGCAGCGAGACCTTCAGCCGGTCGTGGAAGAAATCGAGCAGGCCGTCCGCCACCTCGCCGAACAGGGCGCGGAGGTCGAGCCGCAACCCGTTCTCCACAATGAGACGGATGACGCCGAGCGCGGCCCGGCGCAGCGCGAAGGGATCCTTGGAGCCCGTCGGCTTCTCGTCGATGGCGAAGAAGCCGGTCAGCGTGTCGATCTTGTCCGCTAGGGCGACCGAAACCGCGACCGGATCGGACGGGCAGCGGTCGGACGGGCCCTGGGGTTTCCAGTGATCAGCGATCGCTTCGGCCACCGCCGCGTCCTCGCCGTCGTGAAGGGCGTAGTAACGCCCCATGATGCCCTGGACCTCGGGGAATTCGCCCACCACCTCGGTCACCAGATCGGCCTTGGCGAGGCGGGCGGCGCGTGCCGTCTTCACCGGATCGGCGCCGATCTTTTCGGCGATCGCGACCGCGAGGGTCTCGATCCGTTTCACCTTCTCGCCGACGGTGCCGAGCCTGGCGTGGAAGACGATGCTGTCCAGCTTCGGCAGGCGGGATTCGAGCGTCGCCTTCAGGTCCTGGTCCCAGAAGAATTTGGCATCGGCCACGCGGGCGCGCAGCACGCGCTCGTTGCCCGCCGCAATCGCCGTGCCGCCGTCCTTGGCGACCAGATTGGCGACGGTCATGAAACGCGGCGCCATCTTGCCCGTCACCTTGTCACGGAGCGCGAAATACTTCTGGTTGGTGCGCATGGTGGTGGTCAGCACTTCGGCCGGCACCGTCATGAATTCATCGTCGATCCGGCCCATCAGGGGCACCGGCCATTCGACCAGCCCCGCCACTTCGTCCAGAAGCTCGGGATCGGGGATCAGTTCGAGGCCGGCCTCGGCGGCGATCTTCTCGGCTTGCGCTTGAATGACGCTTTTCCGTTCCTCGACGTCGAGCATGACGAAGGCCGCGCGCAGCTTTTCGCGATAGTCGGCGAAGCCCGAAACCTCGATCGCGCCACGGCTCATGAAGCGATGGCCGTAGGTGACATTGCCGGCCGTAAGGCCATGGCCCGCATCACCGCCGCGCGCGATGTCGAAGGGCACCACGGCGCCGTCGAACAGCGCGATGACGGAGCGGATGGGCCGCACCCAGGTCAGCTTGGACGAGAGGCCGTCCGGCCCGGCGCCCCAGCGCATGGATTTCGGCCAGGGGAAATTCCAGATCGTCTGGGGCAGCAGGTCGGCGATCACTTCCGCCGTCGGGCGGCCGCGCCGCTCGATCATGGCGATATAGAAATCGCCCTTGGGGGTTTCCTGCACCGACAGCATTTCGCGCGCGACGCCGGCGGAGGCGCAGAAACCCTCGATCGCCTTGTCGGGCGCGCCGACTCGCGGCCCGCGCCGCTCTTCCCGGAGGTCGGCCTGGGCGGCGTCGAGCTCCTCGACGACGAGGGCGAGGCGCCGGGGCGTGGCATGGGCCGTGGCGGTGCCGAAATTCAGGCCGACAGCGGCAAGCCCGTCACAGATCAGGCGCTTCAGATCGTCGGCCGCGCGGCGCTGCATGCGCGCCGGGATTTCCTCGGAATGGATCTCGATCAGCAGTTCGGGCATCACGCCACCTCTTCCTGCGAGGCCGACCAGGCTTCGCAGCAACCCTTGGCGAGCGCGCGCACGCGGCCGATATAGGCGGCGCGCTCCGTCACCGAGATCACGCCCCGGGCATCCAGCAGGTTGAACAGATGGCTCGCCTTCATGCACTGGTCATAGGCGGGCAGCGCCAGCTTCCGTTCGAGGAGGGCGGCGCATTCCGCCTCCGCGTCCTTGAAGTGCTGGAACAGGATATCCGTGTTCGCATGCTCGAAATTATAGGCCGAGAATTCCTGCTCCGCCTGGAGGTAGACGTCGCCATAGGTGGTGCCGCGCCCGTTCCAGTCGAGGTCATAGACCCGCTCCACGCCCTGGACATACATGGCGAGGCGCTCGAGGCCATAGGTGATCTCGCCCGCCACCGGATCGACGTCGAGGCCGCCGACCTGCTGGAAATAGGTGAACTGGGTCACCTCCATGCCGTCGCACCAGACTTCCCAGCCGAGACCCCAGGCGCCGAGCGTCGGGCTTTCCCAGTCGTCCTCGACGAAGCGGATGTCGTGATTGTCGACATCGATGCCGAGCGCCTTCAGGGAGCCGAGGTAGAGGTCGATGATGTTCTCGGGGCTCGGCTTCAGGATGACCTGGAACTGATAGTAATGCTGCAGCCGCATCGGGTTTTCGCCATAGCGGCCGTCCTTCGGCCGGCGCGAGGGCTGGACATAGGCCACGTTCCAGGGTTTGCGCCCCAGGGTGCGCAGCGTCGTCGCCGGGTGGAAGGTACCGGCGCCCACCTCCATGTCGTAGGGCTGCATCAGGACGCAGCCCTGACGGGCCCAATAGGTCTGGAGGGTCAGGATCAGATCCTGGAAGGGCGGCGCCTTGGCCGCCGGGGATGCCGACATGGATGGACGATCCGAGAGAGGCGTGAAGATGCGCGGCACGTTAATGAGCCGGCCCCCCCCGGGTCAACCCTTCCCCGCGCCGCGGTATGGCCATGCACCCATAACGGAAATGTAGACTTGTTATACCACGCTGGTGCGTGAACTCTTGGCGCCCTGCCAAGGTGCAGCAACGAGGAGATTTTCGATGGGTATCTTCGATTTCATCAAGGCCGCGGGCGAACGTCTCGGCATCGGCGGTTCGCCCGCCACCGAGGACAGCAAGGACGTGCCGCCCCCGCCGTCGGCCGAGGCGGTGAAGGCGGCGATCGAAGCCCATGGCCTGGACGTCAGCGGCGTCGACGTCGCGGTCGACGGCGACAAGGTTTCCGTGACCGGCCAGGCCGGTTCGAACGAAGCACGCGAGAAGATGATTCTCGCCGCCGGCAACATCGCGGGCGTCGCCTCGGTCGAGGAAACCATCGGCGTGCCCGAGGGCGAGGCGGAATCGACCTTCTACACGGTCAAGAAGGGCGACAGCCTGTGGAAGATCGCCGCCGCCCATTACGGCAACGGCAGCAAATACACCGCCATCTTCGAGGCCAACAAGCCGCTGCTCAAGGATCCGGACAAGATCTACCCGGGCCAGAACCTTCGCATTCCGCCGCTCTGACGCTCGTCTACGTCGTCATCCCGGCGAAGGCCGGGATCTTTGACCGGAAAAGGCGCCCTTTCCGTCACGAGGTCCCGGCCTTCGCCGGGACGACGACCTAGGATGGCCGCCCTACCCCTTGTGGGTCGGGCAGTCCGGCGTGGCGCAGGGCTGCCCGACCGGGTTAAAGGTGCCGCAGCCGGGACAGCGCACGAGATCATCGGCGTCGATGGTCTCGGCGGGCTTCCTTCGCGGCACCTTTTCCTCGGGCTTCTTCTGGCCGAGGACGGCGCGCTTGATCGTCACGTAGAACAGACCGAGCGCCAGCAGGATGGCGAAGGCTTTGACCAGGATGGCCATGGCGCGCCCCTAGAGCCCGAAGCGGGACCAGAGCCCGCGTTCCTCGAGGGTCGACAGCGCATCGCCCGCGATGCCCCTTCCGCCCTCCGACAAATTCGAGCTGAACAGGCGCGGGCCGAAGCGGAACAGGCGGCGGCGGTGGGCGATGGGGATCAGCCGCATCTTGGGGCCGAATTCCTCGCGCAGCCGGGAACGGACATCGCCCAGCCCGTCGATCAGGCCCAGCTCGACGGCCTGGCGCCCGGTCCAGACGTCGCCGTTGAACAGCGTGTCCTCGCCCGCCGTCAGGCGGGTGCCGCGCCGGTCCGTCACCATGGCCTTGAAGCCCGCGTGGATGTCGGTCTGAAGATCGCGCAGCTTCACGATGTCGTCCGGGTTCTCGGGCTTGAAGGGGTCCAGGCGGTGCTTGTTGGCGCCGGCGGTATAGATGCGCCGGTCGATGCCCAGTTTCTCGATCGCCCTGTCGAAGCCGAAACCGCCCGAGATGACGCCGATCGAGCCGACGATGGACATGGGATGGGCATAGATGCGGTCGGCCGCCAGCGCCAGCATGTAGCCGCCGCTGGCCGTCACATCCTCGCAGAAGGCGATGACCGGGATCTTCCTTTCCTCGGCCAGCGCGCGGATGCGGCCATGGATCAGGGCCGATTGGGCCGCGGCACCGCCCGGCGAATTGATCACCAGGGCAACCGCCGACAGCGGCTTGATCGAGAACGCCCGTTCGATCAGCCGCGCGGTGCCGGCGATGGTGAGGCCGGCGCGCAGTCCCCCCATGGCGCCGATCACCCCGTCGAGGCGCAGCACGGTGACCATCGGGTGGCGGACGCCGCCAAGGGCGGGCGGCAGGAATCGGCGAAGATTGTCGAGCATGGGCATGGCGCCCCCAAGATGGGGTGCGGCGGGCGCCGGCTCAAGTGTTTCGGCGCGTGCCGCGTTCAGGTGATCCGGATCCCGCCGATTTCCCGCAGCGCGCCATGGACCACCGCCAGCGCGCCGTCCAGCGGCTTGTCCTTGCGGACCGCGAGCGCGAGGGTGCGGCGAAGCGGCGGATCCAGGCGCCGCACCTGCAGGCGATCCCGCGCGACACCTTCCACCGTCGCCTCGAACTGCAGGATCGAATAGCCGAGACCGGTGGCGACGATCGCCTTCACCGCCTCCATATTGTCGTAGATCAGGATCGGCTCCGGCCGGACGCCGCCGGCCGCCAGCCAGCCGAGGACCAGGGCGGTCAGGTTGGATTGCATGGTCTCCAGGACCAGCGGCAGGCCGGCGAGATCGCCGGGGCGCAGCACCGGCGGCGGTTCGTCGCCGCCGACCGGCAGCACCGCCACCAGGTCGCGCGTATCGATCGGGGTTACGGCCATGCCCGGATGCTCGACCGGCAGGGTAACCAGCCCGATATCGAGGCGGTTGGCGGCGATGTCCTCGACCATGTCGATGGTGGTGCCGGTGGTCACCGTGATCTCGATGTTGGGGTGGCGATCGCGCAGGCCCCGCAGCACCGGCGGCATCAGATAGGCGAGGGAGGCGCTGCCGGTGCCGATGCGCACCCGGCCCAGGAAACCGTCGCGATGCCGGCGCATGGCGTCCGAAGCCGCCGCCAGGGCCGCGAGCACCGCGCGGGCGTGATCCGCCAGGTCTTCGCCTGCCCGGGTCGGAAAGGCGCGCTTGCCGAGGCGCTCGATCAGGCGAAGCTGGAGCCGGGCCTCGAGTTCGCGCACCTGGGTGCTCACCGCCGGCTGGCTGAGATTCAGGCGCCGCGCGGCGGCGGAAAAGCCGCCCTCCTCGACGACCGCGAGGAAGCTGCGGAGCTGGTCCGGATTGAGGTCGCGCATCCATAATCAATCGTGATGATCTTCATAAAAACAATAATTTATGAAAATCATCGGCGCCATGCTTATCTGGGCGCGCGGGAAGAGGCTTCCCGTCCTCGAACACCAACCCCATCATCGTCAGCGGGTGCGTCCAGACGCACCCGGAGGAGGAGTCATGGCTTTCTTCATCCCCGGCCTCGCCGCCGCCTCGCCGGCCCGGCCCGGCTTGCTGCGCGCGACGGCTCACGCCGTACTGCGCCACATGCGGCGCCGCGCCGCCGCCCGCCGCCTGGCCGAGCTGGACGATCGCCTGCTGCGCGACATCGGCATCGCCCGGTCCGAAATCACCACGGTGGTGCGCGAGGGATGACCGGGATCGAGACGCTGGCGGCGGACGACGCGACCATCGAAGCCCTGGCCGGGCTTCTGGTGGCGACGGTCGCGGCCGGCGGCTCGGTCAGCTTCATGCATCCGCTGGACCCCGAACGGGCGCGCGGCTTCTGGCGCGACTCCTTCGCCCGCGCGGCGTCGGGCCGAATCATCCTGGGGGCATGGGCGGACGGCGTACTGGCCGGCACGATCACCCTCGACCCCTGCCCGATGCCCAACCAGCCGCACCGGGCCGACATCGCCAAGCTGATGGTGGCGCCCGGCTTTCGCGGCCGGGGCATCGCCCGTGCCCTGGTCCTGGCGGCGGAAGCGGCGGCGCGGCGCCTGGGGCGCTGGCTGCTGACCCTGGATACGGCCGAGGAGGACGGCGCCGCCGGCCTCTATCAGGGACTCGGCTATATCCCCTGCGGGCGGATCCCCGACTTTGCCCTGAAACCCCACGGCGGCCTGACCGCCACCCTATTGTTCTACAAGCGCCTGGAGTGAGGCGCCGTCGCGCAGCACCGCCTGGGCTTCGGACGTAAAGCCGCCGTCGGCGCCGTGCAGCACCGTGCCCGGCAGCAACACCGCCGGCGTCCTGCGGTCGAGGCTGCCCGCGACCAGCACGCGCCGCGCCGCTTCGCCCGCGCGGGGCCAGAGCGGATGGACCGCGACGGCGCCGAGGCGCGGCTCGATCAGGCGCAGGATTTCGGGCAGCCGGTCGGCGCGGTGGACGATGTGCAGCCGGCCCCTGGGGCGCAGCGCCTTGATCGCCTCGTCCAGCCAGCGCGCGAGATCGGCGCCGCCTTCCATATGGGCCATGGCGCGGCTGTCGGCCGGGCGCGTGCCCTGGCCCGGCGCCAGATAGGGCGGATTGGTCATCACCGCGTCGAAGGCCTGACGCGGCAGGCCGTCCTCCACCCGCGCGGCGATCCAGTCGATCCTGTCCGCCATGGCGTTCAGGGCCGCACTCTCTCGGGCCAGCGCCAGGGCGCGGGGATCGGCATCCAGGCCGGTCAGCGCCAGATCCGGCCGCCGCGCGGCGAGACATAGGGTCGCCGCCCCGGTGCCGCAGCCGAGGTCCAGCACCCGGGCCCCCGGGGCCGCCTCGACGAAGGCGGCCAGGAAGACCGCGTCTATGCCGGCGCGATAGCCGTCCACCGGCTGGATCAGGCGCACCCGCCCGCCCAGGAAATCGTCGGTGGTGGTCGCCGTCATTTCCCGTCCGGGCGCAGCTCGTGGCCGAGGCCGGCCTCTTCCAGCAGGCGGCGGGCGCGGGGGCCGTCGTCGGTATCGACCATCAGGCGCCGGGGCAGCATGCCGAGGGAGCCGTCGACCGCGCTGGCATGGCCGTCCAGCACCAGGGCCGCGACGCCTTCCGCCTTCAGCAGGCTCTCGGCGAAGGACAGCAGCACGAGGTCGTTGGTCCTGATCAATTCCTGCACGCGAAATCCTCTGCGATGGCTGGGCGGCGCGGCGAAGGGCGCGGTTGACCGTGCTTGGACATGCCCAATATGCTGCGCCTGCATTTTTCCTTCGGGGGCAGACGGTTGGCAGTGGTCGTATCACTCGGGGACGAGCGGGACAAGGATGGCCGGGCTTCGAGCGCGGGCGCCGGCAATGCGCTCGAGACCCTGCTGAAACTGGTGGCCGACGACTTCGCCAAGGTCGACGACGAGATCCGCGGCCGCATGGTCTCGGACGTGCCGCTGATCCCGGAACTGGCGGGCCATATCATCGCGTCGGGCGGCAAGCGCCTGCGTCCCGTGCTGCTGCTGGCCGCCGCCAGGCTGTGCGGCTATCAGGGTCCGCATCACGTCGGCCTCGCCGCCTGCGTCGAATTCATCCATACCGCCACCCTGCTGCACGACGACGTGGTCGACGAATCGGCGCTGCGCCGGGGCCGTGCCACGGCCAACATCGTCTGGGGCAATCAGGCGAGCGTGCTGGTGGGCGATTTCCTGTTCAGCCGCTCGTTCCAGCTCATGACCGAGGCCGGCTCCCTCGCCGTGCTCTCGATCCTGTCCGAGGCCTCCGCCATCATCGCCGAGGGCGAGGTGATGCAGCTCACCACCGCCAACAATCTGGCGACGACGGAAGACGCCTATCTCCAGGTGATCGCGGCCAAGACCGCCGCCCTCTTCGCGGCGGCGACGCGCGTGGGTGCCGTCATCGCCGGGCGCGACGCGGAGGACGAGACGGCGCTGGCGGATTACGGCCGCTATCTCGGCATCGTGTTCCAGCTCATCGACGACGTGCTCGACTATCAGGCCGATCAGGCGACGCTCGGCAAGACCGTGGGCGACGATTTCCGCGAGGGCAAGATCACGCTCCCCGTGGTGCTGGCCTTCGCCCGTGGCGACGAGGCTGAAAAGGCCTTCTGGCGCCGCTGCATGGAGCAGCGCGACCAGGCGGAGGGCGACCTCGCCACCGCGCTTTCCCTGATGGAGAAGCATGGCACCCTGGCCGAGACCGTGGCCCGCGCGCGCCACTATGGCGACCTCGCCTGCCGGGCGCTGGAGCGTTTCCCCGACGGCGCCCATCGCCGCGCCATGATGGGCGTGGTCGACTTCTGCATCGAACGCGCCTATTGACCGCAGCGGATTTTCAACGTCGGGCTTGAACCCGCCGGGGCGCGGTGCTACAAGGCCGGCCTTCCCGGTCGGAGTGTAGCTCAGCCTGGTAGAGCACTAGCTTCGGGAGCTAGGGGCCGGAGGTTCGAATCCTCTCACTCCGACCAATCGGGAAGTCGCGGCGAGTCCCGGTCGCCGCATGATGGGACCGAACCCGTCGCCCGCTCCAGTCGGGCACGGGTTCGCCCCCTCTCCTCATTTGTAGAAATCCGGCGCCAGGCGCAGGGCGTGGACATAGTCGGGATCGTGGAACAGCACGATTTCGCCGTTCCGTTCGGCCGCGATGCGCTTGATGCGGCGGATGGCGGCCAGCGCTTCCGCCTCCCCGCCGATGCATTCGCCGGGCAGCACCTCGTCGCGGAAATTCTCCGCCAGGTCGCCGGCATCGACCACCAGGATCTTCACCGCCCCCGACGGCAGCGTGACCACCAGCGACTGGTGGCCCGGCATATGGCCGTCGGTCAGGATCGCCTCGATGCCGGGGCAGACCGTCCAGTCGCCGTCGTGCAGGCGCCACTTCACGTCCGGAAAGTCGAAATCGCTGTTGAAGACGGCGCCATTGCCATGCGGCCCCATGGCGTATTCATACTCGCGGCGCTGGATGTGGATGTCGGCGTGGCGGAAATGGCGCAGGTTGCCGATATGGTCGCAATGGCTGTGGCTGATGACCACCGTGGCGATGTCGGCGGGCGCGACGCCGATGCGCGCCAGTTGCGGCAGGAGTTCGTGTTCCGGCAGCACGATGGAGGGGGCGAGCCAGGCCGGATAGGGATAGAGGCGGTTGCGCAGCGCCGCGTCCTTCAGATTGTCGCTGTTGACGCCCGTGTCGAACAGGACCAGGCCCCGTTCCGTCTCGATCAGATAGGCGCAGACCGGTTCGGCCATGATGGTCGAGGCGCCGCGATCCCGGGTCGAGACCGTCTTGGGCAGGACCTCGTAGCCGACGAGAAAGACATAGAGACGCTTCACCGCTGTCATGGCGCGAGCTTGATCCCTGTCGTCTGCCCGTGCAAGGGCAGCCGCGCCGCCGCCGCCTGATCCTCGGCCATGCGGGCGCGCAGCCAGTCGTGGAGCAGTTGCGCGGAGGGCGACAGGCGGCGGCGGGCCGGACGGACCAGCCAATAGGCATGGTCGCGGACGGCGCCCCGGGTCAGGCGCAGCAGGCGGCCGGCGGCGCGATCGTCGAAATCCAGCACCGAATCGCCGAGCGCGATGCCCTGGCCCTGAACCGCCGCCTCCAGCGCCAGGTGGCTGTCGTGCAGCATCAGGCCGTTGGGCGGCGGGGCGCCCGCCTCGGCTTCGGTCGAACGCTGCCAGCGGCTCCACAGTTCGCCGTTCTCATGCAGCAGGGTGAAGCGCCGCAGGTCCGCCATCACCGGATCCGGCGGCAGCAGGGCCGCGATCTCGGGCGCGGCGACGGGATAGACCTCGACCTCGGACAGGCATTCGGCCGTCACCCCCGGCCAGGGGCCGGCCCCGAAACGAATGCCGAAATCGGCCGTCGCCCGCGTGAAATCGACCAGGTCGTTGGTCGGCTCCAGCACGATCTCGATACCGCCGTGCCGCGCCCTGAACTGGGCGATGCGGCGCAGCAGCCAGCGGTGGGCGATCACCGGCTCCACCGTCACGACGACGCGGTGATCGGGCGCGCCGGGGCGTTCGGACTCGATGGCGGCGGCCAGCGCATCGAGCACCGGCACGAGGGCGGCGCCGAGACGCCGGCCCGCCGCCGTCAGGCGCACACCGCGGGCATGGCGCTCGAACAGGGGGCGGCCCAGCCAGATCTCGAAGTCGCGGACATGGCGGCTGATGGCCGCCTGGGCGACGTTCAGCTCCGCCGCCGCGCGGGCGAAGGATTCATGGCGATAGGCCGCCTCGAAGGCGCGCATGGCATTGAGGGGCGGCAGGGCGCGGGACATGGCCGAGGGTAACTTTTCGTGAGCCTCGGCGCAACGGGACGGCGTTTGAGCGACGGCACGGCAAAGCGGAGATTGGCGCCATCCGGGGCCGGCCGACAGGGCCCGCCCGCCAAGAAGGAGAACCGCCATGCTCAGAGCCGTCTACGACATTTTCGCCCAGCTTCTCACCCTGCTGCTGTTCGCGCCCGCCGAACCGCCGCGCCGCCGCGATTTCTGACACCCGCGTCACGAACGGGCTTGCCCGGGGTCGCGCCGTTTGCTAAACGGAGGCTGTTAAATGTCCGTTTAAATCGAACGGCGAGTATCGAACGGTGAGTCTGGGCTTGCCCGGCGGTGGATGCGCGGAAGACTTCCGCCGGGTAGGAGACGGACGGGCCCTTGCTCCTCCATGGGTCCGTCCGTCGCACCAGACCGCCGCCGGTCAAATCGCGGCCGGTCAAATCGCGGTCGGTCAAATCGCAACCGGCACAACAAGAAGATAAGAACCGCAACTGGGGAGAGAACCCGAATGAAACTGGACAGCAGCATCGCCGCCGTGGTCACGGGCGGCGCCTCCGGCCTTGGCGAGGCGACGGCGCGGGCGCTGGCGGCCGAAGGCGTGAAGGTCGCCATCTTCGACATGAATGAGGAAAGGGGCTTGGCGGTCGCGGCCGAGATCGGCGGCACCTTCTGCAGGGTCAACGTAACCTCGGACGCCGATGTCGACGCTGGTTTTACCAAAGCGCGCGCGGCCCACGGCCAGGAGCGCATCCTGGTCAATTGCGCCGGCACCGGCAATGCGATCAAGACCGCCAGCCGCGACAAGGCGACGGGCGCGGTGAAGCACTTCCCCCTCGACAGTTTCGACAAGATCATCCAGATCAACCTGGTCGGCACCTTCCGCTGCATCGCCAAGTCGGCGGCCGGCATGCTGAGCCTCGAGCCGCTGGTCGACGGCGAGCGCGGCGCCATCGTCAACACCGCCTCGGTCGCGGCCGAGGACGGCCAGATGGGTCAGGCCGCCTATTCGGCCTCCAAGGGCGGCGTCGTCGGCATGACCCTGCCGATCGCCCGCGACCTGATGGGCGAGGGCATTCGCGTCAACACCATCCTGCCCGGCATCTTCAACACGCCGCTGCTCCAGGGCGCGCCGGAGAACGTGAAGGCGGCGCTGGCCGCTTCCGTGCCCTTCCCGAAGCGTCTCGGCATGCCGGCGGAATATGCCCAGCTCGCCCTGACCATGATCACCTGTGGTTACTTCAACGGCGAGGACGTGCGCCTCGACGGTGCGATCCGCATGGCGCCGCGCTGACGGCGCCGGTGCTTCCGTCGGCGCCACTGGCCGGCGCCTCGACGGTGGGAACGGCCGATGCTCGCGGGGGCGGCCCTCGCGCGCATCGGCCGCTCTTCATTTCCGGCGCGACCGGCCGGCCTTTGGCGAAGGTCGATAGAACGATGGTTTAAATACGAGTATAGTCGCGGCAAATCACGGGCCTTCGCCGCAGAATCATGCGGGCGGGCGCATTGGCCGCAAGAACGAACTGCGAGCACGGAACAGCGACTTGGTCACCCCCCGAATACCGCCCCGGCGCGCGGATGCGGAAACCGCCGATACCGCGCAGCAACTGCTGGCAGCCGCCGCGACCCTGATGAGCGAACGCAACACGATCGACGTACCGGTGGCCGACGTCGCGGCCCGCGCCAAGCTGAACGCCGCCCTGGTGAATTATTACTTCCGGACCAAGACCGGGCTGCACATCGCCCTCGTCAAGCGCGACGCGACCCAGGCCGTCGCCGAGATGCAGCGCCTGCTGGCGATGGACCTTTCGGCGGCGGAAAAGATGCGCCGGCACCTGTCCGGCATGATCCGCACCTTCTTCCGCTTTCCCTATCTCTACCGCCTGTTGCGCGCCCTGCTGCGCGATGCCGATTCGACCGTCGCCCGCGAAATCACGGAAGTCTTCAACCGGCCCGTGGTCGAGACCCAGCGCGCGATCCTGGCGGAAGGCGTGGCGGCCGGGGAATTCCGCCCGGTCGATCCCATGTTCTTCCATCTCTGCGCCGTCGGCGCCTGCGATCACCTGTTCGCGGAACAGAGCACCCTGCGCTGGACCTTCGGGGTGGAGGCGGTGGACGAGGATCTGAGCCGGCGCTATGCCGACGGGGCGGTCGACCTGCTGATGAACGGTCTGGCCGCCCCGGACGCGCCGTCCCGGCGGGCGCCGGCACCGCCCCCGGAATAAGGCACCCCGTCGTCGCGCGGCCCCGGCTTTCGCCGGGGCGACACCTTTCAGGACATCACGCCTTGCGCACCACCACGGTCTGGACGTTGGTGTATTCGAGAAGGCCGTCGACGCCGTTCTCGACCCCGACGCCCGACTGCTTGTGGCCGGCGAAGGGTGCCAGCGGCGAGAGGTGCTGGGTCTCGTTGATCCAGACCGTGCCGGTCTCCAGCCGCTCGCCGACCGCCAGCGCCTTGTCCGGATCGCCCGACCAGACCGAACCGCCGAGGCCGTATTCGCTGGCATTCGCCTTGGCCACCGCCTCGTCGATATCCTCGACCTTGAGCAGCGGCAGCACGGGGCCGAACTGTTCCTCCTGGACGATGCGCGAATCCTCGGGCGGGTTGTCCAGGATGGTCACCGGCACGAAATAGCCGGGGCCGTCCATCGCCTCGCCGCCCAGCAGGAACTTGTGGCCCTGCTTCTTCGAATCCTCGATCAGGTCGAGCACGCGGCGGTATTGCTGCTTGTTCTGCACCGGGCCGATCTGGGTGCCCTGTTCGGCCCCGTCGCCGACCTTCACGGTCTTGGCGTAGTCGACGATGGCGTCGCGCAGCGGTTCGTAGACGTCCTTGTGGATATACATGCGCTTCGAGGCGATGCAGATCTGTCCGTTGTTGGCGAAGGCGGCCCAGAACAGGTTCGGCGCCAGCGTGGCGACGTCGACGTCCGGCAGGACGATGGCGGCGTCATTGCCGCCGAGTTCGAGGGTGACGCGCTTCAGGCTGGCGGACGCGCTCTCCATCACCTTGCGGCCCGTCTGGGTCGAGCCCGTGAAGCTGACCTTGTCGATGCCGGGATGCGACGTCATCCAGGGGCCCAGGGCATCGCCGCCCGAGACGATGTTGAGGACGCCCGGCGGCAGCACGTCGCGCAGCATCTCGCCGATCTTCAGGGTGGTCAGGGGCGTGAAGGGCGACGGCTTCAGGACGACGGTGTTGCCCGCCAGCAGCGCCGGCCCGACCTTGAAGAACGCGAGCACGACCGGGAAATTCCACGGCGAGATGGCGCCGACGACGCCGATCGGGACATGGCGGGTGATGCTGCGCCGTTCGGCCGAATCCTCGTTCACGGATTCCGGCATCCGCAGGCTGGCGGTGCCCTGGACGAACATGCCGGCGGCGCCGACCTCGAATTCCGCCTCGCCGATGGGCTTGCCCTGTTCGAGGGTCAGCAGGCGCTTCAGGCCTTCCAGATTCTCGAAGATGCGCGCCGAGACGGCATTCAGATAGTCGCGCCGCTTTTCGAACGGCGTCGCCTTCCAGGCCGGAAAGGCGGCACGCGCCGCCGCCACCGCCTCGTCGAGTTGGGCACGGGAACAGTCCGGCGCCTCGGCGATCACCTGCTCGGTCGCGGGATTGAGCACGCTCATGGTGGTCGCCCCGGCGACGGGCTTGCCGCCGATGGTCATGGTGAAATCGCTCGTGAAGTCCATCGTTCCTCTCCCCTTGTCCACGGTGCTCGGCGTCTTGTCGCGCCGGCTCTGGACTGCCTGTTGATTAAAACAATAAACTAGTTCTGGAAACAGCGTTTCCAAAGCGCCAATGTCGGGGCAAAGGACAATCGGCACCACACCCTCGAACGGGTGGGGCGGGCGTCATAGAGGATCGAGCGGGGAGAGAAAGGCGTTGCCCCTCCGCCCCGAAGGGCGGAAGGGCCGGTCGCGGCGCCTCAGACCAGGCGGCCGCGCAGTTCGGCCAGTTCGGCGCGGAGTTCGGCGATCTCGCGATCGCGCTCGGCGAGATCCTCGCGGAGCGCGGCGATGGTGCGGTCGGGATCGGCCAGCACCGGCACGGCGCGGGCCTCGCCTTCCATCGGCCGCATGATCGGGCTGAGCGCCCTGGCGAGGGCGCGATTGTCGCGCTGACGGGTGAGAGTGTCCCAATAGGTCATGGTTGGCTCCTTCCATCGAGTGTCGCGGCTTGGGCCGTCGCCCGTCCTCCGGGGCCTTGGGCCGGGATCTTGGACGGGGCCCTGCCGCGTCTTACCTTGGCTCCGGATTTACCGGGCACCTTCCATGTGGCGACTCCCCACCCCCGATGTCCAGCCCCATTCCCGGCCCGAACCGACCTCGCATGGGACCCAGCCCCGCGCAGATTGACGCAGCCGGGCGCGCTTCCTAGATTTCAAGCATCGTGGAAACGGGAAATTTCGGGATGATCCAGGAGCTGAACGAGCGTTCACGCCAGATCTTCCGCACCATCGTCGAGTCCTATCTCGAAACGGGGGAGCCGGTCGGCTCGCGCACCCTGTCGCAGCGGCTCGACTTTTCGCTCTCGCCCGCCTCGATCCGCAACGTCATGTCGGATCTGGAACAGGCCGGCCTGCTCTATTCGCCCCATGCCTCGGCCGGGCGCCTGCCGACCCAGGCCGGGCTTCGCATCTTCGTCGACAGTTTCCTCGAGCTCGGCAGCCTGACCGAGGACGAACGCCGCTCCATCGAGGCTCAGGGCGCCGCCGCCGGCAAATCGGTCGAGGACCTGCTGACCGAGGCGACGAAACAGCTTTCCGGCCTGTCGCAATGCGCCGGGCTCGTCATCGCGCCCAAGGCCGACAAGCCCCTGTCCCACGTCGAATTCGTGAATCTGGGCCCCGGGCGGGCGCTCGCCGTCATCGTTTCCGAGGACGGTTCGGTGGAGAACCGCATCGTCGACGTGCCGGCGGGCCTGACCCCGAGCGCGCTTCAGGTCGCCTCCAACTACATGTCGGCGCGTCTCGGCGGGCGCACCTTCGCCGAGGGCCATCACCGCATCCGCCAGGAAATCGAGGATCAGCGCGCCGAACTGGACCAATTGGCCGCCAAGGTGGTCGAGGCCGGCCTCGCCACCTGGTCGGACGAGGGCGAGCGCAACATGCTGATCGTTTCCGGCCGGGCGCGGCTGCTGGACGACCTGACGGCGCTTGCGGATCTCGAGCGGGTACGGCAATTGTTCGACGATCTTGAATCCAAGCGCGACGTCCTCCAATTGTTGGAGCTGGCGCAGGACGCCGACGGGGTGCGCATCTTCATCGGCTCCGAGAACAAGCTGTTCAGCCTGTCCGGCTCGTCCCTGATCGTCGCGCCGTTCCGGCGGCGGAACGAGCAGATCGTCGGGATGATCGGGGTGATCGCGCCGACCAGGGTGAATTACGGGCGGGTCGTGCCGATGGTGGATTATACCGCCCGCGTGATCGGCCGCCTGATGAGTTGAGAGTTGGGACCAGACATGACGACGACCGAGACCGAGAACACCGAAGCGACCGAGGCGGAAGCCAAGCCCGCGCCCGAAACCGCGGCCGAGGCCCCGGCGGAGGCCGAAAAGGCACCTGCCGGCCCGACCGTCGAATCGCTCCAGGCCGAAGTGGCGGACCTGAAGGACCGCCTGCTGCGCGCCGTCGCCGAGACCGAGAACCTGCGCCGGCGCTTCGAGCGCGAGCGCGAGGACACGGCGAAATACGCCGTGACCAAATTCGCCCGCGACCTGACCAGTGTCGCCGACAACCTGCGCCGCGCGATCGACATCGTACCGGCCGAGGAGCGCACCGAGGGCAGCGCCGTCGCCACCCTGATCGAAGGCGTCGAGATGACGGAGCGCGAGCTTCTCTCCGCCTTCGAGAAGACCGGCATCACCAAGATCGACCCGGCGCTGGGCGAGAAGGCCGACCCCAACAAGCACGAAGTGCTGTTCGAGGTGCCGGGCACCGGCCAGCCCGGCGGTTCCGTGATCCAGGTCGTGCAGACCGGCTATCAGATCCACGGCCGCCTGCTGCGCGCCGCCAAGGTCGGCGTCGCCAAGGCCGACGCGGAAGCCGCCCCCAAGGTCGACCAGACCGCCTGATCCTGCGGGTCGCCAGATCCCGACCCGGACCGCCACCGGCGCGCATCGGTTCAACCGCCGCGCGCCGGCGTGTATTTCAATATCATTAAACAAGAAGTTGTGTACACTTCCCCCGATAACCCTTGGGGGAGGGCGTCGTGCGCGAATTTCTCGTTCTGGCCGCTGCGGCGCTCGGTCTCGGGGCCTGCGCCGAATGGAGCACCGTCCAATACAAGTTCGACAATTGGACCAATGAACCCTATGTCGCCACGATCGACGCCAAGCAGCGCGTGATCGTGGCGGTGCCGGGCGAGAAGCGCATCACGGAAAACGCGGACGGCGAAGCCGTCACCCGCACCGACTATCAGGTCTGTGTGGAGCAGAGCCCCGATGTCTTCTCCTTCCTCTCGGCGTCGGGCAGCCTGTCTGTCGAAACCAAGGAAGCTGTGGCAAAGGCCGTCGCGGCCCTCGCCGAATCCGGCGGCTCCATGGCCTTCCGCACCCAGTTGACGCAGGCGCAGAGCAATCTTCTCTATAATATCTGCGCGCTCGCCGCCGGCGGTCGCCTGTCGGACCGGGCCGCGCGCGCGGAACTCCGCCGCTTCCAGAACACCCTGCTGGCGGCCCTGGCCATCGAACAGATGACGTCGCCCAATCGCGGTCCCATCGCGTCACTGGTCGGCGGCACGAGCGCCGCCAATCTCGGCGAGGGGGTCGAGGCGGCCCGGAAGAAGCTGGATGCCGCGACCGCGACGTTGACCGACCTTCAGGCGAAGGAAAGGGACGCGAAAGCGGCCGCCGAAAAGGACCCGCCCCCCGCTGGCGCCAAGGAAGACTACGACGCGGCAAAAGCCGCGACGAAGAAGGCGGAAGGCGACGTCGAAACCGCCACGAAAGTGCTCGAAGCGGCGGAGCACGTTCTTTCCGCGACGGCCTCCGGCACCGTTGGCGGCACCATGATCATCGACACCGGCAACGGCAACGGCGTGAATCAGCATGTGGCCGCCGCCGTGGTCCAGGTGGTCGATACCGCGCTCAATCGAGGGGTGCTGATCGACAATTGCGTCGAATATCTCTTCGAAGGCAACGCCAAGGAAAGCCCGGCCATATTCGAGGAGTGCAGCAAGGTATTCGCCGCCTACACCAACGCCTATGTCGCGCGACAGGACGCGATCACGCAGATGATCCAGGCCAACAGCAAGTTGATCGCCCTTGCCAGCGAGAAATGTTCCGGCGCCAACGCGTCGTCGAGGGAATGCGCGGAAGCGGTCGGCGCCGCCGGTGCCGCCGCCGCCGCGACCAATGCCGCCACCGGCGGCCTTACCGTCCTGGGGGTCAAACCGCAGACCGGAAATCAGGAATAGCCGGACGTCGCCGACAGCGGCCCGGCCGAACACGACAATTTTTATCCCGGCGCCCGCCGACTCGCCGTCAGCACCGTTGCGACGCCGAAAACACCGCCCTATATAAGCCACAGCGCGGGTGGGGGCATTCTTCGCTCCCCCCGGCAGTGTTCAGACCCATAGGGGGTGTCGCCGGTGCCTTTCGGGCCGCCGACGCCTGCCGCGAAGGAGAGAATGATGGGCAAGGTTATTGGCATCGACCTCGGGACCACCAATTCCTGCGTCGCGATCATGGACGGCACCAAGCCGAAGGTGATCGAGAACGCGGAAGGGGCCCGCACCACGCCGTCGATGGTCGCTTTCTCGAACGACGACGAGCGTCTCGTCGGTCAGGCCGCGAAGCGCCAGGCGGTCACCAATCCCGAAGGCACGCTGTTCGCGATCAAGCGCCTGATCGGCCGTTCCTTCGCCGATCCGATGACCCAGAAGGACAAGGGCATGGTGCCCTATTCCATCGTCAAGGCGGACAATGGCGACGCCTGGGTGGAAGTGCGCGGCACCAAGTACAGCCCCAGCCAGGTTTCGGCCTTCATCCTGCAGAAGATGAAGGAAACCGCCGAGTCGTTCCTGGGCGAGACCGTGACCCAGGCGGTCATCACCGTTCCCGCCTATTTCAACGACGCCCAGCGCCAGGCCACCAAGGACGCCGGCAAGATCGCCGGCCTCGAAGTGCTGCGCATCATCAACGAGCCGACGGCGGCGGCGCTCGCCTATGGCCTCGACAAGCAGGACGGCAAGACCATCGCGGTCTACGACCTGGGCGGCGGCACCTTCGACGTCTCGATCCTGGAGATCGGCGACGGCGTCTTCGAGGTGAAGTCCACCAACGGCGACACTTTCCTCGGCGGCGAGGATTTCGACCTGCGTCTGGTCGATTATTTGGCCGACGAATTCAAGCGCGAGAACGGCGGCATTGATCTCCGCAAGGACAAGCTCGCCCTGCAGCGCCTGAAGGAAGCGGCGGAAAAGGCCAAGATCGAGCTGTCGTCGGCCATGCAGACCGAAGTGAACCTGCCGTTCATCACGGCGGACGCGACCGGTCCGAAGCACCTGACGCTGCGCCTGACCCGCGCCAAGTTCGAGAGCCTGGTCGACGATCTGGTGCAGCGCACGATCGATCCCTGCCAGAAGGCCCTGAAGGACGCCGGCCTGTCGGCCGGCCAGATCGACGAAGTGGTCCTGGTCGGCGGCATGACCCGCATGCCCAAGATCCAGGACGTCGTGAAGAGCTTCTTCGGCAAGGAACCGCACAAGGGCGTGAACCCGGACGAAGTGGTGGCCATGGGCGCTGCCATCCAGGCCGGCGTGCTCCAGGGCGACGTCCGTGACGTCCTCCTGCTCGACGTCACGCCGCTGTCGCTCGGCATCGAGACCCTGGGCGGCGTCTTCACCCGCCTGATCGAGCGCAACACGACGATCCCGACCAAGAAGAGCCAGGTCTTCTCCACCGCCGACGACAATCAGAACGCGGTGACCATCCGGGTCTTCCAGGGCGAGCGCGAGATGGCGGCCGACAACAAGATGCTGGGCCAGTTCGACCTGATGGGCATTCCGCCGGCGCCGCGCGGCGTGCCGCAGATCGAGGTCACCTTCGACATCGACGCCAACGGCATCGTCCAGGTCTCGGCCAAGGACAAGGGCACGGGCAAGGAACAGCAGATCCGTATCCAGGCCTCGGGCGGTCTCTCGGACGCCGACATCGAGAAGATGGTGAAGGACGCCGAGGCCCATGCCGCCGAGGACAAGAAGAAGAAGGAACTGGTCGAGGCCCGGAACCAGGCCGAGGGCCTGATCCATTCGACCGAGCGGAACCTGACCGAGCATGCCGACAAGGTCGCCGCCGAGGACAAGGCGGCGGTCGAGGCGGCGATCGCGGATCTGCGCGGCGTCCTCGCGGACGAGGACGTGGAAGCGATCGGCGCCAAGACCGAGGCGCTGGCCAATGCCGCCATGAAGGTGGGTGAAGCCATCTACAAGGCGGAAGCGGAAGCGGCCCAGGCCGCCGGCGGCGCGGGCCCCGAGGCCGGTGCCGCGCCGGGCGCGCAGCCCGGTGCCGACGATGTCGTGGACGCCGACTTCGAGGAAGTGGACGACAAGAAGAAGTCGTCCAACTGATCTGAAGTCCGATGACGTGGCGTGCCGGCCGCAGCCTCGAGAAGGGGCGGCCGGCACGGCCGGTGACAGGAGTCCGCCATGGCAAAGGCCGATTATTACGAACTTTTGGGCGTCGCGCGCGGGGCCTCGGCCGATGACATCAAGAAGGCATTCCGCAAGCTCGCCATGAAGTGGCACCCGGACAAGAACCCGGGCGACGCGGAAGCCGAGAAGAAGTTCAAGGAAATCAACGAGGCCTATTCGGTCCTCTCCGACGACGACAAGCGCGCGGCCTACGACCGCTATGGCCATGCCGCCTTCGAGGGCGGCGGCGGCCCGGGCGGGCCGGGCGCGCGCGGCTTCGACTTCGGCTCGTCCTTCGCCGACGTGTTCGACGATCTGTTCGGCGAATTCATGGGCCGGGGCGGCCAGCGCGGCGGCGGCAACGGCGCCATGCGCGGCTCGGACCTGCGCTTCAACATGGAGATCAGCCTCGAGGAGGCGTTCAAGGGCAAGAAGACGCAGATCCGCGTGCCCTCGACCATTTCCTGCGAAGCCTGCGACGGTTCGGGTGCGGCGCCGGGCTCGAAGCCGACCACCTGCCCGACCTGCCAGGGCGCCGGCAAGGTGCGCGCGGCCCAGGGCTTCTTCACGGTCGAACGCACCTGTCCGACCTGCCAGGGCGCCGGCCGCATCATCAAGGAACCCTGTAAGGTCTGCGGCGGCCACGGCCGCGTGTCCAAGGAAAAGACCCTGTCGGTCAACATCCCGCAGGGGGTGGAGGACGGCACCCGCATCCGACTGGCGGGCGAGGGCGAGGCAGGCCTGCGCGGCGGGCCGCCGGGCGATCTCTACATCTTCCTGACCGTGACGCCCCACGCCCTGTTCCGGCGCGACGGCGCCAATCTGTTCTGCCGCGTGCCCATTCCGATGGTGACGGCGGCCATGGGCGGCAATATCGAAGTGCCGACCATCGACGGCTCCCGCGCGCGGGTGGCGATCCCGGCCGGCACCCAGACCGGCCGCCAGTTCCGCCTGAAGGGCAAGGGCATGCCGGCGCTGCGCGGCGGCGCCATGGGCGATCTCTACATCAATGCCGTCGTCGAGACGCCGATGAACCTGACCGCCAAGCAGAAGGAGCTCCTGAAGGAGTTCGAGAAGGCCGGCGGCAAGGGCACATCGCCCGAGTCCGAGGGTTTCTTCGCCAAGGTGAAGGAACTCTGGAACGATCTGACGGAATAGGCCCCTCACCCCCACCCTCTCCCCGCAAGCGGGGCGAGGGAGTCCGGGCCGCGCGGGGGTCTGCCCCCTCGCCCCTCCGGGGAGAGGGATGGGGTGAGGGGCGAAACACGGTTTCAATCAGAACACAGGAGCACCCCATGACCTCGATCGGCATTCTCGGCTGCGCGGGGCGCATGGGCCGCAGCCTGATCGCCGCCGGCCTCGACGCCGGCGCCACGATCGCCGGCGGCACCGAACGGCCCGGCGCGCCGGCCCAGGGCATCGACCTCGGGACGCTGGCCGGGCGCGAGCCGATCGGCGTCTTCGTCACGGACGATACCCCCGCGCTCTTCGCCGCCGCCGATGTGGTGATCGATTTCACCGCGCCGGTCGCGGCCCCGTCCCACGCCACAATGGCCGGAAAGACCGGCAAGGCGCTGGTGATCGGCACCACCGGGCTCTCGGCCGACCAGCAGGCGGCGATCGCCGCCGCCGCCGCCCATGTGGCGATCGTCCAGGCGGCCAATTTCAGCCTCGGCGTCAATCTCCTGGCCGCGCTGACGCGCAAGGTCGCCGCCGTGCTCGGACCCGCACAATGGGACATCGAAGTGGTCGAAATGCATCACCGCCACAAGGTCGATGCCCCGTCCGGCACCGCGCTGGCCCTCGGCCGGGCCGCCGCCGAGGGGCGCGGGGTCGATCTCGACGCGGTCTCGGACCGGGTGCGCGACGGCCATACGGGCGCGCGCACCGCCGGCAACATCGGCTTCGCCACGCTTCGCGGCGGTGATGTCGTCGGCGAGCATTCGGTGATCTTCGCCGCCGACGGCGAGCGCCTGGAACTCACCCACAAGGCGACGGACCGGGGCATTTTCGCCCGTGGCGCCGTTCACGCCGCGATTTGGGCGGCCGACAAGCCGGCGGGGATTTACGACATGGCGGATGTCCTCGATATCGGGTAACACTCCCAGGGCGAAGGTGATCGGGCAATATTGGGATCCTTTCGCGCCCCGCCGCGTTTATCTGTTCGTCGGCACCAACACCGAAATCGAAAGACGAGGAGCAACATGAAGAAGACGGCTATCGCTCTGGCCATCGCGCTCACGGCCGGCCTTGCCGCCTGCGACGATGGCGAGAAGTCCAGCGCGACCGAAACCCCGGCCCCCGCTGCCGAAGCCCCCGCCGAGCCGGCGCCCGCCGCCGAGGCGCCCGCCGCTCCCGAGGAAGAGAAGGGCGCGGCCGAGGAGATGGGCCAGGCCGCCGGCAAGGCGATCGACGATGCCGCGGAAGCCGCCGGCCAGGCCGTCGACGATGCCGCCGAAGCGGTCGACGATGCGGCGGATGCGGCCGGCAAGGCAGCTGACGACGCCATGAAGGCCGCCGGCGAGACCATGGACGACGCCGCGACGGCGGTCGATGGCGCCGCCACCGACGCCATGAAGGCGATGGAAGACGCGGTCAGCGGCGAAACCGCCGCCCCGGCCGAGGGCGAGACCCCGGCCGAAGAGCCGAAGCCCGCCGAGTAATCCGGGCGACCGGCTGACGGCCGGCTGACGGAATGGACGGCGGCGCCCTAGGGCGCCGCCGTTACCATATTGTCCCGGCGTTCGGTGAAGGCGACGCGCAGGGCATCGGCGAGATCCAGCCGTTCCGCCGCCGACAGGCATTCGGCGAAGACGAAGCGCCGACCGTGGCTGGTGACGCAGATCTGATTGTCGTCCTCGTCCCGGATATCGACCTGGATGCGCGCCCAGCTCGGCTCGAAACGGTAGTGGCGGTGCCGGCCCTTGGCATCGACCCGGTCGACGGTGAAGTCCCGATCGGTCAGGCGGACGCGCTCGAAGGCGCGGGCGGCCCGGTAATTGGCGCGAAAGGCGAACCAGATCAGCAGGGCATCGAGCCCGAAGAAGCCCATCACCGGCCATGCCCCCAGCATCAGGAACAGCATGCCCGAGACGAAGCTGATCACGGCGACGGCGATCATCAGCAGCGCGAAGGCCCGCGGCCCCAGCGAACGATGGGGACTGAGCACGGCATCGAACCAGAGGCGGTCGGTGTCGCTGATGGTCATCGTTCCTCCTTCATTCCGGATGTCCGTCATTCGTCCAGATGGTCGCGCAACCAGGGCAGCAATCGGGCGAAGGTGAAATCATGCCGTCGATAGAGGTCCAGCATGAAGTCGTAGGTTGCAATCGGATCCGCGACGAGCTGGCGGCCATTCAGCCGCAGGAACGTACAGGTCGCGGCGAAAGCCACACGCTTGTTGCCGTCGACGAAGGGGTGGTTCTGGACAGGCTTTCCCAAAGCGCCGCCGCCTCCTCGACAAGATCCTCATAGTAACCGCTCTGCGGCCGGAACAGGGCCGATTCCAGCGCGCCGGCATCTCTCAGTCCCGGCGCGCCGCCATAGCGCCGGATCTGGTCGTCGTGAATCGCCATCACGTCGGCCAGGGTCAGGTATTCCTTCACTTGGCCAGGCGCTCGTAGAGCGGGCCGAAGGTCTCCAGACTTGATTCATAATGGGCGAGGACATGGGGGCGAGCCGCCGCGTTGCGCCGCTTCTCGAGAAGATCCCGCAGTGCCTCCTCGACCACATTGTCGAGCGGACGGCCTTCGCGCGCGGCGATGGCGCGCGCTTCTTCGAGAAGGCTTTCGTCGACCTGGGTCGAAAATTCGACACGATGCGTGTTCATGACCGCCTTTCGAATGGCCCGCTGCTCACACCGATCCGCATCTCATACCAATCTTCGTCCTGGCCGATCTCCATCCTGGCCGGTCGATGTCGCGCCCGATCATGGTATGTCATGATCATTCAGGATAATTGGACCCGGATCATGCGTAAAGCCGACGTCGTCACCTTCTTCGAGCGCCTGCGCGCGCAGCGGCCCGAGCCGGAGGGCGAGTTGGAATGGGGCAATCCCTATCAGCTTCTGGTCGCCGTCGTGCTCTCGGCCCAGGCGACCGACGCCGGGGTGAACAAGGCGACGCGGCCGCTCTTCGCGCGGGTCGAGACGCCGGCCCAGATGCTCGCCCTCGGCCTCGACGGCGTGACCGAGGCGATCAAGACCATCGGCCTCTATCGCAACAAGGCGAAGAACGTGATCGAGCTGTCGCGCCTGCTGATCGAGCGCCACGGCGGCGAGGTCCCGCGCGACCGCGAGGCGCTGCAGGCCCTGCCCGGGGTCGGGCGCAAGACCGCCAACGTCGTCCTGAACATCGCCTTCGGCGAAGCCACCATCGCCGTCGATACCCATGTCTTCCGGGTCTCGAACCGGACCGGGCTCGCCCCCGGCAAGACGGTCGAGGCGGTCGAGGCCAGGCTGGAGAAGGTGATCCCGCGCGAATTCATGCTGCACGCCCATCATTGGCTGATCCTGCACGGGCGCTATGTCTGCAAGGCGCGAAAGCCGGATTGCCCGGCCTGCGTGGTCAGCGATCTCTGCGCCTCTAAGGAAAAAACGATCGCCTGAACTGGCGCATGATGTTCACCGCTTCGGGCCGGCTGTAGGCGGCGACACCGACGCGGCGGACGCAGGTGGCGACGTCATAGGGTTCGCGCTGGCGGTCGCGGGCATCGACATGGCGCACCGTCTGGCCGCCGTCGGGCCCGAAGAGGAAGACGTAGAGCAGGCATTCCGGCGCCGCGTATTGCCAGATTTCCCAGGCCGATTCGCGCCGGCGCAGCGACGGTTCCCCGAGATAGGTCGGCAGGGCGTCCGCATCCATGTTGATCAGGCCGCCCGGCGGCGGGGCCGGCGGTCCGTCCTGGCGGGGCGCGCCGTGGCGCGCGCAGGCGGCGAGAAGAAGAAAGGCGCTCCCGATGAGGAGCGCCTTCGACGATGCGGACATCGGAGCCGGAAAGGCGGCAGCGTCAGGCGGAGCCGTCCGCCGCCGGGGACACCGGAAAGGTGACCTGGGACGGCATGCTGGGCTTCGGCGCGGCCTGGGCCGGCTCCGGCGCGGGCGCCGGCACCAGTTCGGGCGCCGCTTCGGCCGCCGGCTTGGCATCCTTGCCCTCGACCGTGTTGATGTCGCCGACCAGTTCGCCGCCGCATTCGATCTCGAGCTGGCCATAGCGGATCTTGCCCTTCACCCGGCCCGTGGCGCGGATGAGCAAGCGGCCGCGACACAGCAGGTCACCTTCGAAGGTGCCGCCGATCAGCGCCTCGTCGATCTCGGCCGCGCCCTTGAAGACGCCGGTCGAGGTGATCTCGATCACTCGGCTGTCGGTCAGGGTGGCGTCGACCCGGCCTTCGACCACCAGCTTGTCGCAGGCCGTGATCTGGCCGGACAGCACGATGTTGCGGCCGACGATCAGCTTCTTGTCGTCGGACGTCGGCGGCGCGGCGGGCGAGGGCGCCTGCACGAGCGGGCGGGACATGCCCGGCAGGTCGGGGGTGCGGCGGGCGATTTCGGGGCGGAAACCGGTCGAGTCGTTGTCGGCCATGGTGGGCGAGCCTTGCTGCGGGTTGGACGAGGTTGAGGAAGTCGGGCGAGCGGCCGGCGCGGTGAAGGCGGAAGACGGCCTGGGTTGCGCAGGGGGGGTCGGGGATGAATCCGGGGTCCCGCTTCGTTTTCCGAACATGTCTGTCTCCGTGAATCCGTACTCGGTCGTCGTTTCGAACGAATGTCGTTCTTCGTCTGTTGGTTTTCCGGCGGCGGGGCCACCGGCGCGGTCCTCGGTTCGTGGGCGGGCGCCCTGTCTCTATTTCATCCCCCGGGCCCGGCCGAGCCGCACCCCGCGTTCGAGATGCAGCATGGCCGCGACCGTAACCAGCGGCGCGATCAGACTGACGATCGGCACCACCATCAGGCCGGTCCCCAGCAGACCGGCGCCGAAAGCGAGTCCGCGATGGGCCCGGCGCAAACGGGCCGCATCGGCGGCCGAGGCATGCCGCATGGCGACCTGCTCGAAATACTCACGGCCGACAAGATAGCCGTTGAGCAGCAGAAACACCAAGATATTGATGATCGGAAGTAGCAAACCGACCAATTGCAGCGGCAGCGCCAGAATATTGAGCACCAGCGCGATAACGAGGAAGCGCAGCCCCGAGACCAGCCCCTCGGTGAAGCCGACATCCCGCCCCGGCGGATCCCGGGGATAGTCGCGCGCCGCCACCCTGGCCGCCGCCTCGTCGAGGAAGAGGGATTGCAGGGTGGTCATGACCACCGGAAAGAAGAAGGCGAGACCGATCGCGGTGAGCACGCCACCGAGGATGCGGATCGTCTCGTCCAGCCATTCCCACCCGGTCGAGGGCGCGAAGCCGAGCCCCTGATAGGCGGCCCAGACCAGCACCGCCGTCAACAGAAGCCCGAGGCCGAGGACCCGCCACAGGATGGCGCGCAGCGGCGGCGACAAGGCGTCCTCCAGCCCCTTCAGAAAGGCGGCGATCAGCGACATGCGGGCTTCCTCCTCGCTCGGGTGAAACTGGACGGCCGTTGCGCCATCCTTATACTGCGCCCCGATTTGCATGGGCCCGGTTTATATGGGTCCGATCGAAGTGGGAACGAAGATGACGATGACGGATTTCGATATCCTCGGGATCGGCAATGCCATCGTGGACGTGCTGGCGCCGGCGGACGATGCCTTCCTCGACCGCGAGGATCTGGTGAAGGGCTCCATGACCCTGATCGACGCCGACCGCGCCGACGCGCTCTATGGCCGGATGGCCGCGGGCGTCGAGGCGTCGGGCGGGTCGGCCGCCAACACGCTGGCCGGCCTCGCCTCGCTCGGCGCGCGCGCGGCCTTCGTCGGGCGCGTGCGCGACGACGATCTCGGCAAGGTCTTCGCCCATGACATACGGGCCGTCGGCGTCGCCTTCGACACGCCCGCCGCGACCGAGGGCCCGGGCACCGCCCGCTGCCTCGTCATGGTCACGCCGGATGCCCAGCGCACCATGGCGACCTATCTCGGCGCCTGCGTCGGCCTCGGCCCCGACGACGTCGATCCCGAAAAGGTCGCCGCCGCCGAAATCACCTATCTCGAGGGTTACCTGTGGGATCCCGAAAACGGCAAGGCCGCCTTCAGGAAGGCGATCACCTGCGCCCATGAGGCGGGAAGGCGCGTCGCCCTCTCGTTGTCGGACGCCTTCTGCGTCCATCGCTGGCGCGGCGAATTCCTCGATCTCCTGAGCAACGGCGCCGTCGACATTCTCTTCGCCAACGAAAGCGAGATCGCCGCCCTGTTCGAGACCGGCGATTTCGACACCGCCCTCCAGGCCGCAAGGGCGCTGGGCATCACCGCCGCCCTGACCCGCAGCGAGAAGGGTTCCGTCGCCATCGCCGGGGACGAGGTTCATGTGATCGATGCCGTTACGCCGGAGAAGATCGTGGATTCGACCGGCGCCGGCGATCTCTTCGCCGCCGGCTTCCTGTTCGGCCTGACCCGCGATCTCGGGCTTGCCCGCGCCGCCCGCCTCGGCTCGCTCTGCGCTGCCGAAGTGCTGGCCCATTACGGCCCGCGCCCCCAGGTGACCCTCGCCGACTTCGTCGCCGGGCGGTATTGATCCGATTTACAGATCGTCATCCCGGCGAAAGCCGGGATCTCTCGACGAGAAGGCGCTCTTTCCTGAGAAAGATCCCGGCCTCCGCCGGGATGACGGGCTGGATGGACGATCCATTTTTCTTGTCGGGGCGATCGCGCTCCGCTATTGCTGGGACGTCATTGGGGAGTAGCCGCCCGCGTGCTCGGCGGGGGATGCGTCAACAGACTTGAGCCTTTGAATCCCTTCACAGGCTCATGGCGTATCCGGCGACAGCTTGGCGAGACCTTTGGCAGGTCCGCGTCCGTCCTTGCAGGGTCGGGCAACGCGGCTTGCCATCGGTTGTTCGCCCGACCCTGCGCCCGTGCCGTCACCATGGAAGCCTTTCTCGTCTCGACCGGTGTCGTCGCCATCGCCGAAATCGGCGACAAGACGCAATTGCTGGCCATCCTGCTGGCCAGCCGGTTCCGCAAGCCCTGGCCCATCGTCGCCGGCATCTTCGCCGCGACCGTCGCCAATCACCTGCTGGCGGCGAGCGTCGGCACGCTGATCGCGGATTTTCTGGGCGGCGAGGGATTGCGCTGGATCCTGGGCGCGGGCTTCGTCGCCATGGGGCTCTGGGCGCTGGTGCCCGACAAGATGGACGACGACGCCGGCCCCGGGGCCGGGGCCGGCCGCATGGGCGCCTTCATGGCGACCCTGGTGGCCTTCTTCCTGGTCGAGATGGGCGACAAGACCCAGGTCGCCACCGTTGCCCTGGCGGCGCGCTTCGGCGATCTGGTCGCCGTCACCATGGGCACCACCTTCGGCATGATGCTGGCCAATGTCCCCGCCGTCTTCCTGGGCGAGGCGGTGACGCGTGTGGTGCCGCTCGCCTATGTGCGGGCGGCCGCCGCCGCGATCCTGATCGCGGTCGGCGCCTTTACCTTGATCTTCGGGCTTCAGGCCGTATAGGCCTTCACCCGCTCGAGACTGGCACGATAGGGCCGGCAGCCTGCCAGCAGCACGAGGCCCGCCATCGGCAGCGCGACGCCGCCGATCAGGGCCAGCGAATAGCCGACCATGTTCTCGTCCCGGAACACGAAGTCGGTGGCGAGCGCCACCGCCGTCGGCCCGAGACCGAGACCGATCAGATTGACGATGAACAGATAGACGGCGGAAGCCTGGCCGCGCATCTGGTTCGGCATGATCTCGGCGATGGCGGCGGGCGCCGCGCCGAAGCACATCGTGAAGAAGAAGACCGAACCGATGGAGACGGCGAGCGCCAGACTGCCGTCGCCGATGAAGGGCAGCGCGATCGAGAACGGCGTGCCGCAGAAGGCGGCCAGGATACCGACCCGAAGCCGGCCGTCGCTCATGCCGCGTGCCTTCAGCACGTCGCCCAGCCAGCCGCCGCCGATCACGCCGACGACGCCGGCGGTGAGCTGGACGACGCCAAAGGCGAGGCCGATCTCGGACGGCGTCCAGCCGTGTGTGCGGATGAAGAAGGACGGGATCCAGGTCGCGACGCCGTAGCCGACGAGGGCGAGCAGGGCGAAGCCGACGTTGTGGCACAGCACGGCGCCCGCATTGCCCTTGATATAGGCGACGACCTCGCGCACCGGCACATCCTCGGCCTTCAGGCTGCCGTCGGCCTGACGCACCGCCTTGATGCCCCGGCGCACCGGCTCGCGCACGGTGAACAGCAGAAGCGCCATCAGGATGCCCGGCAGACCGACGACGAAGAACACCACCTGCCAGGCATAGACTTCGCCGACGATGGGCAGCACCGTGTGCTCGGCCCCCGAAACCAGGCCGACCACCAGCCCGCCGAAGATATAGGCAAGGCCCGAGCCGACGAAGATGCCCATGTTGTAGACACCCATGGCCGTACCCATGCGATTGGGCGGGAAATAATCCGCCACCAGGGAATAGGCCGCGGGCGACAAGGCCGCCTCGCCGACACCGACGCCGATACGCGCCAGGAACAGATGCCAGAATTTGGTGGCCAGACCGCAGGCGGCGGTGAACACGCTCCAGACCACGATGCCGATGGCGATGATGCCGCGCCGGCTGCGCTTGTCGACCATGCGCCCGATGGGCAGGCCGAGGAACGTATAGAAGAGGGCGAAGGCGAGGCCGGCGAGCAGGCTCATCTCCGTATCCGAGATGGCGAGGTCGCGTTTGATCGGCCCGACCAACAGATTGAGGATCTGGCGGTCGATGAAGGAAATCGTATAGGCCAGCATCAGGACGCCGACCACATACCAGGCATAGCGCGGATTGGGATAGGGCGGTTCGGTCGCGGCCGGGTTTTCGGCCAGGGGTGATTCCGTCCGCGCGGCGGCGGACTCGGAACGCAACGACATGTTCCCTCCTCTTTATTCTTATCGTCGTCGTTATCTTTATGTGACCACCGTCATTGCGCGCGGCGGCCTGATATCCTACCCGGCGACATGGCCTGTTGTCGCGGCAATTGACGTTGCGGCAGCAAGCACCCGACGGAAGGAAAAGACATGAACGGATTGGGCAGGCTCTGGTCGGCCATCGTCCTCGGTCTCGCCATGGCCGTCGCCGGTCTCGGGCCCGCGCGGGCACAGGACGGCGCCAAGGCCATTCTGGTGCTCGATGCCTCGGGCAGCATGTGGGGCCAGATCGACGGCAAGTCGAAATGGGAGATCGCCGAGGAAGCGGTCGCCGATCTGGTGAACGGCTGGAACAAGGACATCGCCCTCGGGCTCACGGTCTATGGCCATCGCACCAAGGGCGCCTGCGACGACATCGAGGATGTGATCCCGGTCGGTCCGGTCGATGCCCAGCACTTCAAGCAGGTGATCGACAAGCTGTCGCCCAAGGGCAAGACGCCGATGACCGCCGCCGTGCGCCGCGCCGCCGAGGCGCTGAAGTTCACCGAGGAACAGGCGACCGTGATCCTGGTTTCGGACGGCAACGAGACCTGCGGCCTCGACCCTTGCGCCATCGCCAGCGAATTGGAACGCCTGGGCGTCGATTTCACCGCCCATGTCATCGGCTTCGACATCCGGGACAAGGCGACCGTCGACCAGCTCAAATGCATCGCCGACAATACGGGCGGCACCTTCGTCCAGGCCGACGATGCCGCCAGCCTGGGCGAGGCACTAACCACCGTGGCCGCCGCCACGGCGACGCCCGCGCCACCGCCACCCCCGCCGCCGGAACCCGCCCCGGCCCCGGTACCCAGCGGCAAACCGACCTTCAGCGCCGTCTATGCCGAAGGCCACAAGGTCGAGGAGAAGAGCCTGAGCTGGCGTCTCTATGCCGACGTGCCCGGCGCCGATCCCGCCACCGCCGACGTCGGCCGCCCGATCGACAGCGCCTATCGCGCCGTCTGGACGCCCGGCAAGGATCTCGAACCCGGCGACTATCTGGTCCGGGCCGAACTGGGCGGCGCCAAGATCACGGAGCGCATCACCCTGACCGGCGAGAAGCAGGATATCGTCATCGACCTGAAGGCCGCCGTGATCACCGCCCATGTGATCGACATGGAGGGTGGATCGGCGCCGGCCGGCCAGGTCGTCTGGCGCCTGTTCGCGGGCAGCCGGCAGGCCCAGAGCCTGACCAGGACCGAGGCGGTCTTCGTGGTGCCCGCGGGCGAATGGCGCCTGACCGCGACCAAGGACTTCGCCGTGGGCGAGACCGCACTCTCGGTCGAAGCGGGCGACCGGCCGGACGTCACCATCGTCCTCGATGCCGGCATCCTGAAGGCCGAGATGCGCCCCAGCGAGGACCAGCCGCCCGCCACCAAGGACGTGACCTGGAAGGTCTATCCGGAGGGCAGCGACCGGGCCGTGGCGACGATTTACGAACCCACGCCCGAGGTCATGCTGTCGGCCGGCACCTATCGGGTGACCGCGCGTCAGGGCGACACCACGGGCGAGGCCACGGTGGAGATCAAGCCGGGCGAGACCGCCACGCTCTCCCTCGTGCTCGGCGCCGGCGTGCTCCAGCCGACGGCGATCTTCGCCGAGGGTGCGCCGCCGCCGACCAAGGATCTGCGCTGGCAGGTCTTCGATGCCGCGACCGACCTCAGCGGCAAGCGCGGCCGGGCCCTCGTCACCTCCTACGACACCAAGCCCAACCTGATGCTGCCGTCCGGCCGATATTATGTCGTCGTGCGGACGGGCAGTGCCCAGGTCGGCTTGGAGGTCGAAGTGCCGGCGGGCGGTGTCGCCAGCCCCGTGCTGAACCTCGAAGCCGGCGCCATCCTGGGCGGCGCCACCGCGGGCGGCGCCAAACTGACCGAGAAGCTGACGTGGAACGTCTATCAGCTCATCGACAGCATGACCGGACAGGAGCGCAAACGCATCGAGACGAGTTACAGCGGGGAACCGGCCTGGATCGTCCCGGCCGGCACCTATGTCGTCACCGTCCGCTCGGGCGACAAGACGGTGGAAAGCGAAGTGACCGTCACCGCCGGCAAGCCGACGAGGGTGAGCCTGTCGTTCGACTAGACGTGATCCCGCGCACTGGCCCGTCGTCCAGGCCTCGTGCCTGGACGACAGAGCTGTTCCTCACGGCACCCTTCGGCGCCGTCAACGGTCCAGGGCGCCTTTTCCCGCGATGATCCTGTCGCGGAACTTGGCGATACGGCTCATGCGCGTCGCCGGCTGCTTGGCACCGTTCAGGTTGATCACATAGCTCTTGCGGCGGCCGGGCGTCAGGGCCTGAAACGCCATCGCGAGTTCCGGATCCGCCGCCAGGGCTTCGATCAATTCGTCGGGCATGTCGGGCTCGCTGTCGTCCTTCGGCACCTTCGCACCGGATGCCGCGAGATATTTCGCCTCGCCGAGATAGGCGACAAGCAGATCTCTCTCCGCCGCCGGCTGGCCGTTCGACGTGAAGCGGATCATGTTCGGATATTTTGTATTCGGCCCCTGGCGTTCCATGCGCCGCGCCGGATCCGTCATCAGCCCGGCGTCGAAGAAGCTGAGCCGGAAATCCCCGCGAAAGGCGCCGACGATCGCAATGTTCCGATCGGCATGGCGATAGCAGGGATGGCCCCATTTGAGCACTTCCTCGAGCCCCGCGCCCAGACAGATCCCACGCAACGCCTCCAGCCCTTCTCCCCATTGCCGGGTGGCGCAATCCGGTGTGTCGAAGCGATCGCATCGACCACATCCCTTCGTGAAATAAAGCTCGATGTCCGTAATCATGAGCGTTTCCTCGGGCGCTGGGGCGGCGCGGAAGGAATGCGCCAGTGGCCGCGTCTCCGTGACATTGTGATCGTCCGTCGCCCCTCATCAACCCCCCGCCATCAGCCGGCGCGCCAGTCGGGCGATGTCGATCAGGTCGACGACGCGGGCGATGTAATGGTCGCGCGGGTTGAAGGGCAGGCCTTCGCCGGTGGCCAGCGCCTGTTCCATGCCGTCGATCAGGCGGTGCAGGCGGCGCTGATGGAGGCCGAGGGCGCGTTGCGCGGGATCGGTCAGCACGCCCGAGAAGGCGGTGAGGACGGCGGCGCCCATGAACAGGCTGCCGGTCACCCCGGCGGTCAGGGCGGTGCCGGCGCTGGCCGGGAACCAGCCGTGCCAGACCCCGCCCAGGGTCGCCCCCAGGGGAAAGCTGGAGACGGCCGAGGCCTGTGCGATGGCGCCGGCCAGCACCGGCCCGAGGGAGAGCAGGCTGGGCGTCACCTGCTTGAAGGCGACGGCCCCGACCCCGAGGCTGGTCAGGGTGGTGGCGATATCCGCCGCCGCCACCCTTGTCGCGGCATAGCGCGCCAGCGCCCCGTCGAGGGCGGCGCGAAACGCCGGATCGTCCAGCCGGCGGCGCCGCGCCTCGGACAGAAGGTCGATGACCGCGGCGACCTCGGGTTCCGCCGCGAGCGCCCGGGCCATGCCGTCGGTGCCTTCGACCGACGGCGGCAGCAGGTCGAGGAGGTCGCGCTCGATCGCTTCGCCGAGCGCCCTGGCGACCGCCGTCTTCTGCAGCAGGTCGAGGCGTTTCAGCCGCTCGCCCGCCCGGCGCGCGCCCAGGCCGCCCAGGCTGGCGGCCATGGCCCGCACCCCGAGTTGCGGCACGGAGAGGAGGAGGTTGGCGGGGGCCCGCGCCAGATCCCAGCCGAGCGCCCGGCGATGCAGCGCGAGACTGCCGCGCAGGCTGAAATACCGGTCGACGAAATCGGGCACGCGCCGCCGGCAGTCATCTGCGTAGCTCGCGATCGCCCGGTCGACGATGCGCGACGCCCCCGCCCGGTCGAGGGCCGGCAGGGCGGGGACGGCGGTCATGGCGGCGCTCAGTTCTCGTAATCGGTATTGGGGCAGGGATGGCGGGCCCGAAGCGCCGCGCGCATCAGGGCATCCGCCGGCTGATCGTCGTATTCCGTGCGACCGCCGCCCCAGCCCAGAACCTCGTCCGCGATTTCCTGCCAGGTGAGGGTGCCGTTGATGCACATGACCTCGTCGTTCGGCACCAGCGGGCGCACCTTCTCGAGCTGAAAGAAATTCTTCATGTAGTCCTTGCAGCGCCGCGCCGCCGAACGGCTGCCCTCGCCCGGGGGATTGGACAGGGCCTTGCCGGCATCGCCGCAGACGGCATGGAAATCGGCGCCCGTGATGATTTCGCGCGGGCGGGTTTCCTGCGCCAGGGCCACGCCCGGAATCAGACCCACGCCCGGCATCAGGGCCGGGGCCGCCGCCAGCGCCAATACGGCCGCCGCCGTCAGCTTCGAAAATCGGTTCATTGCTCTCTCCCCTTTATTGTCTCGGCCATCCTCTCTTGGCCTTGTCTCTCGAATTTTTCGCGGACTCAGGCGCGGGGCATCAAGCCCGTGCCGGCGGCACTGTCCGACAACAGAGGATATCGGTCCGGGTCGGGCAGATTGTAGTGCCACCACTCGTGAATATTGTGGACGAAGCCCGCTTCGACCATGACCCCGATCAAGAGCAGGCGGTTGCGCCGCGCTTCGGCCGGGACCGGGGCCGCGTGATAGGAAAGCTCCGTCATCTCGTCGAAGCCGGTGCCCATGTCGAGCGGCTCTCCCGTCGGCGTGCACAGGGTGAGATCGACGGCGACACCCCGGCCATGGGTGGAACCGATGCGCGGGTCGGCGATGAAGGTCGGATCCGGCAGGGCGTGCCACAGCGCCCATTGCGCCTCGGTCGGGCGGAAACCGTCGAACACCAGAAGGTCGAGGCCGAGGGTCAGGGCGGCGGCGCGCGCCCGCCCGAAGGCCGCGGCGGCATCCGGATGCAGGAAACAGGCGGCGCGGCCATAGATTGGCCGCCCGGTGATATTGTTGGCCGTCGCATAGTCGAGGCGCTGGAAGGGGCCGGCGGGACCCGGCTTGATCTCGATGAGCATGATACCGATTGCGCAAGCTGCGGCGGCCGAACGGACCGGCCGCCCTGGGAAGGCGCCATGATCGCCACATGGGCCGGCACCGGCAAGGCCCCGCAAGGCCGCTGGACGGCGGGCAACGCGGGGCTGTAGGCTCTTCTCCAAATGGGGGAGGGGAAACCGTGGAAACGGCTTACTTCGCAGTGCTCGCGACGATCGCCGTCATGGGCGCCGGAACGCTGGCGACGACCTTGCGCACGGCCGGACCCTATGGCCGGCACATGACGCCGGCCCAGGGCGGCACCATGCCGGCCCTGCCCGCCTGGCTGCTGTTCGAAAGCCCGCAATGGTTCGCCTTCGCGCTCACCTTCTGGTGGCTGGCGCCGCCGGTCGACGGGCCGTCGGGCGTCATGCTGCTGATCTTCGGCCTGTGGCAGGCGCATTACGTCTATCGCGGGCTGATCTATCCGCTGCGCATGCGCGACCGGCACAAGCGCTTTCCCCTGGTCGCCGTCGTCTTCGGCTTCCTGTTCAACCTGCTGAACGGTTTCGCCAATGCCTATGCGGTCGGCCATGCCGCCCATCTGGCCGGCCCCGACTGGCTGATCGATCCCCGTTTCGTCGTCGGGCTGTGCCTCGCGATCTTCGGCTGGCTGGTGAACTTCCAGGCGGATTCGATCCTGATCAACCTGCGGGGCGATGGTTTTTCCGGCTATCGCATTCCGCACGGAGGGGCCTTCCGCTATGTCTCGGCCGCCAATTACTTCGGCGAGATCGTGATGTGGGCGGGTTTCGCCCTGATGTCCTGGACGCTTGCCGGGCTGGTGTTTCTGCTCTTCACCATGGCCAATCTGATGCCTCGCGCCGTCGCCCATCACCGCTGGTACCGCGACCATTTTCCCGACTATCCGAAATCCCGCCGGGCCGTGATCCCCGGCCTGTTGTGAGGAATGCCGCCATGACCGCCGCCCGCAGCATGATGTGGTTCTCGCTCTATATCCTGGCCGCCGGTCTGCCCATGGTGCTGGCGCCGGTGCTGATCCTCGACGTTCTCGGCCTGCCGCCGGAAGGGATCGACTGGATCCGCTTCCTCGGCGTCGTGGTGCTGATCGTCGGCTATTATTATTTCAACCTGTCGCGCACCAGGGTGGTCGCCTTCTTCTGCTGGAGCGTGCAGATGCGGCTCGCGATCGTGCCCGTGTTCGCGCTGCTGATCCTGCTGTTCGACATGCGCCCGCTCTACATCCTGTTCGTGGTGCCCGATTTCCTGGGCGCGGTCTGGACCTGGAGCCTGCTGCGGCGCGAGGGTGTGAATCCCTTCCGCTTCACGCCGAGCACCTGAGAACGCCCGATCGGGTCCATCGGTCTTGTGGCGCGGGCCACGATCGCTACATAAGAGCGACCGGACAAGACTGAGGACCCGATCCCTTGAGCGAAAAGACCCCCTCCTGGCACGGCACCACCATCCTGGGCGTGCGCAAAGGCAACAAGGTCGTGGTGGCCGGCGACGGTCAGGTCAGCCTGGGCCAGACCGTGATCAAGGGCAATGCGCGCAAGGTCCGCCGCATCGGCGGCGGCGCCATCGTGGCCGGCTTCGCCGGGGCGACCGCCGATGCCTTCACCCTGTTCGAGCGCCTAGAAGCGAAACTGGAGCGTTTTCCCGGCCAGCTCACCAGGGCCTGCGTCGAACTGGCCAAGGACTGGCGCACAGACCGCTATCTCCAGAAGCTCGAAGCCATGCTGATCGTCGCCGACGCGGACACCACCCTGGTGCTGACCGGCAATGGCGACGTGCTGGAACCCGACGGCGGCGTCACCGCCATCGGCTCGGGCGGGAACTTCGCCCTCTCGGCCGCCCGCGCCATGATGCCCTATGAAGAGGACGCCGAGGTGATCGCGCGGAAGGCGCTGGCGATCGCCGCCGACATCTGCGTCTACACCAACCACAATCTCACCGTCGAAGTCATTGAATCATGAGTGAATTTTCCCCGCGCGAGATCGTCTCGGAACTCGACCGCCACATCGTCGGCCAGGGCGACGCCAAGCGCGCCGTCGCCATCGCGCTGCGCAACCGCTGGCGCCGCCAGCAGCTGCCGGAGGATCTGCGCGACGAGGTCCTGCCCAAGAACATCCTGATGATCGGGCCGACCGGTGTCGGCAAGACCGAGATTTCGCGCCGCCTGGCCAAGCTCGCCAATGCGCCCTTCCTGAAGGTCGAGGCGACGAAATTCACCGAGGTCGGCTATGTCGGGCGCGACGTCGAGCAGATCGTGCGCGACCTCGTGGAGGTTTCGATCGCCCAGACCCGCGAGAAGCGCCGCCGCGACGTGCAGGCCCGCGCCGAACTGAACGCCGAGAACCGCGTGCTCGACGCCCTGGTGGGCGAGAGCGCGGGCAAGGACACGCGCGAGAAATTCCGCGCCAGGCTGCGCGCCGGCGAATTGGACGAGCGCGAGATCGAGGTCTCCGTCGCCGACAACGCCAGCCCCTTCGGCGCCATGGAGATCCCGGGCATGCCCGGCGGCTCGGTCGGCATGATGAATCTGGGCGACATGCTGGGCAAGGCCTTCGGCCAGCGCACCAAGCCGAAGCGCGTGACCGTGCGCGACAGCCACGCCCTGCTGCTGGCCGAGGAATCGGACAAGCTGCTGGACCAGGATTCGATCGTGCAGGAGGCGATCGCCCTGGCGGAGAACGCCGGCATCGTCTTCATCGACGAGATCGACAAGATCTGCGCAAGGGCCGAACGCCAGGGCGCCGACGTCTCGCGCGAAGGCGTGCAGCGCGACCTGCTGCCCCTGATCGAAGGAACGACGGTCACGACCAAGCATGGCGCGGTGAAGACCGACCATGTGCTGTTCATCGCTTCCGGCGCCTTCCATATCGCCAAGCCCGCCGACCTGCTGCCCGAGCTTCAGGGCCGGCTGCCGATCCGGGTCGAGCTGAAGGCGCTGTCCCAGGACGATTTCGAACGCATCCTGACCGAGCCGGAAACCAGCCTGATCCGCCAATATGTGGCGCTGATGGGCACCGAGGGGGTGACCCTGGACTTCACGGCCGACGGCATCGCCGAGATCGCCAAGGTGGCGGCCGAGGTGAACACGACGGTGGAGAACATCGGCGCGCGGCGCCTGCACACGATCCTGGAGCGGGTGCTGGACGAGATCAGCTTCACCGCCTCCGACCGCGCCGGCCAATCGGTGACGGTGGACGCCGCCTATGTCGCCGCCAATGTCGGCGCGCTCGCCGCCGACGCCGATCTCTCGAAGTTCATCCTCTGATCAGAGGGGTTTTCGGCCGAATCTCTTCATCCGCACAACTGTCGCATTGCCCCCTCGTCATCATTCCCGTACTGAATGTCCCTGGGCTATTTGCTCATTCTTGGCAAGAGTTGGCAGGGGCAATTCAAATGCAGATTTTCAACCTCGCCCGCCGCGGGGCGTTTCGGGTCTTTGCCCTGGCGGGTGTCGTCACCGTGGGCGGCTGCGTCAGCATCCTGGAAGGCACGTCGCAGGATATCGCGGTCAACACGACCCCGCCGGGCGCGCAATGCGACTTCTATCGCGAGGACAAGCCGATCGGCAGCCTGTCGTCGACGCCCGGCACCCTGACCGTCCGCAAGAGCAAGCACGACATCCTGATCCGCTGCAGGAAGGACGGCTATCAGGAAGCGACCTACAACAATCATTCGGGCGTCTCGTCCACCATCGCCGCCAATGTCGCGATGGATGTCGTGCTGACGCTGGGCGTCTCCTCGATCATCGATTCCGCCAACGGCGCCGACAATGAATACGACGGCGTGGTCGACATCCGCCTGGTGCCCGAGAACCCGGCGAGCAAGCCCGGGTCCTTCGCCGGCGCCATGATCGGCGATCGCACCGGCTATTTCGAGATGGCGGACGGCACGACCGCCGTCGCCTATTTCGCCGCCGACGGCACGCTGCGCCGCCGCCATGAAAATTGCGTGGATGAAGGCCGGTGGAACGCGGACGGGGTCACTCTCTGCTCCCGCGCCGGCAAGGAGACCCTCGACAGCTGCGTGAACGTGAGCGGCTCGCCGATCCAGCCGGAATTCTACGATACGGCGAATCCGGACACGATGAAGTTCCGCGCGACCCATCTTGCCGTCGGCGATGCCGAAAAGCTGATGGCGGCCCCGATCTGCGGAGAAAAAGACAAGGACAAGATGGCCCACGAATGAGGCCCGTCGCGACCGGCGGCCCCGGGCCGCCGGTCTCCCGAGGGCCGCATTGTCTTCATCGCGCTGCAATATGTCACCAATCGCGGCGCAACATCGGTATCCGGCCCCCTGATCGGCGCTTATGATCACCCTCGTGGGATTGTTCATTGACGACGGGGGGTCGGCATATGAGCGGCATGTCCAAGAGGATTCTCGTCCTCGTCACGCTGTCCGTCACCATGGGCGGCTGCCAATTCTTCGATAATGATTCGAGCACGCCGTTCGTCGCGGCCCTACCTGGTCTGCGCGGTTTCCTGCCGGCGGACGGCAGCGACATCCAGCCCGGCGCCCGGCTCTATCCCGGTCCGGGGGCGGAAGAGGGCCTGGGCGGGGCGCGCACGACGGCGCTGAACGCCGCCTATCACGAAGCGCGGCTGGCCGCCGCCGGCGCCGATACGGTGCTGACCCTGAACCGGCGGCCGGCGGCGGCCGCGTCGGAGATCGTCGCGACCTTCGGCCCGTCGGCGCCGGGCGGCGGCAATCTCGCCGACATCTCGGTCTTCGACACGGCCGACGTCACCGTCGGCGGGGCGCCCTTCGGCGCCGGCCGGGCGTTGCTCTACGACGGAACGCCATCGACGGTCCTGGAGCACATGAGCTTCGGCTATTGGGCCATCGTCGACACGGGAAGCGACACGATCCTCACGGCCGCCGGCGGCGCCATCGGCACGCCGGCGACGGATCTGGCGCCCGGTGCCGCCCTCGGCACCGCGACCTATCGGGGCCGGACGGTCGGCGGCATCGTCGATGTCGCGACGGCCGGCAATTTCCGCGTGCTCAGCGCCGACATCGTCCTGACGGCCGATTTCGCCGCCAGCCGCATGGACGCGGACATCACGGGCACGCGCCTCTCCGACCCGCTGAGCGGGGCCGACGTCGGGCCGGGGCCCGTGTTCCATTTCGAGGATGCCTCGCTGGTCAGCTTCGGCCCGCCGACGGCGGCCGGCTTCCAGGGCACCACCGACGACGGCACCTTCAACGCGACCATGGACGGGGCACCGCTGACGCCGGCCGGCGGCGCCTTCGCCGATCTCGCCGGCATCTTCTACGGGGGTGCGCTGAATGAAGTGGGGGGTGGCTGGTATGTCGTCACCCCCACGGACGAGGTCAGCGGCACCTTCGGCGCCGCGCGCTGAAGGTTCGGACCGTACCCGAAACAATTCGGGCGGCGACCGAAGCCGCCGCCCGCGCCACCGGACGGGGGATGAACACGTCCGGCGGCCGATGGCTGGAGGTCACTCCGCCGCGTGGCGGCGGGGACGGGTGGCGCGGACCATGCGTCGGACCGCGGTTTCGATCTGCTGGAGACGGCGAAAGCGGCTGCCGTCGAGCAGGTGGAAGCGGGCATCCGACGCCACGAAGACATAGGCATCGTCCTCGCGGATCGCGATGCCGGCGGCCAGATCATCGATTTCAATGGTAATCGCGGGTGCGGCGGCGAGTTCGCCGACGATTGCAAAGGACATGAGTTCCTCCTGTCGCCCGTCTTCTTCTAACCCGAATTGGTGACACTATCGGGAATGACGCCCGAATTATCGACCACAGGCCGGACAGAAATCCGTGACGGCGGTCAACTTGGTGACGGCCATCGGGGGACGGCAGGATTTGTATCGGCGTTCGAAGGCCTTCATCGGTTCGCTCCTTTCCTGAGGAACCACGAGCTTCTCGTGGCGCTTTAGCGGGGGTGACGCGGCGCAAGCTGAAACCATCAAATTCCGCGAGCCCGTGACGTGGGCCGGACGCAGGAAACCCTAGCAATTGCCGGGGCGGGGTCAATCTGATTCTACAACATGGCTCGATAGCATTTTTTTTATAACTTAATTCTACTGTGCAAAAAAGGCGCGCGCCAGGGCGACCGTATCGTCCAGCCGGTCGTGGTGGACCCAATGGCCCGCCTGCTCGAAGGCCTCCACCCGGGCATCCTGGAAGAAACCGATCTTGCCGTCGGCGACCGGATCGCCGGCCCAGCTTTCGGTGCCGCGCAGCAGCTGCACCGGGCAGGTGATGCGCGACCAGATCGCCCCCAATTCCTCGGGCGGGACCCAGGTCGGGCTGATCACCCGGACATAGGGATCATATTTCCACGACCAGGTGCCGTCCTCGTTCTGGCAGGCGGCGTGAAGCGCGAGGTGATGGGCCTGTTCGTCGGTCAGTCGCGTATTGGCGGCCTTCATGCGGGCGACGCAGTCGTCGAGGGTGGCGTAGCGGGGCGGGCGCTTGTGGGCGACGGCGCGGCAGCCTTCGACCCAATTGCGCAGCCGTTCGTGGAGCGGCATGTCGCCATGTTTCTTCAAGACCTCGGGCGAGGGGCCCCAGCCCTCGATGACCATCAGCCGTCTCACGCTTTCGGGATAGAGCCCGGCATAGAGCAGCGAGATCGCCCCGCCCCAACTGTGGGCCAGAATGTCGACCGGCGCCAGGCCGCGCTGGGCGACCAATTGCGCGAGATCCAGGATGAAGCCATGGGTCGGATAATGGCTGCCGGGGGCATGGTCGCTGTCGCCATGGCCGCGAAGATCCACCGCCATGACGTGGAAGCTCTCGCACAGGCGCTGGGCGACCCAATCCCAGCTTCGGCAATGGTCGTTGCCGCCATGGACCAGCAGCAGGGGCGGCGCCCCGTCGTTGCCCCAGTCGACGTAATGCAGCCGCAGACCCTGACTGACATAGCGGTGCGACGTCGGCCCCCATCCCTTCATGTCGGCTCCCCTTCGTTGTTTTCCGTTTCTTTGGTCGTCTTCGTGCGGGCCAGCATCTCGGCGATCATGCGCTCGCGCAGACGCACGGCGATCACCATGGTGCCGGGCTTGGCGGCACCGCCCGGGCCCGGCAGCGCCTCGACATCATCGGCCGTGATGGTCTGCCGGCATTCGGAGCAGCAGACCTCGGCCTCGAACTCATGGCCGCAGACGGCATGGCGAAAGCGCAGCGGGCTGCCTTCCGCCGGCCGGGCCCAGCGCTCGCCCCAGGCGGTCAGGGCCAGGATCGCCGGCACGAGGTCGCGCCCCGCCTCGGACAGGAAATAGGCATAGCGGGCGGGACGGCGGTGATAGATCCGCTTTTCGACGATGCCGTTGTCGATCAGGGTCCGCAGGCGCCGGGTCAGCAGATTGCGCGAGATGCCCAGGTCCTCGGCCAATTCGTCGAATTTCTCGATGCCGAGGAAGAGGTCGCGCACGATCAGCGGCGTCCACCAGTCGCCCATGACCTCGAGCCCGCGGGCGAGGGAACATTGCATCCGCGCGAAGCTGGTTCTCTGCATGACGCGATCCTAGTCGGTTGCCGGATTGAACTCAACGCGGGCGGTGTACGGGCCAAGCGACATGAATTGGCCCGATACGGCGACATGGCGTTTCGAGCCCTTGTCAGTCTCTAAATTGAACTCTATCGTCGCTGCATGGGTTTCTTTATTGAACCCGATTGATTTCCGCCCGTTTCGGAGAGCCGCCATGTATCACGCGATCGTGAGGGCCAAGGTTCGGCAATTGTTCGGCGCGGTGAACCGGGGCGACGCCGGCCCGGTGCTGAACACCTTCGCCCGCCGTTTCGAACATCGATTCCTGGGAGAGACGGCACTGGGCGGCACGCGCTCCAGTCTGGCGACGACGCGGCTCTGGTACGAGCGGCTCTATCGCCTGCTGCCGGACATTCATTTCGATCTCGGCACCATCACGGTCGCCGGCGCCCCGTGGAACACCCTGGTCAGTGTCGACTGGGTGGAGAGCAACAGCGGCACGGACGGCGTGCGCACCACGAACCGCGGCATCCACGTCATGCACCTGCGCTGGGGCCGGGCAGTCTGCCTGACCATCTGTCCCGACACCGTCGGCCTGGCCGCGACCCTGGCCCGCCTCGCCGCCCATGGCGAGGCGGAAGCGACGGCGCCGCCGATCACGGATCTCCTAAGCGCATCCTAAGCGGTGTGACGGCCGTCAACCGGCCGCTTGAATCCGGGCCCTCGGGCCCCGGATCCTCTTGCCGAAAGCCGGGCTCAGACCCCTTATCTCGCTCCCTCGGTGCCGCCGATGGCCCGGGCGCCGGCGGATTGCCGGCGTCGATATCAACCTGGAACGAGAGAAAATGCGCTTCCCCCATCTTGTCGGCCTCACGGCGATGATCGCCCTGGCCGGTGCCGCGACCCTGGCCGCCCCGACCACGGATCCGAGCGATCCGGTCGCCCGTGGCCGCTATCTGGTCCGTGTCGCCGGCTGCAACGACTGCCACACGCCGGGCTTCGGTCCCGCCGCAGGGGCCATCGACGAATCCCTATGGCTGACCGGCGACCGTCTCGGTCTGTCGGGGCCCTGGGGCACCACCTATGCCACCAACCTGCGCCTGCTGCTGGCCGCCATGACGGAAGACGAATGGGTCGGCCACGCCCGCCACCTGACCACGCGCCCGCCCATGCCCTGGTTCAACCTCCGCGCCATGAGCGAGGCGGACCTCCGTGCCATCCACGCCTATGTCACCGCCCTCGGCCCGGCGGGCGAACCGGCGCCCGAAGCCCTGCCGCCCGGCGAGACGCCCGAGGGCCCGGTGGTGCGCTTTCCCTGAAGTCAGTCGCGGGGACGGCGCAGCACGACATAGAGCGCGCCGTCGCCGCCGTGCTGGCGCTGGGCCGGATGCCAGCCGAGCACGCGGTGGCCATGGGCCGGCGCGTTCAGCCAGCGCGGCACCATCTGATAGAGGACGCCGTTCGGCGCCTCCTCGATCGGGCCGCGGCCACGGCCGGTGATGACCAGGACCGAGCGCAGGCCGGCGCCGTGGCATTGCACGATGAAGCGGTCGAGGGCGCGGTGGGCCATCTCCTGAGTCAGGCCGTGGAGATCGAGGCGGGCCTCGATCGGCAGTTCGCCGCGCACCAGCCGGCGCTGCTTGGCGCCATCCATATTGTGGATGCGAAGGCCCGGCGCCGGGGCCTCGCCCGTGGGCAGGACCTCCTCCGGGCTGACCACCCGGCGCGGGCGGGCGCCGGGCAGGGGCGCCAGGGCCGGCGCGACCTTGCCGCTGGCGATCGGCGCGACACCCTTCATCGCCGTCTCGAACAGGGTTTTTTCCGCCTCCGTCGGGGCGCGGCCGGGGAACATGCCGCGCGGCCCCTTCATCGGCCGGGGCTTCCTCGTGCTCACGACGCGGGTTCCGCCAATGCCGCCGCGACCGGCGCCGGCAGCAGGAACCACAGGCGGCCCTGCTGTTTCATGGCGCCCGCCAGGCGTTCCGCCTCGGCGCCAGCGCCGAAGAAGACGTCGCCGCGCACCGGCCCGCGAATGGCGCCGCCGGTATCCTGCGCCACCATCAGGCGGCGGTACGGCGCCGGCGCTTCGTCGCCCGCCGGCGGCAGCGTGGCGTCGAGCCAGACCGGCACGCCCATGGGATAGAACTTGCGATCGACCGCGAGCGAGCGGCCCGGCGTCAGCGCGACGCCCTGCGCCCCGATCGGCCCGGCACCGTCACCAAGATCACGGAAGAAGACATAGGACGGGTTGCGGTTCATCAGCGCCGCCGCCTGATCCGGATGGCCGTTCAGCCAATCCTTGATCGACTGCAGCGTGACCTTGCCGCGCTCCAGCATGCCGTCCTCGATCATCACCTTGCCGAGCGCCACATAGGCGTGGCCATTCTGCCCGGCATAGCCGACACGCATGATGCCGCCGTCGGCGAAACGCACCCGGCCCGAACCCTGGATCTCGAGAAAGAAGGCATCGACCGGCGAGGCGACCCAGGCCAATTCCAGCCCCTTGCCGTCGAGCGCGCCGGCGGTGATGGCGGCGCGGTCCTCATAGGGTTTCAGATGGCCGTCGACCACGCGCCCGGCGACGCGCCGGCCCTTGAAATCCGGGCTGAAGGCGCCGAGGTCGACCTGCACCAGATCGTCCGGCCGGCGGTAGAGCGGGGTCCGGTTGACCGCGTCCGCTTTCCGCGCGCCGAGGAGTTCCGGCTCGTAATAGCCGGTGAACAGGCCTTCGGCGGCGTCGCCGTTCAGGGCCTGGACCGGGCGGAAGCGATCTTCGAGGAAACGGCGCACCAGGGCGGCATCCGGCGCCTCGATCGCCTGGGCCTCGGTGCAGGCCGGGGTCCAGTCGGCGACGGTGCCGGCGATGCCGAGACCGGTTTCGGGCTTTCGCCGCAAGAGGCGCGCGCAGGACAGGCGGAACGCCGGCCAGGCTTCGTCCAGGCGATCCTCGTCCCAGCCCGGCAGATCGGCGAAACCGGCCGGTATCAGGACCAGACGATCCGGCGGTGCGGGCGGCGCCGCGTGTTCGGGCGCGAGACAGAGGGCGACGGCAAGGGCGGCGGCCACCGCGACGGCGCCGGCGGCAAGGGCCGGTAGCGGCGAACGGCGGGCCATGATGCGACGGGCGGACGGGTCAGGCTTCGGCGCCGGCCGCGGTCGCGATCAACTGCCAGTTCGGATCGCGGCTGCGGGTGTCGCGGGCGAAGGTCCAGACGTCGATCATGTCGCGCACGGCGGTCGGATGACCTTCGACCACGCGACCTTCCGCGTCACGCACGACCGAGGTGCCCTCGGCCATGAAGCGCACCGTGATCTCGGCGATGCGGCCCTTCATCACCGCCTTTTCGATGGTGGCGGACTTCAGGGCGGCGAGCTGATGCTCGGCGGTCTTGCCGGTGGCGCGGCGGTCGGCGATGACCTTGGAGAACCCGGCCATGACGTCCGGCGCCACCAGCGGCGCCAGTGTTTCCTCGTCGCCCCGGGCGAAGGCGCCGACGATCATCTCATAGGCATAGCGCGCGCCGGCCAGGAAGGAGTCCGGTTCGAAATTGCGGTCGGCGATGCGGATCTCGGTCAGGTTCGGGCCCGTGCGGGCGGCGATTTCCGCGTCGGTCTGGGGCTGGCGGCCCGGCAGGGGCACCACCCGGTCCTCGGGCGCGGGTGGCGTGGGGCCGGAGCGCGGCGGCTCGGACCGGGGGCGGGTGAAGGGATCGCGCTGCTGTTCCTCGCCCGTGCGCTGGCCGAGCACGCTCCACAGGCGGAAGCCGATGAAACCGGCCACCACCGCGAGAAAGAGAATATCCAGATACTCGAAACCGGCCATTCGACAGCTTTTCCCGGCGCCCGGCGCCGTGTTCGGGGTCGAGGCCAGCATAGACGCAGGCCCCGACCGAATCCAGAAATGAGGTTCCTTCCCTGGAAATAGGCGCGCGGGCGGCGGATTCCAAGGCCGGGCACCGACCCACGGGCAGGGCGCGCTTGTTCGCTTCGCGTGCCTGTGGTAGCGGAGGGGCCGCTTTTTCAGGGATCGAGCCATGACCGACACACCCACCGCCAACGGCCAGGATCAGGCGCAGGCCCAGGGCGAGCCCGTGCAGTTCTCGGTGATCGCGCAATATGTGCGCGATCTCTCGTTCGAGAATCCGGGCGCGCCCGCCAGCCTGGCGCTCAGCCAGCAGCCCAAGATCGACATCGGTGTCGACGTCCAGGCCCGCCGCCTGCCGGAAGACCGTTTCGAGGTCGAACTGCGTATCCGCGCCAATGCCGCCGATCCTGAAGGCAAGCCCGCCTTCGTGGTCGAGCTGGTCTATTCCGGCATCTTCCTGGTGAAGAACGTGCCGGCGGACGCGCTGCAGCCGCTGTGCCTGATCGAATGCCCGCGCGTGCTGTTCCCCTTCGCGCGCCGCATCATCGCCGACGTCACCCGCGACGGCGGCTTCCCGCCGCTGCTGCTCGACCCGATCGATTTCGTCGCCCTCTACCGCCAGCACCTGGCGCGCCAGCAGCAGGCGGCCCAGCAGCAGCAGGAACAGCAGTAAACACGCCCGACGGGACGGCGGGGCCTATTCCGCCGTCCAGATCGCTTCCTTGATCTCGGCGATCATGGCGGCATGGGCTTCCAGCTCTTCCGGGCTGGCGGCATGGGGCCGCGCCGGGCGGATGAGTTTATCCCGCGCCTCGACCCGGATCGAGCCGGCGCGCACCAGGGCGAAGCCCTGCTGACGCCCGCCCAGCAATTCCAGATAGACCGCCGCCAGCAATTCGCAGTCGAGGACGGCGCCGTGCTTGTCGCGGCGCGACAGGTCGATGTCGAAGCGCTTGCACAGCGCGTCCAGGCTGGCGGGCGCGCCCGGGAATTTCCGCCGCGCGATCAGCACCGTGTCGACGGCGCGTTCCATCGGGAAGCCCTCGCGCCCCAGGCGCCCCAATTCCGCGTTCAGAAAGCCGATGTCGAAGGCGGCATTGTGGATGACGAAGGGCGCATCGCCGATGAAATCGAGAAAATCGTCGGCGACATCGGCGAACAGCGGCTTGTCCGCCAGGAATTCGTCGGTGATGCCGGTGACGTTGCGCGCCCCTTCCGACATTTCGCGCTGCGGATTGACGTAGCGCTGGAAGAAGCGGCCGGTCGGGACGTGGTTCACCAGTTCGATGCAGCCGATTTCGACGATACGGTCGTCGCCGGCATATTCGAAGCCCGTGGTTTCGGTATCGAGCACGATCTCGCGCATCAGGGCAGCCTTTCCGCCTGTTTGGCCGGGGGATCGGTCAGCAGTATACGAACGATCGCCGCCACATGCTCGCGCGCGACGTCGAGACCCCGGTCGGTCGGGATGACGAAATCCGCCCTGGCGCGCTTGTGATCGTCGTGGAGCTGGCGGGCCATGATCTCGTCCAGCTTTTCCTCGGTCATGCCGGGACGTTCGAGCACGCGCTTGCGCTGAACATGTTCGGGCGCCGAGACGACGGCGACGTAGTCCGCCCGATGATGACCATTGGTCTCGAACAGCAGGGGCACGTCCATGACGACGAGGGGCGTGCCCTTCCCGATTTCCGCCACCAGGAAGTCGCGCTGCACCTCGCCGACCAGGGGGTGGATGATCGCCTCGAGCCTCTTCCAGGCCGTCGTGTCGCCGGCGAGTTCCCGGGACAGCAGGGCACGGTCGACAGCGCCGTCGCGCACGGTGCCCGGAAAGGCCTCGCCGATCGGGGCGACCGCCTTGCCCCCGACGTCATAGAGGGCGTGGACCGAGGCATCGGCGTCATAGACCGGAATGTCGAGGGCACGGAACATGCGCGCCGTCTCGCTCTTGCCCATGCCGATCGAGCCGGTCAGGGCGAGGATGATGGGACGGCCTTCCGCCAGGGATCCTTTAGGCGAGGACATGGCGGCGCAATGCCTCCGTCACTTCGGGGCGGAGGCCGAACCAAGCCTCGAAGCCCGGCACGGCCTGATGCAGCAGCATGCCGAGACCGTCGACCACCGGATTGCCGCGCGCTCTTGCCCGGGCCAGCAGGTCGGTCTCGAGCGGGGCATAGACGATATCGGTCACGACGGCACGGCGGGACAGACCGTCGAGGGGGAGATCCAGCGCCGGCTGCCCGGTCATGCCGAGACTGGTGGCATTGACCAGCAGGTCGATGTCGTCGAGATGGTCGCCGCGCTCGTCCCAGGGCATGGCCACGACATAGGGATCGAAGGCCCGGCACAGCGCATGGGCCTTGTCCGGGCTGCGGTTGGCGAGACGGATCTGGACGACGCCCGCCTCGACCAGGCCGGCGACGACGCCGCGCGCGGCCCCGCCGGCGCCGACCACCATGGCCGTCGCGCCGTCGAGGGCGAGGTCCGGCGCGCCCTGCCGCAGATTGGCGATGAAACCCGGCGCATCCGTATTGTGGCCGGTCAGCGTGCCGTCCGCTTCGACCACCACCGTGTTGACGGCGCCGATCCGGCGGGCCGTGTCGTCCACCCGGTCGACGATCGACAAGGCGTCTTCCTTGTGGGGAACCGTCAGGTTACAGCCGCGAAAGCCGAGCTTGGGCAGGGCGCGCAGCGCCGGCCCGAGATCGCCGGGCCGGACCGCGAGCGGCACATAGGCGCCGTCGATGCCGTGAAGGTCGAGCCAATAGCCGTGCAGCCGCGGCGAGCGGGAATGGCCGACGGGCCAGCCCATGACGCCGGCCAGTTTCGCCCTGCCGCTGATCGTCATGTGCCGATCGCGCCCCTGATGCGCAGATAGTCGAGCACCGCGAGCAGCGGCAGGCCGAGAATGGTGAAGTGATCGCCCTCGATCCGGTTGAAGAGCTGGATGCCCGGCCCCTCGACCTGATAGGCGCCGACGGAGGTCAGCACCGCCTCGCCCGCCGCCGCCAGATAGACATCGATGAAATCATCCGAACAGGGACGCATCTCGAGGCTGGCGCTGGCCATGTGGCGCCAGACCGGGGCCCCGTTCTCGCAGACGACGACGGCGGAGATCAACTCGTGGCGCCTGCCGCGCAGCGCCCGCAGGTGGGCCCGCGCGTGGTCCATGTCCGCCGGCTTGTCGAAGGTGACGCCGTTCACGACGAGGACCTGGTCGGCGCCGATCACCAGGGCGCCGCGATGGCGGTGCGAAACCTTGGTCGCCTTGATTTCGGCCAGCATGTCGGCCATTTCGCGGGGCGGCACACCGTCGGCCCGCATGGACGCCTTCAGTTCCGCCTCGTCGACATTGGCGGCGTCGATGCCGACGGGAACGCCCGCCGCCTCGAACATGCGCCGGCGCGTCACGCTGCCGGAGGCGAGGATCACCGCGCGCCCCGCGGGCAGGAGCGGCGTTTCGAAGCTGTGGACGGGTCGATTCGACATGGTATTTCTATGGAGTGTTTCACGGGACCTTGCAACGGGACGAGCACTGCCGAAACGGCGATGAGCGACATGACAGAAATCGGGCGCGCCGACGCCGCGCCCATTGCCGACCGGTTTAGCACGGCCCGCCACAAGCTGACCGAGTTTCTGATCGGCTATTCGCTGATCGAAAGCTATTTCGCCTTCATCCGGGCGCGCCGTCCCTATCCCTTCATGAAGCGCGAGGCGGTGGTGCCGGGCAGCGCCGTGCCGCGCAGCGAGCAGCGCCACCAGAACACGGCCTTCATCATCCTGCTGGACGAGCCGATGCCGGAGACGCTGATCAAGCATTTCCGCCTGCGCAAATCGAACCGGATCACGCCGCAGAACCTGGCGAAGATGAGTTCGGACGTGCAGATCGACACGATCACGCCCCAGATGCTCGACCTCTCCTCGCCGGAGAGCGACGACCTGCTGCGCCGCATCCTGCCGATCGACTATGCGATCCTGGGGGAGCGGCTGGCCCCCGGCACGGCGCCCCGCCTGTCCCACGTCCACGTGAAGATCGAGCGCCTGACGGACAATGCGATCCGCGAGATGGGTCTCGACCTCGGCTATGTCGAGCGCCGCCTGTTCGAGCGCGGCGAGGATTACGCCGACTCGCTCGAAGAGAAGTTCTACGAGTATTTCGGCTTTCCCAGCAACGCCTCGGGCCGGAAGTCGGCGGCCGCCATGGCGGCCCAGATGCTGGCGAAGGCGGGCACGCGGTTCTGCGTGATGCTGGCCAATCAGGACGATTGCCGCATCACCCTGCTGGACGACGGGCCGATGGTCACCCAATACATGCTGATCCGCCTGGAACCCGAGGAAGCGGCCCGCCTGCTGCGCACGGCGCGGGCCTTCGGCGCCGCCGATGCCGCGCCCTATACGCTGGTGCGGGACGAGCACAACGCCCCGATCGTGGTCTATCGCGTCGATTTCGCCCGGTCGGCGCCGGCCCGCGGCAAGCGGCGCAGCGACGGCGACCGCCTGCTGCGCCAGCCCTGGCTGGAGATCGTCGACGAATGGATCGTCAAGGTCCCGGCCACCGGCCAGGTCGAGGCGATGGAAGCCGATCCGGTGCCCGACCTGCCCGGTTTCCTGCCCTTCGCCTGGGCCCGGCCGGCGGCCTGAAGCCCCCGCGTCGGATCCGCTACATCAGATTCAGCCGGTCGTAGTAGAGATTGAGGATCGCGGCCGACGTCTCCTCGATCGAGCGGCGCGAGACGTCGATCACCGGCCAGCCATGCTTGACGAAGAGACGGCGGGCATCGGTCAGTTCCTGGCCGATCGCGTCGATGTCGACATAATCCGTGTCGCTGTTCTGGCCGAGCAGGATCATGCGGTGGCGGCGGATCTGCACCAGGCGATCGGGCGCCGTGGTCAGGCCGACCACCAGCGGCTCCGTCGCCTGGAACAATTCGGGCGGCAGCGGCACGCCCGGCACCACCGGGATATTCGCCGCCTTGATGCCGCGATTGGCGAGATAGACCGCCGTCGGCGTCTTCGAGGTGCGGGAGACGCCGACGAGGATGACATCGGCCTCGTGGAGGCCCTGGGGGTTCTGGCCGTCATCATGGGCGAGCGTGTAGTTCATCGCCTCGATCCGGCGGAAGTATTCGGCATCGAGGGCATGCTGGCGCCCGGGCAGGGCACTGGCGGGCGTGCCGAGATAGGTCGCGAGACTCTGGATCACGGGATCGAGAACATTGATGACCGGCACCTGACGGGCGAGGGCACCCTCGTCGACCGCCAGGCGCAGGTCCGTGTTCACCAGGGTGTAGAGGATGATGCCGCCGGTCGAGGACGCCATGTCGAGGGCGCGTTCGATCTGGTTGCGGGTGCGCACCATGAAGCTGACATGCAGCATGGCCGCGACATCGGGGAATTGCGACATCGCCGCCTTGGCGACGGAACTCAGGGTCTCGCCGGTCGCGTCCGAGATCAGATAGAGGTGCAGGCGCTTCACCCCCTCCGCTGTGGATAGCGGGGATTGGGTGGGCGACTCGCCCTCTTCGGCGAGCGCCGCCGCGTTCACGGTTTCGACGATCTTCTCGATCAACTGAAAACCCCCTTGAGGAAGGATTTGTCGCCAGCCTGTGGGCATGGGTTCCGCATCCGATAACGTGGGCGCGCCCGCCCGCCGTTATCCCCATAATCCCCGGAACCGCGCCGCCGTCCAACACTCGACTTCGGGGCGTTTAACCACTAGTGAAGGAGCGACACCGCCGGTTCGGCCTGGATCTGGGGAAAAACCCGTGCACCACCGGAAACCCCCGTCATCCACAGGCATCAACCATCAACCACTATCTTTTTATATATGGATATGAAATTGGCCGAGCCCCTGTCGGTAAGTGAAAAGCGCTTCCTGAAGGCCCTAGCCGGCGCACCCGTCGACAGGCCGCCGTTCTGGATCATGCGTCAGGCCGGGCGCTATCTGCCGGAATATCGCGCGGTCCGGGCGACGACCCGGGATTTCGTCTCCTTCTGCCTCGACAGCGAGAAGGCCTGCGCCGTCACCCTGCAGCCGATCGAGCGTTTCGGCATGGATGCGGCGATCCTCTTCTCCGATATCCTGATCGTGCCCCACGGCCTGGGTCAGGGCGTGCGTTTCGTCGAGGGCGAGGGTCCGCGCCTCGATCCGGTGACGACCGAGACCGGCATTGCCGCCCTCTCCATGGAAGGGTTTCACGATCGGGTCGGCGCGGTCTATGAGACGGTCCGCCTGCTTTCGAAGCGCCTGCCCGGCGATGTCGCCCTGATCGGCTTTGCCGGCGCGCCCTGGACGGTCGCCACCTATATGGTCGCGGGCCAGGGCACGCCGGAGCAGAAGCCGGCCCGGCTCTGGGCCTATCGCGATCCCGATGGCTTCCAGGCCCTGATCGACCTGATCACGGAAGCGACCATCGACTATCTCGCCGCCCAGGTCGAAGCCGGTGCCGAGGCGCTGCAGATCTTCGACACCTGGGCAGGTTCCCTGCCCGAGACGGAATTGACGCGCTGGGTGTTCGAGCCCATAGCCCGCATCCGGGCGGCGCTGAGGGCACGTTTCCCCCATGTCCCGGTGATCGGCTTCGCGAAGGGGATCGGCCCCGCCCTGCCCCAGCTGGCGCCCCGGACGGGGGTGGAGGCGGTGGGCATCGACAGTGCCGTGCCGCTGTCCTTCGTCCGCGATGAAGTGCAGCCCGGCGCCGTCGTTCAGGGCAATCTGGATCCCCTGCTGGTGGTCGCGGGCGGCAAGGCCATGCACGACCGCGTGGAGACGATCCTGAAGACCCTGGGGCCCGATCGCTTCGTCTTCAACCTCGGCCACGGCGTGGTGCCGGAAACGCCGCCCGAACATGTGGCGGCGCTGTCGAGACAGATCCGGGAGTGGCGGCCGTGAGCGGCCGTCTCGCCGTCGTCCTGTTCAATCTGGGCGGGCCGGATTCGCCGGCGGCGGTGAAGCCCTTCCTGTACAACCTGTTCTCCGATCCGGCGATCATCCGCCTGCCCCAGCCGCTGCGCTATCTGGTGGCGAAGCTGATTTCGGGCCGGCGGGCCAAGCCGGCGGGCGAGATCTATGCCCTCATGGGCGGGCGCTCGCCGATCGTGCCGGAGACGGAAGAACAGGCGGCGGCCCTGACCGCGGCCCTCGAGGGCCTGGACCTCGGCTACGAGGTGAAGGTCTTCATCGCCATGCGCTATTGGCATCCGCGCGCGGCGGATACGGCGCGGGCGGTGGCGGATTTCGCGCCGGCGCATGTGGTGCTGCTGCCGCTCTATCCCCAGTTCTCGACCACCACCACGGCGTCCTCCCTCAAGGAATGGGGCGAGGCGGCGGCCAAGGCCGGGATCACGGCACGGACCGGGACGATCGAGAGCTATCCGACGGAACCCGGCTTCGTGCAGGCCCAGGCGCTCTTGATCGCGGAGGCTCTCGATCGGGCGGGCGACGGTCCGGTGCGCCTGCTGTTCTCGGCCCATGGCCTGCCGCAGAAAGTGATCGATGCGGGCGATCCCTATCAGAAGCAGATCGAGGAGACGGCGGCGGCGGTGGTCGCGGCCCTGAACCGGCCGGGGCTGGACTGGCTGGTCTCCTATCAGAGCCGGGTCGGCCCCCTCGAATGGATCAAGCCCTATACCGAGGCGGAGATCCGCCGCGCCGGGACCGAGGGCAAGGCCCTGGTGGTGGTGCCCGTCGCCTTCGTCTCGGAACATTCCGAAACCCTGGTCGAGCTCGACATCGAATATCGCGAGTTGGCGGCCGAATCGGGCGTGCCCGCCTATGTCCGCGTGCCGGCGGTCGGTACGGCGCCGGCCTTCATCGCCGGCCTCGCCCGGCTTGTTGCCTCGGCCCTCGGCCGGGGCTAGGGTCGTCCGCGTTTCGCGTCGCGTGCCGATATCTGGGCGATGAGGATAGAATGGACTTCCTGGTCGATAATTACGCCGTCCTGAAGACGCTGCACATCATTGCCTTCACGACCTGGATGGCGGGCATGTTCTACCTGCCGCGCCTCTTCGTCTATCACGCCGACAAGCCGGTGGGATCGGATGCGTCCGAGACCTTCAAGGTCATGGAGCGCAGGCTTCTCAAGGCCATCATCAATCCCTCCATGGTGGTCACCTGGATCATGGGGCTGTGCCTGATGGTGGCGACCGATGCGCTTCACGCCGGGGGCTGGTTCCATGCCAAGCTGCTGCTCGTCGTGCTGCTCAGCGCCGTCCACGGCATGCTGGTCGGCCAGGTGCGCCGTTTCGGGCGGGACGAGCGGCCGCATTCCGGCCGGTACTACCGTATCCTGAACGAAGTGCCGACGGTGATCTTCATCGTCATCGTGCCGCTCGTGGTGCTGAAGCCGTTCTGAGGGGCGGGTAAACTTCCGTTTGACAGGGGGGCGTCATCGGCGCATGGTGCCGCGGTCCGGGCCAGCCGTGGTCCTGACCCTGGCGTGTTCAGAGCTTCCACAATTTTCGTGAGCCGCCATGATCCCGGGTCGACCGTTCACCGGCGACAGGGAATGCTTCGGACCTTTCCTTTATCCGTATCGGTCACGCCTGCGGCCCTTCTGACCCCATATCGGGCCCCGACATCGGGTTTATCCCGGTCGATGTGACGAAACGGTTTCCCGTCTCTTTCCGTGCCTACCGGTTTCCGACAATGAATCTCCAGGAACTCAAGGAAAAATCCCCGACCGAGCTTCTCGCCTATGCCGAGGAACTGGAAGTCGAGAACGCATCGACACTGCGCAAGCAGGACATGATGTTCGCAATCCTCAAGCAGCTCGCGGAAAAGGATGTCGAGATCACCGGCGGCGGCGTGCTCGAGATCCTGCAGGACGGCTTCGGTTTCCTGCGCGCGCCCGAGGCGAACTATCTGCCGGGCCCCGACGACATCTATGTCAGCCCCAGCCAGATCCGCCGCTTCGGCCTGCGCACCGGCGACACGGTGGACGGCCAGATCCGCGCGCCCAAGGACGGGGAGCGTTACTTCGCCCTGCTCAAGGTCAACACCATCAATTTCGAGGACCCGGAGGCGATCCGCCACAAGGTCCATTTCGACAATCTGACGCCGCTCTATCCGAACGAGCGCCTGAACCTCGAGCGCAACGATCCGACCGTGAAGGACCGTTCGGCCCGTGTAATCGATCTGATCTCACCGCTCGGCAAGGGACAGCGCGGTCTGATCGTGGCGCCGCCGCGCACCGGCAAGACGGTTCTGCTGCAGAACGTCGCCCACGCCATCACCGCCAATCACCCGGAAGTCTATCTGATCGTCCTCCTGATCGACGAACGCCCGGAAGAAGTGACCGACATGAGCCGTTCGGTGAAGGGCGAGGTCATCTCCTCCACCTTCGACGAGCCGGCGGTGCGTCACGTCCAGGTCGCGGAAATGGTGATCGAGAAGGCGAAGCGCCTGGTCGAGCACAAGCGCGACGTCGTCATCCTTCTCGACTCGATCACCCGCCTGGCGCGCGCCTACAACACCGTGGTGCCCTCGTCCGGCAAGGTGCTGACCGGTGGTGTCGACGCCAACGCCCTGCAGCGCCCGAAGCGCTTCTTCGGTGCCGCCCGCAACATCGAGGAAGGCGGCTCCCTGACCATCATCGCGACCGCCCTGATCGACACCGGCAGCCGCATGGACGAGGTGATCTTCGAAGAGTTCAAGGGCACCGGTAACTCGGAAATCATCCTGGACCGCAAGATCGCCGACAAGCGCACCTTCCCCGCGATCGACATCACCAAGTCCGGCACCCGCAAGGAAGAGCTGCTGGTGGACAAGGGCACGCTGTCAAAGATGTGGGTGCTGCGCCGCATCCTGATGCCCATGGGCCCGGTCGACGCCATCGAGTTCCTGCTCGACAAGCTGAAGCACACCAAGACCAACAGCGAATTCTTCGACTCGATGAATTCGTAACGCTGTCCGTTACGGCGGAAGAAAAGGCGGGTCCCGCAAGGGCCCGCCTTTTTCGTCTCCACCCATGACGGCGGCCAGGATCTTTCGTCGAGAAAGGCGCCCTGCTTATCCGGGGTCCAGGCCTTCTGCCTGGGCGACGCGGAGTTATGTTGAGGGGTCTACGGAAACAGCCGGCTGGTATGAGTAACTGCAACGATTTCCACGCGCGAGGTCGTTACCCGATAAAGTACGGCATAGCTGGGATGAGCGATGGCCTCGCGAAGCCCAACCATTCGATCGCTTTTTCTGTACATATAAGGATGTTCCGACAGTGGAAGCACGACGGACTCGATCCGATCCTTCATCCGTCGGGCGGCTGCCGGGTTGTCAGCAGCGATGTAGGTGATGATGTGGTGAAGGTCGTCCCGGGCGTCTTTGAGCCAGACGATGGGCAGCATTCACGAGTTCTTGCTGGCTTCGGCGGCAGCGATCACAGCATCCATTTCGGCCATCACGTCGTCGTGAGCGATCGGTGGATGGGGATTGGCAAGCGCAGCCTCTACCTTGGCCGACAGCCAAAGCGCATAGTCCCGTTCCTGTTCGTCGGTTTCGAATTCCGAAACCAGGGGGGAATTTCCAGCCATGCAGCTTTCATCTCCTTCAAGAGGAGTATGGGGTGCGTGAGGTCAGGCCGCAAGAACCGGCGTATCAATCCTCCACCCGGCTGAGCTTGCCGCAGATGCGGTCCAGCTCGTCGAGGGTGTGGTAGCGGATGGTGATGCTGCCGCCGGCGTCGCCCTTGTGGGCGATGGCGACCGGCAGGCCGATGGCGGCGGAGAGATTGCCTTCCAGTTCCATCGTGTCGGCATCCTTGGCGCCGCCACCCTGCCCGCCCGATGGCGCCGCGTTGGGATTCTTGGCCTTCTTGGCCAGGTCTTCCATCTGGCGCACGGTCAGGCCCTGTTCGACGGCACGCTGGGCCAGGGCCGGGGCATCGGCCAGACCGATCAGGGCGCGGGCGTGACCGGCCGAGAGATCGCCCCTGTCGACCAGATCCTTCACCGCCGCCGGCAGGGAGAGCAGGCGGAGCATATTGGCGATATGGCTGCGCGACTTGCCGACGATCTGGGCGATGGCGTCCTGGGTATGGCCGAAATCCTCGATCAGGCGCTGATAGCCCAAGGCTTCCTCGATCGCGGTCAGGTCGGCGCGCTGGATGTTCTCGACCAGGGCGACTTCCATCACCTCGACGTCGGTGAAGTCCTTGACCACCACCGGCACCTGGTGGAGCCGGGCACTCTGGGCCGCGCGCCAGCGCCGCTCGCCGGCGATGATCTCGTAGCGCTCGGGGCCCAGGCGGCGCACCAGGATCGGCTGGAGGATGCCGTGGGACTTGATCGAGGCGACGAGGTCTTCCAGGGCCTCGGGCGTGAAGCGCTTGCGTGGCTGGTTCGGATTGGCCTGGAGCTGTTCGATCGGCAGTTCGCGCAGGCCCCGGGGCTTTTCGCCGGGTGCCGCACCCGGCGGCGGGGTCACGGCCTCGCGCACTTCACCCATCAAGGCGGAAAGGCCGCGTCCCAGGCCCTTCTTGCGGCTGTCGTCTGCCATCGAATATTCGGTCCTTCAGAGAATGGGTCAGGCGGCGCCGGCGTGCGGCTCTTCCCGGCGCAGCATTTCGCTGGCGAGGCGGATATAGGCCTGGCTGCCGGCACAACGGTGGTCGTAGACCAGGGCCGGCTGGCCGTGGCTGGGCGCCTCGGAAATCCGTACATTGCGGGGGATGACGGTGTTGTAGACCTTGTTGCCCAGGAAGTTGCGCACGTCGGCAGCCACCTGGTCCGACAGGTTGTTGCGGTTGTCGTACATGGTGAGCACCACGCCCTGGATCTCCAGATCCGGGTTGAGGCCGCCGCGCACCTGATCGATGGTGCGCAGCAGGAGGCTCAACCCCTCCAGCGCGAAGAATTCGCATTGCAGGGGCACGAGCACCGAATCCGCCGCGACCATGGCATTCAGGGTCAGAAGGTTCAGGGACGGCGGGCAATCGATCAGGACATAGTGGAAGCGCCCGGCGATGGAGGGTGCCGCCAGCGCATCCTTGAGCCGGAAGGCGCGGCGCTCCTGATCCACCAGTTCCAGTTCGGCGCCCGAAAGATCGATGGTGGAGGGCACCAGGGCCAGATTGGGAATGGCGGTGTCGACCAGGGCTTCGGCCAGGCTGGCCTCCCCCATCAGGGCGTCGTAGGAGGTGACGTCCCGCGCGGACCGATCGATCCCGACGCCGGTGGAGGCATTGCCCTGGGGATCGAGGTCGAGGATCAGCACCTTGCGGCCGACGGCGGCGAGCGCGGTGCCGAGGTTGATCGCCGTCGTGGTCTTGCCCACGCCACCCTTCTGATTGGCGACGGCGATGATACGCACGTCCGCGTGCCTGGCATCAGTCATGGTCTGTCACTCTGATCCGGAAGATGGTGGCGGCGGGGTCGGTGCGACTGGGGTGCCGCGTGACCTCCAGTTTGGAGACTGCGGCGGCCTTGGTCAATTCGGCCTCGGCCTCCTTGCCCTTGGGGAAAATGTGAATCGTGTGGGCAGATTGGTGCGGGGCGGCCCAGGCGAGCAATTTTTCCAGGGGTGCGAGGGCACGGGCGGTAATCACGTCGGCATCGAGCGGCGGCAGGGTTTCGATGCGCGAGGCATGGATGGTGACGTCGGCGCCGCTGATTCGCGCCGCTTCGCGCAGGAAGGCGCATTTCCGCTGGTCGCTTTCGACCAGATGGACCTCCCCCGCCCCCATGATGGAAAGAACGAGACCCGGGAAGCCGGCGCCGGAGCCGAGATCGACGATGCGGCGGGGACGCCCCGGGGGCACTTCCGGCAGGAGGGGCAGGAGCTGTGTGGAATCCAGCATGTGGCGGCGCCAGAGATCGGCCATGGTGGCGGGGCCGACCAGATTGATCTTGGGCTGCCACTTGATCAGCAGGGCGGCATAGGCGGCGAGGCGGGCCAATGTTTCACGTGAAACAGCGGACTCGGCCGCGAAGGCGTCGCGGCTCATGACGCGCGGCTCGGCCATATCAGGCCACCCGCTTCTTCACATGGGCGAGAAGTGCGGTGAGGGCGGCGGGTGTGACGCCGGAAATGCGGGAGGCGGCCCCCAGGGTCGGCGGGCGGGTGGCTTCCAGTTTCAGGCGGACTTCGGCCGAAAGTCCGCCGATACCGCGATAATCGATGTCGGCCGGCAGGCTCAGCCCCTCGTCCCGGCGGAAGGCGCGGATGTCGGCTTCCACCCGGTCGAGATAGCCGGCATAGAGCGCTTCGATCTCCACCTGTTCGGCGACGTCGGGGCGGAGGCCGGCGAGGCCGGGCCAGTGGCCGGCGACGCGATCCAGGGTGACGCCCGGCAGGCGCATGAGGTCGAGGAGCGAGCGGCGCTGACCATCCTGATTGACCGGCAGGCCCAGGGCCTGGGCTTCGTTCGGGGTGATGCGGGTCTCCCGGGCGTGGGTCAGGGCGGCATCGACCAGGACACGCTTTTCGGCGAATGCCCCTGCCCGCTCGCTTCCGACGCAGCCGAAGGCCATGCCCTTTTCGGTCAGGCGGCGGTCGGCATTGTCGGCGCGCAGCACCAGGCGATATTCGGCCCGGCTGGTGAACATGCGATAGGGCTCCCGCGTGCCCTTGGTCACCAGATCGTCGATCAGCACGCCGATATAGGCATCGGCCCGGTCCAGCATGACGCCCTGCCCGCCGCCGGCGGCCCGCGCCGCGTTCAGCCCGGCCATCAGGCCCTGGGCCGCCGCTTCCTCGTAACCCGTGGTGCCGTTGATCTGGCCGGCGAAATAGAGGCCGGGGCAGCGCCGCGTCTCGAGGGTGTGGGTCAACTCGCGCGGGTCGACATAGTCGTATTCGATGGCATAGCCGGGACGCAGCATCACGGCCCGCTCCAGCCCCGGAATGGTCGTCAGCAGATCCGCCTGCACGTCGCGCGGCAGAGAGGTGGAAATGCCGTTGGGATAGACCGTGTCGTCGTCCAGGCCTTCCGGCTCGAGGAAGATCTGGTGGCGCTCCTTCTCGGCGAAGCGCACCACCTTGTCCTCGATGGAGGGGCAATAGCGCGGGCCCGTGCTCTCGATCTGGCCCGAATACATGGGCGCGCGATGCAGGTTGTCGCGGATCAAGGCGTGACCGGCTTCGCTCGTATAAGTGATGCCGCAGGCGATCTGGGGCGTGTCGATCGTCTTGGTCAGGAAGGAGAAGGGCTGGGGCGGATCGTCGCCCGCCTGACTTTCCAGGGATGCCCAATCGATGGTCCGTCCGTCGAGGCGCGGCGGCGTGCCGGTCTTCAGGCGGCCCAGGGCGAAGCCGATCCGGGACAGGGTCGCGGACAGGCCGAGGCTCGGCGCCTCCCCCGCCCGGCCCGCCGGGATCTTCTCCTCGCCGATATGGATCAGGCCGCGCAGGAAGGTGCCGGTGGTCAGCACCACGGCGCCGGCCGCGATCTCCCGTCCGTCGGCCAGCACGACGCCGGCGGCACGGCCGTCGCGGAGGATCAGATCCTCGGCGGCGGCAGCGAGGATGGTGAGATTATCCTGCTCGGCCAGGAGGTTCTGGACCGCGCGGCGATAGAGCTTGCGATCGGCCTGGGCCCGGGGGCCGCGCACGGCCGGACCTTTCGACTGGTTCAGCACGCGGAACTGGATGCCGCCCCGGTCGATGGCCCTGGCCATGATGCCGTCCAGGGCATCGATCTCCCGCACCAGATGGCCCTTGGCCAGGCCGCCGATGGCGGGATTGCAGGACATTTCGCCGATCGTGTCGGCCCGGTGGGTCAGCAGAAGGGTGCGCGCGCCGAAGCGCGCGGCGGCTGCCGCGGCTTCGCAGCCCGCATGGCCGCCACCGATCACGATCACGTCGAATGTGTTCATGGCCGGCACTTTACGGAAGGCGCCGGGACAGTCAAATGACGAGTCGTGGGAGCCCGCATGTTTCACGTGAAACAGTCCGGAACCTCGATCTCAGGGGCGGAGCGGCAGGCCGGCGACGACCGTCACGGGCGGAAACCGCACGATCTCCAGACGGACCGCAAAGCCATGCAGGGAGCCTTTCCAGGCGTGCATCAGGGGCGACAGGGCGTCGGGAATCGGTGTTGCGCCCCTTTCGATGGTGATGTGGGGTTGCCAGGCGCCGGGATGGTAATGGGGGTCCAGGCTGTCGAGGCCGATGATCTCGGCGACCTCGGCCTGTAGCGCCAGCAGGGATGGGGTCGTCACGGGCGCCAGCCAGAGCCAGCCGTGGCCATCGGGGAATATGCCGAAACCGGAGACGGACAGGCTCAGCGCATCGGTATGCGCGGCGACGCGGGCGAGGCGAGCCCGCGCGTCCTCGATGTCCGGGGTCTTCCTGCCGAGGGTCAGGGTGATGTGGGGCGGATAGGTCGGCGGCGGGCCGTGGAGAACGTTGATCAGGTCCTGAATGGCGCCGGTGATCGTGTCGTCCAGGCGAAGGGTCACGGCTTGGGACATGGGCGACTCACGCTTCGATGTTTCACGTGAAACATCACTTGCCGATGCAGAACTCGAAGAAGATGACGTCGAGCAGATCCTCGACATCGACCGCGCCCACCACCCGGCCAAGGGCGCGAAGGGCGAGGCGCAGATCCTCCGCCCGCAGCTCCGCCGGCAGGGGCAGGGAATCCAGGGCCCGGTCGAGAGCGCCGACCGCCTCTTTCACCGCCAGGCGGTGGCGCGCCCTTGTGATGGCGGGCATTTCCGCCGGCGCCAGCCGCGCCGCCACCAGGGCGGCGATCCGGTCCATCAGGGTGTCGATGCCCTGTCCCGTCCGGGCGGAGACGGCGATCGCATCCGCCGGTCCCGGCCCCAGGTCGCATTTGTTGAGAACGAGGAGCGTGGCCGTGCCGCCTTCGAGCCTGGGAAGGCCGTCGCCCGGATTGACGACATGCAGGCGAAGGTCCGCCGCCTCGGCCCGGGCGCGGGCGCGGCGCACCCCTTCCCGCTCGATCGGATCGTCGGTCTCGCGAAGACCGGCGGTGTCGATCAGCACCACGCGATAGCCGCCGAGGTCGAGACCGACTTCGATCACGTCCCGCGTGGTGCCGGGGATCTCGGAGACGATGGCGGCCTCCGATGCCGACAGGCGGTTGAGCAGGCTGGACTTGCCGACATTGGGGGCGCCGGTGATGGCGATCTCGAAGCCTTCGCGCAGGCGCTCGCCCCGGCGGCCGTCGGCCAGATGGCGGGCGATCTCGGCCCTGAGCACCTCGACCTCATGCAGGACCCGGTTCTCGATGGCGTCGTCCAGGCCTTCGTCCGGGAAGTCGATCAGGGCTTCGAGACGGGCGAGCAGGACCTTGAGACGGTCGCGCCAGTCCTCGTAGAGCCGGCCCATGGCACCGTCGAGCTGGCGCAGGGCCTGCCGGCGCTGGGCCTCGGTCTCGGCGTCGACCAGATCGGCGACGGCCTCGGCCTGGGACAGGTCCAGCTTGCCGGCCTCGAAGGCGCGGCGGGTGAATTCGCCGGGCCCGGCCGGGCGCAGGCCCTGGGCCAGCAGCAGGTCGCTCACCCGGTTGATCACGGCGCGCCCGCCGTGGAGGTGGAATTCGGCGACATCCTCGCCGGTGAAGCTGGCGGGCCCCGGAAACCAGAGGCACAGCGCCCGGTCCACCACGTCGCCGCCGTCGGGATCGCGCAGCAGCGCCAGCCGGGCCATGCGCGCCGTGCCCTTCGCCCCGGTCAGCCGTTCCAGCGCGGTCCCAGCCAATGGGCCCGACAGGCGCAACACGGCGACGCCGGCCCGCCCCCGGGCGCTGGCCAGCGCGAAGATCGTGTCGGACACGTTATTCGGCGGCGGGCAGCTTCTGGTCGGGCTGAAGCATCAGCCGCGTCACCCGCCTGCCCTGCATCACGTGAACGTTCAGAATCTCGTCGATGTCGTCGCGGCTGCGCGGGGCGTACCAGATGCCTTCGGGATAGATCACCAGGACGGGGCCCAATTCGCAGCGATCGAGGCAGCCGGACTGATTGACACGGATGCCCGTGATGCCCAGTTCATCCGCCCTCGCCTTCATGTAGGCACGCAATGGAATCGCGCCCCTGGCTTTGCAGGATCCCCGGGGATGTCCCTCCGCCCGCTCGTTCACGCAGGCGAAGACATGGACATCGAAATAGGGCGCGGGGTCGTTGGAAAGCACCCGTGCGCCGATGGACTGATCATTCACTTGCTGTCTTCCTTGGCGTCCGTCTTGCGCTTGCCGCCACCGCGCACCGTGGAGGCGGCGGACCAGAAGATGTCCTGCAGTTTCTCGAAGCCCTGGATGCCGCCCTGGATGCCCATGGGCAGCCATTGCTTCAGGATGGTTTCGGGGTCGATGACGTTCAGATATTGCATCATCTTGCCCTCGAGTTCCGAAAGGATGCGCTGCTGCATCGGTTCGAGATCGGGCAGGCCGAGGACGCGGCGGGCTTCTTCGGGCGTGATGTCGAATTCGACGTTGATCTTCATGGCGTCCTCTCGCGGCAGGAACCCTGCCCCTATATCAATTCAATTCGCGTGGAAATGCACGCAACATGAACATGGGGCTTTCGGGGCCGCGGGCAATGGGATGGATCAATGACGGAAGGCGTGGTGCGAACACCGGTCGGGCAGTTTCACGTTTCGGTGCGGGGCGATGCGGTGGTCGCCGCCGGCTGGCGCGAATTGGGCGACGCGGCGACGGGCGACGACATGCTGCTGGCGCTCGCCCTCGGTCAGGTGGAGGATTATTTCGCCGGCCGCCGCCAGGCTTTCGACCTGCCCATCGCCCCTCATGGCACGCCTTTCCAGCGCAAGGTCTGGCGCCGCATCGCCGCCATTCCCTTCGGCGGTTTCGAGACCTACGGCAGCCTGGCCCGGGCACTGGGCGGCGTGGCGGCCCAGGCGGTGGGCCAGGCCTGCGGGCGCAACCCGGTCGGCCTGCTGGTGCCCTGCCACCGGGTGCTGGCGGCGGGGCCGCGCCTCGGCGGCTATGGCGGCGATACCGGCCTGAAGCGCTGGCTGCTGAGCCATGAGGGCATGGCGGACATTCCCGACTGATTCGTTCGGGCGACAATCATGATCCAGACAGTCATGACAAGGCCATGCTCCTTCATTAGCATCGCCCTTCGAGCGCCGACCCGGTTCCAGGGGCGCGCCGAGGGAGGTTTCAGATGACGGTTTCGACGATCACCATTGCGGCCAAGGACGGCGGTTCCTTCGCGGCCTATGTCGCCACGCCGGCCGGCGGCGGCCCTGCCCCCGCCATTGTCGTCATTCAGGAGATTTTCGGCGTGAACGCGGTCATGCGCGGCGTCTGCGACTGGCTGGCGGGCGAAGGTTTCGTCGCCATCTGCCCGGATCTGTTCTGGCGGATCGAGCCGGGCATCGACATCACGGATCAGACCAAGGCGGAATGGGATCGCGCCTTCTCCCTGTTCTCCGCCTTCGATCGCGAGAAGGGTATCGACGATATCGACGCCACCCGTGCCGTCGCCGCCACCATGGCCGGCACCACGGGCAAGGTGGGCGCGGTCGGCTATTGCTTGGGCGGCCACATGGCCTATCGCACGGCGGCCCTGACGGCGGTCGACGCCACCGTCGGCTATTACGGCGTCGGCATCGAGGATGTGCTGGACCTCGCCGCCGGCATCAAGAAGCCCCTGATGCTGCATATCGCGGAAAAGGACCAATTCGTGCCGCCGGAAGCCCAGGCCAAGGTGGCGGCGGGTCTCGGCGGCAACGGTCTGGTCACGCTGCACAGCTATGCCGGGCAGGACCATGCCTTTGCCCGGATCGGTGGCGCCCATTACGACAAGGCTTCGGCCGATCTTGCGAACCAGCGCACGATCGACTTCTTCAAGACCAATCTGGCCTGAGGGGTGCGGCGATGACCAGGGCACAGGTCGTCCGCGTCCATGGCTTCGGCGGGCCCGAGGTCATGGCCCTCGAAACCGAGGATCTGCCCGATCCCGGCCCGGGCGAGGTGCGCCTGCGCCATACCGCGGTGGGGCTGAACTTCATCGACTGCTACCACCGCAGCGGCCTCTATCCCATGCCGCTGCCGACCGGCATCGGTCTCGAGGCCGCGGGCGTGATCGAGGCGCTCGGCCCGGGGGTCGAGGGGCTGGCGCCGGGTGACCGGGTCGGTTACTGCATCGGCCCCCTCGGCGCCTATGGCGACCGCCGCAATTTCCCCGCCGAACTCCTGATGAAACTGCCGGACGGGGTGAGCGACGAGGATGCCGCCTCCCTCATGCTCCAGGGTCTGACCGCATGGTATCTGCTGCGCCGGACCTATCCGGTCAAGGCGGGGGAGACCGTGCTGTTCCATGCCGCCGCCGGCGGCGTCGGCCTGATCGCCTGCCAATGGGCGAAACATCTGGGCGTGCGTCTGATCGGCACCGCCGGCAGCCCGGAAAAGGCCGAGTTGGCCAAGGCCCATGGCGCGGCCGAGGTCATCCTCTACCGCGAGGAGGATGTGGCCGGGCGCGTGCGCGAGCTGACCGGCGGAAAGGGCGTGCCGGTGGTCTATGACTCGGTCGGCAAGGATACGTGGGAAGGCTCCCTCGACAGTCTTTCGGTCCGGGGCCTGATGGTCACCTTCGGCAATGCCAGCGGGCCGGTGCCGGCCTTTTCGCCGGGTGTGCTGTCGGCCAAGGGTTCGCTGTTTCTCACCCGCCCCACCCTGTTCCACTATATCGGCGACAAGGCGGAGCGCGATGCGGCGGCGGCCGAACTCTTCGATCTGGTGGCACGGGGCGTGATCCGAACCAATGTCCGCCAGCGTTTCGCCCTGACGGACGTCGTCGCGGCCCATGAGGCGCTGGAAGGGCGAAGGACCGTCGGCTCGACCGTGCTTCTGCCCTGACGATGGACATTCACGTCTTTCCGGACGGGACGGTCGAATGCGCCGGTAGGCGTTATGCGGCCAGCCTCGGCCGGGGCGGCATGAGGGCGGACAAGCGCGAGGGCGACGGGGCGACGCCCGTCGGCGCCTGGCCCCTGCGCCGGGTGCTGTATCGCCCGGATCGCGTAACGCCACCGATTACTGAACTGCCGGTCTCGGCGCTCGCGGCGGACGACGGCTGGTGCGACGATCCGGATCACGCGTCCTACAATCGGCCGGTGAAACTGCCCTTTCCGGCCGGTCACGAGGTCATGTGGCGCGACGATCACCTTTATGACCTGGTGGTGGTGGTCGGGCACAACGACGATCCGCCGGTGCCGGGGGCGGGCAGTGCCATCTTCATGCATCTGCGGCCCGAGGACGGCGGGCCGACCGCCGGCTGCGTGGCACTCGCGCTGGCCGATCTCACGGCGGCGCTGGCGGCGGTCGGGCCGGACAGCCGGCTGGTGGTTCACCCGGCGGAATAGTCGCGCTGGCCGAAGATGGCCGTCCCCACCCGGACCTGGGTGGCGCCCTGGCGGACCGCGATCTCATAGTCGCTGGACATGCCCATGGAAAGCTGGTGCAGCCCGTTCCGCGCCGCGATCTTGCGCAGCAGGGCGAAATGCAGCGACGGCTCGTCGTCGATCGGTGGAATGCACATCAGGCCGACGACGTCGAGGCCATGGGTGATGCGGCAGGCGGCGATCAGGGCGTCCGCCGCCGCCGGCAGGCAGCCGGCCTTCTGCGGTTCCTCCCCCGTGTTGACCTGGACGAAGCAGCGCGGACGCCGACCCGTCTTTTCCGAGGCGGCGGCGATGGCGGCCGCCAGCTTTTCCCGGTCCACGGTCTCGATGACGTCGAACAGGGCGACCGCATCCTTCGCCTTGTTGGTCTGCAGCGGCCCGATCAGATGGAGTTCCAGATCGGGATATTCAGCCTTCAGGGCGGGGAATTTGCCTTCCGCCTCCTGCACCCGGTTCTCGCCGAAGACGCGGTGGCCGGCCGCCAGGGCGGCGCGCACGGCGTCGGCATCATGGGTCTTGGAGACGGCGATCAGGCGCACCTCGGCCGGATCGCGGCCGGTGGCGCGGCAGGCCTTGGCGATCCGCGCCTCGACATGGGCGAGACGGTCGGCGATGGTCTGTTCGGATTCGGACGACATGATGGACCAGAAGCTAGCAACCGCCGCCCGCCGCCTCAATGCCCGCCATCATGCGCGCGGTGTTCTGCCGCCCCTCGTCCTGCTGACGGATCGCGCGCGCCTGCCCGATCCCCTGGCGGCGGCGGCGGCCCTGCCCCGGGGCAGCCTGGTGGTGCTGCGCGACGGCGATCTGCCGGCGGCGGCACGGCTGGTGCTCGGCCGGGCATTGTCGGAGGTGTGCCGGTCCCGGGGTCTGCGCCTGCTGGTGTCGGGAGATGCCGGCCTAGCCCGGCGGATCGGCGCGGCGGGCGTCCATTGGCCGGAAAAACGCCTGCCGATGTGTGTGCGGGGATTCGCCACCGCCGCCGCCCACAGCCAAAAGGCGCTTATGCGCGCGCGGCGTGCCGGTGTCGCGGCCGTCTTCCTGTCGCCGGTGTTCCCGACCGCCAGCCATCCGGGGGCGGAATCTCTCGGGCCCGTCCGCTTCGCGGGACTGGCGCGGCGGGCGGGCATGCCCGTCTATGCCCTCGGCGGCGTCGACGGGGTGACGGCGCCGCGCCTCGCCGGCAGCGGCATCGTCGGCGTGGCGGCGATCGGTGCCCTCGGGCTCGAGGCCATCAGGCCTTGATGCCGCCCAACTCGCAGATCACCGTCCAGGCCTCGTCGTCGACCGGCATCACCGAGAGCCGGGACTGCTTCACCAGGGCGAGGTGGTTGAGGCGCGGATCGGCCTTCACCTGCTCCAGGGTGACGGGGGTCTTCAGGGGTTTCACCGCCTTGACGTCGACCATGCCGAAGCGCCCGCTCTCGTCCGTGTGGTCGGGATAATATTCCTTCACCACTTCGACGACGCCGACGATCCGCTTCTCGTTGACCGAATGGTAGAAGAAGCAGCGGTCGCCCTTCTTCATGGCCTTCAGGTTGTTGGACGCCTGATAGTTGCGCACGCCCGACCAGAAGGTGGTGCCGTCGCGCACCTGATCGTCCCAGGACCAGGCGCCGGGTTCCGATTTCACCAGCCAATGGGCCATCTCACACCTCCGCCGGCTGGCCGATCACCCATTTCCAGGGCTTGATCTCGACCTTGGCGAAGAGACCGGCCCTGGCATAGGGGTCCTCGGCGCAATAGGCCTCCGCCGTTGCCGCATCCTCCGCCTCGATCACCAGCATGCTGCCGGTCATGGCGGCACCGTCGTCGGTGGTGAAGGGGCCGGCGATCCGGATCCGGCTGCCCGGCGCCTTCAGCCATTCGAGGTGGGCGGGGCGGTTGGCGAGACGGATCTCCATCCCGCCGGGCTTGTCGGTACAGATCACGGCAAAATGCATGGCGGCCATTCCAGACGATTCGGTGTGGTTTGCGGAATTGCGGGCGGCAAAGATGAGACCATATTTGAACCAAGCAATGGAATTTTCCCATGCTGCGCTGCAAAATACGGAATTTGCTTGCAAATTTCGGCCCTGAAGCGTGAACGTTATCTTGAGCGTTCAGGATTCAGCAGATAAACAAAGAGCGGGATGAAGCGTCACGAGGAAATAAAGCAAGCGATCATCACAGCCGCGAAAGACCGGCTGTCGCGCTACGGCTATGGCAAGACGACCATGGCGGAGCTGGCCTCCGACTGCAAGATGTCGGCCGGCAACCTCTATCGCTACTTCATGTCCAAGCTCGACATCGCCGAGGAGATCGCCCGGCAGAGCTTCCTGCGCACCGCCGAACGCCTGCGCGAAGTGGTGCGCCGCCCCGACATCCCCGCGGTGGAGCGTCTGCGCAGCTTCCTCCTCGAACAGATGCAGATCACCTTCCAGGAATTGGAGCGGGACCAGCACTGGATCGAAATGGCCGAGATCGTGGCCCGCGAACGTCCCCATGTCGCCAATGAAGGCCTGGCGCGGGTGCGCTCCCTGATCGCGGAAATCCTGGCCATGGGCAATGCCACCGGCGAATTCGACATCGAGGATGTGAACTTCACGGCGGAGATGATCCAGTCGGCCACCTTCAAGTTCCGCTATCCCCAACTCTTCACCGGCCTCGCCCTCGACAAGCTGGAGCGGGAAGCGGAAGGCGTCATCGACCTGCTGATCGACGGATTGCGCACGCGCCCCAAGGCCCTGGTGAAGGCCGACGCGGCCTGATCCCTTCGACGCGACGACATCCTTGCCTGCGAAAGGTTCCGGCCTTCGCCGGGATGACGCGTTTTATGGACGGCGCGCCTGTTTCACCGTTCCGTCAGCTTCAGCTCGATGCGCCGGTTGCGGGCCAGCGCCTCCGGCGTGTTCTCGGGATCGAGGGGCTGGAACTCGCCGAAGCCGGTTGCGGCCAGGCGGTTGGGGGGCAGGCCTTCCGCGATCAGGAATTTGGCGACGGCGACCGCGCGCGCGGTCGACAATTCCCAGTTCGAGGGATAGAGCGCGGAATTGATCGGCGTGACGTCCGTATGGCCGTCGACCCGCAGGATCCACGGCAGGTCGTCCGGGATTTCGGCGGCGATCTCCTTCAGGGTCGCGGCGAAGCGCGCCAGGGTCTGCTGTCCGCCCTCCCCGATTTCGGCCGAGCCCGAGGCGAAGAGCACCTCTGACTGGAAGACGAAGCGGTCGCCGACGATGCGCACATCCTTGCGCTCGCCCAGCACCTCGCGCAGGCGCCCGAAGAATTCCGAGCGATAGCGCGCCAGTTCCTCGACCTTGGAGGCGAGCGCCAGATTGAGCCTTCGGCCGAGGTCGGCGATCACGGCCTGGCTCTCGCGGTCCGCCGCCTCGGCCTGATCGAGCATGGCGGCGATTTCCTGCAGCTGGATGCGCAGCTCGGCCAACTGCCGGTTCAGGAGATCGACCTGGGCCTGGGCATCGGCGGTCAGGGCCTTCTCCCGGTCCAGTTCGGCGGTCAGGCTCTCGACCCGTCCTTCGAGGCCGGCGGCGTCGGACTCCTGGTCCCGCAACCGGTCGCGCAGGGTATCGCGCTCGGCGTTGGCGCTTTCGATGCCGCTCGAAAGGCTGGAGACCGAAAGCCGCAATTCCGCGTTGGCCTGACGTTCGAGGGCCAGCAGATCGGTCAGGTCGGCGATCTGGCGGTTCAGGCGGGCCAGGGCCTCGTCCCGTCCGGACAGGGCCTGACCCAGGAAGAACTGGGCCAGCATGAAGACCGACAGCAGGAAGGTGATGGCCAGCAGCAGGGTCGCCAGGGCATCGACGAAGCCGGGCCAGATGTCGGGTCCGCCGCGGTCGCGAAAGCGCCGGCTGCGCGCCGCCATGTCAGCGCTCCTCGGCGGCCATGGCGGCGATGGTGCGGGTCAGGATCTTCACCTGGGCCGCCACTTCGTCGAGGCCGGCGCGCTGGCCTTCGGTCAGGCGGGCGATACCGGTGTCGAGATTGCGCAGATGGGCCTTGCTCGCCTCGTCCAGGGCCGGGGCGGTCTGGGCCTGGGCGATCCGCTGCAGGGCCGGCTTCAATTCCATCTGGGCTTCGGCGATGCGCACCATCAGTTCCTGTTCGGCCCGCATCTGGGCGGCGAGCGTCGCCAGGCGCTCGGTCAGATTGACCAGGGCGTCGTTGGCCGTCACCCGGTTCTCTTCGGCATGGGCCATGGTGCGTTGCAGGCGATCGAGGCTTTCGGCCGTCGATTCGAGGAGGGCCGAGACATAGGCGGGTACGCCGGCGCCGGTCTCGCCCTCCATCGCCGCCGTGCCGCCGAGGCGCGTATTGGCGGTCAGATAATCCTCGACCTCGCCCAGGAAACGGCCCTGGGCCTGGCTCGCCTGAAGTTCCAGAAAGCCGAGAATGAGGGAACCCGACAGGCCGAACAGGGAGGACGAGAAGGCCGTGCCCATGCCCGACAGCGGCGCCTCCAGCCCGCGCTTCAATTCGCCGAACATGGCGGTGAAGTCGCCGCCGCCGGCGATATTGAGGTTGCGGATCGCCTCCCCGATCGAGGAGACGGTGGACAGCAGGCCCCAGAAGGTGCCGAGCAGGCCGAGGAAGATCAGCACCTGCACCAGATAGCGGCCGATGTCGCGTTTCTCGTCGAGGCGGGCGGCGAGACCGTCGACCAGGGCACGGGTGGCGGTCGGGCCGAGCTGCCAGCGGGCGCCGCGCTTCTCGGTCATGGCGGCGGCGATCGGGCCCATCAGGTCGGGCGCCGGCACTTCGGCCAGATTGACGTCCTGGGCGGTCAGGCGCTCGAACCAGCGCACCTCGGGCCGCAGTTCCAGGACCTGGCGCAGCATGTAGACGACGCCCAGCAGGGCGACGGCGATGATCACCGAATTCAGCGCGACGTTGGTGGCGAAGAAACGGCTCGCCGGGGCCAGCAGGAACACCACCAGACCGGCGATCGCCAGCAGGAAGAGCGTCATGCGGAGCAGATAGCGATCGACGTTCATCTCAGGTCGTTCCCCAGGGTTTCGGCCCCTCGGCGGCCCCGTCACCCGGCCGGACCGTCAGGGCCGGGCCATCACGGCGGGGAAGACCGGCGATCAGGGCATGATGGCGATGTCGACACCGTCGGCGACCGGCGCGTCCGGCGCCATGCCGACGGCGCGCAGGTCGATCAGCGTCGCGGGCACGCCCTTCTCGATCAGATAGGTGCGGACCGCCAGCACGCGCTGGCGCGACAGGCGCCGCGCCCCGGTCGCGGTGTCATTGGTGCCGCTGGCGAAACCGCGCACCAGGATGCGCCCGCCGGGCTCCTTCAACTGTTCGACGACGGCATCGAGCGCGGCCCGCCCGTCGTCGTCCAGCGCATCGCCGGAAGTGGCGAACGCCACCTGGGTCACCTGTTTGGCGACCGACGGCAGGCCGCCGCGCCCGGCGACGGCCGGGGCCGGAACGGCGGCGGCCGCCGTGGTCGGGGCTGGGGCGGGCGAAGTTGCGGGTGCCGCTGCCGGCGCCGGCTCGGGCACGGGTTCCGGCTCGGGCAAGGGTTCGGGCGGGGCGGGTTCGGGTTCGGGCTCCGGGAGGCCGGCGGTCAGGTCGGTGGGTCCGCTACTCGCCGGGGCGGGCGGTGGCGGCGGTGGCGGTGCTGGTTCCGGCGCGGGTGGCGGCGGCGGTTCGGCCATGGCCGGTTCGCCGAGGCGCGAGCCGAGCTCGATCATCGCCAGGGTGCGCGGCGTATCGACGTCGATCGTGACGGGCGGCGGCGCCGGTTCGGGCTCGGGCGCGACAGGCTCGGCGACGCTCGGTTCAGGCGCGACCGATTCCGGCTCGACCGGTTCCGGCAGCGCGACGGCGGGCGCCGAAGGATCGGGCTTTTCCACCGGCCGCACGGTATCGGCGGTTTCCGCCGGCGCCTCAGGCTCGACCAGTGCGATTTCGGGTTCGACGGGAGCAGGCGGAGCGGCGGCGGCAGGGGCGGGCGGCGGCGTCAGTCGCGGTGCCGGGCGGGCGACGGCGCGGGGGCGCGGCGGCGGGGGCGGTGCCATCAGGTCGTCCAGCACCGACATGTCGACGATCACGCCGGGCGCGGAACCGCCGCCGATCACGATGGTCTGAAAATCGATGGCGGGATCGTAGCGGCGCGCCGGGGCCGGCCGTCCGCCCGTGCCGGCGCCGCCGGCATGCGGTCGGGCGGGAACCGTGATGTGGGTGGACTGGTCTTCCTCGTTGCCGCCGGCATGGGCCGGCGCGATACCGAGGCCCATCAGGCCGACGGCGACGGCGATCGCCTTGAGGGAGACCCCACGGGGTGAAACGCTGGCGGAGAAGGCACCAGTTCTGGCGGCGCAGTGAAATGCGCGAGCACTGGTGGCTGCCCTCATACCCCTTGCACTCCCCTGTTCCTTCGCACTCTTAACAGGATCCGTCGAGTCGCGAAACCGGCGAAATATTGCGACGCGACGTAACCGAACGCCCCGGGCCTATCATTTCTCGGGCTCGGGCCGCTCCGCAACCGCTGTTTGGGCCTTTGGCCGCGGCTTTTTGGGCGGCAGGCCGGCCCGTTCGACGAGGCGCCGCAACTTCTCGTGCACGATTTCGTTGCCGGCGACGATCTCCGGTGCCTCCAGCACCTTCTTCGAGCCCCGCTGGTCGCTGACGAAACCGCCCGCCTCGCGCACCAGGATAATCCCGGCGGCGACGTCCCAGGGCTGCAGCCCGGTCTCCCAGAAGCCGTCGAAGCGGCCGGCGGCGACGAAGGCGAGATCGAGCGAGGCGGCGCCGAACCGGCGGATGCCCGCGGTCTCGCGCATGATCAGGCCCAATTCCTTCAGGAAACGCAGGTGATCACCCTTGCCGTGGAAGGGAATGCCGGTGGCGATCACGCATTCCTTCAGGTCCTTGCGGGCGGCGACCCGCAGACGGCGGTCGTTGCAATAGGCGCCGGCGCCCTTCTCGGCCCAATACATCTCGTCGGCGATCGGGTTGTAGACGACGCCGGCGATGATTTCGCCATCGCGCTCGACACCGATCGAAATGGCGAATTGCGGCAGGCCGTGCAGGAAATTGGTGGTGCCGTCCAGGGGATCGATGATCCAGCGGTGCGACTTGTCCTTGCCCTCGATCTCGCCGCCCTCCTCCATCAGGAAGCCGAAGTCGGGGCGCACGCGCGACAGTTCGGCGTGCAGCACTTCCTCGGCCTTCTGGTCGGCGACGGAGACGAAGTCGGACGGGCCCTTCTTCGAGACCTGGAGGTTCTCGACCTCGCCGAAATCGCGCTTCAGGCCGCGGGCGGCCTTGGTGGCGGCGGACGCCATGACATTGATGAGCGGCGAACGGAACGCCATGGAAGAACCTCGGACGAAGGGAAGGAGCAGGCGCGGGGCAAGACCGGCGCGACGGGGCCGGAAACTATCAGCAGGGGCGATCGGGGTCAAACGCCCGCGCCGCTTGCGTGTCATGCGCCCGGCGGCGACCATGGCCGAAAGGGGGATCCGACCATGACCGACAACATCCTCGACGAAGCCGGCCTGCGCACCGTCTATCCCATGCCGTCCGACGGCGCGACGATGAAGCAGCTCTCGTTTCTGGACGTCCATTGCAGCCGCTTCATCGAACTCTCGCCCTTCGTCTGCATCGGCACCAGCCGGCCGGACGGCGGCGCCGACGTTTCGCCCCGGGGCGGCGCGCCGGGCTTCGTCCACGTCCTCGACGCCAACCGTCTCGCCATGCCCGACTGGCCGGGCAACAACCGCCTCGATTCCCTCGGCAACCTGACCGCCCATCCGGCGGTCGGCCTGCTGTTCTTCGTGCCCGGCTTCGACGAGATGCTGCGGGTCAACGGCAGGGGTGTCACGGTGACGACGCCGGATCTGATGGAACGCTTCCTGGTGGACGGCAAGCCGCCCCGCAGCGTCCTCCTGATCACGGTCGAGGAAGCCTTCCTCCATTGCACCAAGGCATTGAAGCGCTCGGCCCTGTGGGATCCCGCGCGGCACGTCGCCCGCGACGCGATGCCGAGTTTCGGCCAGATGCTGAAGGACCAGCTCAACGCCCCCGTCCCGGCCGAGGCGATCGATCAGATGCTGGAGGCGGACGCGCGGGACAATCTGTATTGAGCTGGAACGCGCCGGTGTTTCACCCCTCATCCCCGCCCTCTCCCCAAAGGGGCGAGGGGTGGGGTGAGGGGCTGACGGCTCAGGGGCTGGCGAAAATCGCGTTGAAGGCGGCGACCGCCGCGGCGGGGCCGTCCGCGTGCTGCCAGATGCCTGCGGAAACCGCCAGGAAATCGGCGCCGGCCTCGATCAGGGGGCGGCAGTTTTCGACCGTGATGCCGCCGATCGCGACCTGGGGCACGGTCATCATCTCGGACCACCAGCGCACCAGCTCGAAGGGCGCGCGGGCCTTGGGATCCTTGGTGGCGGTCGGGAAGAAGGCGCCGAAGGCGACGTAGTCGGCCCCGGCCTCCCCCGCTTCCATGGCGAGGTGACGGCTGTCGTGGCAGGTGACGCCGACGATGGCGTCGGGCCCGACCAGGCGCCGCGCCTCGGCATAGGGCGCGTCGTCCTGGCCGACATGGACGCCGTCGGCGCCGAGCACGGCGGCGAGATCCGGGCGGTCGTTCAGGATGAAGGCGGCGCCCGCGTCCTGCACGATCGGCAACAAGACGTCGGCGGTGCGCAGGATATGGTCGTCCGTCACGTCCTTGAGACGCAACTGGACGCAGGCGACGTCGCCCGCCCCGAGGGCGGCCTTCAGCGTTTCGGCGAAGGCCTTCGTCTCGAAGGCGGGCGGCGTGACCAGATAGAGCCGGCAGGGCAGGCGCGCGTCGTCCCGCGAACGATCCCCTGCCCCGGCCATGTTATTCCTGGCCCTTGTAGATGCGGACCAGCTTGTCGAGCATGGCCAGCGCATCCTCGCGCGAGCGCTGGAAGGTGTTGCGGCCGATGATCGAGCCGTTGCCGCCGCCGTCGCGGATGGCGCGGGCGTCGTCATAGACCGAATCCTCGGACTTCGCGGCGCCGCCCGAGAACACCACCAGACGGCGGCCGTTGAAGCAGGCCTGGGTGACGTGGCGGACACGCGCGGCCTGGGTCGAGAGGTCGACGGGGTGCTTGTCGTAGACCTTCTTGGCCTCGCCCTGTTCGATGTGGTCGGTGGCCAGCTTCACCTTGATGATATGGGCGCCCATCAGGGCGGCCATATGGGCGGCATAGGCGCCGACGTCGATCGCCAGCTCGCCGTCCTTGGTCAGGTTGCCGCCGCGCGGATAGGACCAGACGACGACGGCGAGACCGGCGTCCTTGGCTTCGGCGGTCAGTTCGCGCAGTTCTTCCATCTGGTCGAACATCTGGTCCGAACCCGGATACATGGTGAAGCCGATGGCCGAGCAGCCGAGACGGATGGCGTCCTTCACGGTGCCGGTCACGGCCTGGTCCGGCGCTTCCTTGGCGCGCGACAGGCTGTTCGAGGAATTGACCTTCAGGATGGTCGGGATCTGGCCGGCGAAGCTGTCGGCGCCCGCCTCGATCATGCCGAGCACGGAGGCATAGGCCGAAAGTCCGGCGTCGACCGCCATCTGGAAGTGGTAATGCGGGTCATAGGCGGCCGGGTTGGGCGCGAAGCTGCGCGCCGGGCCGTGCTCGAACCCCTGGTCGACCGGAAGGATGATCATCTTGCCGGTGCCGCCGAGACGGCCGGCGCCGAGGATGCGGGCAAGATTGGCCTTGGTGCCCGGGTTGTCGCTCTCGTACCACGAGAGGATTTCCTTCACCTTCTTGGTGATCTTGGTCATGGGGTCCCCCGAAAATGACTGGGTTGAAATGATGGCCGCGCTTTTAGCAAGACGGCGCGGCATCGTCCATGCGGCACTGCACAAAAAAAGCCGGCGGACGGGAGATCCGCCGGCCCGTCCTCATTTCGCCAGGGCCTTCACGCCCGGCAGTTCCCGACCCTCGAGCCATTCGAGGAAGGCGCCGCCGGCGGTCGAGACGAAGGAGAAGGCTTCGCATTCGCCCGCGTGGTTCAGGGCCGCGACGGTATCGCCCCCACCGGCGACCGACAGCAGCTTGCCCTCGCGGGTCAGTTTCGCCGCCTCGCGGGCGCAGGCATTGGTGCCGAGATCGAAGGGTTCCATCTCGAAGACGCCGAAGGGCCCGTTCCAGACCACGGTCTTGGCCTGGCGCAGGACGGCCTTCACGCGCTCGATCGAGGCGGGGCCGATGTCGAGGATCATGGCGTCCTCGGGCACGGCATCGACCGACACCACCTCGTTCTCGGCATAGGCCTTGAATTCGCGGGCGACCACGCCGTCGACCGGCAGGACGATTTCGGTGCCGGCGGCCTTGGCCTTCTCGACGATGGCGCGGGCGGTGTCGGCCATCTCGCGTTCCGCCAGGCTCTTGCCGATCTCCTTGCCCTCGGCGAAGAGGAAGGTGTTGGCCATGCCGCCGCCGATCACCAGGTGATCGACCTTGCCGACCAGATTGCCGATGACGTCCAGCTTGGACGAGACCTTGGCGCCGCCGACCACGGCGACCACCGGGTGCTTGGGGCTGCCGAGGGCCGCTTCCAGGGCGTCCAGTTCCTTCTTCATCCAGATGCCGGCGGCGTGGGGCAGCAGCCCCGCGAGACCGGCGGTCGAGGCATGGGCGCGATGGGCGCAGGAGAAGGCGTCGTTCACATAGACGTCGCCCAGTTCGGCGAGTTGGGCGGTGAACTCGGGATCGTTCGCTTCCTCGCCCGGATAGAAGCGGGTGTTCTGCAGGACGAGGACGGAACCCGGCGCCATGCCGTTCACCGCGGCCTTGGCCACGGGGCCGACGCAGTCGGCGGCGAAGGCGACCGGCAGGCCGATGATCACGGGCAGGGCCTCGGCCACCGGACGGAGACTCTGGCTGGCGTCCCATTTGCCCTTGGGCCGGCCGAAGTGCGACAGCACGATGACGCGGGCGCCCTTGGCGGCCAGCGCCTTGATGGTGACCGCATTGGCCTGCAGGCGGGTCAGGTCGGTGACGACGCCGTCCTGCATCGGGGCGTTCAGATCGACCCGCAGCAGGACCCGGCGGCCGTGAAGGTCGCCGAGGTCGTCGATGCCGGCGAAGCGGCGCCCCGCCGTGGCGGGGTTCTCGTCACGTTTGGCGGGTTGCACGCTCATCCAGCCTCTCCTCAGATCAGGGCGGCCATGGCGACGGCGGTGTCGCTCATGCGGTTGGAGAAGCCCCATTCGTTGTCGTACCAGGTGAGGATACGAACCAGGGTGCCTTCCATGACCTTGGTCTGGTCGAGGGCGAAGGTGGACGAAGCCGGATCGTGGTTGAAGTCGATCGAGACGTTCGGCGCGGCGGTATAGGCGAGAACGCCCTTCAGTTCGCCGTCGGCGGCGGCCTTGATGGCGGCGTTCACTTCCTCGACCGTGGTCTCGCGCTTGGCGACGAACTTCAGGTCGACGACCGAGACGTTCGGGGTCGGCACGCGGACCGAGACGCCGTCCAGCTTGCCCTTCAGCTCCGGCAGCACCAGGCCGACGGCCTTGGCGGCGCCGGTCGAGGTCGGGATCATGGAGAGCGCGGCGGCGCGGGCGCGATACAGATCCTTGTGCATCTGATCGAGCGACGGCTGGTCGTTGGTGTAGCTGTGGATCGTGGTCATGAAGCCCTTGTCGATGCCGATGGCATCGTTCAGGACCTTGGCCACGGGGGCGAGGCAGTTGGTGGTGCAGGAGGCGTTGGAGACCACCAGGTGATCGGCGGTCAGGGCCTTGTGGTTCACGCCGTAGACGACCGTCAGGTCGGCGCCGTCGGCCGGGGCCGAGACCAGGACGCGCTTGGCGCCGGCGGTCAGATGGGCGGAGGCCTTGTCCTTCGAGGCGAAGATGCCCGTGCATTCCATGGCGATGTCGACGCCGAGATCCTTGTGGGGCAGTTCGGCGGGGTTGCGGATCGCGGTGACCGCGATCCTCTTGCCGTTGACGACGATCGCGTCACCGTCGACCGCGACTTCGCCCGGGAAGCGGCCATGGACCGAGTCGAAGCGCAGCAGATGCGCGTTGGTCTCGACCGGGCCGAGGTCGTTGACGGCGACGACCTCGACATCCGTGCGACCGGACTCGGCGATGGCGCGCAGCACGTTGCGGCCGATGCGCCCGAAACCGTTGATCGCTACCCGAACAGCCATTCAATCCTCCTGTCAGAAATCATTTGCCGATGGCGGCTTTCGCCGCCTCGGTCACCGCCTCGGCGGTGATGCCGAAATGCTTGAAGAGATCCTTCGCCGGCGCGGACGCCCCGAAACCGTCCATGCCGACGAAGTAAGTCGGCACCCCCAGGATCGGTTCCCAACCCATGGCGATACCAGCCTCGACGCCGACGCAGGGCGCGTTGCCGACCACGGTCTCCTGATAGGCCTGGTCCTGGGATGCGAAGAGTTCCATGCAGGGCACGGAGACGACGCGGGCCAGGATACCCTCGGCGGCCAGCAGCTCGCGCGCCTTGACCGCCAGCTCGACCTCGGAGCCGGAGGCGAAGAGGCTGACCTGAGCCACGCCGCCCACCGCCGGCAGCAGCTCGTAGGCGCCCTTGGCGGTCAGGTTCATGTCGGTATGGGTCTCGCGCAGCGTCGGCAGGTTCTGGCGCGACAGGGCCAAAACCGACGGCGCGGTCAGGGAGCCGACGGCGACTGCCCAGGCTTCCGCCGTCTCGACCGTGTCGCAGGGGCGGAACACGTTGAGGCCCGGAATGGCGCGCAGCGCGGCCAGCTGCTCCACCGGCTGGTGGGTCGGGCCGTCCTCGCCGAGGCCGATCGAGTCGTGGGTCATGACGAAGATCGAGCGGATGCCCATCAGCGCCGCGAGGCGGATCGAGGGCCGGCAATAATCGGCGAAGGCGAGGAAGGTGCCGCCATAGGGGATGACGCCGCCATGCAGCGCCATGCCGTTCATGGCCGCCGCCATGCCGTGTTCGCGCACGCCCCAATAGACGTAACGGCCCTCGTAGGAGCCCGGCGCGAAGGTGCCGAGACCCTTGGTCAGCGTATTGTTGGAGCCGGTCAGATCGGCCGAGCCGCCGATGGTGGTCGGCAGCACGCGGTTCACCACCTCGAGCGCCATTTCCGACGACTTGCGGGTGGCGACGCTCGGCTTTTCGGTGGAAATCTTGGCCTTGAAGGCGTTGATCTCGCCGATCAGGGCGCCGGGCACGAAACCCGAGAAGGCATTCTCGAAGGCTTCCTGGGTTTCCTTGGGGGTCGCCAGGAAGCGGTCGCCCCAGGCCTTGCCCTCGGCCGCGCGGGCCTTGGCGGCGTCGCGCCAGGCGGACAGGATGTCGTCCGGGATCTCGAACGGGCCATGGGGCCAGCCCAGCGCCGCGCGCGCCCCCTCGATCTCCTCGGCGCCGAGCGGGCTGCCGTGGGCCGACGACTTGCCGGCCTTGGTCGGCGCGCCGAAGCCGATCGTGGTGCGGCAGGCGATCATGGTCGGCTTGTCGGTGGAGAGCTTGGCGCGGGCGATCGCGACCGAGACGGCGGCGGCGTCATGGCCGTCGACCGCGTCGACGGCCCAGCCCGCCGCCTCGAAGCGCAGCGCCATGTTCTCCGAGGTCGAGAGATCGGTCGCGCCGTCGATGGTGATCCTGTTGTCGTCCCAGAGCACGATCAGCTTGTTCAGCTTCAGATGGCCGGCCAGCGTGATCGCTTCCTGCGAGATGCCTTCCATCAGGCAGCCGTCGCCGGCGATGACATAGGTGAAATGGTTCATCAGCGCGTCGCCGAAGCGGGCGCGGAGGTGGGCTTCGGCCATGGCCATGCCGACGGCATTGGCGATGCCCTGGCCAAGGGGACCGGTGGTGGTCTCGATGCCGGCGGCGTGGCCATATTCCGGATGGCCGGCGGTGCGGCTGCCGAGCTGGCGGAACTTCTTGATCTCGTCCAGGTCGATGTCCGGATAGCCGGTCAGATAGAGCAGCGCATAGAGCAGCATCGAGCCATGGCCGGCCGACAGCACGAAACGGTCGCGATCGGGCCAGCCGGCATTGCCGGGGTCGTAACGCAGATGTTCGGTGAACAGCGCGGTCGCGACATCGGCCATGCCCATGGGCATGCCGGGGTGGCCCGACTTCGCCGCCTCCACCGCGTCCATCGAAAGCGCGCGGATGGCGTTGGCGAGGTCCCGCGCTGCCGGCGCCGTCGTCGCTTGGGAGGAATTGGTCTCGGTCATGGGAATTTCGCCTGAACAGATCGACCCGGGCGCCCGCACCCGCGCCCCGACGGCGGCAGTCGCCGTTCGCGGGCGTTGCATTACAGACGGGCGCGCGGGTGTCAACCTCCATAGCCGAGTGGAAGCCTCGACATTGGCGCGGGGCGGCCCTGAAAGCGCCGGAAAATCACGCGGAAAAGCCGTGACGGCAATTGACCGGAATCGTGGTGGGGCACATCCTATGGCATGATTCGCCCGACCCAAGCCACAGATATTGATTGAGGCCGCCCATGGACCGTATGGCTGCTGCTGAAGCGCGACTCGCCGCCGCCCTCGACCGCCTCGATGCCGCGACCCAGACCCTGCCGGGGACGAACATGGTCGACGCCGAGGTCCACGAAGCCCTGGTCGGCGAATACGATCGCCTGAACCGCGACATCGATCAGGTCGCCCTGGCGCTGGAGGAAGCGCGCAACGACAATCGCGCCCTCGAGGCCCGCCTCGCCGAGATGACGGCGGAGAATGCGGCGCTGCGCGAGGCCGGCCCGGCCGCCGAAACGGCGCCCGACAGCGACCTGGAGCGCCGCCTCGCCGATGCCGAGGCCTTCGCCGACGAGGCGCTGGCCGAACTGGACATCGCACGGAAGGAAATGGCGGAGTTGAGGGCGTCGCTGGCCAAGGCGGAGCAGACGGGCGCCCAGCGCCAGGCCGATCTCTTCCGTCTCGAGGCGAATGCGGAAAAGGCGGCGGACCGCCTGGAACAGACCATCGGCCGGCTCGACCGCGCCATCGCCGGGTGAGGGCGTCATGCACCAGATCAAGGTGACGGTGAACAAGCGCGACTATCGCGTCGCCTGCCAGCCGGGGGACGAGGCGCGCATCAGCGATCTCGCGGAATATCTCCAGGCCAAGGCGGAATCCCTGAACCTGCCGCCGGGCTCCCAAGTGCCGGAAGCCCAGGTGCTGCTCATGGTCGGGCTGCTCGCCGCCGACGATCTTTCCGACCGCCTGAACGAGATGGAGGGCATGCAGGCCGAGATCGAACGCCTTCGGGTCGAAATCTCCCGCCTTCACCACGAAGCGAGCAGCCGTGCCGGCAATCTCGAAGCCCGCGCCGCCCAGGGCCTCGAAAAGGCCGCCGCAAGGGTCGAGCAACTGGTCGCCCGCTTCGAGCCGGCCTGAGCGAAAACGTCAGAGCTTCCGGCCCTTCAGAGCATCCGGCGCAGCACGTCCAGGCCCCGACGATGGTGATGGATCGCCATCGCGCCATGGCCGAGGGCGAGGACGACCAGGGTCCAGGCCAGCACCATGTGCAGGGTGCTCAGGCCTTCGAACAGGGCGGCATCGGGGCCGATCAGCACCGGCAGGCGCCATAGCCCCAGGAACAGGGTGGGCACCTTCTGCGGTGCCGTATCCGCGACCAGCAGGCCCAGCACCGGCATCGCCAGCAGCAGGCCGTAGAGCGCGGCATGGCCGAGGCCGGCGAGGCGCCGCTTCGATGTCGGGAGACCCTTCACCGGGCCCGGCCCGCGCCCGAGGAGCCGCAGCCCGAGCCGGGCGAGGCAGGCCAGCAGCACCAGAAGCCCGATGGTCTTATGGGCCTGATAGAGCCAGAAGCGCAGCAGGAAGTCGCGGGCCTCGACATCGGTCATGATCAGCGCCACGGCGAAGGCGGCGAGCACCATCAAGGCCGTGCCCCAATGCAGAAGGCGGTTCGGCAGCGGCCAGCGCCCGGAACGGGACCCCGGCCGTGGCCCCGGCCGCGACCCCGCCAGGGGCCGCGGCAGGGCGTCAGCGCGCGGCGACATCGTCGCCGACCAGACGGATGTAGGAGATGATGCGCAGGTCGACGTCGTCCGAGACGAAACCCCGGTCGGCGACCATGCCGAAGCCGACCCGGTCGACCTTGCCGGTGACGATGAAATTGGCCACTTCCCCGCCGGCCGCCGGATCGAAGCGGCGATCCGTCAGTTCCGCCTGCAGGGTCTGGCGCCTCGTGACGCCGCGAATGGTCAGATCGCCGTCGATCTCGACCTTTCCGTCGCCCAGCGACGTCACATGGTCGGCCTTGAAGCGCATCTCCGGGAAATCGCCGGAGTCGAAGTAATCGTCCGAGCGCAGCATCGCCATCGCCTCGTCGGATTCGACTTCGACCGAGCCGGTCTCGACCCGGACGTCGACGCGGCTCCTCGACGGATCGTCGAGGTCGAGGATGAGGCTGCCGTCGAAGGCGGTGAAATCGCCTTCGGTCTGGAACAGGCCCAGGTGGTCGACCGAGAAGGCGATGGTCGTGCTGCCGGGCCGGATCCGATAGGCGTCGGCGGCATCGGCATCGGACGCCGGCAGGGCGAGGATCGCCCCGGCGAGAGGGATGATCGGCAGGAATTTCTGCCAGGTTTCGCGAAACGTCATCATGTCCGTCAGTCCTTTGTAGTGCGGTGGCGTTAACAAAGGAATAGGACCGGCCGGCCTTTCCGGCTGTCCCCCAAGGAACAGCCCGGAGGATGGCATGGAATCCTTGGACAAGAGAATCTTTGGACAAGGGACCGGGCGCATCCTACATATGAGCGGTGGCGGGTACTGCCGGGTGCGCCAGGCACTGCAATCCCTGGGGCCAATACCCGAACTCTTGGGAGCTGTCCCTTGCCGGGCCGTGGTCCGGGAACACGGCGCCCACCTGCTGACGCAGGCCACAGAGGATCGGAACGCCAGCGGCTTCGGCGGTCCCGCCACACTTACATATTCCTCCCCGGCCCCCACATGAGAGACGGCGTCTTTCCCCGAACGGGCGAGGCGGCCACAATCACGAGGCGGCGAAGGCACGAGGCGGCGAAGGCCCGCCGGGCGTTCGAACCGGTCCGGAAGAGGGCATAGGGGCGGATGGAAATCTCGGAAGACACCAAGGGCGCGGACGCGGCCGACGACATGGACGAGGCCAAGGCGCGCCTGCGTCACGAATTGCGCGGCCGCCGGATCCTGGCCAATACGGCCGACGACGGCGCCGCCGCGCGGCATCTCGCAGAAAGGATCGGCACCATGGCCCTGCCCGCCGGCGGCGTGGTCGCCGGCTATGTCGCCCACGGCAGCGAGATCGATCCCCTGCCGGCGCTTCGCCTGCTGGCGGGGCGCGGACACGCCCTCTGCCTGCCGGTGGTGGTGGCGCCGGGCCGCCCGCTCGCCTTCCGCGACTGGGCGGAAGGGCTTGCGCTCGAGGCGGGGGAGTTCGATATTCCCGTGCCGGCGGCGGGCGGCGAGAGCGTGCCCGACGTCCTTCTGGTGCCCCTGATCGGTTTCGACCGGGCCGGCGGGCGCCTCGGCCAGGGCGGCGGCTATTACGACCGCACCCTGCCCCTGCTTCGGGCGGCGAAGCCCGGTCTCGTGGCGATCGGGCTTGCATTCGCCGTCCAGGAAGTGGCATCCGTGCCCCGCGCGGCGACGGATGCGGCGCTGGACTATGTGGTGACCGAGCGCGAGACGATCGGAATAGGTGCATGAGGCTGCTTTTCTTCGGTGACGTCGTCGGCCGCTCGGGGCGGGATGGGCTCGCCCAACATCTGCCCGCGATCCGGGACCGGCTGAACCCCGACTTCATCGTCGTCAACGGCGAGAACGCGGCGGGCGGCTTCGGCATCACGGCCCAGATCGCGCGCGACTTCTATGCCCTCGGCGTCGACGTCATCTCGACCGGCAACCATGCCTTCGACCAGAAGGAGACACTGTCCTATATCGGCACCGATCCCCGCCTGCTGCGCCCGCGCAACTACCCCGCCACGGCGCCCGGTCGCGGCGCCGGCGTGTTCGAGGCGCGGGGCGGCAGGAAGGTGCTGGTGGTCAACGTCATGGGCCGGATCTTCATGGATCCCCTGGACGATCCCTTCGCCGCGGTCGAGGCGGAACTGGCCAAGGCGCCGCTGGGCGGCGCCGTCGCCGCCGCCATCGTCGACGTCCATGCCGAAGCGACCTCGGAGAAAATGGCCATGGGCCATTTCTGCGACGGCCGCGCCTCCCTCGTGGTCGGCACCCATTCCCATATCCCGACGGCGGACGCCCAGGTCCTGCCGGGCGGCACCGCCTATCAGACCGATGCCGGCATGTGCGGCGATTACGACAGCGTGATCGGCATGCAGAAGGCGGAACCCCTGAACCGTTTCACCCGCCGCATCCCGGGCGGCCGCTTCGAGGCGGCGGCCGGCGAGGCGACGGTCTGCGGCCTGATGGTCGAGACCGACGATGCGACGGGCCGCGCGCTCCGGATCGAACCCCTGCGCGTGGGCGGGCGGCTGAAGCCGCAATGGCCTCCGGACGCCTGAAAATCGCGGTCCGTGGCTGTTTTCGGCCACCACATATGGTATTTTCCGCGCAATTCACCCCTTCTGACTGAATCAGGGCGACGGTTCCGCCGGCCCGGAGTAGAGCACATGGCAGGTCATTCCCAGTTCAAGAACATCATGCACCGCAAGGGTGCCCAGGACGCCAAGCGGTCGAAGATCTTTTCGAAGCTCGCCCGCGAAATCACGGTGGCGGCCAAGCTCGGCATGCCCGATCCGGCGATGAACCCGCGCCTTCGCGCGGCGATCCTGGCGGCCCGGGCCGAGAACATGCCCAAGGACAATATCGACCGCGCGATCAAGAAGGCGGCCGGCGGCGAAGGCGACAACTACGAGGAAGTCCGCTACGAAGGCTACGGCCCCTCGGGCATCGCCATCGTCGTCGAGGGCCTGACGGACAACCGCAACCGCACCGCCTCCGAAGTGCGCTCGGTCTTCACCAAGTTCGGCGGCAACCTGGGGTCCACCGGTTCGGTCGCCCATATGTTCGACCGCGTCGGCGTGATCACCTACAAGCCGGATGTCGCCGGCGCCGATGCCATGCTGGAAGCGGCGATCGAGGCCGGGGCGGAGGATTGCGTCTCGACCGACGACGGTCACGAGATCGCCACCTCGGTCGATGATCTCGGCACCGTCCGCGATGCCCTCGAGGAGGCTCTGGGCCCGGCGGAAAGCGCCAAGCTGACCTTCAAGCCGACCGTGACCACGGCGGTGGACGAGGATACGGCGCGCAGCCTCCTGAAGATGATCGACCTCCTCGAAGACAATGACGACGTGCAGAACGTCTATTCCAACTTCGAGGTCTCGGACGAGATCATGGAGAAACTGTCGGCCTGAGGCGCGCTCGCGTCGAAAGGGCCCCGGCCTTCGCCGGGGCGACGAATGGTTCAGGCGTCATCCCGGCGAAGGCCGGGATCTTCCACAGGGAAGGGTACCGGCTCATCATGCGGCTCATCGGCCTCGATCCAGGACTTCAGCGCACCGGCTGGGGCGTGATCGAAGCCGTCGGCTCGCGGCTGTCCCATGTCGCCAACGGCACCGTCACCTCGAATGCCGCCGACGAGCTTTCGGCCCGCCTGCGCCAGATCTTCGACGGCGTGCGCGACATCATCGCGCGCTATGCCCCCGATGCCGCGGCGGTCGAGGAAACCTTCGTCAACAAGAACCCGACCTCCACCCTGAAACTGGGTCAGGTGCGCGGCGTCGTCCTGCTGGCGCCGGCACTGGCCGGGCTCTCGGTCGCGGAATATACCCCGAACCACGTGAAGAAATCCGTGGTCGGCGCGGGCCATGCCGACAAGGGCCAGATCCACCACATGGTGAAGGTGCTGCTGCCGGCCGTCGCCATCACCGGGCCCGACGCGGCCGATGCGCTGGCCGTCGCCATCTGCCACGCCCATCACGCCGCGACCGATCGCGCGCTCTCTCACCGCATCGCCGGGGGTGCCCGATGATCGGCAAGCTTTCCGGCCGGCTGGACGAGACGGGCGAGGACTGGGCGATGATCGACTGCAATGGCGTCGGTTACGTCGCCACCTGCTCGGCGCGCACCCTGCGCCGCCTGCCGGGTCCGGGCGAGGCGGCCATGCTGGTGGTCGAGACCGTGATGCGGGAAGATTCGATCCGCCTGTTCGGTTTCATCGACCGGGCGGAACGCGACTGGTTCCGCGTGCTCCAGACCGTGCAGGGCGTCGGCGCCAAGGTTGCCCTGGCGATTCTGGACACGCTGTCGCCCGACGAATTGACCCGCGCGGTTACCCTGGGCGACAAGGCGGCGGTCGGGCGCGCCAATGGCGTCGGACCCAAGCTGGCGCTCCGCCTCGTCAATGAACTGAAGGACAAGGTGCCCACCGCGGGCGGCGTCTTCGTCGCGGCCGGCCCGGTCCCCGCGCCCGCCGCCGCGCCGACCGCCGTCGCCGGTCACAATGCCGAGGCCATCTCCGCCCTGGTCAATCTGGGTTACAAGCCGATCGAGGCGTCGGCCGCCGTCGGCGCCGCGCTCGAGAAACTCGGGCCCGAGGCCGAGCTGGCGGCCCTGATCCGGGGCGGCCTGAAGGAATTGGCGCGATGACAGGTGAAACCCGCATGGTTTCGGGCGCCAGGCGCGAGGACGACGCGCTGGAGGCGGGCCTGCGCCCGACGCGGCTCGACGATTTCATCGGCCAGGCCAAGGCGCGCGAGAACCTGAAGGTCTTCATCGAGGCGGCGCGCAGCCGGGGCGAGGCGCTGGACCATGTGCTGTTCTTCGGCCCCCCCGGCCTCGGCAAGACGACGCTGGCGCAGATCATGGCGCGTGAACTCGGCGTCGGTTTCAAGTCGACCTCGGGCCCGGTGATCGCCCGGGCCGGCGATCTCGCCGCCCTGCTCACCAATCTCGAGCCCCGCGACGTCCTCTTCATCGACGAGATCCACCGTCTCAATCCGGCGGTCGAGGAAGTGCTCTATCCGGCGATGGAGGATTTCCAGCTCGACCTCATGATCGGCGAGGGACCGGCCGCGCGTTCGGTGAAGATCGATCTGCCGCCCTTCACCCTGGTCGGCGCCACCACCCGCTCCGGCCTGCTGACCACGCCCTTGCGCGACCGTTTCGGCATTCCCGTCCGCCTCAATTTCTACGAGGTGGGGGAGTTGGAGCTGATCGTGCGGCGCGGCGCCCATATTCTCGACATGGCGATGACGGCGGATGGCGCCCGCGAGATCGCGCGCCGTGCCCGTGGCACGCCCCGCGTCGCGGGCCGCCTGCTGCGCCGGGTGCGCGACTTCGCCCTGGTGGCCCGGGCCGCCAGCGTCGACGCCGAGGTGGCGGACATGGCGCTCACCCGTCTCGAGGTCGACGGGCGCGGGCTCGACGCCATGGACCATCGCTATCTCTCGGCGATCGCGCGGGATTACGGCGGCGGCCCCGTGGGGGTCGAGACCATGGCGGCGGCATTGTCCGAGCCGCGCGACGCGATCGAGGAAATCATCGAACCCTATCTGATCCAGCAGGGCCTCCTGCAGCGCACGCCGCGCGGGCGGATGCTGACCAGGGCCGCCTTCCGCCATCTCGGCCTCGCCGTGCCCGATGGCGGGGATATCGGGCAACTCCCCCTCCTGTCCGAGGATGATGATGCCTGATTGGTCGATGCTCGCGCCCCAGCAGGGAACCCTGGCCGACGGCGCCCATTGGCTGCCGGTCCGCGTCTTCTTCGAGGACACGGACGCGGGCGGCATCGTCTATCACGCCAACTACCTGAAATTCATGGAACGGGCGCGCAGCGATTTCGCCCGCCTGATCGGCATCGACCAGAACGCCATGATGGAAGGCGACGATCCGCTCGGCTTCGTCGTGAAGCGAATCGACATCGACTATGCCCGCCCGGCCCGGCTGGACGACGCCCTGGTGGTCGAGACGCGCCTCAAGGTGCTGAAGGGCGCCAGCATGGAATCGGTCCAGATCGTGCGCCGGGGTGATGAAATCATGACACAGGCATTGGTCCGAATCGCATGTCTCGACCGGAACGGGCGCGCCCGGCGCTTTCCGGACGCGGTTCGCCATGCTTTTGCCCCCTTCGAGATTCAAGAACGACCCGACTCGAAAGGGTCGCAGCCACACGGGAATGCGAAATGAATCCTGATACCGCGCCTGACGCCCTCACCGCACCTCTCGGCGACATCACGGCCACCGGCCTCGGCGGCGCGGCCGCACCCGACATGTCGATCGTCGGCCTGTTCCTGCAGGCGGACTGGGTGGTGAAGGCGGTGGTCATCCTGCTGCTGCTCGCCTCCTTCTGGTCCTGGGCCATCATCATCGACAAGCTGCGCCGCCTGCGCCGGGTCCAGGCCCAGGCCGACCAGTTCGAGGAAGCCTTCTGGTCGGGCAATTCGATCGACGATCTCTACGACCGCATCAATGCCCGCCCGGATCACCCGATGGCCCTGGTCTTCGTCGCCGCCATGCGCGAATGGCGCCGCGCGGCCGAGAAATTCGCCGGTCCCGGCGCGGCGCTGGCCACCGGCCTTCAGGAACGCATCTCCAAGGTGATGCGCGTCGCCCTGAACCGCGAGCTGGACGGGCTGGAACGCTATCTCGGCTTCCTCGCCACCGTCGGCTCGACGGCGCCCTTCGTCGGCCTGTTCGGCACGGTCTGGGGCATCATGAATTCCTTCTCCTCGATCGCGGTCTCGAAGAACACGTCGCTGGCGGTCGTCGCCCCCGGCATCGCCGAGGCGCTGTTCGCCACGGCGCTTGGCCTGGTCGCGGCGATTCCGGCGGTCATCGCCTACAACAAGCTGTCGAACGACGTCGGCCGCTTCGAGGGCCGGCTGGAAGGTTTCGCCGACGAATTCTCGGCCATCCTGTCGCGCCAGATCGACGAGCGGAGGAGCTGAGCCATGGGCGCTTCCCTCGGCGGTGGCGGCGGCAGGCGCGGCGGGCGCCGGCGCAGCCCCATGGCGGAGATCAACGTCACCCCCATGGTCGACGTCATGCTGGTGCTGCTGATCATCTTCATGGTCGCGGCGCCGCTGATGACCGTGGGCGTGCCGGTCGACCTGCCGACCACCCAGGCCGATCCGATCCCCCAGGACAACAAGCCCGTGATCGTCTCGATCGACGCCGAGGGCCGCGTCTTCATCGGCGACGCCGAGACGGCGCCGGCCAATCTGGTCGAACAGCTCAAGGCGGCGACGCCGGGCGGCCCCGATACCCGGATCTATGTGCGCGGCGACCAGACCATCAACTACGGCAAGGTGATGGAGACCATGGGCCTGATCAAATCGGCCGGTTTCACCAAGGTCGCCCTCATCGCCCTGCCGCCGGCGCAATAGGCCGTCACGACCGAAGGAAAGGGTCTTTTCCGTATCATGCGTAGGGGCGCCGCCACCGCATCCGCCATCGTGCACCTGGTGCTGATCGCCGTTCTGGTGTTCGGCCTGCCCGAATTCGCCCGTCCTCTGCCGGAGGTCGAACCCTTTTCGGTCGACATCGTCGACGTCATCACGGAGGTCGCCAATCCGGCGCCGCCGCAGCGTGAAAAGACGCCGGTTCCGCCCGCCCCGGTGTCGAAGCCCCTGCCCCCGGCCGAGGTTCTGAAGGAAACGCCGATCGCCGCCGCGCCCGAGCCGGAGGTGGCGCCCGAGCCGCCGACCCCGCCGCCGCCCGCGCCGGCGGCGAAACCCGACACGCCCAAGGAAGTGGCCGAAGTCCGCCCGCCCGACCCGGTGAAGAGCGAGGTGCCGGAACCTGTGCCGGCCAAGGAGCCGGAAAAGCCGAAGGCCGAACCGGCGAAGGAACCCGAGAAACCAAAGCCCAAGCCTGAGCCCGAAAAGCCGAAGCCCGAGAAACCCAAACCGCCGAAGACGAAGCCGAAACCGGAAAAGCCCAAGGTCGACTTCTCGGATCTCGACGCATTGCTGAACGATCATACGGACAAGCCGACAGGTGCGCCGACGCCCGCCGACGCCCGCCCGTCGGACACGCCGAACCGCGAGATCACGAACCGCAACAATCCCAACGTCAAGCTGTCCAATTCGGAGAGGGGCAAGATCAAGGCCCAGTTGCAGAAGTGCTGGGCGATCGACATGGGCATGGCCGGGATCGACACCATGACCGTCAAATGGCGGGTCAATCTCGACCGTAGCGGCGCGCTGGTCGGCCAGCCGGTGCTGGTCGACCGTTCGGGTACGGCAACCTCCGCCTTCGTCGACCGCGCCTATCGCGCCTTCTTCAAATGCAATCCGTTGCGCGATCTGCCGATCGACAAATACGACGCATGGAAGGAACTGACGATCACCTTCGCGCCGGACGACGTCGGCTTCTAGCGCCGCAGCAGGCCGAGGCGGCGGAAGAGGAATTTCTCCGCCTCCAGCACCACCATCAGGACGACGCCGGCCGCGAAGACGAAAGCCCAGTCCCCAAGAGCCAGCGGCCGCGTATCGAACAGCCATTGCATCACCGGCCAATAGGTGAAGGCCAGTTGCGCGACGGCGACGACCGTCAGCGCGATCAGCACGGCGGGCGTGCCGAGAACGCCGCGCAGCGTGATCGAGCCGCCGTGCAGATAGCGCACGTTGAACAGATAGAAGAGCTCGAACATCACGATCGCGTTGACCGCCAGGGTCCGTGCCTCCTCGACGCTGGCGCCCTGATCGCGCGCCCCGAAGAAGAAGGCGAGCGTGCCGGCCATCACGAGGACCGAGACGAAGACCACGCGCCATAAGAGGAAGGGCGACAGCAGGCTGGCGCCGGGCGGGCGCGGGCGGCGTTCCATCACGCCCGGTTCCGCCGGCTCGAAGGCCAGCACGAGGCCGAGAGTGGTCGCCGTGATCAGGTTGATCCAAAGAATCTGCACCGCGCTCATGGGCATGACCAGGCCCAGCAGGATGGCGGCGGTCACCGTCAGCATCTCGCCGCCATTGGTCGGCAGGGTCCAGGCGATGACCTTGCGGATATTGTCCTGCACCGTGCGGCCCTCGTGCACGGCCGCGACGATCGAGGCGAAATTGTCGTCGAGGAGCACGATGCGCGCCGCCTCCTTCACCGCCTCGGTCCCCTTCCGGCCCATGGCGATGCCGACGTCGGCCTGTTTCAGGGACGGCGCATCGTTCACGCCGTCGCCGGTCATGGCGACGATTTCGCCGTCGGCCTGAAGCGCGCGCACGATGCGCAGCTTGTGTTCGGGGCTGGTCCGCGCGAAGACCGTGACCGGGGCGACGAAGCCGGGCAGGGCATCGTCGGGCACGGCGTCGAGATCGGCGCCGGTCGCCACCGTCGCGGTATCGCCGAGGCCGAGCTGGCGGGCGATGGCGGCGGCGGTCGCGGCGTGATCGCCGGTGATCATCTTCACGCCGATGCCGGCGGTCCGGCATTCGGCGATCGCCGCCGGCACTTCGTCGCGCGGCGGATCGATGAAGCCGACGAGACCGAGGAAGACCATCTCGTGCCCCAGCACCTCCAGCGCAAGCGGGCCGCCGTCCGGCGCCGGGCCGGCGCAGAAGCCGAGCACCCGCTCGCCCTCCGCCGCCGCCTTCGCGATCGCCTGGAGCCAGCGGGTGCGATCCACCGGTCGCAGGCTGCCGTCGGCCGCCAGTTCCCGGTCGCAGCGCGCCAGCAGATGCTCGGGCGCGCCCTTCAGGAAGACGCGGCCCTCCCCTTTCGGGCCGTGGTTCACGGTCGCCATGAAGCGATAGCGGGCATCGAAGGGAATCTCGGCCCGGCGCGGCCATTCCCGGCGGATGTGGTCGGCGTCCAGCCCGGCCTTGGCCGCGAGCGTCAGCAGGGCGCCTTCCATGGGATCGCCCTCGACCCGCCAATGGCCGTCGACGGCGTGGAGACGGGCGTCGTTGCACAGCACCCCGGCCCGGATCAGGGGCAGCACCGCCGCCAGGGCCTCGGCGTCGTCCATCGCCTCGTTCGAGGTCAATTGGCCCTCGGGCGCATAGCCGGAACCGGTGGCTTCCAGGGTGCCGCCGTCGATCATCACATGGCGCGCGGTCATCTCGTTCCGGGTCAGGGTGCCGGTCTTGTCGGTGCAGATCACCGTCGTCGCGCCAACGGTCTCGACCGCCGGCAGGCGCCGGACCACGGCCTTGCGCCCGGCCATGCGCTGCACGCCGATGGCAAGGGTGATGGTCATGACCGCCGGCAGCCCCTCGGGGATCACCCCGACCGCCAGCGCGACCACGGCGATCAGCGCCTCCGTCCAGTCGTAATGGCGGATCAGGACGGCAAAGAGGAACAGCGCCAGGGAGGCGAAGCCGATCACCACCGTCAGGCGCTGGCCGAAGGCATTCATCTGGCGAAGCAGGGGGGTGGTCAGGCTGGCGACGGCTCCGACCATGGTGCTGATGCGGCCGATCTCGGTGCCCGCTCCCGTGGCGGTGACGACGCCCGCGCCCTGGCCGGCGGCGACCAGGGTGCCGGAATAGGCCATGCCGTGGCGATCGCCGAGGGGCGCATCCTCGGGCACCGCCAGATCGGCCTTGGCGGCGGCGACGGATTCGCCGGTCAGCAGCGCCTCGTCGATCAGAAGGCTGCTCGCCTTCGTCAGGCGGAGGTCGGCGGGCACCCGGTCGCCCGCCTCGATCAGCACGATGTCGCCGGGCACCAGATCGGCGACCGGCACCGTATGGCGCTTGCCGTCGCGCATGACGGCGGCATGGGGGCTGATCATGTCGGCGATGGCGGCGAGCGCGCGTTCCGCCTTGCCCTCCTGCATGAAGCCGACCACGGCATTGATCACCGTGACCGCCAGGATCACGCCGGCGTCGATGAAATGGCTCAGCAGGCCGGCCGCCAGCGCCGAGGCCAGCAGGAAATAGATCAGGGCATTGTTGAACTGGGCCAGGAAGCGCAGCACCGGATTGCGCCCCTTGCCCGCCGGCAGGGCGTTCGGGCCATGAATCTCGAGTCGCTCCGCCGCTTCCGCCGCCGTCAGGCCGCCGGAATTCGTCTCCAGGGCGGCGACCACCTCGTCCGCCGGCCTGGCATGCCAGTTCTCGACCATGCGCAACCTCCCTTGCCGGGGGCAGGATAGTCCGGCTCGGCGACATTGCACTTGCGAGAAATCAACGCGGCCCTCCCCCTCCTCCGGCCGTCATCCCGGCGAAGGCCGGGATCTCGTGACGAGAGGGGCGCCCTTGCCTGGAAAAGGTCCCGGCCTGCGCCGGGACGACGTGTTCATGTATTTAAATGATCGGTCCGTCGAAGCGGAGCACATGAACCGCGCTGCGCTCGCCCCTGATGCCGAAGTCGTCGTCGTCGATCACCACCAGGGTGCGTTCGTCGAACCAGCTCAGGCCCTCGATCTTGGGCGGCAGGCCGCTGTCGCGATCGGAGTCGAGGATCAGGCGCTTCTCGAGCACGGGCACGTTCCGGCGCCGCAGGTTGCGGCTGTCGGTCTCTTCCAGGGTCGGGCGGTGTTCGACGTCCAGCCAATCGGCGTCCAGGCGCTGATCCGCGGTCAGGCGGATGTGGAAGATCTTCGACGATTTCTCCACCCGTTCGACCACGAGGAGGTCATAGGGCCCGACGGCGGACATGTCGCCCACCTTCACATGGCGGCGTTCGGCGCCCTTGTCGCTCTTGAAGCTGTCGGGCTTGTCGAGGCGGTAGAGGTGTTCGCATTCCACCTCGCGCTTCTTCACGTCGAAGGTGACGAGGCGGATGTTGCGCGACCACAGCGCCACCTCGCGTTCCGGATGGCCCAGCGCGCTCTGGGTCATGAAGTGCAGGAAACGGCCGTCGGGGGAGATGGTCAGGCCCTCGAAGCCCCGGTTCAGGCGCCGCCTCGCGAAAACCTCGGGCAGGCGCTCGCGCACCGGATAGGGTGCCTTGCGATAGAAGCGGCCCATGCCCTTCGGCACGATACGCTCCATCACCGTGCCCTCGCCATCGACATGCAGCAGGCTCGGCCCATATTCCTCGCCCACCCAGAAGGTGCCGTCGGTCGATGCCGCGACGGATTCCGTGTCGATGCCGCCGGGATCGAGGGCGATGGGCGCGCCGGACAGGTCGAAGGCGCCTTCCATGGCGGGCGCGCCCTCGCCCTCCAGCGGGTTGGGCAGGCCGGTCAGCGCCTCGCCCTTGGCGCCGTGCAGCCCGATGCGCGACGCCAGCCGCACCCGCGTCGCCGCGATGTCGAGGGCGATGATGGACGGCTGGAAATCCGGCTGGGGAAAGATCTTGCCGTCCTTCATGTCGGCGAAGGGGGCGGCCGCGTCCTCGCCCAGAATGTCCTTCGCATCCTCGCAGGCGATATTGGGGCCCCGGTCGGTGACGGCATAGAGCCGGCCCGGCGGGTCCCCCGGGCGCCGCGACAGGCCCGAGCCGATACCGAGCGACAGGCGCAATTCCCGCCCGCCGGCCAGCTTCACCTTTCCCAGATCGAAGGGACGGACCGGCAGGGCGATCCGGCGGATTTCCAAAAGCCTCGCGCCCATCTGGCGACCGTTCCCTTCCCTAACCCGTTCTTTCGCTCTCGTGCCAGCGCCGCAGCACGATATGCGAGAGTGCCGTCAGCAGGGCGAAGATGGCAATGCCCGATGCGGCGATCAGGGCCAGCGCCGCGAACATGCGCGGCACGTTCAGGCGCTGTCCCGCCTCGATGATGCGCCAGGCAAGCCCGGTGGCGCCGCCCGCCGTGGTCGAGGAGACGAATTCGGCGACCACGGCCCCGATCAGCGCCAGCCCGCCGGCGATGCGCAATCCCGCCAGGAAATGCGGCAGGGCCGACGGCAGATGCAGCAGCCACAGCACCTGAAGCCGCCCCGCGCCCTGAAGCCGGAACATATCCTCCAGCCCGGGATCGACGGACCGCAGGCCCAGCATGGTGTTGGACAGGATCGGGAAGAAGGCGACGATGGTGGCGCAGACCAGCATCACGGCGAAGGGATCCTCGACATAGATCAGGATCAGCGGCGCGATGGCGACGATGGGGGTAACCTGCAAGATTACGGCATAGGGATAGAGGCTGCGCTCGATCCAGCGGCTCTGGCGGAACAGGATCGCCAGCACCAGGCTCGACAATGCGGCGGTGACCAGCGCCGCGAAGGTGGTCTTCAGGGTGACCGCCAGGGAGACGAGGAGGATCGCGCGATCGCTCCACAGGGTCGCCGCGATCCGGCTCGGCGCCGGCAGAATATAGGGCGGCATGTCGTTCAGGCGCACCAGCGCCTCCCACGCCGCCAGCACCAGAAGGCCGACGATCAGGGGCGCCCCCCGGGCCGCCAGCGCGCCCCTCATGCCGCCATCACCCGGCCCAGCAGGGCGGAGACCTCGCCGCATTGGCGCGCGTAGTCCGCCGTGGCGCGGAAATCCCCCGCCGCCGGCCGCTTGACCGCCAGGGTCCCGGCGATCCGGCCGGGCCTCGGCGTCATAACCGCGATCCGCGACGACAGATAGACGCTCTCGAACACCGAATGGGTGACGAAGAGGACGGTGGTGCCGCGCGCCGAGGCCAGTGCCCGCAATTCGTCGTCCAGGCGCAGGCGGGTGATCTCGTCCAGCGCGGCGAAGGGCTCGTCCATCAAGAGAACGTCGGGATCGCCGACCAGGGCGCGCGCGATCGAGACCCGCATGCGCATGCCGCCAGACAATTCGCGCGGCACCGCCCGCTCGAACCCGGCAAGCCCGACCCGCTCGATGGCCGCGAGCGCCGCTTTCTCCCGCGCCGCCCGGTCCAGCCCGGCCAGGCGCAGCGGCAGGGCGACATTGTCGATCACGCCGGCCCAGGGCATCAGGGTCGGATCCTGGAACACCACGCCCACCCTCGGCCGCGATCCGCCCGCCCAGGCGATCCGCCCGGTATCCGGCCGCGCGAGCCCCATGACCGCCCGCAGCAGGGTCGACTTGCCGCAGCCCGACGGCCCGAGGAGGGAGAGGAATTCACCGCCCTCGAGCGCGAGGTCGACGCCGTCGAGCGCCGTCACCCCGTTCGGGAAGCGAAGCCCCAGCCCCTCGATGCGCAGCAGGCTCAATGCAGGCCGACGCCCTTGTTCACGAAGCGGAGGTCATAGGCCTTCTTCAGGTCGAGATCGGCGGGATAGATCCCGGCCGCCACCGTGCCGTCGAAGAAGGATCGCCAGCGCGCGTCGGTCATGGCGCCGATGCCCAGGGTCTCGGCATCGCCCGACATGACGATGCCGTGCTCGTTCATCACCTTGATGGCATAGGCGATCTGATCGTCGGTCATCTCGGGGTTGGCCGATTTGATCAGCGCGTTGGCGGCGGCGGGATCGCCGGTCAGATAGGTCTTCCAGCCGATGATGGTGGCATCGACGAAACGCTGGATCAGCTCGGGGTTGGCGTCGATCAGGTCCTGCTTCACCTCGACCGTGGTCGAATAGGTGTCATAGCCATAGTCGGCCAGCAGCAGGACGACCGGCTCGATCCCGGCCTGTTTCACCGTATAGGGCTCGGACGACAGATAGCCCTGCATGATCATCCGCGGGTCCGCCATGAAGGGCGCGGGCGAGAAGTTGTAGGGCCGGATCTGATCGTCGGTGAAACCCTGGGTCCGTTTCATCCACAGCCAATAGGTCGACAGCGCATCCTTCGAGAGCAGGATCGGCCGGCCCTTCAGGTCGGCCAGCGTGGCCACCCCCGTATCGGGATGGGCGATCATGACCCGGGGTTCCTTCTGGAAGATGGAGGCGATGGCGCGCACGGGAATGCCGTTCTGCACATAGTTCAGGGCGCCATAACCCTCCCCGCCCATGTTGAAGTCGATCCTTCCTGCCGCCAGCAGCAGCGAGTGATTGACCTGCGGCCCGCCCATGCGGATCTCGACCTCCAGCCCGTATTTCTCATACGTCCCGTCCGCCACCGCCTGATAGAACCCGCCATGTTCCGCCTGCGCCAGCCAGTTCGTCCCGAACACCACTTTGTCGAGCGCCCGCGCGGGCGTGGAAACGACGGGGGCGCACGCCAACCCGAGACCCAGAACCACTGCTGCCAGCCGACCGATCATGTCCGCGCTCCGTCGAGGTGTGGGGAACAGGATAGGCCGGGGGTGGGGCGAAGGGAACCGGGGAGAAAGCCATGTGATCAGAAGGCTCTTACCAAAAAAGAAACCCCCGGCCCGGGCATTGCTGCCCGGTCCGGGGGGTGAGTTTCGGCTCGTCGTTGCGGGACGGGCCTAGGGTGGAAGGCCGGGAGGGGCCTTCCGGGGAAGGGTGGGGGGAGCCGGTTAGGCGAGTCCGACGTTCTGGGCCGACTGCATCGCGAGGGCCACCACATAGGCGGCGACGACGATGAGGGCGAGACGGTCGAACAGGTGCGACGGCTTTTTGATCAGGTCGATCATCGTCCTTGTCCCTTGGGTTCTTTGTCTTCGTTGGTTGATCGGGTGCGATCGCGGTCAGGCGATCGCGGCGAGGTGGCCGGCGGTCTCGATCACCAGGGCGGCGGCATAGGCAACGACCGCCAGGGTGGCGACGCGGCCGAAGATCTCATTGAAGCCCAGCTTGCTCATCGTTGGTCTCCGTTCTCTCGTGTCTCGTTTGGGGCGGGCGGCCGTCAGGCCAGCACGGCGCCGGTCATCTGCGCCAGGACCGCGGCGCCATAGGCGAGCGCCACGAAGGTCGCGATACGGCCGAAGGTCACTTCCTTGGCGATGTTCGTGATGGTCGTCATGTCCATCCTCCTCGAGTTCCGTCGTCCCGGAGGGCCCCGTCGGCCCGTGCCCCCCTCGGGGCCCCATCCATGAACGATGAATACTAAATATCTCAAAATTTATTCACTGCAAGCCCTATCTGCGATTTTTTGTAAATAATTTTTGATTCGTTCATTCCGCAAGGGCGTCGAAAGGGCCAAAAATGGCCTAAAAGTCGCGGTTTCCGGGGATTTCGGTAAAAAATGTCAGAAATGTTCACGCATCACATATCCGTCACGAGCCCGGAATCGGCGTGACAGAATGTCATTGAAAATACGGTAGGCCCGTATTCAGGCGCGCACAAACCTCCATGGCACAGGTGGGCCATGCGGATGCTGCAATGCGACAAAAGTCGAACAGGGGTGATTCGGGTGGGGGCCGGTTTGAGCGGGGGCTGGCTTGAGCGGGGGTCGACTTGAAAGGGGAAGGAGCCGCCCCACCGGCGAAGGGGCCCGGCGGGGCGGCAGGAGTTCGTCCCCGGGGCAGAGGGGGACGTCGCCCGGCCCATTCAGGTTCGGGGCGGGTGGGGAGGACGCCAGGGCAGGGGGTCCTCCCGTTGATGTCTACGCGCCGGAGGCGCCGCCGGATCTGTCCTCAGCCGAAGGAATCGTCAGCCAAAAGATTCGACTGGCATCTCGGCGCAGGTCTGGTCCAGGCGCTGGAGGAGGATGGCCTGGGCGCCGATGCGCGGCAGTTCCCAGCGAAAGAAATAGCGGCACGCGCGGATCTTGCCGTCGAGGAAAGCCGCGCGGGGGCCGCTGCCGGTGCCCGATCCCGCATGGATCGCCGCCTCGGCAGCCGTGGCCTGGCGCAGCCACATCCAGGCCACCACCACATGGCCCAGCATCTCGAGGAAGACGGCGGCATTCGCCAGGGCCTGTTCGAGCTGGTTGCCGGCGGCGGCGCGGCCCAGCACCGCGACGGTCTCCGAAACCATGCCGATGGCGCTGGTCAGTTCCGCCGCCTCCTGGGCCAGCGCGGGGGGCGCGGCCCGCACCGTCGCCATCATCTCTTCCGAAAGGAGGGCGAGGGCGCGGCCCCGGTCCGCCAGCACCTTCCGCCCCAGGAGATCGAGGGCCTGGATGCCGAAGGTGCCTTCATGGATCGGGTTCAGGCGGTTGTCGCGATAGAGCCGTTCGACCGGATATTCCCGCGTATAGCCGTAGCCGCCGTGGACCTGGATCGCGAGGTCGTTGGCGGCGAGCGCCCATTGCGACGGCCAGGACTTGATCATGGGCGTCAGCAGGTCGAGGAGCTGGAAGGCGCGGTCGCGCGCTTCGGGGGTCTCCGCCGTCTCGCTGTCGTCGACCAGGCGGGCGCCATAGAGGCAGAGCGCCAGCGCCCCCTCGGCATAGGATTTGGCGGCGAGCAGCATGCGCTTCACGTCCGCGTGCTCGACGATGGGGACCGGCGGCAGATTGGGGTCCTTGGCGGCGGGCGGCCGGCCCTGAAGCCGCGTCCTGGCATAGTCGAGGGCGGTGCGGTAACCGGCGTAGCCGAGCACGGCGGCGCCGAGGCCGACACCAACCCGCGCCTCGTTCATCATGTGGAACATATAGGTGAGGCCCTTGTGCGCCTCCCCCACCAGATAGCCGGTGGCGCCGCCCGCCTCGCCGAAATTCAGCATGGTCGAGGTGGTGCCGCGATAGCCCATCTTGTGGATGAGCCCGGCCAGGCGGACGTCGTTGCGGGTCCCGTCGGCCAGGATCTTCGGCACGATGAAGAGGGAGATTCCCTTCACTCCCGCCGGCGCGCCCTTGATGCGGGCCAGCACCAGATGGACGATGTTCTCGGAAAGCCCGTGCTCGCCGGCCGAGATGAAGATCTTGTTGCCCGTCACCTTGTAGATGCCGTCGTCGCCCGGCACCGCGGTGGTCTTCAGGTCGGCGAGGCCGGAGCCGGCCCCGGGCTCGGTCAGGGCCATGGTGCCGAACCAGCGCCCCGACAGCATGTTGGGCAGATAGGCCTGCTTCTGTTCGTCCGTGCCGAATTTGGCGATGACGTTGGCGGCGCCCCGCGTCAGGAAGGGATAGCCGGCGGTCGAGATATTGGCGGCGGAGAAGAAGGCGGAACAGGCCATGGAAACGGTGTGGGGCAATTGCATGCCGCCCCAGTCGTAATCCGCATGGGCCGACATGAAGCCCGCCGCCGAATAGGCGTCCAGCGCCGCCTTGACCTCGGGGATGATGTGGACGTCTTCACCGTCGAACGTCGGTTCCTGGGCGTCCAGCTTGGCGGCATGGGGCAGGAAATGATCGGCCGCCAGCTTCTCGGCGGTGTCGAGCATGGCGGCGACGGTCTGGCGGTCGTGCTCCGCATGGCGCTCGCGCCCGAACAGGGCGTCGAGCGCCAGCACGTCGTGCAGCAGGAAGTCGACGTCGCGCCGATCGATCAATGTGGTGGCGGTTTGGGTCATGGCGGTCTCCTCCGCAGATGGGCGTAGCGCGTTCGCAATTCGGGGGAAAGAGCCTGCGGGCCCGGCGATTTTCAAAATTACTGCGATAGTCTCTCGGTCAGAGCGTGCGTTCCCTGACCCGGCCGCAGATGAAATATTCAGCATCGGCGAAAGCGTGCCGAATTTTTCGGCATTCGCGGATTTCGCCGGGCGTCGATTTTCGGCAGGCGTATCGGGGGCCGGGGCGATGGAACTCAATTTCGACGACGTGACGCGCTATGGCGCGCTGCTCATCGAGGGCAGCATCTTCACGGTGGTGGTGTGCGTGGCCGCCGGGCTTGTCGGCCTCTGCCTCGCGATCCTGTTCGCCGAGGGCCAGCGCCGGGCGGCGCGGGCGCTCCGCATCCTGATCCGGGCCTATGTCGAATTCATCCGCAACACGCCCTTCATCGTGCAGCTCTTCTTCATCTTCTTCGGCCTGCCCTCCGCCGGCGTGAAGATCGACGCCAATACGGCGGCCTTCCTGGCGCTGACCCTGAATGTCTCCGCCTATTTCACCGAAATCGTGCGCGGCGCCCTGGAAACCACGCCCAAGGGCCAATACGAGGCCGGCGCGGCGCTGGGCCTGCGGCCGCGCCAGGTCTTCTTCCACGTCGTGCTGCGCCCGGCGCTCGCCAAGGTCTGGCCGGCGCTGGTTTCGCAATTCACCCTGGTCTTCCTCGGCTCCGCCGCCATGTCGCAGATCTCGGCCGAGGATCTGACCTTCGCCGGCCAGTTCATCCAGTCGCGCACCTTCCGTGCCTTCGAGGTCTATATCGTCGTCACCCTGATCTATGCCGGGCTCGCGCTCGCCATCCGCAGTCTCCTGCTGCTCTCCGGGGGGCGCCTGTTCCCCTGGCTGCGCGGCGCCCGCTGAAAAGGACCGGGGCCATGCGTCAATTCACCGATTGGCAGATCACCACCCTCCTCCTGGATGCCGCGGTCTGGACCGTGGTGCTCAGCCTGATCGCCTTCGTCGGCGGCGCGCTTCTGGGCCTCGTCGTCACGGTGATGCGGGTCTCCGGCAAGAAGCCGCTGGAGCGGCTGTCGGCCGGCTTCATCGCCGCCGTGCAGTCGATCCCGCTGCTCATGCTGATCTTCCTCTGCTTCTTCGGGCCGGCGGTGGTCGGTGTCGAAATCTCGCCTTGGGTCGCGGCGGCGACGGCGCTCATCCTCTTCGCGGCCGCCTTCCTCGCGGAAATCTGGCGGTCGTCGATCCAGGCGGTGCCGCGCGGCCAATGGGAGGCGGGCAAGGCGTTGGGCCTTCGCTTCCTCCAGGTCTTTCGCGACATCGTGGCGCCCCAGGCGCTTCGCCTCGCGGTGCCGCCCACGGTCGGCTTTTCGGTCCAGGTGGTGAAGGGCACGGCGCTCACCTCCATCATCGGCTTCGTCGAACTGACCAAGGCCGGGACCATGCTGAACAATGTCACCTTCCGGCCCTTCTTCGTCTTCGCCGTGGTGGCGCTGGTCTATTTCGCCCTCTGCTATCCGCTCTCCTATGCCAGCCGTCTTCTGGAACGGCGCCTGGCCAGCCGGTGAATCCCAAACCGAAACAGGAAAGGTTACCAAGATGATGAAGCGACTCCTGGCGCTCGGCACCGCCGCCGCCCTCGCCCTCGGCCTCGCGGTGCCCGCCGCCGCCAGCCAGCTCGACGACATTCTCGAGAAGAAGAAGATCACCATCGCCGTGCCGCAGGATTTCGCGCCCTTCGGTTCCGTCGGCCCCGACCTGCAGCCCGAAGGCTACGACATCGACGTCGCCAAGCTGATCGCCGAGAACATGGGGGTCGAGGTCGAACTGGTGCCCGTCTCCTCCGCCAACCGCATTCCCTACCTGCAGACCGGCAAGGTCGACCTGGTGATCTCGTCCATGGGCGCGACGCCGGAACGCGCCAAGGCGATCTGGTTCACCGCCGCCTATGCGCCCTTCTTCTCGGCCGCTTACGGCGCCGACGATCTGGCGGTTTCGAGCGTCGCCGATCTCGCCGGCAAGAGCGTCGGCGTCACCCGCGGCTCGGTCGAGGATATCGAGATTTCGCGCCTGGTGTCCGAGGACGCCGACGTGAAGCGTTACGAGGACAACGGCACGACCATCGCCGCCTATCTCTCGGGCCAGGTCGACGTGCTGGTCACCGGCAACGTCGTCGCCGCCAAGATCGCCAAGGACATGCCCGACGCGCAGGTCTCGCGCAAATTCGTGCTGCGCAATTCGCCCTGCTTCATCGGCCTGAAGAAGGGCGACGTCGACCTGCTGCAGTGGCTGAACGTCTTCATCATGCAGAAGAAGATCAACGGCGAGCTGGACGCCCTGGCGGTCAAGTGGTTCGGCGAGACCCTGCCCGACCTGCCGACCCTGTAATCCACCCCCATGTCGTCATCCCGGTCCGCGCCGGGGTGACGCGACCGTCTTCGATCCGAGGAACCCACCATGCCGCACGTCCCGGGCACCCAGGAAACCGCCGTCAAGCTGGTCGGCGTCAACAAATGGTACGGCAAGTTCCAGGTTCTGCGGAACCTGAACCTGTCGGTCGCCCGGGGCGAGCGGATCGTGGTCTGCGGGCCCTCCGGCTCCGGCAAGTCGACCATGATCCGCTGCATCAACGGGCTGGAGGAGCATCAGGAAGGCCGCATCCTGGTCGACGGCACGGAGCTGACCGACGACGGCAAGATCGGCGACGCCATCCGCCGCGAGGTCGGCATGGTATTCCAGCACTTCAACCTGTTCCCGCATCTGACCATCCTCGAGAATTGCACCCTCGCGCCGATGAAGGTGCGCGGTCTCTCCAAGGCGGAAGCGGAAGAGGTCGCCATGCATTACCTGACCAGGGTGCGCATCCCGGATCAGGCGGGCAAATATCCGGGCGCCCTGTCGGGCGGCCAGCAGCAGCGCGTGGCCATTGCAAGGGCGCTGTGCATGAAGCCGAAGATCATGCTGTTCGACGAGCCGACCTCCGCCCTCGATCCCGAGATGGTGAAGGAAGTGCTCGACACCATGGTCGGCCTCGCCGGCGACGGCATGACCATGCTCTGCGTCACCCACGAGATGGGCTTCGCCCGCCAGGTCGCCGACCGGGTGATCTTCATGGACAAGGGCGAGATCGTCGAGGAAGCGCCGCCGGCCGAATTCTTCGACAATCCGAAGAACGAGCGCAGCCGCCAGTTCCTCGCCCAGATCCTGCATTGAGGGCGGCGGTCAGGACGACCAGCCGCCGCCGAGCACGCGGTAGAGGGTGACCCGGGCCTGAAGCGCGGACAGCTTGATCTGCGCCGCCTGGTCCTCGGCCGAATAGAGCGACTGTTGGGCCGAGAGCACGGACAGGAGGTCCGAGGCGCCGGCGCGGTACTGGATCTGCGCCAGTTCGAGGGCGCGGCGCGCCTGGGCCACGACCTCGTCCTGGAGGCGGCGCTGGCGGTCCAGGGTATCGACCGCGCCCAAGGCGACCTCGACGTCCTGGAAGGCGGCGAGGATCGCGGCGCGATAGGATTGCAGCAGTTCGACCTTCCGCGCTTCCGCCAGGTCACGCTGCGCCTCCCGCCGGCCGCCGTCGAAGATGGTCTGCACCAGCGAGGCGCCCAGCGACCAGGCGGCATCCGACAGGGAGAAGAGATCGCCGGCGGCAGCGCCCGACAGGGCCAGGCCGGCGGACAGGGTCACCTGCGGGAAGAAGGCGGCGCGGGCCGCGGCGATATCGGCATCGGCGCCGGCCAGCCGCGCCTCGGCCGCCTTCACGTCGGGCCGGCGCTGCAGGAGGCTGGAGGGCATGCCCGCCGCGAGCGGCGGCACGACGATGGGCGACAGCGAGGTGCCGGCGACATCGAAGCCGGTCGGCACAAGGCCCAGCAGCACGGCGAGCGCCGCGAGCTGTTCGCGGACGTTCTGTTCGAGCGGCGGCACGGCGGCGCGGCGCTGGGCGACCACGGTCCGCTGCTGCGCGAGATCGAGATCGGAGGCGGCCCCGGCGCCGACCTTGGCCTCCACCAGGGCCAGCACGTCCTCGGCGATCGAGAGATTGCGCCGCGCGACGTCCAGCCGGTCGCGGAGCGAAAGCACCTGGAGATAGGTGGAGGCGACCGAGGCGGTGACGGTCAGGGTCACGGTCTCGCCGTCGAAGCGGCTGGCGTCCAGGCCGGCGGCGGCGCCCGCCCGGTCGGCGGCATTGGCGCCCCAGAAATCGACTTCGTAAGAGGCGGACAGGGCGGCGGAATAGGAATCCGACCAATCATTGGCGCCCGATGGGCGGCGCAGGTCCCCGCCGGCGGAAAGCCCCAGGCTGGGCCACAGGCTGGCGCCGGCGATGCGCAGCGACGCCTCCGCCTGGGCGACGCGGGCGGCGGCCTGGGCGAGATCGGTATTGCCGGTCCTGGCGGCGGCGACCAGCGCGGCCAGTTCCGGGCTGGCGAACCCCTGCCACCAGTCGGCGGCCGGCCAGACACCCTCGCCCGCGATGGCGGGCGCGGCCCAGGCTGCGGGTGGCGTCACCACTTCGGGGGTCGGGGTGGACTTGTAGCTGCAGCCGGCGAGGGCGAGGGCGGCGGCGAGGGCGATGCTCGAAGCGTGGTTCATGGGCGGGCCTATTCGCTCGACAGGGCCACCACCGGGTCGAGCCGGGCGGCCTTGTGCGCGGGGGCGAAACCGAAGATCAGGCCGACGGCGGCGGCGCAGCCGAAGGCCAGCGCGATCACCCCGCCGGAGAATTGAATGGGCATGCCCACCGCCTCCAGGATCATGGCGACGCCGGCGCCGCCCGCGACCCCGATCACCCCGCCGAGGCCGGAGACGACGATCGCCTCGGTCAGGAACTGCTGCATGATGTCCCGCGTGCGCGCTCCCGTCGCCATGCGGATGCCGATCTCCCGCGTCCGCTCGGTCACCGAGACCAGCATGATGTTCATCACCCCGATGCCGCCCACCAGCAGCGAGATGGCGGCGATGGAGCCGAGCAGAACGGTCATGGTGTTCTGGGTCTCCGACACGGTCTCGACGATGGAGGCCATGTTGCGCACGCGGAAATCCTCCTGCCCGCGATGGCGCTGGATGAGGAGGTCGGTCACCGTCTCCTGGGTCTCGTCGATCCGATCGACGTCGGCGACGGCGACGGTGATGGTGCGCAGGTTGCGCGCGCCGAACAGGCGCAGCATGCCGGTCTGCAAGGGCACGAAGGCGACGTCGTCCTGGTCCGAGCCCATGGGCGAGGCACCCTTCACCGCCATCACGCCGATGACCTGGAAGGGGACATTGTCGAACAGCACGAAACGGCCGACCGGGCTGCTGCCGTCCGGGAACAAGGTGTCGGCCACGGTCCGGCCCAGCACGGCGACGGTGGCATAGGCGCGGTTGTCGGCGTCGGTGAAGAAGGTGCCTTCCTCCACCGGCCAGTCGCGGGTGCCGGGCAGATCCTGGCCGACGGCGGAAACCTGGGTCTGGTGATCCTGGGCGCCGGCGCGAAGGGTCGAATTGCTCTGGATCTCGGGCAGGGCGTACATGACGTTGTCGAGTTCGGCGATGGCCACGGCGTCTTCCGGCACCAGGGTCGCGACCTGGCCGCCGACGCCGCGCTGGGCGGGCGATCCCGGCCGGACCAGAAGAAGATTGGTGCCCATGGCGCTGATGCGGTCGACGACGGCGGATTTCGCTCCCTCGCCCACCGCCAGCATGGCGACGACGGAGCCGACGCCGATGACGATGCCAAGCAGCGTCAGCACGGTGCGGAACAGATTGGCGCGGAGCGAGCGCACGGCCATCTTCATCGCCTCGCCGAACGCCGCGAGCATGCCCGCCGCGCTCTCTTCCTCGCGCTCGAGGGCGATTTCGGCCGGGGCGCGGGGCGGGCGGCGCCTCGTGTCGGCGGTGATCAGGCCGTCGCGGATCTCGATCACGCGGTCGGCATGGGCGGCCACTTCCGGGTCATGGGTGATGACGACCACCGTATGGCCCCGGTCCGCCAGATCCGCCAGCAGGGCCAGAACCTCGGCGCCGCTGCGGCTGTCGAGCGCGCCGGTCGGTTCGTCCGCCAGGATCACCTTGCCGCCGTTCATCAGGGCACGGGCGATGGAGACGCGCTGCTGCTGGCCGCCGGAGAGTTGATTGGGGCGGTGCGTCAGCCGGTCGCCGAGGCCGAGGGTGGCGAGCAGGTCGGCCGCGCGGGCATGGCGCGCCGCCGGCGAAAGCCCGGCATAGATGGCCGGCACTTCGACATTCTCGGTCGCCGTCGCGGTGCCGATCAGGTGATAGGACTGGAAGACGAAGCCGAAGGCCTCCCGCCGGGCCCAGGCCAGTTCGTCGCCCTCGAATTTCGAGACGTCGCGCCCGGCGAAGAGATATTGCCCGCTGGTCGGCCGGTCCAGGCAGCCGATCAGATTCATCAGGGTCGACTTGCCGGAACCGGACTGGCCCATGATGGCGACGAATTCGCCGGCCTCGATGGTCAGGGAAATCCCGTGCAGGACCTCGACCGCGACCTCGCCCCCGCCAGAGACATAGGTCTTGCGGATGTCCCGCAACTCGATCAGGGGGGCCATCAGGGCCGTCCCGGCGGCCGCCCGCCGAAGCCGAGGCCCGGCATGCCGCCGCGCTGGTCGTCGGCGACGGCGGCGCTGGAGCGCATGCCGACGACGACGATGTCCCCCGGCGCCAAGCCGTCCAGCACCTCGGCCGAGACGCGGTTGGCGACGCCGATGCGCACGCGCCGGTCGACCGGCACGCCATCGGGCCCCATCACCTGCACGCGATAGGGTTTGCCGGCGCGCGTGCCATCGCCGCCGTCGCGGCGCGGCCGGGCCTCCGACCCTTCTGGGCGCTGGCGCTCGGTCGCCCCGTCGGGGCGCGTGGTCCCTTCGGGGCGAGGGCGGGGCGTCGGCGTCTTCAGGGCGGCGACAGGCACGGTGACGGCGTCGCGCGCCTCGGCGATGACGAAGAAGACCTGGGCGCTCATCTGGGTCATCAGAGCGCCGTCGCCGTTCTCGACGTCGAACAGCGCATTGTAGAGGACGACGTTGTTCACCACTTCGGGCGTCGGCAGGATCTGCTTCAGGGTGCCGGACCAGGTCTTCTCGCCGCCGCCCAGCGTGGTGAAATAGGCACGCATGCCGATCTTCAGGCGCGAGATGTCGGCTTCAGACACCTGGGTCTCGACCGTCATCACGGCGAGATCGGCGATCTGCAGGATGATCGGCGCCGACTGATTGGCGTTCAGGGTCTGGCCGCGCCTCGCCGACAGCGAGGTGACGGTGCCGGTCATCGGGGCATAGATCTTGGTATAGCCGAGATTGGCCTGATCGCCGCGCAGCGTCGATTCCGTCTGCTGGATCTGGGCCTTGATCTGGTCGATCGCGGCATTGGCGGATTTCAGGCTGGCTTCGGCCTGCTGCACCGCTTCTTCGGTCGTGGCGCGCTGGCGCCACAGGGTCTGCTGGCGCTTCAACTGCTGGCCGGCCAGCACCGCCTGGGCCTCGCGGTCGGCGAGTTGGGCCTTGAGGGCGAGGAGCTGCGCCTCGTCCGCCTCGACCCGCGACTGATAGACCGTGGGGTCGATCTCGGCCAGCAACTCGCCCTGCTCGACATGGTCGCCCACCTCGGCGTGGATCACCTTCAACTGGCCCGAAACCTGGGTGCCGACGTCGACATAGTCGCGCGGCTGGAGGTTGCCGAGGGCGGAGACCGTATCCTCGATATCGCCGCGGCCGACCGCCGCGGTGACATATTGCACCTTGCCGTTCCCGTTCATCCCGGCGAGCCACCAGTAGATGCCGGCGGCCGCGACCAGGGCGACGAGGAGGAGGAGCCACCAGCGGTGCCGGCGCAGAAATGAGGGAGCGGGACGGGACATCGGACTCCGACGCGATTCGATGGATCAGAGATTACGTCGGATATGAACGCGATAGGCGCCGCTTTCCTTCGCTGGCAGCGATCGGATTCGCTTTTTTATCGGCGCCGGCTCACTTGTTGATCTGGAAGTTGATCGACACGGTGAATTGCAGGGCCGCGACTTCGGGCGGCGGTGGCGGGAACGGGTCCGCGCGGCGGATCGTGCGCATGGCGGCCTTGTCCAGGGCTTCGCGGCCGCTGGTCGTCTCGACCCAGCAGTCCACGAGGTTGCCTTCGCGGTCGATGACGAAGGTGACGGACGGCATGCCGGTGATGTTCCGGCTGCGCAGGCGGTCCGGGTAATGCTTGTGCCGCTCGATCCAGGCCTGGAGCTGCGCGGAGTAATCCGCCTTCGCGCCCGGCCGGCCGCCGCCGGCGACGGAAGCCGCGCCCGCCGAAGCGGCGGAGGCGACGGTCTTCGGCGGCGCGTCGGAGGTGACCGGCGTCGTCGCCGCCGGCGCGGGCACGGTCTCCTCTTGGGACGTTTCCTGGCGCGGTTTCGGCTTCGGCTTCTTCGGTTTCTCGACCCGGGGCTTCGGTTTTTCGGGTTTCGGCTTCGGCTTTTCTTCCGGCTTCGGTTTTTCCGGTTCCTCGGCCTTGGCGACGACGACGGGGGCTTCGACGGCCTCGACCGCATCCTCCATCACCGGCACCGGCACGGGGTCCGGCTCCACCGCCTCGACCACTTCCGGCACGTCCTCGGCGTCGATGGCGTCCTCGGCCTCGATTTCCTCCGCCTGCTGGGGCTGAACGGCGCTGGCGGCGGCGGCGGCCATGGGCGGCAGCATCAGTTCGATGGTCGGCGGTGCCTTGAATTCGGCGCCGGTGCGGCCGTCGACGAAGAGGACGAGGCCGGCGATCGCCGCCACATGGACGAGCGCTGAAACCCCGAGGGCGGTCGGACGCGAACGGTTCATGGCGGATCGTCAGGGCGCCGCCGGCGCGGTCTCGGCGATCATCGACAGCTTGCCGAAGCCGGCGGTGGAGACGATGCCCATGACCTCCATCAGGCGGCCGTATTGGACGGAGCGGTCGCCCCGGACATAGACCACGCGGTCGGGCGTCTCGGCCGCCATCCGCTTCAGGCGCGCCAGCAGGTCGACGTCGGTGAAACCATCCTTGTCGATGAAGGCGCGGCCGTCGGCATCGATCGAGACCACCAGGGGTTCCTCCGGCGGCTGGACCTTGGTCGCCGACGTCTTCGGCAATTGCACGGGCACGCCCACCATCATCAGGGGGGCCGCCACCATGAAGATGATCAGCAGCACCAGCATGACGTCCACGAAGGGTGTCACATTGATCTCGGCCACGGGGCGATAGAGGCTGCCGCCTTCCTCGCCGCCGGGGCCCGGCAACATTCCGCCTGCCATGGGTCTCGCCTTTTACTCGGCCGCGCGGCGCAGATCGCCCGCTGCCACCCGCTTCCGCCCCAATTGATTGGCGAGGCGGGCGATGGCGGTCGAAAGCCGGGCGCCCAGCCGGCCCAATTGGGTCGCGAAGGCGTTGTACCACATCACCGCCGGAATTGCCGCGACGAGGCCGATGGCGGTGGCGAACAGCGCCTCGGCGATACCGGGCGCGACCACCGCCAGGCTGGTGTCCTGACTGTTGGCGATGGCGGTGAAACTGTTCAGGATGCCCCAGACGGTGCCGAACAGCCCGATGAAGGGCGCGGCCGAGCCGACGGTGGCCAGGAACGGCAGGCCCTTCTCGACCTCGCGCAGATTCTCGGTCACGGACAGGCGCATGGCCTGTTCCGCGCGCATGCGGCGTTCGCCCGCGTCTTCCGCCTCGAGTTCGCGCCATTCGACGAGGCCGGCATCGACCGCCGCGCGCGGCATGCCCTGCAGTTCGCCGGCGATCGCCGCGCCCTTGCGCGCCGCGACGCCGGCCTCGAAGGCGGCGGTCTCGCGGCGCAGGCGGCGCAGGCGCAGGCTCTTCTCGATCGCCACCGCCCAGGTGACGACGGAAGCGAGGATCAGCAGGATCATCACCGCCTTGACGATCGGATCCGCCTGCAGGAACAGGCCGGAGACGGTGATCTCATGGGCCTGCGTCGTCAGGGCGTCGCCGATGCCGCCCGTCGCTGACGGATCGAGGACCGCCGAGGGATCGAGGGCGGTACCGTCCGGCAGCGCGTTGGCATCCAGGGTGTTGGCATCCAAGGTGTTGGCATTCAGGGCGCCGGGATCGATCGGCAGTTCGCTCGCCGTCGGGACGGCCGGATCGGTTGTCGGTTCCATCAGTCGAACTCCGGGCGCGGCTTTGCAATGTCTGCCGCGCGATACATGAGAATGAGTTTCAATCACAGTCCTATAGCGATGCCGGCCACGCTTCGCAATCGCGAAATCACCCCCCGGCGATCACATCTCGGCCCAGCGCCGCAGCAGGTTGTGATAGGTCGAGACCAGGCTGCGGATCGAGGGATGCTCGTCGTCCAGTTCCGCGCGCAGACGACGGATCGCCACATCCATCTCGTAGAGCAGGCGGCGCTGGCCGTCGTCGCGCACCAGGGACTGGATCCAGAAGAAGGAGGCCCAGCGGCTGCCGCGCGTCACCGGCGTCACCCGGTGCAGGCTGGTGGCGGGATAGACCACCATATGGCCCGCCGGCAGTTTCACCGCCTGGCTGCCATAAGTATCCTCGATCACCAGTTCGCCGCCGTCGTAGCTGTCGGGATCGGACAGGAACAGGGTGGCCGAAACGTCGGTCCTTATGCGCATGCCATGGCCCGTGACCATGCGGATCGCATTGTCGACATGGGCATCGAAGCGCATGCCCGTGTCATAGCGGTTGAACAGCGGCGGATAGATCCGCAACGGCTGCGCGGCGCTGAGGAATTCCGGGTTCCGCCCCAGCGCCTTCAGGACCTGATCGCCCAGCGCCTGCGCCACCTCCGATCCTTCCGGGATCTGCAGATTGTGCTTGGCCTTGGCCGACTGCTGACCCGCCGTCACCTTGCCGTCGACCCAGGCCGCCCGCTCCAGCGCGGCCCGCATCTGGACGACCGTCTCGGCCGGCAGGAGATCGGGAATGACGATCAGCATGACATCCACTCGCGAAACATCCGGGGGCGGGCTCCGGTGCCCGCCCCCGGATCATAGTGACACTCGACCAATGGCGTCATCCCGGCGCAGGCGGGAGCGACGTCACGAGGGTGCGATCAGAAGGTCACGTTGGTCGAGAACACGACGCTCCGCGAGACGTCCGGCACCACGCGGCCGCTGCGCACCTGGGCGTAATTGTCGTCCCGGTCCAGCAAGTTGTAGCCGTTGATCTGGACCGAGGCGCCTTCCGTGAGCTGATAGGAGATCATCGCGTCGACCGACAGATAGTGCGGGACACTGTTGCTGCCGTCGCCGTTCAGGGTCATCCCATCCTTGTAAGTGAAGCCGAGGCCCAGATTCAGCGGGTCGATCGGACGGTAGCTCGTCCAAAGGCTGGCCGCGTGTTCCGGAACGGCGGCCACCGACTGACCGGTGTTGGCCGCCGTGCCACTGTCGTCCACTTCGGAGTCGATATAGGTGTACGCCAGTTGCATGTCCCACCGCTCGGTGATCTTGCCGGTCACCGAAAGCTCTATGCCCTGGTTCTTGATGGCATCGGCAAGGACGACTTCCACACCCGTGTCGTCCTCTTGTCGGACGTTCTGGCGTTCGGTCTGGAACAGCGCCACTCCGAGGCCCAGGCGGTCACCGAAAAGGCCGACCTTGGCACCGATTTCGATCGTCTCCGTCTCGGTTGGATCGGCATCCTCGCGGTCTACGTTGCCAGGCGTCACCTCGTTCGCGATGTTGCTCGCGGTCGGCGGCGTCTTTGCCTGGGCCCACGTGACGTAATAAGTCTGGCTGTCGGTCGGCTGCCAGATCAGAGACGCTTTGGGACTGAAGAAATTCAGGTCCGTCTCGGCGCGCCGCGCCTGGTTCGTATCATCCACCGTCGCTTCGAAATAGTCCCAGCGGACACCGGCCAGCAGCGAGAATTGCTCCGTGAACCAGAACTGGTCGCTGGCGGTGAGTGCATAGTTCCGCGTCTCACCGGAAACTTCGCGGTTCACGGTCACACCCGACATGTCGACGACATAGTCATAGGGATCGAGCAGCGAGACATCTCCGGGCCGGATCTGGCCGCCATAATTCGTGCGTTCGGATTCCTCGTAGGTCAGGTCGATGCCGCCGACGAACTGATTCTTGAATCCGCCGACCGTGAAATCGGCGATCGCCGTTGTGACGTTCTGCACGCCCCAATTCTCCGATTGGTAGAACGGATTGCCGCCGCCGAACGACATGATGGGGGTCGTCGTCGGGTCGTTGTCGTACAGGTTCCACAGGCAGGATCCCGGATAGACATTCGGATCGCCGCGACCGCCGCCGCCGGAACACGACGGCACCGTCGTCAGGAAATCGCGCGTGTAGTGGCCGTAACGGGTGTCGTTCGTGATCGTCAGCCAATCGTTCACCTGATGGCTGAGGCGAATGGTCACGATATCGGCCGTGGTATCGTCTCGATCGATGTCGGAACCATACCAATTCTCTCGGTCGACCGGCGCCGGACCGCTGGTGCCGGAAACCGTGCCCGGGTTGGTCGAGAAGTCGACGCCCGTCGCCAGCGTCGGGATGCCATAGTCGGCGACGCGGTGATCCTGCTGGTGCAGATAGGCGACGGTCAGGGTGGTATCGGTGCCGAGGCCGAAGGCGATCGAGGGGGCGAAGCCGAAGCGGCTCTGTTTCGGCACGTCGCGGCCGGCGACGTCCCACTCGGTATAGAGCAGGTTCAGGCGGATCGCCGTGGTCTCGTCGATCATGCGGTTCATGTCGATCGTGCCGCGTGCCGAGGGCGCCGAGCCGATGCTGCCGCCGAGCGTGATGAAATCATTCGCCACCGGGGTTTTCGACGTGGTGTTGATCGCGCCGCTCTCGGCGCCGCGTCCGGTGGTCGCGCCCGATGAACCGATCAGCACCTCGACGCTCTCGGTGTTGAACGTGTCGCGGACATAGACGCCGAAATCCTTCAGGCCGTCCGAATAGATGTCGTTCTTGGCGTTGAAGCCGCGGATGCGGAACTGGTCGCCGTTCATGCCGCCGCCGCCCTCGCCGACGTCGTTGGTGATGCCGGGCACCATCTTCAGCGCCTGATCCAGGCTGGTGATGCCCTGCTGCTGAATTGTCTTCTGGTCGATCACCTTGATGGTCTGCGGCGTATCCTCCACCGCCTGGGGCAGGCGGCCGAAACCGCTCGGCGCCTGCATGGTGTTCGACGATGCCGTGCCGGTCACGGTTACGGTCGGAAGGGCCGTGCTGCCACCCGTCTGGCCGCTTGTGGCGGTCGTCGTGGCCGCATTCGCGGTGTCCTCGGCGCAGGCCGTGCCAACGGCCAAGGGCGCCGAGGCCATGACCGCCAGGATCGCGGCCCGCGACGCCTGGCGCAGGATCTTTTCATTCTTCATCGCCCAACCCTCAATAAGCGAACCCAATTGTTGCGAAGCGTTCTTATTTACATTAGGAATGACTCGCAATTGCAACATTGAGCACATTTTCTGATCGAAGGCGTCGGAGACGAAGGAAACCGCGCCGCACACCGTTACACGGTCGGCCGGAGCTTCGCGTTTCCTGGTCCGTGTGGCGGAAACGCCACGATACCGTAACCTGATCGGTGCCTACCGGCCGGCCCTGCGCCGGTCCGGGCGGCTCCCTCCCTCGACATGGACCAACCCCCATGAGCACCTCATCCCGGAGCACTTCATCCCGCCGCCTGCGGACTCTCTGGCGCGATATTCACCTGTGGTTGGGGATCGGCTTCTGCCTGCTGGCGGTGCCGGTCGGCATTTCGGGCAGCCTCCTCGTCTGGCACGACGGGATCGAGGAAGTGCTGGCGCCCCAGCGTCACGCGACCACGGGCGACGCCCTCGGGATTCCCCTGGCGGATCTGATCGCGACGGCGACGGTGCGCGCCGGCGAAGGTGCCGTGCTGTCGCGCGTGGCCCTGCCGGCGGAAGCGGGCGATCCGGTCGAAGTCGTGCTGCGGCCGGCGGATGCCGCCAGTCCCCGCGCCACCGTCTCGGTCTGGTTCGATCCGCCGACCGGCGCGGTTCTGGACGAGGGGCCGAGCGCCAATGCCTTCATGCGCCTGATGCACGACCTGCACGGCAATCTCCTGGTGCCGCAATTCTCCGGCCGGCAGATCGTCGGCTGGGTCGGCGTGGCGATGCTGGTGCTCTCGCTCTCGGGGATCTATCTGTGGTGGCCCCGGCGCCTGTCGCTGGTGCGGGCATTGGGCTGGCGCAGGAACATGCGGCCGACCGCCAATCTGCACCACATGTTCGGCATCTGGATCGCCATTCCCCTGGCGGTGCTGTCGCTGACCGGCATGTATCTGTCCTTCCCGCAGACGTCGCGCGCCGTGCTCGGCGCCTTCGTCGAAATGCCGGAAGGCGGGCCGCGCGGGCCCGGCGGGCGGCCGCGCGGCGCGGTCGAGATGCTGGCGGAAACGGCGCTGACGCCGGATCAGGCGCTGGCGGCGGGTCTGGCGGAAGCGGCGCCCGGCGCGCGGGCGGTCCTGCTGATGCCGCCCAGCCGCCAGGCGCCCGAATGGCGCATCAATCTGACCGGGGTCGAGACGCCGTCGGTCACCGTCGCCGACGCGACGGGCGTCGCCAGGCTCCAGCCGCCGCCCCCGCCGGCCGCCTCGGGCGACATGGTGCGGCGCTGGATCCGCTGGATCCACGACGGCAACAACACGGGACCCCTCTGGCAGGCGGTGATCTTCGTCGGCGGGCTGCTGCCCCTCCTCTTCGCGATCACCGGCATCATGATGTGGCTGCGCAGGCGCAAGGCCGAAAAGGCGCTGGCGGCGAAACGCGCCGCCGCCCTCGCCGCCTCGAACTGATCGGGATCAGGCGCTGGCGCAATAGGCGCGCCAGCCGCCCAATGGCGTGATCTCCGGCGCGCCCTGCACGGCATGGGCCTCGCACAGGAAGCCGGACACGGCGGAACCGTCCTCGAGGCTGATCTTGCCGATGCCCAGCGGCGCGGGAATGGCGGCGACGAAGCGCCCGAAGGCCGCCGCCGGCAGGGCCCAGACCTCGACCTCCAGCCCCGGGCCGTCGAAGCCCGGGGCATGGATCAGGCCCGGCTTCGGCGGCACCGTGCCCGGCAGGGCATAGAGCCGATAGTCGCCCGCCGTCCGGCAGCGCTTGACGAGGACGCCGCCCTCGTCGGTCAGTTGATGATTCAGCGGCATGCCCGACAGATGGGCGCCGACGACCGCGATCGAAATCCGCTCGACCATCGGCCCCACGGGTGCCGGCATGGCGGCAAGATCGGCATCGCGGTCCAGCCCCATGCCACCGGCCGCCGCCTTGTGCAGCCGGTCGCCCCAGACCGCGAGCGCCGCGTCCGAGAAGGCGGGCCCGATCAGGGTGATGCCGAAGGGCAGGCCGTCGGGCCGGAAGCCCGCCGGCACGGCGATCCCGGCGCAGTCCAGCAGATTGACGAAATTGGTGTAACGCCCGAGTTTGCTGTTCAGCCCGATCGGGTCCGCCTTCATGGCCGCGACCGTCGGGAACAGCGGCGTCGTCGGCAGCAGCAGGATATCCGCCGCATCCCAGGCCGCCCGGGTCTTCTGCCGGAAGGCGGCCAGGGCATATTGGCCCCGGAAGGCGTCGACGGCGGAAACCCCCTCGGCGCTTTCGACGATCTTGCGCACGATCGGGTCCATGTCGGCGGCGTGCTTCCTGTGGAAATTCTCGACCGCCGCCATGCGTTCCGCCACCCAGGGCCCGGCATAGAGCAGGTTCGCCGCCTCCCTGAAGGGGGCGAAATCGATCTCGACGATGGTGCATCCCAGGCCGCGCATGCGCTCGATCGCCGCCTCGAACAGGTCGGCATTGGCGGTGTCGCCGAAAAATTCGCGTTCCGCCCCGACGGGCACGCCGACCTTGAGCCCGGCCGCGGGCAGGGTCACGTCGGCGCTCTTCCGGGAATAGGCGTCCGCCGCGTCGGGGGCGGTGGCGATGGCGCGCACCATGTCCGCTTCGGCCGCCGTCGCCGCGAAGACCGAAATGCAGTCGAGACTGCGGCAGGCCGGCACCAGGCCCATGGTGGACAACATGCCCTTGGTCGGCTTCACCCCGACCAGATTGTTGAAGGCCGCCGGCACCCGCCCCGAACCCGCCGTGTCGGTGCCCAGCGAAAAGGGCACGATCCCGGCGCCGACCGCGACGGCGGAGCCGGAGCTGGACCCGCCCGAGACATGATCGGCGCTGAACACGGAACGCGGCGCGCCATAGGGCGAGCGCGTGCCGTTCAGCCCGGTGGCGAACTGGTCGAGATTGGTCTTGCCGACGGGAATGGCCCCCGCCGCCCGCAGCCGCGCGACCACGGTCGAATCGCAGGCCGGGCGATAGGCGAAGGCGGGGCAGGCCGCCGTCGTCTCCAGGCCGGCGACGTCGATATTGTCCTTCACCGCGAAGGGAATGCCCCACAGCGGCCGGTCCGGCCCGGGGCCGCCCGCCGCCATCAGGTCGCGCGCGGCCCGGCGGAGCGCGTCGTCGTCGAAGCGCGAGATCCAGACGGCGGGATCGGGCCAGGCGGCCATCCTCTCGATCACCGCCTCCATCACCGCGACGGGGGTCGTCGTGCCGGCACGATAGGCGTCAGACAGCGCACCGATGGTCAACATGCGGGGCAGGCCCATGGTCATTCTCCCTCGATCAGCGCGACCGTCTGGCCGGCCTGGACCGTTCGGCCCGGCTGGCAGCGCAGTGCGGCGATCCGCCCGGACACCGGGCTTCTGATTTCCATTTCCATCTTCATGGATTCGACGATGACGACAATGTCGCCCGCTTCGACATGCTGGCCCTCGGCCGCGACCAGTTTCCAGACATTGCCCGTCACCTGGGCCTCGACCGGGGTCTGGCCCTCGGGCACGGCGAGTTCCTCCATCGCCGGGCCCTCGTCCACCGTGAAACTGTCGAGGCCGCGGGCCTTCCAGTCCTGGCGCTCCGCCTCGAAGGCGGCCTGCTGGCGGGCCTTGGCGGCGTCGATGCCGACGGCGTTCGCGGCCAGGAAACGGGCATGTTCGGCGAAGGAGAATTCGGTCTCCTCGATCCGCACCGGATAGCGGCCATGGGGGAAGGCGGCGCGGGCCTCCAGCAGTTCCTTCTCGTCCACAGGGAAGAAACGGATCTGGTCGAAGAAGCGCAGCAACCAGGGCGCGCCCGGCCGGAACACCGGCGTGCGCCGCCAGGCGTTCCACATCTGGATCGTGCGGCCGAAGAGCTGATAGCCGCCCGGCCCCTCCATGCCGTAGACGCACATGTAGGCGCCGCCGATGCCGACCGCATTCTCCGGCGTCCAGGTGCGGGCCGGGTTGTATTTGGTGGTCACCAGGCGGTGGCGGGGATCGACCGGGCTCGCCACCGGCGCCCCCAGGTAGACGTCGCCCAGGCCATAGACCAGATAGGAGGCATCGAAGATGATCCGCTTCACCGCCTCTTCATCGGGCAAGCCGTTGATGCGGCGGATGAATTCGATGTTCGACGGGCACCAGGGCGCATTGGGCCGCACCAGTTCCTGATATTTCCGCGCGGCGAGCTGGATCGACGGATCGTTCCACGACAGCGGCAGATGGACGATCCGGCTCGGCACCGTCACGGCTTCCGCCGGCGGCAGGCCGCCCTCGATCTCGCGAAGCGCCGAGACCAGATAGTCGGTCTTCAGGACGCGGCCGTCGTAATGGATCTGGAGCGAGCGGATACCCGGCGTCATGTCGATGATCGCCGGCAGGCGCGCGGCGCGCACCGCCTCCATCAGCAGATGGACGCGAAGGCGCAGGGCGAGGTCCAGCACCATGGGGCCATATTCGACCAGCAGATAATCGTCGCCCGCCCGGCGATAGACGACCGGCACCGGCCCGTCGTTCCGCGTCGCCAGGATCGGGCTCGGCAGGTCGGCATGGGCGATGCGGATCGCAGGCAGCGCGGGTCTGTTGACCGGAACGAAGCGCAGCTTGTCGCCCGGCTTCAACTGCCCCGCCTTCCAGAACTCGTCGCGCGCGATCACCACCGGGCAGACAAAGCCGCCCAGGGATGGCCCGTCGGGGCCGAGGATGATCGGCATGTCGCCGGTGAAGTCGACCGCGCCCACGGCATAGGCATTGTCGTGCAGGTTGGAGGGGTGCAGCCCCGCTTCCCCGCCGTCGCTGCGGGCCCAGCGCGGTTTCGGCCCGATCAGGCGGACCCCGGTGCGGGCGCTGTTGAAATGAACCTCATAGGTCTCGTTGAAGAGATCGGCGATATCCGCTTCCTGGAAGAAGTCGGGCGCGCCATGGGGGCCGTAATGAACCGCGATCTCCCAATCCCGCGTGATCATGGGGATCTCATGGGACAGGGCGGCGCGGGGCATGCCGGCGGTGACGTCGGCGATATGGAGCGTGTCGCCGGCCTTCAGCACGCCGGTGCCCTGGCCGCCGAATTGGCCTAAGCTGAAACAGGCCTTGGCGGCCAGGAACAGGGGCCCGTCGATCCCGCCGCGCACCGCCAGATAGGTCCGCTGGCCGGCGCCGGCGATCCGGCCGAGCGCCAGCACCTGGCCGGCGCGAACCGACAGGGGCGCGAAGAGATCCACCGCAACGCCGTCCAGCGTCGCCGGCAGAAGGGCGCCGGTCAGGGCCACGGTCGCATCGCCGTGAAACTTCAGGGTCGGCCCGGTCAGGGTGATTTCCAGCCCCGCCGCCCCCGGCTGGTTGCCGACGAGTTCGTTGGCGAGCCGGAAGGAACGATCGTCGAAGGGGCCCGACGGCGGCACGCCGACATCCCAGAAGCCGAGGCGCCCGGGCCAGTCCTGGACGCTGGTCTGGGCGCCCGCGACCAGCACTTCCAGGGTCGGCGACTCGTGGCTGAAACTGCCCAGCGCGGCGGTCGAAACCCGGCCCGAGGCCAGCAGGTCGGAGCCGGCGATGGCGCGCAGATAGGCGAGATTGGTCTCGATCCCCCAGACCCGCGTCTCCCGGAGGGCGGCGCGGAGCTTGGCGATGGCATCCGCCCGGTCCGCGCCATGGACGATCACCTTGGCCAGCATGGGATCGTAGAACGGTGTGACCTCGGTCCCGGTCGAGACCCAGGTGTCGATGCGGGCATCCTTCGGGAAATGCACGTCGGTCAGGCGGCCGGTCTGGGGCCGGAAATCCGCCTTGGGGTTCTCGGCATAGACGCGGACTTCCAGGGCATGGCCGCGCGGCACCAGGTCGTCCTGGGCCGGCAGCACCAGTTCGCCCGCCGCCTGGGCGATCATCCATTCCACCAGGTCGACGCCGAAGATCGACTCTGTGACGGGATGCTCGACCTGCAGGCGGGTGTTCACCTCGAGGAAGTAGAAGTCGTCGCGCGAGACGTCATAGATGAATTCGACCGTGCCGGCCGATTCATAGGCGACGGCCTTGCCCAGCGCCACGGCGGCGGCGCGCAGCCTTGCCCGGATGCCGTCGGAAAGGCCGGGCGCCGGCGTCTCCTCGACAACCTTCTGGTTCCGGCGCTGGAGCGAACAGTCGCGTTCGCCAAGGGCAACCACGCCCCCCTTGCCGTCGCCGAAGATCTGCACCTCGACATGGCGGGCGGTGGAGACGAAGCGTTCGACATAGACCCTGGCATCCCCGAAGGAGGAGGACGCCATGCGTTGCACCGCCTCGAAGCGGGCGCGCAGTTCGTCGCCGTCGTGGCACAGCGACATGCCGATGCCGCCGCCGCCCGCCGTGCTCTTCAGCATGACGGGATAGCCGATGCTCTCGGCGCCCGCCACCGCCTCGTCGGCGGACAGCAGGATGCCGGTGCCGGGCAGCAGCGGCACGCCCGCCGCCTCGGCCAGCGCCCGCGCGGTGTGTTTCAGGCCGAAATCGCGCAGATGCTCCGGCCGGGGGCCGATGAAGCGGATGCCGCGCGTCGCCAGCGTCTCGGCGAAATCCGCATTCTCGGACAGGAAGCCATAGCCGGGGTGGACGGCCTGGGCCCCGGTCGCGACACAGGCTTCGACGATGGCCTCGGCGCGGAGATAGCTCTCCTTCGCCGGGGCGGGGCCCAGGTTCACGGCCTCGTTGGCCGAGAGCACGGGATCGGTGAAGCGGTCGGCCTCGGAATGGACGGCGACGGTGGCGATGCCCATCCGCCGGGCCGTCTTCACGACCCGGCCGGCGATCTCGCCCCGGTTGGCGATCAGGATCTTGTCGAACATGGGGTGGCTCAGGCCGCCTCCGCCTCGGGCGCGTCCCAGATCAGGACGCGGACGGGGGTGGGATCGAAGCCGTTGCAGGGATTGTTCACCTGCGGGCAGTTCGAAATGACGCACAGCACGTCCATCGCCGCCACCATGTCGACATGGGCGCCGGGCGCGGAAATGCCGTCGACGATGGCGAGCTTGCCGTCCGGCTCGATCGGCACGTTCATGAAGAAATTGATGTTGGGCACCACGTCGCGCTTGGTCATGCCCCATTTGCCGACCTCGATCACGAAATTCTCGCGGCAGGCATGCATGTAACGGGTGTGGTGGCCGAAGCGGACCGTATTGGCCTCGCAGGAGCAGGCGCCCGCCGAGGTGTCGTGGCGCCCGCAACTGTCGGCCACGACCGTCAGCATCAGTTTGCCCTCGTTCGACAGCAGCCGCGTGCCGGTCGTCACATAGGCGCTGCCCTGGGCCAGCAATGTGTCCTGCGCCGAATAGCGTTCCGCGAAGTCATGGGCGTTGTAGAACAGGGTGTCGACCGCCTGCTGGCCTTCCAGGTCGACGATACGCAGGATCTGGCCGCGCTTGACGACATGGGACCAGGGCCGCGTCGCCGGGATGGTGAAGTCATAGGTCGCCGATGCGGGGTCCAGGGTCTCGGTCGACGTGCAGATGAAATTCATGATCGGTCTCCCCCTCAGCGCGCCGCGAACAGCGGGTCGGTGTTCTCGAAACCGCGCACGGCTTCCGCCGTCGCGGTGCGGCACAGGTCGTCGGCGTCGGGCGCGGGGCCCTGCCAGACGATCGCCTGCACCGGCGAAGGCGCGAATTCGGCGCCCGGGGAGAACGGGTGGGGACAGTTGGAGACCGCGACCAGGAGATCCATCTCGGCCCGCAGTTCGACGAAATCGCCGTCCTTCAGGACGCCGTCGCGCCATTCGAAGCGGCCGTCCTCGCCGACAGAGACGGGCGAGAAGAAGGAAATGACGGGGGCGAGGTCACGCTTGCCGAGGCCGAATTTCGACGCCGCCAGGCGCATGTTCTCGGCTGTGTTGCGCAGACCCTCCGCACCGTATTTGGCGAGGCTGGAGGCCGGCGTGGAGCCGCCGACGATGGTGTCGTGGGCGCAGCAGCTGTCCTCGACGATGGAGGCCATGACGCGGCCCATGTCGGAGAACAGCACGCGCCCGCGCGGCAGCGAGGCATTCCACTGCAGTTTCACCGTGTCCGCCGAATTATAGCGCTCGCTGGTATCGGCGGCATTCCACATGAAGAAGGAAACGCCGGGCGTCGCGGCCGGGTTGATCAGGCGCAGGCGTTCGCCCCGCGCAAGGCGCGCGGTCCAGTACCAGCCGCCCGGAATCTCCTCCGCGATCCGTACCCGGTTCGACGCGATGGGGGCGCTGCCCGGCGCGGTCGGGCCCGGCAGGGCCTTGGGGGCGAGGTCGTCGCCCGCCGACTTCAGTTCAAGGTAACGCTGGCGCAGGGCTTCGATACGCGCCTGTTTTTCTGTCGCCGTCATGGCTCGTTTGCTCCTCAAGCCTGGAGCGCCAGGTCGTCCTGGCCGAGCCCCTTGGAAGCGGCCGGGTCGTCCAGGCCTGGGGCGGGTGAATTGGATACGAGAACCGGGGTGCGATGCGGGCTGTCGGCGCCGGCGATGCGGCGCGGCCAGACCTCGATGTCTTCCTTGATCACGGCGCCATAGCGATCGCCGTCGACGGGATCGAGGCGCGGGCGTTCGAAGGCGATCACCCGTGTCGCCAGCCCGAAGGCTTCGGAAAGATCGTGGGTGACCATGACGACGGTCAGGCTCTCCTCGTTCCAGAGCCGGCGCATCAGGGCGTGGATGTCGCCCCGAATGCCGGGATCGAGGGCGCCGAACGGCTCGTCCAGCAGCAGCACCTTGGGCTTGCGGATCAGGGTCTGGGCCAGGGCCAGGCGCTGCTGCATGCCGCCCGACAATTGGGCGGGATATTTCTTCTCGTGCTCCGCGAGGCCGACGCAGTCGAGCATGGCGCGCGCCTCCTCCATCGCCTTGCGGCGCGCGCCGCCGAACAGCCGGGCGAAGAAGCCGCCGCGCTCGAATTCGAGGGACAGCAGGACATTGCCGAGCACGGTCAGATGCGGAAACACCGAATAGCGCTGGAAGACGACGCCGCGTTCCGCCGTCGGCTCCCCCGCCAGCGGCTTGCCGTCGATCAGGATCTCGCCCTTGCTGGGCGCTTCCTCGGACAAGAGCATGCGCAGGAAGGTGGTCTTGCCGCAGCCCGACGGGCCGACCAGGGCGACGAAAGCGCGGGATTCGATGTCGAGGTTGATACGTTCGAGCACCACGCGCTCGTCGTATTCCTTCCAGACGTTGCGGATCGTGATCGTGCTCATCAGGAAGCCCTCGCGCCGGCGAACCACGGGAACATGCGGTCCTGAAGGGCCCGAAGGCTGTAGTCCATCAGGAAGGCGAGAAGGGTGATCCAGGCGACATAGGGCAGGATCACATCCATGGCGAGATAGCGCCGCACCAGGAAGATCCGATAGCCGAGACCGGATTCCGAGGCGATGGCTTCGGCCGCGATCAGGAACAGCCAGGCCGGCCCCATGTTGAGGCGGATCGAATCGATCAGCCGCGGCAGCAATTGCGGCAGCACCACGCGCTGCACGATGCCGAAGGTGGAGGCACCCAGGGTCTGCGCCTTGATCAACTGCTGGGTCGGCATTTCCTCGGTGCGAAGGGCCAGGTCGCGGATCATCACCGGGGCGATGCCGATCACGATCAGCGTCACCTTCGAGGTCTCGCCGAGACCCAGCATGATGAACAGGATCGGCAGGATCGCGAGCGGCGGCACCATGGAGATGACGGCGATGAAGCTGGACATCAGCGCCCGCATGATCGGCAGCAGGCCGACGGCGATGCCGACGACGAGGCTGATGACGGTCGCGAAGGCGAGCGCGACGCCGATCCGCGCCAGGCTGGATACCGTGTCCACCCACCACAGGATCTCGCCCGTCCGCTTGTCCGGCGTGAAGGCCATGCGGTCGATGGCGTCGGCCATGGTGGTGAGCGCCGGCAGCAGCTTGTCGGACGGATTGTCCGCCAGCCGGATGGCCGATCCCGCCAGATAGGCAATGATCACGAGAAGGAAGGGCAGCGCGCCGAGGAGAAGGCGTGGGCCGGGCTTGATCTGACGATTGATCGCACGCATCGCCACCCCCGGTCAGTCGGCCGTGCGGGCGCCCGACGAACGGCGCGAAGGATTGTACGGGCAGCAGAAAAAGGCGTGGAACGACATGGCACCAACTCCATCACAAATGCGGACCCTGCGCCTCCTCCCCGAAAGCCTATGGGCGCCCGGAAGAGGCTGGAACGGTTCGATCTGACCTGGAAAGTTGGCGAGTCCTTAGTGACGCCCTTTTCAGGTCACCGAGGCCTCCCGGGCTTTTGTCCCGCCGTGCGTCCGACCGGATGTCTCCCCGATCGGGCGGTCGCTCTCGGACCTGCATCGGGCGCTGCACCCGACCGGAACCCTAGCCACCAAACTCTGTATACAATTACAGCAAAGTGGCCCGCGATGCGCAAGGCCCCTTTTGCGGCGACGCAGCAAATTTCCGGATCCCCGGCCCGGAATCCGGTCCACCGGCCAGGGATTCCGGTCCACCGGCCAGGGATTCCAGTCCACCGGAAGGTGGATTGTCGCTTTTTGGGCGATCTCCGAGGCTTTCACCGTCCATGCCGGCGCCGATCGGCCGGCCTTCATGAGGAAGTGACGATGAAAGCTGTTCACCTGCCCTCGACGGCGACCCCAGAGGAAATCACCGCGGCCCTGCGCGAGCATGGCTATTGCATCGTCGACAACCTGGTGCCCGAGTCCCTGATGGACCGGATCGATGCCGAAATGGGCCCCCACGTCGATGCCTCGCTCTATGGCGACGACGGCTTCGTCGGCAAGCTGACCAAGCGCACCGGCGCCATGATCGCCCGCTCGCCGGCCGCGCGCGAGCTGATCATGAACGAGACGGCGATCGGCACCGCCGGCAAGTTCCTCGAGAAGGCGACCACCTTCCAGCTCCATCTGACCCAGATCATCAGCGTCTTCCCGGGTTCGAAGGCGCAGCCGATCCACCGCGATCAGGTGGCCTGGGACTTCTTTCCCTTCCCGAAGGACTACGAGGTCCAGTGCAACCTGCTCTGGGCCATGACCGACTATACCGAGGAGATGGGCGCCACCCGCGTCGTGCCCGGCAGCCATCTGCTGGACGACCGGGAATACACGATCGAGGAGTCGATCCCGGCCGAAATGACCCGGGGTTCCGCCCTGTTCTATACCGGCAAGGTCTATCACGGCGCCGGCGAGAACAAGTCGGACAAGCTGCGCCAGGCGATCAACATCACCTATGCCGTCGGCTGGGTGCGCCAGGAAGAGAACCAGTATCTGACCACGCCGCTGGAGATCGCCCGCACCCTGCCCGAGGACCTGCTGAAGGTCATGGGCTACCAGCTCGGTTGTTTCGCCATGGGCTATGTCGGCGATTTCGAGGATCCGATGACGGTCCTGCACCCGCCCGCCGAACGCCGGGTGCTGAACACCGACATCATCAAGAAGAAGGCGGACGAGGCCATGGACGCCCGGAAGATGTTCAACGACAGCACCGCCGCCTGAACCGGAAGGACGTGGACAGATGATCACCAGGACCAACCCGCCCGTCGACTATCTGGGCGCCGACGTCTTCGACGGCCTCGCCTTCCGCCAGTCGGTGCGGGCCGGCGACACCGTCTATTATTCGGGCGTCGCGCCCCTGAAGGGCACGCTCGCCGATCTCCAGCTGGTCGGTGCCGGCGACATGGCGGCCCAGTTCGAATATGTCCTCGGCGTCATCGACGGCTGCCTGAAGGCCGACGGCCTCGACCGGACCAAGATCGTGACCTGGACCTTCTATACGACCGACATCAAGACCTTCATCGAGGTCATGCCCGGCATTCTGGCGCCCTGGGTCGGCGAGCACCGGCCGTCCTCGACCACGGTCGAGGTCAGGGCCTTCGTCCATCCCGATCAGTTGCTGGAAGTGACGGCCATCGCGGTCGACGCCTGAGCGCGGAGAGGGGGGACGCCATGATCAAGTCGCTGGAAAGCCGCAGCGTCATCGTGACCGGCGGCAGCAAGGGGATCGGCAGGGGCATCGCGCGGGGCTTCGGCGCCGCCGCCTCCCGCGTCCTCGTCGTCTCGCGCCATCTGGACCAGGCGCGGGCGGTCGCCGACGAGATCGTCGCCGCCGGCGGTACGGCGGCGGGCTTCGCCGCCGACGTTTCGACGCCCGAGGGCAACGCGGCCATGGTCGAGCGCGCGGTCGAACTCTACGGCACGCTCGACATCCTCTGCGCCAATGCCGGCATCTATCCGGCGGCGGCGATCGAGGAGATGACGGTCGAGGATTTCGACAAGGTGATGAACACCAACCTGCGCAGCACCTTCCTTTCGACCGCCGCCGCGGTGAAGGCGATGAAGGGCAAGGGGCGCGGGCGGATCATCATCACGTCCTCCACCACCGGGCCCATCACCGGCTATCCGGGCTGGGCCCATTACGGCGCGTCCAAGGCCGGCCAGCTCGGCTTCATGCGGACGGCCGCGGTCGAACTGGCGCGCTACGGGATCACCGTGAACGCCGTCATTCCGGGCCCGATCATGACCGACGGCCTCGCCGAACTGCCGCAGGCCTTCCTCGACAAGATCGCGGCGGCGGTGCCCCTGAAACGCTTCGGCGGCGTCGACGAAGTGGCGAACGGCGTCCTCTTCCTCGCCAGCGACGAAGCGGCCTATGTCACCGGCCACGCCCTTTCGGTCGACGGCGGCATGACGCTTCCCGAATTCGAAATGGCGCTGGACGACACCGCCAGCCTGACCTGATTCCGGCTTCGGGACGGTTCCCCCACCCACCCCCGCCCCGAGGAAGCCCCGGCCCCTGGCCGGGGCTTTTTTCGTCGTGCCGCCGATCGCGCCGCCCTATCGCGTGGCATGAATATTGCTTTTTCGAACTGGTCCAATTTTCGACAACAAAGGGGAGGGACGCGGGCCTGGCCCGCGATCGTGGCATCAGTTGCTTGAGAGGTGAAAGGAGCTTGTCCCATGCAGATGGCCGATGACTACCTGTCCACCGCGATCGTCGACGAAAGCGTGCGTTTCGCCGTGTCTTCCCTCGATTGCCCGGCGTCCGTCTTCTGCTGGGTCGATCCGGATGCCCGCGTGGTCGACTACAGCACGACCGGCATCAGCACCCGTATGATGGACGAATACATGGAGGGGCTCTATGTCCACGACCCCCTGAACGTCTACGAAATCTTCGATTTCTGCGAGGACATCGCCTTCCTCGGCCACGAGCGCCGTCACCGGCCGGAGGAGAGCAACCGCCTGCACGACGCCTTCCTGCAGCGCTACGGCGTCCACGACGAGGTGAATTTCATCTTCCGCGACCACGGCAAGCCCTTCGCCCTGCTGGCGGTCCTGAACGGGCCCCGGGGCGACAGCTTCACCTCGCGCCTGATCAACTGGGGCGCGATGCGCAGCTATCTCGAATTCACCCTGCGGATGCACCCGAGGGTGCGCCAGGCCCGCCAGGACATGATGCTGACGACCCGCTTCGGTCTGACCCCGCGCGAGATTCAGGTGGTCGATCTGCTCAAGAATGGAGCATCCAATATGACCATTGCTCAGATTATGGGCATTGGCGTGGCCACCGTGAAAACCTATGTCATCAACATCCTGAACAAGCTGGGCGTGGAGAACAGGGCGGCCATCATCGCGTTCCTGGCGCGCATTCAGCTGCCCTGACCCGAGCCGTGCCGAGAACGCGGGCGTCGGCGGCTTTCCTAATGTAATCTTCATGATTACGAAATCGCGTCGCGGCGATGCCGCGTCTCCACCCTAAGGTGGATTGCGGCAGGGCCGTTCCGGGCTTCACGCTTCCTGCCACTGGGTTCACAGGAACGGGAGTCTGGCGGATGACGGCCATGGCACTGGAAGCCGATCTCGGTGTCGACGAAGGCGCGCCCAAGGGGCCGCTCCCCGCGGCGCCGGCGCGCTGCCTCGACATCGTCGATCTGTCCAAGCGCTTCGGCGGGGTCTATGCGGTCCGGGGCGTGACGCTGCGCTGCGGCGCCGGCGAGATCCTCGGCCTGATCGGGCCGAACGGGGCGGGCAAGAGCACGCTGATCAACCTGATCACCGGCACGCTCCGCCCGGACACCGGCGCCGTCACCATGGACGGCCGCTCCCTCGTCGGGCTCACGGTACCCCAATGTGCCCGCGCCGGCGTCGGCCGTACCTTCCAGAACATCCGTCTGTTCGCCCATCTGACCGTGCGCCAGAACGTCGAGGTCGCCCATACCACCGCATCGCGCCACCGGGTCGGCGGACCGGAGCTTCATTCGATCGACGATCTGCTCTCCCGCATGGGGCTCGCGGCGCTGGCCGAGCGCATGGCGACCACCCTGCCCTACGGCCTGCAGCGCCGCCTCGAGATCGCGCGGGCACTGGCGCTGGCGCCGTCCTATCTGCTGCTGGACGAACCCGCGGCCGGCATGAACGACACGGAATCCGAACAGCTCGTCGACCTCATCCAGAAGATCCGCGACGACTTCGGCTGCGGCGTCCTGGTGATCGAACACGATCTTCGCTTCATCCGCCGGGTGTGCGAGCGCGTCGCCGTGCTGCACATGGGCGAGATCCTGACCATCGGCGGCCCCGAGGACGTGCTGAACGATCCCCGGGTGATCGATGTCTATATCGGCGGCGGCGACGAGGAAGAGCCGACCTGAGCCGACGCCCTTTCGACCTTCAGGCCCTCTTTCGACCTTCAGGAGCGTATGACGATGCGTAACGACAGCAAGATTTGGCTCGGTCTCTGCCTCGGCAGCCTGTTGCCCGCCGCCTCCCTGGTGGCCGCCGGCCCCGTGCTCGCCGCCGAGACCCTGAAGATCGGCGCGCCGGAATCGATCTCCGGCGACTGGGCGCCCTATACCGCCGCCCACGGCCTGCGCTGCATGGCGGAACTGGTGAACGAGGCCGGCGAATACCAGATCGAGCTCGACGTGAAGGACAGCAAGAGCGAGCCGCAGCTCGCCATCGCGCTCGCCCAGCAGATGCTCGACGACGAGGTCGTCGCGGTCTCCGGCACGCCGGCCTCCGACAGCCTGATTCCCATCGCCCAGCTCGCGGCCGACTATGGCGTCGTCACCTTCTCGGCCATGAACACCCAGGTCGAGATGTTCGCCACCGGGCTCGACAATTTCGTGACCACGGCGGTGCCGGATCCGTTCAACGCGGCGGCCACGGCCCAGGTCGCCTATGATCAGGGGGCGCGCACCGTCGTGCTCTTCGTTTCCGACGCCGCCGGCACCTGGACCCGCGCCCTGCCCGGCTGGTTCGGCGAAGTGTTCGAGAAGCTGGGCGGCAAGGTCGTCGGCACGGTCGAATATCCGGGCTTCGGCATCTCCGACTGGTCGCCCTTCATCTCCAAGCTGAAGACCATGGATCCGGTGCCCGACGCGGTCCATATCTCGTCCATCAATCCGGACGTCGGCGTGCTCATCCGCCAGCTTCGCGCGGCGGGCATGGACACCATGGTGCTCGGCTCCGACGGTTTCGACGACGTCACCCTGGCGAGCGTCGCGGGCGGCCCGGCGAATGTCGACGGCAAGGTCTTCTTCGCCGCCCACGGCTATCCGACCCCGGGCGGCCCCCTCGCCGAATTCCAGGCCGAATGCGCCAAGCGCGGTTACGAGATCAACGGCGCCTTCTTCGGCCTCGGCGGCGATGTGGTGAAACTGCTGGTCGGCGCCGCCAAGGCCGCCGGCTCGACCGATCCGAAGGACATGCTCGAGGCGATCTACACCAAGGGCCCGTTCGAGATCATCACCGCGCCCACCATCTCCTTCGACAATCCCTGGCACTATCCGGTGAAGGAAGTGCCGGTCATGGGCTTCAAGGACGGCAAGACCATTCTCGTCTCCTCGACCGTGCCCACCGACGTCCCCCACTTCAAGGAGTGACGGGGCCGATGCTGGAGATCGAAGGCGCCTCCATCAACTACGGGCCGGTCAGCGCGGTCCGCAACGTCTCCCTGACGGTGGAGAAGGGCGAGATCGTCGCCCTTCTCGGCCCGAACGGGGCGGGCAAGACCTCGCTGCTCTCGGCCGCCATGGGGCTTCGGCCGCTGGCGGCCGGCAGCATCCGCTTCAAGGGCGAGGACCTGCGCAAGCTCGACACCGAGACGAGGGTCCGCCGGGGCCTGACCCTGACGCCCGAGGGGCGCAAGGTCTTCGCCAATCTGACCGTGCTCGAAAACCTCGAGCTCGGCGCGGCGACCCGGAAGAAGGGGGCGGAGATCCATCACGACATGGAGATGTGCTTCGAGCTCTTCCCCATCCTGGCCGAACGGCGCCACCAGACCGGCGGCAGTCTTTCGGGCGGGGAGCAGCAGATGCTGGCGATCGCGCGCTCGCTGATGAGCCGGCCGTCGCTCCTGATGCTCGACGAACCCTCGCTCGGGCTGGCGCCGCGCATCGTGCAGCAGATCTTCCGCCTGATCCGCGACCTGCGCGGCCGCGACCTGACCATCCTGCTGGTCGAGCAGAACGCCCACGAGGTGCTGCGCTTCGCCGACCGCGCCTATGTGCTTTCGACCGGCGAATGCCGCTATGCCGGGCCGGCGTCGCGCCTCCACGACAAGGATGCGCTGATGCAGGCCTATATCGGCGAACTCGTCGCCTGACGCCCGGAGGCTTCCGATGGAATATCTGATCGAACAGGCGCTGAACGGCTTCAGCATCGGCGCGCAATATTCGCTGCTGGCGCTCGGCCTCGCCATCGTGTTCTCGGTCATGGGGCTGGTGAACTTCGCGCACGGCGAATTCATCGGCGTCGCCGGCTACGCCATGTTCGCCATGGCGGCCATGGGCATGACCAATCCCTGGCTGCTCGTGCTCTTCGCCGTCGTGACCGTGGTGCTGGCGGCCCTGGTGATCGAGCGGATCGCCTTTCGCTCGGTCCGCGACGCCCCGCCGACCACGGGGCTGCTCACCGCCTTCGGCGTCGGCATCGTGCTGCAGAACCTCTTCCTCCTTCTGGTCTCGCCCCGGCCGAAGGCGGTGCCCGCGCTCTCGGCGCTCAATCAGACCGTGGACGTCTGGGGTCACAATTTCACCATCCTGCAGTTCCTCGAGGTGGGCGTGACCGCCGTCGCCATCGGCGCCCTGGTCTGGTTCCTTCGGGGCACGCGCATCGGCCTCGCCATGCGGGCCGCCGCCCTCGACTTCACCACCGTCCGCCTGATGGGCATGCGGGCCAACCGCGTCATCGCCTTCGCCTTCGCCATATCCGGGCTTCTCGCCTCGATCGCGGCGATCTTCTTCATCGCGCGGCGCGGCGCGATCGATCCCTTCATGGGCCTGCTGCCGGTGCTCAAGGCCTTCGTCGCCTGCGTTCTCGGCGGTTTCGGCAGTCTGCCCGGCGCGGTCATCGGCGGCCTTCTCCTCGGCTTCATCGAGGTGATGCTGATCGTCCTGCTGCCCGACAAGCTGGCGGGGCTGCGCGATGCCTCCGTGTTCCTCATCGTCGGCGCCATCCTCGTGTTCCGCCCGCAGGGCATCCTCGGCAAGCGCGTCGAACTGGGAGACAAGACCGCATGAATACGATCTCCGTCGCCGAAGGCCGGCGTAGCCCCGGCCTCGTCCTCGATGCGCGGCTCGCCGGCAATGCCAGGGGCGCCCTCTATCTGGCGGTGATCGCCGCCGCCGTCGGCCTGCTGATCATGGCGTTCGGCAGCCCCTTCATCGTCCGCCTGATGGCGACCGCCTATATCAACCTGATCGTCGTCGTCGGCCTGCAGATCTTCATGGGCAACGCCAATGTCGTGAACATCGGCCATGCCGGCTTCATGGCGCTGGGCGCCTATTTCGTCGCGATCTTCGCCACGCCGGTCATGATGAAGGCGGTGGTCATTCCGAACGCGCCCTTCGGCATGTCCGGGGTCGAGGTCGGCGCGCTCTGGGCCTTCCTCATCTCGGTCGCCATGACCACCCTGATCGGGCTGATCTCCGGCCTCGTCCTGGTCCGTCTGGCGGGGATCGCGGCGACCATTCTGACCATCTCGATCCTGGTCATCGTCCAGGGCGTGCTGGTCACCTGGACCGACCTGTTCCGGGGCGCCCAGGCCTTCTTCGGCATTCCGAAGGCGGTCGGGCCGGGCCTGATCATCCTGGCGACGGTGGCCGCCCTGGTGATCGCGCGCATGTTCAAGGGCTCACGCGCGGGGGTTCAACTCCGGGCCAGCGCCACCGACCCCCTGGCGGCCGAGGCGATGGGCGTCGACGTGAAGCGGCTCCGCCTCGTCGCCTGGGTGCTGGGCTCGGCCGTGGTCGGCTGCGCCGGCGCGCTCTACGCGCTCTATGCCGGCACGATCAATGCCAGGGCCTTCTATTTCCACACGGCCTTCCTGACGCTCGCCATGTCCATCGTCGGCGGCATGCGCTCGGTCACCGGCGCCATGGTCGGGGTCGCGCTCCTCACCGTGCTGCTCGAACTGATCCGCATCGTCGAGGGCGGGATCACCGTCTTCGGCATCGAATTCCCCGACATGCTCGGTCTCTCAGGCCTCATGCTCGGCGTGATCATCGTCACCGTCATGTGCTTCAGGCCCGACGGCTTCATGGGCGGCCACGAGATCGAGGAAGCGATCGCGGCGCTCCGCAAGCGCTTCGGCCGGGGCAAGGACGAGAGCTGATCGATATGCTGAAGGACAAGGTCGCCCTGGTCACCGGGGCGGGGCGGGGCATCGGCCGTGGCATTGCCAGCCATCTCGCCGGCCTCGGCGCGAAGCTGGTGCTGGTCAGCCGCAGCGCGGCGGAACTCGACACGCTCGCCGCCGAGATCACGGCGGCGGGCGGCACCGCCTTCCGCATCCCGGGCAGTGTCGCCGATCCCGAGGCGGTGGAGGCCGTGATCGCCGCCGCCTATGGCGAATTCGGCCGTCTGGACATCCTGGTCAACAATGCCGGTATCGTCGAGGACGCCGAATTCCTGGACATATCGGTGGAGAGCTGGCAGCGCGTGATCGGCACCAATCTGACCGGCACCTTCCTGATGACCCAGCGCGCCGCGAGGCGCATGAAGGATCATGGCGGCGGTTCGATCGTCAACATCGCCTCGATCGACGCGAACGGCTACGACGGGCCCCAGGCGTCCTATGTCGCCTCCAAGGCCGGCATCGTCGGCCTGACCAAGGATGCGGCGAAATCGCTCGCTCCCTTCGGCATCCGCGTGAACACCGTCAGCCCCGGCTGGGTGCGCACCCCGATGGTCGAGAATTTCCTCCGCCCGGATCAGCTCGACTACATGCTGCACCGTTTCGAGCGCGTGCCCATGCGCCGCCTGATCGAAGTGCCGGAAGTGGCGGCGGCGGTCGCCTTCCTCGCCTCCGACGCCGCTTCGGGTGTCACGGGCATCGACATTCCGGTCGACGGCGGGACGCTGGCCACCCTCGGCGTCTACGAATCCCTGCCGGCCTGACGGGCCTGTTCCCGTCGTGACAGCGCCCGGCCGCCACCGGGCGCAGGATCTCCCCATTCCCGATGCCGCGACGGCCATCAGCGCTTGCGTTTGGCCGTCCGGCGGCAATCGGACTATGATCGCGCCGCGCGGACGACAGGCGTGGCGCGGAAGGGGAACCTTCGATGACGAGATTTCTGTTCCCGGTGGCGGGCGTGGCCGCGGCCCTGATCGTCGCCTTCTGGACCCTGACCGGCGAGGCCGGCCCCGTGCCCGCACCGCCGACACCGGCGGGCGAGGTGCTGGACCTGCGGGGCAGCGCCGAGGCACTGCGCGACGAAAGCCCGCGCGACCTGGCGCCCGAGGACGCGGTCTTCGTCGGCGACCTGGTGGCGACGGCGGCGAAATCCATGATCGAAATGCGTCTCGGCGCCGATTCGACACTCCGCCTCGGCGAAAGCACGCGGCTCCGGATCGAGGCTTTCATGATCGAGGAGGGCGGCGAGATCTTCCTCGATTCCGGCGCCCTCTTCGTCGACAAGGATCCCGACAGCAAGGACCGCCCGATCGCGGTGCAGAGTGCCTTCGGCCAGATCGCCGTGCGCGGCACGCGCTTCTTCGTCGGGCCGACCAACGGCGTCTTCAGCGTCTTCCTCGAAAGGGGCGCCCTCGACGTCACCGCCGCCGGGGTCACCGTTTCGCTGAAGGCGGGCGAAGGCACCGAGATCGCGGCCCCGGGCAGCCCGCCCGCCCCGGCCACGCCCTGGGGCGCCGCACGCATCGCCGCCGCCATGGCCCTGGTCGAATAGGCCGGTTAGGATAGGCGCCGAAGCGGGAGCGCGGCGAAGGGATCGGGGCACGCCATGGGGGAAGCCGAGCAGGTCGAGATACTGCTCCGCGCATCGGAAATCTTCGGCGGGTTGGACCCCGAAGACCGTGCCGACTGTGCCCGCGCCTTCCGCGAGATCCGGATCGAGAGCGGCCGGGTCATCTTCTCGCACGGCGATCCGGGCGACCGCGCCTATCTGGTTGGCGAAGGCCTGATCCGCCTCGCCATCAACACCGCCGCCGGGCGCGAACTTTCCGTGCGCATCGCCAAGGCGGGCGATCTGATCGGCGAGATCGGCGCCCTCGACGGCGGCCCCCGCACGGCCGAGGCGACGGCGATTTCGCCCGTCGTCGCCTATGCCGTCACCGCCGCCGAGCTCGACCGCCTGATCACCGAAAAGCCGGCGCTGGCGCGCGCCGCCGTGCATTTCCTGTGCCGGCGCCTGCGCTCGACCACCGACCAGCTCGAAGGCATCGCCCTGCACCGGATCGAGGTCCGGGTCGCGCGTTTCCTTCTCGACCTTCTCGGCGACCGCGAGCCGGAGCCGGGCCGCCGCCTCTCCCTCGAACTCGGCTATTCCCAGGGTGAATTGGCGCGCCTCGTCGGCAGCAGCCGGCCGAAGCTGAACCTCGCGCTCGGCGTTCTCGAACAGGCGGGCGCGATCAAGCGCACCAGCGACCGCCTGTTCTGCGACCCCGCCCTCCTCGCCCGGATCGTCGAAGCGGAAGATGGCTAGGCATCTCCGTCTGCGTCCGGCGCCCGCGATCGCCGGGCTGCTCGCCTCGGCCCTGCTGCTGCTCGCCTTTCCGCTGTTCCGCCCGGCGCTGGAGGAACGGGTGGCCGACCTCATGCTGGGCCTCGCGGCGCCCGACATCGGCGCCCCCGTCGCCGTCGTCGACATCGACGCGGCCAGCATCGAGCGCATCGGTCCCTGGCCCTGGCGGCGCAGCCTGATCGGCGATCTGGTCGCCCGCGCGGCGAATGCCGGCGCCGCCGCCGTCGGCGTCGACATCCTCTTCGCCGAGGCGGATACGCGCTCGCCGGCCGCCCTGGCGCGGCGCCTCGGCGATCTGGTGCAGAATTCGGACCTCGCGGCGCTGGCCGACCACCTGCCGGACGACGACCGCCATCTGGCCGGCGCCATCGCCGGCCGTCCCGTCGCGCTCGGTTTCGTGCTCGGCCCGGCCACGACCGCGCCGCCGGCCGGCGCCTCCATCCTGCGGCGCGGGCGCGCCGGCCTGGGGGGCCTCTGGCGCGCACCGGGGGCCGAGGGGCCGGCGCCGGATCTCGCGGCGGCGGCGGTCGGGATCGGCACCCTCGCCCTGCCGGGCGATGCCGACGGCATCACCCGCCGCGTTCCTCTCTTCGTCGCCGTCGGCGGGGAGATACGGCCCGGCCTCGCGCTCGAAACCCTTCGCCTTGCGCAGAAGGCATCGATCTTCCGTGTCGATACGGTGGCCGGGCGTTTCGCCGTGGGCGAGGCCGGCGGGAACCTGCCGCCGGACGCCATGTTGCGCCTCGTGCCGCTGCCCGATCCCCCGCCGTTCCGGACCCTGTCCGCCGCCGACCTGCTGGACCCGGCGGCCGAGGTGCCCGATCTCGCCGGCAGCATCGTCTTCGTCGGCGGTTCCGCGCCCGAGATGGGCGGCCTTCGGGCGACGGCCGGGTCGGCCCTGATGTCGTCGGTCGCGATCCAGGCCGCCGCCGCCGCCCAGATCCTGGGCGGCTTCACGCCCCACCGTCCGGCCCTCGTCGACGACAATCCCCTGCTCCTGCCCGTGCTCGGCGCCGTGGCCGGCATCGCCGTCGCCCTGCTGCTCCCGCCGCTGGCCGGGGCCGGGGCCATCGTCCTGCTGCTGGCGGGTTTCGCGGGCTTTTCGCTGCGGGCGGCGGGCGGCGGCCTGCTGCTCGATCCGGCCGGCGTCCTCCTTGTCGGGGCGAGCGCCTATGTCGCGACCGCGATCCTCGCCTTCGCCGGCCAGCACCGTCGCGAACGGCGCATCCGCCAGCGTTTCGAGCAGCATCTGGCGCCCCAGGTGGTGGAAATGATCGCGCGCGATCCCGGCATGCTGAAGCTGACCGGACAGCGCCGCGAGGTGACGGCCCTGTTCACCGACGTCGCCGGCTTCACCGCCCTGACCCATGGCGCCGCGCCGGAGGATCTGGTGGCCGCGCTCGACGCCTATTTCGAGGGCATGTCGGCGATCGTCATCGACCACGGCGGCATGATCGACAAATTCGTCGGCGACGCGATCCACGCCTTCTTCAACGCTCCCCTCGACCAGCCCGGGCACCCGGAGGCGGCGGTGCGCTGCGCCGTGGCGCTTTCGGCCTGGAGCGAGCAATTCTGCCGCCGCGACCTGCCCCTCTCGCTCGGCTTCGGCCCGACCCGGATCGGCATCGAGACGGGGGAGGTGATCGTCGGCGACATCGGCGTCCGCGCCAAGCTGGACTACACCGCCCATGGCGACGCCGTGAACACGGCGGCCCGGCTGGAGGCGGCGAACAAGGATCTCGGCACGCGCATCTGTGTCGGCCCCGGCACCGCCGCGCGCTGCCCGCCCGGCCTGCTGCGGCCCAGCGGCACCATCGTGCCCAGGGGGCTGGAGACGCCGATCGAGACCTTCGAGCCGGTTTAACCCCGGGGTTTCGGCCGCCAGTCCGGCGGTGCCAGCTCGAAGCCCGAAAATTCGAAGCCCGGTGCCACGGTGCAGCCGACCAGGGTCCAGGCCCCCAGGCTGACCGCCGCCTGCCAGGCACCGGCCGGCACCACCGCCTGAGGCCGCTGGCCCAGATGGATTTCGGGGCCGAGATGGGTTGCCGCGATGTCGTGGCCGTTGGGCGAGACCGAGAGCGCGAGGGCGGCGCCGGCATACCAGTGCCAGACCTCCACCGCGTCGACCCGGTGCCAATGGGAGTGCTCGTCCGCCTGCAGCAGATAATAGATGGCGGTCGATGCCGCCCGCCCCGCGCCCGCGTCGCGGAAGGTCTCGCGGAAATGCCCGCCCTCGGGATGGGGCTGGAGGCCCAGTTCGCGGATCACTTCCGCCGCCGTCGGCATGCGGAAGGTGCCGTTCATGCGGGATCCTTGGGGATGGTGGCGACGAAGGCGGGGCGTTTCGCCGCTTCCTCGAACCAGGCGGCGAGCGCCGGCCGGGGCGCGCGCCACGGCTCGGCCGCGAAACGGAAATCGAGATAGCCGAGCAGGGCGAGGACGGCGATCTGGCCGACGTCGAGCCCGTCCGAAAAGGCGAAGACCATGTCTTCCAGCGCGTCCAGCCCGCGTTCGAGCGTGCGTTTCTGCCGTTCGTCCCAGGCGGCGGAACGTTCCCCCGCCGGGCGCCGGCCTTCCAGGAGGCGCAGCACGGCGGCGTCGAGGAGGCCGTCGGCGAGCGCCTGAAGGGTCAGCACCCGGGTCCGCTCCGGCCCCGGCGGCGGGATCAGGGGAGTGCCGCCGTGCATGCCGTCGAGAATTTCAAGGATGACCGGGCTGTCGAACACGACCGTGCCGCCGGCGAGGATCAGCGCCGGTACCTTGCCGAGGGGATTGGTCTCGCCGATGTCGGTGTCGGCGGCCCAGACGTTCTTGGGCAACAGCTCGATATCGTCGGCCAGCCCCGTTTCGAGGGCCATGATCATGACCTTCCGCACATAGGGCGAGGTCGGCGACCAGCACAGGCGCATCCCACTCATGAGAACCGTCCTTTATCGGAATTCGTCCTTGGCCTTCCGCGTGGCGGCGAAGATCGCCACCGGATCCTCGCCGCCCATGTGCATGGCGCGGGCGAATTCCGGATTGTCGGCGCGCAGGAAGGGATTGGTCGCCAGTTCGACGGCGATGGTGGTCGGCACCGTCGGCTCGCCCCGGCGGCGCGCCGCCCGCACGCTGGCGTCGCGGACGCGCAGCGCCGCATTCTCGGCGTCGACCGACAGCGCGAAGCGCATATTCGATTCGGTGTATTCGTGGGCGCAATAGACCTGGGTGTTGCCCGGCAGGTCGGCCAGCTTGTTCAGGGAATGCCACATCTGTTCGGGCGTGCCCTCGAACAGGCGGCCGCAGCCGGCGGCGAACAGCGTATCGCCGACGAAGACCACTTCCGCGTCCTCGAACCAATAGGCGACATGGCCGGCGGTATGGCCCGGCACGTCGAAGACGGTGCCCGTCTGGCTGCCGATCGCGACCTCGTCGCCCTCGCCCACGGCGCGGTCGATGCCGGGAATGGTCCGGGCCTCGCCGCGCGGCCCGGTGATGGTCAGGCCGTAGCGGTCCTTCAGGGCGAGATTGCCGCCCACATGGTCCGGGTGGTGATGGGTGTTCAGGATCATCGACGGGCGCCAGCCCAGCGCATCGAGCGCCTCGGCGACGGCACCGGCATCCGCCGGATCGACGATGGCGACGGTCCCCGTGGCCGTGTCGCGGACCAGGGGGACGTAATTGTCCGTGAAGCACGGGACGAGGTGTATGTCGAAGGCGGTCATGGCTAGAGTATAGGCATGAGCAGCGCGATGGGCCACGATCAGCCGGCATCCCGGACGGAAAAACATGCGGCTGGACGTCACTGAATTCCGACACTTCTACGACAGTCCCCTGGGCGCGGTATCCCGCCGCCTGCTGCGCCGCCGCCTGCGCGAGATGTGGCCGGATCTCCATGGCCTGACCGTGCTCGGCCTCGGCTATGCCACGCCCTATCTGCGGCCGTTCCGCGATCCCGGCACGCGGGTGATCGCGCTGATGTCGGCGTCCCAGGGCGTCACCCGCTGGCCGCGCCGGGGGCCCGCCGCCGTCGCCCTGTCGGAGGAAGCCCTGCTGCCCCTGGCGGACGGTTCGATCGACCGCGTGCTGCTGGTCCACGAACTGGAACTGGCGGCGGACCTGGGGCCCCTGCTGCGCGAGATCTGGCGCGTGCTGGCGCCCGAGGGCCGGCTGCTCGCGGTGGTGCCCAATCGGCGGGGCATCTGGGCCCGGACCGACGCCACGCCCTTCGGCGCCGGGCGCCCTTTCTCGCTCCGCCAGATCGAGCACACCCTGAGCGGCGCCCTGTTCGAGCCCCTGCGCAGCGTGCCCGCGCTCTATCTGCCGCCCACCAAGCGCCGCTTCCTCATCCGGACGGCACCCTTCTGGGAGAACATGGGCGCGCGCTGGGGCACGGCGTTCGCCGGGCTCTGGATCGTCGAGGCGTCGAAGAGCCTCTACGCCCTGACCCCGCCGGGCGAGAAGGTCGCGGCGAAGGTCAAGGCGAAGGTCGCCGTGCCGGCGGTCAGCCGCGCCGCGCGCGTGCCGGCGGCCCCGGTTTCGGGCGCCCGGCGGGACGGCGCGGAACCCGCCTGACGGGCGCCGGAAGCGGCCAATGTTTTCTTTGCGTTCCCGTCTTCATCCGTCTACAACCATCGGGCCCGCGGGCGGCCCGGCCGGCCCCGGCACCCTTCGACATCGGTTCTCGGCGTGCCCGTCTTCGGGCGGTCCGGGGTCTCGACATTTCCGTGAGTCCGGCAGGTAGTTGACCCGCATGAGCGAGAACACCATCGACCTCGACGACCTGCGGCGTGAAATCGATTCGATCGACGACCGGTTGCACGATCTCCTGATGCAGCGCGCAGACCTCGTGCACCGCCTGTCGTCGGCCAAGCGCGGCGGCCCCGCCATGCGCCCCGAGCGCGAGGCGGCGATCCTGCGCCGGCTGACCGGGCGCCATCGCGGTCCCCTGCCCGCAGCCGTGGTCGGCCGGGTCTGGCGCGAGATCATCTCGGCCCTGACGCGCCAGCAGGCGCCCATGGCGATCGCCCTCTATGCGCCCTATGGCCCGGTGGAACATTTCGACCTCGCCCGCGCCCATTTCGGCGCCACCCGCATCGACGTCCATGATTCGCCGGTCCAGGCGCTGCGCGCCGTGGCCGAGAACGGCGGCGGCGTGATCGGCGTGCTGCCGGTCCCGGTGGCGGACGAGAATGCCTGGTGGCCCCTCCTCGCCTCGACCGACGCCGGGCGGCCGCGCATCGTCGCCCGCCTGCCCTTCCTCCGCGACGGCCAGAGCCCCTTCGAGGCGGTGACGGTCGCGCCCTTCGATCCGGGCGCCAGCGGCGACGACGCGACCTATCTCATCGTCGTCACCATGCACGGCAAGGAGATCAGCCGCGGCCGCCTGAACGACCGCCTGACCGCCGCCGGCATCCACGGCCACTGCATCGACAGCCGCCAGCGCGGCGGCGACACGCTCCATCTGTTCGAGGTCGACGGCGTCCTGGACGACCGCGACCCGCGTCTCCATGCCCTGATCGCGGCCCATGGCGACGAGATCGCCCAGGCCATCCCCGTCGGCGGCTATGCCCGCCCGGTGGACGTCTCCGGGCGCTGACCGAAACTCATCCGTAGCGCGAGGAGAGGCGTCATGCCCCCCGTTTCAACGCCCCCCGTTTCGTCGCCGCCCGGTGGCGCCCGACCCGTACCCCGCCCCGGCATCCTGGCGATCGCCCCCTATGTCGGCGGCCGCTCCACGGCCGAACCGGGCCAGCGCGTGATCAAGCTCTCCTCCAACGAATCCGGCATCGGCCCCAGCCCGCGGGCGATCGAGGCCTATCGCGCCGCCGCCGAGGCCATGCACCGCTATCCGGACGGCGGCGCCGCGGAACTGCGGGCCGCGATCGCGGAATCCTTCGACATCCCGGCCGACCGCATCGTCTGCGGCGCCGGTTCCGACGAACTCATCCACCTGCTGACCACCGCCTATGCCGCGCCGGGGGACGAGGTGCTCTATTCCGAACACGGCTTCCTGGTCTATCCGATCTCGGCCCATGCCGCCGGCGCGACGCCGGTGAAGGCGCCGGAAAAGGATCTGCGCGCCGACGTCGACGCGCTTCTGGCGGCGGTGACGCCGGCGACCAAGCTCGTCTATCTGGCCAATCCCAACAATCCGACCGGCACCTATCTGCCGCCTGCGGAAGTGGCGCGCCTGCATGCCGGCCTGCCCGGCCATGTGCTTCTGGTGCTCGACGCCGCCTATGCCGAATTCGTCGACGTCGCCGACTACGAGGCCGGCCTCGCCCTGGTCGAGGGGGCGGAGAACGTCGTCATGCTGCGCACCTTCTCGAAGCTCTACGGCCTCGCGGCGCTCCGCCTCGGCTGGGCCTATTGTCCGGAAGCGGTCGCCGACGTGCTGAACCGGGTAAGGGGGCCCTTCAACACCTCGATCGCGGCGCAGGCGGCGGGCGTCGCCTCCCTGCGCGATACGGCGTTCCTGGAACACGCGCGCAGTCACAATGCCGAATGGCGCGCCTGGCTGACCGCGCGCCTGACCCAGATGGGGCTGGAGGTCACGCCCTCGGTGACCAATTTCCTCCTCGTCCGCTTTCCCGACGAGGCGGGCAGGACGGCGGCGGACGCCGATGCCTGGCTGACCGCGCGGGGCATATTGCTGCGCCGGGTGACGGCCTACGGCCTGCCGGCGCATCTCCGCATCTCGATCGGCACGGCCGAGGAATGCGAGATCGCCGCCGCCGCCATCGCCGACTTCCTGCGGGGGGAGGCGTGATGACCGAACCCCTGTTCCGCCGTGTCGCCCTGATCGGCATCGGCCTGATCGGCTCTTCCATGGCGCTCGCCATGCGCCGCCACGGCCTCGCCGGCGAGATCGTCTGCGCCACCCGCTCGGAGAAGAGCCGGGCGGCCGCGCTCCGCCTCGGCCTCGTCGATGCCGTCCATGAAGACGCGGCGAGCGCGGCGCGCGGCGCCGATCTCGTGGTGCTGGCGACGCCGATCGGCGCCTTCGCCCGGATCGCGGCCGAGATCGGGCCGGTGGTCGCCGCCGGCACCATCGTCACCGACGTCGGCTCGGTGAAGGGCATGGTGCTGCGCGACGTCGGCCCGCATCTGCCCCTCAACGTCCATCTGGTGCCGGGCCATCCGGTCGCCGGCACCGAACATTCGGGCCCCGAATCGGGTTTCGCCGAATTGTTCGAGAACCGCTGGTGCATCCTGACCCCGCCCGACGACGCCGATGCCGCCGCCGTCGACAAGGTCGAGGCGCTCTGGGCCGCCATGGGCGCCAAGGTCGACCGCATGAGCGCCCAGCATCACGATCTGGTGCTGGCCATCACCTCTCACGTGCCGCATCTGATCGCCTACAACATCGTCGGCACGGCCTCCGACCTCGAAGCGGTGACCCAGTCGGAAGTGATCAAGTATTCGGCCGGCGGCTTTCGCGACTTCACCCGCATCGCGGCCAGCGATCCGACCATGTGGCGCGACATCTTCCTGAACAACAGGGAAGCCGTGCTCGAGATGCTGGGCCGTTTCGTCGAGGACCTGACGGCGCTCCAGCGCGCCATCCGCTGGGGCGAGGGCGATGCCCTGTTCGACCTCTTCACCAAGACCCGCGCCATCCGCCGCTCGATCGTCGACGCCGGCCAGGAAACCCCTGCCGCCGACTTCGGCCGCCGCGTGCCGGGCGGCGGCGAATAGCACTCTCGGTCGGCCGACGTCAGAACAGCGGCTTCACCTCGCCGACCGGGACGGGACCGACCGAGACGCGGCCGTCCTGCACGGTGACGGAGACCGGCACCCGGCCTTCCTTGTCCTTGGCGATGAAGCCGAGCGCGTTCAGGGCCTGCTTGATGCCGCGCGCCTGGTTCTCGCGCAGGCGGCCTTCGGCGACGGCGCCGTCGATCAGGGGTTCCAGCCCGCCGATCCGGCCGGAGATGGCGCCGATTGGGCGGTTCAGGGCATCGATCGAGAAACTGCCGGTCAGGGTGAGGTTCAGGGGGCCCCAGCGTGTCTCCGCCCGGGACAGTTCGATGGTGCCGCCGTCGCGCGCCCATTCGGCCGCCATGTCCTCGATGCGCCGGCCGGGGCCGGGTGCCGGGATGCGGCCGGTTGGAATATGACCGGTCAGGCCGACGGTATAGCCGATCTTCTCGACCAGGGGGCCGAGCGGGCTTCGCACATTGGCGGGCAGATGCACGTCGGTGCCGTCCACCGCCACCTCGCCCAGCAGGGGGGCGGTCGGCGCGGTATCGCCGGCGGCCCCCTCGCCTTCCGGCGTGGCGCCGCCGGCGAGGCGCCGGGCGTGAACCTCGAACACCTTGGCCGAAAGCGGGCCCTGCAGGGTGGTGGCGGTCACGATCGGGGCATCGCCCGAAAGCGCGAAGCGCGCCGCCTGCCCGTCCTCGAAGGCGATGGAGAAGCCGGTCGAGGTCGCGGCATAGGTGCCGCTCTGGGCCGCCCCCCTCTCGTCCGTCCAGCGAAAGCGCGTCTCGCCCGCCAGGCTGCCGACGATCAGGCGGGGATTCCACGGCAGGCTCAGCACCGTCACCTCGGGCACGGTGAAGGCGCCGCCCCGGGGCAGGCCCTCGGCCGCAAGATCGGCGATCGTGACCTCGATCCGATAGGGATAGCCGTTCACCTGCATGTCGCCATAGGTGACCTCGACGCCCTGCGCCGCCTGTTCGGCGATCCAGGCGTCGGTACGGGTGCGCACCTCGCCCGCGATGCGGAACCAGAAGAAGGTCCAGGCGGCGACGGCCAGGATCACGAACAGAGTCAGGTAGAGATAGCGTCGCGAAATGCGCAAGATGGACCTCCTCGCCCCGGCCGGCTTCCTTAATAGGCAATCCGGCGGATCGGGGAAAGCTTGCAGTGTCGGGAATGGAAATGGCGGCGGGTGATCTCTGGGTTTTCGGTTACGGGTCGCTGATCTGGCGGCCGGGCTTTCCCTTTCTGTCGGCGGTGCCGGCGGTGCTGCACGGCTATCACCGGGCGTTCTGCGTCTATTCGGAACATTACCGGGGCACGCCCGAACGGCGCGGCCTCGTCCTCGGGCTCGACCGGGGCGGCTGCTGCCGGGGCATGCTGTTCCATGTCGCGGCGGACGCGCGGGCGACGGTGCTCGCCTATCTGCGCGAGCGCGAGCTGGTCACCCATGTCTATGAGGAGAAGGTCGTGCCGGTCCGGACCGAGGCGGGCGCCACGGTCCGGGCCGTCACCTATGTCGCCGACCGGCGCCATGTCCAATATGCCGGCAAACTCTCGTTCGAGGACCAGGTCGCCGTGATCGCGGGCGCCGAGGGCAGCGCCGGCCGCAACCGCGACTATCTGGCGGCGACCGTCGCGGAATTGGAACGTCTCGGCCTGGTCGACGGCGTCCTCCACCGGCTCGACCGCGCCGTCCGCGCCATCCCGGCGCCGCCCCTCGGCGACCACGCGGTCGCGCATCTGACCCGCTGAGGCCTCACCCGCACTTGGAGTAACCGCAGGAGAAACAGGCGTCGCAGCCCTCCTGGCGCACCAGGCTGGGCTGGCCGCAGCGCGGGCAGGGGCGCGCGCCCTTGGGGCCGCCGGTCGCGGCGCCGCCGCCGCTCGCCTCGCCGCTGGTCGCCGCGTTCAGGAATTTCTCCGGCACTTCGACCTTCTGAGCCTGGATGAAGCCGATGTCGATCATGTGCTGCTCGATCACCTCGCCGATCGCGGCGAGGAGCGAGGGGACATAGCGGCCCTGCATCCAATAGCCGCCGCGCGGATCGAACACGGCCTTCAATTCCTCCACGACGAAGGCGACGTCGCCGCCGCGCCGGAACACGGCCGAGATCATGCGCGTCAGGGCGACGGTCCAGGCGTAATGCTCCATGTTCTTCGAATTGATGAAGACCTCGAAGGGCCGGCGCCGGCTCTCCTGCACCACGTCGTTCACGGTGATGTAGAGCGCGTGTTCGGATTCGGGCCAGCGCACCTTGTAGGTCTTGCCGGGCAGGACCTCGGGCCGGTCCAGGGGCTTGGTCATATAGACGATGCCGCCCGCCTCGTAGACGTCCTCGTGGCGCGCCGTGGCGGCGGGGGATTCGAGGGGCAGTTCGGGCTCGGCGGCCTTCGCCTCCTTCTTCGGCTGGACCGAGAGCACGGAACCCGTGACGTCGTTCGGGCGATAGGTGGTGCAGCCCTTGCACCCCTCGCGCCAGGCCATCAGATAGACGTCCTTGAAGGCGTCGAAGGAAATGTCCTCCGGACAATTGATGGTCTTGGAGATCGAACTGTCGACGTATTTCTGCACCTCGGCCTGGACCCGGACGTGGTCGGCCGGGCTCAGCACCTGGGCGTCGACGAAATAATCGGGCAGGGGCGCGTCGCCCTTCAGGCGGCGCCACAGGCGATAGGCGTAGTCGGTGACTTCCTCCTCCCGCCGCGTGCCGTCGGGCATCAGCACCTTGCGGGTATAGGCGAAGGAGAACACGGGCTCGAGCCCCGACGAGACATTGTCGGCGAAGAGCGAAATGGTGCCCGTCGGCGCGATCGAGGTGAGCAGGGCATTGCGGATGCCGTGTTCGGCGATCGCGGCGCGGACGTCGGCGTCGAGCGTCCTGATGCTTTCGCCGGCCAGATATTTCTCGCGGTCGAACAGGGGGAAGGGGCCTTTCTCCCGCGCCAGTTCGGCGGATTCGAGATAGGCGGCGCGCTGGATCGCCTTCATCCATTGCCCGATCAGGCGCAGCGCCATGGGCCCGCCATAGCGCGCCCGGCACATGATCAGCGCATCCGCGAGCCCGGTGACGCCAAGACCGATGCGCCGCTTCGCCCGCGCCTCCGCCGCCTGTTCGGGCAGCGGGAAGTTCGAGGTGTCGACGACATTGTCCATCATGCGGATGGCGGTGCGCACCACCGTCTCCAGCGCGGCGAGGTCGAGCGCCGCCTCCTCCGCGAAGGGATCGGTCACGAAACGCGCCAGATTGACCGAGCCGAGCAGACAGGCGCCGTAAGGCGGCAGGGGCTGTTCACCGCAATTGTGGACATAGAGGCCATTGGCATCGAAGGCATTGATGCCCGGCACGGAAACGTCGAATACGGGGGCTTCGCCCGCCGCCGTGACCGCCTTCACCGTCGCGGCGAAGATTTCCCGGTTGGGGGCGCGGCGGAAGGCCTCGATCTGGCCGTCCAGGCGGCGCTGTTTCGCCGTGTCCGTGAAACCGATCCGGTCGCGAAAGCGCAGCACGTTGGACCGCGCGACGATCAGTTCGAACTGCGGCCGGGTCGGATAGGCGCCTGTGCCGCCCTTGCCGTCGGGCAGGATGCTCTCGCCGGCGGGGCGGCGGTCGTAGAGGCGCGCGATCACGCCGAAGCGGGCCAGCATGCGCTGGACCGCGCGCAGGAGGTCGCGGTCGCTCTGGGCGAGGCGGATACTGATGCCCTTGGCCTGTGTGCCCTGAACGCTGCCGTCGCAATCGAAGAGGGCGCGCAGGAAGGCGCGCTGGAAGGCGGCGGAAGCGGCTTCGACGGCGGGCGTCACGGTCTTTCGCCCCGGCGCCATGCCGTAGGCGGCGGCCAGATCGGCGATCGCCTTCATCTTCAGACGATATTCGCCCCGGCCCTGGATTTCGTGCCAGCCGGCGAAATCGCTGCGGTGGGGCAATTGCCGCGCCGCGTCCTCGATCTCGCGCATCAGGGCGAAGGCGGGATCGCCGGCCGATGCGCCGTTCACGGCCTCGGCCTGCGGCCAGACGCTGAGCACGCCGGCCTCGGCCTTGAGGGTGCCGTCGCCGACCAGCATGCCGAGAAGCAGCCCCTCGCCAGCGGTGCCCCGGCCGGGCCAAGCGGCTTCGCCGGCATGATCGTTCAGGACGATCTCGTCACCGGGGCGGAGAGCGCCGGCGGCGGTCCACGCCGTCTCGCGCCGAAAGCGGGTGCGGGCGGCGATCTTCAGGACCTTGTGATCGGCGGTCAGGCGCAGGCGGAAGCCGTCGAGGGTCTCGAGGTCGACCACGGGCTTGGTGCCGGTCGGAAAGAAACCGCGCGGGTCGGTGGCATGGGCCTTGCCGTCCACCATGGCGGCGAAGGGGCGGCCGACGAGATCGGCGACCCGGCGCGGGCCGTCGGCGGTATGGACCCAGGTATCGGCGGTGACGCAGGGGTTTGTCGCGCTGATCGTCTCCGCATACCAGAGATTGTTAAGGCGGTTGATGCGGTCGATGAAGATGACGCCCGGTTCGGCATAGGCGTAGGTCGCGCGCATGATGGTGTCCCACAGCTCGCGCGCCTGGATGGTCTTGTAGACCGTGCCGCCGAAGGTCAGGTTCCAGGCATCGTCGGCCGCGACCGCCGCCATGAAATCGTCGGTGACGAGGACGGAGAGGTTGAACATGCGCAGCCGGCCGGCATCGCGCTTGGCGGCGATGAAGGCTTCGATGTCCGGATGGTCGCAGCGCATGGTCGCCATCATGGCGCCCCGGCGCGAGCCCGCCGACATGATGGTGCGGCACATGCTGTCCCAGACGTCCATGAAGGGCAGGGGGCCCGAGGCGTCGGCGCCGACGCCCTTCACCGGCGCGCCCTTGGGCCGCAGCGTCGAGAAGTCGTAGCCGATGCCGCCGCCCTGCTGCATGGTCAGCGCCGCCTCGCGCAGGTGCTCGAAGATGCCCGACATGTCGTCGGGGATCGTGCCCATGACGAAGCAGTTGAACAGGGTCACCTTCCGGTCGGTGCCGGCACCCGCCATGATCCTTCCCGCCGGCATGAAGCGGAAATCCTGCAGGGCGTCGCGGAACGCCGCCTCGTGAACCGCGCGATTCGCCGTCTCGGGCGCCGCCAGGGCGGCGGCGACGCGGTCCCAGGTCTCTTCCACCGTGGCATCCAGGGGCCGGCCTTCCGCATCCTTCAGGCGGTATTTCATGTCCCAGATCTGCTGGCTGATCGGCGCGATCGACACCATGGCGGTCCTCATTCTCAAGGGGCTTCCCCGAGAGCGGGGCGGAACGGCGGGCTCGACAGAGTGGCAGCCGGTCAAACCCCGGTCAAGGTTTCGTTCTCGATTTGTTTCCACAGGTGGCCAAATCACAAAATGCTGATTTTCCTGAGGAATTCCACTTATCCCCAGATTCAACAATTCGTGGATGACCAGTTATCCACAATCCAGATGTTGTGGCGACCCAAATGTTCTCGATTCGTCTATGGTGCCATATCTTGGGGCCGACGGCCGACCGCGGCCAGGGCGTCCGAGGCCGCCTCGATCTTGGCTTCCAGTGTCGTCATGAAGGGCTCGCGGCGCAATCCCGGTGGTATCGGGGCCAGGAACTCGACGGTGATGGTGCCGGGCGGACGACGGAAGGCGCGGCGCGGCCAGACGATGCCGGAATTCAGCGCGACCGGCACGCAGGGCACGCCCAACTGGCCGTAGATCGCGGCGACGCCCGGCTGATAGGGCATTTTGGCGCCGACGGCGACGCGGGTGCCCTGGGGAAAGATCAGGACGGCGCGCCCCTCGGCGATCCGGGCCTTGGCCTGTTTCACCATGTCCTTCAGGGCCTTGGCGCCGGCGCCGCGGTCGATCGGGATATTGCCGGTCGAAAGGATGTACCAGCCGTAGAAGGGGATCCAGGTCAACTCGCGCTTCAGGACGACGGCGGGCATGCCGCAAATCGCGAGGAGGGCGATCGTATCCCAGGCCGACTGATGCTTGGCCGCGATCAGCACCGGGCCGTCGGGCAGGTGATGTCGGCCCTTGATCTCGATCCTGACGCCGCAGATCAGGCGCAGGCCCAGGTTCACCCCGGCGATCCAGAAGCGGGCCGCGAAGAGGCCGAGGGTCCGGGGCATGGCCAGCGCCGGCAGCATCAGGATCGCGACCAGGGCGGTCCAGACATAGAAGAACAGGTTGAACAGGGCCGAGCGCAGCCACAGCAGCGGTCTCATGGGGTGTCCTTCGGTGGCGCGCCGCCCGCCTCGGCGGGCGACAGTTGCTCGGTCCTGGGTGATGCGGGGGCCGTGCCCTCGGCGATCGGCGCCTCGACCGTGCCGGCCGTCTCGGGCGCGATCTCGGCCAGGCGCTGGCGGACCAGGGCCGCGGTGTATTTGGCGAATTCGAGCGGTGCCGTCACCGCCGGCAGGGTGCCGCTGTCGAAGCTGCGCTCGGGGAACACCGGATGGGGCAGCAGCACGACTTCGGGCAGGGCGCGGTTCAATTCGGCCAGCGCCCGGGGCATGTGATAGGCGGCGGTCACCACCCGCAGTGTCGCCATGCCGTGGGCCCGGGCCCATGCCGCCGCCTCGTCCGCGTTGCCGATGGTGTTGCGCGCCTGATAGCCGAGATCGACGCAGCAGTTGAACATGGCGTCCGGCAACGCCGCCAGCCGGGCGCGGATGTCCTCCGGCCCCGAATCGGTCGAAACGCCCGAGACCAGCAGGCGCCCGGCGAGGCCCTTGGCCATCACCGCCGCCGCCTCGTCGAGGCGGAGCGCACCGCCGGTCAAGACGACGATGCCGTCGGTCGCGCGCTCCGGCTCCGCCACCGCGACCGGGATGCGGCCCAGGAACCAGCCATAGGCGCCGAAGACGAAGCAGAGCAGGAAGCCGAGCAGGCGAAGCGCGCGCATCAGGCCAGCCGCCTCAGGGCGCGGTTCACGGTCAGGCCGGCGGTCGCCGTGGTCAGCGCCGCGACCAGCGGCGGAATGGCGAGAAGGGGCACCAGCGCCCGCATGAAATCGCCCATCGCCGGCAGGAAGGGCGAATCGAGGGATTGGGCATAGAGCGCGAAGCCGTAGACGGCGACGGCCCCGACCGCCACCCCGATCAATCCGCCGACGAAGCCGAGGATGAGGAAGCGGCGCTCGAATTCGCGGGCCACGATCCGGTCGCGGGCGCCGATCTGATGCACGATCTCGATGATGCCGTGATGGGCGGCGAGGCCGGCGCCGGTGGCGAAGACCACCACGGCCGCCAGGCAGAAGGCGACCAGGGCGACGACGCAATAGGCCGAAAGCTCGACCGCGCCCGCGATCTCGCCGATCTCGTCCAGGCTCTCGACCGCGGCCTCGACCCGCGCGCCCTTGACCAGCTTGCCGATCCGCTCGGCCAGGGCCGCGGGATCGAGGGTCATGCCCGGCGTCGCGACGATGTCGATCAGGACCGGCAGGGGCAGGTCGCCGACGGCGGCATCGCGCCCCAGCCAGGGCTCCAGCAGGGTCTGCATGGTCTGCGCGGGGACGACCTCTGCGGCGATCACGCCTTCGGTCTCGGCCAGGAGGTCGACGACCCGGGCCACGGTCTCGTCGTCGACGGCGCCGGTCTGGGCCGTCGGCAGTTCGACCGTATAGCGCCCGGCCAGTTCGCTCTGGAAGCTGGCCAGCGAACGCTCGATGCCGATCGCGGCCGCCGACGCCAGGGTCAGCAGCAGCACCATGGTGGCGATGATCGCGGGCACCAGGCGGCTCGACAGCGCGCCGCGCGGCAGAAGATGCAGGCTGCGCAAAAACATGATCAGTGCGGGCGCCCCCCGAAGCCGGTGCTCCCGAAGCCGGCAGCGGTCAGGGGGCCGGCGCTCAGCTCGCCCCGCACCAGCCGCAGCACGGCGGCGCGGTGGCGTTCCATCATGGCGATGTCGTGGGTGGCGATGACGATCGTGGTGCCGATTCGGTTCAGCTCCTGAAACAGATGCATCAGCCGGTCGCCCATGTCGGGGTCGACACTGCCCGTCGGCTCGTCCGCGAGCAGCAGGCGGGGCCTGGCGATCACCGCGCGCGCGATCGCGACGCGCTGCTGTTCGCCGCCCGAAAGCTCCGGCGGGGTGGCGCCGGTCCGGTCCGCCAGCCCGACCCAGCCGAGCAATTCGTCGACATGGGCGCGCACCTCGGCTTCGGCGGTCCGGGAAAGGCGCAGCGGCAGGGCGACGTTGTCGAAGACGGTCATGTGGTCGATCAGGCGGAAATCCTGGTAGACGACGCCGATCTGGCGCCGCAGTTCGGGCAGGGCCTGGCGCGGCAGGCGCGACAGGTCGCGGCCCAGGATCTCGATCATGCCGCGCGATGGCCGATGGGCGAGAAACATGAGCTTGAGCAGGGAGGATTTTCCGGCCCCGCTCGCCCCGGTGAGATAGGTGAAGGAGCCGCGTGGCAAGTCGAAGGAGATGTCGCGCAACACTTCCTGGCCGACGCCATAGCGCATCCCGACATTGTCGAACCGTACCATGACCGCTGCCTGTTGGTGGAACCGGCACCATGGCATGAAGCGGGACCCGAGGCCAAGCCCCCGGCGTCGGCGCGCCGTACCCCGCAAAGGCTGGCAGGCGGCGGCGACTCCGCCTATAAAGGCCGCTACGTCTTCATTCGATCCGTCACGCATGATCATCACCTGTCCTTCCTGCAGCACCCGCTATCTGCTGCCGCCCGCCGCCCTGGCACCGGCGGGGCGCGAGGTGCGCTGCGCACGCTGCGGACACGCCTGGTTCCAGGCCCCGCCGGCGGACATGCCCCGCACCGTCGACCTGACGGAGCCGGTGCGCGCCCATGGCGCCGCCGGCCTCGCCGCCGACATGGACCGGCCGCGCAATCTGCCGGCCACGGCGGCGCAACCCCGGCGCCGCTCCGGCGCCGTCGGCTGGATCCTGTTCGTGCTGGTGCTGGGCGGCGCCCTGGGGGCGGCCGCCGTCTATCGCGACCGGATCGTCGAGGCCTGGCCGCCGTCCGCCAAACTGTTCGAGCTGGCGGGGCTGCCGGTCGCCGAATACGGCCTGACCCTGTCCGATCCCGTCAGCGAGCGTTCGACCGAGGGCGGGGCGGAAATCGTCTCGGTCACCGGCATCGTCCGCTCCACCCTGGAGAGCGAGCGGCCGGTACCGCCGATCTGGATCAGCCTCCTGGACGACAGCGGCCGCGTCTTGCGCCGCGAGATGACGACGGCGGAACCGGCGCTGCTGCCGCCCGGCGGCGAGGCCCGCTACCGGGTGCGCTTCGCCGCCCCGCCAACGGAGGCGACGAGGGTCGCCGTGACTTTCGGAGAAGCGCCATGACCCGCCCGGTTGTCGAGGGCAAGACCGTTCGTACCCTGTTCGACGCCCCGGTGATCGACGCCCGCGTGAAGGAACTGGCCAAGGAGATCGTCGCCCGGCTGGGCACGAATTTCGTCGTCGTGCCCATCCTGAAGGGCAGCTTCATGTTCGCCGCCGACCTTCTGCGCGCGCTCCATGCCGAGGGCGCGCTGGTCGAGGTCGATTTCGTCATCCTGTCGTCCTATGGCGACCGCACCACCAGTTCCGGCCAGGTGACGGTGCAGCGCGACATTTCCATCATCGTGCGCGACAAGAAAGTGCTGCTGGTGGACGACATTCTGGAATCGGGCCGCACGCTCTCCTTCGCCAAGGACCTGATGGCGGCGCGTGGCGCCGACGTGCAGCTCTGCGTCCTCCTCGACAAGCCGAAGAAGCGCGAGAACGCCCTCGAATCGGATTTCGTCGGCTTCGAATGCCCGGAACGTTTCGTCGTCGGCTACGGCATGGACGTCGCCAACTGCTTCCGGGAACTGCCCTTCATCGGCGTCGTCGAAACCTGACGAATCGGGGCCCGACGAATCGGGGAAAGAGCGTGCCATGGCCCGCATCCTGGTGGCCGAGGACGAAAGCGCGATCGCCGAATTCATCCGCCGTGCCCTGACGGCGGCAGGTCATCAGGCCACCGTCGCCGCCGATGGTGCCGCCGCCTGGCGCCTCGCGCTGGCCGAGGATTTCGATCTCCTTCTCTCCGACGTCCGGATGCCGGTGATGGACGGCGTCGCGCTGGCGCTGGCGCTGGGCGCCGACCGGCCGGACCTGCCGGTCCTGCTCATGACGGGCTTCGCCAGCGAACGGGAACGGGCGGACGATCTCGCCGGTTTCGTCTCGGGCGTCCTCCAGAAGCCCTTTTCGATGGCCGATCTGCTGGCCGCCGTGGCGGCCGCGCTGTCGGCGCGGAATGCCTGAATTATATAGAATAATATACTCGTCGCCCCGGCGAAGGCCGGGGCCTTCATCCGGAAGAGGCGCCCTTTCCGTCGAAAGATCCCGGCCTGCGCCGGGATGACGAAAAATCTCGGATTCGGTGCTCAGAAACGGTCGAGCAGGCGGCGGATGTAGTCCAGTTCCTCCGCCGGGCGGGTGCGGTCGCCGGCGCGGCGCTGCAATTCGTTCAGGATTTCGCGCACGCGCTTCGCCTCCGCCTCCGTCGGCACGCGGACGTCGTTGCCGGAGCCGAATTCGCGGCCGGGCCGGGGCCGGCCCAGGGGGTCGCGCTCGTCACCCGGTTCCTGACCCGCGCCCTGGCCCTGGCCGCGCCGCAAGCCCAGTTGCTGCGCCATCTGCTCGCCGAGATCCTGCAAGCCTTCGCGCAGCGCCGACAGGGCCTGGCCCTGGGCCTCGGCGGCGGCGGCCGGATCGTCGCCTTCGAGAGCGCCGCGGGCCCGGTCCATGGCCCGTTCGGCTTCCGTCAGCGAATCGGGCATGGGCAGGCCGGCCTCGCCCAATTGGCGCAGCATCTCGCCCAATTGCCGGCGCAGGTCTTCCTGGTCGCGGGCCAGCCCGCTCATGTCGCCGCCGGGAGCGGGGCGGGGCTGGCCGTTCTGTCCGCCGGGCATGGCGCCGCCCTGTCGCCGCTGCTGCTCGGAAAAGGCCTGGTCGCGCAATTCGCCCTGGCGGCGCAGCATGTCGCTCAATTGCTGCATGCCCTGGTCCATGGCGCGGGCGGCCGGATTGTCCTGCATCAGGCCCTGCATGGCCTGAAGGTTCTCGAGCATTTCGCGCAGGTTCTGCAGGGTCTGGCGCGCCGCCTCGCGCGATCCGGCCTCGGCCGCGCGCTGGGCCTCGTCGATCATGCGCTGCAGGTCGCGGTCGGTCAGCAGGCGCCCGCCGGGGATCGGCTGCAGTTCCTGCAGATTGCCGCCCCAGCGCTGCGCCTCCATCGCCAGCGCCTGGAGATATTCCGCCATGGCCCGGCGCAACTCGTCCATCAATCGCGCGACCTCGGCATCCGAGGCGCCGGATTCCAGGGCTTCCTCCAGCGCCTCCTGGGCTTCGCGAAGACTGGCCAGGGCCGACGGCACGCGTCCCTCGTCGAGGTCGAGGGCGATTTCCCACAGGAGATCGACCACCCGCGCATCCGATTCGGCGTCCGTGTTGCGATAGAGCGAGAAGACCGAGGTCACCAGCCCCAGATAGACCGAAATCCGCTCGCCGAAAGCGCCGGGGACGCTGGCGATGTCGGCCAATGTGTCGGCCACCTTGCGCCTTTCGCGCGGATGCGACACCAGGTGCTTCCGGGCGGCGACGATGGCGCGGGCGACGGGATGGCGGAACTCGCGCTCGGGCAGGGTGATGGTGACCGGATCGGACAGGCCGGTCTGGTCCAGGGCATCCCTGGCGGTCAGCACCGCCGCCACCTCCAGCCCGGCCCAGGGATGGGCGGTCAGGTCGCGGAAGGCCACACCCTTGGCCTCGGCCCGGCCGGTGCCGCCGCCGAGCGGCACGCTCAGCACGTCCGGCCGGTCGGGCAGGCGCAGTTCGAGGGCGACGGCGGCGATGCCGTAATCGTCCTCCGCCTCGTAGGCGATGCGCAGCACGCGGCGTTCGGTGGCGCTCAGGGGGGCGGTGAAGGCGACCTCGGGGGGCGTGTCGGCCACGACTTCGAGGGGCCAGGCGGCGATTTCATCGTCGCCGTCCAGCAGGCGCAGGGTCGTGCCGGCCTGGACCGGCACCTCGCCCGCGAAACTGCCTTCCTCGACCGGGTCGAGGGCGACGCGCGCCTCGCCGAAGCCGATCCGGCCCGCCTCGACGCCATAGAGCCGGGCGACCACGGTGGAGCCGGCGGCGACCCGCAGCGCCTGCCCGGGCGTCAGTCCCTGCGCCCCGAGATAGAGCGGCGGCAGCCGGGTATAGGCGGGCGGCGTGATCCAGGCGGTGAAATCCGTCGTCGCGCCCGCCGGGGCCGGACCCGTCTTGCCGAAGCGCGGCATCAGGGCGTCCGTCAGGCGGGGCACGGCTTCCGGCCCGGCGGCCACGGCCGCGACCACCAGCGCCGGCACCACCAGTGCCCTGAGGGCCCAGGGATCGCGCCGCGCCATCTGCGGGCGCGGGCCATGGACCGAAAGGCGCCCGGCATTCCGCGCCGCGCGTTCGCGGTGCAGGCGCCACAATGCCGCCGTCATGTCGTCTTCCGCGCCGGCGGCCAGATCGTCCTCCAGTACTTCGAGGGCGCGGTGGGGCACCTTGTTGTCGACCTCGAGGCGCCGCCGCGCCGCCGCTTCCGGCGCCAGGCGCAGCGCCGCCGGCACCCGGCGCCAGCCGAGGATGAGGGCCAGCCCGAACAGGCCGAGGAGGATGGCATGGAGAGTGCCGGGCAGGATGTCGAAGAAGCCGGCGAAGGCGAGGGCCGCGAAGACGGCGGCGACGCCGAGCCCGGGCAGCAGTGCCGGCCCCAGGGTCTCGAGGGTCAGGACGACGCGGGCGGCGGTCAGCCGGCGCCGAAAGGCCCGATCGCCCCCCCTCGCCGTGGCGCCGCCCGCCATATCAGCTCGCCCCGAGCCAGGGCGGCAGGTGGTCGAGGCCGATGACGGTATCGACCGGCATGCGTTCCCGCACCACCGCGAATTGGCCGCCGTCCACCAGCACCTCGGGCACCAGCGGCCGCGTGTTGTAGGTCGAGGCCATGACCGCGCCATAGGCGCCGGCCGAGAGCACGGCGATCAGATCGTCTTCCGCCAGCGGCGGCATGGGGCGGCCCAGGGCGATGAAGTCGCCCGTCTCGCACACCGGGCCGACGATGTCGACCGGGGCGACCGGCGCGTCCGGTCCCGCCGCCACCACCGGCAGGACGCCGTGGTACGCATCATAGAGGGTCGGGCGGAGCAGATCGTTCATGGCCGCATCCACGATCACGAAGGTCTTCGCCGTCGCCTTCTTCACATAGAGCACGCGGGTGACCAGCACCCCGGCATTGCCCACGATCAGGCGACCCGGCTCCAGAATGATGCCACAGCCGAGATGTCCCGTCGCCCTTTTCACGATGTCGGCGTAATGGGTCGGCTCGGGCGGGACCAGGCGGTTTTCCTCGTAGGGAATGCCGAGCCCGCCGCCGAGGTCGAGCCGGTCGATGGCATGGCCGTCGGCCCGCAGCACCGCCACCAGTTCGGCGACCTTGCGGAAGGCGGCCTCGAAGGGTTCGAGGGCGGTGAGCTGGCTGCCGATGTGGACGTCGACGCCGACGACGCGGATCCCCGGCAGGGCGGCGGCGCGGGCATAGACCTCGCGCACCCGCTCCCAGGCGATGCCGAACTTGTTCTCGGCCTTGCCGGTCGAGATCTTGGCGTGGGTCATGGCGTCGACGTCCGGGTTCACGCGGATGGTGATGGGCGCCACCATGTCCTTGCCCGCCGCGACCGCCGACAGGCGCTCCAGCTCCGGTTCCGATTCGACGTTGAACTGATGGATGCCGGCATCCAGCGCCATGGCCATCTCCTCGGCGGTCTTGCCGACGCCGGAAAAGACGATGCGCGAAGCCGGCACGCCGGCGGCCAGCGCCCGCTTCAACTCGCCGCCCGAGACGACGTCGGCGCCGGCGCCCTGGCGCGCCAGGGTGGCGATGACGGCCTGGTTGGAATTGGCCTTCAGGGCATAGCACACCAATGCCTTCTGGTCGGCGAAGGCATCGGCGAAGACGCGGAAATGGCGCTGCAGGGTCGCCGTCGAATAGCAGTAGAAGGGCGTGCCGACGGCGGCGGCGATCGCCTCGACCGAGACGTCCTCGGCGAACAGCCGGCCGTCGCGATACTCGAAATGATTCATGGCGGGTCCGTCAGAAGATCGGCTGCGGCGTGGTGCCGGAGGTATTGCTCTCGTAGGTGCCGTGCTGGCGCGGCTGGGTCGTCTCCGGCAGGTTGACGGTCTGGCCGGTGTCGGGGCGCATGGGATCGCCGCGCTTGCCGCAGGCCGCGGTGCCGAGCAGGGCGGCGGCCACCAGGGCCAGGGTCAGGACCTTACGCATCGCCATTCCTCATCCCTACCATTTCCTGGCCCTCAAAGCCCGAGACGGCCGCGCGCCGCCCGGATCTGGAAGCGCACGCTCTCGGGCGCGGTGCCGCCGAAGCTGATGCGGCTGGCGACCGAATTGTCGACCGAAAGCACGTCGAACACCGCCTGCGTGATCCGCGGTTCGACGCCCTGCATGTCCGCGAGCGAGAGCGCGTCGAGGTCGATGCCCCGGGTCTCCGCCAGCTTGACGATCCGGCCGGTGACGTGATGGGCCTCGCGGAACGGCATGTTCAGCGCCCGGACCAGCCAGTCGGCGAGATCGGTCGCGGTCGAGAAGCCGGTGCCGGCGGCGGCCTTCAGCACCTCGGCGTTGGGTGTCAGGTCGGCGACCATGCCGGCCATGGCGTCGACCACCAGTTCGATCGAGTCGGCGGCGTCGAAGACCGGTTCCTTGTCTTCCTGCATGTCCTTGGCATAGGCCAGCGGCAGGCCCTTCATGACGATCAGCAGGGCGTTCAGGGCGCCGATCACCCGGCCGACCTTGGCCCGGCTCAGTTCCGCCGCATCCGGATTGCGCTTCTGCGGCATGATCGAGGAACCGGTGGTGAAGGCGTCGGTGAAGGAAACGAAGCGGAACTGGGCGCTGGTCCAGATCACCATCTCTTCCGCCAGGCGCGACAGATGCACGCCCAGGATCGAGGCGGCGGCCATGTATTCGAGCGCGAAATCGCGCGACGACACGCTGTCCAGCGAATTGGCCGTCGGCCGGTCGAAGCCGAGGTCGGCCGCCGTCATGTGGCGGTCGATGGGAAAGGAGGTGCCGGCCAGGGCGGCGGCGCCCAGCGGACATTCGTTCAGCCGCGCGCGGGCGTCGGTCAGGCGGCCCAGGTCCCGTTCCAGCATGGCGACGAAGGCCATCATGTGATGGCCGAAGGTGATGGGCTGCGCGACCTGGAGATGGGTGAAGCCGGGCATCACCACCTCGGCATGGGCGTCCGCCTGATCGAGAAGCGCGCCCAGGAGTTTCCGCACGCCGGCCCCCAGGCGGTCGATCGCATCGCGCACCCAGAGGCGGAAATCGGTCGCCACCTGATCGTTCCGCGACCGCCCGGTGTGCAGGCGGCCGGCGGCGGGGCCGATCAGCTCGGCCAGCCGGGCCTCGACGTTCAGGTGGATGTCCTCGCGGTCCTTGCGGAAGGCGAAGCGGCCCTCCTCGATCTCCGCCTTCACGGCGTCGAGGCCGGCCTGGATCTTTTCGCCGTCCTCCCTTGTCAGGATGCCGGTCGCGACCAACATGCGGGCATGGGCCTTTGACCCCGCAATGTCCTGGGCGTAGAGCTTGCGGTCGAAATCGATGGAGGCGTTGATGCGCTCCATGATCTCGGCCGGGCCGCGTTCGAAGCGCCCGCCCCACATCTGGTTGGAGGTGGCGGGGGCGGGGACGGAAGTCTTGCTGTCTTGGTCGGGCATCGAAGGAAACTGACTTTGGTACCTGGGGCTCGGGAGCGGCACAGCATCACGGGAGAGAAGACATGAAACTGCTGCCGGTTGTCGCGATCGTGGCCGCCGTCGTCGCGGTGGCCGGGGCGGTCGCCGTCCAGGGGCTCGTGAGTCCGGCTCCCGAAGCCACCCGGGCGGCCGGGATCGCGAACTTTAGCCCGAGCGATGCGCCGAAGCCAGCACCCGACACGGCCTTCCGCGATGCGAAGGGCGAGCGCCTGACCCTGGCCGATTTCAAGGGCAAGGTGCTGGTCGTGAATTTCTGGGCCACCTGGTGCGCGCCCTGTGTCGAGGAAATGCCGTCCCTCGGCCGCCTGGCCGAGATCGGCGAGGCCGAGGGGATCGAAGTCCTGGCGCTTTCGGCCGATCAGACCGACCTGCCGGACGAGACGGTGCGCGCCTTTCTGGCGAAGAACGAGGCCGGCAATCTGGCGGTCTATCGCGACGACGGCATGGCGGTGGCGCGCAGTCTTTCCGTGCGCGGCCTGCCGACGACCGTGATCATCGACGCCGAGGGCAATATGCGCGGCACCGTTCTCGGCACGGCCGATTGGGCGTCGGACGCGGCGCTGGCGCTGATCCGTTCGTTCCGGCCGGTCTGATTCGCGACGCGGCGCGTGCAAGGCCGCGCCCGAGAGGCTAAAAGGGCGGCCGGAACAGTCCCTTGTTGAGGAAAATCTCATGCGCGCCCATGGCCGCGAGGCCGACCAGCTGCGGCCCATCAGCCTCGAACCCGGTTTCTCCAAGCATGCCGAAGGCTCCTGCTTCGTGCGTTTCGGCGACACCCATGTGCTCTGCACCGCCTCGATCGACGAGAAGGTGCCGTCCTGGCTGCGCGGCCAGGGCCGGGGCTGGGTCACCGCCGAATACGGCATGCTGCCCCGCTCCACCCACAGCCGGAACGACCGCGAGGCGGCGAAGGGCAAGCAGTCGGGCCGCACCCAGGAGATCCAGCGCCTGATCGGCCGGGCACTGCGCGCCGCCATCGACCTCGAAAAACTGGGCGAGGTCTCGATCAAGATCGACTGCGACGTGATCCAGGCCGACGGCGGCACCCGCACCGCCTCGGTCACCGGGGCCTATGTGGCACTTCATCAGGCGATCGAACTCTTGATGAACAAGGGCACGCTGAAGGAAAACCCGATAAGGACCGAGGTCGCGGCCGTCTCCTGCGGTCTCGTCGGCGGCAAGGCGCTGCTCGACCTCGATTATTCCGAGGACAGCACGGCGGAGGCGGATGCCAATTTCGTCCTGACCGGCACGGGCGAGATCGTCGAGATCCAGGGCACGGCCGAAGCCGCCCCCTTCACGGCGGAACAATTCGCCAATCTCTTCGCGCTGGCGCAGAACGGCATCACGCGGCTCACCACCTATCAGCGCCAGGCGCTGGGGCTCTATTGATGAAACTGTCGGGCCGGCTGGTGGTCGCCAGCCACAACAAGGGCAAGGTGCGGGAGATCGGCGATCTCCTCGCTCCCTTCGGGATCGCGCCGGTCTCGGCCGGCAGCCTCGGCCTGCCCGAACCGGAAGAGACCGAGACCACGTTTGCCGGCAATGCCGAACTGAAGGCGCGGGCGGCGGCGCTGGCGTCGGGTCTGCCGGCGCTGGCCGACGACTCGGGTCTCTCGGTCGAGGCCCTGGGCGGCGATCCCGGCGTCTATTCGGCGCGCTGGGCCGGCCCGTCCAAGGATTTCGCCGTCGCCATGGAGAAGATCGAGGCCCTGCTGCGCGAAAAAGGCGCGCTGACGCCCGACGCGCGGCGCGCCTGGTTCACCTGCGCCCTGTCGCTGGCACGGCCCGACGGCACCTGCACCACATTCGTCGGCGAGGTTCACGGCCATCTGGTCTGGCCGCCGCGCGGCACCAACGGCTTCGGCTATGATCCCGTGTTCCAGGCCGACGGCATGGACGTGACCTTCGGCGAGATGGAACCGGCGGCGAAACACGCCATCAGCCACCGCGCGCGGGCCTTCGCCCAATTGGTCGACAGCCTGAAGGGCTGAGATGGCGCCGGCGCCGCATTCTCCCCGTGCCGGCGATCCGGGCGCAATCGCGCTCTACGTCCATTGGCCGTTCTGCAAGTCGAAATGCCCCTATTGCGACTTCAACAGCCATGTCCGCGATGCGGTGGATCACGCCGCCTGGGCCCGCGCCCTGGTGGCGGAGGTGGAACGGGTGGCCGCGCAGGCGCCGGGCCGGGTGCTGACCTCGATCTTCTTCGGCGGCGGTACGCCGTCCCTGATGGCGCCCGCGACCGTGGACGCGGTGATCGCGGCGGCGGACCGGGCCTGGACTTTCGCGCCCGACATCGAGATTACCCTCGAAGCCAATCCGACCTCGGTCGAGGCGGGCAAGCTGCGCGATTTTCGGGCCGCAGGGGTCAATCGCGCCAGCCTCGGCGTGCAGTCCCTGGCGGAAGAGGATCTCCGCTTCCTCGGCCGCCAGCATTCGGCGGCGGAGGCGATGGCGGCGGTCGCGGAAGCCCGCGCGGTCTTCCCCCGGGTCTCCTTCGACCTGATCTATGCAAGGCCGGGCCAGACCGTGGAAAGCTGGGCGGCGGAACTCGACCATGCGCTGTCCTTCGGACCCGACCATCTGTCGGTCTATCAATTGACGATCGAGGAAGGCACCGCCTTTCACGCCGCCGTCCGCCGGGGCGACTGGTCGCCCCCGGACGAGGATACCCAGGCCGCGCTCTACGAGGCGACGGGGGACATCCTTGCCGCCGCCGGCCTGCCCGCCTATGAAATCTCCAACCACGCCCGGCCGGGGAACGAGAGCCGTCACAATCTGACCTATTGGCGCTATGGCGATTACGCCGGGATCGGCCCCGGCGCCCATGGCCGTCTGTGCCTCGATGGTGGCGCCGTCGCGACGGCGGCCTACCGCAAGCCCGAGACCTGGATGGAAGCCGCCGGCCGGGGCGACGGCACCGAGAGCATCACGTCCCTCGATCCCGAAACCCGCGTCGACGAAGCGGTCATGATGGGCCTGCGCCTCGCCGAGGGCGTGCCCATTGCCCGTCTCGAACGCCTGGGCGGCCGCCCCTTCGCCGAGCTGATCGCGCCCTGGCGCGTCGAGCGGCTGGTGGCCGGCGGCTTTCTGTCGATGGCGGAGGGCGTCCTGACCGCGACCGACAGGGGCCGCGCCGTGCTCAACGGCCTGCTCGGCGAACTGCTGGCCTGATCTGCCCCCCCTCACCCCGAACGGGCCGAGGGGTGAAGCGTCGCTTCCGGGCGGATCAGCCCCGCCACAGCATGACGGCGGGATTGCCCGGGACATCCATTTCCGCCGGCAGGTCGTGATAGGGGATGTCCTGCCCGCGATGGCGGAACAGGGCGGTGCCGGCGGTGCGGTCGCGCGCGACCAGATGTTCGCGGCGGAATTTGCCGAGCGGGCTGTCGAAGGTCAGGGCCGTCGCGTTGATCCAGCTCGGCGTTTCGGCCGAAAGCCGGTCGTGGATCGCGAACAGACGGTCCAGGGTCAGGCGGAAGGCGGCGGAATGATGGATCGGGTCCGGCGCGAAGAGGGAGAGATTGCGCACCCGCGCCTCGTCCAGCCGCAGCAGCAGGCGGGCCAGCAGGCCGGCATCGTCATTGACGCCGCGCAGGATCGGGAACTGGTTGTATTGCCGGATCCCGGCCCGGTCCAGGCGGTGGAACAGGTCGGCCACCCGGTCGCAGATCTCATAGGGATGCACCACGTGATGGACGAGGCGGACACCGGCCTCGGCCAATAGGCCGATCTTGTCGCCCTTGTCGAAGAACGGGGGCGCGAAGACGGCGCAGCGCGTGTGCAGCCGGATGGAATCGAGTTGCGGCAGGGCGCGGAGGCGGCTCAACACCCTGTCGAGTGCGGCGGGTGACAGGGTCAGGGGATCGCCGCCGGACAGGATCACCTCGCGGATCGCGGGATCGGCGCGGACGTGATCGGTCAGGGCCGCCAGCGTCTCGTCCAGATCCGCCGGGTCGTCGCCCTGCATTTCGGTCAGCACGTCCTGGCGGAAGCAATATTGGCAATGGGCGGCGCAGCGCGGCGTGACCAGGAACAGCACCCGGTCGGCATACTTCTGCACGATGGCGCGGGACGCGGTCTTCATGTTGCTGCGGTCGTCGACGAAATCCGCCACTTCGCCCGGCGCGCGCTGGTCCAGCCGCTCGCGGCTCGGATAGACCACCCGGTGCAGGGGCCCCCGCGTGTGGCCCAGGGCCGCGGCTTCCGCCGCCAGCTTCTCGGCATAGAAGCCGGTCACCTTGATCGGCAGCAGCCGCGCCTCTCCGGCCAGAACGCCATAGGCGGCATTCAGTGCCGCCTGTTCGGCGTCGGGCGAAGGGGATCGGCGTAGGGCCGTTTGGCTCAAGGCAAGTCTCCGACTGGGGGATCGCTGCTGTTTAGGCCGAAGTGGCGCCGGGGACAATGGGGAGAGAGGCAAGGCGGACGGGGTGATCCCGCCCGCCTTTCGGACTCACGCCTTGATGAAGGCGAGGACGTCGGCGTTGAATTTCTCGGGCTCGGTCTGGGCCAGGCCGTGGGGCGCGCCCGGATAGACCAGGAGCCGGGCATCCTTCACGATCGCGGCGCTGAGCCGGCCCGAGGCGTCGATCGGCACGATCTGGTCGTCGTCGCCGTGGATCACCAGGGTCGGCACCGCGATCGCCTTCAGGTCGGCGGTATAGTCGACTTCCGAGAATTCATGGATGCAGTCGTATTGGCCCTTGATGCCGCCGGCCATGCCCTGGAGCCAGAAGCTGTCGCGCAGGCCCTGGTTCACGGCGGCGCCGTCGCGGTTGAAGCCGTAGAACGGCAGGGTCAGGTCCATGAAGAACTGCGAGCGGTCCAGCGCCGTGCCCTTGCGGATGCCGTCGAAGACCTCGATCGGGGTGCCGTTCGGATTGGCCTCGGTCTTCAGCATCAGGGGCGGCACGGCACCGACCAGCACCACCTTGGCGACCCGGCTGTTGCCGTGACGGCCGACGTAATGGGCGACTTCGCCGCCGCCGGTCGAATGGCCGATCAGGATCACGTCCTTCAGGTCCAGATGCTCGATCAGTTCCGCCAGGTCGTCGGCATAGCGGTCCATGTCGTTGCCGGCCCAGGGCTGGGCCGAGCGGCCGTGGCCGCGCCGGTCGTGGGCGATCACGCGATAGCCGTTCTCGGCGAAGAACAGCATCTGGGCGTCCCAGGCATCGGCGCTCAGCGGCCAGCCGTGGGAAAAGACGATCGGCTGGCCCGAGCCCCAGTCCTTGTAGAAGATTTCGGTGCCGTCGGTGGTGGTGAAGGTGGTCATGGTCGTCACTCCTGTTTCATCGCTGCTGGAAAGAGGGCCCGCGAAGGCCCGGGGAAGGGAAAGCCCGATCCCGAGAAGTCCGCCGGCGGCAAGCACCAGGCGGCGGGTGGTTCCGGTATTGGGTTGGTCGGTCATCGGCGGGCTCCATCGTTTGCCGGCAATTAGATTGTGTACAACTAAATAATCCCGTCGGACGAGGCTGTCAATACGCGCAATTAAATTGTGTACGATTTTTTATGTGGCGCCGGCCGAAGGCCCGGTCGAAGCCGGCGTTTCCCACGGCGGGCGAAGCGCTTCGCTTGACCTTAAGGGAAAGCGATTCCCTCTCCCCTTATCCGTGTAATGGTGTCTAGACTGGCGGCGACGCACGGCCGGAGAAAAGGCCGGCGACAGGGAGAACCGGGGGAGAGGCATGAGCTATTTCGTCACCGGCGGCACGGGGTTTCTGGGCCGCAATCTGATCGACGCCCTGCTGAAACGTGACGGCACCATCTATGTCCTGGTGCGGGCGGGATCGAGGAAGAAACTGGAAGCCCTGAAGGAAGAGCGCTGGGAACGCGACGCGGAACGCATCGTCGGCATCACCGGCGACCTGGGCAAGAAGCGCCTCGGCGTCTCCAAGGCGGACATGGAGAAACTGGCGGGCAAGATCGCCCATGTCTTCCATCTCGCCGCCATCTACGACCTGACCAACGAGGATCAGGAAGCCCAGGTGAAGGCCAATGTGGAGGGCACGCGCAATGCCGTGACCTTCGCCGAGGCCGTGGGCGCCAAGCAGTTCCACCATACCTCGTCGATCGCCGCCGCCGGCCTCTACGAAGGCTATTGGCGCGAGGACATGTTCGAGGAATGGGCGGCGGACGATCACCCCTATTACCGCACCAAGCACGACAGCGAGCTGATCGTGCGCGAGGAATGTTCCATTCCCTGGCGCATCTATCGTCCCGGCATCGTCGTCGGCCATTCCGAGACCGGCGAGATCGACAAGATCGACGGGCCCTATTTCTTCTTCAACCTGATCCTGCAGCTGCGCCGCGCCATCCCGCAGTGGATCTCGCTGCTGGGCATCGAGGGCGGTCTGCTGAACATCGTGCCGGTCGACTACGTCGCCCGCGCCATGGACCATATCGGTCACAAGCCGGGGCTGGAGGGCCGGGCCTTCCACCTGACCAACCCGAAGCACAATCGGGTCGGCGAGGTGGTCAATATCTTCGCCAAGGCGGCGGGGGCGCCGCAATTCTCGCTCCGCGTCGACAGCCGGGTGTTCGGTTTCATTCCGGGCGGCATGCGCGCCATGCTGGCCAATCTGCCGCCCATCCGCTCGATCATCGACACGGTGCTGGGCGGCTACGGCATTCCGCGCCAGGCCCTGAAGTTCTTCAACTATCCGACCAAATTCGACAATCGCGATACCGCCAAGGCCCTGAAGGGCTCGGGCATCGCCTGCCCGCCGCTGGCGGACTACGCGGGCTTCATCTGGGACTATTGGGAACGTCACCTGAACCCGGAACTGCACCGCGACCGCTCGCTGGCCGGTTCGGTCGGCGGCAAGGTGGTGGTGATCACCGGCGCCACCTCGGGCATCGGTCTCGAGACCGCGAGGAAGGTGGCGGCGGCGGGCGCCAGGACCATCATCTGCGCCCGCAAGCAAGAGGAACTGGACGCGGTGCAGGCCGAATTGCGCGCGGCCGGCGGCGACGTCCACGCCTATTCGGTCGACGTCGCGGAGATGGAGAGCTGCGATCGCTTCATCGCCGCCGTCCTCAAGGACCACGGCCACGTCGACGTTCTGGTCAATAACGCCGGGCGTTCCATCCGCCGTTCGGTGAACCTCTCCTACGACCGCTTCCATGATTTCGAGCGCACCATGGCGGTCAACTACTTCGGGGCGCTGCGCCTGATCATGGGCTTCCTGCCCGTGATGTCGTCGCGGAAGTCCGGCCACATCGTGAACATCCTCTCGATCGGGGTGCAGGTGAACCAGCCGCGTTTCTCCGCCTATGTCGCGTCGAAGGCGGCGCTGGGCGCCTTCTCGCGCTGCGCGGCGCCGGAATTCCATCACCGCAACGTCACCTTCACCAATATCTACATGCCGCTGGTCCGCACCCCGATGATCGCGCCGACCAAGATGTACGACCACATCCCGACGCTCTCGCCGGACGATGCGGCCAATCTGATCGTGCGCGGCATCGTCGAGAAGCCGAAGCGGATCGCGACCCGCCTCGGCACCATGGGCGAACTGCTGTGGGCGGCGGCACCGGACGTCACCAACATCCTGTTCAACACCACCTTCCGCCTGTTCCCGGATTCGGCGGCGGCCAGGGGCGAGAAGACGGCTGATGTCGAAGGCGCGCCCTCGACCGAGGCGGTGGCGCTCGCCGCCCTGACCAAGGGCCTGCACTGGTAGGCAGGCGGCGACCGCCGGCCGGCTTGCCCGGATCGACACCTCGGGGCTTGCGCATGTTTTCTCGTGCGCAAGCCCATCGCGCACCATATATATGGTCGTTCGGACCGAAAGAGGTGCAGCGATGGCGAGCGATACGAAGAAATCCGCGGTGAAGAAGGCTGGGGCCAAGGCGCCCGCGCTCTCCCTCCATCTCGACGACCAGCTCTGCTTCGCGCTCTATTCCGCGTCGCATCTGATGACGCGGGCCTATCGGCCCATGCTGGGCGCGCTGGGCCTGACCTATCCGCAATATCTGGCCATGCTGGTGCTGTGGGAAGCGGACGATCTGACCGTCGGCGCCCTGGGCGAGCGGCTGTTCCTCGATTCCGGCACGCTGACGCCGCTCCTCAAGCGGCTCGAAGCCCTCGGCCTCGTCGAGCGCCGGCGCGATCCGGCTGACGAACGCCAGGTGCGCGTCCGTCTCAGCGATGCCGGCCGCGCCCTGGAAGCGGAGGCGCGGCGCCACTACGAGATCCTGGTCTGCAATCTCGGCTCCACGGGCGATGAGGTGCGGGCGCTGCGCGATGCCACGGTTGCCTTCCGGCGTCGGCTTGCAGGGGGCGCATGACGGCTCTGCGGCGAGTATATATTGTACACAATGAAATTTGACGCTATCTAAACCCCGTCGCAACCGGAGTTCAAGACCATGCCCGACAAGATCCTCTATACCGCTCATGCCACCGCCACCGGCGGCCGCGACGGTTCCGCCGCCACCGACGACGGCCGTCTCGCCGTGAAACTCTCCGTGCCCAAGGGGCTCGGCGGCGACGACGGCGCCGGCACCAATCCGGAACAGCTCTTCGCCGCCGGCTATTCCGCCTGTTTCCTCGGCGCCCTGAAGTTCGTCGCCCGCCAGGCCAAGGTGGCGCTGCCGGACGACACCACGATCGCCGGCGCCGTCGGCATCGGCCCGATCCCGACCGGCTTCGGCATCGAGGTGGCGCTGACCGTCACCGTGCCCGGCGTCGACCGCGCGGTGGTGGAAGACCTGGTGCAGAAGGCCCATGTGGTCTGCCCCTATTCCAATGCCACGCGGGGCAACATCAAGGTCGACCTGATCGTCGCCTGATCGCGGCGAGGGCGGATTGCGCGGGCCGGTACCATGATGCGGCCGGCCCGCGGCCCCGCGGCGATATGGTCACATTTTAGGCTTTTGCTGCGTCGATATGCGTATTGATGCCTTAAATTTAACCAAAGAAAGTTTTTACGGCCCCCACGGGGGAGATTGCCGAGAGTCGCTGAAAACTCCACTAAAGCAGTGATTCACCCGAAGGAAACCATGTTGGCACGCTCCTTGCCAGTGAAGGGGCGGGCGGCTTCGGGGGCCAGTCCCGGGATACGCCTTGCCTGGCCGCGGCTCCGCGGTCTCATCCGGATCCTACAGGGGTGGGGGTTAATCGAAATGTCGACGAGGTTCACGAAATGGTTGGCCGGAGCGGTGCTCGGCGCGACCGCGATGGTCGGCGCGACCGCCGGTGCCAAGGCCGAGGACACGATCAAGGTCGGCGTCCTGCATTCGCTCTCGGGCACCATGGCGATCAGCGAGACCACGCTGAAAGACGTGATGCTCATGCTCATCGAGGAGCAGAACAAGAAGGGCGGCGTTCTGGGCATGAAGCTCGAGCCCGTCGTGGTCGATCCGGCGTCCGACTGGCCGCTGTTCGCCGAAAAGGCCCGCGAACTGATTTCCGTCAACAAGGTCTCGGCCGTCTTCGGCTGCTGGACCTCGGTGTCGCGCAAGTCGGTGCTGCCGGTGTTCGAGGAACTGGACAGCATCCTGTTCTACCCGGTGCAGTACGAGGGTGAGGAATCCTCGCGCAACATCTTCTACACCGGCGCCGCGCCGAACCAGCAGGCCATTCCCGCCGTCGACTACCTGATGGAAGAGGAAGGCGTGGAGCGCTGGGTGCTGGCCGGTACCGACTATGTGTACCCGCGCACCACCAACAAGATCCTCGAGGCCTATCTGAAGGCCAAGGGCGTCGCCGCCGACGACATCATGATCAACTACACGCCGTTCGGTCATTCCGACTGGCAGACGATCGTCGCCGACATCAAGAAATTCGGCTCGGCCGGCAAGAAGACCGCCGTGGTCTCGACCATCAATGGTGACGCCAACGTGCCGTTCTACAAGGAACTGGCCAACCAGGGCATCGCCGCCACCGACATTCCCGTCGTCGCCTTCTCGGTCGGCGAGGAAGAGCTGGCCGGTCTCGACACCTCGAACCTGGTCGGTCACCTGGCCGCCTGGAACTACTTCATGTCGGTCGACACGCCCGAGAACGCCGAGTTCATCGAGAAGTGGCAGGCCTTCACCGAGAATCCGAAGCGCGTCTCGAACGATCCCATGGAAGCCCATGTCATCGGCTTCAACATGTGGGTGAAGGCGGTCGAGAAGGCCGGCACCACCGATCCGGACGCGGTGATCGACGCCCTGATCGGCGTTTCGGTCCCGAACCTCTCGGGCGGCTATTCGACCATGATGCCGAACCACCACATCACCAAGCCGGTGCTGATCGGCGAGATCGAGGCCGACGGCCAGTTCAACATCGTCTCCCAGACCTCGGGTCTGATCATGGGCGACGAATGGTCGGATTACCTCGAAGGTTCCAAGGATCTGATCTCCGACTGGCGCGCGCCGCTGTCCTGCGGCAACTTCAACGTCGCCACCGGCAAGTGCGGTGGTTCGGGCGAGTAATGCCCGCGGGTGACCGGCCGCGTTCCATGGCCGGTCATCCATTCCTTCTGGTCTCCTCCCTCGACTTGCAAGCCCGGGCGGCATCGTCCGCCCGGGTGTTTTTTCGGGATCAACCGGAATTGCGCACCCTGCGAGAGGCGCTCACCCCATGATGCGTTCGCTTTTCCTTCGCTGCCTGCGGCCGCTCGCCGCCCCGGTCCTCGCGGCCGTCATGGCGGCCGCCTTCGTGCTCGCGGGCCTCATGGCCGCGGCACCCGCCGCGCGGGCCGACGCCGCCGGTGACGCGCTGGCGCTGTTCGCGTCCAAATCCTACGACGACATCGAGAAGGGCATCGCCGATCTGGCCGCCAGCGGCCATCCCCAGGCGATCGACATTCTTTCGGCCCTCGGCGACCGCCGGCTCCATGTCGCCGGCGATGCCATCGTCTTCGAGGACGCGGCCGGCACCTGGCACGACGCCCTCACCGGCGCCGCCCTCGACGGCGAGCCGGCGGGCGCCAAGGCGGTGCGCGCCAACAACCGGATCCGCCGCGCGGTCGACGCCGCCCTCGGCCAGCTCACCCTGATGAGCGCCGATGCCGGCAAGCGTTACGACGCCGCTCTTTCGGTCTTCAAGTCGCGCGACCAGGCGTCCCTGCCGCTGGTCAGGAGCGCGCTCGAGACGGAACAGGACGGCAAGGTCAAGCGCGCCCTGCAGCAGGCTCTCGCCGCGCTCACCCTCTATGGCGACGCCGACGAGACGGCCAAGCTCGAAGCGATCGACGTGATCGCCGACATGGGCAATCAGGATGCCCTGGCGACCCTGGTCGGCGTGCCCGAGCCGACGCCGGCCATGGCCGAGGCGATCTCCTCGGCCCAGGACGCGATCGAGAGCAGTCTCGCCATCTGGTCGGGGGTGCAGAGCGTCTATTACGGCATCTCGCTCGGCTCCGTCCTCCTTCTCGCGGCGATCGGCCTCGCCATCACCTTCGGCGTGATGGGCGTGATCAACATGGCGCATGGCGAAATGGTGATGATCGGCGCCTATACGACCTTCATGGTGCAGGAGGTGATCCGCAATTCGGCGCCCTTCCTGTTCGACTATTCGCTGGCGATCGCATTGCCGCTGGCCTTTCTGGTCGCGGGCGCCGTCGGCGTCGCCATCGAACGCGGCATCATCCGCTTTCTCTACGGCCGCCCGCTCGAAACCCTGCTCGCCACCTTCGGCCTGTCCCTCGTGCTGCAGCAGGCGGTGCGGACGATCTTCGGGCCGACCAATCGCGAGGTCGGCAATCCCTCCTGGATGTCGGGCGCCTTCGATCTCGGCGGGCTGACGCTGACCTACAACCGCATGTGGATCATCGTCTTCGCCTTCGTCGTGCTGGCGATCCTGATGGTGGTGCTGAGGCGCACCGCCTTCGGCCTGCAGATGCGCGCCGTCACCCAGAACCGGCGCATGGCCGGTTCCATGGGCATCCGCACCAATTGGGTGGACAGCCTGACCTTCGGCCTCGGCTCCGGCGTCGCCGGCATCGCGGGCGTGGCGCTGTCGCAGATCGACAACGTCAGCCCCAACCTCGGCCAGGGCTACATCATCGACAGCTTCATGGTGGTGGTGTTCGGCGGCGTGGGTAACCTCTGGGGTACGCTCGTCGGCGCCCTCACCCTCGGCATCACCAACAAGCTGCTGGAGCCGGTCGCGGGCGCCGTCCTCGGCAAGATCATCGTGCTGGTCGCCCTGGTCCTCTTCATCCAGCGCAAGCCGCGCGGGCTGTTCCCCCAGAAAGGCAGGGCGGTCGAGAGATGATCACGAAGCGTATCTTCGGCAACGACCGGCTCACGCTCTGGTTCCTCGGCATCCTGTTCGGCGTCCTGGCGCTGGTCGCGGTGCTGAACCTGGCGACGACGCCGGATTCCGCCTTCCACGTGCCCACCTACGCGGTGGCGCTGATGGGCAAATATCTGTGCTATGCGATCCTGGCGCTGTCGATCGACCTCGTCTGGGGTTACGTCGGCATCCTCTCGCTCGGGCATGGCGCCTTCTTCGCCCTCGGCGGCTATGCCATGGGCATGTATCTGATGCGCCAGATCGGCCCGCGCGGCGTCTATGGCGATCCGATCCTGCCGGATTTCATGGTGTTCCTGAACTGGAAGGAACTGCCCTGGTACTGGCTCGGCTTCGACAATTTCTTCTTCGCCATGTTCATGGTCGCGCTGGTGCCGGCGCTGCTCGCCTTCGTCTTCGGCTATCTGGCGTTCCGTTCGCGGGTGACCGGCGTCTATCTGTCGATCATCACCCAGGCCATGACCTATGCCCTGCTGCTCGCCTTCTTCAGGAACGACATGGGCTTCGGCGGCAACAACGGCCTGACCGACTTCAAGGACCTGCTCGGCTTCAACCTGCAGACCGACGGCATGCGCGTGACGCTCTTCGTTTCGTCCGGCATCCTGCTCGCCGCCTGCTATCTGCTGTGCCGCTGGATCACCCTGTCGCGCTTCGGCAAGGTGCTGATCGCCATTCGCGACGCCGAGAGCCGGACGCGTTTCATGGGCTATCGGGTGGAGGGCTACAAGGTCGCGGCCTTCACCCTGTCCGGCATCATGGCCGGGCTGGCCGGGGCCCTCTATGTGCCCCAGGTCGGCATCATCAACCCGGGCGAATTCGCGCCGCAGAATTCGATCGAGGCGGTGGTCTGGGTCGCGGTCGGCGGGCGCGGCACCCTGGTCGGGGCCGCCATCGGCGCCATCGTGGTCAACCTGGGCAAGACCCTGTTCACCGGCTGGCTGCCGGATCTCTGGCTCTTCGCGCTCGGCGGTCTCTTCGTCTTCGTCACGCTCCTGATGCCGAAGGGCATTCTCGGCACCGTGCCGCAGCTTCTCGAGATGGCGCGCAACCGAAGGGCCCAGAACGCGGTCGCCGAAAAGGCGCCGGATGCGCCGCCGTCGGCGGATGCGCCCAAGGGCGCGGGGGAATAGGAGACATCCCATGCTGATCGGCGACATTTCCCCGAAGCCCATCCTCTATGTCGACGGCGTCACCGTCACCTTCGACGGCTTCCGCGCGCTCAACGATCTCTCCCTGGTGATCGCGCCGGGCGAGATGCGGGCCATCATCGGCCCGAACGGCGCCGGCAAGACCACGATGATGGACGTCATCACCGGCAAGACCCGGCCCGACGTCGGCACCGTCGCCTTCAACGGCGACGTCGACCTGACCAAGATGGACGAGGCGGCGATCGCCCAATTGGGCATCGGGCGCAAGTTCCAGAAGCCCACCGTGTTCGAAAGCCATACGGTGCGCGACAATCTGCAGCTGGCCCTGGCGGGCCTGCGCAAACCCTTCGCGGTGCTCTTCGCCAGGGAGACGGCGAAGGAGAAGGAGCGGATCGACGAGCTTCTGGTCTTGACCAAGCTGACGGAAGCCGTCGACCGCATGGCGGGCGATCTCTCCCACGGCCAGAAGCAATGGCTGGAGATCGGCATGCTGATGGCGCAGGAACCCGCCCTCCTCCTGGTCGACGAACCGGTCGCCGGCATGACCGACGCCGAGACCGAGGAGACGGCCGAACTGCTGGTCGAAATCAACAAGACCCATTCCGTCGTCGTCGTCGAACACGACATGACCTTCGTGAAGGCGCTGGGCGTCAAGGTCACGGTGCTGCACGAAGGCTCGGTGCTGGCGGAAGGTCCGCTCGATCAGGTGCAGGCCAACGAGCGGGTCATCGAAGTCTATCTCGGTCGCTGAGGGGCGCGGTCATGCTGTCTGTCGAAAAGATCGACCTCTTCTACGGCGCCGCCCAGGCGCTGCGCTCCGTCTCCCTCGAAGCCGAGGTCGGCAAGGTCACCTGCCTCCTCGGCCGCAACGGCGTCGGCAAGACCTCCATGCTGCGCGCCATCACCGGCAATCAGCCGGTGAAGCGCGGCAGGATCATGTGGGAAGGCGACGACATCACCCATCTGAAGCCGTTCGAGCGCGCGCGCCGCGGCATCGGCTATGTCCCCCAGGGCCGCGACATCTTCCCCCTGCTGACGGTGCGCGAGAACCTGGAGACCGGCTTCGCCGTGCTGCCGCGATCCGAGCGCAAGGTGCCGGACGAGATCTTCGACCTGTTCCCGGTGCTGAAGTCCATGCTGCGCCGGCGCGGCGGCGATCTGTCGGGCGGCCAGCAGCAGCAATTGGCGATCGGCCGCGCGCTCGTCATGAAACCCCGGCTTCTGGTCCTCGACGAGCCGACGGAAGGCATTCAGCCCTCCATCATCAAGGATATCGGCAAGGTCATCGAACTGTTGCGGGACCGGGGCGAAATGGCCATCCTTCTGGTCGAGCAGTATTTCGATTTCGCCCATGAACTCGGTCAGACGCTCGCGGTCATGGACCGGGGCGAGGTGGTCCTGTCGGGGCTCAAGGACCAGTTGGATGAAGCCGAGGTTCGCCGCCACGTCATGGTCTGAGGACGAGACGCCGAAGATCGCGGAACCCGCGCCGTTCCCTCCGGGCCTCGCCCGGGCGGAGGGTGCCCTCGATATCCGTTTTCGGCGCCGGGGCGACCTGACGGTTCTCGATCATCTCTATCAGCAGGGCTGCGCCAAGGCCCGGTTTCCGAAGCGGGAAGCGGGCGCGTTCTCGACCGCCGTCACCCTCAACACGTCCGGCGGCCTGACCGACGGCGACCGGATCGCCACCAGCATCGAATGGGGCGCGGGCACGGCGGCCACCGTCGCCTCGCAGGCGGCGGAGCGCGCCTATCGCGCCATGGGCCCGGTGCCGGCCCGGCTCTCGACCCGGCTCACGGTCGGCGCCGGGGCACGGGCCGAATGGCTGCCGCAGGAAACGATCCTGTTCGACGGCGCCGCCCTGCAGCGTGATCTGGAGGTCGCGGTCGCGGGCGACGCGGTCTTCACCGGCCTCGAACAGGTGGTGTTCGGGCGGACGGCGCGGGGCGAGGTGGTGCGCGGCGGCCAATTCCGCGACGCCTGGCGCATCCGCCGCGACGGCCGCCTGCTCTATGCCGACGTCTTCGCGCTTTCGGGCGACATGCAGGAAACACTCGCGGCGAGGGCGACCGGCCAGGGCATGGTGGCGACGGCCAGCATCGTCCATGTCGCGCCGGGGGCCGGCGACCGGCTGGGAGAAGTGCGTAATGCCCTCGGTCACTTTGCCCTCTGGGGTGCCAGCGCCGACGACGATATGCTGATCATCCGCCTGCTCGCCGAAACCGGCGCGCATCTCCGCCCCATGGTACTCGCGGCGCTGGCCCCCTTGCGCGACGGCCGCCCGGTGCCGAGAGTATGGCAGATATGATTACCGGCGTTTTTCTCGTCGCCCCGGCGCAGGCCGGGACCTTCCGCCGGAAAGGGCCATCTGGTCGAAAGATCCCGGCCTGCGCCGGGATGACGACTTTAGAACCAACTCCAACCGGGCCATTGAGGCCCCGCGGAGCTTTAGCGAAGCGAGCCAAGGTCGCGGATGCGACCACCCGGCACTTGAGGGCAAACAATAAACCAGCGAGCCAAGGCGGCGGATGCTGCCGCCCGGCGTCTGAGGGACCGAACCATGAATCTTTCACCGCGTGAGAAGGACAAGCTGCTGATCGCCATGGCGGCGATGGTGGCGCGCAAGCGTCTGGAGCGGGGCGTGAAGCTGAACTACCCGGAAGCGGTGGCGCTGATCACCGATTTCGTCGTCGAAGGGGCAAGGGACGGGCGCTCGGTCGCGGACCTGATGGCGGCGGGTGCCACGGTGATCAGCCGCGATCAGGTGATGGACGGCATCGCCGAGATGATCCACGACGTCCAGGTCGAGGCCACTTTCCCGGACGGGACCAAACTGGTCACCGTTCACGAACCGATCCGCTGAGGAGGCGCCGATGATTCCCGGTGAAATCATTCCCGCCGAGGGCGAGATCGTGCTGAACGAAGGCGCCGAGGCGATCACCCTCGAGGTCGCCAACACGGGCGACCGGCCGGTCCAGGTCGGCAGCCACTATCATTTCGCGGAAACCAACGCCGGCCTGTCGTTCGACCGCAAGGCCGCCCATGGTTACCGCCTGGACATTCCGGCGGGCACCGCCGTCCGCTTCGAGCCGGGCCAGACCCGCGAGGTCGCGCTGGTCCCGATGCGGGGCCTGCGCCGCGCCGTCGGCTTCCGCGGCCTGGTGATGGGGGGGCTTTGACATGCCGATGAAGATGAGCCGCGGCGCCTATGCCGACATGTTCGGCCCGACCGTGGGCGACCGTGTCCGTCTCGCCGATACCGACCTGCTGATCGAGGTCGAGAAGGATTACACGACCTATGGCGAGGAGGTGAAATTCGGCGGCGGCAAGGTGATCCGCGACGGCCAGGGCCAGTCCCAGGTCACGCGCGCGGCGGGCGCCGTCGATACCGTCATCACCAATGCCGTGATCCTCGATCACTGGGGCATCGTGAAGGCCGATGTCGCCATCAAGGACGGGCGCATCGCGCGGATCGGCAAGGCGGGCAATCCGGATACCCAGCCGGGCGTCGACATCATCGTCGGCCCGGGGACCGAGGTGATCGCGGGCGAGGGCAAGATCCTGACCGCCGGCGGCATCGACTGCCACATCCACTTCATCTGCCCGCAGCAGGTGGAGGATGCGCTCGCCTCCGGCGTCACCACCATGATCGGCGGCGGCACGGGCCCGGCGACGGGCACCAATGCGACCACCTGCACGCCCGGTCCCTGGCATATGGCGCGCATGCTGCAGGCGGCCGACGGCCTGCCCATGAACCTGCTCTTCGCCGGCAAGGGCAATGCCTCCAACCCCGCCGCCCTGGTGGAGCAGATCGAGGGCGGCGCCGGGGCGCTCAAGCTGCACGAGGACTGGGGCACCACGCCGGCCGCCATCGATTGCTGCCTCTCTGTCGCCGACGATTACGACGTCCAGGTGATGATCCACACCGACACGCTGAACGAGTCGGGTTTCGTCGAGGATACGATCGGCGCCTTCAAGGGCCGCACCATCCACGCCTTCCACACCGAGGGCGCGGGCGGCGGCCATGCCCCGGACATCATGAAGGTGGCGGGCCTGCCCCACGTCATCCCGTCGTCGACCAATCCGACCCGCCCCTTCACGGTGAATACGCTGGACGAGCATCTCGACATGCTCATGGTCTGCCATCATCTCGATTCCAGCATTCCCGAGGACGTCGCCTTCGCCGAGAGCCGGATCCGGCGCGAGACGATCGCGGCGGAAGACATCCTCCACGACCTCGGCGCGCTCTCCATCATCTCGTCCGACAGTCAGGCCATGGGAAGGGTGGGCGAGGTCATCACCCGCACCTGGCAGACGGCGCACAAGATGAAGGTCCAGCGCGGCGCCCTTTCCGGCGACGGGCCGGGCAACGACAATTACCGGGCGCGCCGCTATGTCGCCAAATACACGATCAACCCGGCGATCGCCCAGGGCATCAGCGCCCATGTCGGCTCGATCGAGGTCGGCAAGCTGGCCGATCTGGCGCTGTGGTCGCCCGCCTTCTTCGGCGTGAAGCCCGATATGGTGCTGAAGGCCGGCACCATCATCTGTGCCCTGATGGGCGATCCCAACGCCTCGATCCCGACGCCGCAGCCGGTCCACTACCGGCCCATGTTCGGCGCCTTCGGCCGGGCGCTCGATGCCTCGTGCCTGACCTTCGTCTCCAAGGCCGCCCTCGACCTCGGCATCGGCGAAAAGCTCGGCCTGCGCCGGCAATTGGCGGCGGTCGACAATACCCGCATGAAGGCGGCCAAGGCGGCCATGGTCCTGAACGATGCCTGCCCGGTGATCGAGATCGACCCCGAAACCTACGAAGTCCGCGCCGACGGCGAATTGCTCACCTGCGAACCCGCCAAGGTCCTGCCCATGGCCCAGCGCTATTTCCTGTTCTGAGGGGTTTCCCCTCACCCCACCCTCTCCCCGCAAGCGAGGCGAGGGGGCGTGACGTTCTTCGCCTTGGGGCGTAAGAACGGGGATGTGCTTTTCCTCGAGGATCCGAAACCATGAAGCGTGCTTCCGCCGTCCTGCCCAGGGGCTCCTTCGCCGATGACGCCGTCGTCGGTGAGGTGGTGCTCGATTCCGAGGCCCGGCTGCGGCGCCGGGCGGTGCTGTCGGCCGGGCGCCAGCAATTCCTGCTGGACCTGCCGGAACTGGTGCCGCTGAACGACGGCGACGGTCTGGCCCTCGACGGCGGCGGCGTGATCAAGGTGCTGGCGGCGCCGGAGCGGCTGGTCGAAATCACCGCCAAGAGCCGGGCCGACCTGGTCCGCATCGCCTGGCATCTGGGCAACCGTCACCTGCCGACCCAGCTCATGCCGGACGCCCTGCGCATCCGCCCGGATCATGTGATCGAGGACATGCTGGTCGGTCTGGGCGCCACGGTGACCAAGATCGACGCCGCCTTCGATCCCGAGGGCGGGGCCTATGCCGGCGGCCACGGCCATCATGATCATGGCCATGATCATGACCATGACCATGACCACGATCACGGGCATGGCGCCTGCTGCGGCCATGATCACGGGCACGATCACCACCATGACCATGATCATGATCACGACCACGACCACGGTCACGTCCACGGCCCCGGCTGCGGGCATGACCACTGAGGGTGCGCTCTATCGCCTGATGGCCTGGCTGTCGCCGTCCTATCCGGTCGGCGCCTTCAGCCATTCCCACGGTCTCGAATGGGCGGTGGAAATGGGCTGGGTGCGTGACCGCGCCGCCCTGGTGGACTGGCTGAGCCGGCTGCTGGAAGCGGGCAGCGGCTGGAACGATGCGGTGATCTTCGTCCATGCCCATGGTGCCGGCGGCGACGCCGGGCGGCTGGCCGCGCTGAACGATCTGGCGCGGGCCAATGCCCCGGCCCGGGAACGGCGGGTGGAGACCATGGCCCAGGGCACGGCCTTCCGCCTGATCTCGGAATCGAGCTGGCCCGTCGAAGGGCAGGCGGCGCTGCCCGCCGACGTCGCCTATCCGGTCGCGGTCGGCGCCCTGGCGGCGGCGCATGGCATTCCCGTGGCGCCGGCGTTGACCGCCTATCTCCACGCCTTCGCCGCCAATCTGGTGTCGGCGGCGCAGCGCCTCGTGCCGCTGGGCCAGACCGACGGGCAGAAGGCGATCGCCGATCTGATGTCGACGGTCGAGGCGGTGACGGAACGGGCGCTGGCCCTCGATCCCACGGCCGATGCCTTCGATCACCTGGGCGGCGCCACCCTGGTCTCCGACATCTGCGCCATGCGCCACGAGACGCAATACACCCGCCTGTTCAGGACCTGAATTTCCGAACCTGAGGTTCAGCTCCCGAGCTTTTCGCGCAGGCGTTCCTCTTGGGCGGCGATCTCGGGGGTCATGGCGTCGCCGAAATCCGCCATCTCGAACAGCGGGCGGATTTCGAGGACGCCCCGGCCGAGCATCGGATTGGGGCAGCGGCGCGCCCAGGCCAGCGCCTCGTCCATGTCCTTCACCTGCCACAGCCAGAAGCCGGCCACCAGATCCTCGGCCGCGCCGAAGGGGCCGTCGACCACCTCCCGGCCCTCGCCCTCGAAGACCACGCGCTTGCCGCGCGAAGACGGGTGCAGGCCTTCGCCGGCCAGCATGACGCCGGCATCGACCAGCGCCTCGTTGAAACGGCCCATGGCTTCCATCAGTTCGGTCGGGGGCATGACGCCCGCCTCGCTGTCCGCCGTGGCCTTGACGATCACCATCACGCGCATGTCGCTCTCCTTCGCTCGGGCCCGTCGCCCTTTCCGTCGATACGACGCGGCCGGCGGGCCGGTGCCGACAGCATGGCGCATTTTTTGGGAACGGCGGTCCTGTTGCCTGGGCCGGCGAAACCCCGCTACTCTTTCGGCTGCCCGCGATTTCTGTTGGATGTGCCCGATGACGAGTAACCGAAACCCCCATGGTCCCCTGCGTGTCGGCGTCGGCGGGCCCGTCGGCTCGGGCAAGACGGCGCTGATGGACAAGCTGTGCAAGCTCCTGGGGGCGCGCTACGACATCGCCGCCATCACCAATGACATCTACACCAAGGAAGACGCGGAATTCCTGACCCGCGCCGGCAGTCTTTCGCCGGACCGGATCCTGGGGGTGGAGACCGGCGGCTGTCCCCATACCGCGATCCGCGAGGATGCCTCGATCAATCTGGCGGCGGTCGCGGAGATGCGGCGGCGCTTCCCCGATCTCGATCTCGTGCTGATCGAATCCGGCGGCGACAATCTGGCCGCCACCTTCAGCCCCGAACTGGCCGACCTGACGATCTACGTCATCGACGTCTCGGCGGGCGACAAGATCCCGCGGAAGGGCGGCCCGGGCATCACCCGCTCCGATCTCCTGGTCATCAACAAGACCGATCTGGCGCCCCTGGTCGGCGCCGACCTCGGCGTGATGGACCGGGACGCCAAACTGATGCGGGGAGAGAAACCCTTCGTCTTCGCCCGCGCGGCCAAGGGCGACGGGGTCGCCGACATCGCCGCCTTCATCGAGCGGGCGGGCGGCCTGATGCCGGTCGCGCAGGCGTCCTGAGGCGGTTCCGGCCTATTTCACGAAGAGGGCGATCATCTCGTCGATCGGCACGGGCGGGATCGTGCCGGGATCGGCGCCGGGCGGGCCGAAGATCGCGGCCTGGAAGGTGTGCAGCGCATAGGTGAGGCCGAAGGCGGCGAGGAACGAGACCATGAAGGCCTCGAACGACGTCGCGGCCACCGCGCCCCGGTCGCGCGCGGCGCGGAAGACCGGCTCCATCGCCTTCACCCGCTTGCGGATGTGGCGCTCCACCATCCATTCCAGGCGCTCGCCGCCGGCCGAGGCCTCGTTGAAGACGAAGCGTGCGTGCTCGGGCGCCGCGATGCAATAGGTCGCGTAATTCTGCAGCATGGCGCGCATGACCATGCGGGCGTCGTCATAGGTGCGCGGTACCGGCATTTCCTGCACGGTTTCCGGGAAATCGGCGAAGACGACATCGACGGTCGCTTCCCAAAGCGCGCGTTTCGTCTTGAAATGATAGCCGAGGTGGCCCTGTTCGATGCCGGCCGTGGCGGCAATGCCCCGCACCGAGGCACCGTCATAGCCCTTGGCGGCGAATTCGGCCTTCGCGACCTCGATGATGCGGGCGCGCAGCGCCGCCGAGCGTTCGGCGCGGCTGCCCGGCAGGGCCACCGCCGAAGGCAGATCGCCCCGCGCCAGCGAGCGCAGGCGGGCCTGCAGGTCATCGAAGACGGGACGCGACACCGCCACTCCGTTTGCTTTCCAGTTCCCGGGCACAATGCGTCAAGGCCCCGGTGGGTTCAAGCATTCGCCGCAAAATGGTTTTATTTGTCGATTGACATAAGTTTGGTCAGGTGAGAAAACATCGCCATAAAGGGAGAGACGGATGGCTCAGGATATGTTCGAGGGAAAGGTCGTGGTCGTCACCGGCGCCGCTTCCGGCATCGGTCAGGCGCTCGCCCGGGACTTCGCCCGCCGCGGCGCGAAGCTCGCCCTCTCCGACGTGAACATCGACGGTCTGAACACTCTGGCCGAAGAGTTGCGGCGCGGCGGCGCCACCGTCCTGGCCGATCGCCTGGACGTCGCCGACCGTGACGCCTTCTTCGCCTATGCCGACAAGGTGATCGGCGAGATGGGTGGCGCGGACGTGGTGATCAACAATGCCGGCGTCGCCCTGGTCGGCTCCATCGCCAGCCTGCCGATCGACCAGATCGACTGGCTGATGGGCATCAATTTCTGGGGCGTGGTGCATGGCACCAAGGCTTTCCTGCCCCATATGACGGAAAGGAAGGCCGGTTCCATCGTCAATGTCTCCAGCGTCTTCGGCCTGATCGGCGTGCCCGGGCAGGGCGCCTATTGCGCGGCGAAATTCGCCGTGCGCGGCTTCACCGAGACCCTGCGCCAGGAGATGCACGGATCGGGCGTCCATATCGGCTGCGTCCATCCCGGCGGCATCAAGACGAATATCGCGAAGTCGGCGCGCGTGATCGAACTGCCGGAAGGCGCCGAATCGGCCGAGGCCATCGCGCGCCGCTTCGAGGAAGTCGCCCGCACCACGCCGGCGCAGGCGGCCGCGACCATCATCCGGGGCATCGAGAAACGCTCCCCCCGGATCCTCATCGGCCCCGACGCCCGGGTGATCTCGGGTCTCGCGCGCCTGTTGCCTGTTGCTTACGCCTCGCTCGTGCGCATGGCCTTCGGTGGCGTCGCGCGGGGGGCGAAGAACAAGAACACCAACGCCGCCACGGCACGGCCCTGAGCCCCGTGGCCTTGCGAGGAGAAACGAACATGAGCCTGGCAGAAATCAAGCCGCGCAACATCAAGTTCGCCCTGGCGGGCGAGGACAAGCGCAACTGGTTCGCCGGCAATCCGGTGGCGACCGCCATCATGGACGGCGCCTCCATCCTGTTCCCGCTGGGCGAGACCTTCTTCATCCAGTCCGTGGTTCATTTCCGCGACCGGATCGCCGACCCGCAGCTCCAGGCCGAAATCACCGGCTTCCAGCAGCAGGAAGGCATCCATTCGCGCGAGCACCGCCGCTACAACAAGGCGGTCGAAGCCTTCGGCGGCAACATCGCCGAGCTGGAAGGCCGTCTGCAGGCCGAGATCGACGAACTGGAGCGCCGCAACGCCTCGCCGGAATACAAGCTGGCGCTGACCTGCGCCTTCGAGCATTTCACCGCCATGCTGGCGGACGACCTGCTGGCCCATCCGGACTTCATGGCCGGCGCCGATCCCGAATTCTCGCGCATCTGGCACTGGCACGCGATCGAGGAAGCCGAGCACAAGTCGGTCGCCTACGACGTCTGGAACGTCGTCGGGCCCAAGGGCCTGAAGGGTTACTGGATGCGTGCTCGCGCCATGATGAAGGCGACCTCCGTCTTCGTCGGCCAGAGCCGCTACAACGCCCGCGCCCTGCTGCGCGCCCGCGGTTACGGCGGGTTCCGCACCACGGTTCTCGGCGTGCTCTATTTCTCGCTGATCAAGCCGGGTGTGCTGCGCCGCTCGCTGCCGGCCTATCTGGCCTATTTCAAGCCCGGCTTCCATCCCTGGCAGCACGACAACCGCCACCTGATCGAGAAATTCAAGTCGGCCTACGAGGCCTGAAGGTAAAAGGGCTCACACGATGACTGCTCACGAAATCGTTCCGCGCAACATCAAGTTCGCCCTGGCGGGCGAGGACAAGCGCAACTGGTTCGCCGGCGATCCGGTCGCCACCGCCATCATGGATGGCGCGTCCGTGCTGTTCCCGATCGGCGAGACGTTCTTCATCGAATCGGTGGTGTATTTCCGCGACCGGATCGCCGATCCGCAGCTCCAGGCCGACATCACCGGCTTCCAGCAGCAGGAAGGCATCCATTCGCGCGAGCATCGCCGCTACAACAAGGCGGTCGAGGCCTTCGGCGGCAATGTCGCCTCCCTCGAAGCCCGCCTCGCGGCCGAGGCCGACAAGCTGCGCCGGGACGAGTCGCCCGAGTATCGCCTGGCGGTGACCTGCGCCTTCGAGCATTTCACCGCCATGCTGGCCGAGCATGTGCTCGAGCACCCCGAATTCTTCGAGGGGGCGGAGGCGGAATTCGCCCGGGTCTGGCGCTGGCACGCGATCGAGGAGGCGGAACACAAGTCGGTCGCCTTCGACGTCTGGAACGCGGTCGGGCCGAAGGGCCTGAAGGGCTATGCCATGCGGATGCGCGCGCTCGCCTTCGCGACGCGGATCTTCGTCGGTCACACCCGCTTCAACGCGCGCCACTTCATGCGCGCGCGGGGTTACGGCGGCTTCCGCAACCTGGTGCTGGGCATGCTGCGCTTCAGCTTCGTCAGCCCCGGCGTCTTCCTGCGCACGCTGCCCCACTACATGGCTTACCTGAAGCCGGGCTTCCACCCCTGGCAGAAGGACACCCGTCACCTGATCGATCAGTACAAGACCGCCTACGAGGCGTGATCGTCAGTCCCCGCGGCGCCCGGTCAATTGCCGGTGCGCCGCGATGCCGGCCAGGCTGAAGCCGGCGATGGTCAGGCCCATGGGGGCGGCGGTGCCGTCCTCGAAGGCGCCGACCAGGCCGCCGGCCACCGCTCCCAGAACGAATTGCATCAGACCGATCAGGGCCGAGGCGACGCCGGCATGGGCGCCGGCGCGCGACATCGCCGCCGCCATGGCGTTCGCCGTGACGAAGCCGAGGCTGGCGATGGTCAGGAACAGCGGCCCCAGCACGGCGGCCAGCGGCGCCCCGTCCCACAGGGTCACCGCGGCCAGCGCCAGCGCCGAGGCGCCGTTGGCGAACAGGGCGAAGGTCAGGATGCGCCGCCCCTCGAACCGTCTCAGCAGGCGCAGGTTGAGCTGGCTGGCGCCGATCAGACCCGCCGCGTTGAGGCCGAACAGGAAGCCGAAATCCTGCGGACTGACGCCGTGCAGGGTGATGAAGACGAAGGGCGAGCCGGTGATATAGGCGAACATGCCGGCCAGCACGAACCCGCTGGCGAGCGCGAAGCCCATGAATTCGCGATCGAGCGCGAGGCGGGCATAGGCCCGCAGCACCGGCCCCGGTCCACCGCGCTGGCGCCGGTCCGGCGGCAGGCTCTCCGGCAGGACGAAGAGTGCCGCCGCGAGGCAGGCGATCCCGAACAGGGCGAGCGAGACGAAGATCCAGCGCCAGTCGGCGACCGTCAGCAATTGTCCGCCGAGCAGCGGCGCCAGGATCGGCGCCACCCCCATGACCAGCATCAGCATGGAATAGACCCGGGCCGAGTCGCGCTCGTCGAACAGGTCGCGCACCATGGCGCGGGCGATGACGATGCCGGCGCAGCCGCCCAGCCCCTGCACGAGGCGCAGCACGGTCAGGGTTTCGACGTCGGGCGCGAAGACGGCGGCGATCGAGGTCGCGACATAGACGAGAACACCCGCGATCAGCGGCAGGCGCCGGCCCAGCCGGTCCGACAGCGGGCCATGGATCGACTGGCCGATGGCGAGGCCGACGAAGAAGGCCGCCAAGGTCGCCTGCACGGCGCCCGGACCGACCCCGAAATGGGCCTGCAGGGCGGGAAAGGCCGGCAGATACATATCGATCGACAGCGGCGCGAAGGCGGTCAGCGCGCCGAGCAGCGCGATCAGGCCGAGGCGGCCGAGCGGCGCCGGTGTCGCGGTCGATCCATGGGGACTGTTGGAATTGGCGGCATCGGACATGGCGCGACATTAACCGCGGCGGCCCGGCCGCGCACGTGCAAGGCGCGAAACCCCACCCCGCGCCCGGGCCGCGTCAGCCGGCCCATCGGATGCGGTCGCCGCCGAGGCTGGCGGCGAGGCGAAGCGCCGCCTCCGCCGCCTCTTCGGCCGCCTCCGCGTCGGATCGGGCCGGGGCCGGGGCGATGCCGGCGGATATCGTGATGCGGGCTTCGGCGCGTAGCGGCGACGCCGTCAGTCCGGCGGCGCGCACCCGGTCCAGCAGGGCATGGGCCAGGGCGCTGGCACTTGCCCGCGTATCGCCCGCCAGCCAGATGATCCAGCCGAGGCCGGGACCCCGCCCGCAGGCCATGTCGCCCAGACGGGCCGGCGTTTCGGCCAGCAGGGCGGCGACCGCGTCCTCGGCCCTGGCTGCCGTCTCCAGGCCGAAACCCCGGCGCAGGCCGTCGAAATCGTCGATCGCCAGGACCAGGACGGTGGCCGGCCCGTAGGTCAGCAGGCGCCGGGCGCGGTAGCGTCCGGTCTCGGGCGAGAGGATCTCGCCGGCACCGGCGAAAGGGGCCAGGGCGCTCAGCGCCGCCCGTTCCGCCGCCAGGCGCTGGCGATCGTCCTCCAGGGTCCGGCGCCGCGCGGTCTCGCCCCACAGGCGGAGGGCGAGGAGAAGGGTGGCGGCGCCGCAGTCGCCACCCGCCCCGACCGGCAGGGGAAAGGCGCCGGCCAGGCGGCAGTGGCGGCGGCTGTCCGCGTCGTCGGTCCGGACCAGGACGACCGCTTCGGCCAGGGCCGGATGGGCGGCGAGGGTGGCGAGGCGCTGACCCAGCATCTCGGGTGCCGGACGGTCCAGGATCACGACGGCGGCGGGCCGTGCCGCGTCCGGCGGCCAGGCGGCGGCGGCGACAAGGAAGCCGTTGCCACGCAGGCCTTCGGCCCATTCGGCGCCGTCCGCGCGATCGTCGGGAATCACGAGGACGTCCACGAGGGCTCCACCATCAGCAGGATGGCCCCCACCGCCGTCAGCAGGGCGACCACCCGCGCCGTGCGCCGCCCTTCGATGCCGGCGGCGGCGACCATCGCGATCGCGGGGGCGACCATCAGCGCCGGCGTCGGGTCACCCCCGCCGAGACCATGGATCAGCGCGGCCGCCACGGGCGTCAGGCCGAACAGGGCGGCTGGCGCCGCGCGTCGCCGGCCAAGCCCGGCGACGACCGCCGGCAGCGCGACGGCGCCGCCCGCCGCCATCGCCCTCGGCCAGTCGCCGACCCCGGCCGAGGTCAGGCCGAGAAGGCCGGCGACCGGCGCCAGGATCTGACAACCATGGACGAGACAGGCAAAGCCGTGGCCGGCGGCGGCGACAGCCAGGGGAAAGCCCAGGATCAGCGCGACCCCGGCCAGGGCCTGACCGACGATCAGGGGGGCCGGCAGGGTCAGCGCGAGAACGGGCGCCAGGGCCACCACCAGGGCCGCGCCCGCGCCATGGACCAGCGGCATCAGGGCCAGCGCGATCCCCATGACGGCCAGGCCGCCGACCCCGTTCCGGCCCGAAAGGCTTCGGCCCTCGGCATGGCGAAAGCCGCGCCAGAGCGCGACCGAGAGCAGGGTGAGCAACGCCGTTCCCGGCCCCGCCAGGGCGCCGAGCGCGATCGCGGGGCCCGCCGCCGCCCGTGCCGACGACCACGGCGCGACCAGGGCGGCGGTCGCGAGGGCGGCGAGAATGGCGATGCCGTCCGCGCCCGACGGGCCGTTCGGCCCGGGCCAGAACGCCAGCATGCCGGCCAGCCGGACCGTCAGCGCCGATCCCAGGCCCCCGTCGACGGCGATGGTTTCCGCCCCCGGCGGCACCATCAGGCGCAGCAGCGCGAAGACAAGCGGCAGTGCCAGCAGCGGCGCGGCGCGGCGCCCGAGACCGGCGGAGCGCCGCGCCGCCGTCACGGATCCCGCCGGTGCCGCGCGAGGGCCGCGCCGAAATGGCGGCTGAGGCCGTGGCGGGTCTTCTCCCAGTGGAACGGGCGGCGCCGCCACTGCCAGAGAGCCCGATAGGCCGCCACCGAAACGAAGCCCCAGTAGATCCCGGCGGTGAGCGCCCAGGGCGACAGGCCGAACCAGCGCCGCCGGAACGGCGCGATCATGGCGAGATAGAGCAGGCTGAAATTCCCGAGGCCCCAGCTGACGACGCTCATGGCCATGACCGCCGGCGGAAACAGCGGGTCCAGCCAGCCGGCGCCGGGCGCCACGGCCCAGATCAGGAACAGCGCCCAGACCACGGGATTGAGCAGGCTCGACGCCGCCGTGCCGCCGACGAAGGCGGTGACACCCAGGAAACCCAAGGGGCCGACGCGGCGCCAAAGGCCGGCGGGATCGCGCATCTGCACGGCGAAGGTCTGCATGTAGCCCTTCATCCAGCGGCTGCGCTGGCGCAGCCAGTTCATGGGCGTGCAGGTCGCTTCCTCGAAAGTCGTCGAATCGATCACGCCGACGCGATAGCCGGCGGCATGGAGGCGCAGCCCGAGGTCGGCATCCTCGGTCACGTTGAAGGGATCCCAGGCGCCCACCGCCTCCAGGGCGTCGCGCCGGAAATGGTTCGACGTCCCGCCCAGCGGCACCGGCATGCCGAGCCGCCCGAGGCCGGGCAGCAGATAGTCGAACCACAGCGCGTAATCGAGCGCGAACATGCGCGTCAGCCAGTTTTCCTGGGCATTGTCGAAATTCAGGCGCGCCTGGACACAGGCGAGGTCCGCCGGGCCATGGGCGAGGGCGGCGGCGGCCTTCCGCAATTGGTCGGCCTCCGGCCGGTCCTCGGCGTCGTAGATCACGATGCGATCGCCCCTGGCCAGGGGCAGGGCGTAGTTGCAGGCCTTGGGCTTGGTGCGCGGCATCGACGGCGGCACCACGACGATGTCGAAGCGCCCGTCGAGATCGAGGGCGGCCGCGGCCGCGCGGGTCGGGCCGTCGTCCGCCTCGAGGATCAGCTTCACGTCGAGACGATCCGGCGGATAGTCCAGCCGGCACAGGGAATCCGCCAGCAGCGGCAGCACTTCCGGCTCGCCGTAGAGCGGTACGAGGACGGTGTAGCTCGGCAGATCGGCATCGGCAAGGAGGGGCGGCGCGGGGACGGATTCGGCGGGCAGCGACGCGAAGACCAGCACCAGCCGCAGCGCCAGATTGGCCAGATAAAAGGCGGCGACGGCGCCCCCCATGATGCCCAGGGTCGTGGTCGGCGCCAGCGCGAGACCGGCCGCAAGGGCGAGCGCCAGGCCGGTCGGCAGGGCGCGCTGCCAGGCCGGCGCCGGCTGCCCGGCGGACAGCCGGGGCGCACGGCGCAGCAGGCCGTGCCGCGCCTCATCCGACAGGGCGTCGGCGAAAACAGCGGCCAGGGCCGTCATCAGGTCGGGGCGGGGGATCACGGCCAGCCTCACGGGGCCATCGGCCATGGTCCGGGCGAGCGCCAGCCGTTCGGGGCCGGGCGCGGTGCAGGCGAAGACCGTCGCGGCGTCCGGCGCGACGTGCCAGGGCATGATCAGGTGCCGGCAATAGGTCGGCAGATCCTCGAGGCGGCCGAGGCCGGGGTCGGGCGGCGTCCGGTCCGGGTGGATGCGCGCAATATCAAGGGTATCGGCGATGGTGTCGGTGATCGTGCCCCGGTCGCCGGCGGGGTCGAGGCCTAGCAGGACATCCACGGGATCGGCGTCGCGATGCCGCAGGATATCCAGGGCCGCCTCGCGCCGGTCGGGGTCGATCAGGCGGCGCGCGACCAGACGGTCGCCGACGGGCCCGGCCAGCAGGCCATTGCCGTCGCCCGCGCCGCGGGCCGCCGCGGCGCCGGGCGCGGAGGAGAGCGCCTGTCGTCTATGCCCGCCCGCCGGCTTCACGACGCCGATGCCGCCGCTGGCGCAGAAGAACGATTGCCGCGGCCAGCACCAGGCAGGCCGTCGCCAGGGCCGGCGCGGCCCAGGCGAAGTCCGGTCCGGAAGCCGCCGATCCGGCGGCCGCCGGTCCGGTCTCCGTCGTTCCCGATCCTGTCAATGCAACCCCGCCCGAACCCTGAATCACGTCGTGCGAGCATAGAATAATATGTCGCGACATTGCATTGAAATAGGTCGAGTCGAAACCCGTTTCCAGCGTGGCGAAAATCAGGATTCGTCGTGGATCGCGTCAGGCTTCCTGGGCGAGATCGCCGTAGAAGTCGCGCTTCGCCTCATACATGGCGGCATCCGCGCGGCGGACCACGTCCTCCAGCCGCTCGTCCGGCAGGCTGGTGGCGACCCCCATGGCGAGCGACAGGCGGGTGCCGGGATAGAACTGGTTGTTCAGGTCGGTCAGGCGCTCGACCTCCTCCATCACCAGTTTGGCGCCATGGGCGTCGACGCCGGGCAGCAGCAGGACGAATTCGTCGCCGCCGATGCGGGCGGCGCAGGACGGTTTCTCGACCACCTTGCCCAGCACTTCGCCGGCCCGACGCAACAGGCCGTCGCCGACCGCGTGGCCCATGGTGTCGTTGGCGACCTTCAGCCCGTTCAGATCGGCCAGGATGACCGTGACCGGCCGCAGCTTGCTGCGCTCGATGCGGTTCAATTCGTCGGTATAGAAGGACCGGTTGTAGAGCTTGGTCAGCACGTCGTGGGTGCCGAGATACTCGAGATAGGCTTCGGCCTTCTTGCGCGCGGTGATGTCGGTCAGCGCGACCTGCACCAGGGACCAGTCGTCCTCATGACCCGGCAGGACCGAAAGCTGCAACAGGACATGCACCGGATTGCCGTTCAGGGCGTAGTTCACCACCTCGCGCTGCTGGAACAGCTTGCCGTGCCAGAGGTCGATCAATTGCTCGCGAAAGGTCCGTTCCATGTCGTCGCGGAAGACGTCACCCAGCCGGCGCAGCAGCGTCGCCCGGTCGGGCGCCATGAACATCTCGAGGGTCTGGCGGTTGACGTCGAGCACGCGGATCTCGCTCATGCAGCGCTGCACGAATTCCGGATGCACGTCGGTGAAGACGCGGAAATCCTCGATCCCGCGCTCGCGCACCTCGTCGAGCAGGCGCTTGATCGAACTGAAATCCTCCACCCACAGCGACACGGGCGAATGTTCGAACAGGCCGCGGGCGTAATTCTCGCTGGCGGCGGCCTCGCGCCTTGCCGTCTCGCGCGCGGTGACGTCCTCGATGGCGATGAGGACGCGGTCCAGGCTCTCTTCGTGGCCGGGCAGGACGCGGCCGGTCATCTGGATGTCGATGCGCCGCCCCGACAGGCTGTAGTTGACGGAATGGCTGAGGAATTCGGTCCGGCCCTGCCACAGCGCGGTCAGTTCCGCGGCGTGGCGATCCAGCATGTCGTCGCGGAAGATCCTGCCCAGATTGGCGGTCAGCTCCGCCAGATCCGCCGCCTCGAACAGGCGCAGGGTACGGGCGTTGACCTTCAGGACCACGATCCGCTCGGCGCAGGCCCGGACCCGCGCGGGATCCGCCGCCAGATGGGCGGCGAGGTCGGTCACGCCGGCGGCGCGCCAGTCGTCGAACAGGCGGCGCACGGCGCTGAAATCCTCGAGCCAGAGGGAGACCGGCGCGAGATCGAACATCCCGGCATCGTCGCCGGATTCGATGCCGCTCATGGCCGGGTTCCGATCGTCATGCTCATAACGCGCACTCGCTTGGTCCGGCCGGGATGCGGCCGGAATGGGTCCGATCGAGGACCATACATGCACTTCCCCCAGGACCGCCATGCCCCAGACGGGGGCCGGTTCGGCATCGCGCTGCAATACGACTTTACATAATAAGTAATATTGTATAGTTTGCAGCGATAAAGAGGGAGGAGGATCGGCATGACCATGCAGGCATCCATGCGCGCGACCGGAAGCGGCGGCACGCCGCCGGCGGCCAAGGGGGGGATCCCCTGGTTCGGCCATATGATGTCTTTCGCCGGCAATCCCTTCCGCTTCGTCGAGCGCATCGCCCGCGAAGGGGGGGAGATCGTCTCCTTCACCCTGATGGGCCAGCGCATCATCCTGCTGACCGGCGACGAGGCGAGCGAGCTGTTCTACCGCTCCTCCGACGAACAGCTCGACCAGTCCGCCGCCTACAAGCTGATGACGCCGATCTTCGGCGAAGGGCTGATCTTCGACGCCCCGATCGAGCGCAAGAACGAACAGTTGCGCATGCTCATGCCGTCGCTCCGGGTCGATGCGATGCGCGAGCATTCCCACAAGATCGTGCAGGAGGTGGAGGACATCATCGCCGACTGGGGCGATGCCGGCGAGATCGACCTCGTCCACTTCATGAAGCAGCTGACCATCAACACCGCCAGCCATTGCCTGCTGGGGCGCGAGTTCCGCTATGAGCTGAGCGAGGAATTCGCCCATATCTATCACGATCTGGAACAGGGCGTTCATCCCCTCGCCTATCACTTCCCCAATCTGCCGATCCCGAAGTTCAGGAAGCGCGACAAGGCCCGCAAACGCCTGCAGGAACTGGTCGGCGGCATCGTGAAGAAGCGCGAGGCCCAGGCCGAAAAGCCGAGCGACATGTTCCAGTCCCTGATCGACATGCGCTACGACGACGGCACCCGCCTGTCCGACAACGAGATCACGGGCATGCTGATCGGCGCCATCTTCGCCGGTCACCACACCTCGTCGGGCACCGCCGCCTGGGTTCTGCTGGAACTGCTGAAACATCCCGCCATCCTGCGCGAGACGCGGGCGGAGCTGGACGATCTGCTGGGCACCAGGGGCGAGGTCACCTTCGCCAGTCTCCGCGAAATGCCGATGCTGGAAAATGTGCTGAAGGAAGTGCTGCGCCTGCATCCGCCGCTGATCATCCTGATGCGCCAGGTGGCGGAGGATCTGCGCTTCAAGGATTACACGATCAAGAAGGGCGACATGGTCTGGGCCTGCCCGCCGGTCACCCACCGCCTGTCGCGCCTGTTCTCCAATCCGACCGCCTTCGATCCCGACCGCTTCTCGCCCGAACGGCGCGAGGACCGCAACCTGATGGCCTATCAGCCCTTCGGTGGCGGCAAGCACAAATGCTCGGGCAATGCCTTCGCGATGTTCCAGATCAAGGCGATCTTCGCGATCCTGCTGCGCCGCTACGAATTCGAACTGGTCGATCCGCCGGAGAATTATGTCGACAACTACAAGGACATGATCGTCCAGCCGGTGGAGCCGTGCCGCGTGCGCTATCGCCGCCGCAAGGCCGATGCCTCGGTCGGCGACTACGGCAGGGGCGAGCCGCCGGCCGCCAAATGCCCGGTCGATCACGCCGCCATGGCCAAGGCCGAGATGCCCTCGGTCACGGTCGTGGTCGATCGCGGGCTGTGCCAGGGCCATGCCATGTGCATGGGCGAGGCGCCGTCCCATTTCCAGGTCGGTGACGACGGCGTGCTGAAGATCGTCAGGCAGGCGGTCTCGCCCGAGGAGATGCAGGCGGTGCAATCGGCGGTGAACTACTGCCCCAATGCGGCGCTGCGCCTCGAACGGCACGGCTGATGAAGATCTTCGTCACCGGGGCCACCGGCTTCGTCGGCGCCCATAGCGCGCGGGCCCTTCTGGACGCGGGCCACGACGTGCGTCTCCTGGTCCGGTCCAAAGCGGCGGTCACCGACTATTTCGCCCGCCACGGCTACAAGGTCGACGACCTCGTCCTGGGCGACATGCGCGACCAGCCCCTGGTGGCCGGGGCGATGAGGGGCTGTGACGCCGTCCTTCACGCCGCCGCCCTGGTCTCGGTCGATCCGAAGCGCGCGGACGAGATCTATCGCAACAATGTCGCCGGCATCGACGCCGTGCTCGGCACCGCCTGCCGTCTCGGCATCGGGCGCGTGGTCTATGTCTCCAGCCTCTCCGTGCTGTTCCAGCCGGGCGTTTCCCGGATCGACGAGAGCGTGCCGCTGGCCAATCCCGGCAATGCCTATGCCCGCTCGAAGCGCGACTGCGACGAACACGTGCGGCGCATGCAGGCCGACGGATTGCCGATCCAGATGACCTATCCGTCCGGCATCTTCGGGCCCGACGATCCCAAATTGTCCGAGGCCAATCACGGCATGGCGTCCTTCGTGAAGGTGGTACCGCAGACCTCCAGCGGCTTCCAGGGCGTCGACGTGCGCGATCTGGCGCTCGCCCATCGCTTCCTCCTCGAGAACGAGGCGCCGAACGACGCCACCACGGCGCGCTATATCGTCGGCGGCACCTATTACACCTGGGCGGAGTTCCGGGACCTGCTGCAGCGGATCACCGGGCGGCGCATCGCCGGACCGCGCATGCCCGGATGGATGATGCGGGCGATGGGGCGCGGCGTCGATGCGCTCCGCCGCCTCGTACCGTTCGAGACCCAGGTCTCGGCCGAGGCCATGGAATATGTCACCCGCTGGGCCTTCGCCGATTCCTCGCGCATCGCCTCGCGGGCGAAGCTCGTCTTCCGCCCGGGCGAGGAAACCTATGGCGATACCATTCGCTGGCTCGTCGCGGCCGGCCATCTCGAAGCCAAATACGCCGGAAAACTGGTCCACTGAGGGGGAGGGAAAACAATGTCCGACAAGAGGTCGCCTTCGATCACGCCGCCCAACAGGGCCTGGCCCCGCGCCGAGCTGGAAGAGATGGTGCAGCGCTGGCTTCAGGGCAATATCGACGCCGAGAAGGCGGGCGACTGGAAGACCCATCTGACCCCCTTCTACAAGGAGGACGCGGTCTATTCCTGGAACATCGGCCCCAACGAGGATTTCGTCGCCGAAGGCCGCCAGCAGATCGCCGATATCGCCATCGGTTACCAGATGAAGGGTTTCGAGGATTGGGAATATCCCTATCACGACATCATCATCGACGAGACGCGCGGCACGGTGATCGGATTCTGGAAGCAGCGCGCCCCCTACAAGCGCCCCGACGGCACCTGGTACGAGATCGCCGGCATCGGCGGCTCCTGGTTCGAATACGGCGGCGACTGGCAATGGCAGTGGCAGCGCGACTTCTTCGACTTCGGCAATGCCAAGGACATGTTCTTCCAGCTCGCGGGCGCCGGCGTGCTCAGTTCCGTGGTGAAGCAGAAGATCCACGAACAGGCGCGCGGCAAGCTGCTGCCCGGCCATCGCCGCCTGCATCCGGCGCCTTCCGTGTTCCAGAAGATGCGCAACACCTTCGCGATCGCCAAGATCGCCCTGACCGGCAAGTGAGGGCTCCATGACCAGCGTGGCGATGGGCGTGCGCGCCGGGACCGGCGGGGCACGCTGGTTCTCCTCCAACCCGGACAAGGCCTGGGTCGAGAAATTCTTCCTGATCTATTCCCCGGTGTGGATGGCCTCCATGGCCATGATGATGTTCACCGGCTGGGACAAGACCTGGGGCGATGGCGCCCTGCTGCTGCACGGCGCCCTGACGGCGGCGCCGGCCCTGCTGATCCCCATGCTGGTGGCGCGGCGCTTCACCGATCGGCCGTGGTGGGATTCCTATTGGTTCAAGGCGAACGTCTATCTCTTCGTCTTCGGCTTCTTCGGTAACTACTTCGGTTCCGAATATTTCTTCGACGTGCTGGGCATGGTCTATGTCTATCCGCACGCGACGACGGTGCTGGACAGCGCGATCGTCGGCCGGGGCGAGCAGACCGTGCCGCTGATCATGTATTTCTACACCCACGTCTATTTCATGACCTATCATTCGACGGCCAATATCGTGTTGCGCCGCCTGCGCACCACGGGCCTGCCGGGGATGGCGCTGCTGTTCCCCGTCTTCGTCTTCGTGATCGGCTATTTCTGGGCCTGGCTGGAGACCAAGGCCATGGCCAATCCCATGATGGCCCAGAGCTTCTATTACGAGAAGCTGGAGATCATGCTGGCCTATGGCTCGGCGATCTATGCCACCTATTTCATCGCCAGCTTCCCGATCTACTATTTCCTGGACGAGCGCCGGGACAGGCGCTGGTCCCTGATGCAGACCGTGGCCGGCGGATTGTCCGCATCCATGCTGACCTTCTTCCTGCTCGACTTCGCCGCCCATTGGGTGGGATCGCTGTAGGCCGTAAACAAACGCGTCGTCCCGGCGAAGGCCGGGACCTTTCGACGGAAGGCCGCCTTTTCCTGATGAAGATCCCGGCCTTCGCCGGGATGACGGCTTGGGGATTACAGACGCGCCTTGAAATAGGCGATCGTTTCATCCAGCACCGCGTCCAGCGGGCGAGGTTGCCAGCCCAGCTCGCCCTTTGCCTTGTCGTTCAGGCAATCGCCCAATTCGTTGGAACAGCGGATGGCGTCGACGTTGAAGCGGTTCTCGAGGTCGAGGCGGCTGGCCACGGCCTCGGTCGCGATGGCGGCTGCTTTCATCAGGCCGGGCGGGAAACGCCACAGTCTTCGCCGGATGCCGGCACGGGCCAGAGTCCCCTCGAATAGCTCGCGATAGCTGATCCAGCGTTCCGACAGGATGTAGCGCTCCCCCGGCCGGCCCCGGTCGGCGGCCAGGACCATGCCGGCGGCGGCGTCCTCGATGCCCAGGCTGGCGGCGCCGCCGTCCCAATGGAAACGCAGGCGGCCGGACAGCACGTCGGTCAGCAATTGGCCTTGGGGCGTGGGCGCGACATCGTCGGCGCCATAGGTCGTGGCGATGCAAAGCGCCATACCTTCCATGCCCATTTCCCGGGTCAGGGCGAAGAACAGGCGTTCCGCCTCGATCCGGGTTCGGACATAGGCGGGCAGATGGGCGATGCCGTCGAAGTGATCCGCCTCGGTCGAGGCGCGATCATCGCAAGGCTTGATCGTGCAATAGGAACTGGTGAGGACGTAACGCCGAACGCCCGCGTCGCGCGCGGCCTCAAGCGCATTGCGCAAGCCGTCGATATTGACGGCGATCAGGGGGGCTGCATCGCGCAGCCAGGCGCGGGTATCGACGATACAGTGAAAGACCGTGTCGATGCCCTGCATGGCGGCGGCGAGACTGTCACGGTTCTTGATATCACCGGTCGCCCGTTCGACCGCCAGGCCCTCGATCAGGCGGCAGTCGCTGGTCTGGCGGGCGAAGGCGCGGAGTCTTCGCCCCTCGCCCGCCAGATGGCGGACGACATGGCTGCCCAGGAAGCCGGAGGCCCCGAGGACCAGGGCCGCGCCGGTCATTTCAGGCGACGCGGAGCGAGGGCTGGCGCGCCACCAATTCGTTCACGGTCAGCTTGATGCCTTCCGCCAATGTGATCTTGGGCGACCAGTCCAGATCGCGCTTCGCCTTGGCGATGTTGAAGTAGTGATGAGTCACCATGTAACGGACCGAGAAACGGGTCAGACCGTTCTCGGCGTTGAGCGTGCCGCCCTTCAGGGTGTCGATCGCTTCCGCCGCCGCGGCGACGCCGTAAGCCAGCCAGTAGGGAACCTTGCCCTTGATCGGCGGATAGCCGAGTTCGAGGATCAGTTTCTCGATGAAGTCGAAGAAGGCGATCGGCTCGCCATTGGTGATGAAATAGGCCTGGCCGGCGGCGGGGCTGCCGGGCACCAGCTTGTCCTCGGCCGCCACGACCGCATCGACCAGATTGTCGATATAGGTGAAGTCCGAAAGCTTGTCGCGATTGCCCACGGCGCGGTTCAGCTTGCCCGCCCTGGCCTTGTCCAGGATCGCCGGGATGAAGCGGTTGTCGCCGGCCCCGAAGATGACATGGGGGCGGATGGCGCAGGTCAGCGTGCCGCCCGTGCCGTTGAAGGCCAGCGCCTTCTTCTCCGCCGCGATCTTGCTGTCGGCATAAGGTGCCTGGGAGATCGAGGAATAGGGCAATGTTTCGTCACCGTTCTCGATGTCGCCGCCCTCATAGACGGCGCTTGCCGACGAGATGTAGACGAGGCGGGGAATGCCGTGTTTGGCGCAGGCGTCGAGGATGTTCTCGGTGCCGCCCAGGTTTACGGCCCAGACGTCTTCCACCCGGTTGTGCTTGGTATGCACCAGGGACGCGTTGTGGATCACGCTGTCCATGCCGGCCAGCGCCGCATCGACCGCCCCCTTGTCGCGGATGTCGAGCTTGATGAAACGCACGTCGTCGCGGAACGGCCGGTCGTTCATGTCGCCGCAGGTGACCGCGTGGCCGAGATCGGCGAAGCGGTCCACCAGGGCCCGTCCGACGAAGCCCTGTCCTCCCGTGATGAGAATCTTCTTCTTCATTGTCGCGCTCACTTGTCGGTGCCGAAGGCCTGGTCCCAGAACGGGAAGATGGAGGCGTAGTTGTAGTTCATGCGGAAGTGATGGGTGTCGTGCTTCGTGGTCCAGAAGTTGAACAGCCGGAAGGCCGCGTGCGGGAACACGAAATTGGTGTGCACCAGCACGTTGATGACCGAATAGATGAAGAACACGATCAGGAACGACGCGCCCGAAACCGGCCCCAGGATCCACATCGCCAGCAGGAGCAAGGCGAGGCCGGCGAAATTCTCGGCCGGGTGGAGATAGATGCTCTCGGGCGCCGTGGGGAAGCGGATCAGGTGATGGGTGCGGTGGACATATTTCAGCACCGGCTTCCAATGCATGAAGCGATGCAGGAAGTAATACATGAAATCATAGAGGAGGAGGACGCCCAGGGTCTCACCGATGAAAGCCGCCGGCCCGGGCAGGCCCTTGTAGATCACGGCGTTCCCGAAAAAATAGAAGAACCCGATCATCAGCAGGGTGGAGAACATCCCGTTCAGGCTGACGTTGATCCATTTGCGCAATGGCGGGATCTGCGGGCTTTTCGGGATGCGGATGCGGTATTTGTCGAAACTGTGGTTGTTCGACATCCAGTTGAAGGTGGCCATGATCATGCCGTTCACGGCGAGCGTCACGCCCCAGATGATGAAGAATGTGGTGTCCATGGTGATGCCTCGTCGGTGACCGGTCAGCGCATCAGGCCGAAGAGGGCGCCGATCCTGGCGCCCAGGCCCCGTGCGAACATGAGACGGATAGTGTGGCGCGCCCTGGCGTAATCCCTGGGCCCCACGGGATAGAGTTTGGGCGGAATGGCGAAGGGCAGGCGGTCGCTCAGCACCGCCTTGGGGTCGGTGTAGGCGCGCAACCCGTCGCGCCCGTTCATGCGCCCGAAGCCGGAATATTTCACGCCGCCGAAGGGCAGGTCCTGATTGAGGTAGCAGAGGCCGAAGTCGTTGATGCAGGTCGCGCCGGCATCCAGCGCGGCGGCGATCCGCTCGCCCCGCGCCCCGTCCCTGGTGAAGACCGAGGAATGCAGGCCGAAATCGGTGCCATTGGCGATGCGGATCGCCTCGGCGTCGTCCTTCACCCGCATGATCAGGGCGACCGGGCCGAAGACTTCCTCGCGTGCGATGCGCATCTCGGGCGTCACGTCGACCAGCACGGTGGGGGGATAGAATTGCCCCGGCCCGTCGGGGATGCGGCCGCCGGTCAGCACCCTGGCGCCGGATGCGATGGCATCGGTCACCAGATCGTCGATCACCTTCATCTGCTGGCGGGTGTTGATGGCACCGACGTCCATGGTGCCCGGTGCCGTGGGCACGCCCTGGCGCATGGCCCCGGCGCGCCCGGCGAATTCCTGGACGAAACGGTCGTAGATGCCGTCCATCACCAGGATCCGCTCGGAGGCGATGCAATTCTGCCCGAGGTTGATGAAACAGCCGCCCAGCGCCGAATGGACGGCATGCATCAGGTCGGCATCGTCGCAGACGATCATCGGGTCCTTGCCGCCCAGTTCCATCACCACGGGGGTCAGGTGCTCGGCGCTGCCCTCGATGATGCGCCTTCCGTTGCCGACGGAGCCGATGAACAGGATCTTCTGTACCCGCGCGCGCACCAGGGCGGCGCCGGTCTCGCCGAAGCCGTTGATGATCTGCACGAGGTCGGTCGGCTGGCCGGCCCGGCGCAGGGCCTCGTCGATCACCTTCTGGAAGAAGACCGTCGACCAGGCGACCGCTTCGGAGGCCTTGATGACCACCGCATTGCCCGCCATCAGGGGGGCGACGAAGGAACCGAAGATGTTCTGGAACGGATAGTTCCAGGGCACGATGCAGGCGACGACACCCAGCGGCGGATATTCGATCCGCCCCTTCTTGTGCATCAGCATGCCGGAGGGCACGTGTTCCGGCCTCAGATGCTTCTCGCCGTTCTTCATGACCCAGCGGATCTTGTTGCAGACCGGCATGACCTCGCCCAGGAGGGCATTCTCGAAGGTCTTGCCGCTGTCCTCCACCACCGCCTCGCAGATGTCGTCCATCTTCTCGACGACGACGTCCAGCAGATGGCGCAGGACGGCGCGGCGGGTGGCGAAATCCGTCTTGCCCCAGGCGGCCTGGGCGACACGGGCGCGTTCCACCGCCGCGCGCACGTCGTCCGGCGAGGCGACGGGGACTTCACCCAGGGACTCGCCGGTCGCCGGATTGATGCAATGGATCACGCTGGCGGAGGAGCGCGGGCCCGTGTTGGCCTTGGCCTCGGCAATGGTGACGATGCTCATGCCGGTTCTCCTGCGTGAATGCGGCGGGGTTGTTCGAAGGAAGGGACATCGGCGGTGGCGGTCGCATCCTGCTCGGCCAGGATGAAATCGGCGGCACGCCAGGCGATCATCATGCTGGGCGCATTGAGGGCGGAGACCGGGATTTCCGGCACGGCCGAGGCATCGGCGACGCGGACATTGGCGAGGCCCTTGACCCGAAGCCGCGTGTCGAGCGGGCTTTCGGCCTCGTCGCCCATGCGGCACGAACCACAGAAATGGAAGGTCGTCATGGTTGCGCCATGGACCCATTTCCAAAGCGCCTTTTCCGAAACGGGTTTGGCGCCGGCGGACAGGGGGCGGGCGCCGGCGCGGCGAAGGCCCGGCTTGGCGGCGATGGCGTGTGCGCGCCCGATCCCGGCGCGCATGACGGCGCGGTCTTCCTCGGTCGCGTAATAGGCGGGGTCTATCCTGGGCGGCACGGCGGGATCGGCGGAGGCGAGATGGATCGCGCCCCGTGCCGTCGGCTTGCCCAGGATGACGACGATGCCGAAGATCGAGCCGACGAAGCGGCGCAGCGGCGGCAGGCGGAAGGCCAGGTTCACCATGCCCCGCAACAGGCGCCGTAATGTCCGCGCATGATAGAGCCGGCCGGGCAGGGCCAGCACCGGCACCATGCGCTGCATCGACTGTTGCAGCGAGGCGGGTGCCGCATAGCAGACATAGCAGGTGTCCGGCGTCTCACCCCGCTGGCCGCCTTCGGGCGCGCGGGCGGCGTCGAAGCCGTAGACTTGCGGATATTGGAAGTCGACCGGCGCATCGGCGCGATAGAAGATGCAGACGTTCGGATGGTCCTGCAGGTTACGCCCGACCCCCGGCGCATCGAGGACCAAGGGTACGCCGGCGGCCTGGAGTTCAGCCCTGGGACCGACGCCGGAAATCATCAGCAGATGAGGCGTCACCAGGGCGCCCGCCGCCAGCACGAGTTCGCGACCCACGGCGACCGTGGTGACCTTGCCGCCGGACTCATATTCGACGGCGATCGCGCGGGAACCGACGAAGACGATACGGCGTGCCGTGGCGCCGGTCCGGATCGTCAGGCCGGGGACGGGGGCGTCGTGCAGGAAGGCGCGATAGGAACTGCGGCGCTGATCACCGGCGTAATTCATGTCGTTGCAGCCGACCACACCGCCCAGGTCGCCGTCGTTCATGTGATCGCGCCGCTCGAACCCCGCGTCGGTCGCAGCGGAGAGAAAGGCTTCGGCGAAAGGGGTGGGCGGACGCGGGCTTATGCCCAGGCGGGCTTCGACGGCCTCGAAGGCGGGCACCACGTCGTCCCATTGCCAGTCCTTCGGCCAGGCGTCGAAATCGCGCCGGTCGCCCCTGGTATAGACCATGCCGTTGACAGAGCCGCTGCCGCCCATGCCGCGCCCGGTGCCGATGAAGACGGAACGCCCGCCGCAATGGGCCTGGGGCGCGGACATGCGGTGCCACATCAGGGCGTCATTGGCGAAGGCATATTTGAAGCCGTCGGACGACAGGCTCTCGGGATGCGCGGTCGCCGGATCGCCGGCCTCCAGCAGCAGGACGGAGCCGGCCGCCGCCAGGCGCGCCGCCGCGACGCAGCCGGCGGAACCGCCCCCGACGATGACATAGTCGAAGCCTTCGCTCTCCATCCCTGTCCGGTCCTCTGCTGGGGCACCGGCTTTCCGCCGGTTCTTGCCGCCCTGTCGCCGCCCTCCCCCGGGGCGTCTCGGTAATCACTCTTGCAAACTCAGTAATTTCAATTACCATACTAAAAAGCGCGGTTCTGATTGTCAATGATGCCTGATCGGCAATGATGCCCGGGAGCGAAACGAGAGAAGCCGGAACGCCAGATGAGTGCCGAAGCCAAGACCCAGATCGACGACAGCATCCGGATCGAAGACGGGGCGGACGAGACGCCGGTCCTGCGCGCGGCGGCGCGTCCGCGCAATCAGGCGGCGGCCGCGCTGCGTGCCGCGAAGGATGCGCTGTCGCGCGAGCACATCATGGAAGTGGCGGAACGGGTCTTCGCCGATCACGGCTTCGCCAATGCCCGCATGCAGGATGTGGCGCGGGAGGCCGGAATCTCGCTGGCGACGCTCTACCAGTTTCATCCGGGCAAGAAGGAACTGCATCGCGCCGTCCTGATCGCCCGGCATCAGCAGATGGTGGCGGCGGTGCTGTCCAAGGTGCAGGCGGCGCTGGCCCGGCCCCAGTCGCTGCCGCAGATGCTTTGGGTGATGAAGGCTCATCTCGGCTTCCTGCTGGAACGGCCGGACTACCTGCGCCTCATCCTGCAGGAAGGCTACGCCTGGTATCACGCCGCCGCCCAGCCGACGACCGAGGAGCAGCGCCTCTGGGAGCAGGGCGTCGTCGCCATCGAGAACGTGCTTGGCTGGGGGGTGCGCGAAGGCCTCTTGGTGGCGGGCGAGGGCGCCGATCAGGCGCGCATGGTGCTGGCGCTGCAACAGACGCGGCTGGCCAATTGGGTCGCCGGCGGCATGGTGGAGGATCATCGATCGGTGATCGACCGGGTGATGGCGGATTTCGTCCGTCAGTTCTGCCGCCCCGCCGTCGCCGTCGCCATGCTGACCGACGACGGGACCGATCTTCGGCCGGCGGTGCGGGCTGAAATCGAAAGCCTGGACGGCAATTGAGCCGGGCGGACAACGAAAGACGGGTTCGAGGAGACGAGGGGTTCATGGGGGACGGGCATTTTCCCGAAGGTGTGGCGCTGATCGTCGGCGGCAGCGGCGGCATTGGCCGGGCGGTGGCGAAATGCTTCGCCGAAGCGGGCTGCGACATCGCGGTCACCTATCGCCGCAAGGCCGAGGTCGCGGCCGAGGTCGCGGCCGAGGCGGATGCGATGGGCCGGAAGGGCAGCAGCCATGCGGTCGATCTGACGGACGCGGACTCCGTCGGGGCCATGGTGGCCGGCGTGGCGGCGGAACACGGCCGTATCCACACGGTGGTTTTCGCCGCCGGGCCGGTGGTGGAGCAGATGCCGATCGCCGATGTGACGCCGGATCTGTGGCGCCGCTCGATCGAGACCGAGACCTTCGGCTTCTTCAACGTGGTCTCGGCCGTGGTGCCCCACATGCGCGCGGCGGGCGGCGGCTCCTTCGTCCATCTCGGTTCCGCCGGGCATATGCGCTGGCCGATCAAGGACGGCCTGTCGGTCGCCCCCAAGGCGGCGAACGAAGCCCTGATCAAGGGCATCGCGCGGGAGGAGGGGCGTAACGGCATACGTGCCAATTCGGTCCTGATCGGCGTCATCGAGGCCGGCATGTTCCTCGAGCTGAAGGCGCGCGGCGTCTTCGACGACCATTGGATCAAGGAGACCTTGAAGATGCTGTCGATCAAGCGCCTTGGCCGGCCCGAGGAGATCGGCCATGCCGCCGTCTTCCTGGCGTCGGACCGCGCCGCCTATGTCACCGGACAGACGATCAACGTCTCCGGCGGTTTCGGTCTCTGAGGGTACCGCCATGTCGAACCTCGGCACAGAACGCGTCATCGACGTCCGTCACTGGAACGACACGCTGTTCAGCTTCCGCACCACGCGCAGCGCGGGGCTGCGCTTCGAGAACGGTCAATTCGTGATGATCGGCCTGCCGGTCGACGGCAAGCCCCTGTTGCGCGCCTATTCGATCGCCAGCGCCAACCACGAGGATCATCTGGAATTCTTCAGCATCAAGGTCCAGGACGGGCGCCTGACCTCGCGCCTTCAGCATCTCGAGCCGGGCTCGGAGGTGATCGTCGGCAAGAAGCCGACCGGTACCCTGCTGCTCTCGGACTTGCGGCCCGGCCGACATCTCTACCTCATGGGCACGGGCACCGGGCTCGCCCCCTTCATGTCCCTGGTGAAGGATCCCGAAATGTACGAGCGCTTCGAGCGGATCGTGCTCATGCACGGGGTGCGTTACGCCAGCGAACTGGCCTATGCCGACTATTTCACCCGCGACCTGCCGGCGGACGAGATCTTCGGCGTATGGGCGCGGCAAAAGCTGATCTACTACCCCCTCGTCACGCGGGAACCGCACCCCAACCGGGCCCGCATCACCGAGGTGATCGAGACGGGCAAGCTGGCCGCCGATATCGGCCTGCCGCAACTGAACCCCGAAACCGATCGGGTCATGATCTGCGGCAGCCCCGCCATGCTCGAGGATCTGCGTGCCATGCTGGACGCGAAAGGTTTCACCGTCTCGCCTCATGTGGGCGAAGCCGGCGATTACGTCTACGAGCGGGCCTTCGTCGAACGCTGACGGACGGCCCGAAGACGGGCCGGAACATTGTGCCGATTGCCTCCCTTTCGGGTACGCACCCGGAAGACAGTGTATTCGTGTGAAATGATACACGAAATATACGCGCTTATTTGCGATTTCACATGTTGCGCCGCAGTAAATTATTGCAACTGCAATAGATAATGATGCCCGAATCGCCGTTAATTTCTTTCGCGTAGTCCGCATAGACGATGTCTTGACTTGTGTGTGTGGGCAGTTTGGCGACATGAGAACAGCCGGCCTCGAGCTGGCGGGGGAAGGAAAGCGGGGACGAGCCATGGACGGCACGAGCGAAGTCGAGACCATCATTCCGTCGGAGGACGAGATCCGCGCCCGTGCGCGTGCGCTGGTGCCGTTCCTGAAGGAACG
>NZ_JAKGSB010000004.1 GCF_021568905.1 Zavarzinia marina | reverse complement strand
CCGACGGCTTCGATCCCTACAACCACCCGAAATACGATCCGGTGTGGAAGGTCTGCGAGGACCTGAACATGGCGATCCACTTCCATTCGGGGGCGGCCCCGCCGATGGCGCCGGTGCCGGGTGCGATCGGCTGCTTCCTGATGGAATTCCCGTTCTGGATGACGCGCTCGATGTGGCAGTTCATCTTCGGCGAGGTGCTGGAGCGCTTCCCCAAACTGAAGGTGATCTATACCGAAGGGTCCGAATTCTGGTTCAACTGGATGAACACGATGATGGACATCCGCGCCAGCGTGAAGCACACGTCCGGCAAGCTGGGCGACTTCCGGGCGAAGCTGACCATGAAGCCGTCGGAATATTTCGGGCGGAACATGTGGGTGGTGGCGTCCGCGCTGGCGGACCGGGACACGGCGGTCGCGTGCAAGGAGCTGGGCATGGACCGGGTGATCTGGGGTTCGGACTATCCGCATCCGGAAGGCTGCTGGCCGAAGACGGCGGAGAAGATGGAACTGTCCCTCGGCGGTCTGCCGGAGGCGGATCTGGAACAGATCTTCTGGAAGTCGGCGGCGGCGGTCTATGACCTCGACCTGCCGGCGCTCAACAAGATCGCCGAGAGGATCGGCCCCAAGAAGCAGTGGCTTACGGCGGCCCAGGCGGCCGAATAGGCAGCGCCATGTCGGGAACCATTCCCGGAGCACTCGCCGCGGCGGCGGCTCGCTGGCCCGACCGCCCCGCGATCGAGGAAGGTGGGGCCGTCTCGAGTTTTGCTGCACTCGAGACGGCCCGCCGGACCGCCGCGCGCGCCTTCATCGCCGCCGGTATCGAGAAGGGCGACAGGGTCGCGATCTGGGCGCCGAACATGGCCGAATGGGTCGTCGCCGCCGTCGGCCTGCAATCGGCCGGCGCCGTGCTCGTGCCGCTGAACACCCGCTTCAAGGGGCGGGAGGCGGCGCAGATCCTGCGCGCGTCCCGCGCCCGGATCCTCGTCACCGTGCGCGGTTTCCTCGGCTTCGACTATCCGGCCATGCTGGCGGGCGAGGATCTGCCGGACCTGGAACGCCTGGTGATCCTGAAGGGCGAGGCGGGCGACGATCTGTCGTTCGACGATTTCCTGGCGCTGGGCGGCCCCGTCGCCGAGGCCGCGGCCGCCGCGCGGCTGGCCGACATCGGGCCGGACGATCCGTCCGACATGCTCTTCACCTCGGGCACCACGGGCCTGCCCAAGGGCGTCGTTTCCGCCCATGGCCAGACGCTGCGCACGATCGAGACCTGGTCCAGCGTCGTCGGCCTGACGGAGCGGGACCGCTTCCTGATCGTCAATCCCTTCTTCCACTCCTTCGGTTACAAGGCCGGCTGGCTGGCCTGCATCCTGAAGGGCGCCTGCATCATGCCGGAAGCCGTGTTCGACGTGAAACGCCTGCTCGACCGGATCGAGCGGCAGCGCGTCACCGTGCTGCCGGGCGCGCCCACGGTCTATCAGTCGATCCTGGGCGAGGGCAGCCATGTCGAGCGCGACATTTCCTCCCTTCGCCTCGCGGTGACCGGGGCGGCCAGCGTGCCGGTCGATCTGATCCGGCGCATGTTCTCGGACCTGAAGTTCGACGTGGTGCTGACCGCCTACGGCCTGACGGAGGCGCCGGTGGTGACCATGTGCGCCGTCGACGACGATCCCGAGACCATCGCCAATCGCTGCGGCAAGCCCATTCCGGGGATCGAGGTGATCTGCGCCGGCGACGACGGCAAGCCCGTCGCACCGGGCGCCGAGGGCGAGGTTCTGGTGCGCGGCTTCAACGTCATGAAGGGTTACTTCGAAAACGAGGCGGCGACGCGGGAGGCGATCGACGGCGAAGGCTGGCTCCATACCGGCGATATCGGCGTGATGGACGAGCGCGGTTACCTGAAGATCACGGACCGCAAGAAGGACATGTTCATCGTCGGCGGCTTCAACTGCTATCCGGCGGAAATCGAGAACATCATCCTGTCCCGGCGCGACATCGCCCAGGCCGCCGTCATCGGCGTGCCGGACGATCGCATGGGCGAGGTCGCCAAGGCGATCCTGGTGCCGGCCAAGGGGGCCAAGATCGAAACGGATGAGTTCCTCGCCTGGTGCCGCGCCAACATGGCCAACTACAAGGCGCCGCGCCAGGTGGAAATCATGGAGAGCCTGCCGCTGAACGCCAGCGGCAAGGTGCAGAAATTCATGTTGCGTTGAGGCCCGGACCGACAGGAACCCGGGCCAGCGGGAGGGAAGAATGAACAAGGAAATGACCGTCAGGGACATGGTCGCCGAACTGAAGAGCGGCATGACCATCGGCATCGGCGGCTGGGGCGCGCGCCGGAAACCCATGGCGGTGGTCCGCGAGATTCTGCGCAGCGACGTCACCGATCTCACCGTGGTCTCCTACGGCGGGCCGGACATCGGCCTGCTGGCGGCGGCCGGCAAGCTGAAGAAACTGGTCTTCGGCTTCGTCTCGCTCGACTCTATCCCCCTCGACAATCACTTTCGCGCCGCCCGTCAGGCCGGCAGCTTCGAGACGCTCGAGATCGACGAGGGCATGCTGCAATGGGGGCTGCGCGCCGCCGCCATGCGCCTGCCCTTCCTGCCCACCCGCGCCGGCATCGGCACCGACGTCGAAGGGCTGAACGGCGAATTGCGCATGGTGAAATCGCCCTATGACGACGGCGAACTGCTGATCGCCATGCCGGCCCTGACGCTGGACGCCGCCTTCGTCCATGTGAATGCGGCGGACCGGGCCGGTAACGGCATCATCACGGCGCCCGATCCCTTCTTCGACGAATTGTTCTGCCGCGCCGCCGACAAGGCGTTCGTGACCACCGACCGGCTGGTCGCGACCGAGGACCTGGGCGGCATGCCGGGCATGCGCCATCATCTGGTCGAACGCTCCTGCGTCACCGGTGTCGCCCTGGTGCCCTTCGGCGCCCATCCGACCTCCTCCGGGCCGGACTATGGCTTCGATTTCAAGCACCTGCGCGATTACAACGGCGCCACCTTCGACGATTGGCGGGCCCAATTCGTCGACATCGCCGATCACGATGCCTATCTCGCCGCCGTCGGTGGCGCGGAAAAGCTCGCCACCCTGCCGCTGCCCGTGTTCTGAGGAGACAGGCGATGACCTATACACTCGCGGAACTCTGCATCACGGCGGCGGCGGAAGCCTGGCGCGACAACGGCGAAGTGCTCGCCTCCGGCATCGGCCTGATCCCGCGTCTCGCGGCGTCGCTGGCGAAAGAGACTTTCGCGCCGGAACTGATGATGACCGATGGCGAAGCCTATCTGGTCGAGGAACCGGTGCCGGTCGGCAAGCGCGGCGACTACAAGCCGAAGGTGGAGGGCTGGATGACCTATGCCCGCGTCTTCGACGTCGTCTATCGCGGCCACCGTCACGCCATGACCGGCCCCGTGCAGGTCGATCGCTTCGGCCAGCAGAACATCTCGGTGGTCGGCGATTACGCCAGGCCCAAGGCGGCGCTGCTCGGCGTGCGCGGCATCCCGGGCAACACCATCAATCACATCAATTCGATGTTCGTGCCGAACCATTCCACCCGGGTCTTCGTGCCCGGCGAGGTCGATATGGTCTCGGGCGTCGGCTACAACCCGGCGCGCATGGCCGATGGCCGCTCGGATCGTTTCCTGGACCTTCGCCTGATCGTGACCGATCTCGCCGTGCTCGATTTCGGTGGCAGGGATCATGCGATCCGCGTCCGCCATCTGCACCCCGGCATCACCTTCGATCAGGTCCAGGCCGCCACCGGTTTCCCGCTCGAGGGCAAGGACACGGCGGCCGTCACCCCGGCCCCGACGACGGAACAGCTTCGCCTGATCCGCGAGGTGCTGGACCCCCACAACGTCCGGGCCACGGTGTTCAAGGAAAACCCGCCCGGCGACCGGAGGGAAGCGGCATGACCGAGATCACCTACGAGACCGACGAGCCGGTCCATTACGAGGTCAAGGACGGGATCGCGACCATCACCATGGATCGCACCCGTTACAACAACGTCCAGAACAGCCAGATGACCTATGCGCTGGACGACGCCTTCCGCCGCGCGGTGGATGATGACGAGGTGAAGGTCATCGTGCTGGCGGGCGCCGGCAAGCATTTCTCGGCCGGCCACGACATCGGCACGCCGGGCCGCGACGTCGACAAGACCTTCGATGAGCGAAAGCACCTGTGGTGGGATCATGTCGGCCGGCCCGGCGGCGAGAAACTCTTCGTCCGGGAGCAGGAAGTCTATCTCGGCATGTGCCGGCGCTGGCGCGACCTGCCCAAGCCGACCATCGCCATGGTGCAGGGCGCCTGTGTCGCCGGCGGTCTCATGCTGGCCTGGGTGTGCGATCTGATCGTCGCGTCGGACGATGCCTTCTTCGCCGATCCGGTGGTGCGCATGGGCATTCCGGGCGTCGAATATTTCGCCCATGTCCACGAGCTGAACGCCCGCATCGCCAAGGAATTCCTCTTCCTCGGCGAGCGCATGCCGGCCGAGCGCGCCTATCAGATGGGCATGGTCAACCGGGTGGTGCCGCGCGACAAGCTGGCGGAGGAAACCTATGCCATCGCGACGCGCATCGCCGCCATGCCGCGCATGGGGCTGGCGCTGACCAAGCAGGTCGTCAACCATATCGAGGATCTGCAGGGCAAGCGCGCGGGCATGGACAATGCCTTCGGCTATCACCATTTCGCCCATGTCCACAACACGCTGGCCCAAGGCGACACGCTGGGCGGCTTCGACGGCAAGGCCATGGCCAAGTCGCAGAAGGCCGTCGAGGAGAAGAAGGCGGACGAAAAGAAAGTCGCGGAGGCGGGCGAATGACCCATCCGGCGCTCTCGACCCCGCTCACCGAAAGGCTCGGCTGCCGCTACCCGATCCTGCAGACCGCCATGGGCTGGGTCGCGACGCCGCAGCTGGTCGCGGCTACCTCGAACGCCGGGGCCTTCGGCTTCCTCGCCGGTGCGGTGATCCCGGCGGAGAAGATCGAGGAGGAAATCCTCAAGGTGAAGGCGCTGACCGACAAGCCCTTCGGCCTGAACCTGCATATGTTCCTGCCCGGCGCCGATCACATGCTCGACATGGCGATCAGGCACGGCGTCAGGGCGGTGTCCTATTCCCGTTCTCCCTCGGCGGCATTGGTTTCCAAGCTGAAGGATGCGGGCATCGTCTGCATTCCGACCGTGGGCGCGGTGAAACACGCCGTCGCGGCCGTGAAGATGGGCGCCGACATGGTGACCGTGCAGGGCGGCGAGGGTGGCGGCCATACCGGCAATGTGCCGACGTCGCTGCTGATCCCCCAGGTCCTCGATGCGGTGAAGGTGCCGGTGGTCGCGGCGGGTGGTTTCAAGGACGGCCGCGGCCTGGTCGCGGCGCTGGCTTACGGCGCCGCCGGTGTCGCCATGGGTACCCGCTTCCTGATGACCAGCGACAGCCCGGTGCCGCGCAGCACATTGGAACGTTACGTGACCTCCGATCTCACGCGGATCATCGTCTCCACCAAGGTCGATGGCGCGCCCATGCGCATGATCCTGAACGAGACCCTGGGCCGGCTGGAGAACACGGGGCTGATCGGGCGCTATTGGCTGGCGCTGAAATCGGGTCTGGCGTTCCGCCGCCACGCCGGCATCGGTTACGTCGAGATGATCAAATCGGCGCTGGCCAATGCCAGGGCGAACAAGCTGACCCTGGCCGAAACCCTGATGGCGGCCAATTCGCCCATGCTGATCCAGCGCTCCATGGTCGAGGGCCATCCGTCGGAAGGCGTGCTGCCGTCCGGTCAGGTTGCCGGCCTGATCCGAGACCTGTCGAGCGCCGCCGAAGTGATCGACGCCATCGTCAAGGAGGCGGAGGCCCGTCTCGACGCCCTGACAAATCCCGGAAGGCGCGACGGCGCCGCCGCAGCCGAGTGAGGCCCGCCATGGAATTCGCCTATACCGTCACCGACCGCATCGCCGAAGTGGTGATGAACCAGCCCCCCGTGAACGCCTTCAATTCGACCGGCTGGAACAATCTGGCCAGGACGATCACGGCGGCGGGCGAGGATCCGTCGGTCAATGTCGTCATCCTGCGGGCCGAGGGGCGGGGTTTCTGCGCCGGTGTCGACATCAAGGAACTGGCGGCAGACGGCAGCAAGATCGTCGCGGTGAACAAGGGCTGTTACGACAGTTTCGCCGCCGTCCATCGCTGCAAGGTGCCGGTGATCGCCGCGACCCATGGCTTCGTGCTGGGCGGCGGTATCGGCCTTGCGGGTGCTGCCGATATCATCATCGCCTCGGACGACAGCTATTTCGGCCTGCCCGAGATCGATCGCGGCGCCATGGGCGGTGCTTCCCACTTCCTGCGCATGCTGCCGCTGCAGAAGGTGCGGGCCCTGTTCTATACGGGCGAGAGCATCAAGGCCGACGAGATGGCCAGATGGGGCGCCATCGAACGTGTCGTGCCGCGCGCCGAGTTGGTCGATGCCGCGCGCGCCATGGCGGCCAAGATCGCGGGCAAGAGCGGCAAGGCGCTGCGCCTCGCCAAGGAAGCCCTGAACGGGATCGAGCCCGTCGACATCGAGCGCAACTACCGCTTCGAGCAGGGCTTCACCCTGGAACTTTATACGTCTCCCGACAGCCAGGAAGCGCGCGACGCCTTCGTCGAGAAGCGCGACGCCAAGTTCGGGTGAGGCGATGGATCTCCGTTATACCGACAAGCAGAACGCCTTCCGGGCCGAGGTACGCGCCTGGATGCAGGCCAACGTGCCGACGACGGCCCTGAAGTCCTATGACACCGCCGAGGGTTTCGAGGAACACCGGCAGTGGGAGCGGGTGCTGAACAGCGGCCGCTTCGGCATGGTCACCTGGCCCGAAGCCTTGGGCGGGCGCGGCGCCGACCTCATCGAATGGCTGATCTTCGAGGAGGAATACTACCGCGCGGGTGCCCCCGGAAGGGTGAACCAGAACGGTATCTTCCTGCTGGGACCGACCCTGATGGAATATGGCACGCCGGAACAGAAGGCGCGCTTCCTGCCGCGCATGGCGGCGGGCGACGACATCTGGGCGCAAGGCTGGTCCGAGCCGGGCGCCGGCTCCGACATGGCGGCGATCCGCACCAAGGCGATCCTCGACGGCGATCACTACGTGATCAACGGCCAGAAGACCTGGTCCACCCGCGCCGTCTTCGCCGATTGGTGCTTCGGCCTGTTCCGCACCGACCCCGAGAGCAGCCGCCACCACGGCATGAGCTTCATCCTGGTGCCGCTCGATACGCCCGGCATCACGCGCCGGCCGATCCCGCAGCTGGATGGGGAGCCGGGTTTCGCGGAACTCTTCTTCGACGACGTCCGCGTGCCGGTCGAGAACCGCCTGGGCGGCGAGGGCCAGGGCTGGCACATCGCCATGGCGACGGCCGGTTTCGAGCGCGGGCTGATGCTGCGCAGTCCCGCCCGTTTCCAGGAAACGGCGCGGCGCCTCGTCGATCTCTATCGCCGGAACGAGTCCCATGTCGCGCCCGGCGTGCGCGATCAGGTGCTGAAGGCCTGGATGGATGCGGAAGCCTATTGCCTGAACACCTATATGACCGCCAGCCGCCTGATCGCGGGCGGCAAGATCGGTCAGGAGGCGAGCCTCAACAAGATTTTCTGGTCGGAACTCGACCGTGCCATGCATGAGACCGCGTTGTCGATCCTGGGGGCGCGGGGCGAACTGATGGCCAGCGGCATCCCCGAGGCAGGCGAGATCGCGCGCTGGCTGAAGGGCTTCATGTTCTCGCTGGCCGGGCCGATCTATGCGGGCGCCAACGAGATCCAGCGCAACATCATCGCCGAGCGGCTGCTGCAACTGCCGCGTTGACGGTGCTTTGGCGTCGAAAGTTCCCGGCCTTCGCCGGGACGACGAGCAAGAAATAAGGCGTCATCCCGGCGAAGGCCGGGATCTTGTTGGCGTAGGGCGCTGCGCCGGGGAGGACCGATGAATTTCGCCTTTACCGAGGACCAGCTTCTGTTCCGTGACACGGTACGCGATTTCCTGGCCGCCGAATGCGCGCCGGCCCAGGTGCGCGAGGCGGCGGCGGGCGACGGGCGTTCGCCGGCGCGTTTCGACAAGCTGGTGGAAATGGGCCTGACCGGCCTGACCGTGCCGGAGGCCCAGGGCGGGCTGGGCCTGGGTCTGGTCGACTATGTCCTTATCGCCGAGGAAGCGGGGCGTGCCGCCCTGCCCGAACTCCTGGTCGATCAGATCGGCATCGCCGTGCCGCTGCTGTCCCGCTTCGCCGACCGGCCCGAGGTGGCGTCGGTGCTGGAAGCCGTCGCCACGGGGGCGGCCAAGGTGGCGATCGGCCATCCGATGGATCCCTTCGTCGCCGACGCGGCGGGAGCCGACTGGCTGATCCTCGGCAAGGGCGATGCGGTGCATCTGGTGCCGGCGGCGAGCGTCGCCCTGACGGCCGAGACCAGCGTCGATCCGCTGCGCCGAATCGCCGGAGTCGAATGGCTGGCCGGCAACGATACGGTCCTGTCGGATGCGCCCGGGCTCTGGGACGAAATCCTCGATCTCGGCGCGATCGCCATGGCGGCCCAGGGCCTGGGCCTCGCGCAGGCCATGGTCGATCTGGCGGCGGAATATGCCCGCACACGCCAGCAGTTCGGGAAGCCCATCGGCTCGTTCCAGGCCGTGAAGCATCATCTGGCGACGGTTCAGGTGGCGATCGAATTCGCCCGCGCCCCGGTCTACAAGGCCGCCTTTACGCAGCGTCCGCGCGATGTTTCCCACGCCCGCATCGCCGTCATCGACGCGGCGGCCATGGCGGCGCGGACCGCGATCCAGGTCTTCGGCGCCATGGGCTATACCTATGAGGTCGACCTGCATTTCTTCATGAAGCGGGCCTGGGCACTGGCCGGTGTCTGGGGTGACCGGCACTACCACCTCGATCGGATGGCGCGAATGGTCCTTTCGGACGATGCGGCCATCGGTGCCGATGCCACATTTGCCGACAATTAAGTCTGTACCGAGGAAACCCGTCCCATGGCCGAAGCCTATATCATCGATGCCGTTCGCACCCCCGTCGGGCGGCGCAACGGCAGCCTGTCGAAGGTGCATCCGGCCGACATCGGCGCCCATGCCATCAAGGCCCTGATGGACCGGAGCGGGGTCGATCCGGCGGCGGTGGACGACGTGGTCTTCGGTTGCGTCGACGCCCTCGGCCCCCAGGCCGGCGACATCGCGCGCACCTGCTGGCTGGCCGCCGGCCTGCCGGAGGAGATCCCGGGCACCACGGTCGACCGTCAGTGCGGCTCGTCGCAGCAGGCGGTGCATTTCGCGGCCCAGGGCGTCATGTCCGGCACCCAGGATCTGGTGGTCGCCGGCGGCGTCCAGAACATGAGCCAGATCCCCATCGCCTATGCCATGGTCGCGGCCGAGCCGCTGGGCTTCACCGATCCGTTCTCCGGCTCCGAGGGCTGGGTGGCGCGCTACGGCACGCAGGAAGTCTCCCAGTTCCGCGCCGCCGAGATGATCGCCGAGAAATGGCAATGCACCCGCGAGGAGATGGAGCAATTCGCCCTCCGCTCCCATCAGCGCGCCGTTGCCGCCATCACCAGCGGCAAGTTCGACAAGGAGATCGCCCCCTTCGGCGATTTCGCCCGGGACGAGACGGCGCGCGCCGACACCAGCCTCGAGAAGATGGCGACCCTGAAGACGCTGCGCGAGGGCGGGCGCATGCATGCCGGCGTCTCGTCGCAGATTTCGGACGGTTCGGCCGCCATCCTGATCGCCTCGGAACAGGCGGTGAAGGATCATGGCCTGACGCCGCGCGCGCGCATCCACCACCTGTCGGTGCGCGGCGCCGATCCGGTGTGGATGCTGACCGCGCCGATCCCGGCCACCGCCTACGCCCTGAAGAAGGCGGGCATGACGATCGGGGATATCGACACGGTCGAGATCAACGAAGCCTTCGCCTCGGTCGTCATGGCCTGGCTGAAGGAGACGGGCGCGGACGACGCCAAGGTCAATCCGAACGGCGGTGCCATCGCCCTCGGCCATCCGCTGGGCGCCACCGGCGCCCGCCTGATGACCACCATGCTGCACGAACTGGAGCGCACGGGCGGCCGCTATGGCTTGCAGACCATGTGCGAGGGCGGCGGCCAGGCCAATGTCACCATCATCGAGCGTCTGTGAGGCCGGCCCGATGATCTGCGAGAACCGTATCGTCGCCGTCACCGGCGGGGCCCGGGGCCTCGGCCGTGAATATGTCCTCGAATTCGCGCGCCAGGGCGCCAGGGTCGTGATCAACGATCTCGGCGTCTCGCGCGACGGGCATGGCGGCGGGTCCGAGGCGGCCGACGCACTGGTGGCCGAAATCAAGGCGATGGGCGGCGAGGCGGTGGCCAATTACGCCGATGTCGCCGATTGGGAAGGCTCGGGTTCCATCGTCAAGACCGCGCTCGATGCCTTCGGCGGTCTCGACGTCATCGTGAACAACGCCGGCTTCCTGCGCGACCGCATGTTCGCCAACGCGACGGTCGATGAATGGGATGCGGTGATGCGCGTCCATCTGCGCGGCCATTTCTGCGTCGGCAATCACGCCGTCCGCTATTGGCGCGATCAGAGCAAGGCGGGCGCCAAGGTCGATGCCCGCATCATCAACACCTCGTCCGGCGCCGGCCTTCAGGGCAGCATCGGGCAGGCGGCCTATTCGGCGGCCAAGGGCGGCATCGCCTCGCTCACCCTGGTGCAGGCGGCGGAATTGCGGCGTTACGGCATCACCGCCAATGCGCTGGCGCCCGCGGCCCGCACGCGCATGACCGAGGAAGCCTTCGGCGACGCCATGAAGGCGCCCGAAAGCGGCTTCGACGCCAATGATCCCGCCAATGTGGCGCCCCTGGTGGCCTGGCTCGGCTCCGCGCAGTCGGCCCATGTCACGGGCCGCGTGTTCGAGGTTTCGGGCGGTCGCATCTGCCTGGCCGACGGCTGGCGCGACGGTCCCGAAGTGGACAAGGGCGCGCGCTGGGACCCGGCGGAGGTCGGTCCGGCGGTCGACGATCTGCTCGGCCGCGCCGCGCCGGTGAAGAAGGTCTGGGGCTCGTGAGCCTTTCCGTCCATATCCCCCGTCATCCCGGCGCAGGCCGGGATCTCGTGGGGTTTATGCGCGGTGTCCTTCCGTCGAAAGATCCCGGCCTGCGCCGGGACGACGAGAGGGGAAGGGGAGCGGCGCGATGAATTTCGCCTTCACCGAGGACCAGATCCTGATCCGCGACAGCGCGCGCGGCTGGCTGGGCGATTTCGCGCCGGCGAGCCATGTCCGTCAGGTGATGGCGACGGCGGAAGGCTATGACCGCGCGCTCTGGGCCGAGGTCGCGGCCATGGGCTGGACCGGGCTGATCGTGCCGGAGGATCTGGGCGGTTCCGGCCTCGGCTTCGTCGAGCTTGCGATCCTCTGCGAGGAAATGGGCCGCCGGCTCTATCCCTCTCCCTTCGAGGCGACGGTGGTGCTGGCCGCCAATGCCCTGCTGGCGGTGGGCACCGATCGCATTCTCGACCGGATCGCCACCGGCGAGATCACGGCGACGCTGGGGGCGGCGAATGCCACCGGCAAGGTCACGGCGGTGAGGAACGGGGACGCCTATCACCTGGACGGTGTGCTGCGCCATGTGCCGGACGGCGCGCGCGCCGACCTGATCCTGGTGGCGGCGGAACTGGACGGGCGGACGGCCCTGTTCGCCGTCGACGGTGCCGCGCCCGGCCTCACGCGGGAGGGGCTGGCCTCCATGGACCAGACCCGTCGCCCGGCGGAATTGCGCTTCGAGGCGGCGATCCTGCCCGCGAGCTCACTGGTTTCGGCCGACGCCGGCACGGCTCTCGCCACCGCGCTCGACAGGGCGGCGGCTATGACGGCGGCCCATGCGGTGGGGGCGGCCGAACAATGCCTGGAAATGACGGTCGAATACACCAAAGGCCGGGTCCAGTTCGGGCGCCCGGTCGCCGGTTTCCAGGCGGTGAAGCATCAATGCGCCGATATGGCGCTGGCGGTCGAAACCGCGCGCTCCGCCGCCTATTGGGCCGCCTGCGTGGCCGACGACATGGGCCACAATGGCGACGGTACGGAACTGGCGCTGGCGGCTTCCGGTGCCAAGGCGTGGTGCTCGCGCGCCTATTTCGACTGTGCGGCGACGGCGATCCAATTGCATGGCGGCGTCGGCTTCACCTGGGAATACGACGTCCACCTTTATTTCAAGAATGCCCGTGCGATCGAAGCCGTGCTCGGCGATCCTGCCAGCCACCGCGAGCGCGTGGCCGGGTTGATCGGCCTCGACGAATTGGCGGAGGCGGCGCAATGAAACTCTCCTTCTCCGCCGAGGACGAAGCCTTCCGCGCCGAGATCGCCGCCTGGATGCGCGACAATCTGACGGGCGAATTCGCCAAGCTGAAGAACCGGGGCGGGCCGGGCGACGAACATGCCTTCTTCGAGGAACGGCGCGCCTTCGAACGTCACATGGGCAAGGCCGGCTGGACCGGCGTCGGCTGGCCGAAGGCGGTCGGCGGGCGCGGCGCGCCGCTGTCCCATCAGGTCATCTTCTTCGAGGAATATGCCCGTGCCGGCGGTCCCGGCCGCGTCGGTCATATCGGGGAGGGCCTGGCCGGCCCGACCATCATCGCCTTCGGGACCGAGGACCAGAAGCGCCGCTTCCTGCCCGGCATCCTGTCGGGCGACGATCTCTGGTGTCAGGGCTATTCGGAGCCCAATGCCGGCTCCGACCTCGCCAATGTCAGGACCAAGGCGCGCCTCGTCGGCGATCGCTGGGTGATCGACGGGCAGAAGGTCTGGACCTCGCTGGCCCATGTCTCGGACTGGTGCTTCGTCATCGCGCGGACGGAGGAGGGGACGAGCGGCCACAAGGGCCTGTCCTATCTCCTGGTGCCGATGAACCAGAAGGGCATCACGGTCCGCCCGATCCAGCAGATGACGGGCACGTCCGAATTCAACGAAGTCTTCTTCGACGGTGCCGAGACGGCGGCGGAGAATATCGTCGGCCAGCCCGGCGAAGGCTGGAAGGTCGCCATGGGCACGCTGGCCTTCGAGCGCGGCGCCTCCACCCTTGGCCAGCAGATGGCCTTCCGCAACCAGTTGGACGAGATCATCGCCATCGCCAAGGCGAACGGTCGGGCCCGCGACCCCATGATCCGTCAGCGTCTGGCCGATGCCTGGATCGGCCTGCAGATCATGCGCGCCAATGCGCTGCGCATGCTGTCGAAGGCCGAAGGGCCGGAACTGCCGCGCGAAGCCTATGTCTCCAAACTCTATTGGGCGACCTGGCATCGCGATCTCGGCAAGCTGGCCATGGACGTCCTGGGGCCGGAGGCGGAAATCGCGCCCGGCAGCCCCGGCACCTACGACCTGACGCCCTTGCAGCAATTGTTCCTCTTCACACGGTCCGACACGATCTATGCCGGGACCAACGAGATCCAGCGCAACATCATCGCGGAACGTGCCCTGGGCATGCCCCGCGAAGCGCGCGCCTGAAGGTTCGACCCATGCCCGCACCCACGCCCGCCTATCCCCCGGCCCACAATCTCCTCGCTGGCAAGACCGTGCTGATCACCGCCGCGGCCGGCACCGGTATCGGCTTCGCGACGGCGAAACGCGCGACCGAGGAAGGCGCCACCGTCATGATCTCCGACATCCACGAACGCCGCCTGGGCGAGGCGGCGGCGCGGATCGAGGCGGAGACGGGCAGGAAGCCCCTGACCCATCTGTGCAATGTGACCAGGCAGGCGGATGTGGACGGGCTGGCGGCGGCGGCGATCGCCGGCCTCGGCCATGTCGACGTCCTCGTCAACAATGCCGGCCTCGGCGGCTCCGCCCCCCTGGTCGAGATGACGGACGAGCAGTGGAACGTGGTTCTCGATGTAACCCTGACCGGTACGTTCCGCATGATGCGCGCCATGCTGCCGCACATGATGGCGCAAAAGGGCGGCATCATCGTCAACAACGCCTCCGTGCTCGGCTGGCGGGCGCAGAAGCTGCAGGCCCATTACGCGGCGGCGAAGGCCGGCGTCATGGCGCTGACACGCTGCGCTGCGGTAGAAGCGGCGGAGCATAATATTCGCATCAATGCGGTTTCACCCAGTTTGGCGATGCATGAATTCCTGAATCGGGTGACCAGCGACGAATTGCTGGCCCAGTTGACGTCGCGTGAAGCTTATGGTCGCGCGGCGGAGACATGGGAAATTGCGAACGTTATTATCTTTCTGGCCAGCGAATACGCCACTTACATGACGGGCGAAGTGGTGTCGGTTTCCAGTCAGCGTGCTTGACTTAGTCCGTCAAACGTCATAACCCCAAGCGTCCTTAGTGGAGGAGAGACCCATGACCGATCTGGCGAAAATCACCGAAGAAATGAAGGCCCGCGTGGGCGAGAATTCCGGCCTCGGCGCGTCCGTGAAGTTCGACTTCAAGGGCGACGGCATCGTCTATGTCGACGGCAAGTCCGTCCCGAACGAAGTCTCGAACGAAGACAAGCCGGCCGACTGCACCATCAAGATCTCGAAGGACGACTTCGTCGCCCTCGGCGATGGCAAGCTGAACCCGACCACCGCCTTCATGATGGGCAAGATCAAGGTCGAGGGCAACATGGGCGTTGCCATGAAGCTGCAGACGATCTTCAAGTAATCGTCCGCGCTTTTTCCGCGCTTTGAAGGGGCCGATCCGGGCGACCGGGTCGGCCCTTTCTTTGTCTCGCGCCCTGGACGTCCATTTGAGGGGTGCGGGGCGCGATCGTCCTCTGCTATCAGGATGGCGGGAGGATGGCGCATGACACCATGGGACGGCGTGCATGAATTCGTGCAGGTTGTCGAGATAGGCTCGTTCACCCGGGCGGCGGAAAGCCTGGGGGTGTCGAAATCCTTCATCTCGAAACAGGTCACCGACCTCGAGAACCGCATGGGCGTGCGCCTGTTGCAGCGCACAACGCGTCAGGTCTCACTGACGCCCGAGGGCGAGGTCTTCTACCGTCACTGCAAGGAAATGGCCGACGCCTTCGAGCGGGCGCAGTCGACCGTCTCGGAAATGCAGGAAAAGCCCACGGGCCTCTTGCGCATCGCCCTCAACAATACCTATGGCGTCGAATTCATGGCGACGGCGGTCGCCGAATTCGCCTCGACCTACGACAAGCTGACGGTGGAGGTGGTGACCTCCTCGACCGACAGCGATCTGGTGGGCGATGCCAACGACGTCATCATCCGCTATGGCCAGCAGGAGGACTCGAGCCTCTATGCCCGCCAGATCGGCCATCAGTCGTTCTGCCTGTGCGCGACGCCCGCCTATTTCCGGAAGCACGGCAAGCCGAAGAATCTGGCCGACCTGAAGGAACACAATTGCCTGACCAACCGCAGCGGCTATTGGCAGTTCAATTCGGCGGGCGGCACCATGAAGGTGAAGGCGAACGGGACGTGGCGCTGCGACGACGGCTCCGGCATCCTGGCGGCCGCACGCTGTGGCCTCGGGCTTGCGCAATTGCCCGTCGTCTTCATCCGGCGTGAATTGCGGACAGGCCAGCTCGTCGCGCTGGAAGACGAATGGAGCTTCTTCGACCGCGACGTCTGGGTCGTCTATGGCCACAAGCAGAACCTCTCCCTGAAGGTCCAGCTTCTGCTCAATTTCCTCGGCCAGCGCTTCATGCGCGCCCAGCAGCGCCCGGAACGGCTCGACATGATCTCCGACTGGGAAGAGCCGGAGGACTGAGGCGCCACCCCCCCCCCCTCACCCCCAACCCCTCTCCCCGAGTGGGGCGAGGGGCTTTACGCGCTCTCCCTCGCCCCGCTTGCGGGGAGAGGGCCGGGGTGAGGGGTGGGCGCCCATCCAATCACCGTCGTCCCGGCACAGGCCGGGATCTTGTGACGAGAAGGCGTATTTGCCTGGGGAAGGTCCCGGCCTTCGCCGGGACGACAGGCACTCAGATCAATGCGCCTCGGCCCAGCTACGGCCGGTGCCGGCTTCGACGTCCAGCGGGACGGAGAAGTCGATGGCGGGCAGGGCGGCCTTGCGCATGACCTCGGTCACCACGGGGGCGGTCGCCTCGACCTCTGCTTCGGGTACTTCGAAGATCAGTTCGTCGTGCACCTGCAGCAGCATCCTGGCCGACAGCCCGGCGGCCGCCAGCGCGCCGGGCATGCGGATCATGGCGCGTCGCATGATGTCGGCGGCCGAACCCTGGATCGGGGCATTGATCGCCGCGCGCTCCATGAAGGCGCGGCGCGCCGCGCTCTTGTCGTTGATGCCGGGGACATGGCATTTCCGCCCGAAGACGGTGGTGACATAGCCCTGTTCGTGCGCCCGCGCCTTCATCGCGTCCATATAGGCGCGGATGCCGGGGAAGCGTTCGAAATAGCGCTTGATATAGGCGCTGGCCTCGCCCTGGGGAATGCCAAGCTGATTGGCCAGGCCGAAGGCGGAAATGCCATAGATGATGCCGAAGTTGATCGCCTTGGCGCGGCGCCGGACCATGGGGTCCATGCCCTCGACCGGCAGGCCGAAAACCTCGGCCGCGGTCATGGCGTGAATGTCGATCCCCTTGGCGAAGGCATCCTTCAGCGTGTCGATCTCGGCGATATGGGCCAGCAGGCGCAATTCGATCTGGCTGTAGTCCGCCGACATCAGGACATGGCCGGGCTTGGCCACGAAGGCGCGGCGGATCTTCCGTCCCTCCTCGGTCCGGACCGGGATGTTCTGCAGGTTCGGATCGGTCGACGACAGCCGCCCGGTCGATGTCGAGGCCAGCGCATAGGAGGTATGGACGCGCCCGGTCGTCGGGTTGATCTGGGCCTGGAGCGCATCCGTATAGGTCGACTTCAGCTTGGCCAATTGCCGCCAGTCCAGGATCTTCCGGGGCAGGTCGTGGCCCTGGGCCGCCAGATCCTCGAGAACGTCGGCGCCGGTACCCCAGGCGCCGGTCTTCATGCGCTTGCCGCCCGGCAGGCTCATCTCGTCGAACAGGATCTCGCCCAATTGCTTGGGGCTACCCAGATTGAAGGGATGGCCGGCCAGCGCATGGGCCTCCGCTTCCATCTCGGTCATGCGGGTGGCGAAATCGGCCGACAGGCGGGCGAGTTCGGTGCGGTCCACCAGCACGCCTTCCGCCTCCATGGCGATCAGCACCTCGGGCAGGGGGCGTTCCAGGGTTTCATAGACCGTGGCCACGCGCTCGCGGAACAGGCGGGGTTTCAGCACGTTGTAGAGGCGAAGGGTGACATCGGCATCCTCCGCCGCGTAACGGGTGGCGTCCGCCACCGCCACTTCGTCGAAGCCGATGCGGTCCTTGCCGGTCCCGGTGACGGCATCATATTTGATCGTCTCGAGCCCCAGGTGCAGGCGCGCCAATTCGTCCATGCCATGGCCATGGGCGCCGCCTTCGAGGGCATAGGAGATCAGCATGGTGTCGTCGATGGGCGCGATGGCGAGCCCATATTTCCGCAGCACCAGCATGTCGTACTTCAGGTTCTGTCCGACCTTCAGCACGTCGTCAGCCGCCAGCAGCGGCTTCAGGAGTTCGAGGGCACGATCGAAGGGGATCTGCGCGATCACATCGCCATCGAGCGCAAGACCGCCGCGCGGGCGATGGCGCAGGGGCACATAGGCGGCATGGCCCGGCTCGATCGCCAGGGAGAAACCGACCAGTTCCGCCTGCATGGCATCCAGCGACGTGGTCTCGGTGTCGAAGGCGACGATGCCGGCGGCCTTCGCTCGCGCGATCCAGGCCGCCAGCGCGGTTTCCTCGGTCACCGTCTCGTAGCGCGCCTCGCCCGCCTCGCCCTTCGGCGCGGGGGCGGGTGCTGCCTTGGCGGCGACGGCGTCTTCGGCACGCGCCGCGGTACCGGCAAGCGGCGCCGCGACCCGATTGCCCAGCTTGTTCTTCAGGCTGCGGAAGCCGTTCTCTTCCAGGAAGGGCAGCAGCAGGGCGCCGTCGATCGCGCGGACCTTCAGGGCGTCGAAATCCTGGTCGACGGGCACATCGGCGCGCAGCCTCACCAATTCGCGGCTGACGCGGGCGAGATCGGCATGGGTGGTCAGATTCTCGCGCCGCTTCGGCTGTTTGATCTCATCCGCGCGGGCCAGCAGCGTGTCGAGATCGCCGTAAGTATTGATCAGTTCGGCGGCGGTCTTCTGGCCGATGCCGGGCACACCCGGGACATTGTCGACCGAATCGCCCATCAGGGCCTGGACGTCGACCACCTTCTCCGGCGGCACGCCGAATTTCTCCATCACCTCGTCGGGGCCGATGCGGCGGATCTTCACCGGATCCATCATGTCGACCGGGCCGCCGACCAATTGCATCAGATCCTTGTCGGACGAGACGATGGTGCAGCGCGCGCCCCGGTGCCGGGCCGCGGCGGCCAATGTGGCGATGACGTCGTCGGCCTCGAAACCCTCGAGTTCCAGGGCGGCGACGTTGAAAGCCTTGGTCGCTTCGCGGATCAGGGCGAATTGCGGCACCAGATCCTCGGGCGCCGGCGGGCGGTGGGCCTTGTAGTCGGGATAAATGTCGTTGCGAAAGGTGGTGCGCCCGGCATCGAAGACGACGGCCAGATGGGTCGGCCGGTCGCCGTCATCGAGATCGGCCAGGAAGCGCGCCAGAATGTTGGAAAAGCCGAGGACGGCATTGACCGGCGTGCCGTCCGGCCGGGTCAGTGGCGGCAGCGCGTGATAGGCCCGGAAGATATAGCCCGAACCGTCGACGAGATAGAGATGCTCCTCGCCCGCCGTGCCGTCCTTGGCGTCAGGGGCCCCGGTTTCAGTGGCCATGGCCGCCGTGGGCATCACCCTCGAGGACATAGTGCCGGCCGCAATAGGGGCAATCGATCGCGCCCTTGCCTTCCATGTTCAGATAGACCCGCGGATGCCCCAGGGCACCGCCGCCGCCGTCGCAGGCGACGATCGGGGAATCGACGACCACCGTCTCGACGGGCATGGGGTTCAGGCTCTTGGTCTTCGACGCTTCGATCGCCATGGTTTCCGGTCTCCAGTCACGCGGGCGGATATTAGCCTAGCCTAATGCCCTGTCCACCACCGGGAAATCCCATTTCGCACCCTTGCCGCTCCTGGCCCGTTCGGTTATTGTCCGCACCTCTCCGCTGCACCCGTAGCTCAGCTGGATAGAGCGCTGCCCTCCGAAGGCAAGGCTAAGTCAAGCGCGCTGCGGGTGAGGGTCAAAAAAATCGAGGGAAACCAAGCGATTGGTGAAGCTCGAAGGAAGTAGGAAAATCGCTTCTGTGGTCGCGGAAGCACTGCGGAAGCAAATGGTAGGGAGCGTGTAGAGGACGAACGGCGACAATCGGCGGGACTGAATCCCGTGACGTTTGCGCTGATGCGAATGTCGGATTCGAGATTGACCCTGTTCGGTCTCAGACACTATTTGAAGATTAATGCACCCATAGCTCAGCTGGATAGAGCGCTACCCTCCGAAGGTAGAGGCCTCAGGTTCGAATCCTGATGGGTGCGCCATCCTCTTCAGTGATATCCCAACTCATCTAATCATATTTGAGTTCACGGTAGCCTCTGTACCGTGCAGCACGTCCGCTCGCGCTAAGGAATGCGGCCCCCTAGAACGAGATGCAAAGCGAACTACCGCATGCTCAGCGTAACCGGTAGTTGCCGTCGCGATCGTAGTTGGGAGAACCATACTGACCAAACCCGTTCCACATCAGATCAAAGAGCGGGCGCAGAATAGCCGTAGGAGCTACCTTGGTGAGAGCCTCATCAATCATCAGCTCGGGTAGGAGCATTTTGTCCGAGCGGTGCGGATACGAGAGGCCGCCTCGCCACTCATCGGTCGGCGCGCAATGGCCTCTCACGCCTACAAGGGAGAGCATCAGATAGTACGGCGGAGGAACGGACAATCGCTGCAGTTCGGAAAGAATGTGCTGCAAAGCAGGAGCGATCTCTTGCTCAATACCTGAGAGCGAAAGCTGTCGCCTCCCGTCTCGTTCTCCCGCGTAGACTTGGCCCACAGCCTCGACTGCGCCGTTTCGAAAGAGCGTCGAAAACGCGCGAACGGATTCAAACTGTTCTTCGGGGCCCGAATAAGTGACGAGGCCATCGAGAGAATACATTGAATTCCAACCACTCGCCCCAAGCGGGCGGATGCCGGTTCCGTGAGGGTCAAAACGGAGCTGGATATCCTCGGTGAATGCAGCTTGGGGCACGATGTGCAAAATTAGCCTCGGGCTTGCATCGTTTACAGCCAACGGGCCTTCGTTGGCGATCAAGAGTTCAAGCCTCTCTGACCGAAAACGGCGAATCCGGTCCTCGACTTCGGACGCGAAAAGAAAGGCGCGACGCAGTTCGTTCACGGACATCGGGTGTTTCCCATTCTCATCGCGCAAGAAAAAGCGGTTGTCGCGCGCGACCGCTACGCGGTGCGGTGCGCTCCAACTCCGTTCAACCTGGATCACCAGCACCCCCCGGGTAGCTTCGATTTCCATCCAGCGTACGCGCACACCAAGGATGGGTGGTTCGATAGACGCGCGGATAGATTCCGTAATCCCGCGCACGAGCGCGTCTGGATTCTCTGAATCGACGCCCACGATCTTCGAGGCGATCCCGTTCTCCTCCTCGATGCCGATCAGCAGGTGGCCGCCCAGCGCATTGGCCATAGCCGACACATCAGCAGCAAATTCGCGCTTGGCATCGTCGGTTCGACCATAGTGATCACGCTTGAACTCAAGACGTCGACCTTCAGGAATTCTGGCCTCGACCAAGGCCTGGAGATCGGCGACGGAAACTTCATCAATGGCTTTGCCGAACATGGCTAGAGACCTCAAAAGGGACCGCACGAATAATCATACTCAGGTGCAGCATGTGGTGTCCGAGACGGAGGCGTTCGTTCCTGGTCCGGCACCATCTTTGGGAGAAGCGCGACCCGGAATTCTAAATCAACTGCGATTCGGCGTGTTGCCGGGAGAGCTGCACGGGTGAAGCGTCTTTGGCGATCGCCCACCCCGGCAGCGCATCAAGGTATTTGAGTTCGTCGCGGATCACGGGATCCAGCGCTTCCGGGAGCAGATGCCTGAGAAGACGCCACTCCGCCGATGATTGCTCGTCCTTCTGGTGATCGGCACTGTGACGACGCAGATGGTCGCCAACCTTGGTCGCAAGCAGGTCCGCCATAGACGTATTCGCAATGAGCTTGGTCAGCAGATTGGTATAGGGCGAGAGCGTTCCGGAATGCAGATAGGTGTTGAGCATTGCGCGGATGTTCGGGTGACCGCTTGCGTAGTTGCGCTCCTTACCATTGGCCGTCGCAACAATCGAGAAAGCAGCGGCGACAAGCAGGCTTTGCGGGCGCTCGAGATCACAAAGTGAACCAAAGTGGTCCCAATCCGCCAACGCCTCGAACCAAGGGCGACGCCGGCCTTCGATCTCCGCCAGGAGCGGTGTCGCGATCCGGTCTTCGTGAAAGGGAAGCTTCGACCTAGGGATTGTCAGTTCGTCGAACCGGACAAGCTTTGGCGCATCGAAGCCCTCGTCGTTCCGCAGATAGCAGGTCAATACGAGCGTTTTTTGCTCCTTCGACGCTGCGACCGCGGAGGGGTCGAGAACGAAGGCGTTGCCGCGATGCCTGCGGATCACATCGCGAAAGCTCTGTTGAACGTCGGCGGAGGTGTCCATGCCGAACAGGATCCAGAGCAGCGGAATCCCCTCGTACTCATAGTGTTTGCAGCGCGCTGAAATCTCCGTCTGGAAGGTGCCCGACAGCTGGAATTCAATTGCGAAGGCGCCGTAGCCCTCCCATTCGACATAAATATCCGGATAGCGGCCGTGCGCGTTTTCGGTCGGCGGCAGATATTCGGCGATCGTGTGTCTGATATGGCGTTCATCAAGAGCGACAAGCTCTGCGATCTGTTCGCACATCAGACGGTGAAAAGTTGATTCCTGGCGCCCCTGATACTGCGCAGCACGGACGTCGTCAGGCATGGCATTGCGCCCATGATGCCAAGGACAGTCGGGATCGCTTCCGCTGTAGTGGGCGAACAACGGACGGCTCGTTCCGCCCAGACGTGCTGTTCGGATGTAAACTTCGCCCTCGCAGGCCATGCAGCGGGCAACAAGCCCGTCTTTGCCGTGACGGCGGTCCGTGATGCGGTCGCGTAGCAGACCCCATCTGTCTTCTGGCATCGCGAGGAGGTCTCGGGCCATGATCGGTCCGATGCCTTCAATCAAGGCGGCTTCGATGATTCGTTGGGGCTTTCGCGCCATCCGATTTGGCTACCTTATGGCCACCTCGCGCTAACCCAAATCATAGACTGAGCGAAGAACGGCGACGGCTTCATCGCGCGTAAACGGCACCTCAAAGGCCTTGGGATCGAGGGTCGCGTCAGCCTGAGCCAGGTCGAGGAATTTTCGGAGATCCTCGCGAATCGGATCGGCCAGCTCGATCGAGGCGGTTTTGGGCAGCAGCTGAACTAATCGAAACACGTCGTTTCGATGTTTTTTGATATTCTTGCCATCGATTTTTTCGCCTGTTTCCGCGCGAGCGGTTAAATCGAGGAAGGCGCGGGCCTTGAAGGGAATGAGCAGCGTTTCGTCGATGACCGTGACGCCGTCCACCTGCCGTTTGGCCGCCTGCAGTGCGTCGTAATAGCCCTCATCCAGGAGAATCGCCGAGAGGCTGACGATATCCTCTTCTACGGGGATGGGCGTCAGGCCCACATCTTCCGAAAGATCGAGGGTCCCCGGCTTGCGCGAAAAGAGCTCGATCATGAAAGGGAAGCTTTGATCCTTCGGCTTATGAAAGCGATAGAACTCCTTCTTGCCATCGCTTCGCTCGCGCGCCTGATATCCGCCTGCATCCAGAAACGCCTTGAAGGCCGCGCCAAATGCAGCGTCGACCACCTCGACACAGAGCACCATGTCGATGTCCTTGGTCGCTCTGAATGGGAGACCGGCGGCATCGAACAGCAGGTCGCATGCCGCACCGCCGATGATCACGTAGTGGCCCTCATGCCCGGCGAAATGCTCCCGGAACTTGTCGATGCCGGCTACCATAGGATGTTCTCCAAAAGATGTTCCGCCGCCATGGCGACACGTTCGTCACGGTGATCGCTGAACTGCGCGTAAAGCGACAGAGGGTCCACGGTGTCGGTGTCAGACAATGCAGCGGGGTCGTAGGACCACGTTTCGACGGCGAGATCGGCTTGATCGCGGCTGGTTTCAACGAAGCCGGAGGTCTGTGCGATCGCCTTCCAATCGTTGGCGGCGACAGCGTAGGTGACGATCAACGGCCGAGATAGATCGGTCAGCGCGGCAAGCGCCGATTCGCCAGCCTGCTTGAGCGGTGCCTGGAAGTGATCGCCTCGGACGAACTTTACAGCGCGCACCGGGCTGCGGAGGAGATCGCGCGCTGCCTCGAACAGCTGGCGTCCATCGGACTTGAACCGGATATGTCTTTCCTTGCCATGCTTTTCGGTAAGCGCGACGCCCGATTCTACCAGGTCGTCGAAAGCGCGACCGATTGACATTGCCGAGTAGCGCAGTCGCGCCGCAATAAGCGACGGGATCGTCGCATTCTCGTCGTGCCGCAAAAGATGGTCGAACAACACGGCCTGAGCCGCTGGTGACAGACCGTCCTCATGCCGTTGCCTGGGAGCGCGGAAATGTTCGCGCAGATCCATGGCGAGGTCAGGGATGTAAAGCTGGTTGCCCGGAACGACGAAGGGCACGCCTTGGCCGATGAGGCGTGAGCGATTATGCGCGCTCAGCGATGGAGCTGCGAAGACGACGATTGCATCAACAGATTTGCGAACCAGACCGATGTGCTTCGCGATGGCGGAAGGGGTAGCGGCATTGTTTAAGGCGGCAAGAAAGACGCACCGCCTTCCGGCTATTCGGGCTTCGTAGAAAGTGTAGGCTCGCTCGAGAAATGACGGCAGGACGTCTGCGTTCGCAAATTCCCCGACCAGAACGCGGTAATGAAGCGTGTCTCCGAGATAGCGTTCAAGCGCTCCGGCGAACGCTCCCTTGGAGGTGATATGGTCTATTCCCAACATTGGTCCGCACGCTAACAGTGGTAGAGTTACTATGCAAGAATGATGTTAGGAACGCTCGCCGGCGGCTCACGAAAGCGCGGAGCGGTAGGGTGCAGAACGAGCTGGCGCCTGCCTGCTAAGTGCTGCCGCGACCGTCTCCGTACGGAAACTACGGAAAATCGTGGAGCACTCTAGCGTACCCTTGACGGCTTAAGAATCGCTCACTACATTCACTTCACACTAGTGAGGATAATGAGTTGCGGCATCAACTGCTCAACATGATGGATGGGCGCAGCGTTTTCTCCGGCGGCATACCCGGGCGGAAATTGCAAACGGCGTTGATCGCCGCAACTCCGTCCGTCGACGTGCCGACAGCTACTTTCCTCGACTTCAAAGGTGTGGCAGTGGCGACGAGCTCCTTCCTGCGCGAGGCGGTCATCGGCTTCCGCGACTATGCGCGCTTGTCCCTCGTCAACGTCTACCCAGTCGCTGCCAACTTGGAGCCCGCGGTCCTCGAAGAGCTCGAGTTCTTCTTGCGCAGCCGCAACGACGTGATCTGGGCCTGCGACCTCGACGAAACTGAACGAGTGAACGGCGCGCGGTTGCTGGGGGGCCTTGATCCGGCTCAGCGGATGACGTTCGACGCAGTCCGCGAACTCGGGGCTGTCACCGCGCCTGAACTCGCCGCGCGCTTCCCGGATCAGAGCATTGGCCCGACCGCCTGGAACAACCGCCTCTCCGGCCTCACCGCGAAGGGGCTCCTGGTTGAGCGAAGGATCGGGAAAACCAAGTCGTTCAGCCTCCTTCTGGAGAATGCGTAATGGGTCTCGACTACGTCCGCGCCCAAACGGGCAAGCCGTGGAAGAAGCGTTGGAACGGCGGATTGAACCGCCTTAAGCAACCGACCCTGCTCGATCTCACAATGTCAGAGGCCGCGCGCATCGTAACGGTCGAGCTTCAACCTGGTGTATCGCCGAAGGCGGGCGAACCCCTCATCGTCGAAAGCGGCCCCGCCGGTATCACAGTTAGTGACGGGCTGCGCTCCATCGGCCGCGTCCCCAATCCCTCCACCGACCTCGCGGCCGCCCTCGCCAGCGGCGGCGGCTACGCGGAGGGGACACTTCAGCGTATCGGCCTGTTCGGCGACACAGCAGAGGTCAGCATCCGATGAACGAGCGTCCGCCGAACGAGCCCTCTCGTCGCTTCCCACAGCCGCAGCGGCTGTGGGACTATCCCACACGCCACGCGCCTTCGCTCGGCTGCCCCACGTGTCTCGAGTTCAGCCGCTGTGGTGGTGTCCACACCGACGCCGGCGTTCTCGACTGTCGCGACCTATGCTCGTGCCGCGACAAGAGCCGTTGCGACATGGTCTGCCGCTTCAATCCTCGTGTCTTTGTGGCACGTATGCGCGAAGTCGGCGGGCTCTCGTTCGAGACCGCGCCGCGCGTCCCCGTCTGCGGCGTGCCCGACCTGCCGCGCGTCGTTCCCTTCGTGGACCATCGCTACGGGCGCGCCTCAACGTTGAACGAGCCAGTTGTCGCCTTGTCGCTCTACGAGGTCGTCAACATGGCAACCGGAGCCCTGCACGTTACGTCGCGCCAGGCGCTCGGAGACCGTTTCCTTATCCCACCCAATGCCACGGTCGTCCTGAGCGGCGTTGACAAAGATGGCCCGATCGAACGCTGGTGGGAGCTTCCGAACCGTCAAGAGATCCTCGCCGGGCTTGCGCGCCTAGGCGTCGCGGTTGTTACCACGCCCAACTATAGCGTGCTCACCGACGTCCCGAGGACGGACAACCTCCATGCCATGAAGCGCATCTTGCTCGCTTGGACGGAGATGGCAGCAGCCGGCTTCCCGGCCGCGCTTCACATCAATGCCCGCACCGACCACGACTATCGCCGCTGGGGCGAGCTGGTCGCCAAGCGGCCGGAGATCGAGATTCTCGCATTCGAGTTCGCGACGGGCGGCGGGCGCGGCGAACGCATTGACTGGCACGTCGAGCAGCTCTGCAATCTCGCGGACCGAGTCGGCAGACCGCTTACGCTCATGATCCGCGGCGGAGGCCGAAAGGCCGCGCTGCTGCGCCGTCACTTCGCCCACGTCACCCTGATCGAGACTGAGGCCTTCGCGCGGGCAATCCGCCGCCGACGCGCGGTGCTCACCGAATCTGGCCGCCTCAGATGGGCGTCCTCGCCGACCCTGAAGGGTGCCCCCATCGACGATCTCGTCGCTCATAACGTCAAAGTCGTCCGCTTGGCGCACGAGCGCGGCGTCGAGCCGGCGCCGCGGTCACGTCTCGCCGCGACGCCGCGACGTGCATCTAACCGTAATGATCAGCCCGTCCAGCTGAGCCTTCTGGGCGACCTCGTACTGGCCGCTGAGGCTGGGAGCGTCGCCCCAGAGCCGCAGCACGTGATCGCCGCTGCGAAAGCGTAGCTCAGCCGAGTCATGCGCCAGAGCCCGGAACAATTGCCCGATCCCGTAGCCCCGCCCGCTGGCACTGCCGTGGCGCGAGGCGCCGTCCGAGACAGCGACCCGCAGCGCATCGCCGGAGTCGGCGATCTGCGCGAATTCGAGATTCTCGCGCAGGCTTGCAAGAACCCCCACACCGGCGTCGGCGACGACGAACTCGAACGTTCCGTTCACCGCGGCGTAGGCCACCAGGCCGGTCTCCGGATGGCCGCTGTGCTGGCAAACATTTTCCTGCAGTTCGCCCAGCGCACCCATCAGTCCGCTGACAAGACCGCGCGCCAACCCGGACGCCACCGCTGCGTTCTCGGCGTGGCTCATCCATTGATGCCACTGACTATCGTCACCCGCCGGGTCGAGCTGAGCCAAGGGAAAGACGCCTGCAATATCACGGGCGCCGTTTCCACTAATACGGCCGGCGACCAAACCATCCAGAACCAGATCAAAGAATGGCGGCGTGACTGTGATCGCGGTGTAGGCCGTCGCGGCCGCCCGAGCGGCGAACGCCAGTTCGACCAACGGGCCGATCTGTCCCGACCGTCCGACAGTGATCGCGCCGCGACTGGCCAACCGGCCAGCCTCAGCCTGCCAAAGAAGATCGTCGGCAACATCAAAGGTCGCCGCGAGTGCGCCAGACCTTTCGTTGCCCAACTTCGCCCCCGCCGCTGGTCGCACATTTCTTCCGCCAGCGCGACTACACAACGTAGAGTAGAGATCGCCTGCGGTCGATATCAAACCTTTGATTTCTACAACAAATCAGGCCGGCCGGCCGCGACAATTCGCATCGCGCTGATCTCCGGCTCATCCCAACATCTGAATTGCCGAGATAGATCGCGCATCAGTTTTATCTATACGATCACTACGGGGGGAAGATGCACAAGCACGATCTGATTCGTCATCTGAGCTTTGTCCAGCAGGCTCTTTCACAGAGTCGGAAGCCGATCGGCTTTTTCATCGGGGCTGGGTGCCCGCTCTCCGTCCGCGTCAATGAACGCATTGAGGGCGGCAACAGGATGACGGATCCATTGATTTGGGACGTTACCGGCCTGACTATAGTTATTGCCTCACAATTGGACGCCCAACAAAAGGCAACGTGGGACAAGGTGGTCACCGTCGTAACCGCTGATGGCGGGGACGGCGCCAATATCGAATTGCTGCTGAGCCGGATTCGCACGTTTGCGAGCGTCGCCGGCTCGGGCGAAGTCCGCGGACTGACATCCGCAGAACTCTCCGCCCTCGACACGGCGATCTGCGCCATCATTTCCAAGGAGGTGACGCGCGAACTGCCGAACAAGGACACACCTTACCACAATCTCGCGGTCTGGAGCCGTTCGATCCGACGGGAAAGGCCGGTCCATATCTTCACTACCAATTACGATTTGTTGCTCGAACAAGCGCTAGAGGAAAGTTCGGCTCCTTATTTCGATGGGTTTGTCGGCACTCGTAAGGCCTTCTTCGACCTTGGTGCGGTGGAAGATGAAGGATTGCTGCCGCCGCGCTGGACTCGACTCTGGAAAATCCATGGTTCACTCAACTGGCGCCTTGAAAGGAATCAGTCGGTTGTACGCAGCGACCAGAAAAGCGCTGAACAGGGCTACCTGATCTATCCTTCGCATCTCAAATACGATCAGAGCCGTAAGATGCCTTATCTCGCCATGCTCGATCGACTCAAGGCCTTTCTGCTTGCGCCATCGGCGCTCCTGTTCGTGTGTGGCTATTCGTTCGCCGACGAGCACATCAATGACGTAATCTGTCGCAGCCTAGAGTCCAATCCTAGCGCCCAGATGTTCGGTGCGCTCTTCGGCAAGATCGATGATCCGCGCTACGCGTTGGCGCGCCAATGCGCGCTCGAGACCCCTAATCTCAGTCTGTTCGGTTTTGATGGTGCTATCATCGGTCGAAATAAAGGCGTCTGGGCGTCAGATGACCCGGACGCGATTCCCTTTCCGGCAGGCCTCATCGAGAAAGACGGCGATAACATATCCTTCCGATTGGGCGACTTCGCCGCCCTCGGCGCACTCCTTCGCAACTTGGCGGTCGGGGAAACGAGCCACGATGGTGTCTGAATTGCGCGGTGGGGCGACCGTCATCGGGACGGTCCAAGATGTCAGCGGCACAACGGTCAGCGTGACGCTTAACGCAGACCGCTTTTCTGCGCTGAGTTTCATCAACGGCCAAGGGTACAAAATTGGCCAAATCGGCAGCTTTGTCAAAATACCGGTGGGCTATGTTGATCTGTACGGCGTCGTCTCGCAGGTCGGGGCGAGCGCGGTGCCTGAAAATGCGCAGACGGTAATGCCCAATGGTCTTCGCTGGATGACCATCCAACTGATTGGCGAAGGTTATCGTTCGGGGCGTTTCCAGCGTGGTATTTCGCAATATCCAACCTTCGACGACGAGGTGCACATCGTCTCTGAAGGCGACCTCCAGGCGATCTACGGACGGCTCGACAAGCAGAATCATCTCGTCCGGGTCGGTCATGTCGCTGGAAGCGAATCAATCGATGCTCTGATTGACATCAACAAGCTCGTCACCCGTCACTCAGCCGTCGTGGGTACGACCGGGTCGGGGAAATCGACGACCGTCGCAGGCCTGCTCAACGTGCTTTCCGACGAAACCCGCTTCCCCTCCGCCAGGATCCTCGTTCTTGATCTCCACGGCGAATATGCGCGCGCGCTTGGCGATCGAGCGCATATTTTTAAGATCAGTCCGGACGAACGCAAACCCAACGAGCACAGGCTTTGCATTCCCTTCTGGGCTTTGAGCTTTGACGAGCTCGTTCGTGTCACATTTGGCTCGCTCCCCAGCGACGGCAAGGCCCGAAACATCATCCTCGAACGCGTCCAGGCGGCGAAGATCGCAAGCCTCGCGGCGCAGCCGATCGTTGGGGTCGACCCTATTGATGTGACCGCCGACAGCCCAATCCCGTTTTCGCTAAACAAGCTATGGCATGATCTCTATTGCACTGAGTTTGGCACCTATTTCAGCGCCGGAGGCGCCAATTCGGGCGACCCAGCGACCTGGGCGTATGAGAAGGACGCTACCAACGCGAAGCTCGTGGGAGATGCTCAGGCGGGCGTCCCACCGCGCTTCCGCAAGGTGAAGAACGTTCAGGCTGATCCGGAGAAAATCAACTATCTTCCCGATCCGCTCAACATCAGGCCGCAATTGGAGGCACTCGGCGCGAGGTTGCGCGTATCGCGCTATGATTTTCTCCTCAAGGCCGGCGACTGGCACCCGGACCTCAGTGGCGCTGTTACGAAAACGCTTTCGGACCTGATCAGCCAATGGATTGGAAACGATCGCCCGATCACTATCCTCGACTTGTCCGGTATTCCGTCAACAGTGACCAACGACATTATCGGCAACGTGCTGCGCGTGTTGTATGATGCATTGTTTTGGGCACGCAATCTGTCGGAGGGCGGGCGCGAGCGGCCGTTGCTGATCGTGATGGAGGAGGCGCATACCTATCTCAACGACGATTGCGAGAGTGCCGCGTCGATCGCGACGCAGCGGATCGTGAAAGAAGGACGCAAATACGGCATCGGCGCAATGATCGTCAGTCAACGCCCCTCGGAGATCAACTCCACAATTCTTTCGCAATGCGGCACATTCTTCGCGATGCGGCTCAGTAATGCGACCGATCGCTCTCATGTAACTGGCGCGCTTTCGGACAACCTGGAGGGGCTGACGAGCATGCTTCCGGTTCTGCGAACCGGCGAGGCGATTATTCTTGGCGAGGCTGTTGGCCTTCCCATGCGAACGATGATTCAGGCCCCGCCCAAAGATCGGCGTCCTGACAGCCAGGATCCCCTGGTGTGCGACGAGTCGCCACCCGACGAGTCGATGACGCCGGGCGGATGGAACCTGAAGAACCATCTCGCACCGGATTACGGATATTTCGTCCGAACCTGGTTGCAACAAAATCCGACACCCCCCTCACCCGAGAAAGGATAAGCTGTGGCCTGGCAAGAATTTGCACCATTTACGTCGTCGAACATTGCAGCCATAAGATACGATGCCGAACAGCTCCTGCTCGAGGTCGAATTCCATAATGGTGGTCGCTATCATTATTACGATGTGCCGGACCAAGTGGCGCGGTCATTCGAGCAGGCAGAATCGAAAGGGCAATACTTGGCCGCCTATATCAAGGGCCATTATCGTTACAGCCGAGCCTGACGAATGCCGATCATTAGCTTAGATCAGCAGACCGGTCGCGTTAAAGTAAACGCTTTCGAGATCGATAACAGAATCCTATTCGATTACTTCAACAAATTAGGCGCGACTGAACGCGACGATCAATTTCATCGGGCATTGTACATCGGCGTACTCGCCCTAATGGAAGATCGGCTATCGAGTTTCCTATCGAAAACGAGCAACGATCTTGGAACGGAACTCGAGAGTCTGAAACTCATCTTCGATATGAAGAAGGAGCTTTTCTATCGATCGGCCGTCAAGGGGGGCCTAGCCGAGGAGGACATTGCCGAGTTCCTCATCGAATTTTTTGAAAAGCAAAAGCTGACTGATCGCGTTGAGCTCACGGGCGAGCGCGCCGGAAACATCCGCCGAAACAAGACCGGGGATATCGTTTGTCACTTAGGCGCGGATGGGAGCAAGCGGATCGCGATCGAATGTAAGTTCGACAAGAGCATTCGACTCGGTGATATCCGCTCCAAGGATATCTTCACTAAGAAGAGCGACACAGCTTGGAGCCAATTGCTTGAGGCGCAGGCCAATAGGGACGGTATCGTCGGCATTATCGTGTTCGACGTGTCGCTCGTCGACAACGGTGTGCTTAATACGGTTCAGGATGTGCGCTTCATTCCGGGCATCGGTCTCATTGCGATCATCGATTCGCAAAAAGGCGATTATCATAATCTCGGGATCGCGTACATGCTGGCACGCGACATCGCGATGAATACGCAGGCCGTGGATCTCGATCAAAACGTGTTGAAAGTCATTGTCAATCGCCTGATTAAGGATGCGCGAGACATGGCAGCGGTCAAACACCTCGTCCTCAACAGTGTCGACAATTTCCGGCAAATCCTCGCCCAGATTGAAAAGAGCATTTTGCTGGCAGAATTTAATCAAAGATATCTGCTCAAATTCCTGGCCGACGGTACGCTGTCCAAACAAGACCTCCTCGATTTCTACTCTGGCGAAGAGGTCAAGGACCGATTCCGGATTGTTGAGCGTGAGATATTAGAACTCTGTACATAGATCTCCAGCAGTTCGGCTGGCCACTCGAAATTGCCACCAGAACGAGAAAATTCCTCCGCTTCTAGACGGAAAAGGGATGCAGCCGCCTATCAGGTGCTGTTAGGTCGATCGTCTGCTTCCTCAGGGGATTGGCAAAAGCGACTTGGCAGCTGATGCGCCCCAAGCCCTTAGAGTGGATGGAAAGCGTAGCGACGACATTCTCACACCAATCTCGCAACGCCTGGCGACGACAGCTCCTGAATCCGTTCGCGTTCGAAGGCGCACCCAACGAACTGACCCGCCTCGTGGCTGAGCAAAGCTAGAGCGTGACGTCTCCTTCGATCTCGGCGTCGAGGTCGACCTCCATGCCTTGCGTCAGCATCGCCGCCCGATCCAATAAAGCAGCGGGCATGGCGACGATGGACTGCTCGGGACGTTAGCCAAAGTCCTCATCATAACGTGTGAGAATCCGTTCCTCGAACGAGAGGGGCTCGGCGGGCGTCCGGTCCCGGGTCTGCTCAAGCGCCTCGACGTCCTCGTTGGTCAGGCCGATGCGGCGGCTCTGTTCGACCAGCATGCTGCCAAGGCGCCGGCGTGTTTCAGAACGAGAGTGTCGATTCTGAGTCATGCCGCCAAATCCTCCTCAGCTATCAGACCATCGTCTAGTGAGCTGCTCATCTTCTTTAAGAACCGAGCTAAAGTGGCCTTCCTGGCGCCGCGGTCAAGTGCATAGGACGTCTGCTTAAATTCCACACCGTCTAGAAGTCCTTCAATGTAGCCGGAGATCGTATCGGCCGCCATGATCAACGCGGCGTCCAAGGTATGAATATATTTGCTTGTGACGGTGCCCCGGGAGTGCCCGATTAACGCTGCGATCGTGGTCTCCGTAAAGCCCAGGTCATTAGCCACGCTCGCAAAACTATGACGAAGGACATGCGGCGTGACATCTGCTAAGGCCGTACTCCGGAAAATCTTCTCCCAATGATTGGGGAAGCTGCCGAAGAGGTTGTCCTCCCCGCCGCCGGGGAACACGTAGGTCTTCGAAACTTTCGATCTACGCTCCTCAAGGTATTCCATCACGGACAAACCAATCGGCCGGACGGATGCTCCCTCCTTGCTGTCGGCGAGGCGCAAACAGCTTGATTCAACGTCAACGTCTTCCCAGCGAAGCACCACCATCTCAGATCGACGGCAGCCAGTGAGTACGAGTTGCCTAATGATATCTACGGTCATCCGGTACTTGTCGTTCTTGCTAGCTGCCTGGAGGATAGAGCCGAGCGTTCGGTACTCGACATCGCTGAGGCGTCGGGTTCGCACGTTATCTTTTGGTCGTCGAACTCCATGCGCGGGATTGACTTCTATGATTCCTGCCTCGACGGCGTAAGTCAGTATTCCGCTGAGGAGTCCCACCGTGCGCGACGCTGCTCCCATGCCGCCTCGTACGATGGTTTTGCCGCGCAGCTTTCCCGTCTTGAAGTTGCAGTTGGTTTTGCCAGCGATCACATCTTTCAGGACCTTATTGATATCTGCCTTAGTGAGATCCTTCACCCGCCGCGTCCCGACCAACGGGATGATGTGGCGACGGATTCGACCGATGTCGCTGAGGATGGTTGTCGGCCTCTTCGGCCGTCCGCCTTTGCCCATGATCAAGCCGGCGTTCAGATCTTCAAGATAGAGTTCGCAAAGCTCCTTGACCGTGATGGCCTGATGATTGAGCTGCCGCTGTTCAGACGGATCTTCACCACTCGCTATCTTGCCGAAGGGGACCCTTGCCTCCTGTCGCGCAAGCTCGGGCGTCCAGAACCCATGTAGTCCGATCGTGAATCGGCGAGAGCGACCGGCGAACCTGTAGTGAATGACATAGCTACGCTTGCCTGAGGTATAGACCCGGAGCCCCAAGCCAGGCAGATCGTTGTCCCAAATGAAGTAGTCGTTCTCCCGCGCTTTGGCGGAATCCGCGGTACGTTTTGTAAGTTTTGGCATGTGTTGTGACCGGCTTTTCCTTGGCGAACGCGCCGAGGAAGCGCCGGAACGAGGAGCGGCAATGAGCGACTCGCTGGTCTGATCTACTTGGCGGGATTCGTATTTAGTTTCAGCATTTTAGACGAGGTGGCGCGACTGCGCCAACCCATGTCGCTGACTACATCCCTCCGAAGGCAGAGGTCACAGGTTCGAATCCTGTCGGGTGCGCCAATGATTTCAAGTGGTTAGCTGTTAGGCGCTTACCTCGAAAATGCTCCGGGCAGCACTGGGGTAGCGCGCTGTATCGGTCGACTCCTGCTGAGGTTTTCCACAGCTTCGGCCTATGGCGATGCCTCTGACGATATCCCATAGAGAGTTAGAGATAGAGCGTGAGGGTAGTTCGCTTTCCACGGCCCGCTCTCGCGCTCTTCAAATAGCGCTGTAGAGAGCGGGCGGTGAGAAGGGAACGGGCGACAGATCATCAATGTACGGCTTGCGCTTAGGCAAGGGCATTAAACGAAATGTGCCACGCTCACCGGCCTCCGGGAATCTTTAGCGATATGGCCCCATCGTAGGAGAGGCGCAGTTGGACGGAAGCCCCCTCCATGATTGCAGGCGTACCGCGCTCCTTGGTGATCCACGTAAAACGCTCGTCGCGCGTCACCAGCCACGTTCCGGGCGATCCGCCCGCATCAGCAATCTGAACTGGTCCATCGGGAAGAGCGACCTGTACTGGAAAGCGAAGCGAACGGTCCACAGCTGAATATGAGCCGAAGCCTAGGTTCTTTTCTAGGACGGTTAGTGTCCCATCCCATTCAATGGCTTCCGTTCCTTCGTTCGTTCGGAACAGGGAAACCACACCGAACTGGATGCTGTGCGCCGCTAGTGAGGTTTCCCACACAGGATCGCGCCGGTTGGCGATCACCACGACGCTGCGGGGTACATGCTCGACCAGCGTACGTGCTTGGGAGTGACCAATTCCCAGCTCGCGCTCTAGGATTCTGGCGCAATCTGGCTGGGGTGCGCCATAGCGGAAGGCCACAACCTGTGGCAGCACATGACCAGACAATGAGTGGGAAACCAGCTCTACCTCGATTATGAACCAATGAGAATAGTCTCGTGCGACCAGCGCTAGATCGGGCCTCGAGACACGGCCCTCGTATTCAAACCCACCACCAAAAACGATGCAATGATAGGCTGGATAAAGGCATGACAGCACCTTGATAACCGCAGCCTCGATCTCGTTCTCATAAGGAGCGTCAGGGTCTTTTAGTCGATAGACCCGATCCGGCGCGCAAGCCCCGATCACCAGCGTCTTCACACATGCACCCACGACGCTTCCGCGACGCCTTCAAGTTCGACTTCCTCCGCTCGGAGTCGGTCGATCTCGGGCTTGGTGGCTAGCAGCGTATAGATTGTCGCGCCGTCCTTGCCGGCGGCCGGACGGAGTACACGGCCGAGCCGCTGGATGCGTTGACGCCGTGTCGCTGTGCTTGCGGCGATGATTCCGATTTCAGTTTCGGGCACGTTAAAGCCTTCATCGAGTGCCCGGCAGGTGACCAGAACTTCGATGTTGCCGGTGCGGTAGTCGGTCAGCATCTGGGCTCGCTCCCGCATACTCATTTTCGAATGGTAGATGCCCGCCTTCACGCCGTTCTCGATAAGGACTTCGTGGATCAGAATGCAGGCTTCGACGCTCTCGTGAAAGATCAGGATGCGCTGGCCCCGGTGACGCGCAACTAACCGCAAAGCTAGGCGAACGCGCGCCATGCTCAAGTTTAGCACCCGTGCCCGCCGCAGCATAAGCGCGACCGATTCCGGGGCCTCGGGACCGAGCCGGTCGATGGACCGTGCAATCGCCCGCGTCAGCTTGTCGTATTCACGTTGGCCGTCCGGTTCGAGTTCAAAGATTATGTTCTTTAGGTAGAACGGGACGATCACCCCATCCGCCAGAGCTTCGCGGTAGGTGTAGCGATACAGGATCGGGCCTAGCGCGGGGACCAATACCTCTTCAAGGCCTTCGTCATAAGGGCGTTCTGGCGTCGCAGATAGGCCAAGCGCTGCATGCTTGGGTAGCTCCAGCACAGCGCGCAGCTTGGGACTCGCGGCCTTGTGGCACTCATCCACGATCAGGAAGAGGTTGCTTGAAACGGGCGGAATCTTGGTCGCGGTGTTCATCACTGCAAGATTGATTGTCCCAGCGCGCATGCGAGGCCGTCCACGGATGACGTTGATGTCGTCAAGACGCACGTTAAAGAACGCTGCAGCCTCATCCCACCACTGCTCTAGCAGCGCCATCGTCGGTACGACAATCAACGTGGTTTCGATCTTGACGCGCTCAATAGCGCTCAGCGCGAAGAAAGTCTTGCCGCCTCCGGTGACGGCCCCGACGATTCCCTTGCGGCCATTCTGCTCCCACACCTCGAGGGCCTGGCTTTGCCAGCGACGTAACGGGACGCCGGCCACAGATCTAGCTCGCAGCGGCCGGCTTGGCCCCTACGGGAGGGTCGCCGGCCTGAAGTTCGGCGGCAACATTCTCGACGCGAACGGCCTTCACCCGCAGGAGGTCGTTCTTGATGCGCCGTACGCTGTTCGGATTAATGCGGCCGGTCAGCTTTCCCACTCGATACTCGGCAATTGCATCGTATATGTATTGTCGAATGCACTCATCAATGGCCTCAGTCGCTTCGAGGTCCATATAATACGGATGCAGACCGTTTATTACGATGTGCACAGTGCCTGGCGTGGCGCTGGCTGCAATCGACAGATACGGCTCGTACTCACTGATCTCCTTCAGGGAAACGATCACCGTCAAATCGCTGCCGACTTGGAAAGTGGCAAGCCGATCCTCCTCAGTGACTGAAGCGGCTTGGCTCTCCTCGTTCTGCAACAGCGTCTCAATAGGCGGCAGTAGCGAGGTTTCGAGCACGTCCCCCATCTCGGGGTTCGCGAACTCTTTGCGCATCTCTTCGACGAGATCGCGGATTTTCTCGCGGTTCCACGGCTGCGTCCGTGTACCCCGGCGCTTGGTCGCGTACTTGCGGTAATCATCCGAGATGGCGGCGAGAAACTCTTCCAACTCCTCTTCCTCATCGCCCTGAAACAGGATCGCATCTTTGGTGTGCGAGACATGGAAGCCGTCGAGATTGATGACACCAGTCAGACGTTGCGAAACGAGGTTGTTCGCGCCTTCGTCATCGACGCCGCCGAAGATGCGGCGGGGCTTCCATGCATTCGGGAAGCCTTGAATCTGCCGCTCATTCTGGAATAGCGAGGAGCCGCCGAACTTTCGCCCACCCTTGCGGAGCACTCCAATCCAGCCCGTGACCTTCTTGCCACCGATGATTCTCTGCGGAAGTTCCATCCGCATGGTACGGCCTTCAGGATCGGTGTCGAAATCGTACTCGTCAGGAGCCGGGATTTCTTCGCCGTTGTAAAGAAGCTTCAGCGTCCCGCGGCGGATGTCGAACTGGTACATGGAGCCCAGATAGCCCCGGATTGTCTCCTCAGTGCGTTGCTGAATGTTACGATGAAGGTCGCTGATGATGATATGTGTATAGTGGTTGTCCGTGTCGACCTTGCGCGACGTAAGTGGCACTCGTGCACCTCGGAAGGCAATGGCTTGGACATCCACTTCGGCCGTCCATTCCTCGCCGCTGCCCCACTCGCAGGTAACAACCTTCCAGTTGCTGCCAATCCAGCAGGCGGCTGTTTTCATCCCCATCCCGAACTTGGATCGGCCGATACTATCCGCAGTCGGCATCGCGATGCGCAGCGCTGCTTCCAACTTGTTGCGCGTCATGCCGATAGAATTATCCTTGATCGTGATCTTTCGCTGAATACGGTCATGCACGATCTCGACAATGAGCGGCGCACCCTCTTCCTCAAGCACTTGGTCGATGATCCCGCCATGGTTCAGACGGGATTGAGTAGAATTGTCGATAAACTCTCCCAGCGCATGCCACATTGTGTAGCTCATGCGGCTGTAGTTCACGATGGCCTGGGGACCGATTTCAAAGTCCGTCGCTAGAGGTTCGGTTTCGGACATTACCGCTCCTGTCGCTGATAGCGTTCGACCTTCTCGAAGCGGCCGACCGACCCTTCGACGTATTTCGGGTCAGCCTCGACAGCGATCCACTTGCGGCGCATCGCTTCCGCGACGGCTCCCGTTGTGTTTGACCCGCCGAATGGGTCGAGCACGAGGTTGCCCTTGTCAGTTAGGAACTCTAGGAAGAACGCAACAAGGTCGGTCTGCATCCGCGCCGGATGCAGATCAAGCTTGTTTTCCTCGCAATAGGCCCGGTATTTCGCATCCCACGCCGTGTTCGCGTACTTTAGCAGGGCGCTTGGCACATGCTGCGCACTTTCAAGGTCAATAACGTTGGACGAAATGGCCCCTCCATGATTGCTGAGGAAGCCAGTTTCGGAAATCACATGTCCTGAAGGTCGCTTACCCGCATTGTAGCGCTTGGATTTCAGCAGCGACTTCATGTCCTTGCCATAGGGCAGCAGTACCTTACGATTATCTGCCTTAGGGTTTGGTGTCTTCGAGAGCCACCATACGTGAGTGTAGGAATCCTTCAGCCGCAATCGTTTCACCGTCACCCAAGCTGCCGGTCCTGGTAGGCGTGCGGGATTGTGGCAGATCACGTGCTGGCAGAGGTGGAGATTCGCTGCCTTTTTAAAGGCCAATAGCGCTTCAAGAGGTAGCGTAGACATTTCCGGGCGTCCGGCCTCCCACGCATTACCTATCTCGATGACGATTGACCCATCGTCGGCCAGCAGCGTGGCCAGTTTCGGAGCAAGGCCTTCCAGCCACCGTAGGTACTCTTCGCCCGTCGAGTTTCCGTATTGCTTTTTGCGGACAAGCGGGAACGGCGGCGACGTGATGATGAGGTTCACCTTGCCCTCAACACCGCGCAGCGTGGAGGTGTCCAAAGCATTCTCAATATTCCCGACAAGCATCTTGCCGAGTTTTGTGCGGTAAGTTTTTACCACCTTCTCAGGTAGCGGCTGTGTCCTCTGCTGAGGTTGCATGCCCTTGTACCCAGCCCCCTACCTCTGCCTCATCATGACGATGTGAACAGATGATTCGAAATCCATGTCAACAATTCTGACGTTGAACAGCGTTTATCCGACCCATATTGCAGCTTGGCCATATATTCTACCAAATAGTTGTTCGCTCCGCCTAACTGCGCGAGAGACTAGGCGCTGTTGACAAAGGATGGAAGCCATAGCTTCGCGGCGGCGAGATGGAGGAAGCCGAGGAAGGATTGGCGGTCTTGTCGTATCGCGTGGCAATCCGGCGGAACTGCTTCCGCCGGTTGAACATGCGTTCGATGTGGTTTCGATCCCTGTAGCGGCGAAAGTCGCAGTCGATCGTTTCCGACCGGTTCGAGCGGGGCGGGATGACCGGCAGGATACCCTGAAGAAGCAGAGCCTGACGGACGGCGTCGCCGTCGTAACCCTTGTCCGCCAGCAGCGCGCAAGGCTTGCTCACGGGCAGGGTCATCAGGGGCTCGACACCGAGGTAACCCGAGACCTCTCCACCCGTCAGGGCAAAGCCGAGAGGGCGCCCCTGACCGCCAGCACGGGCGTGGATCTTGCTCGTAAAGCCGCCGCGGCTTCGACCAAAGCCCTCCTTATGAGTCCCCCTTTTGCGCCGGCGGCCTGACTGTGGCCCCGGACCGTGGTGCTGTCGATCATGTGTTGCCAGTCGTCGGTCAGGCCCAGATCAACCAGCGTCTCCAGCAAGGCATCCCATACGCCTTGCTCGGCCCAGCGGCGGAAACGGACGTGGACCGAGTTCCATTTGCCATAACGTTCATGCATGTCACGCCATGGGCAGCCGACCCGCAGCACGTAGAGCATGCCGTTGAGGAAGCGCCGATTGTCTTGCGCAGGCCGCGACCAACGCCCTCGCTCGGGCGGCAGCAAGCCCCCGATGATCGCCCATTCCTCGTCCGTCAGGTCGCCACGCATGACACTGGTCTCCGCAAAGACCTGTGTTGGATCACGCCTCAGCTCGCCTGGGAATCCCTTTTGTCAGCAGCGCCTAGGATGACGATGAAGGATTTGCTGCCGGTCGCGCGCACGCTGCATCCGAAACCGGGCAGCTTTCCGCACCAGGCGACATAGTCTTTCGCCTGAGGGAGAAGCGCGTCTACGACTTTTTTGTCAGTTTCTCATTCGCCATCTCTTGATCGCTCCGGGTAGCACCGGGGCGGTAATCTCGGGGGATCGCCACACCGCCATTCAATCAAGAGAAACAGAAATATGACAAATAAACCAACTATTTAGGTATAGTTGAACGAGCACTGGAAATCTCGCGAAAACACAAGAAGTCACGCTCCGAAGGCAGAGGTCACAGGTTCGAATCCTGTCGGGTGCGCCAATCTAGCGAAAAATTCAATCTTTCCGGGTGTCAGGGCGCCGGGGTAGAATGATCGCAGGCAAGGGCCGCTTTTCGTCCGATGCCGGTGCGACACTATTCGTGGCGAGGTTCGTATGGCGAACTGGCGGAAAGTCGTCTTCCTGCATGTGGGCTGGGCGGGTAGCTATGACGGCTCGGAGGCCCCGGAAGGTGGCCACGCCTATCTGAAAAATGAAATCGGTGTGGAGAACCAGAATTTCCGAGCGTTCGATGGTTGGTGCTTCGGTTACGCCCCTGTCGCCCGTACCGCGAAGGCGCGCGGATTGGCGAAAATCCCCGTGGCAATGAGAACCCTCAATATTACAAAACTGGGCGCGCTTCCACATGAGAACGAAGTCTCAGACATCACGGTCGTTTGGACGGCGAAGCGGCCTTATTCGGGTCCCGTTGTCGTCGGCCTTTACGATAGGGCGACAGTTCTTCGTTATATGCCGCCCTTTGATGGCACTAAGCGGGTCTATATAGCAAAGGCGCGTGCTGAAGACTGCCGTCTCGTCCCGAAGCATGATCGGATATTTTCCGTCATACACAAGCAGAAGGGATTTCCGGGTATGGCCGCGGCTTGGTTTCCCGGTGAGCACGACAATGGTCCGGCGCATGATTTCCTGGAAAATCTTGCTGAATACCTTCCGGTCATCCGAAAACTTGCCCCCGTTTCGGCCTCTTGACCGGAAGCAATCGTTTCGTCGTCACTATACGAAGAGCTTCGCTCGATTGCTCACTGGGGCTGACGACCATTGGTGATGTCCCATTCGTCAGATGCTCCTCTCTTCGCCCCCAACACCGTGACAAGACAATCCGATCATGGCACCCTTTGGCCCGCATGGCTGAGCCGTGTGCATCTGTATCTGCCAGGAGGAGAACCGGCATGGTTTCGCTTGGACTTCGGTCGTCGCACCAGGCTTTGGCGCGGGCTGTTTTCGGTGGCGTGTTGGCGCTGGGGCTCGTCGGCGTGACGGTCGGGGCGCAGGCCGATGCGGTTTCCGAGAAGCGCGAGGCGGCGATGAAGCAGGCGGGCGGCGCGCTGAAGGCGCTGGGCGGGGCGGCGCAGGCCGGCACCGTCGGGACGGCCGAGGTGGCGAAGGCCGAGGAACTGGCGGCTTTCGCGGCCATGCTGCCGGAACTGTTCCCCGAGGGCTCCCTCTCGGACGAGAGCCGGGCGCTGCCCGAGATCTGGACCGACGCGGAAGGCTGGCAGGCCAAGGTGGCCGATTTCACCGCCGCCGCCGATGCCGTCGTCGCTGCCGCCAAGGCGGGCGACGCCGCGGCGCTGGGTGAAGCCGTCGGAGCCACCGGGCCCACCTGCGGCGGCTGCCACAAGGTCTTCCGCGGCCCGCCGAAGAGCTGAGGCCGCGCCCCTTGATCCGGATTCTGGCGGCCACCCTGGCGGTGGCCGCATTCATGACGGGAAACGCCATCGCCGAGGACGCCGATGCCGTCGCGCCCGATATGATTGCAAGGGGCGCCTATCTGGTGCGCGCGGGCGGCTGCATCGCCTGCCATACCGCGCCCGGGGGCGAGACCCTGGCGGGCGGGCGTGCCATGGAGACACCCTTCGGCACATTCCACACGCCCAACATCACACCCGATGCGGCAACCGGTATCGGCGCCTGGAGCGACGCGGATTTCCTGCGCGCCCTGCAGGAGGGCGTCTCGCCGACGGGCGAGCATTATTATCCGGTGTTCCCCTATACGTCCTATACCAAGGCGAGGGCCGAAGACCTGCTGGCGATCAAGGCCTATCTGTTTTCCCTGCCGCCGGTCGCGGCCCCGGCGAAGCCCCATGAAATCGGCTTTCCCTTCTCGATCCGCGCCCTGCAGGCGGGTTGGAAGCTGCTGTTCTTCCGGCCCGGCGAATTCCGTCCCCGCGCCTCCATGCCCGACGCGATCAATCGCGGCGCCTATCTGGTGCAGGCGCTCGGCCATTGCGGGGAATGCCATACGCCGCGCAATCCGGCCGGCGGCGCGCTGATCGGCCTGTCGCTCGCCGGAACGCGCGACGGGCCCGACGGCGAAATGGTGCCCAACATCACGCCCGACACCGAGACCGGCATCGGCAATTGGTCCGTGGACGAGATCGCGGAACTGCTGTCGAGCGGCATGAAACCCGATTTCGACAACATCCAGGGTTCCATGGCCGAAGTGGTCGACGACGGCACCGGCCATCTGACCGACGAGGACCGGACCGCCATCGCCGCCTATCTGCTGTCCCAGGCCCCGGTGCGCCACGGTCCCGCCCTCACGGATTGACGCCCCGCGCCCATTGAATTGGGCCGGGGGCCTGATAAGGTCGGGCGGGGCTTGGCCATCGTCATAGGGGCGTCATGCAGGAAGATCGGGCTGAGGAGGGGCTGGGCCGCCGCGCCGCCGTCGGGGGCGCCGTTGCGCTCGGTGTTCTGCTGCTGATCGGTGCCCTGCTGATTCTGGGTGGCGAACCGCAGGCGCCGGCGCCTGCGGGCGGGACGCCGGCCGCCGAAGCGTCGCCGGGCGCCGACCCGGCGACGGGACATGCGCCCGATACGGCCGCCGCCACCCCCGCCACGCCGACACCGGCGATGCCGCCGCCCGCCGCCGATGCCGCGACGGCGTCGCGGGCGGAAGAGAACGTCGCGCCGCCGACCTTCGACGTCGCCCGCATCGCGGCGGAAGGTACCGCCGTGCTTGCCGGCCGGGCGCCCGCCGGCAGCACGGTCGAGGTCGTCGGCAATGGCGATCTCATCGGCACCACCGACGCTCAGCGCGGCGACGGCGCCTGGGTGCTGGTGATTCAGGATCCGCTGCCGGAAGGCACGCTCGAACTGTCCCTGGTCGCGGTGCTGGCGGACGGCAATCGGGTACCGTCGCAAGAAGTGGTGCTGGTCGACGTGCCGCTGCGCCGCAAGCCCGGCGTGCCGGTCGCCGAAGGCGATATCGCGGACAAGCCCGCCGAGGCGCCGGTCGCCGTCGTCACCGGGCGGTCGCCGGGCGCGGATGCCGGGCCGACCCGCATCCTCCAGGGGCCGGACGGCGCACCGCCCGCCGGCAAGGACAAGGCCGGCGTCGGCCTCGATCTCGTGGAATATGGTCCCGACGGCGCACCCGTGCTGTCGGGCCGGGGGCCGGCGGGGGCCGTGGTCCGGCTCTATCTGGACGACGTGGCGCTAGCCGAGACCGGAGTCGGCGACGACGGCACATGGCGCGTAACGCCGGAAATCCCTGTCGCGCCTGGCCGCTACCGCCTGCGTCTCGATGCCGTCGATGCCGGCGGCAAGGTGATCGCCCGGCGCGAAGTGCCCTTCGAGCGCGCCCGACCCGAAGCGGTGGCCGGCGGCGCCGGCGGCGGCGAGGGCCAGACGGCATCGGCATCCAATTTCACCGTCCAGCCGGGCAACAGCCTGTGGCGTATCGCCCGCGACCGCTTCGGCGACGGTTTTCGCTACATCGACATCTATCGCGCGAACGAAGGCCAGATCCGCGACCCGGACCTGATCTATCCCGGACAGGTGCTGGAACTGCCGCCGCCCCGATGACCTAACGCGGCGGGGCGGCCAGGGGACCGTCCGGCCCGATGCCGGTGAGGGCCGGCAGGGGGGCGTCGGGCGTCTCCTCCGGAACCGTGTCGAAGGCGGCATAGGGTTCGTAGGAGAAGGTGAGCGTGCCGTCGTCGCGGCGCGCCAGCACGGCCCGGGCCCAGGGATCCTCCAGATCACCCCAGCCGAGCGTCCAGGTCAGGGACAGGCGCCCGCCCAGCGGCACCCCCAGGGTTCCATCGAAAAAACGGGCATAGGCTGCGAACTGGCCGGGCGTTCCCTCTGCCGGGCTTCCGTCCGGGGTGCGCGGGCGCAGGCCGGGTTCCAGTCGATAGACGGTCTCCTGATCGAGACGGACGGCGAAGGCGAGGGCATCGCCTTCAGGCGTCGCCGCCAGGGTGGCGACGGGCCAGTCGTGATCGTCGCGCGCCGCCTCGATCCGCTCGCCGAGCCAGGGGGCCAGGGGCACGGCGGGCCAGCGCGCCTTGCCGCTGGCGGCATCGACGGCGCGAAGCTCGGTGCCGCCCGCGACCAATGCCACGGTGTCTTCGCCGAGGAAGGTCAGGGCGTGGATGGGCACGCCCATGTCGTGGTCGGCGCTGCGCACGAAACCGGACCCGGTCCGGGTGAAGACGAAGAGGCGGCGCGCGCCGTCGGTGGTGGCGAAGAGCCGGCCGGAGGGCGAGAAGGCGCCGAGGCGCATTTCGGCGGTCTCCGGCAGGCCGTCGATCGGCGCTTCGGCCAGATCGGCGGTGAAGAGCGAGAGGCCGTGGCGCCCGGTCAGGCCGTAACCCCAGGCGGCGACGGCGGAACAATAGGGCGCCACGGTCCAGCCCTTCACGACGCCGATGAAATCATGTTCGGCGCAGGTGGGCGTGTCGCCGTCCAGGGCGCAGAGGGCGATGCTGCCGCCCGAATTACCGACGGAACTGTAACCGGCGGCATGGCGCTGGCCGTCGCAGGCGAAGATACGCTCGATCCAGGTCGGATAGGGCAGGGGCGGCAGATCCTCGTCCACCGCGCGGGCCAGCAGCGCGTGCTCGATCCCGGCCTGTTCGGTGGACGGCAGCAGGGGCGGGGGCTGGATGAAATCCGACGGGGCCCACATCCGGCCCTCCGGGCGAAGGCGCGGCCAGTCGAAGGGGCGGACCACGCGGTCGAGGCGGGTGAAGCGCCCGGTGACGGCGCCGGGCGTCTCGTCGCCGGTGCAGACCGTTTGGCCGATCCGGGCCATGCCGCCGCGTTCCATCGCCCCGGTCGCGGGATCGAGCCAGGCCTTGAAGCCATAGCTGGCGCCCACGGTCATGCCGATATATTCGCCTTCGAGATAGAGGCGCCGGCCGTCGTCGTCGGACCAGAGGCCGCACAGGCGTTCGCCCTCTTCGAGATCGACATGCCAGGCGGGTTTCAGGGTGACTTTGTCCACGGCCTCCAGCCGGCCGGGCCGGGCCAGCAGGATGCGGTCGCCGAGATCGGCGAAATTCAGGGCTTCCGCGAGCGCGGTCAAACCGTCGCCGCGCTTCAGCCAGGCCTGGCCGCGCCAGGAGACGACGGTGTCGTCGTCCAGTTCCGCCACCGCCGCGGAATAGGGGGTGAGGCGGGCGGTCAGGGCGCGGGCCAGGCGGCGCTGGGCCGGCGTCGCATCGTCGCCCAGGTCCCGGGCTGCGGTCACGAAGCGATCCGTGCCCGCGAAAGTGTCGCCACCGCGCAATTCGGCGAGGCCGCGCGCCGCCTGCGCCTCGAGCGCGCGGTGATGATCCGCCTTGATCCAGAAATGAGCGCCGAGGGCGGCCGCGATGGCGACGCCCGCCGCGCCCGCGCCCAGGGCCAGGCGGCGCTGGCGTTGGCGCCGCGCCTCGCGCCGGACGAGATCATCGAGATCGACGCCCAGCAACCCGGCCAGGATCTTCAGGGTGCCGAGGCGCCAGCCGTCCTTGCCGGGGCGGAAGTCGGCGGCGATCGGCTCCGTCGGTTCGTCGCTCAGGCTGCCGTCTGGGCCGAGGCGAAAGCGCAGCGCCCGCGGGAAGCAGACGTCCGGCTCGTCGCTCAGGATGGCGGCGATGATGCGGCCTTCGCCATGGCGGCGCTTGAATTCCAGGATTTCCTGATCGACCCAGATGGAGCCCGCCGCGCGGGGCGAGCACAATACGATCAGATAGCGCGAGCCCTCGAGCGCCTGGCGGATGGCGCCGCCGAGATCGGCGGAGGTCGGCAATTCCTCGCGGTCGCGGAACACGGGGAAGAGCCGGGCCGGCACTTCGCCGTCGCGGCCTCGCGCGCCGACGAGGCGCCGTGGCGTGCGCCAGGTCTCGATACGGCGGTGGAGCCTTGCGGCAAAGGTCTCGTCGGCGTGGCTGTAGCTGATGAAGGCGGCGTAACGGCGGGGGCTCATGGTGCTGGAATGGGCCGAAAGCGCCGGCCCGTCAATGCACTGGTTCACATCAGCGGCCGAGTTCGCCGAGCCGGGCGGGATCGATCAGGATCACCGCGCCATAGCGCCGCTCGATCAGGCCCGCGCCCTCCAGGCGCTTCAGGGCCTTGTTCACGCTCTGGCGCGACAGGCCGGCGGTGGCGGCCAGATGGTCCTGGTTGACGGTGACGACGGCGCCGGCCACCGGGTCACGGTCGCTTTCGCCGGCGGCCATCATCAGAAGCAGGCGGGCGATCCTGATGTGGCTCGCCTCCGGCGCCACTTCCTCGAGGAAGCGCATGGCGGTGCGCAGGTGGTTCGACAGGATCAGCGCGAAATTGCGCCAGAAGCGCGGTTCCGCCTCGACGATCGCGAAGAAGGCGGGGCTGGGCAGATGCAGCACGCGGGAGCGTTCGACCGCGATGACGCTCTGCAGCCGGGGCTTGCCGTCGAACATGGACACTTCGCCGAACCAGTCGATCGGTTCCGTCAGCCAGGTGCCGACCTCGCGGCCGCTGGTCAGAAAGTTGACGAACTTGAGCCGGCCGGCCACCAGGGCGTAGAGTCCATCGGGTGGATCGCCCATGGCGTAGACATATTCCCCCGGCTGACGCTCGATGAGGCGGGCGCCGGCCAGGACCAGGCGGCGGAAGTCTTCGGGCTGTTCCGCCAGCCAGCCGCGACCGGCCGCCAGGCGGGCGGCGCGTTCCGGGTCCGGCCTGTCGATCTCAGGCCGATCGTGTTTCGGCCGATCGAATTCGGGCCGATCGAATTCGGGCCGGTCGGGTTTGACCATGGGGCCTCGTCCCGCCACTGGATTGTCAACTTGATGACATTCCGCCGCGTGCTTCTCGCGTACAAGGGAAAACGATCACCAACGAAGGTGGGAGGAGAGAAAACATGTCGACCGTGGCTTTGAAGACGTCCGGCCGTTCGATCCGCGAACAGGTCAGCCCCGAGGAATGGCAGACGCGCGTCGATCTCGCCGCCGCCTATCGCCTGGTGGCGCTGCACGGCTGGGACGACCTGATCTTCACCCATATCTCGGCCCGGGTGCCGAATTCGGACCACCACTTCCTGATCAATCCCTACGGCTATCTGTTCGAGGAGATCACGGCGTCGAGCCTGGTGAAGGTGGATCTCGACGGCAACATCTTGATGGAGACGGAAAGCTTCATCAATCCGGCCGGCTATACCATCCATTCCGCCGTCCATGCGGCGCGCGAGGATGCGGGCTGCGTGCTCCATCTCCACACCGATGCCGGCGTCGGCGTGTCCTGCCATGCCCAGGGCCTGATGCCGATCACCCAGAACGCCCTGACGGTGATCGAGGACGTCGCCTATCACGCCTATGAGGGGATCGCCCTCAATCTCGACGAGCGGGAACGGCTCCAGCACGATCTCGGCACCAGGAACATGATGATCCTGCGCAACCACGGCACCATGGCCGTTGGCATGTCGGTCGCCGAGGCCTGGCTGCGCATCTTCACCCTGGAGCGTGCCTGCGCCCAGCAGGTCGCCGCACTCGCGGCGGACAATGTGGTGGAGCCGCCCGAAAGCGTGAAGCAGACGACGATGGAGCAGGGCCGCAACCTCGGCATGCTGGCCCATCTCGCCTGGGGCGCCCTGCTGCGCAAGCTGGATCGCATCGATCCCAGCTTCCGCGACTGACCGGGAAGGACCTGCACCATGCCACATGACGGCGGCACCGAGATCCCCACCGCCCGCTTCCACAGCATGGAAGACGGCACGATGGAGGATTGGGCCAAGATCATCACCTGCGAACTGCCGTTCCAGGCCCAGCAGGCCGACCGCCTGCTCGATCATCTGAAGTTGCTGGACAATGAGGTCGGCGGCTTCGCCGTCGACCGGCTGACCCACAGCCTGCAGTCGGCGACCCGCGCCCATCAGGCGGGCCGGGACGAGGAATATGTCGTCTGCGCCCTGTTCCACGACATGGGCGACATCCTGGGCAGCTACAATCACGCCGACATCGCGGCGGCGGTCCTCAAGCCCTTCGTCTCGGAGCGGAACCACTGGATGGTGGAGAAGCACGGGATCTTCCAGGGGTACTATTTCTTCCACTTCCTCGGTCTCGACCGGGACATGCGGGAGAAGTACCGGGGCCATCCCAACTTCGAATATACGGCGGAATTCTGCGAGAAATTCGACCAGAACTGTTTCGATCCGAATTTCGAATCCATGCCGCTGGAAGCCTTTCGGCCCATGGTGCGGCGGGTAATCTCGCGCCCGCGCAACAGCATCTACATGAAAGGCGAATGAGATCCCGCCCCGGCCGAGGCCGGGGCGGCGGATTTCACGCCGGGATCGCGTCGCCGGCCACCATGGACAGCGGCACGACCCCGGCGAAGACCGGCCAGTCCAGGTCTTCGGCATCGTCGACCGGCGGGCCGGAGCGGGTCTTGGCCACCGCTTCAAGAAGCGGCAGTTCCAGCACCGTGGTCGCCGCCACTTCCTTGGCGGTGACGGGACGCAGCGCATCCCAGCGGCCGGGCGTCAGGCGCTCGGTCAGGGCGCGCAGGGCGGCTTCCTTCTCGTTTGCGCCGGTCACCAGCCGGGCGTGCCCGAAGACCGTGACCGAGCGATAATTCATCGAATGATGGAAGGCGGATTTCGCCAGCACCAGACCGTCCAGCAGGGTGACGGTCAGGCACAGCGGCACGCCCTCGGCCAGGGTCTTCATCAGACGCCCGACCACGGAACCGTGGAGGATCACCACATCGCCGCGCCGGGCGAAGGCGGTCGGCAGCACCACGGGCTGGCCGGCGCTGCCGATGAAGCCGACATGGGCGACCAGGGCTTCGTCCAGGATCGCATGGACCGCGGCATGGTCGTAGGACCCGCGCCTGGGCAGGCGCCGCAGGCGCGTGTTCTCGGTGACGGGAAAAGTCTCGCTATGGGTCATGGCTTGCCTCCTGCCGTCAATCTGTGCCCAACTTGGCCCTGCCGGAAGAGCCATGTTGCCGAATGGGATGGGGCCAAGATGCTGGATGCAATCGCGCGCGGGTTGGACCGGGACGGGGGCCGCCCGCTGGCCGCCCAACTTTATGAAGGCCTGCGGGCGGCGATCCTGGAGGGACGATTGCGCCCCGGCCAGCGCCTGCCGGCCAGCCGCGCGCTCGCCGCCGATCTCGGCCTCGGCCGCAATACGGTGACGGCGGCCCTGGAACGGCTGGCGGCGGACGGCTTCGTCGTGGCGCGGGGCGCGGCCGGAACGCGGGTGGCGGCGCTGGATGCCGCCCTGCTGCGGCCCGCGCCGGTGGCGCCGGCCGGCCGCCTGTCGGACCGGGGGGCCGCGCTTGCCGGTATCGAACGGGGCGCCGGGCGGGCGGATGGCGCCTTCGTGCCCGGCCTGCCCGCGCTCGACGTCTTTCCCGGCGCCCTCTGGTCGCGGCTGATGGCGCGGCGCCTGCGCCAGTCGAGCCGGGCCCTGCTCGGCTTCGAGCATGCGGCGGGCTGGCCGCCGCTGCGCGAGGCGATCGCGCGCCATGTCGCCGCCAGCCGGGGCATCGCCATCGAGCCGGAACGGGTGCTGGTGACGACCGGATCGCAGGGCGCGCTCGACTTCCTCGCCCGGCTGCTGGCGGATGCGGGAGAGCAGGTCTGGATCGAGGATCCGGGCTATCTCGGCGCGCGCGGCGCCTTCACCGCCGCCGGTCTCGACCTCGTGCCGGTGCCCGTGGACGGCGAAGGGATCGTGGTCGCCGCCGGCCTTGCGCGGGCGCCGTCGCCCCGCCTCGTCTATGTCACGCCGTCGCATCAATATCCGACCGGCGTCGCCATGAGCCTGCCGCGCCGGCTGGAACTGCTGCGCGCGGCGGAGGCGGCGGACGCCTGGGTGATCGAGGATGATTACGACGGCGAATTCCGCTTCGAGGGGCCGCCGCTGGCGCCCCTGCACGGTCTCGCGCCGCGCGGGCGTGTGATCCATGTCGGCACCTTCGGCAAGTCCTTCGCGCCGGCGCTGCGGATCGGCTATGCCCTGCTGCCGCCCATGCTGGTCGAACCGGCGGCGATCGCCATCCGCCATACCGGTCAGGTGCCGCCCCTGCTGTTGCAGGCGACCCTGGCGGATTTCATGATGGAAGGGCATTTCGCCGCCCATCTCGGGCGCCTCTCCAGTCTCTATCGCGAACGCCGCGCCGCCCTGATCGCGGCTTGCGAACGGGATCTGTCGGATTACGGCAGCCTGCTGCCGGCGGAGGTCGGCATCCAGCTCGCGTTCCGGCTGGCGGGGATGGACGACGCGGCGGCGGCGCGTGCGGCGCTTCGTGCCGGCATCGTCGCGCCCGCCCTGTCCCGGACGGCACTGGAGACGCGGGACGTTTCGGGGCTGCAACTCGGCTTCGCGGCGGTCGAGGCGGCGGCGATCGGGCCGGCGGTCGCCCGTCTCGCCAGGGCGCTGGCCGATCCCGCGCTCAGGTCACGGGGTTGAGGGCGATGCCGTCCCGGTTCAGGACGGCGTCCAGATTGTCGATGGCGCACATGCCCATGGCGGTCCTCGTCTCGAGGGTGGCGCTGCCGATATGGGGCAGGGCATAGACATTGGGCAGCTCGCGGTAACGCGCGTCGATCCGGGGCTCGCCCCTGAACACGTCGAGCCCGGCGGCGAACAGGCGGCCGCCTTGCAGGGCCTCGATCAGGGCATCGTCGTCGACCAGGTCGCCGCGCGCGCTGTTGACCAGGATCGCGCCTTTTGGCAGCAGGGCCAGGGTCCGGGCGTTGATGATGCCGCGCGTCGCATCGGTCGAGGCGGCGTTCAGGCTCAGGACGTCGGAAACCGCCAGCAGATCCTCGAGCCGCGGGTGATAGCGGGCATCGGCCTCGATCTCGGGCGGGGCCCTTCGGCGGCCGTGGTAGTGGATCTCCATGCCGAAGGCGCGCGCCCGCCGCGCCACCGCCGCCCCGATCCGCCCGAGACCGAGAATGCCGAGCCGGCGCCCGCCGAGATCGAGGCCGAGCAGCCCGGTGGGCGACCAGGGGCCCCAGCGGTCCTCGGCGATCAGGGCCGCCGCCTCCTTCGCCCGGCGGGCGGCGCCCAGCATCAGGAGAAGGGTGAGATCCGCCGTCGCCTCGGTCAGGACGCCGGGGGTATTGGTCACGGCGATGCCGCGCGTCCGCGCGGCTTCCACGTCGATGTGATCGAAGCCGACGGACATGGTGGCGATGACGCGGACACCCGCCGGCAGGGCGGCGAGGGCGGCGCGGTCCAGCTTTTCGGTCAGGGTGACCAGAAGGCCGTCGCAGCCTTCCGCCCGGGCCAGCAGTTCGGGCAGGGGATGGGGTCCGTCACCGGGCGGGCGCCGCGTCGAGAACAGTGCATCCAGCCGCGCCTCGCAGGCGGCGGGCAGGGGGCGGGCGATCAGAACGGTGGCGGAACGGGACATGGTGGTGGCAGTCTGGCAACAGTGCGGATGCGAGAGCAAGTCCAACTGTGGCCGCATTCTTGTCGTGGCATGAAGCATGTCATATTTGCAGGACACCCGATTCGGGTGGGAGGTAACGAGCCGATGTTACGGCGGGCACTGGTCCTGACGACCGCTCTGGTCGCGATTTTCTTCCTGGCACGATGGGCATTCTTCGGGGGCGGCGAGGATGCCGCCGCCGTCGACGCCGCCGCGGGCGGGGAGGTGCCGGCTCTCGTCGAAACCGTGCCCGAGTCCGGCACGCCCCCGTCGGACGGAACGGCGGCCGCAGGAGCCGTCGACGAGCCGGCGGAATCCGATGTCGCGGTGAACGAGGTGCCGGCCGCCGCCGTGGCGCCGAAGCCGGCGCCCGAATCGCCGCCGGCCGCGGAGGCCGCGCCCGAACCCGCGACCGACATCCGCCTTGCCGGCCATCGCGCCGTCTATGATCTCGTCCTCGGGCGCAATCGGCCGGGTTCCGGCGTCGCCGTGGCCGAGGGGCGCATGGTGATCGAATTCGCCGACGTCTGCGACGGCTACACCCTGACCCAGCAGTTGCGCATGCGTCTCGGCGATGGCGAAGGTTCCTATTCGACCACCGATTTCCGGGTCGTGAACTGGGAATCCATGGACGGCAAGCGCTTTCGCTTCTCGACCCGCCACAGTGTCAACGGCGAGGAGGATGAAGCCTATGAAGGCACCGCCGAACTGAAGGACGGCGGTGGCGTGGTGCGTTACACCAGGCCGGAGGAGACGACGGCGAACCTGATCCCCGGCACCGTCTTCCCGACCATGCATACGGTCGACCTGCTGCGCGCGGCGCGGAACGACGAGCGTTTCGTGACCCGCACCCTGTTCGACGGATCGGACGACACCATCGCCAGTCACGTGGTCGGCGTCATCGGCGGTTCCGCCGTCGCCGATCCGCCGCGCCTCGCGGAGGGCAAGGCGGGCGAGATGCTGCGCGGCAGACCGTCCTGGCCCGTGCGCCTCGCCTTCTTCGGCATCGACGACAACGAGGAACTGCCGGAGTATGAGGTCGGTTTCCGCCTCTACGACAACGGCGTCTCGGGCGACATGGAGATGGCCTACGGCGACTTCTCGATCGACGCCCTGCTGACCCGGATCGAGGCCATGCCCCGCCCCGATTGCTGAGGCTTCGGCTCAGGTCGAGGGCCACAGCCAGGCGGCACCGCGGACACCAGACGAATCGCCGAAACGCGCGCGCCGGATCGGCGTGTCGCATCGGTCGGAGAAGACGTGGCGGCCGATCCGCGCCGGCACGGCGTCATGGATCGCATCGATGTTGGACATGCCGCCGCCCAGCACGATCACGTCCGGGTCCAGTACGTTGACCACCGTCGCCAGCGACCGGGCGAGACGCGCGGCGTATCGCGACAGACTTTCCCGCGCCGCCGGTTCCCCGCCCTCGGCCGCCGTCACGATCTCCCGCGTGGTCATGTCGGCGCCGGTCCGCCCGCGATGATCGAGACGGAAGCCGGGCCCCGAAAGGAAAGTCTCGATGCAGCCGTGCTTGCCGCAATAGCAGGCGGGGCCGGGGCGTTCGTCGTCGGCCGGCCAGGGCAGGGGATTGTGGCCCCATTCCCCGGCGATCGCGTTGGGCCCGGACAGCAGGCGCCCATCGACGGCGATGCCGCCGCCGACGCCGGTGCCGAGAATGACGCCGAAGACCGTGCGAAAGCCGGCGCCGGCGCCGTCCGTCGCCTCCGACAGGGTGAAACAATCGGCGTCATTGGCGAGACGGACGGGCCGGCCCAGGACCGTCGCCAGGTCGCCGCGCAGGTCTTCCCCGATCAGTTCCGTGGTATTGGCATTCTTCACCAGGCCGGTCGCGGGCGAGATCGCGCCCGGAATGCCGACGCCGACATGGCCGGCGGCCCCGACGGCTTCGTCCGCCGCCGCGACCAGACCGGCGATGGCGTGAACGAGGGCACGATAGTCGCCGCGCGCCGTCGGCACGCGGCGCCGGAACACTTCGCGGCCGCCGTCGTCCAGGGTGACGATCTCGGTCTTGGTGCCGCCGAGGTCGACACCGTGACGAAAGCCGCTCATCTCACCACCCGATGTCGGCCAGTTCCCGTTCGATCAGGCGCCGCACTTCCGCCCAGTCGTCGACCCGGTGGTGGCAATGCTCGGCCGGGCCGATCAGCCGCGCCAGGCGCGGATCGGCGATGAAATGGACGCGCTGCACGTCGGGCGCCGCCTGGGCGACAGAGGTGTGATTGTGGGGAATGTCGTCCAGGAAGAACACGGGCGCGCGCACGCGGTCCGCCATGTGGCGCACGGCCGGACCCTTCAGGCCGGTATTGGCGACGATCGGATAGGGCATGCCGGCCAGCGCCAGCGCCTTCTCCCGCGCCCCGCGCGACGAATCCGGCAGGTTCGAGAGGACCACCACCTGGGCCCGCTCGGCCAGGGCGGCCAGGGCTTCGGCGGCGCCGGGCACCGGGGTCATGGTCTCGGTGCGTTCGCGGAAGAAGCCGTCGAGAAGGGCCTTCGCCTCTTCGACCGGGGCCATGTCCTCGGTGTCGGCGCGGCGGATGTTGCCGACCAGGGCGAAGGACGACAGATCGAGATAGAAGCCGTTGTCCTCGAGATAGGCCTCGAAACCCTGGACGAAGAGGAACAGCACCTCGTCCGCGTCGGTGATGACCAGGGGCCGGCCCTCCAGAAGCTCGAGCGCGTCGAGCTGGGGCATGACGGCGTCGTGGATGCGCGGCGTCTCGCTGCTCATTGGATCGTCCCGCGCCCTTCGACATAGGCGCCCGACAGGGTCAGGCGGGCCCGCATCGGCTCTTCCGGGTCGAGACCGGCGGCGGCGGCGAAATCCAGCACGCGCGCCTCGTCGCCCAGGATGAAGTCCAGAATCCCGCCCAATTGCGCGGGATCGGCGGCTGAAATTCGCAGCTCGGTTGAATCCATGCCCGAGTCCGCCATGAAGCGATGCAGCAGGTCCTCGTCACCCGCGATATGGGCAAGAGCAAGCAGGGCGATGGTTTCCGCCCGGTCTGTTTTCATGGCCATTTACCTCTTTTACACCCCTGATCGGACTTCGCTTCACGGCGGATTCATTGTAGTGCTATGGAGCCCTGCGGAGGGGTGACGGATGGTCCCGAAAGCGGGATGTCGGTGTCAACATGATGGGCGGCCGGCCCCCGGGTCAACGCCGAGTTTTAGGAGCGCGTGTTCGGTGTCGCGTTTCTTCGAATGGCCCGGCTCGGCTGGGCAGCCTACGGGGCGGGGATGACAGCCAAAGTACTCGTGGTCGACGACGTCCATGTCATCCGGAAAGTGCTCGAGGCCAAGCTCGTCGCGGAATTCTTCGAAGTCGCCCTGGCCGGCAGCGGACAGGAAGCCCTGGAAAAGGCCCGGACCGAAAATCCCGACATCATCCTGCTCGACGTCATGATGCCGGACATCGACGGCTTCGAGGTCTGCCGCCGTCTCAAGGCCGACCCTCTGACCAGTCACATTCCGGTGGTGATGATCACCGGCCTCGACCACCCGTCGGACCGGATCGCCGGGCTCAAGGCCGGCGCCGACGATTTCCTGACCAAGCCGACGAACGACGTCGCGCTCTTCGCCCGCGTGCGCAATCTCGTGCGGCTGAAGACCATGTTCGACGAATTGCGCCTGCGCGAGGTGACGGGTCTGTCCCTCGGCCTCGTCTCGCTGTCCGATCAGGCGCGGGACGCGGCGGCGATCGCCGGTGCCCCGATCCTGGTGGTCGAGGATGACCCGGCCTCCGTCGACGCGCTCAAGCCGATCCTGTCGAACCATTCGGGGCTGCGCGTCGTCGGCGACGAGGCGGCGGCCCGTCAGGCGGTCACCGAGGCGGATTGGGATCTGGTCGTCGTCAGCCTGGCCCTGCCGGGTCAGCAGGGGCTGCGCCTCTGCGCCTTTCTGCGCGCCTCCGAACGGCTGCGACAGGTGCCGGTGCTGGTTCTGTCGAAGGGCGGCGACGACCGCTCGCTGTTGCGCGCCCTCGATCTCGGTGTGAACGACTATGTCACGAAGCCGATCGACAAGGCGGAACTGCAGGCGCGGGTGAATTCCCAGCTGCGCCGCAAGATCTATCAGGACCGCTTGCGCGCGACCATGCAGAAGACCGCCGAAATGGCGCTGATCGACCCGCTGACCGGGCTCTACAACCGGCGTTATCTCGAGAACCATCTGTCGGCGCGCATGGATCAGGACCGGGGCGGCGAGCGTCGCAGCACCGTCCTCATGCTGCTCGACCTCGATCACTTCAAGTCGATCAACGACACCTATGGCCATGCCGCCGGCGATGCCGTGCTGAAGCAGTTCGCCCATCGCATCCGGATGAACGTGCGCGGCGTCGATCTGGCGGCGCGCTACGGCGGCGAGGAATTCATCGTCGTCATGCCCGAGACCATGGCCGACGAGGCACGCATGATCGCGGATCGCCTGGTGCGCGTGACGGCGCAGGAGCCCTTCCACATCGGCGACGGGCGGGAAATTTCGGTCACGGTCTCCGCGGGCGTCGCCCAGATCGCCGAGGGCGAGCGCCCCGGGGAGGTCATCCGGCGGGCCGACGAGGCGCTCTACCGCTCGAAGGCGGAGGGGCGCAACCGGGTCACCATGACATGACGGGCGTCGCCCCATGACCAGCTCGCGGAAGACCGGCGATGCGGTTTTCCCGGTCGAGGTTCCGGGCCTCGACGCCCAGGGCATCGAGGACGTGCGGCGTCTGCTCGACCTTCTCGACGTCATCGCCGTAGAGCGTCAGCGCCTGCATGGCGGCGACGAACAGGGCGCCGTGATGCGCCTTCTCGTCCGGCAACTGCTGGACGGTGATGCGTCGGGCATGCCCTTGCTGCGCCTCTCGCGCCTGACCGGCATCCCGCGCGAGACCCTGCGGCGCAAGATCGGCACCTTGCTGAACCGGGGCTATCTGGTCCAGGACGAGGCCGGGCGCTATCACGCCGGCGCCGCCTATTTCAGGGACAGTGTCGCCGCGCGCCAGCGCACCGCCTTCGCCATCCGCTCCCTGCTGTCCGACGATCCGACCTGAGACCCCCTCCCGGATCTGGCCTCCCGGATCTGGCCTCCCGGATCTGGCCTCCCGGATCTGGCCTCCCGGCCTCGGCCCCTGCCCGGATCGGGCATTGCCGCCGCGTCCGGCGCCGTGAAATCCTGCCGCGACCAAGGATCCCCGGCATGAACCGGGGCGGCGGGAGGAAAAGGATGAAGGGCATGCTGAGAAGGATCGGCTGCGGTCTGGCCGCGACCGTGCTGTGGTCGGCGGGGGCGATGGGCGAGGGCGGGGGCCCGGCGGGCGGCGCCACGGCACCGAAACCCGCGACGGAAAGCACCGTCGCCGCCAATGCGGCCGTGGCCGCCACCCTGCCCGTCGACGACAGGCGCGACGAGGATTTCGCCGGCCGGGGCTTCATCGCCACCATGTCCGACCCCGTGATCAAGAGCGCGGACGGCCGCGTGGTCTGGGATTTCAGCGCCTACGACTTCCTGAAGCAGCCGGCGCCGCCGACGGTGAATCCCAGCCTGTGGCGCACCGCCGCGATCCTGGCGCGCCACGGCCTGTTCAAGGTCGCCGACCACATCTACCAGGTGCGCGGCTTCGACATTTCCAACATCACCTTCATCGAGGGCGAGACCGGCTGGATCGTCATCGACCCCCTGCTGTCGACCGAAATGGCCTCGGCCGCCTATGACCTGGTCTCGTCGAAGCTGGGCCTGAAGCCGATCCACGCCGTCATCTATACCCACAGCCATGCCGATCACTACGGCGGCGTGCGCGGCGTCGTCGAACAGGCGGACGTCGATTCCGGCAAGGTGAAGATCATCGCACCCGAGGGCTTCACCGAGCATGCGGTCAGCGAGAACGTCATCGCGGGCAACGCCATGGGCCGGCGCGCCACCTTCATGTTCGGCACCCTGCTGCCCAAGGGGCCTGAAGGGCAGCTTTCGACCGGCATCGGCCCGGCGCTCTCGGCCGGCACGGTCACCCTGATTCCGCCGACCGACAGTATCACCGAGACCGGCCAGACCATGGTGATCGACGGCGTCACCCTGGAATTCCAGATGACGCCGGGCACCGAGGCCCCGGCGGAGATGAACATCTTCCTGCCACAGTGGAACGCGCTCTGCCTCGCCGAGAACGCCAACGGCTCCATGCACAACGTGCTGACGCTCCGCGGCGCCCTGGTGCGCGATGCCAAGGCCTGGGCCGACTATCTGGGCGAATCCGCGCGTCTCTTCGCCGACCGCACGGACGTGATGTTCACCAGCCATTTCTGGCCGCGCTGGGGCCGCGACGAGATCAAGGACTACATCACCAAGCACCGCGACGCCTATCGTTATCTCCACAACGAGACGGTGCGCCTGATGAACGAAGGCTATACCGGCGAGGAGATCGCGGAGCGCATCGCCCTGCCGCCGGTGCTGGCTCGCGAATGGTACAACAAGGGTTACTACGGGACCATGAGCCACAATTCGAAGGCGGTCTATCAGCGCTACATGGGCTGGTACGACGGCAATCCGTCGTCGCTCAATCCCCTGCCGCCCGAGGAGGCGGCGAAACACTACGTCGAAGCCTTCGGCGGCGCCGATGCCGTCGTGGAGAAGGCGCGCGTCGCCTTCGCCGCCGGCGACTACCGCTGGGTGGCGGAAATCCTGAAGCATGTCGTCTTCGCCGAGCCGGAACACGCGGCCGCGCGCGAACTGCTGGCCGATGCCTACGAGCAGATGGGCTATCAGGCGGAAAGCGCGCCCTGGCGCAACATCTATCTCTCGGGGGCGGCGGAACTCCGCTCGGGCCAGCGCATACCGCTGCCGCGTTCGGTCGCCATCGACACGGTGCGCGCCATGGACACGGCCCTGCTGTTCGACCTGATGGCGGTGATGGTCGATCCCGCGAAGGCCGCGGACAAGGCGCTGACCGTCAATCTCGTCTTCCCGGACCGGGACGAGGCTTTCGCCCTGACGCTGGCCAACAGCGTGCTCGGCCATGAGACGGGCACGAAGGACGGGGCGGCCGCGACCCTGACGGCGAACCGCGCGGCTTTCCTCATGGTGATGTCGGGCATGGCGAAGATGCCGGACATGATCGCCGCGGAAGCGATCAAGATCGAGGGCGATCCCCAGGCGGTCGCGGCGATCTTCGGCGCCCTGAAGCGCCCGTCGGCCGATTTCGCGATCGTGACGCCGTAAATCAGACGATGGCCTGGATCAGCGGATGCTGATCCAGGTCGACTTCAGTTGCGTGTATTTCTCCATGGCGTGGAGCGAGCGGTCGCGCCCGAAGCCCGACTGCTTGAAGCCGCCGAACGGCATGGTGATATCGTCCTCGTCCCAGCCGTTGACCCAGACGAGGCCGGAGCGCAGCGCCCTGGCGGCACCCATGGCCTTGTCGATGTCCTTGGTCCAGATCGCGGCGGCCAGGCCGTAGATCGTGTCGTTGCCGATCCGGATCGCCTCGTCGAGGCCGTTGAAGGTGAGGGTCGAGAGCACCGGGCCGAAGATCTCCTCCTGGGCGATCCTCGCGTGGGGCCGGACCTTGTCGAAGATCGTCGGCTCGACATAGAAGCCGCCGCTGTTGAGGCGCGCGCGCTGGCCGCCCAGGATCACTTCGCCGCCGTCGTCCTTGCCGGTCTCGATATAGGACAGCACCCGTTCCATCTGCTGCTCGTCGACCATGGCGCCCATCTTGGTCGCGGGATCGAGCGGGTTGCCCGGCTGGATGCCGGCCGCGACCTTGGCCAGCTTCTCGAGGAATTCCTCCTTGATCGGTTCCTCGACCAGGAGGCGGGAGCCGGCGGTGCAGACTTCGCCCTGATTGTAGAAGATGCCCCAGGCCGCCTTGGTCGCGGCGAGGTCGAGGTCGGCGCAGTCGGCCATGACGATGTGGGGCGACTTGCCGCCGCACTCCAGGCTGACCGCCTTCATGTTCGAGCGCCCGGAATATTCCAGGAAATATTTCCCGACCTGGGTCGAGCCGGTGAAGGTGAGGGCGTCGACGTCCATGTGAAGGCCGATCGCGGCCCCCGCCGTCTCGCCGAAGCCCGGCACCACATTGAGGACGCCGGCGGGCAGGCCGGCCTCGATGGCGAGTTCCGCGAGGCGGAGCGCGGTCAGCGGGCTCTGTTCCGCCGGCTTCAGGACGACGGAATTGCCGGTGGCGAGCGCGGGGCCCAGCTTCCAGCAGGTCATCAGCAGGGGAAAGTTCCAGGGCACCACGGCGCCGACGACGCCGACCGGCTCGCGGGTAATCAGGCCGATCGCATTGTGGGCGGTCGGCGCGATCTCGTCATAGACCTTGTCGATCGCCTCGGCGTACCACTGGATCGTATTGGCGGAACCGGGCACGTCCACGCCCAGGGAATCGCCGATGGGCTTGCCCATGTCGAGGGTCTCGAGCAGCGCCAGTTCCTCGGCGTGGCGGCGCATCAGCTCGGCGAATTTCAGCAGGATTTTCTTCCGCCCGCGCGGCGCCATGCGCGACCAGGCGCCGGAGTCGAACACGCGGCGCGCCGAGGCCACGGCGACATCGACGTCGTCCGCCTCGCAGGCGGCGACATGGGTCAGCACACGGCCGTCGGTCGGCGAGATGCAGGGGAAGGTCTTGCCCGAGACGGCGGGCACGAAGCGGCCGTCGATGAAGGCGAGATGGCGGAAGTCGAGCGCGCCGGCGCGGGCTTCCCATTGATCGAGGGTCTGGGGACCGCGAGATTGGGAGGCAGCCATCCGCATTTCTCCGTTCGAAACAGCAATGGCGGCACCTTAAGGGCCGCCATTGGCGCGAACAAGCAGGCTGGCTGCGGATCAGATGCGCGAAATGCGCCTTACTTGATCTTGGCTTCCTTGAACTCGACGTGCTTGCGCACGACCGGGTCGTACTTCTTGAACGACAGCTTCTCGGTCTTGGTGCGCGGGTTCTTCTTGGTGACGTAGAAGTACCCGGTCTCCGCGGTGCTGACGAGCTTGATCTTCAGCGTGGTCGGCTTTGCCATGACAGACTCCAACAGGCGCGGCAGGCGCGCCTCGAAAAAATGAACCGCGAACATACTCGGGCGCGGCCGCTTGTCAAGTTCGGCTTAGGCGGGCAGGCGGCGCAAAAACGTATGAGGACCGCGATAGGACAGGGTCAGCACGCCGTCCGGCCCGCCGGCCCGCCGCGTCAGCGCCTCGTCCAGCATGATTTCGGTGACGTCCATCAGGGGCAGGGCGCGGGCGCGGGCCAGCGGCAGCCAGTGCAATTCGGTGAATTCGCCATTGGTGACCAGCGGCGCCCCGCGCAATGCATCGCCGGCATGGGCGATGAAGAAACGGGCGTCGAAGCGGATCGGGCTGTTGCTCGGCGTGATCGCCCGGCCGAGCGGGCTGAGCCGGTCGGCCGGCACCGTCAGCCCCGTCTCCTCGAAGGTTTCGCGCACGGCGGCGGCGCGGAAACAGCAGGCGTGGCGGCCGTCGCCGGCATCGACCCTGCCGCCGGGAAAGACCCAGGCGTCGGGGGCGAAGCGGCTGCGCGGCGGGCGCCGGCCCATCAGTACGCTGTCGTCCGGCCCGATCAGGATCAGGCTGGCGGCCGGGCGGGCGCGGACGCGCGGCGCCTTGGGCTCAACCGTCATAATCGACGATCCGGCGGCCGTGGCGGTACGAAAAGGCGGGGATGCGCCGGTCGGCGCCGGACAGGCGCTGTTCGATCACGCCGAGCACGACGCCGGTGATGCGCGGCAGGTCCAGGCGCCGGGCGTCGGCCAGGGGCACCCAGGCGACTTCGGTCAGCTCGGGAGAGGGGCGGGCCTCGCCCAGGGCCGCCTCGGCCGGCGCCAGGAAGAAGCGCGCATTGAAGCGCATCGGGCGATAGGGCGGGGTGACGGCGCGGGCGACGAATTCCAATACGTCCAGTGCCGGTACCAGTCCCGCCGCGCCGAAGGCGTCGAGCGGCCCGCCGGCGAGACGCGGCGCCCTCGGATCGGCCGCGCCGATCATCAGCCCCGTCTCCTCGAAGGTTTCGCGCACGGCGGCGACGCCGAGACCATGGGCCCGGCGCGGCGGCGCGGCCCGGCCGAGCGCGGCGGCGACCGCCGGCGAAAGTGGCGTCGCCGGTGCATGGAGATCGCCCCGGTCCAGGCGACCGCCCGGGAAGACCCATTGGCCGGGCATGAAGCGATGACCTTCATGGCGCCGTCCCATCAACAGCTCGACGCCGCCCGGGCCGGCGCGGTGCAGGATCAGGGTGGCGGCATCGCGGGGGCGGACGGCGCGGGACAGGCCCTTCCGTTCGCCCGGGGTCGGGTCATTGAAGGTCGCGGACTCGGACGGGGGGACGGCATCGGACATGGCGCCATCCTGCCCCGCGGCGCGGGCGCCGCAAAGCCCCGAGAGCGGTGCCCGCGTCGCAAAGGCCCGAGACGACACGCTGCCACCGGGTCTCCTTTCTCAACCCCTGCGATGCCAGGGGGTGAAGAAAACATCAAACAGGACTAGGGTTAACTTCCCGGGAAGAAAATTCCCGCAAAAAAATTGGGCCGAAGAGGGAGGAAACAATGACGAGGAATACACGCACTTCCGATCTCGTCGCGCCCAATTTCAATTTGTCGACTTTGAACAATTCACTGTTCGACTATCAATGGCATTTCGGAGCGCCGGACCAATATGGCGTCGTCAATCCGTGGTCGGTGCCACTGGTCGATGTCTGGCAGGAATACACGGGGGCCGGGGTGGTCGTCGGGATCATCGACGAGGGCTTCGATACCGGCCACGTCGATCTGGCGGGTCGTTTCGACCTCGACCTTTCCTATGATCCGCGCGACGGCGCGGGGAGCCGGGACATCAATCCGGACGATGCCGGCGACCTGCACGGGACCTGGGTTTCCGGGGTGATCGGCGCCGGCCAGTCGGGCGATACGGGGCTGGTCGGCGGCGCGCCCGAATCGACCATGGCCGGCTTCTACATCCGCTTCGGCGGCGACGGCTCGACGCTCGGCGAAATCGCCGACCTGCTGGCGCGCCAGGCTTCGGTCGACGTCAGCAACAGCAGCTGGGGCCTGGTCACGCCCTTCGGCGACAATTTCCGTGCCTCCTGGTTCGACGGTGTCGAGAGCGCGTTCGAGACCGCCCTGACCGAAGGGCGCGGCGGTCTCGGCACGGTCTTCGTCTTCTCGGCGGGCAACGACCGTCAATATGTCGAAGGCGACGCCAGCCTGGATGGCGACAACACCAATTACCACAGCTTCAGCAACCAGCGCGGCACCATCACGGTGGCGGCCAGCGACAAGCAGGGCCATGTCGCCAGTTTCTCGACACCCGGCGCCAGCATCCTGGTCGCCGCCCCGGGCACCTCGATCGCGACGACCCATGCCGACACCACGCAGCCGAACGCGCCGTCGGCCGATTATGTCTATGTCTCGGGCACGTCGTTCGCCGCGCCCATCGTCTCCAGCGTCGTCGCCCTGATGCTGGAGGCCAATCCGGACCTCGGCTATCGCGACGTCCAGGCCATCCTGGCGGCCAGCGCCAAGGGCATCGACCTGGACGGCGGCAGCTGGGAACGGAACGGCGCCACCACCTGGAACGGCGGCGGCTATCACGTCAGCCACGATTTCGGCTTCGGCCTGGTCGATGCCGTCGCCGCCGTCCGCCTGGCCGAGACCTGGACGCCCGACGGCGACCGGGCGTCGGAAGACATGCTGACCGTGCCCGTCGACGTCGGCGCCGCCGCCATTCCCGACCTGGGCGATCTGACCCTGACCGCGACGGTGGGGGCGGAGGCCGCGGGGGCCTTCACCATCGAATGGGTGGAGGTCGACCTGATCACGGATCATGATTTCGTCGGCGATCTCGTGGTCCATCTGATCTCGCCCGACGGCACGGACAGCGTGCTGGTCGATCGGCCGGGCGACGGCACGCTGGCGCAGTCGGGCCTGAACTTCACCTTTTCCACCAATCACCATTGGGGCGAAGCCCCGGCCGGCACCTGGAGCCTGGTGGTCGAGGACCAGGGCACCGGGGGCACGGGCTCGGTCCAGGCCTGGGCGCTGCATTTCTACGGCACCACGACGGGCGACGACGGTCTCTATGTCTTCACCGACGAATTCGCCGATTATGGCGCCAGCGCGCCGCCGCTCGCCGACGACGGCGGCACCGATACGCTGAACGTCGCCGCGCTCAGCGATGCGGTCACCGTCGACCTTCGGGACGGCCGCAGCAGCACCCTGGCAGGCCAGTCGCTCGCGCTGGCCGCGGGCACGGTGATCGAGAATGTCGTCGGCACCCATGGCGACGATCGCGTCATCGGCAATGGCGCCGACAACGGCTTCGAGGGCGGCCGGGGGCGCGACGTGCTCTATGGCTTCGGCGGCGACGACCATATCGCCGGCGGTCCCGGCGACGACCGGATTTCCGGCGGCGGCGGGGCCGACGCGATGGAGGGCGGCGAGGGCGCCGACCGCTTCTATGGCGGTGCCGGGAACGATTCGGCGACGGGCGGCGCGGGCCGGGACATCATCTACGGCGACGAGGACGACGATACGCTGTTCGGCGACGGCGAGCTCGACCGGCTCTACGGCGGCGACGGCAACGACATGCTCGACGGCGGCGACGACGTCGACCACCTCTATGGCGAAACGGGCGACGACCTGATCGTCGGCGGTCTCGGCGACGATCTGATCTATGGCGGCGACGGCGCCGATCGTCTGGAGGGCGGCGAAGGCCGCGACCGCCTCTATGGCGAGGCGGGGGGCGACGTCTTCGTCTATGAGGTGGGCGGGGGTATCGACCGGATCTTCGACTTCTCCGCCGCCGAGGGCGATACCATCGAATTCGCGGGCTTCGATTTCGCCGACGGGGAAACGATCCTCGATTTCGTCCGGGTGCGCGACGACGGTATCGTCATCGACCTGGGCGACGGCGACCGCCTGCTGGTGCAGGGCGAGATCGCGGCGGACCTCGGCCTCGTGTCGGACGTGACCGACCTGCTGGGGGTGGACGACTGGCTGCTGCTCGCCTGACCGCCGTCTGGTGGGCAGGCGCCGCGTCAGTCCGACGTGCCGGCGACGGCGGTCGCGGCCAGGGTCGGCGGCATCTTCAGGGCAATGCAGGAAACCGACTTCTGGCGCAGTTCGAGGCAGGTGCTGCGGGCGCCGTTCTCGGTCAGGCCGACGAAGCGCGCGCGGTAGATCGTGCCCTTGTCGTCGGTGCCCTGATGGATCGCCATGCGGACCTCGTCGAGCACGCCGGGCGCCAGACGGCTGGCGGTGCGCAGATGGTCCATGGCCGCGTCCTGGCGCCGGAAGGCACCGATCTGCACGCCCCATGTCTCGCCGGCGGCGGCGCGGGCGCGCGCTTCCATCAGTTGCGCGTCGAGCGTATTGGCCGCCACGGCCGCGGGCGCCGAGGTGCCTTGCGGGTCGGGGCGCGGCGTCGGCAGGACCGGCGCATCGGCAAGGGCCACGGTGGCGATCGCCGGTGGGGCCGGCGCGGGCGTTTCGGCGTAATCGGCCTCGGCCTCGTCTTCCTCGCCGCGGCTGATCTCGGCGATCTTGGCGTCGAGGGCGCCGACGGCGAGCGCGATGTCGGCCGGGGCCGGCTTCTGGGTGGGCAGGACCTCGGGCTCGACCGGCGCCAGGGCGACGGTGACGCGCGGCGTGCCGACGGAATCGGGCAGGATCACGCGGGCCTTGGCCACCAGTTCAGGCTTGGTCTCCAGCCGGACGAAGGCGGCGTCGAGAAGCTGGATCATGCGGTCGTCCCGCGACCGTGCCGAAGTGCCGCCGAAGATGGCGCCGACCAGATGGCGCCCGTTGCGCTCCACCGAGACCACGAGATTGAAGCCGGAGGCGCGGATATAGCCGGTCTTGATGCCGTTGGTGCCCTTGTAGCGGCCCAGCATGCGGTTGTGGTTGGTGATCACCTTGCCGCCGAAGCGCCACTTCTGGGTCGAGAACAGGTCGTAATAATCCGGATGGTCGCGCATCAGCGCGAGGCCGAGGCGGGCCATGTCGTAGGCCGTGGTCACCTGGGCCGGGTCCGGCAGGCCGTTGGCGTTGCGGAACAGCGTGTCGGTCATGCCGAGCTGATGGGCGCGGGCGGTCATGCGGGCGGCGAAGGCGTCCTCGCTGCCGGCGATCGCCTCGGCCAGGACGACGGACATGTCGTTGGCGGAAAGCGTGATCAGCGACATGATCGCGTTCTTCACGGTGATCGTCTGGCCCGGGCGCAGGCCCAGCTTCGTCGGCTCCCGCGAGGCGGCATTGGCGGAGACGGTCAGGCGCTGGTCCATGGTGAGGGCGCCCGCCTTGACCGCGTCGAGCGCCATGTAGATGGTCATCATCTTGGTCAGGGACGCCGGGTGGCGCTTGGCCGACGGGCTGTCTGACAGGATGACGTGGCCCGTCGTGGCGTCGATGACGACGGCGGAATAGGGAGCGCGGGCGAGGGCGGGACCGGCGGTGGCGGCGAGAGCGGCGGCCATGGCGGCCGCGAGCACGAGCAGCGGCGGCCGCGCGGAGCGGCGCCGGCCGCGATCACGCTGATTGTCACCATTCGACGTCATACGGGCCAAAGCCGACCAGACCCGTGAAAGCGCACCCCGCATCGGTTCGCCCCCGTTTCGTAATTGCCCGCCCCGACGATAAGGGCCGAGGCCGGGAATGTCCATGGAATCCGAAGGTTGTGGGATATTTTTGAGGATTGGACTCAAAGGGTGACGCCAAGTCGCCCTAATTTCGCCCGCTTGGCGTCGGAAAGCAGTCGGCGCATGCTCGCCACCGGTCGCGGGTATGACGGGGTCGAAGCGACGTCTTCGGGAATCTGGGAGTGCATCGAATGGCGAAATTTCGTGCCCGCGCCTGGCGCGCGGCCGTCCTCAGCACCGGTTTCGCGCTCGCCGGCTGCATGCCGAACGGGCCCGTTTCCGGGACCATGGCGCGGCTGCCGACCTGGTACCGCTATCTGTCGGGCGACGACGTCAGGCAGGCCTGCGCGGCGGGGGCGTCCGACCGCGTCCGTTTCGTCTACAATGCGGTCTGGCGCGAACAGGTGCGCGCCTATGAAGTCGCCTTCACGGACTATGGCGCCCGCATCGATCAATATGCCTGGGGGCCGGCCAGCATCCTGGCGTTCAGCCCGGAGGGGCCGCTGGTCGCGGCGGAGACGGCGAGCGTCGGCATCGATGCCGCCCGCACGGCCCGGCTGGAACGCGCCATGGACGCGTCGGACGTTGCGGGGCCGGCGCCGACCGGCACTTTCCTGCGTTCCGACAATTTCTACTGGATCGTCGCCGCCTGCCGGAACGGGCAGTTTCACTACAATGCCTTCCAGCAGGGCGACGGCCGGTTCGAGGCGTTGAGCTTTCCGCGCGAATTGTTCGACGCCGACCGGACCGGGGTCGCGGTGAACATGCCGCGCGGTCTCGACCTCCGGCCGGTCGCCCTCATAAAGCCCGGCGACGACAAGCCTTTCGTCGTGCAGGTGGGCGCGAACGGCCTGAACGTGGCGCGTTGGAACTGACGGTCGGCGGGAACGGGAAACGGCTGGGCGTCACGGCAATTTAGTCTTTCGTCTAATTTTTGCTGCGTTGCAACAATTCCCCTTGACTTTGTGTGGGTTCGGATCGACGCTGCCCTCATACCGCGTTGCAGCAACTTCGGTTGGCTCTGGACGGTGCCGGAGGTACCCGGCTCGGCGCCCCGCCGCATCCTTGGGGGCCGGGCCTGTCGGGGGGCCGGCCGGGGGATCCGGGACACGACGATGCCGCGATGCTGTTGCAAAACGCGATGCACTTTCGCATCGCCACGGCGGGCCGGCAGTCCGTTTGGCCGACCTGACCCATGAAGCACCCGCGAACGAGGGATCGACATGGCCACCAAAGCAAAGACCGCCAAACCGGAGACCACCGAAGTGACCGATACCGCTACCGAAACCATCAAGGCGACCACCGAACAGGTGAAGGGCAAGATCGACCAGGCCCTGAAGGCCTTCGAGGACGCCGGTTCCGTGTCGAAGGACACCTACGAGGCTTTCGTCTCGTCCTTCAACATCACCGCCAAGGGCATCGAAGGCGTGACCGCCGAATCGACCGCCTACGCCAAGAAGTCCTTCGAGGACCTGGTGGGCGTTTCCAAGGCCGTCGTCGGCGCCAAGAGCCTGCGCGAAGTCGTCGACCTGCAGAACGACTACACCAAGGCCGCCTTCGACGCCTTCCTCGCCTACACCAACAAGGTCGGCGAGATGACCGTTCAGTTCACCCAGGAGGCGATCGAGCCGGTTTCCGCCCAGCTCGGCACCGTCTTCAAGAAGTTTGCCCAGCCGGTCGCCTGATCGGCTGCTCGGCGAAGCGCCGGCTTGCGTATCATGGCCGGCGCAGTACCGTTGCGTATTTCGCGTTGACGTATTTCGAGTACCGATGCCGGCGCGGCCCTTCCGCGCCGGCATTCGTTTTTGCTTCGATCCCTTTTGGCATTCGCATTGCGGGACCCTGGGTTCCGGCGGGCGGCCGCAGGGAATACTTGTCAAGCGCCCGATTTGGCGCAGAATCATGACAGCGGATCCGCGGGACCGAACCGCCCTCTGATGAGCGGTTGGAAATCGTGGCGCGGCATCCCATCTCTTCGGCAACAAGATCGACCCGTAGCCTCGCGAATATGTGCAGCATGTCCGATTTCCGAATGACTCCGCCGATGGCCATGGCCGACGAAGACGACCACAACACGGGGCTTCTGACCGCGACGCGGCCGAAGACGGCGCGTCCCTCGATGTATCGCGTGCTGTTGCTGAACGACGACTACACCCCCATGGAATTCGTCATCCACGTGCTCGAGCGCTTTTTCCACAAGAATCGGGAAGAGGCGACACAGATCATGCTCCACGTCCATCAGAAGGGTATCGGCGTATGCGGTGTCTTCACCTATGAGGTGGCGGAGACGAAAGTGACCCAGGTGGTTGATTTCGCCCGTCGACACCAGCATCCCCTTCAATGCACCATGGAGAAGGAATAGGCGCGTCGGGCCTTCCGCCAGCTTGCGCGCCTTCCGGCCCCTCCGACGAGGGTCCGGGCCTCGTGACCGCCCGTTTGGCGGTCGGCGCAAAGTGGGAGGTGTGCCTTGCCGTCTTTTTCGCGCAGCCTCGAAAAGTCCCTGCACCGGGCCTTGGCGATCGCCAACGAGCGAAGCCACGAATTTGCGACCCTCGAACATCTTCTGCTGGCGCTCATCGACGATAGCGATGCCGCCAGCGTGATGCGGGCGTGCAATGTCGATCTCGACCTCTTGCGCCGCCAGCTCACCGGCTACATCGAGACCGAACTGGAAGGTCTCGTGGTCGAGGACGACGAGGACGCGAAACCCACCACCGGCTTCCAGCGCGTCATCCAGCGCGCGGTGATCCATGTCCAATCCTCCGGGCGCGATCAGGTGACCGGGGCCAATGTGCTCGTCGCCATCTTCGGCGAGCGCGAATCCCACGCCGCCTATTTCCTGCAGGAGCAGGACATGACCCGTCTGGACGCGGTCAGTTACATCAGCCACGGCGTCGCCAAGCGCCCGGGCATGGGCGAGACCCGCGCCGTGCGCGGCGCCGACGAGGAGGGCGGCGACAGCGGCGCCCAGCGCCGCCAGGGCGATGCCTCGGCCCCGCGGAAGGGCGAGGCGCTGGCGACCTATGCCGTCAACCTGAACCGCAAGGCGGCGGAAGGGCGGATCGATCCGGTCATCGGCCGCGAAGCCGAGATCGAGCGCACGGTGCAGATCCTGTGCCGGCGCCAGAAGAACAATCCCCTGCTGGTCGGCGATCCCGGCGTCGGCAAGACCGCGATTGCCGAGGGCCTCGCTCTCAAGATCGTCGAGGGCGACGTGCCCGAGGTCCTGCTGAATTCGGTGATCTATTCCCTCGACATGGGCACGCTGCTGGCGGGGACCCGCTATCGCGGCGATTTCGAGGAACGGCTGAAGGCGGTGATCGGCGAGATCGAGCAGACGCCGGGCGCCATCCTCTTCATCGACGAGATCCACACGGTGATCGGCGCCGGCGCCACCTCCGGCGGTTCGATGGATGCCTCCAACCTGCTGAAGCCGGCACTGGCGCAGGGCTCGCTGCGCTGCATCGGCTCGACCACCTACAAGGAGTTCCGCGCCTATTTCGAGAAGGATCGCGCCCTGCTGCGCCGGTTCCAGAAGATCGACGTGAACGAGCCGTCGCTGTCGGACGCGGTGAAGATCCTCAAGGGTCTCAAGCCCTATTTCGAGGAGCACCACCAGGTGCGTTACACCAATGACGCGATCAAGGCGGCGGTGGAGCTGGCGGCGAAATACATCAACGACCGCAAGCTGCCCGACAAGGCGATCGACGTGATCGACGAATCGGGGGCGGCCCAGATGCTGGTGCCGCCGGCGCGCCGGCGCAAGACCATCGGCGTGAAGGAGATCGAGGCGGTGGTGGCCAAGATCGCCCGCATCCCGCCGAAGTCGGTCTCCAAGGACGACAAGGCCCTGCTCGCCAACATGGAGCCGGAACTGCGCCGCGTGGTCTATGGCCAGGACGCGGCGATCACCGCGCTCTCGGCCTCGATCAAGCTGGCCCGCGCCGGCCTTCGCGAAGGGGAGAAGCCGATCGGCGCCTATCTCTTCTCGGGCCCGACCGGCGTCGGCAAGACCGAGGTGGCGCGCCAGCTCGCCAAGATCATGGGCGTCGAGCTGATCCGCTTCGACATGTCGGAATATATGGAACGCCACACGGTGTCGCGCCTGATCGGTGCCCCGCCGGGTTACGTAGGCTTCGACCAGGGCGGGCTGCTGACCGACGCCATCGACCAGCATCCCCATTGCGTGCTGCTGCTCGACGAGATCGAGAAGGCCCATCCGGACCTGTTCAACATCCTGTTGCAGGTGATGGACCACGGCAAGCTGACGGACCACAACGGCAAGAAGATCGACTTCCGCAACGTCGTCCTGATCATGACCACCAACGCCGGCGCGGCCGAGGCGGCGAAACCCGCCATCGGTTTCGGCAGGAGCCTGAACGAGGGCGCGGACGAGGATGCGATCAAGCGCATGTTCACGCCCGAGTTCCGCAACCGGCTGGACGCGGTGGTGCCCTTCTCGGGCCTGACGCCGGAGATCATCGGCAAGGTCGTCGACAAGTTCATCGCCGAGCTGGAATTCCAGCTCGCCGATCGCGGGGTGGAGATCACGGTCTCCCAGGCCGCGCGCAGCCATCTGGCCGAAACCGGCTTCGACGCCGCCTTTGGTGCCCGCCCGCTCGCCCGGGTGATCGCCGAGCGGATCAAGAAGCCGCTGGCGGACGATCTGCTGTTCGGCAAGCTGACCCGGGGCGGTTCGGTCCATGTCGACTTCAAGGACGGCCAGCTGGTCTTCGAAATCGAAGCCAACAAGCCGTCGCCGGCGGTCTCCGAGGACGACGGCGACGAGGAGCGCACGCCCGAACTGACCCATTGACCGGGGTAACCCACTGATCGGCCGTAAAAAGAGGGGCCGCCGCCGCCGGATTTGATCCAGATCAATTCCGGCGGCGGCGGCCCTTCGCATGATCGAAACCTGTCTTTCGGGAAGAACCTGTCATGCCTCACCTGCCGCTCTACTGGATCATGCTGGCCGACGCGCATGGCGCCCGCCTGCTTCAGGGGACCCGGCCCTTCACCGAACTCGAGGCCGTCGACGGCGGCTTCGTGCCGCCGCCTCGGAACCATCATTTCAGCCGCGAGATCGGCACAGACCAGCCCGGCCGCGCCTATTCGACCGCCGACGGCCGCCGCGCGGCGATCGAGCCGGCGGAGGATCCGCTGCGCGCCGAGGAACGCGCCTTCGCCGAGGATCTTGCGAAACAGCTCAACGATGCCGCCCGAGCCGGGCGCTACGACCGGCTGATCATCGCCGCCCCGCCCACCATGCTGGGCGACATCCGCAATGTCCTCGGCGCCAGCGCAAGGGCCCGGCTCAACGCCACCCTGAACAAGGATCTGGTGCAGGTGCCGACGGAAGAACTTTCGCCCCGCCTGCTCGCCGCCATCGGCTTCTGACCCCTCACGCCGTTTCCTCGGCGATCGTCGCCCCGGCCTCGATCCTGAGGTCGAAACTCGTGGCGCCCGCCCGCGTCAGGCGGCGCGCCAGATCGGCGCTGTGGGTGATGACCCAGACCTGCGAGAAGCGCGAGGCGGCCAGCACCAGGCCGGCCAGCGGCGCCATGAGATCGGGGTGCAGGCTCTGGTCCGGCTCGTTCAGGATCAGCAAGGGGCTCGGACGCGGGGACAGCAGGGCCGCGACCAGGCACAGATAGCGCAACGTCCCGTCCGACAGTTCCCGGGCCGAGAAGGCACGCTTGAACCCGGCCTGATGCAGGAAGAGGGCGAATTGCCCGTCCTGGATGTCGAGCGCCAGGCGCGCCCCGGGAAAAGCCTGGTCGATCGCCTGGGCCAGGGCGGCGGGATCGCCGATCTCGCGGATCGTCTGCAGGGCGGCGGCGAGGTCGCGGCCGTCCGCCGCCAGGACCGGCGTCCGTGTGCCGACCTGCGGAAGGCGCAGGGGCGAACCGCCATCGGTCCGGAAATGATGATAGAAGCGCCACCGCGCCAACACCGCCTGGGCCACGGCGACATCGGGATAGAGATGCGGTTCGCGCAATTGCGACAGGGCGGCTTCCTGCGGCTCCAGTTCGGCGGGATAGGTGGTGCGGCTTCGGGCGCCCCGTGCCGTCATCCAGGCCGTGGGCCCCTTCCGTTCGAGGAGCAGGTGGCCGCCGGCATCGCATAGGCGCTCCATCTTCACGTGCGGGTCGAGTTCGAAGGCGCCCTGGGGCGGCGGCGGCAGGCCGCAGGCGAGCGAAAAGGACCAATCGTCCGTCTCCACCTCGACCTCGAGGCGGCGGCGCTCGTCGCGCTTCCATGCGCCGGCCCAGAGCACGGAGGGCATGCCGCCCTCCTCGACGATGGTGGCGGCCATGGTGCCGCGCGCCGCCGCCGCGGCCAGGGTGAGGGCGCGGTAGAGGTTGGACTTGCCGGCGCCGTTCGCCCCCGTCACCACCGTCAACGCGCCGGGCGCGATCTCGACGTCGCGCAGCGAGCGGTAGTTCCGGATGCGAAAGCGCCGGATCAAGGCACTCACATGTCGGCGAGCGCGCCGCGCAACGCCTCGGCCTCGCGGGCCAGCATGGCGTGGTCGCCGGCCCGCTTGCCGTGTTCGGTGGAAAGCACACCATCGCCGGTCCGGCGCGGCAGGATATGCATGTGGAAATGAAACACGGTCTGGCCGGCGGCGACGCCGTTGGCCTGGAACAGATTCATGCCGTCCGGTCCCTGGCTCTTGGCGACCGCCAGCGCGACCCGGCGGGTGGCTGCCATCACCGGCCCCAGCAGGTCGTCCGGCATGGCCAGCAGGTCGGGATGATGATCCTTGGGGATCACCAGGACATGGCCGGGGCTGGCCGGGAAGATGTCCATGAAGGCGATGGTGTGTTCGTCCTCGTGGACCTTGTGGCAGGGCAATTCGCCCGCGACGATCTTGCAGAAGATGCATTCCGCATCGCGCGGCGGCAGCGGGCTCTTGGCCATGGATCAGCGACTCCCTTCGACGGCGGGGCCAGCCTAGCCAGCGCGCCGCGCCGGATCAATCGCGCGCCTCAACGGCCTTCTTCGTGGCGGTAGGGGGCGTGTTCGGAAAGCCAGTCCGACTCGTCCTCCACCGCCGCGCGTTCGCGTTCCAGATAGTCGGCGACGGCGCGGCGAAAGCCGGGATCGGCGATCCAATGCAGGGAATGGGTGGCGCGGGGGACATAGCCGCGCGCCAGCTTGTGCTCGCCCTGGGCGCCGGCCTCGACCCGCTTCAGGCCGCGCGCGATGGCGAATTCGATCGCCTGGTAATAGCAGACCTCGAAATGCAGGCAGGGGTGATCCTCGATGCAGCCCCAGTTGCGGCCGTAGAGCGTGTCCCGCCCGATCAGGTTCAGGGCGCCGGCGATCCAGCGCCCGTTCCGCCGCGCCATGACCAGAAGCACGCGGTCGCGCATGGTCTCGTGCAGACGCAGGAAGAAGTCGCGGTTCAGATAGGGCCTGCCCCATTTCATCGCGCCGGTCGAAAGATAGCAGCGCTCGAAGGCATGCCAGTGCTCGGGCGCCAGCGCGTCGCCGGTCAGGGCGTGGATCTCGATCGCGCCGTCGGCCAGCGCCTGGCGCCGTTCCTTGCGGATCTGCTTTCGCTTCCGCGACGAGAGCGCGGTGAGGAACGCCTCGAAGTCCGCGTAATCCGCATTGTCCCAATGGAACTGGCGGTCGGTGCGCTGCAGGAAGTCCTCGTCGGCCAGACGCCGCCATTCGCCCTCGGTCGCGAAGGTGACATGCAGGGACGAGAGCCCGTTGGAGCGTGCGAGATCGATGGCGGTCCTGGCCAGCAGCCGTTCCACCACGTCGCGCCCGGCGCCGGGCGCCACCAGGAAGCGGGGCCCGGTGACGGGGGTGAAGGGGACGCTGGCCTGGAGCTTCGGGTAATAGCGCCCGCCCGCGCGCTCATAGGCCTGGGCCCAGCCCTGGTCGAAGACATATTCGCCCTGGGAATGGCTCTTCAGATAGAGCGGCATGATGCCCATCACGTCGCCCGCGCCATCCCGAAGCACGAGGTGATGGGGCGCCCAGCCGGTCTCCCGCGAGGCGCAGCCCGAGTCCTCGAGGCAGGAGAAGAAGGCGTGGCAGACGAAGGGATTGTCGCCGCCGGCGCAGGCATCCCAGGCGGATGCCGGCACCAGATGGGCGCCCTGGGCGATCTCGATCCGAAGACCGTCGCCGTCCTCTTGCTTGCCGTTACGCTCGACCATGGGCAGAGGGTGACGTCACGGGGCCCGCTTGCCAAGGGCGATGGTGGGCATTTCCACGGCCGCGCGCGGCCCATGACGCAGCACCACCAGCGCAACGAGCACGATCGTGCCCAGTGCCAGCCACAATGCCGCTCGGAAGGCTTCGCCGAAGGCCGCGCGCCCCGCCTCGGCCAGGGCCTCGCCGGCGGTGCCGCCCAGGGCTTCGGCGGCGGCGAGCGTGGCGCCGATCGAGGCGCCCAGTTCCGTCGGCCCCTGGAAGGCGACGAGATAGGCGACGCCGAGCACGGACCCGAAGATCGCGACCCCGAGGCCGGTGCCGACCTCATAGGAGACCGATTCGATCGCCGCCGCCGCCCCCGCCCGGTCGGCCGGGGCCGCACTCATCATCGACGTGGTGGCCATGGACATGATGGCGCCATGGCCAAGGCCCAGCAGCACCATGGCGGCGCCGACACCGGCCATGCCGAAGCCGAGCAGCAGGGCATAGCCGAGACCGGCCAGGGCCAGCGCGCCGACTCCGAGCGCCCGAATGCCGAGACGCGTCAGCAGATAGCCGGAGGCCGGGCCGGCGACGGCGGCGGCGACATCGAGCGGCACGATGACCAGGCCGGCCGCCAGCGGCGACAGCCCGTCGACGAACTGCATCTGCTGCACGATCGCCAGCGCGAAGCCGATCAGGACCATGACCGGCCCGATCGCCATCAAGACGCCGATCGAGAAGCGGCGCAGGCGGAACAGGCGCAGGTCCAGCATAGGGGCGGGCGACCTCAACTGCCGGCGCACGAAGACGCCGAGCAGCACGACGCCGAGAGCGCCGGCCGCGCCGGTGAGGGCGGGGTCGCCGCCGCCCCGCGCGATCTCCTTGATCGCATAGACGACGCCGATCAGGCCCAATATGCCGGCAAGGGCGGTGAGGGGCTGCAGCGGCACGCTTTCGGGCTGCGGTTCGTTGCGCACCATGGGCGCGATGACGGCGATCGCGAAGAGGGTGATCGGCACATTCACCAGAAAGGCCGCGCCCCACCAGAAATGTTCCAGCAACAGGCCGCCGACGACCGGCCCCAGGGCGGAGCCGGCGGAGGCGACCGCACTCCAGACTCCGATGGCGATGCCGCGCTCGCGCGGGTCGGTGAAGATGCGGCGCACCAGGGCGAGGGTCGAGGGGATGATCATGCAGCCCCCGAGCGCCAGCCCGATGCGCGCGGCGATCAGCAGCGCGGGCGTCGGCGCGAAGGCGGCGAAGCCGGAGGCCGCTCCGAACAGGGCGAGCCCGGTCAGCAGCAGGTTGCGCTGACCGAAGCGATCGCCCATGGGCCCCGAAACCAGCACCAGCCCCGCCATGGTCAGGGGATAGATGTCCATGATCCACAGGATCTCCGTCGCGGTCGCGCCGAGATCGAGGGTCAGGGCGGGAATGGCGAGATAGAGCACCGTCGAATCGAGGGTCACAGGCAGGAAGGACAGGGTGACGGTGGCGAGGATCAGCCAGCGGCGGGGATCGGCGGTCATGGCCGGGTCTCCAGGGGGGCGAGGGCGCGCAGCGACAAGGCGATGAAGGCATCGGTGGCGCGGGCGAGATCGAATTCGGGCTCGATCGCCATGCGCCCGACGGCGCCGTCGAGAAGCGCGATGAGCCAGACCACGGTGGCATCGAGATCGAGATCGGCGCGCATGCCGCCCTCGGCGATGCCGCGCCGAAGGACGGCGAGGAAGCCGGCCTTGACCGCCGCGTCGTCCGCCTCGACCGCTCGGCGGACCTCCGGGTTGCGCGCGGTCTCCACCAGGATCTCGAGCCAGAGGCGGCCCTGATCCGGATCGCCCGCCTCGGCCCTGATGAAATGGGTGAGGAGACGGGCGAGGGCGCTTCGCGCGTCCGGTGCCGCCTGGGCGTCGGTGACGGCGCGCGCCACCTGCTCGCGCTGGGCGTCGGCGATGGCGCAGACGATGGCCGATTTCGACGGGAAATAGCGATAGAGATTGGCCGGCGTCACACCCGACCGCGCCGCGATCTCCGCCATGCCGGCGGCATGAAAGCCCCGTTCGGCGAAAAGGCTTCTGGCCGCCGCCAGGATGGCCTGGCGCCGCTCTTCCCGATTGTCTTCACGCTTGCCCATGATTGCACAAAAGAAAGTGAACGATCACCTTCGTTTTTAGCATGAAAAAAGGCGCCGGGGAAGAACCCCCCGGCGCCGGCCTCCGTCCCGAATTCAGGCCGCTTTGGCGCTGGGCAGGGAATGGCGGGCGATGGCCCAGGTGGTGGTGCCGAACTGGCGCGCCAGGGAGCCGCTGTTGTAGGGCAGGCCGTAGCGGTCGCACAGCGCGCGCACGCGGGGCGCCACTTGCGGGTAGCGGTTGCTGGGCATGTCGGGGAACAGGTGGTGTTCGATCTGGTGGCTCAGGTTGCCGGACAGAACGTGGAACAGCGGCCCGCCCTCGATGTTGCAGGAGCCGAGGAGCTGGCGCAGATACCAGCGCGCGCGCGTCTCGCCCTCGACGTCCGTTTCCGTGAAGACCTGGGAGCCTTCGGGGAAATGGCCGCAGAAGATGATGGCATAGGACCAGAGATTGCGGATCAGGTTGGCGACGGCATTGGCACCCGCGACATAGAGGAAGAAGGGCCCGGCCAGCAGCGGCCACAGGATGTAATCCTTGGCGCCCTGACGCGCGATCTTGCGCAGAATGCCGCGCATCAGGGGCATCGCTTCAGAGAGTTTCTTGTCGCCGGTGACGATGCGGTCGAATTCGACGTCGTGCAGCGCCACACCCCATTCGAAGAACACGGCCAGCAGCATGTTGTAGAGCATCTGCGGCACATATTTCGGGTGCCAGGGCTGGGCCGCGTTGACCCGCAGGATGCCGTAGCCGACGTCGCGGTCGCGCCCGATCACATTGGTCCAGGTGTGATGCATCACGTTGTGGGAATGCTTCCACTGGTCCGAAGGGCAGACCGAATCCCATTCCCACGAGCCGGAGTTGATCTCGGGATCGCGCAGCCAGTCCCACTGGGCGTGCATGACGTTGTGGCCGATCTCCATATTCTCCAGGATCTTGGCGAGGCCGAGCGAGAGGACGCCGAAGGCCATGGCCGCGCCGAAGGCCCACCAGGAGGCGAGCGCATGGCCCCATTCGGGCAGCAGGGCGAGGCTGGCGAAGATGCCGACGCGGCCGACCGCGGCCAGCCAGCGCTGGGTCTTGATGACGCGGCGGATGTAGCGGGCGTCGGCCTCGCCACGGTCGTTCATGACCTCTTCGTAGATGTCGTCGAGCTCGCGGCCGAAATCCTCGATCTCGCGGTCGGTCAGATGGACGGGCAGGGACATGTCGTGTTCCTCGGCGAAGATGGGGTCAGAGGGCGAGGGTGCAGTCGCCGGCGGCGGCGCAGACGCAGACCTGGATCTTCTCGCCCGGCTCGTCGAGCAGGGCGCCGGTGCGCAGGTCGCGCACGCAGCCGGAAACCAGTGTGGCGTCGCAGCCGTGGCAGATGCCCATGCGACAGCCGTGGGCGGGGTTGAGGCCCGCGTCCTCGGCGACGCGAAGCAGGGGGGTGGCGCCGTCCGCCGTGGCCGAACCGCCGCTGGTCGAGAAGGCGACGGTGCCGCCCCGCGCATCCGGGTCGGCCGGTGCCAGGGCGGCGCGGAAGCGTTCGACATGCAGGCGCCGCGCAAGGCCGGCGGCCTGCCAATGGGCCTCGACCGCGTCGAGCAGGCCGGCGGGGCCGCAACACCAGACGTCGCGCTCCCGCCAGTCGGGGCACAGCGCGTCGAGCTGGGCCGCGCCGAAATGGCGTTCGGCGCTGTCGGCGACGTCGCGGGTGTGGACTTCGTTCAGGCGATAGTGGGGGTACGTCGACGCCAGCTTCCGCATTTCATGGCCGAAGATCACGTCGTGGGCATGGGGAGCGTAATGGATGTGGACCACATCGGGCATGCGCTCACGCAGGGCCGCCGAGCGCAGCATGGCCATCACCGGCGTGATGCCGCTGCCCGCCGTGATGAACAGGGGGCGCGTGGGCATGGCGTCGGGCATGATGAAGTCGCCCTGGGGCAGGCCGACGGGCAGGAAGTCGCCGGGCCGTGCGTCGCGCACCAGATGGCGCGAGACGCGGCCGCCGGGGATCGCCTTCACCGTCACCGTGATGCAGCCGTCCGCCCGCTCCGGCGCCGAGCTGATGGAATAGGTGCGGGTGTGGCGCAGGCCGCCGCTCTCCACCCCCAGGCGGATGTATTGGCCGGCGCGATGGCTGCGCCAGCCGGCGCCGGGACGCAGCGTCAGGGTGCGGCTGTCCGCCGTCTCGTCCCAGACCGCCTCGATCCGCGCCTGCAGGCGGTGGGTGGTCCACAGCGGGTTCACCAGTTCGAGGTAATGGGACGCCTTCAGCGGCGTGAAGAACAGGCCGAGGACATCGTTCACGCGGGTCATCATTGGGGTGGCGGTCCGGGGCATGGCGCGTTTCCGTGAATGTGTTCGTCATTAAGTGAACATGTGTACACTTTACTTGGAATGATCCGCATGTCAACATGTGTTCACAAAAATTGGAGTGTGAGCATGGCTCGGCTTAGACGGCGCGACCGCGATGACGGCGCCGACACCCCCTCGGAAGCGCCCACGGAAAAGGGTCAGCGCACGCGGCGTGCCCTGGCGGATGCGGCCCTGTCCCTGTTGTCGGACGGGCGCGGCTTCGAAGCCCTCAGTCTTCGCGAGGTGACGCGCCGCGCCGGCGTGGTGCCGGCGGCCTTCTATCGCCATTTCAAGGATATGGAGGATCTGGGCCTGACGATCGTCGACGATTGCGGCCGGCTCCTGCGCGAGATGCTGCGCGAGGTGCGCCAGGCACGCCTGCCGACGGACGACACGGTGCGCCAGTCGGTGATGGTGTTCTGGATGTATGTCCGCGCCAACCCGCAGTATTTCCGCATCGCCGCCAATCGCTACGGCCGCAATTCGGCCATGGGGCGCGCCATCCGAGGGGAGGTGGACCTTTTCGTCGACGAGATGGCCAAGGACGTCCGGGCGCAGGGAACCGTCGACCATCTCTCGGAAGCGACGCTGCGCAACGTCTGTTCCCTCGTGGTCCACACCATGCTGAACGCCGCCGTCGACATCCTTGAAGCGACCGAGGCCGATCCCGCCGCCGCCCGCCGCCTGGTCGAGGATTTCGTGCAGCAGGTTCAGATCATCTTCATCGGCGCCAATGCCTGGCGCGATGCGATGCCGGAAGAGACGCCGGCCCCTTGATAACCCAGGGTGCGCCTTATCTCAGGGTGCGCCCTACCTCAGGGCGCGACCGGCCTTGGCCAGCAGCCGCATCGACAGGATCAGGTTGCGGCGGTCGACGGTGGCGCCGCCGGGCAGGAACGCCAGTTCTTCCTGGGGGCGGCCGTCGAAGGCGGCGACGATGGCCCGGGCGAGCGCGATTTCGTCCTCGGTCGGGGTGAATATGTCGCGCACGGCGGCGGCATCCTCGAGGGAGGTGACGATCTTGGCGTCGAAGCCCATGGCGCGGGCGCGGCGAAAGGCGTCCTGACGGGCATCGCCGATCAGGTCGCGGGCGACCGGGCCGTCGACCGCGAAGAGCCCATGACTTCGTGCCGCCATCAGTGCCATGGCGCGCGCATGGACGACCGGCGGGGCATCGTCGTCGCGCCGGCAGCCGAGCGCGCGGGAAAGATCGAACGGCCCCATGGTGAAACCGGCGAGCGGCACGGCGGCGCCGGTGATGCCGGCGAGATCGGTGAAGGCGGGCGGCGATTCCAGCACCGCGACCAGCGGCAGGGAGCGGTTCGCCGCCCGCGCCGCCGCATGGGCGGTTTCCAGTTCGGCCCCGGATTCGACCTTGGGCACCACCACCGCATCGACCCGGGGCAGGCCGGTGATCACCCGCATATCGTCGGCGAACCAGGGCGCGCGCACCGAATTGGTGCGGATGAAGACGGTGATCCGCGACGGCAGGGCGGCGATCCGGGGCGCGAGCAGGGCCCGGGCCGCATCCTTGTTCGCGGGCACGACCTCGTCCTCCAGATCCAGGATGACGGCATCGACCACATCCGCTCCGACCCTGGCCAGCAGGCTCTCGTTCTCGACGCTGGCGAAGAGGACGTTGCGCGGCGCGATCCGCGCCGAAGGCGCATGCTGTTCCATGGTCGTTTCCCCGTGCTTCTTCATGTCGGTGGCGGCGGGGCCGCGAGGTTCAGGGGCGAAAACCCTCGAAGATGATGTTGTCGGCATTGGCCGCGGCGCGCTTCCGGTCGGCGGGCGTGCGCACGGTCCAGGTCAGGGCGGGCAGGCCGGCGGCGCGGGCCCGGGCGACGGCGCGCTGGGGCAGGGCACGGACGTCATAGGCGATGAAATGGGGCCGGGTCAGGCGGTTGAACAGCATATGGGTCAGGAACCAGGCCTGCCAGGGTTTCACGCCGCCCTCGTCGTCCATCCGGTAGTCCATGGAGATCTGGCCCCGGGCGACCCGGGGGGCGTGGCGCCTGAACCAGCCGATCGACTGCGGATTGAAGGACTGCACGGCGAAGCGCCCGCGATAATTCTCGAGGACGGCGGCGGTCGCGGCTTCGAGGGGGCCGACCTTGCCGCGCGCCGCCTTCACCTCGATCAGAAGGGGTACCTTGCCATTGATGAGGCGCAGCACCTCGGCCAGGGTCGGGATGGTCTCAGCCGTGCCGGCCAGTTGCAGGTCGCGCAGATCGCCGCAGCGCCAGGTGTCGACCCGGCCGCTTTCGGGCGTCATGCGGTCCAGGGTGTCGTCGTGGAACACCATGGGCACGCCGTCGGCCGAGACCTGGATGTCGAATTCGATGGCATAGCCGGCGGCGGCCGCCGCCGCGAAGGCGGCACGGGAATTTTCGGGCACGCCGGCCGCCGCGTCGTGCAGCCCGCGATGAGCGACCGGCAGGTCGCGCAGCCACGCCATGGAATTCAAGATGTTCCCCCGCTTCGCGGCTCAGGCGATTTCGTAGATGGCTTCGACTTCGACCGCGGCGCCCAGCGGCAGGGCATTGGTGCCCACCGCCGAACGGGCGTGACGGCCCGCGTCCCCGAAGACCTTGACGAAGAGGTCGGAGGCGCCGTTGGCGACCTTCGGCTGATCGGCGAAATCATCGGCGCAGGCGATGAAGGCGACCAGTTTGACGACCCGCTTCACCCGGGAAAGATCGCCGCCCAGCGCGATCCTGGCCTGGGCGATCAGGTTGATGGCGCAGAGACGGGCCGCAGCCGCACCCTCGGCCGCATCCATGGTCACGCCCAGCTTGCCCTTGACCAGACCGTCGGCCCCAATGGGCAATTGGCCGGAAATGAACAGCATGTTGCCGGTGACGACGAAGGGCACGTAATTGGCGACCGGCGCGGCGGGCACCGGCAGGGTGATGCCCAGGCTTTCCAATCTGGCGTCGATGGCGTTGCTCATGTCGTCTTCCTCGTTACGGATCAGCCGGGACGGCCGATCGGCTGCTGCTGGGTGATGCAATGGACGTTGCCGCCGCCGAGCAGGATTTCGCGGCCCGGCACCGGGATCACCCGGCGGGTGGGGAACAGGCGCGCCACGATCTCCACCGCCGCCGCGTCGGTCTTCGGGTCGAGCAGGGGCAGCACGACGACGCCGTTTCCGATGTAGAAATTGGCGTAGGAGCCGGCGAGACGGTGTCCGCCGCCGCGTTCCATGCCGCCCTCGTCGTCGAGACCGCCGAAGTCGACGCTGGCGGCTTCCTCGGCGGTCGCGAACAGGGGGCCGGGGGCGGGCAGTTTCACCACTTCGATGCCGCGACCCTTGGCATCGCGGGCGTGCGACAGGCGGTCCAGGGCATCGCGGGAGATTTCATATTGCGGGTCGTCCCGGTCCTCGGTCCAGGTCAGGGCGACGACGCCGGGCTTAACATAGCACGCCAGATTGTCGATATGGCCGTCGGTCTCGTCCTCGAAGACGCCGGGGCCGAGCCAGATCACTGTCTCGACATTCAGATAGTCGCGCAGATGGCCCTCGATCTCGGCGCGGGAGAGATGGGGGTTGCGATTGGGGTTCAGCAGGCATTCCTCGGTGGTCAGCACCGTGCCCTCGCCGTCGACATGGATGGAGCCGCCTTCGAGGATCAGGGGGGCGCGATAGCGCGGCACCCGCTCCACCTCCAGGATCTTGGCGGCGACAAGATCGTCGAGGTCCGAGGGCGAATAGAGCCCGCCCCAGGCGTTGAAGCCCCAGTCGACACCGCGCAGCCGGCCCTTGTCGTCGGTAACGAATGTCGGGCCGGTGTCGCGGCACCATGAGTCATTGCTGCTCGCCTCGATTACGCGGATGTGGCGGGGCAATTGGCGCCTGGCGTTGACGAATTGCCGGCCCGACGCCAGCACGGTCACCGGCTCCCCTTCGGCGATGGCGCTCGCGACCGCGGCGAAGGCGTCCTGCGCCGGCTTCGCGCCGTCGCGCCAATTGTCCGGACGTTCGGGCCAGACCATCCAGCAGCCTTGATGGGGCTCGAATTCCCCCGGCATGCGGAAACCGTCGGCGCGGGGAGTCGAAGTCAGGGTCTCGGACATGAGGCACTCCAGGGCGGGCCCACATCCTGCCGTGCGATCAGCCGACCTTCAAGGTTCGCCCGTCTTCAACTTGCAAGGTGGATTTGGCAGACTGCGGCTTCGACCAAGGGAGTGCGAAGATGCGCAACGTGACGGTGGCCGCGACTCAGATGGCCTGCGACTGGGACCTGAAGGGCAATATCGCCCGGGCCGAGGCGCTGGTGCGCGAGGCGGCGGGCAGGGGCGCCCGGATCATCCTGATCCAGGAATTGTTCGAGACGCCCTATTTCTGCCAGGACCAGATCCACGATTATTTCGATCTGGCGCAGCCCTTCGCCGACAATCCGCTGATCGCCCATTTCGCCCGGCTGGCGGCGGAACTCGAGGTCGTGCTGCCCGTCTCCTATTTCGAGAAGGCGGGTCAGGCCTTCTTCAATTCCCTCGCCGTCGTGGATGCCGATGGCTCGGTGCTCGGCAATTACCGCAAGAGCCATATTCCGGACGGGCCGGGCTATACCGAGAAATTCTATTTCTCCCCCGGCGATACCGGGTTCCGGGTCTGGGATACGCGCTTTGCCCGGATCGGCGTCGGCATCTGCTGGGATCAATGGTTCCCGGAGACGGCGCGCGCCATGGCCCTGATGGGGGCGGAAGTGCTGTTCTACCCGACCGCCATCGGCACCGAACCCCACGACAAGTCCCTCGATTCGTCGGGCCATTGGCAGCGGGTGATGCAGGGCCATGCGGGCGCCAATGTCACGCCGCTGGTCGCCTCCAACCGGATCGGCACGGAGCCCGGCAAGCACGGGACGGAGATCACCTTCTACGGCTCCTCCTTCATCGCCGATCCGACCGGCGCCAAGATTGCCGAGGCGGACCGCAAGACCGAGACGGTGCTGACCGCCACCTTCGATCTCGATGCGGTGGCGCATCAAAGACGGTCCTGGGGCGTGTTCCGCGACCGCCGGCCGGAACTCTACGATCCGTTGCTGTCATTGGACGGCGAGAACCCGCATATCGCCAGCGGTTACTGAGCCCTCTCTTAAGCGTCATCCCGGCGCAGGCCGGGACCTCGTGACGAGAAGGCGCTGTTCCGGTGGAAGGCCCCGGCCTTCGCCGGGGCGACGAGATTTATGTCTTGGGCAGATGCTCGGCCATCCAGGCGCTGGACGGCAGGTTGACGAGGCGGGCGACGATTTCCGTCGCAACCGGGAAATTGCCGGTACGCGGCGTGTCGCGGAAGGCGGGCAGGTCGTGCATGGGGATCCAGGCCGGGCGGGTGTCGATGCCCGCTTCGTTGGTTTCCTCCAGCACCCGGTCGCGCATGCGCTCGTCCGTCACCAGGGCGGCGTTCAGCCAGAAGATGCTGCGGTCGCCCGCGGGCTCGTCGACGAAGCGGACACCCCTGAGGCCCGACAGGCGTTCGCGGTAGAAGTCGGCGAGGCGGCGCTTGCCCTCGATCATTTCGTCCAGGCGTTCGAGCTGGGCGAGGCCGAGCGCCGCGTTCAGGTTGGGCAGGCGATAGTTGAAGCCCACTTCGTCATGCATGAACTGCCAGGCATGGCGCAACCGCGCCGTGGTGGTCAGATGCTTCAGGCGCTGCGCCAGGGGTTCGTCGTCGGTCACGATCATGCCGCCGCCGCCGCAGGTGACGATCTTGTTGCCGTTGAAGGAGAAGGTGCCGATCAGCCCGACACCGCCGCAGGGCCGGCCCCGGTGCAACGTGCCTAGCGCCTCGCTCGCATCCTCCACCATGGGCAGGCCGTGGTCGGCGGCGACCTCCCCGAGGGCGGTCAGGTCGGCGGCATGGCCGAACAGATGAACCGGCAGGATCGCCGCCACCCGGCGGTCGTCGAGATAGACCCCGCCCGCGCGGCGCACGGTGCGCTTCGCCAGGAAATTGGCGAGGCCGGCGGCATCGAGGCCGAGGGTCTCCGCCTCGCTGTCGGCGAGCAGCGGGCTCGCGCCGCAATAGGCGATCGCGTTGGCGGAAGCGACGAAGGTCAGCGTCGGGCAGACCACGAGATCGCCCGGGCCGACGCCGAGGGCATGGAGACTGGCGTGCAGGGCCGCCGTGCCGTTCACCGTGGCGACGGCGAAGCGGGTGCCGGCGCGGGCCGCCATGGCCGCCTCGAAGGCATCGACATAGGAGCCGACGGAAGAGACCCAGCCGGTATCCAGGCAATCCTTCACGTAATCCCATTCGCGGCCCTGGAACACGGGGCTATGCAGCGGGACATGGCCTTCGAGCTTCAGATCCTCGCGGATGATCTCGCCGAGCCGCCGGCTCAAGGGATGCATGGGGTGCCTCAGATGTTGTATTGGCCGGTCTTGTAGCGGCCGAGGTTGGCGGGATCGCGGAACCATTCGACCGTGCGCGCCAGACCTTCGCGTAAAGTCACCTGCGGCCCCCAGCCGAGCAGGCGGCGCGCCTTGTCGTTGGACGCCCACAGCCGTTCGACCTCCGAGAGGGCGGGGCGGAAGCGCTGGTCGTCGGACTGGATTTCGATCTCGGTGCCGATCACCTCGGCGATCAGGCGCGCGGTATCGCCGATGGAGATTTCGGCGTCGCTGCCGAAATTCACCACCTCGCCCGAAATCCCGCTGTCGGCGAGCGCGATGAAGCCCGCGACCGTGTCGCCGACATAGTTGAAATCCCGGGTCGGATGGGTGGCGCCCAGCTTGATCCGGCGCTGGCCGGCCAGGACCTGGGTGATGATGGTCGGGATCACGGCACGGGCCGACTGGCGAGGGCCATAAGTATTGAAGGGGCGTGCCACCGCGACCGGCAGGCCGAAACTGGCATGGAACGAAAGGGCGAGTTGGTCGGCGCCGATCTTGGTCGCCGAATAGGGCGACTGGCCCTGAAGCGGATGGTCCTCGGTGATCGGCACGAAGCGCGCGGTGCCATAGACTTCGCTGGTCGAGGTATGGACGATGCGCCGGACGCCGAGGTCGCGGGCGGCCTGAAGCACGTTCAGGGTGCCGGTGATATTGGTGTCCACATAGGCGCCGGGGGAATGATAGCTGAAGGGAATGGCGATCAGGGCCGCGAGGTGCAGGACCGTGTCGACTCCCTTCATCGCCTCGCGCACGCCGTGGCCGTCGCGGATGTCACCGGCGAAGACGTCGAATTTTCCGGCGACGTCGGGTGCCGCCTGATCCAGCCAGCCCCAGGAATTGAAGGAATTGTAGAAGACGAAGGCGCGGACATCGCGGCCTTGACGGACCAGGGTCTCAACCAGATGGGAGCCGATGAAGCCGTCGGCGCCGGTGACCAGTATCTTGCCCGTCATGGTGGTTCGTCTCCTTGTCGGCGCCATGATTCCACGGGATCGTTAAGGAAACATTCAGCCTGTTCGCAGAACGTCGGAACCATGATCGAGAACAAGCGCGTGCTGGCGCTCATCCCCGCCCGGGGGGGCTCGCGCCGTCTGCCGGGTAAGAACGTGATGCCCTTCAAGGGCCGGCCGCTGATCGCCTGGAGCGTGGCGGCCGCCCTCGGCGCGCCCGGCGTCGACCGTGTCGTGGTCTCGACCGACGACGAGGACATCGCGAATGCGGCCCGTACCGCCGGCGCCGAAGTCCCCTTCATGCGCCCCGCCGCCCTGTCCGACGATGCCGCGACTTCGGTCGACGTCGCGCTCCATGCCCTCGATACCTTGGGCGAGGGGGCGGATGTCCTCCTTCTCCTGCAGCCGACCTCGCCGCTCAGGACGGCGGCCGACATCGAGGCGGGCTTGCGCCTGATGGTCGGGCGCGGCGCCCCGGCCGTGGTCGGGGTGACGGCACCGTTCAAGCCGCTGCGCTTCCATGTCCGGCTGGCGGCGGATGGCACGGCCGTCCCGTTCGATCCGGGCGACGAAGCTGGCGTCCGTCTGCTCAACGGTGCCTTCTATGCCGTCGCGACCGACGTACTGCGACAGGCGCGGACTTTCGATCCGCCCGGCACACTTGCCTTCGAGATGCCGCAGGACCGTTCTATCGACATCGACACCGCCTTCGACTGGCGCCTGGCGGAAGCCTTGGCGCCATGAACAAGAGACGCATCGCCATCGTCACCACGACACGGGCCGAATACGGCCTGCTGGTGCCCCTGATCCGGGCGCTCGGCGATAGCGACAGCCTCGAACCCCTGCTGGTGATCAGCGGCACCCATCTCGATGCCGGCGGCACGGCGGCGGAGATCGAGGCGGATGGTGTCGCCATCGCCGCCCGGGTCGCCATGCCGATCGGCGAGGCAACGGACGATGAAGGGCGCGTGGCGGCGCTGGCACAGGGCCTGGCCGGTTTCGGCACCGCCTTTACCCGGCTGCGGCCCGATGCGGTGGTCGTGCTGGGCGATCGCTATGAAATGCTGGCGGTGGCGACGGCGACCGTCGCCATGCGCCTGCCGTTGATCCACCTCGAAGGCGGCCATGTCACCGAGGGGGCGCTGGACGATGCCGTGCGCCATGCCCTGACCAAGCTTGCCGTGCTGCATTTCACCGCCCATCCCGCCTATGCCGCCCGCATCCGCCGCATGGGGGAGGAGGCGTGGCGGGTTCACTGCGTCGGCTCGCTCGCCGTCGACAACATCCGGGCGGAGCCGCGGCTCTCCCTCGCGGACCTGTCGGCGCGGGCGGGGCTGGCGCTGGACGGCGGCTTCGTGCTGCTGACCTATCACCCGGCGACCCTGGCGGGGGACGCGGCCAGCCTCGGCGAACTCGACGCCCTGCTCCAGGCCCTCGACGGCCGGCCGGATCTGAAGGTTCTGGCGACGGCGCCCAATGCCGATCCCGGCGGCCTGGCGGTGCGGGCCCGGCTCGACGCCTTCGTCGCGGCGCGGCCCGGGCGGGCGGTGCTGGTGCCGTCCCTCGGGCGGCGCGCCTATCTCTCGGCGGTGGCGCTGGCGGCGGCGGTGGTCGGCAATTCGTCGTCCGGCCTCATCGAGGCGCCCAGCCTCGGCACGCCCTGCCTCAACATCGGGGAACGGCAGGCGGGGCGCCTGCGGCCCGCCGGCGTCCTCGACTGCCCGGGCGAGCCGGCGGCGGTGGCAGCGGCCCTGGCGCGCGTGACCGCGCCCGAATTTCGCGGCCTCGTGGATCGCGACGCCTTCGGCGACGGCACGGCGGCCGCGCGCATCCGCAAGGTGCTGGAGCAGGTCCCGTTCACCGATATTTTACGCAAACGGTTCCAGGATGAGGCCCTCGGAGAGGAGGACCCGCGCCCATGACCGAAAGCGAGAAACTCAACCAGGTGGAAGAATCCGCCTTCCCCTTCCTGCAGAGCGCCGTGCTCCTGGACCAGGCGCGCATGGCGCTGGCCACCCTGGACAAGGCCCTGGGCGTCAATGCCGAAATGTGGCTGCGCCTCAGCGACGAGGCGGCGGCAAGGGGCCTGCCGGTGGAAACCGTGGATTTCGTCAACCGCACCACCACTTTCGTCGCCAAGGTGGCGGCGGCACTGCGCGCGGACGTCGACGACCAGCTCATCCAGAAGCTGATCGACCTGAACCTCAATATGTCCGAACGGATCCTCGAGTCCGGCAAGGCGGCATGATCGGGGGCATCAGCCCCCGTAGGCGCTGCCCATGATCTCGAATACGCTCTGATTGGTCACCGGGTCTTCGGCGATCATCACGCCGATCACCTCGCGCTGGGCCTGGGCGGCGAAGGCGAGATTGCCGAGCGCCATGTCGTAGCGGACCTGGATCGCCTTCTTCTCGGCCGCCAGCGCGTCGGATTCCGTATCGTTCAGGGCCAGCGCCTCGTCCCCCAGGGATTCGAGACGGTTCTTGAGGACGGTGACGCCGACGTCGCCCTGCAGGGAGGCGTCCTGCAGGTTGGCCAGGGCCTTGGTCACGATCTTGATCGAATCGCCGACGTCCGAAATCGCCAGGGTCTGGCCGTCGCCGGTCAGCCCGCCATAAGTCCAGGCGGACGAGACGGACAGGCCGCCGCGCTGGAGATCCGCGGTCCAGGTATCGGTGCCGTCGGTGAAGGTCAGCGTGTCGTCTTCGCGCGAGACCAGGGAAAGATCCGAGGTCGCGATCTGCCGCCCGTCGATGACGAGGGTCTGATCGTAGAAATTGGTGTCGATCCGCTGGCCGGTGCCTTGTTCCGTCAGCAGGAAACGGCTGCCCAGGGACCGGAGCTGGACCATGACCTGGGTCGCGCCGGCGTCGACGAAACGGGTGCCGGCACCGGTCTGACCCGGCAGCACGTTGCCGATCAGATTCTCGAATTCACTGTCCCGGCTGCCCACCATGATGTTGATCTGGGTCAGCGCCGCGTCGAAGGCGCCGGCATTGCCTTCGGCCGCCGCCGCATGCATGGCGTTCAGTTTTTCGAGCACGTTCTGCGCCGTATCCGCCGCCGACTTGATGGTCGAGACCGCGTCGTCCGCCGCCGACTTCGTGGCGGAGAGCGAGTCCATCCGCGCCTGGAGTTCCGGCAGCCTGGATTCGGATGAATATTTGGCGGTGACGCGGGCCAGTTCCTTGGCCTTCTGCACTTCCATCCCCTGCTTGATCAGGAGATAGGTGCGATCCATCGCATCGCTGACCGCCTGGCGCTGGGCGGCGGCGGACATGCCGAGATAGAAGCTCATGCCTCCCTCCCGCCGGCGCGGGCGCGCGACTCTTCCAGCCCCTCTTCGAGGCGGGACAGGAGATCGAGCGTGCCGTCGCGCATGAAGACCACCGTTTCACGATAGGCCGAGAAAAAGAACGTCACCATTTTGGCACGTTTTTCCTCGTCGGTCACGCGGTGTGCGAAATACATGCCGATCTTCGGCATCGACCGGATGGAACCGATGGCGATGCTGTAGGTCGCGGCATAGCGCCCCTCGGACTCGCGCATGAAGGGCGACAGGCGGCGCCAGAAGCCGACCAGATCGTCGCCCGCCGCGACCGACCGGTCGACCAGGGCGAGGAGATCGTCGAAATAGATCCGGGCTTCGGCCAGCAGCAGGCCGCGCGGCCAGGCGGCCAGGAATTCTCCGGGCTCGTAGGGGGCGGTGATGCGGTCGATGTCGGCGGCGAGGCGGGTGCGGTCCGGCACGGGCGTCAGGGCGCGAATGGCGGCCGAAAGGCGGGGCTTGGCGCCCTGGATGCGGGCACCGTCCGACGTGTTCAGCATGTTCAGTTTGAACACGGTGGCGGCGTCGCCGATCATGCGGTTGCAGAGCGCCAGGATCCAGTCGCAGGCGACGGCGCCGCCGAAATTGCCCGGCAGGGTCTGGTTGTAGCTGATGCGCCTGTCGACCGCCTTGAACTTGTCGTCGGTGCCGTAGATCGAATCCCGGGCGTGCTTGGTCTCGCCCAGTTTCGAGCCGCAGTCGGTGCCGAACATCACGAAATTGGTGAAGCCGAGGGCGGTCGCGATTCGCGTCGCCGTATTGACGCAGGTCGGTGCCACGCCGCGCAACTCATGGCGTTCCGGGGCCAGGATGCGGGTCGAGCTGACGCTGTCGCGAAAGAAGAACAGCACCTTGTCGAACAGGGTGGCGACGCGCGGATCGACGGTCAGCGAGGCGATCAGGGTGATGCCCGAAAGATCGAATTCCTTCGACAGTTTCTCCAGCACCTCGAAGGTCAGGGGGCCGTTCTCGAGTTCGCTGTGGAAATCGGGACGGATGCCGTTCCGCAGGCAGACGCGCAGGCTGGTGCCGGCGCTGAAGACGACGCCCTGGGGCGCGAGACGCTTCAGGTCTGCCATCGACTTGTCGATCGAGGGGCCGGAGCCGACGACGATCGCGGTCTCGCGCCGGGCCAGCTTCGGCTTGGCGTCCACCAGGCGGAAGGCATGGCGCTGCATGTTGGCGACCGCATTGGTCATCATCAGGCGTTCGTCTTCGTAGAACCCCTTGGAGATGAAGATCTGGTCGACCACCTGCTGCAGGCGGTCGCGCGCCTCGGTCAGGACCCAGGACGGATAGTGCAGATAGACATAGGCGCCGTCGATCATGGGCTCGCCCACCTGGCCGATCAGAACCTTCACCGCCTCGATGATGCCGGCGGGCGTGTCGGCGGCGCAGAAGCGGACGTCGATGCCGCGCGCCTCGGCGATGGCGAAGAGGCCGGCCCAGTCGACTTCGTCCCGCGCATGGGCGATGAATTCGGCGATCGGCTCGCACAGAAGGACGGTGCGGGCCGCCGTGGTCTCGAACAGCGGCCTCAGATGATGGCCGAGGCCGATTCCGAGAACGACCAGGAATGTGCCCTCGTATTCGGGCTTGTTGGTCAGGGTTTCGATGCCGAGTTCCGCCATCTGCGCCATCATGCGCTCGTAGAGCCGAGCGGAGACGGCGCTGCCGATGTTGGTGCCCGCCAGATTGGCGGTGAAGAAGCGCAACGGTTTTTCGTTGTAGCGCGCGACCTGATCGGCCGCGAGCGCGCGGGCGTCGCCGTTGTAGAGACGGCCTTCGCCGAGGTCGATGTCGATCGCGGCACCATCCCCGTCACGCACCACCCGGGTCTGCCGGGCGACGGCGGCGGCAAGCGTCGGGAAGCGCTCGACGAGTGTCTCGGCGCGCGCCGTCATGGCCTGAGCGCGTCCAGCAGGCCGGCGGCGAAGGCGGCGGGCTTGAAGGCCGGCGCGCGCTCGATCGCGGCGGCGGTCGCGGCGCGCGCCGCCGCCCGGTCCGCCAGCAGGCGGGCGGCGATGGCGGCAAGATCGGCCGGCGCTTCGCCGACGCGGTCGCCGAGGCCGAGGGCGGCGAGGGCATCTGCACCCTGGCGGTTCCAGGGCGTCCGGCCCCTCAGCGCGACGCCGGGGGTGGCGAAGCCGGCGGCCGTGATCACGTCCTGGCCGCTGATCGCGGCGAAGGGCGCGACCATCAGATCGAGACCGGCGGCGAAGGTCGGGGCGTCGGCGTCGACCACCTCGATCCGGTCGGCGATGCCGAGGGCGGTGAAGCGCTCGATCAGGCTGCCGACCATGTCCGGGTGGCTGAGTTCGCGGTCGCGCAGCAGCAGGCGGGCGTCGGGCACGGCGCGCAGCATGGCGGCGAAAGTCGCCAGCAGGTCGTTGTGCAACTGGCCGGCCTGGACGTCGGCGCCGATCAGCGGCACGTCGTCGAAAGGCGCGAGACGGGGGGCCGCGTCGAAGCGCGCGAGAATGCCGCTGGCGGGCGGTGCCGCGCCCAGGGCCCGGTCGATGCCGGCGAGTCCCGCGGAAAAGGGCAGGTTCAGCCAGCCGGCGACGCGTGGCGCCGGATGATGCGCGAGAGCCGCGAGATGCAGCGGCGCGGCGACGCCGCCGGCATCGAGCAGGAGATCCAGATCCTCCCCCGCGATCGTATGGGCCAGCGTCAGGGGATCGAATTCCGCGGCGTCGATGTGGCGGCCGATACGGCCCTGGAAGGCGCGGTTGTGGCCTGCGCCGAGGGCGCCGGCGCCGAACAGCACGGTTTCCCCGCCCAATTCGCGCAGTCCCTGGGCGAGAACGGCGACGGTCTCGAGATCGGCCTCGTCGGCGAGGGCGGTCGCGAGAATGCCGACGCGGGGGCGGTCCGGCAGGGGGGCCGACGCGGTGCCGACCAGGGCGTCGCGGGTCGCGACATGGGGTGGGGTGAAGCCCTTCAGCTCGGGCGCCAGCGCCGTCAGATAGAGGGCGGCGGCGGCGATCTCGGCCTCCGCGTCCTCGTCGCGATAGGTCGCGGCCTCGCCGATCACGCCGCGCGCGGCATCGCTCTCGCCGCAGTCGGCGAGGCAGCGGGCGAGACGCGCCATGTCGCAGCCGTCGGCGGCGCCGTTGGCGGCGAAGCGGGCCAGAATGTCGCCGGCCTGGCGCGGCCTGCCGGCGGCGACCAGGGCATCGGCCAGCGCGCGCTGGGTCTCGCCGTGATTGGGACTGAAAGCAGCCTGGGCTTCGAGCAGCACGAGGGCGCTCTGAAGATCGCCCGCCGCGAGGGCGGCGAGGCCGCGGGTCAGATAGGGATGCTCGCGGATCGCGGCGAACAGCGTGGTGAGGGCGGGCCAATGCGCCGGGCGGAGGCCGGGTGTCGTCTCGTCGAGACCGTTGGCGACCGCGAGCTTGGCATAGAAGGTCGCCTCCGGCACCTCGCCGGCGAGGGCGAAGAGAATGGCGAGGGAATCCGCGACCACGGCGCTGCGCGGTGCCGCGTCGAGCGCCTGGCGAAGCGCGTCCAGCGCCAGCACCACCCGGTCGGTGGCGAAGGCGGTATAGGCGAGCGCGGTCAGGGCCGCGCCATCGCCCGGGCTTTCGGACAATCGGGCTTCCGCCCTGGCGATCAGGCTGTCGCTATCGCCCGCGTCGAGGAGGGCGACCGCCTCGCACAGGAAGGGGGCCATTTCGGCGTCGCCGATGGTGATGTCGGGGCCATGCGCGGTCGAGGCGGACGAAGACGCGGTCACGGATCACACCGAATGATTGATCCCGCCCGAGGACGAGGGCGCGGGAGCCGTCGGCGCCGTTTCGGCGCCGGGGGCATTGGCCAGGAGACCGGCGGCGATTTCGCGGTTGATGCGGATCAGGATGTCCAGCTTCTCGGGCTGCGGGTCGGCCAGGACGCCGACGGTGTGGCGGTCGATGAAGTTCGACAGCGACAGCACATTGGCGCGCAATTCGGTCGGCAGCTCGGAGTCCGGCGAGGTGATGCCGGCCTGGAAGATGGTCCAGAGCCGCCAGTTGCGGCGGACGGCATCGAGAAAGGCGGTCTTGTCGTCGGGCGCGCGCTGGGCTTCCGCCATGCGGCGCGCGGCCTCGGTCAGCGCCCAGCCCTCGGTGCGCCGGGGATCGCCCTGGGGCGGGGCCTTGCTATAGGCCGGACGACGCTGTGTCGGATACATGGGAGAGGACCTCCTTTTCATGCGCGAGCAGTTTGCGGGCGCCGCGCAGGGCCTGATAGGTGTTGTCGCCGGCGAGGTGCCGGCTGATGGTGGCGACGATGGCGGCGCCGCTGGGGGCGGCGGCGGCATAGTCGGCCAGGAAGCTTTCGGCGGCACGGCGGTAGTCGGCGGCGCGGTCGGGGAACAGATACAGGCACTGCAGGACGTAATAGACGCGGGTCGCCGGGGTATTGGCCTCGGCTTCGGTCATGATGTCCTTGCCCCGCAGGATATGGGCCTGATTGAGCACGGTCAGGGTCGCGGGGCCGCCGGCATTGGCCAGGACGGCGCCGTTGACGATGATCTTCTCTTCCGGCGCAAGCGTGATCTTCAGGGGCACGCGGATCTCTCCGAGTCTGGTTGACGCCCCGAGATTGTGCCCGGTTTCCTTAATTCGAGGTAAAGCCAAAACGAAAAGGGGCGGCCCCGGCGGGGCCGCCCCTCGTTCAGATGCTGTCGGTCAGCTGGTGTCGATCGCGTCTTACGAGAAGAGCGACAGGACGCTCTGCTCGCTCTGGCCGGCGAAGGACAGGGCGCGAAGCGCGAGCTGCTGACGGGTCTGCAGGGCCACCAGGTTGGCGCCTTCCTCGTTCAGGTCGGCCAGGGTCAGCTTGTCCGAGCCTTCGGTCAGGGCGTTGACGTAGTCGGTGGTGAAATCCGAACGGGTCTGCAGCAGGGTCACGTTCGAACCGAGGTTCGAGGCCGTGGCACGGACCGACGAGATGGCACCGTCGATCGCGTCGGTGATGTCGTTGATCGTGGTGACCAGTTCCGAGGTCGCGATGGCGGTGAACGACGAGCCGCCGATCAGCGCGGCCGCGACGACCGAGCCGGCATCGGAAGCGTTCAGCGCGGTGCTCAGGATGGCGCCGGCGCGCAGGTCGCGGCTGGCGACGGTGAGCTCGGCGGTGGTCACTTCCGAGAAGCGAACGGTCAGGCTCTGCGTGGTGCTGTTGATCAGGTTGGTGCCCTGATAGGAAGCATCGCCCAGCAGGCTGTTCAGCTGGTCGACCAGATCGGCGAACTGGGCGCCCAGGTCGGCCTTGGTGGCATCGTCGGCGGTCTTGGCCGAGATGGCGACACCCTTGAGCTGCTTCAGGATCTTGTCGGCCGACTCGGTGGCGCCGAGCGCGGTCTTCAGCGAGGAGATGCCCTGGTCGATCTCGTCCTTGCGGGCGGTGAAGTCCGACGCGCGGTCGGACAGGCTCTTCGCGGCGAAATAGGCGGTCGCGTCGTCGATCGCGCTGCCGACCTTGAGGCCGGTCGCCAGACGGCTCTGGGTCCGGTTGGCGAGGTCGGTGGTCTGATTCAGGGTGAGCAGATTGGCGCGCGAGGTCGAGGTGAGCTTGATGTCAGCCATGGTCTTGGTCCTTCTGGTCCGATGTCGCGAAGCCCTTCTGGGCCTCGCCCTTTTCTATGCAGTCCCCGTGCCAATTTCACGGATGTGCCCATTTTGGCGGTTTTCCGCCCAATTCTGACTTGGGTCCGACGGCAATTAGGCAATTTTTGCCGAATGAAATAGGCAATTTTTGCCGCCTAGGCAGGTTTGACCCGGCAAATCCTGCCTAGACGGAGGCGTGGAAGGCCATGGCGGCCGGGGCCGCGCTGGCGGTGCGCAATGCGGCGCCCGGGCCGTAGCCGAGCACGGGCCGGGCCTTGGCGGCGACCGTGTCGGCGACGCTGCGCACCAGGCGGTCGGCCACGGTGCGGGCGGCGGCGACCTGGACGGTGTGGAGCGCCATCGCCTCGCGCAGGCGGCGCGTCGGCGCCTGAAGGCGCGGGCGGGCCGCCGGGTCGGCGGCGACCACGGCCGGGCCGCCCATCCGCGCCAGATGCGACTCATAGGCCTTCACCACCTGGATCTTGGCCTCGATCAGGGGCTGCAGGCGGTTGAGGCGGCGTTCGGCCATGACCGCGCATTCCGCCTCGATCGCGGCGGCCAGGCGGTCGGACAGCACGGCGAGGGTTTCGATGTCGGCGGCCGAAAGGGCCTTCGGGTGGTCATTGGCCATGGGGGGCTTCCTCCGTGACGAGCAGGGAACGGATCATCATGTCGGACAGGCCGATGCCGCCGCGGGCGGCGATGGCCTTGCCGTATTCGTCGATCAGGAAGGTGCGGAAGGCGGCCTCGCCGGCACCGCCGCCGAAGGGGCCGTCGGTCTTGATGCCTTCGAACATGGGCACGAGCATCTGACTGACCACCATGGCCTCGAAATCCTCGGCCGAGTCCTTAAGGCGCTGCGGGACCTGGGGCAGGGGGCGGTCCGTGGGCCAGGCATAGCGGGTGACCTGGGTGACTTGGGTGGCGTCGGTCATCACATCACCTCGATGTCGGCCTGGAGCGCGCCGGCGGCCTTGATCGCCTCGAGGATCGGGATCATGTCGCGCGGGCCGAGGCCCAGCCCGTTCAGGCCGTTGACCAGATCCTGCAGGCTGACCCCCGCCTCCATGACGACGACGCGCTTCTCGCCGCCCTCGTCGACCTGGACGTCGGAGCGCGGCACCACGGTGGTCTGCCCGCCCGAGAAGGGTGCCGGCTGGGACACCTGGGGCGTTTCGGTGATGCGCACCGTCAGGTTGCCCTGGGCGATGGCCACGGTCGAGACGCGGACGTCGGCGCCGATGACGATGGTGCCCGAGGCTTCGTCGATGACGATCCGGGCGCGCTGGTCCGGCGTCACCATCAACTGCTCGATGCGGGTGATATAGGCGACGATGTCGCCGCGATATTGCGCCGGGATCAGGATCTCGACCGTCGAGGGATCGAGGGCGCGGGCGGCGCCCTTGAACTGGCCGTTCACCGCCTGGGCGACGCGGCGCGCGGTGGTGAAGTCGGGATTGCGCAGCGCGAGGCGCAGCGTCGGCTCGGAACCGAAGGCATAGGCGACCTCCTTTTCGACGACGGCGCCATTGGCGATCCGGCCGGAGGTGGGCACGCCCTTGGTGACCGTGGTGCCGGCGCCCTGGGCCTTGAAGCCGCTGATCGAGACCTGGCCCTGCGCGACGGCATAGACTTCGCCGTCGGCGCCCAGCAGCGGCGTCACCAGAAGCGTGCCGCCGGCGAGGCTCTTGGCATCGCCGAGCGTGGAAATGGTGACGTCGAGGCGCGAGCCGGCGCGACCGAAGGGCGGCAGTTCGGCGGTGACCATGACGGCGGCGACATTCTTGGTCTTCATGTCGCTGTCGCGGGTATTGACGCCGAGCCGCTCCAGCATCGCTTCCAGGCTCTGCTTGGTGAAGGGCGCGTTGCGCAGCGAATCGCCCGATCCGTCGAGACCGACGACCAGGCCGTAACCCACCAGCATGTTGTCGCGCACGCCCTGGACGGCGGCGATGTCCTTGATGCGCGACTGCGCCGCCATCACGCCCGAGAACGGGGTGACGAGGACGGCGCAGAGGGCGAGCGCGGCGCAAAGGGGCTTCAGCATGATTTCTACCTCGGTCATCGGCGGGTTCTCCGCCCGCAAGACCAGTTGCGAAACCCGTGCCAAAGAAAAACTATTGTTTTTCAGATAGTTGGCGCGGCGCTGGACGGCGCGGCAAGCCGTCCCGGGCAGAATTTGCCGGTCAGATCGGCCATTTCGACCGGGCGGAGCGCGGATGCCGAATTGCCGTCGCGGCCCCGCCAGCACCCGGAAACTGCGGCCGCCCGATCATCCGAAGCGAGGTTTTCGGTGATCGGTGGCGGCGAAATTTATGACGGCGCATATACCGCTGCGTTCAATTATGCTGTGGAGGCAGGGGCGTTGCGACGCCGGTCCCATTCCGATCGCAAAAGGATCAACTATTGGGCCAAGAGGCTGACTTCGGATCAGATCTATTGCTTTGGAAATTTAGTCATCTTTTGCGGATAGGGGAGAAAGATGGGCGCTACAATTTTTCCCCGTAGCAAAAGCAAGCTTGAAAAGCGGTTCCGGGGCCGCGCAGCTTGTCTCACCCTATCGAGCTTATTCATTGGGCTTGTATTGTGTAGGGCGCCGAGCTTGGCGGCGAACGGCGAAGCGGAGATCCGCGAAGTTGTCGTTACGGCTGCACCCTTTTTTTCGGTTTATCATAATGAGAATTTCGTTCGGAAGCGGAATTTCAAGATTCCAATGGTAATGGATGAAGCGTCTGAAACAGGTTTCAAAATCCCCAAAAATATAGATGAATTTGACGAATTTCTAAGAATTTCATTGGGGAGTGCGTATTTTATTTATGTGCAGCGATTTTCAGAATTTTATTGTAATAAAATAGATTATAAGGATGTTAGTAAATTTGTTCGTTTTTTTGACTATGTAAATTTATTGAATATCGCCTGGAAAATAAATGATGACAATTTCTTCGCGTCGACAATGCAATTGCCGCCATATCATTTTTTTGAAAATCCGTATGAATTTGACAGAGTTGTGACTCTCATAGCAATGATATACGACGAAAAATACAGTAAAAATAAATCAATGATACGAGAGCCGTATTATTGCACTGGGTACTATGAAGAATATAGATAGAGGCGGCGGCGATTTTCATATCGTCCTTGAGGGCCCGGTAAGGTAGGCCCGGCCGGGTTCTTCTTTCCATCAGGCGCGATCCCAGGCTGCAACCAGTCTCTCAGGCCGGCGATTTGGTCCGGGCGATCAGGGGGCCGACCGCCAGGGTCGCGAGGATGGAGAGGCCGGTCGCCAGCATGAACAGGCCGTCATAGCCGAAGCCGTCCGCGATCATGCCCGACAGGAAGGAGCCGGCCAGATAGACCACCAGTTGGGCGCAGGCCAGGATGGTGAAGTCGGTGCCCGGCTGATCGCTGGAGGTGACGGCCATGAACAGGCTGTAGAGGGCGACGATCTCCATGTAGCGGATCAGGGTCTGGAAGGCGGCGGCGCCGAACAGCAGGGGCAGGCCCTCGATGATGCCGAGGGCATGGATGGTGAAGGTCAGGAAGCACAGGCTGCGCATCAGGCCGAGCAGGATCAGCACCCGCCCGACCCCGAGGCGGAGCGAGAGCACGGCCGCGACGGCGGAGCCGAGCAGCCCGGCGGTCGCCGCCGCCCCGCCCGAGAGATAGCCGATGGTGTCGAGCGCGACGCCGCTGTCGACCAGATAGGGCCCCTCCATCGCCTTCACGAGCCCCTCGCTGGCCCGATAGATCAGGGCGATGGCCAGGATCAGCCGGGTGTCCGGCCGCGCCAGGAAGCGCCGGATCGAGGGGCGCGAACCGGTGCCGGCGCTCGACGCGGGATCGTCCTCGCGCATGAAGAAGGCGGCGGCCAGCGGGATCAGGGAGAGGGCGGCGACGGTCGCGATCATCGTCGTCCAGCCCGCGTGATGATAGACGACGAGGCCGAGGGTGCCGCCCAGCACGACGCCGATCGCCGTCGCCCCGCCCTGGATGGCATTGCCGATCGGCCGGTCGCGCGGATCGAGATATTTGGCGGCATAGCCGTCCGTCGCGATGTCCTGGGTCGAGAGCAGCACCGCCAGCGCGAAGCCGATGATCAGGAAGGCGGTGACGTCGGTCGGGGCGATCAGGCTGAGCGTCGCGAGGCAGAGGATGATCGCGCCCTGGGTCAGCAGCACCCAGCCGGAACGATGGCGCCGCGCGAGCGGGCGGAAGCGGTCGACCTGGGGCGCCCACAGGAATTTGAGGACGAGGGGCAGCATCAGGGCGCTGATCATGCCGATGTCGCTGCGGCTGACACCCTGTTCGCGCATGATCGGCGGGATCGCCGCGACGATCAGATAGGACGGGATCGACTGCGCGAGATAGAGCCCGCACAGGATGGCGAAGAGACGCAGGCGTCCCCGCCGGTCGCTGCCCGCCGCCGCCACGGTCATGACGTCGCCAGGAAGGGGGCTAGGAAGCGGCGTGCCGCGCCCTCGTCGTCGGTGGTGGTCAGGGGGATGCGCCACAGTTTGCCGAAGACTTCCGACATGCGCGGCGTCACCTGCGGCCGGACCATGGCCAGTGCCCGGCAGCAGGCCTCGATGTGATTTCGGCTGCGCTTGAACCACAGCGCCTGGGCCCGCTCGCCGTCGCGCGACAGGCCGGGCCCGCCGCCGAGCACGACCATAAGGGCGAAGGGATCGGCCAGGGCCGAGATCCGCTCCAGCGCCGCCAGATAGCCGCCCTCGTCATCTGGCCCGTAAGGCGGGCCGAAGCGCAGCACCAGGAGCCCGCCGGGCTCCGCCTCCAGGCTGATCACGGTCGGTGTCTCAGAACGACCGCGCATAGCCGAGCGTGACGGTGCGGCCCCAGGCCGGCACCGCCAGATTGCGCGTCGCGGTCGCCGTCGGATTGTCATAGGCCGTGTCGAAGACATTGTTCACCGAGAGCGAAAGATCGCCACCGAGCAGCGGCTGGTCCACGGCGACGTTCAGCAGCATGGTCGATTCCGTCTCGTGATCCACGGTGCCGTCGAAGGCGTGGCGTCCGGTCATGAATTCGGTTTCGAGGCGCAGCCCCGTGCCGGCCTCGAAGCGGTATTCGCCCCAGAGCGTGCCGTGGAAGGGCGTGGCGATCCGGTTGTTCGGCAGTTCGCGGTCGAGCTTGCCGTCGCCGTCCGAATCGAAGCGGCCCTCGCGCCAGGCGGCGACCGCGCCGAGGGTCAGGCTTTCGGTCACGTCGACTTCAGCCGTCGCCTCGATGCCGATGATCTCTTCCTTCTGCTGGCTGATGGTGTTGGTGGCGGGATCGAAGTTCACGCCCTCGTCGGACCGGCTGAGGAAGCCCGCGAGGGAGAGGCGATAATCGGCGCCGGCGCTGCGGATGCCGATTTCGTAATTGTCGACGATCTGCGCCTCGGGCCCGATCGCGGCATAGGAGACGCTGGTCCCCGGCGGCAGGGCGCAATTGGTATTGGGGGCGGGGCAGGCGAAGGCGAAGCCGACACCGGCGCGGCGCGTGAAGGCGCCGACATCCGGCAGGCCGAAGCCCTGGTTGAAGCCGGCATAGACCTCGGTGCCGGCGTCGAAGGCATAGACGGCCCCCAGGTTGAAGGTCAGGGCGTCATAGTCGAAGTCGCCGCCGGTGACCGGCAGGGCCGGCAGGACATAGCCGAACAGCGGCGCGGTCGAGAAACCGTAATAGGCGGCCGGGCGGATGTAGTCGTCGACCGAAAGCTCGAGATATTCGTAGCGCAGCCCGCCCCGAAGGGTCAGGCCGTCCAGCACCTGGAACTGGAGATCGGCGAAACCGGCATAGGACATCTGGTCGAGGGGGGTGAACAGATCCTCGCCGCTGACCAGTTCCTGCCAGGTCTCGTCATGGGTGACGTCGGTGCCCCAGGTCAGGGACAGGCCGGGCAGGAGACTGTCGAGATCGCTGTCGATGGTGACATTCACGCCGAGGCGCTCGGAAAACAGCACGGACTGGTTGCTGGGCGAGGTGGGATCGGTGACGTCGCCCGAGAAATAGACGATCGAATTGGCGGGAATCGAGAGCGTGGAGAAGCTGAAACGCTTCTCCACGTCGTTGTAGAAACCGGTGACGTTCAAGCCGCCGAGTACGAAATCATCGTCCGTGAAGCGGGCGGAGAAGGACTTGGTGTCCTCGCGCAGGCTCTCGCCCGGATAGGGCGTGGCGAAATCGGGGGCGGCGAAGGCGCCCGAATAGTCGGTCAGGGCGTCCGGATCCTGGTCGAGATAGAAATAGCTGCCCGACAGTTCCAGCCGCCGCGCGGCGTCGAAATCATGGCCGAGACGGGCGGAGAGATTGCCTTCGGCATAGCGGTCGCCGCCGCCCTGGCCCAGCATGGCGTCGGATGCCAGCTCTCGCCCCCAGCCGTCATAGGTGCGGTCGGCGAAACGCCCGGTCGCCGTTGCCGAATAGTCGATGCTGTCGCTTCGGCCGTGCACCGTGGCCGAGACCTCGGGCGCCAGCGAATTGCCGAAATCGCGGGTGAAGGCGCGCAGCCGGGTCGAGACGTCGACGCCGATGCTATCCTCGCCCGCCGCGCGGGTGATGAAATTGACCGTGCCGCCGGTCGCCCCGCTGCCCCATGTGCTGCTGGCGCCCGCCACCAGTTCCACCCGCTCGACCGTGTTCAGGTCGATGAGCGAGAGAATGCGCGAGACGTCACGCAGCGGCGTGTTCAGGGGCACACCGTCGATCATCACGAGGAGGTTCCGCCCGCGGAAGGTTTCGGAGGCGCTGGAGACCGTCTGATTGCCGACGGAATAGCCGGGCACGAATTTGGACAGAAGCGCGCCGGCGCTGTTCGCCTGGCGCAACTGGCGCTCGATCGTCGCGCGGTCGATCACCTGCAGGGTTTGCGGCACTTCGGCCAGGCTGCGGTCGGCGCGGGTCGCGGTGACCGTCACCATGTCCAGGATCACCGTCTCACCCGACCCCTGCTGGGCCAGGGCGATGGCGCAGGGCGCGACGCTGGCCGCCACGAGTGATAGGAAAAACCTAGAATACATGAAGAGACCTCCGCGCCGACAATAATTCAGTGCCGGAGGAATAGTGGCTTTCTTCTTCCTGTGTCTTGGACTGGACGGAACAGGAATACGGACTGAAGCGAACTGTTCCTCGGGCGTTTGCGGCGTGTCGGAACAGGCGGGGACAATGGGCAGTTTGGCGGAATTCCGGAGCTCGGCCGGGCCGGCGGGAGGCGCGGTCGTGCCCATGCGCTTCCTGACCGACGACCTGCCGGAGGCGGAACGCCTGGAACGCTGCGCCGAAGTCGTGCGCGACACCCTCGGCCACTTCGATTTCGAGCCGGTCGCGGGCGAACCCTTCCGGGCGGAGGTGCTGGCCTTCGACCTGCCCGGCATCGGCCTTGCCACCTGTTTCCTGTCGCGCTCGCGCTCCTGCCTCAGGGCGGCCCATTGCAGGGGCGATGCCTGCGACCGGATCCTGTTGTTGCGCCCGGTGAACGGCGCCATGACCGTGGCGCAGGACGGGCGCGAGTTGCGGGTGGCGGCGGGGGACGGCGTGCTCGTCTCCCTGTCCCGGCCGCTGGTCTGCGATTTCGCCGATGCCGGCCGGGTCGACTGTCTGCGCCTGTCGCGCCGCGCCCTCGGCTATCTGCTGCCCGATGTCGATGCCGCGCTGATGCGCCCGGTGTCGAGCGACCTCGCGGCGCTGCAACTCCTCGTCTATTACGGCGGTGCCCTGCTGCGCGGCATGCTGCCCCTGCCGTCGCCGGAACATGCGCGCCTCGCGGTCGGCCACATGCAGGATCTCGTCGGCCTGATGTTCCGGGCCGAGGCCCGGGCGGCGCACGGCGGGCGGGCGGCGCGGCTCGCCGCGATCAAGGCCGACGTCGAGGACCGCATCGGCCGCCAGGGCGTTTCGGCCGGTGAAATCGCGGCGCGCCACGGCGTCTCGCCGCGCTATGTCCAGAAATTGTTCGAGGCCGAGGGCACGACCTTTTCCGCCTATGTCCTCGATCGCCGGCTGGAGCGCGCGCGCCGCCTGCTGGACCGGGCCGACGGCCGGCCGATCAGCGCCATCGCCTATGACGTCGGCTTCGGCGACCTGTCCTATTTCAATCGCACCTTCCGGCGCCGTTTCGGCGTCGCGCCGTCGCGGCTGCGCGCGAGACCCTGACCGCGTTCAGGACTTGTTAAGCCTGCAGCCTGCACCATGCAGGCTGTTACAGGGTGACGACGAACGCATGAAGATCGACGGCAGCGGCAGGATCAACGGCCCCGGCGCCCCCGGTTCGCGTCGGCAGGCGCGGGGCGGCGAGGGCGGCTTTTCGCTCGACGGCCCGGCTGAGAACGGGCCCGCGCGCGGTCCCGCCGGCGCCGGCGCCGTCGGCGGTGTCGCCGCGCTCTTCGCGCTTCAGGAGGTCGATGTCGACGGCGAGCGCAAGCGTGCCGCCAAGCGCGGCAACGACATTCTCGACCGGCTCGAGGAATTGCGCATGGGCCTGCTGTTCGGCCATGTGCCGCGCGAGCGGCTCCAGGATCTGCTCGCCATGGTGCGCGGCCGCCAGGAGACCGTCAGCGATCCGCGACTCGCGGCTGTCCTTCAGGACATCGAATTGCGCGCCGAAGTCGAACTGGCCAAGCTCGGCTTTTGACCATTCTGACAAACTCGGCGCTAAATCCCTGTAATGTCTGATCTTTCCGACCAAAGGCGAGGCTTGATCAAGGATCGCTCGCTGTTATACTCCGCGCGCCTCGCGGCAGAAGCATCGTGCATGAGGGATGGCATGGGAGCAGAGTTGCCGCCGGATTATCATCCGAGCGAAGACGAAGAGTTCATGAACCCGCGCCAGCGTGAGTATTTCCGGCGCAAACTCGTGGCTTGGCGTGAAGATATCCTGCGAGAAAGTCAGGAAACCCTGATGCATCTCCAGGAGGATACGGTGGCCGAACCCGATCTGGCGGATCGTGCCTCGGCCGAGTCGGAGCGGGCGCTCGAATTGCGCACGCGCGATCGCCAGCGCAAGCTGATCGGCAAGATCGACGCGGCGCTGCGCCGGATCGAGAACGGCGAATACGGCTATTGCGAAGAGACGGGCGACCCGATCAGCCTGCGCCGCCTGGACGCAAGGCCGATCGCCACCCTGTCGATCGAGGCGCAGGAACGTCACGAACGGCGCGAGCGCACCTATCGCGACGACTGAACCGCGTCGCATCCTGACGACCGACGGGCCGGGAAGCGATTCCCGGCCCGTCGTCGTCGTGGGACATCTGGAGGTTGGAATTGATGCCGGTCAGAAAATCTTCACCAATCGGTGGCCATAAGGGGGGAATCGCCCAACAGCAAGGGAGGGCGGCATAGCGGCCGACAGAGCCGCAAGGGCATGCCGTCATTTCGCCATGCGTAGATTCGTTCTTTTGATCGCCGCCGCCGGCCTCGGGGCCTGCGCCGAACTTTCCGAACTGCAGTTCGAAACGGCCGGCGTCCGCGACGTCGCCGCGCCGAAAACCCTGAAGCCGCTGGCACCGCCGGCCGTTCTCCATGCCGAGACGGCTCCCAATACCGTGGTCGAAACCGGTCCGCGCCGCCGCCTCGGCCAGGCGCCGGGCCTCTTCGGCGATCGGGTCGAAACCCCGGTCACGCCCGAGGCACCGCGCATGGCCGCCCTCGACGCGCTGAAATCGACGGGCGAGCAGGCGGGTATCCATGTCTTCGCCAGCACCGTGGCGGCCGCATCGGCTTCCGCCCGTCTGGTCGTCGATCTTCCCGCCGGTCCGCGGCCGGCCGACGAACTGGTGGCGGACATCTGTGTCGATGCCGGCTTCTTCTGCTTCTACGCGGGCGAGCTGGCCGCGCTCTCGGTCTACGATCTCTCGGAATTCCGGGCCGGCGCCAAACCGCTGCGGACCGCCCAGACCCTCGCCGAATAGAGCCGCCGGCGACACGAAGGACCGGGACGGCGGTCGCCGTCCCGGTCCGGGCTTCGCGGCGTGTGCGATCAGAAGGGCATGATCGCTTCGAGCACCTGCTGGCCGTAGCGCGGCTGCTGGACGTCGGTGAGCTGGCCCCGGCCGCCGTAGGAGATGCGCGCCTCGGCGATCTGGGTGTGCTTGATCGTATTGCTGGCGGTGATGTCCGAGGGGCGCACGATGCCGGCGATCAGCAACTCGCGCACTTCATAGTTCACGCGCACTTCCTGCCGGCCCTGGATCACCAGATTGCCGTTGGGCAGGACCTGGGTGACGACGGCGGCGACGGTCATCTTCACGGCTTCCGACCGCGCGACCGAACCGGAACCGCTGGTCACCGTGTCGGACGACAGGTCGACGGCGCCCGAGGGCGAATAGCCGGCGGGCAGGGCCTGGCCGACGACGCTGGTCTCGAGGCCGAACAGGGCGCCGAGGCCGAGATTCTCGCTCGAGCCGCGAGAACGATCGGTCTTGTTCTGCAGGTCGGCTTCCTCGTCGATGTCGATGGCGACGGTCAGGATGTCGCCGACGCGGGCCGCGCGATTGTCCTTGAAGAAGGCCCGCGAGCCCTGCTGCCACAGGCTAGCCGAGGTGAGGGGCGCGCTCGGTGCGTCGTTCGGCATGGGCAGGCTGACCGGGGTATAGCCCGGCGTCGCCGTCGGATTCTGGATCGGCGTCAGATCCGGGGCGCGGCCGATACGGTCGAGCCGCTCGGCCATGCCGGAGCAGGCGCCGAGGCTGGCCGCGGCCAGAAGCACGAAGGCGAGGCGCCGAAGGGGGGGGTGCTTGCGGTTCTCGGTGGACATGGCGTTGGCCTTTCTGGCGACGTCTGGGGGTTCGGGATCAATGGATGGACGGTTGCGCCGCGACCGGGACCTCGGCGGTGCCATAGCCGGTGACGACGGCCTGGACCGAGCGCATGGAGGACATGTTCATGACGCGGATGACTTCGCCGAGCGCGCCCTGTTCCATGGACTTGGCCATGGTGGTGAGCTCGATCCCGGGCAGGGAGACGCGAAGGGTGACGAGACTGCCCTTGGGCACCAGCACCGGCTCGCGCACCTCGGAATAGGCGATGGTGCTGCCGGCGCGCAGGGGCTTGCGCGCCTCCATGCCGACGATCGCATCGGCGTCGGTCATGACGTTGCCCCCGACATGGCCGCTGACCGGCTTGTCGATCAGGTCGCCGTATTCGATCACGTCGCCGCGCTCGATGTCGCGGATCGGCACGGGGATCGTGGCGGTGTTCTCGGCCCGGACCGGCGTGGCGAGACCGAAGGCGAGGGCGATGAGCGACAGGCCGGCGAAGAGGCGGATGGCGAAGGTGGGGATCATGACGGCCTCCATCAGCGCAGTTGGGTGATCGTCTGCAGCATGTCGTCCGATGCCGTGATCACCTTCGAATTGAGTTCATAGGCCCGCTGGGCGGAGATCAGATTGGTGATCTCCTGCACCGGGTTGACGTTGGAGACCTCGACATAGCCCTGCAGCAGGGTGCCGAAGCCGGCGTCGCCCGGGATGCCGATGGTCGGCGCGCCCGAGGCGGGGGTTTCGAGGAAGAGATTGTCGCCCGTCGCCTCCAGGCCCGCCGGATTGACGAAGGTGGCGAGGTCGAGCTGTCCGACGACCTGGGGCGCGACCTGGCCGGTCAGGGTGACCGCGACCTCGCCCGTCGCCGAGATCGAGACCGACACCGCATTCTCCGGGATCACGATGCCGGGCTGGATCGTATAGCCGTCCTGGGTGACGAGCTGGCCGTCGCCGTTGAGCTGGAAGGCGCCGGCACGGGTGAAGGCTTCGTCGCCCGACGGCAGCTCGACCCGGAAATAACCCCGGCCCTGGATGCCGAGATCATAGGTGTTCTCGGTCATGGTCATGTTGCCCTGGCCCATGATCCGATAGACCGAGCCGGTCTTGACGCCGGTGCCGAGCTGGATGCCCGAGGGGATCACCGTGCCCGCGTCGGAAGACGAGGTGCCCATGCGCTTGATGTTCTCGTAGAGGAGATCCTGGAATTCGGCGCGCTGGCGCTTGAAGCCGGTCGTCGACATGTTGGCCAGATTGTTCGAGATCACCTCGACATTGAGCTGCTGGGCCAGCATGCCGGTGGCGCCGATGGAAAGGCTGCGCATCTTCGTCTCTCCCTTTAGCCCTGCGAGACCTTGCCCAGGCGCTGGATCGCCGTGCGCTGCAGCTCGTCTTCGCTGGTGATGAGGTTCTGCGTCGTCTGGTAACGGCGCTGGAGTTCGATCATCCGGGTCATCTCGACCACCGGCTGAACGTTGGAGGATTCGAGCATGCCCTGGACGAGGCGGGTGTCGGCCTCGGCCGGCTGGGCGGTCGCGCCGTCGCCGGCCTCGAACAGGCTGTCGCCCACGGCGCGCAGCGCCTGCTCGTTCTCGAAGGTGAACATGCCGACGCGGCCGATGATGGTCTCGCCCTGGGCGACGGTGCCGTCGGCACTGATCACCGGGGTGCCCAGGGTCGGATCGTCGACGATGATCTCGCCGCCGCCGTCGTCCATCAGGGCATAGCCTTCGCGGGTGACGACGCGGCCGTCCGGATCCAGGGTGAAATGGCCGTTGCGGGTATAGCGGACACCGTCCGGCGTCTCGACCGACAGGAAGCCCTCGCCGTTCAGGGCCAGGTCGAAGGGATTGTCGGTCGGGGTCATGACGCCGCCGCGGCTGTCCCGCGCGATGCCGTAGTCGAGCACGAAGGAGACCGGATTGGCGGGGCCGGCATCCATCATGAATTCCTGGAACACGGGCCGCTGGGCGCGATAGGCCGTGGTGTTCATGTTCGCGATGTTGTTGGCGACCATGTCCATCTGGCGTTCCAGCACCATCTGCTGCGACAGACCGACGTAAAGCGCGTTTTCCATCTTTTCCGTATCTCCATCTTCGGCTTTCCGCGATTCCGCATCGGCCGACGGCTTTGCCCGAAATGGAGTGCATGGCCCGTGCCAAATGGCATGGCATTGATTTTATTGGGGATTTTGTGGAAGGAGGGGCCGCCGGAGCTTGCCGGGAGGCGCGGATGACCCGGCAGAAGCTGCCCAGCGGACCGCCGGATCACAACCGCTTGTTAACGAAGATCGCCGTAAATAGGCCCTGTCGAACACAGAAACCGGGCAGTGCAGATGGCGGCATCAGAACAGGATCTGGACTCTCTGGTCTCCGGACTCGCCGAGGGCGGGGAAGGCGGCGAGGGGGCCGGCGGCAAGAAGGGCGGCAAGAAGAAGCTGATCCTGATCATCCTGCCGCTCGTCCTGCTGCTGGCGGCGGGCGGGGCCTGGTTCGCCGGTCTGCTCGATCCCCTGCTGGGCGGGACCGAGGAAGTCGCCGAAGGGGCCGACGGCCATGGCGCGGCGGCCGGCCACGGCGACGCCGATGAGGAGGCGGCGGAACACGCCGATCCGATCTTCTTCGATCTGCCGGACATGCTGGTCAATCTGCACACCACGGGCAATCGCGCCGCCTATCTGAAGATCAAGCTGGCGCTGCAATTCACCGATCACGAGGTGACGGCGGTCCTGACCAAGGTGCAGCCGCGCCTGATCGACACGTTCCAGATCTATCTGCGCGAACTGCGGCTGGAGGATCTGGAGGGTTCGGCCGGGCTGATGCGGCTGAAGGAGGAATTGCTGGCGAGGGCCAATCAACTGATGGCGCCGGCCAGGATCGACGACGTCCTGTTCAAGGAAATGCTGGTGCAGTGATGGCGAACGACGAGGAACAGGCCGGCACGCCGGTCGACGAAGACGCGCTCGCCGCCGAATGGGCCGCCATGGCCGGCGGTGACGACGAGTCCGAATCCGGGGCCGAGGCCGCGACCGACGGTGTCGACGGCGAAGGGGCTGCGGGGGAAGGGGCCGAGGGCGAGGACGGCGATGCGCTGGCGGGCCAGGCGGGCCGCGCCCTCAGCCAGGACGAGATCGACAGCCTGCTGGGCTTCGATGCCGTCGACAGTCAGACCGGCAGCCAGACCGGCATCCGCTCGATCATCAATTCCTCGCTGGTCTCCTACGGCCGGCTGCCGATGCTGGAGATCGTCTTCGACCGGCTGGTGCGCCTGCTCTCGACCTCGATGCGCAATTTCACCTCGGACAATGTCGAGGTGACCCTGGACAACATCACTTCGATCCGGTTCGGCGAATATCTGAACTCGATCCCGCTGCCGGCGATCCTGGCGGTGTTCCGGGCCGAGCAATGGGACAATTACGGCCTGCTGACCGTCGAATCCAACCTGATCTATTCGATCGTCGACGTGCTCTTGGGCGGGCGCAAGGGCACCACGCCCATGCGCATCGAGGGCCGGCCCTATACGACGATCGAGCGCAATCTGGTCGAACGCATGGTCCACGTCGTCCTGAAGGACATGAAGACCGCCTTCGATCCGCTGACCCCGGTCGACTTCAACTTCGACCGGCTGGAGGTCAATCCGCGCTTCGCCACCATCGCCCGCGACGCCAATGCGGCGATTCTGGTGCGGCTTCGCGTCGACATGGAGGATCGGGGCGGGCGCATCGAACTGGTGCTGCCCTATGCGACGATCGAGCCGGTGCGCGAACTGCTGCTGCAGATGTTCATGGGCGAGAAATTCGGCCGCGACACCATCTGGGAAAGCCATCTGGCGACCGAACTCTGGGCGACCGAGGTGCAGATCGACGCCGTCCTCGACGAACAGATGATGGACCTGGGTGACGTCATGAACTTCAAGGTCGGGCAGACCATCATGCTGAACTGCACACCGGACTCGCCGATCGATCTGAAATGCGGCGGCATGCCCATGCTGCGCGGCCGCATGGGGCGCATGGGCAATACGGTTGCCGTGAAGGTCGAGAAGTCGCTGATGAAGGCGAAGCAGGAGGGGGGCAAGGAATGACGGATACAATCGGCCTCGTCATGGATCTGGTGCTCGGCGGCCTGCTGATCGCGACCATCGTCCTCGCCGTCCGGCTGCACCGCAAGCTCCAGGGCCTGAGGGGCGGTCACGACGAATTGCGCCTGCTGGTCGAAGGCCTGAACGAGGCGACGCGCCGCGCCCAGGCCGGCATCATCGAATTGCGCATGGCGGCCGAAGCCTCGACCGCCCGTCTCGGCAATCAGGTGGAGACGGCGCGCAAGGCGACGGACGAACTCTCGCTCCTGGTCGCCTCGGCCGACAATCTGGCGGACCGCCTGTCCAAGGCCGGTTCCGCCAAACGCGAGGCGGAAGCCGCGCCGCGCGCCGCCGCCCCGGCCGGCGATCCCGGCTTCCTCCGGGCCCTGAAGGACATAAGATGAGCGCGAAGAAACCATCCGCGCGCCGCATGGCGCTGCTGCCGGTGGTGGCGGGGGTCGCCGCCGCCGCCTTCGTCCTGCGCCTGCCCCAGGCGATCGACGCCGTCGACCGGGCGCTGCCGCGCGCCAATATCGCCATGGCCGCGGAAACCCCGGCCCCGGCCGAGGTTCCGGCCGAAATGCCCGCCGAAAGCCATGACGCGGCAACCGGAACCGCGCCCGAACCCGCCACCGAGACGGCGGCGGCACCGGCGACGCGCACGCCCGCCTTCGATCCCGATTCGCTGACGCCGGGCGAAATCGACGTGCTGCAGAACCTGTCGCGGCGCCGCGCCGAGATCGAGGCGCGGGCGCGCGAACTCGACAGCCGCGAAGCCCTGATCGCCGCCGCCGAGGCCCGTGTCGACGAGAAACTGGCTGAAATCAAGGCGATCGAGGAACAGATCGGCGAGGCCCGCGAGGCCCGCAGCGCGGAGGAGGACGCGCGCCTGACCCGCCTCGTCAACGTCTACGAGACGATGAAGCCGGTCGACGCGGCGACGATTTTCAATACCCTCGACTTTCCCGTGCTGATCGAGGTGATGAGCCGGATGAAGGAACGGAAGGTCGCGCCGGTGCTGGCCGCCATGGATCCCGAAGTCGCAAAGGCGCTCACGGTGGCGCTGGCGACGCGCAAGGACGATCCGCAGGCGGCGGCGCCGATGATGGGCAGCGGGGGCTAGGACGGATGATGAACGGGATTTCCGCGACGGCTTTCGAGGAACGGCTGGCCGCGCTCGCCGCCGAGACCGGCGGCACGGTCTCCGTCCGCGAGATCGGCCGCATCGTCGCCAGCCTGCTCGACAGCTTCGAGGGCAGCCCCCTCGTCGGGACCGGATCGGCCGGGCCCGACGCCGACACCACGCGCGAACTGGAAGGCATGCTGGCCTATATCCACCAGACCCAGACCGAGATCGAGGCGCTCGGCCCGGCGGAACTGACGACCGAGCGCATTCCCCACGCCAACGATCAACTCCGCTCCGTCGTCGACGCGACCGAGGCGGCGACCGGCGTCTTCCTCGACATCGCCGAGGAACTCCAGGCCCTGGCGGAGACTTTCGGCGGCGCCGGGGCGCAGGAGATCAGCGATATCGTCACCCGCATCTACGAGGCCTCGAACTTCCAGGACATCACCGGCCAGCGCATCTCGAAGGTGACCGACACCCTGCGCGTGATCGAGCAGCGTCTCGCCCGGCTGGTTTCCGTCGGCGGGCGCGGGGCGGGCCAGGCGCTCCGGGAACGCGCCACCGCTCCCGACCGGCCGCCGCCCGAGGCCCCGCCCGCCGCCGGCGACAGCCACCTGCTGAACGGGCCGCAATTGCCCGACGCGGCGGTGACCCAGGACGACATCGACCGCCTCTTCGCTTCCCTCTGAGAACGGGCCGGGGTCTTGCGCGCCATCCTGCCGACGCTACTTTTCATCATCGGCTGTTTCTCCGCCGGGCCGGCCGTGGCGCAGGACGCGCCCGCCGCCGCTCCCGCCGCCGCCATGTCGTCGTCAGCGCCTCAGGTCGGGGTGCGCGGCTGGGACCATGGCGCCTATGGCCGTCTCGTCTTCGACCTCGCCCCCGGCGTCGACGCCTCGGCGGCTCTCGACGGCACCACTCTGACCGCGCGTTTCTCCGCGCCGGTCCGTCTCGACACGGCGTCGGCCATGCGCCGCCTGAGCCGGTACGCCACGGGCGCCGCGCTTTCACCCGACGGCCGCCGTCTCGTCGTCACCCTGGGCGGGCCGGCGGCGCTGAAGGTGGAACGCTATGCCGACAAGCTCGTCCTCGATCTGACGCCCGCCCCGCCGGCGGCCCCCGCAACCGAAACGCCCACGCCGGGGACGACAGCGCCAGGTACGACCGCGCCAGGGACGCTCGCACCGGAAACCGCAACTCCCGCGGGGCCGCCCAAAGCCGAAGCGCCGGCGCCATCGCCGCCCAGGATCGCCGAACCGGCACCGGACGAACCTCAACCCGCCGAACCGAAGCCGGCACCTGCGCCGGCACCCGCGCCGGAGGCAGCCGCGGCGGTTCCGCCGGCGCCGGCCCAGAAGCCGCGCGCGCCCGAGGTCGAGACGCCATCCGTTCCGCCGGTGGAGGCCCCGGATGCCCATGACGCGGCCCGGTCCCCGGCCCCCGCGCCGGTGCCGCCACCCGCCCCGGCGCCCGTCGAAACCGTTGCCGAGGCATTGCCCGCGCCCGTGGCGGGGGCCGCCAAGGTGACCCGGCGGCGCGGGCCGTCGGGGGTCGAGGTCGAAATGGACTTCGGGGCGCCGGTGGCGGCGGCCGTCTTCGGGCGCGGCGAATCCCTCTGGTTCGTCTTCGATGCGCCGGGCGGTGCCGCTTCCGGCGCGCTTGCCGAGGCACTCGACGGCCTCGGCGCGGTAGCCCCGCTCGAGGTGCCGGGCGGTTCCGGCTTCCGGCTTATGGGCCGGCGCCTGCCGCCCCGGGCGACGGCGGTCGAGAACGGCTGGAAATTCCTCTTCGGCGCCGAGGCGCGTCCGCCTCTCCGGCCCCTGGTGGCCAGCCCGCGCGCGGACGCGACGGGTCACATGCGTCTCTCCGTCGCCGCGCCGGGCGCCCATGCGGCGCTCGAGGTGCCGGATCCCGACATCGGCGGCCGCGTCCTGGTGGTGCCTCTGACCGAGGGCGGGGCGGGCGTCGTCGTCGGCGGCCGCCTGCCCGATCTCGAAATCCTGCCGACGGTCCAGGGCCTCGCCTTCGTGCCGCTGGCGGACGGGCTGCGCGCCCGGGTCGAGGGCGAGGACGTGGTGATCGGCCGTGATGGCGCGGGTCTCACCCTGTCCGACGCCACCCTGGCGCCGGCGGTCGCGGCGCCGGGCCTCGGCCAGCGCGCCGAAAGCGAATTGGACGTCGGGCGCTGGCGCCTGCCGGGTCCTGTGCCGGAAACCCGGGCGGGCCTGGAACGCGCGGCGGCCCTCGCCAAGGACGATGCCGCCAGGGCGGAGAGCCGGCTGCGCCTCGCGCGCTATCTGGTCGCGACCGGTTTCGGCGCGGAGGCGATCGGCGCCGCCAGCCTGATCGAGGAGGCGGACCCGGAAATCGTCTCGACCCCCGAATTTCGCCTGCTGCGCGGCATCGCGCGGGCCATGCAGGAACGCCCGGCGGATGCGCTGGCGGATCTCGGCATGCCGGCGCTGGAATTCAACCCCGATGCCGCCCTCTGGCGCGGCTATGCGCTGGCCGCCGCCGGAAAGCCGGTCGAGGCGCATCGCGCCTTCTCCGGCGTGCTCGGCGCGATCGAGCATTTTCCGCCGCGCTATCAGGAACGGCTGCTGGCGGCGGCGGGCGAGGCGGCACTGGCGGCGGACGACATCCGCGCGGCCGGCGACGTCGCCGCCAATCTGGCGTCGCGCGCGAAGACGGCGGCCGGCAAGGCGCGGGCCCTGGTGCTGGAAGGAAGGGTCGCGGTGCGCCGTTCCGATGCCGTCGCGGCCCGGACGGCCTTCGAAAAGGCCCTGGCGAGCGGCGAGCGGGTGGCCCGAGTCGATGCCGAACTCGGCCTGATCGAACTCGGCCTCGCCGACGGCAGCGTCGACCGGGAGGAGGCGATCGCCCGCCTCGACCGGCTGCGCTATGCCTGGCGCGGCGACGCCCGGGAACTGGCGGTGCTGCGCCGTCTCGCCGACCTGCAACTGGCCGAGGGCCATTGGCGCGAGGGCTTCGAGACGCTCCGCCTCGCGATCAAGCTGTTCCCGAAGGACCCCGGCGCGCCGGCGCTGAAGGAGACCCTGTCCACCGCCTTCCGCCGCCTGTTCCTCGGCGGCGCGGCGGATGCCATGCCGCCGGTTCAGGCGGTCGCGCTCTATTTCGACTATCGCGACCTGACCCCGCTCGGCAACGACGGCGACGAGATGATCCGCCGCCTCGCCGACCGGCTGGTGCAGGTCGACCTGCTGGATCAGGCGAAGGCCCTGCTGAGCCATCAGGTGAACTATCGCCTGCAGGGCATCCCCAAGGCGCGGGTGGCGGCAAGGCTCGCCCTGCTGCACCTGATGGATCACGAACCGGCGGAGGCGCTGTCGGTCCTGAACACTTCGGAACAGCCGGTGCTGGCCGAGGCGACGGCCCGCCTGCGCCGCCTGCTGCGCGCCCGCGCGCTTGCCGATCTCGGCCGTCCGGGCGAGGCCAGCGCCCTGCTGGCGGGCGATGCCAGCGCCGATGCGGCGACGCTGGCCGCGGAGATCACCTGGCAGGCCCGCGACTGGCCGGCCGCCGCCGCCGCCCTCGGCCGGCTGCTGGCCGATCACGCGCCGCCCGACCACGGCGCCCCGCCCGAGGTGGTGCAATCCCTCGTGTTGCGTCAGGCGGTGGCGCTGACGCTGTCGGGCGACATCGCCGGCCAGAAGCGCCTGGCCGCCGCCTGGGGCCCAGCAATGGCCGAGACCAAGAGCGCCGACGCCTTCACCATGATGACCGGCGGCGGCGATCCCGAAGCCCTCTCGACCCGCAATCTGGCCCAGACCATGGCCAATGTCGGCGGCGCCGGCAGCTTCCTCGAGGAATTGCGCCGGCGCCTGATCGCGGGCGAATTGGGGCGGGACGAGTAACGCCCTGCGCTCGTGGACCAAAGGTTCGCGGTTCGACCACTAGGGCGCGTAGCTCTGCACCAGGCTGGCGACGGTCAGGTGCCAGCCGTCGACCAGCACGAAGAAGATCAGCTTGAAGGGCAGGGAGATGATGACCGGCGGCAGCATCATCATGCCCATGCCCATCAGGATCGAGGCGACGACCATGTCGATCACCAGGAAGGGCACGAACAGCAGGAAGCCGATCTCGAAGGCGCGCCGCAGTTCCGAGATCATGAAGGCGGGCACCAGGCTGGTCAGGGGCACGGCCTCGGGCGTATCGGGGCGCGGGCCGTCGGCCATGTCGAGGAAGAGGCCGAGGTCGGCTTCCCGCGTGTGGGCCAGCATGAAGGTGCGGAAGGGGGCGGCGGTCGCGTCGAAGGCGGCGCGTTCGTCCAATTGGCCTTCGATATAGGGATTGATGCCGTCCTCCCAGGCGCGGTCGAAGGTCGGCGCCATGATGAAGGCGGTCAGGAACAGGGCGAGACCGATCAGGATCGTGTTGGGCGGCGTCTGCTGCGCGCCGATCGCGGTCCGGAGCAGGGACAGCACGACGACGAGACGCCCGAAGCAGGTGACGACGACGAGCAGCGACGGCGCCAGCGTCAGCACCGTGATCAGCACGATCATCTGCACGATGACCGTGGTGGTGCCGCCCTGATCGCCGAAGTCGAGATTGATGGACTGGGCCTGGGCGGCGCCCGCGACGAGCAGGGCGAGGGCGCCGAGGCCGAGCGGGGCGAGGCGTTTTGTCATCATGTCTTCCCCGGCTCCCGTTCCGCCGTCGTGTCTTCGTCCGCGGCCGTCGTCTCCTCGGCCGGCGCCGCGCGCGCGGCACCGACGACGATGTCCCCCGCCGGCCCGAGCAGGAGGAGATGTTCCTCGCCGTCGCGGCGCACCAGGACGAGGCGGCGGCGCGGGTCGAGCGCCAGGCTCTCGATCACGGCGAGGCGCTTTCCCATCCGCCGCACGCCCGTGTTGCCGAAGCGCCGCAAGGCCCAGCCGAGCGCCAGGATCAGCAGGATGACGATACCGAGAGCGAAACCGGCCCGCAGCAGATCGGGCATCATCGGGTCGTTTCCGCCGGCGTGTCGCGGGCCGGCGCCGTCTGGTCGAAACTCACCTCGCCCGCCTCGCGCATCCGGTTGTTGGCCATATAGACATGAGCGAGAATTTCCGCGACCGCGACGAAGGCTTCAAGGGGAATGGTCTCGTCGAGGTCGATCCGCTCCAGGATTTCGACCAGATCGCCATCCTCGCGCAGCTTGACGTCATGGGCGAGCGCCATGGCGATGATGCGTTCCGCCACCTCGCCCCTGCCGCTGGCGACGACGCGCGGCGCCGGATCCTCGCCCCGCTTGTAATTGAGGGCGACGGCCTTCGACGTTGGCTTGCGGTCGATGTCCTTCATCGGGTCATGGTGGTCGACGATGGTTAAGGAAGCCTTTGCAATGCCGGGGGCGAAGCAGGGCGGCGTTTACGGGATGTTAATCGCACCGGGACCAGCATGCGATACCACGCAAAGGCTGGCAGAGGCATGGCCCGATGGACCTGAACAATATTCCGCTGATCGGCATGCTGGTGCGCCGCATGGATTTCCTCGGCACCCGGCAGCGCGTCATCGCCCAGAACGTGGCGAATGCGGATACCCCCGGCTATGTGCCGCACGACCTGTCGGAGGAGAGCTTCGCCCGGCAGATGCAGCGCGAGTTCGGCTCCGGCGGCCCCGGCCATGCCGAGCGCAACCAATTGGCGGCGACGGCGGCGGGCCATATGGCCGGCACCACCTCGGGCCGCGCCGGCGAGAAGCGCTCGCCCATCTCCAAGCACTACGAGGAGAGCCCGTCGGGCAATGCCGTGGTGCTGGAGGAAGAGATGGCGCGCCTGTCGGAGAACCAGATGGATTATGACACGATCACCAGCATCTACCGGAAACAGGTGCAGATGCTGAAATCGGCGCTTCGCGGGCCGAGCAGCTGAGGGCGGAGGACGGAATGGACGACCTGAACCGGACACTCCTGATCTCGGCCAGCGGCATGCGGGCGCAGAGCGTGCGCATGCGCGTGATTGCCGAGAATCTCGCCAATGCCGACACGGTGGGCCTGAAGCCGGGCGACGAACCCTATCGCCGCAAGGTGGTGACCTTCGCCAACGAGCTCGACCGCGCCACCGGCGCCGAGACCGTCGACGTGAAGGAGATCGGCAAGGACCCGACCGCCTTCGGCCGGCGCTACGATCCCGGCCATCCGGCGGCCGACGCGGGCGGCTACGTCCAGACCCCGAACGTGAACATGCTGGTCGAGGTGAGCGACATGCGCCAAGCCCAGCGCACCTATGAAGCCAATCTGAACGTCATCGATTCGGCGCGCACCATGCTGATGCGCACCATCGACCTGCTGCGTTCGTGACCGAAGGACGAGGATAGACCATGGACCCGATCGCGAGCCGGGCGCTTGGCGCCTATAACGAAGCCCTTCGTCGCGGCGCGGGGGCCGGCGGTGCCGGCGATACCCCGGCGCCGCTCTCGAACGAGACGGCGGGGCGCCCGGACGACAGTTTCGGCGCCGTGCTCGGCCGCGCCATGGACGATGCGGTGCAGACCGCCGCCGCGGCGGACCAGGCTTCCATGGCCGCCGCCGTCGGCAAGGCCGACGTCACCCAGGTGGTGACCGCCCTGACCAATGCCGAGGTCACGCTTCAGGCCGTGGTTGCGGTACGCGACAAGGTCGTGTCAGCCTATCAGGAAATCATGCGCATGCCGATCTGACGCACCCCGGGCCTGGCACAGGCCGGCGCGTCGGTCCCGATCGGTCACGCAATACCCGGGCGCCGGCCCTTCCGGCGTCGTCGGGATGGGGAAAGCATTGACCGCCGGTGAAGCCCTGGATATCGCCCGCGAGGCCCTGTTCACCATCCTGGTCGTTTCGGCGCCGGTGATGCTGATCGCGCTCGGCGTCGGGCTGGTGATCTCGCTGCTCCAGGCCCTGACCCAGATTCAGGAGGCGACCCTCAGTTTCGTGCCGAAGATCCTGGCGATCTTCGCCGTCCTGCTGATCGCCCTGCCGTTCATGGGCGAACAGCTCGGCGCCTTCACCCTGCAGATCATGGCCCGGGTCGGCGACCGGGGCCAGGCACCGGTACAGTCCGGTCCGCTGCCGGCCGGGCCCGGGCCCCTGGATGGCGAGGCGCCCCAGGGCGGCGGCGCGCCACCCGGGGGCTGATCATGCTGGACCAGATCCTGCCGGGGGCGGTGTTCTCCTTCGCGCTGGTCTTCGCCCGCATCGGCGCCATGGTCATGGTGCTGCCCGTCTTCGGCGAGCAATATGTCCAGGTCCGGCTTCGCCTCGCGCTCGCGATCCTGCTGTCGATCGTGGTGGCGCCCCGGGCGGGCGACCTGCCGGCACTGCCGACGGCGCCCATGATGCTGCTGCCGCTGATCGGCGGGCAGGTGCTGATCGGTCTCGCCATCGCCGGCATCGCCCGTCTCACGGTGACCGCGCTCCATGTCGCCGGCACCATCATCGCCGTGCAGTCGGGCCTCGCCGTCGCCCAGAACGTCGATCCGACCCAGGGCACGCAATCGGCGATCTCGTCGAATTTCCTGGTCCTGCTGGGGACGACGATCATCGTCATCACCGACATGCACCACCTGCTGATCGCCGCCCTGGTGGAGAGTTACAGCCTGTTTCCGGTGCAGGGCGCCGTGCCGGTCGGCGATCTGGCGCGGCTGGCGACCGGGGTGGTTGCCGACACTTTCGCCCTCGGCCTGCAGATGGCGGCGCCGTTCCTCGCCTTCGGGGTGGTGTTCAACGTGCTGCTCGGCCTGATGAACCGGCTGATGCCGGTAATGCAGGTGTTCTTCATCGCCATGCCGCTGCAATTGCCCCTGGCCTTCCTGCTGTTCGGCCTGACCATCGGTTTCGCCATCACCATCTTCCTCGATGGTTTCGTCGCCGCCCTCGGCCCCCTGATCCCCTAGGAGACAGACATGTCGGAAGATCAGGACGAATCCTCCAAAACGGAAGAGCCGACCGCGAAACGGCTCCAGGATGCGGAGAAGCGCGGCGACGTCCTCAAGAGCAACGAGGTCGGTCACTGGTTCGGCCTCGCCGCCGGGCTGGGCGCCATCGTGATCATCGCCACGGTGACCGGCCCCGCCATGGGCGAGCGACTGGCCGGGCTGATCGACCATGGCTGGCGCATCTCCATGGACGGGCGCGCCGGCGTCGACCTGCTGTTCGAGGTCGGGACCGACATGATGGTCGGCCTCGGCCTGCCCCTGCTGCTGCTCGTCTTCGCCGCGATCGCCAGCCACGCGCTCCAGCACAAGATCGTCTTCACCGCCGAGAAGATGAAGCCCGACCTCTCCAAGCTTTCACCCATCAAGGGCCTGGGGCGCATCTTCTCGCGCCAGGGCCTGATGGAATTCGTGAAGGGCATTCTGAAGATCGTCGCGGTCGGCGCCGGTGCCACCATCGCCGCCTGGCCCTCCTTCGATCTGCTCGTCACCGCGCCGCTGCATGATTTCTCGGACCTCGCGGGTCTCATCCTGTTCGCCGTGATCCGTCTCTTCGGCGGGGCGCTGGCCGTGCTGGCGGTGATCGCCGGGGCCGACTATCTGTTCCAGCGCTTCGAGCGTATCCGCCGCCTGCGCATGACCAAGCAGGAGGTCAAGGACGAGCACAAGCAGCAGGAGGGCGATCCCCAGATCAAGGGCCGCCAGCGCCAGCTGGCGCGCGCGCGCATCCGCCGGCGCATGATGGCGGCGGTGCCGACGGCGGATGTGGTGGTGACCAACCCGACCCATTTCGCCGTCGCCCTGAAATACGAGGCGGCGACCATGGGCGCGCCCATGGTGGTGGCGAAGGGTGCCGATTCGCTCGCCGCGCGCATCCGCGCCGTCGCCGAGGAGGCGTCGGTGCCGCTGGTCGAGAACCCGCCGCTCGCCCGCGCGCTCTATGCCGCGGTCGAGGTGGACGAGGAAGTGCCGCCCGAACACTACAGGGCGGTCGCCGAGGTGATCGGCTTCGTCCTGCGCCGGCGCGGCGGGCAGGCACGGCGCAGTTGAGGGGCGACGGCGCAATCCCTTTGCCTTGCGCCCGGCTTCGGTGGCAAACAGGACCGATGCGGTGCGATCCGGGGGGATGCTTGCGTAAATGACCACGACGCCCGAGTCGGAAATCCAGAAGACGAAGCGGCGGCCGCGCAAGGGGCGTTCCATCCTGCCCTTCCTGCGCGGCACCCTGGCCGGGGCCGGCGGGGCGCTGATCGGCGTCGGCATCGCGACCGGCGATGTCCTGATGGGGATCGTCGGGATCATCGCCGTCGCCATTCCGATGGCGGCGATCACCATTCGCACCCGTCTGGCCGACCGCCGCCGGCGCCAGTCGGTCGAGGCCATGATCGACGAGATCGGCCCCGCCATGGCGCTCTCCGCCGTGGCGCGCGCGATCGTCGGGCCCGAGGGCCTGGTGATCCAGCACAATATGCCCTGGCAGAGCCTGGGCCTGCCCCTCGACGGCGTGCCCGACCCCTGGGTGGACACCGCGGAGCAGGGGCGCGAGCGCGTTTTCGCCCTGGGCGACGGCGGCCGCCAGGTGGAGGTTTCGGGACGCGGCCTCGGCACGCTGGCCAGCTATTACGTGATCACGGCGCGCGAGGTTTCCGAGCCGGCGCGGGTCGATCCCGGAATCTTCGAGCACGCCGATCTCGGCTGGTTCGAGATCGGCGCCGGGGGCGCGATCGCGGCGGTCAACGCGACCCTCGCCAGCTGGCTGAACCGCCAGGTGGAGGATTTCACCGATGGCGCCATCGCCATTTTCGACGTGTTCCGCCCGGTCGACTATCCGGACGTCGGCGACGACCGCTATCGCGCCGATCTCCTGCCGGTGGGGGAAGAACCCTTTCCGGTCGAGGTCGTGCTGCAGTCGGGCGGCGATGGCGGGCCCAAGGGCGGCCTCGTCATCGACCTGCGCGAGATCGTGCGCTCGGTCGAGGCGCTGGCGGAATCCGCCGAGCGTTTCGGGCGCTTCATCGACGACGCGCCGGTCGGCATCGCCGCGCTCTCGTCGGACGGGCTGGTCGAGGAGGCCAATCCGGTCTTCGCCGAACTGGTGACGGGGGCCGCGGAACCCGGCCGCGTGCTCGGCCAGGATCTGCACAAGCTGGTCGACTGGCCGTCAGACGACACCAAGGCGGCGGTCGATTTCGCCCAGGTGCTGGCCGGGACCGAGGGGGCGAGCGCGGAACTCCGCTTCAAGGCGACGCCGGGGCTGACGCTGCGGCTGTTCGCGACGCGCGAGAGCCGCTTTCAGGCGGGCGGCGACCAGCCCACCCGCATCGTCTACATGCTCGACGTCTCGGCCCAGAAGGCGCTCGAGGAACAATTCGTGCAGTCCCAGAAGATGCAGGCGGTGGGCCAGCTCGCCGGCGGCATCGCCCACGACTTCAACAATCTGCTGACCGCGATCATCGGTTTCTGCGACCTGCTGCTGACCCGCCACGGGCCCGAGGACGAGTCCTTTCCCGACGTCATGCAGATCAAGCAGAACGCCAATCGCGCGGCCAATCTGACGCGCCAGCTCCTCGCCTTCTCGCGCCGCCAGACGCTGCGGCCGAAGGTGATCGACATCCGCGACACGCTGAACGATCTCTCGACCCTGCTGCGGCGCCTGATCGGCGCCAACATCCGCCTCGAACTGGAACACGACCAGAAGCTCGGCCTGGTGCGGGTCGATCCGTCCCAGTTCGATCAGGTGATCATCAATCTGGTGGTCAACGCGCGCGACGCCATGGCCGAGGGCGGCCGCATCCTGATCCGCACCCGCAACCTGCCCCGGCGCGAGGCGCGGACCATCGCCGCGATGCAGCTTCCGCCCGGCGATTACGTGCTGATCGAGGTGCGGGACAGCGGCCACGGCATACCGCGCGACGTGCTGCCCAAGATCTTCGAGCCCTTCTTCACGACGAAGGAAGTGGGCGCGGGCACCGGCCTCGGCCTGTCCACGGTCTACGGCATCGTGCAGCAGACCGGCGGCTCCATCGTGGTCGAGAGCGAGATCGGCCACGGCACCACCTTCCGCATCGCCCTGCCGCGCTATCTGGCGGAGGCGGAGGTGGCGACCGCCGACACCCATGAACCCGCCGACAAGGGCAAGGACGAGGCGCCGGGCCACGAGACCATCCTGATGGTCGAGGACGAGGACGCGGTACGCAATTTCGCCGTCCGCGCGCTGCGCCGGCAGGGCTATCAGGTGCTCGACGCCCCGACGGGGGAGGAGGCGATCGAGATCATGGACGGCCACGACGGGCGAATCGACCTTCTCGTCTCGGACGTGGTCATGCCCTCCATGGACGGGCCGACGCTTGCCAGGCAGGCGATCGAGAAGCGTCCGGACCTGAAGGTGATCATGATTTCCGGCTATGCCGAGGAACAGTTCCGCAAGAGTCTGGACCCCGGCCTCGATTTCACCTTCCTGGCCAAGCCCTTCACCCTGAAGCAGCTGGCCGCCCTGGTGCGCGAGGTGCTGGACCACCATCCTTGAGCGGGCCGCGGCGGGCCGTGCGGGGAAGAGAACAAAAGGTGATTGTAAAAGAGAACGAATGAAGTACATTCGTTGCGGGTTGCAACCCGCCCGGGGCTTTGAAATAAGGAGGTCCAGCTCATGTCGTCGCCAGCTCTACGCCTCGTCGGATCGGAAAACATGGACAAGCAGAAGGCCCTGGAGGCCGCCCTCGGGCAGATTGAACGGGCCTTCGGCAAGGGCTCGGTGATGAAACTCGGTGCCCGGGAAAGCGTCGTCGAGGCGGAGGCGATTTCGACCGGCTCCCTCGGGCTCGACATCGCGCTCGGCATCGGCGGCCTGCCGCGCGGCCGCATCGTCGAGATCTATGGGCCGGAATCCTCGGGCAAGACGACGCTGGCGCTCCAGGTGGTGGCCAATGCCCAGCGCAAGGGCGGCATCTGCGCCTTCGTCGACGCGGAGCACGCGCTCGATCCGATCTATGCCCGGAAGCTCGGCGTCGACGTCGACGAACTGCTGATCTCCCAGCCCGACACCGGCGAACAGGCGCTCGAGATCGCCGATACGCTGGTGCGCTCCGGCGCGGTCGAGGTCCTGGTGATCGACTCGGTGGCGGCGCTGACGCCCCGCGCCGAACTCGAGGGCGAGATGGGCGATTCCCATGTCGGCCTGCAGGCGCGCCTGATGTCCCAGGCGCTGCGCAAGCTCACGGGCTCGATCTCCAAGACCAACTGCATGGTGATCTTCATCAACCAGATCCGCCAGAAGATCGGTGTGATGTTCGGCAGCCCCGAAACCACCACCGGCGGCAACGCCCTGAAGTTCTATTCCTCCGTCCGCCTCGACATCCGCCGCATCGGCGCGATCAAGGACAAGGACGAGGTGGTGGGCAACCAGACCAAGGTGAAGGTGGTCAAGAACAAGATGGCGCCGCCGTTCAAGGAATCGCTGTTCGACATCATGTACGGCTGCGGCACCTCGAAGGCGGGCGAACTCATCGATCTCGGCATCAAGGCGGGCATCGTCGACAAGTCGGGCTCCTGGTTCTCCTACGACAGCCAGCGCATCGGCCAGGGCCGGGAGAACGCCAAGACCTTCCTCGACGAACATCCCGAAATGGCCGACGAGATCGAGCGCAAGATCCGCGCGAACGCCGGCATCGTCTCCGCCGCCATGACCGGCGCGCCAGAGGCGGACGCCGAAGGCAGTGAATCCGACGCCTGACGTCGGACCGAGGATCGGCCTGCGGGCCCGCGACCTTTCCTTCGGGACGGCGCGGGCCTTCGGCACGAAGGAGGGAACGGCATGAGCGACGGCGTGATTCTCTACACCAACCCCATGTCGCGCGGCCGCATCGCGCGCTGGATGCTCGAAGAGACGGGCATTCCGTACGAAACCCGCGTGCTCGGTTATGCCGGCGCGATGAAGACGCCGGACTATCTGGCGATCAATCCCATGGGCAAGGTGCCGGCGCTGGTCCATGGGGCCGTGGTCGTGACCGAATGCGCCGCCATCTGCGCCTATCTGGCCGACGCCTTTCCGGCCGCCGGCCTCGCGCCCGATCCACGGGATCCCCTGCGCGGCGCCTACTACCGATGGCTCTTCTTCGGCGCCGGCCCCGTCGAACAGGCGGTGACGGATCGCGCGCTGGGGCTACAGGTGCCGGCGGACAAGCGTGTCATGGTCGGTTACGGCAGTTACGACGCCATGCTCGACGGCCTCGAAGGCGCGGTATCGGCCGGGGCCTATCTGCTGGGCGATCGCTTCAGCGCCGCCGACGTCTACCTCGGGTCCCAGATCGGCTGGGGCCTGCAATTCGGCACGCTCGAGAAGCGCCCGGCCTTCGAGACCTATTGGGCGCGCCTCGCCGCGCGGCCGGCCCATGTCCGCGCCACCGAATTGGACGATGCGGACATGGCGGCGGCTTCGTGAGCCTGCCGCCGCTCTCCGTCCTCGACCAGTCGCCGATCCGGTTCGGCGGCACGGCGGCCGACGCCGTGGCCGAGACCGTCGAACTCGCACGCCGGGCGGAGCAATGGGGCTATCGGCGCTTCTGGTGCGCGGAGCATCATTCCTCCGCCGCCTTCGCGGGCTCGGTGCCCGAGGTGCTGATCGGCCATCTGGCGGACCGCACCGATCATATCCGCCTCGGCACCGGCGGCGTCATGCTGTCCCATTATTCGCCGCTCAAGGTGGCGGAGAGTTTCCGCATGCTGGAGACCCTGCACCCCGGGCGCATCGACCTCGGCCTCGGGCGCGCGCCGGGCGGCGATCAATTGTCGACGGCGGCGCTGCGCACCGGGCCGACCGCCTACGGCCCGGAGGTCTTTCCCGAACAATTGGTCGATCTTCTCGCCTATCTGCGGGGCGACATGGCGGCGGAACACCCGTTCTCCAAGGTCAAGGCCCAGCCCCAGGGGACGGGCGTGCCGGATCTCTGGCTGCTCGGCTCCGGCGGCGACTCGGCGGCCTACGCAGGTGCCCTGGGGGCCGGTTTCGCCTATGCCCATTTCATCAATCCGGACAATCTGGTGCAGGCGGTCGACGTCTATCGCCGCAGCTTCCGCCCCGGCCTGACGCCCGAACCGCGCGTCATGCCGGCCGTCTTCGCGCTCGCCGCCGATACGGACGAGGAGGCCCGCTATCTGGCGCGCACGCGGGACGTCTGGGTGCTCAACCTGCTCTCCGGCCGGGACATTCCCTTCCCGGCGCCCGACGCCGTCGATTTCGACGCCCTGCCCGAGCCGGCGCGCCGGCGCCTGGACATGGTCGCGGCGCGCGGCGTCGCCGGCGACGTGGCGACGGTAAGGGCGCGGCTCCAGGATCTTTCCGACAGCGTCCGGGCCGACGAACTGATGATCGTCACCATCACCCATGATTTCGCGGCGCGGCTCCGCTCCTACGAATTGCTCGCGCCGGGCTGATGTTCCCGCCCGGCCCGTCGCCCCGGCGAAGGGCGGGATCCTTGCCGGGACAGCGCGCTTTCCCGTCGCCGGACCCCGGCCTCAGGGCCGGGGCGGCGGTGGCGGGCCTTCGAGGGGCGGGCCCTCCCGGTCTCTATCCCGATCCCGATCCCGATCCCGATCGCGGTCGGGGCGGGGCGGGCGGCCGGGCTTGAAGTGCTGGCGGTCTTCGAGCGACATCCGCGAGACCGCTTCGGTGAAGGCCTGCTGCATGCGGTGTTCGACCGTGTCGCCGAGGGCGGTCATCTTCGCCGTCGCCGCCTCGAAGGCCGCGCGGTCGAAGGGATCGGCCACCATCAGGCGGCGCAACTCGCGGCGCGCCCCGTGCAGGTCGCGGAACGTCTCCTTCAGGTCGCGCCGCGCGGCGCGCAGGCTGTCGCGGAGCGCATCGCGCCCTTCGGGCGAGAGATCCTCGAACAGGCCTTCGACCATATAGGGATTGGCCAGGCTGACGGGCGGCGGCGGGCGATCGCCGAACCAGTGGGAGGCGACGACGCCGGCGACGAGCAGATTGCCCGCCAGCGAGACGGTGAGGGCGACCACCAGGCCGATGATCCAGCGCCGTTCAGCTGTCATAATTGTCTCCCGCCATCAGGGCCTGGAATTCATAGGTGGGGTCGTCGTCCACCGCCTGAGTACCGAAGGGATCGGTGCCGAAGGGATCGGTGATCAGGCCGCTCCAGCCGGCGAAGACGCCGAACAGCAGCGAGGCGGCGAGGGCGAAGGCGGCCGGCGCCACCACGCGCCGGGTCGGGAAGGGCACCACAACATTGTCCCTGATCGCCTGGCCGGAGGCCCGCGCCGCCGCCATGATCCGCGCCTTCAGGTCGGAAACATCGGGTGCCGGGCGGGCCAGCAGGGCGGCCATGCGCCGGGCCGCCCCATGCATCGCCCGAGCCTCGGCGGAAGTGTCGAGCAGCAGGCGCGCCGCCGCCGCGCGGTCCGGATCCCATGCCGCGAGATCGGGGCCGCGGCGGTCGAGTTCGGCCTGGAACTGGTCTGGTGTCATCGTCCTGGTCATGTCAGTGCACCTTTCCGGCAAGGGATCGGGCAGGGTCGTGGTCGGAAAGCGCGGCCCGAAGGCTGCGCCGCGCCCGCACGAGAAGGGATTCGAGCGCGCCCTCGCTCACGTCGAGAAGGGCGCTCGCCTCGGCCTGGCTGAAACCGTCGGCGAGGCAGAGCCGCACCGCCTGGGCCTGACGTTCCGGCAGGCCCGCCAGCGCCGCTTCGAGGGCGCGGCCGAGTTCGAGCCTGGTCGCCGCTTCCTCCGGATCCTCGCCGGGGTCGACCGGTTCGGGCACGTCGTCGAGGGCGGCGGGGCGGTGCTTGCGCATATGATCGAGAGACAGATTCATCACGATTCGCCAGAGCCAGGTTGAAACCCGCGCCGTGGGCTGCCAGCGGCCGGCGCCGGTCCAGACCCGCAGGAAGGCTTCCTGCGCGATCTCGTCCGCCACCGCCCGATTGCGCGTCACGCGCTGCGCCAGCGCCACGGCCCGCGACAGATGGCGGTCCATCAGTTCGCCGAAAGCCGCCTCGCCGCCGCGCGCGATGGCCGCCATCAGGTCTTCGTCGTCCGCGTCCATCAGGTCGGCGCCTGTGGAAACGTCCTTCGCTTGCGCCATTCGGGCCTTGCCGTCCACGTCGTCAGTTCCGTTGCGTCACCTCGATGTAACGCCCGTCCCGCAAATTTCCTGCGTGCCGCCTAGACGCTTTACCCAAGGGGGCAAGCTTCGCTAGCTTCGGCCCGGCTGGCTGGGGTTTGCGAGGGTATCATGGTCGAAGCGCTTTCGCGCGAGCCGGTCGAGGACAAATCCGTCGGCCTGGACGCGCAAATTCGCGCCGAAGTGCTCGCCGCCCTGGAGGACGGCGATCGCGACCGGCTGCGCGCGCTGCTCGGCGATATCCATGTCGCCGATTTCGCCGACCTGTTCGAACAGCTTTCCCACGACCAGCGCCGCGACGTGATCGAGGCGCTGGGCAGCGATCTCGACCCCGAGCTTCTGTCGGAACTCCACGGCCCCGTGCTGGCCGAGGTGCTGGACCTGATCGGCCCGCGCGAGGCGGCGGCGGCGCTGACCCAACTCGACACCGACGACGCCGTCTATGTCCTCAACGAATTCGACGAGGACCAGCAGCGCGAGGTGCTGGCGGAAATGGAGGCGGACGACCGCCTCCTCCTCCAGAGCGGGCTTGCCTATCCCGAGGATTCGGCCGGCCGCCTGATGGATCGCGACGTGGTCGCGGTGCCGGACTTCTGGAGCATCGGCCGCATTCTTCAGTATCTGCGCAGCGAGGCGGAACTGCCGGACCGCTTCTTCGAGATCGTGGTGATCGACGGCGAGCGAAGGCCGGTCGGCACCGTGCCCCTGGACCGCATGCTGCGCACCAATGCCGATCTGCCCGTCGGCATGATCATGGAGGCGGCCGGCCACCTGGTGCCTGTCGACATGGACCAGGAGGAAGTCGCCTTCCTGTTCCAGCAGTATCACCTGGTCAACGCCGTGGTGGTGGACCGCGACGGGCGCCTGGCCGGCGTCATCACCGGCGACGACATCGCCGACGTCATCGAGCAGGAGGTCGAGGAAGACGCCATGCTGCTGGGCGGTGTCGCCGAGACCGACATTCAGGAATCGGTCTGGACCACCACGCGCTCGCGCTTCGCCTGGCTCTTCGTCAACCTGGGCACGGCCTTTCTGGCGTCGGCCGTCATCGGCCTGTTCGATGGCGCGATCGAGAAGATCGTGGCGCTGGCCGTGCTCATGCCCATCGTCGCCTCCATGGGCGGCAATGCCGCGACCCAGACCCTGACCGTCGCCGTCCGCACCATCGCGACCCGCGAGCTGACCACGGCCAACGCCCGGCGCGTCGTCACCAAGGAGGCGCTGGTCGGCGCCATCAACGGCGCGGTCTTCGCCCTGATCGTCGGCGCCATCGGCTTTGCCTGGTTCGGCGATTGGGAATTGGGCGCGGTCTTTGCCGTCGCCATGGTCATCAACATGGTGGCGGCGGCCCTGGCCGGGGTTCTCGTTCCCATCACCCTCGATCGCTTCGGGGTCGATCCCGCCATCGCCTCGGGCGTCTTCGTCACCACGGTGACCGACATCGTCGGCTTCCTCGCCTTCCTCGGGCTCGCGGCGCTGCTCTTGCTGTGACGGGTGACAAACGGCGGTCAAAGGGCTAGACCCATGGCCGAGATTTTCGGAAAGCCGGGTCATGGATCTGAGTATTGTCATCCCCGTCCTGAACGAGGCCGAGAATGTGGGGCCGCTCCTGGACGAGGTTCTCGCCGCGCTTCGCCCCGTCGGCATCGCCTTCGAGGTGATCTTCGTCAATGACGGTTCGAACGACGAGACCGCATCGCGCCTTGCCGCCCGCGCGGCGGATGCGCCCGAACTCCGCGTCGTCCATCATGCCCGGCGCTATGGCCAGAGCATGGGGGTGCGCAGCGGCGTCCTGGCGGCGCGCGGCACCTGGGTCGGCACCATGGACGGCGACCGCCAGAACGATCCCGCCGATCTGCCGCGCATGTGGGCCGCCGCCAACGGCCCGGAACAGCCCGGCCTGATCGCCGGCGAGCGCGTCAAGCGCAACGACAATTGGCAGAAGCGCTATGCCTCGCGCTTCGCCAACTGGCTGCGCCAGAAGATGCTGAAGGACGGGGTGAAGGATACCGGCTGCGGCCTGAAGATGTTCCGCCGCGACCTTTTTCTGGAATTTCCGCATTTCGATCACATGCACCGCTATCTGCCGGCGCTGGCCCGGCGCCACGGCGCCAAGGTGCTGCCGGTTCCCGTGGGGCACCGCGCGCGCGAGGCGGGCACTTCCAAATACGGCACCCTCGACCGGGCGCTGGTCGGCATCACCGACCTGTTCGGCGTCTGGTGGCTGATCCGCCGGTCCAACTTCCCGATCCGGCTGCGCGATGACGGCGGCGCGAGCTGACGGCCCCCACACGGCCCCCCACCGTGGGGGGCTGGCGCGGCTGGCGGTCCTGGCGCTTCTCTGTCTCGCCATGTTCCTGCCCGGCCTCGCCGCCCTGCCACCGACCGACCGTGACGAATCCCGCTTCGCCCAGGCTTCGCGCCAGATGGTGGAGAGCGGCGATTATGTCGACATCCGCTTTCAGGACGTGCCCCGCCACAAGAAGCCGATCGGCATCTACTGGCTCCAGGCGGCCGCCGTCGAGCTGACGGGCGAGGGGGCTTCGGCGCCCATCTGGGTCTATCGCCTGCCCTCCATGCTCGGCATCCTGGGGGCGGTCCTCCTCCTCCATGGCATCGGGCGGCGCTTCGCGGGCGAGGATGTCGCCTTCGGCGCGGCCGCCCTGCTCGCCGCCGCCCTGGTGTGCAACATCGAGGCGCGGCTGGCCAAGACCGACGCCATGCTGCTGTTCGCCACCCTGGGCGCCCTGATCGCCTTTGGCCGGATCTATCTGGCGGCGGTGGCCGGGCGCCTGTCGGGCTGGGGCATGTCCCTGCTGGCCTGGGCCTTCGTCGGTCTCGGCGTCTTGATCAAGGGGCCGATCACGCCGCTGGTCGGCGCCCTTGCCGTCGTCACCCTGCTGATCGCCGACCGGGGGCAGGGCCACAACCGCCTGTTCCTCCGCGCGCTGCGCATCCTGCCCGGCCTCGGTCTCGTCGTCCTGATGGCGGCGCCCTGGCTGATCGCCATCACGCTGCGCACCCAGGGGGCCTTCTTCTCCGACTCGGTCGGGGGCGATCTGGTGCCGAAACTCCTCGGCGGGGAGGAGAGCCACGGCGCGCCGCCCGGCTATTACTTCCTGACCATGACGGGGATGCTGTGGCCCGGCGCGGTGCTGGTCGGGCTGGGCCTGCCGTGGGCCTTCGCGATGCGGCGCCGACCCTGGGTGCGCTTCTGCCTCGCCTGGGCGGTGCCCGGTTTCCTGCTCTTCGAACTGGTGCCGACCAAGCTGCCCCATTACACGATGCCCTATTTCCCGGCCCTGCTGCTGATCGGCGTCGGCGCCGCGCTCGACGGTTTCCGGCCGGAAAGCCGGCTGGGGCGGATCTGGCGCCTGTTGGTCCTCGTCGCTTTCGGGGCGGTCGGGGCCGTGCTGTCCCTCGGCCTGGCCGGGCTCGAATGGCATTTCGCGGGCGGGCCCGGCGTCGCCGGGATCGCGGTCGCGATCGCCGGGCTGGCGGCGACGGCGGCGGCCCTGGTGCTGCTGACCCGGGGCGCCACGGCGCGGGCGATCATGGTCATGGTGGTCGGCGCGCTGGCGCTTTATGGCACCGCCTTCTCGGCCATCCTGCCGGGGGCGAGCGCGCTCTGGCCCGGGCGGGCCCTTGCCGCCGAGATGGAGCGAGCGGGCGTGATGGATGCCCCCGCGCTCGCCGTCGTCGGCTATGCCGAACCCAGCCTCGTCTTCCTGACGCGGACCGACATGAACAGCGTCGGCGCCGCCGAGGCCGCGTCCCTGATCCGTGACGTGCGGGGCGCCGTGGTTCTGGTCGAGGAGCGGGAGCGCGAAGGCTTCGATGCCGCAATCGGCGCCGTCGCGGTCGAGGAACTGGGGCGGGTGACCGGCTTCAATGTCTCGCGCGGCAAGCCGGTCGATATCGCGATCCTGCGCAGGGCCCCATGAGTGGGGGGGCCACGGTACGGTTGGTCTGGGCGCTGGCGCAGGAGAGCCTGACCGGCAGCGCCGATCTGATCCGGCGCCATTGGCCCTATTACCTCCTGCTGGCGCTGGTTGTCGTCGCCCTGATGCTCACGGTCGACCGGCCGCTCGCGCTCTGGCTCTACGGTCTGCCGGCGGCGGACAAGGCGTTCTTCGCCGCGATCAACGAGGTCGGGCGCTCTGGCTGGATGTTCGCGGCGGCGGCCGTCGTCCTCATCGCCGGGCTGGTCCTGCATCGCCGGGGCCTCGTGTTGCGCGGCGCCTATGTCATCGGCGCCATCGCCATGGGCGGCTGGGCGATCAATGTCGTCAAGGTGGTGGCGGCGCGGGCAAGGCCGCGCCTCCTGGTCGGCGACGGCACCTATGGCTTTCAGGGCTTCGCCATTGATGCCGACTGGAATTCCTTCCCCTCCGGCCACAGTCAGGCGATCGCCGGGCTGGCCGGGGCGCTGTCCTGCATCTGGCCGCGCTTCGCGCCGCTGTTCCTGGCGCTCGCCGTGCTGCCGGCCGTGGCCCGCGCGGTCATGCTGAACCATTTCGCATCCGACGTTCTGGCCGGCTATGCCGCCGGCCTCACCGTCGCCATCGCCCTTGCCCGCGCCATGACGGCGCGCGGACTTGTGGTTCGACATTTTGAAACGGATGGGAACTATCCGTCTCAAAAGGTCGGTCCACCGGGGCCCAGAATGAAGAGGGAGATACGATGAACATTGGCCCCATGCCCGATTTCGACGACGATCTCGGCGAGGACATCCGCATGCTGCGCCAGTCGGTGGCCAGCTTCACGGCCAACGAAATCACGCCGCGCGCCGGCGACATCGATCGCGACAACGAATTCCCGCCCGACCTCTGGCCGAAGCTCGGCGATCTCGGCGTGCTGGGCATCACGGTCGAGGAGGAGTATGGCGGCACCGGTCTCGGCTATCTCGCCCATGTCGTCGCGATGGAAGAGATCAGCCGGGGGTCGGCCTCGGTCGGGCTGTCCTATGGCGCCCATTCCAACCTCTGCGTCAATCAGATCCGCCTCAATGGCAATGACGAGCAGAAGAGCCGCTTCCTGCCCGGCCTCGTCGCCGGCACCAGCATCGGCGCGCTCGCCATGTCCGAGGCGGGCTCGGGCTCCGACGTCGTCTCCATGCGCCTGAAGGCCGAGAAGAAGGGCGACCGCTACATCCTGAACGGCACCAAGTTCTGGATCACCAATGGTCCCAACGCGGACGTCCTGGTGGTCTATGCCAAGACCGATCCCGAGGCGGGGCCCAGGGGCATCACCGCCTTCCTGATCGAGAAGGGCATGAAGGGCTTCTCGGTCGGGCCGAAGCTCGACAAGCTCGGCATGCGCGGCTCCAACACCGGCGAGCTGATCTTCGAGGATTGCGAGGTGCCGGAAGAAAACGTGCTGGGCCGGATCGGCGGCGGCGTGCGCGTTCTCATGTCGGGCCTCGATTACGAGCGTGCCGTGCTCTCGGCCGGGCCGCTCGGCATCATGCAGGCCTGTCTCGACGTGGTCATTCCCTATGTCCACGAGCGCAAGCAATTCGGCCAGGCGATCGGCGAATTCCAGCTCATGCAGGGCAAGCTGGCGGACATGTATGTGACGCTGGGCGCGGCACGGGCCTATGTCTATGCCGTCGCGCGCGCCTGCGACCGGGGCAAGGTGACCCGCAAGGACGCGGCCGGCGCCATCCTCTACGCGGCGGAGGCCGCGACCAAGCTCTCGCTCGAGGCGATCCAGACCCTGGGCGGCAATGGTTACATCAACGACTATCCGACGGGCCGCCTGCTGCGCGATGCCAAGCTCTATGAGATCGGCGCCGGTACCAGCGAGATCCGCCGCATGCTGATCGGCCGCGAACTCTTCGCCGAGACGGCCTGATCCGCTTGACTCTCGTCGCCCCGGCGAAGGCCGGGGCCTCGTGACCAGAAGGCGCCCCTTCCCGGGCAGGCTTCCGGCCTGCACCGGGACGACGCTTTCGATCAGGATCAGATCTGCTGCATCGGATCGTCCAGATCGTCGGCATCGAAACCCTTGGTGCCGGCGCGCCGCGTGTTGGGGTCGATGAAGGAAATGGTCATCGCCAGCGCCAGTAGCCCGGCGCCGATGAAATAGGGAAGGGCCGGGTCGATCTGGTAGGCCGGCATGGCGATGAAGGGCATGACCAGGAAGCCGGCGGCATTGGTCGCGTTGGAGAGCCCGGCGACGGCGCCCTGTTCGTCGCGACGCACCACCAGGGAGGCGACGGCGGCATTGCCCGGCCGGGCCATGCCCTGGCCGAGGCCGATCATGGTCAGGGCGAAGACCAGCGGCCCGATCTGATCGGCGAAAGCGAGCAGCAGGAAGGCCGCCGCCGAGATCCCGAGGCCGCCGCGCTCCAGCGCCGGCGCGGTCATGCGGAACCGGTGCACGATCACCAACTGGCTGAACAGGGTGGCCATGGAGGCGGCCATCAGTCCGATCCCGGCATATTGCGCGGCATCGTCCAGCGGCAGCACCAGGCGATCCATCATGTAGAAGGCGACGGTCTGGATCATCACCGCCTGGGCGGCGGAGATGAGCCCGCCGTTGGCGAGGTTGAGCACGATGCGCCGGTCGAAGATGCGCATGCGCTTCTTCTCGCGGCTGGGGACCGGGCGTTCCGTCTCGGGCAGGAAGAACCAGATCAGGGCCGCGCTGAGAAGCCCCAGCAGGACGCAGAAGTAGAACGGCGCAAGAATGTCGACGATGACCAGGCTGGCGGAAAGGCCGGGCCCCACGGTGGCGCCGAGACCATAGGCGGCAGCGATGGTGGCGACGGCCCTCGTCCGCTCATCGCGCGTGCTCCGGTCGGCGACATAGGCCTGGGCGGCGGGATTGGCGGCCGAGACGATCAGGCCGTAGAGCGAGCGGGTGACGATCAGGATCGGAAAGCCGACGGCGATGGAGATCCAGGCCGCCTTCGCCGCCTCCAGCGTGAAGGTGAAGAGCAGCATGGAAAGGGAGAAGCCGAGCAGGCCGATGAGCACCGTCGTCTTCCGCCCCAGCCGGTCGGAGCGCCGGCCCCACCACGGCGTGGTGATCAGCCAGAACAGCGACGACAGCACGAAGATGGAGCCGACCTGAAGCTCGGACAGGCCCAATTCGCGGGCGATCGGCGGCAGGATGGCATAGACAACGGCCTGGCTGAAGCCGGTGCACATGAGCCCGAGCGTGAGCACCAGGAAGGCCCGGCGCCTTGCCCCCGGATCCATGGGAAAGGTCGCCCTGTCGCCTGTCGCCGCCTTCTGCCGGGCGGTCTCCGTATCGATCTGATTCATGTTTCCGCCGGTCGGGCTTAGTCGGATCAAAGTCTCTCGCGATTCTGACATCAACGATCAGATCTGCCGAAACTTGTTTCCCTTCATCTGGATTTCGAACATGGCACCTCCGCTCACGAGCGGCACCTGCTTTTCCATCGTTTCCCACATTGCCATCAACCGTTCCATTTTCTTCATGACGGACGATTTCTGCAGTCCCGGCGCAAAAATGAAGGCGATGAGTTTCGAGGAACGGAAGACTTGCTGTTCGGCCTTGTTCTTCGCAATCCGACGGTCGGCCGACAGGACGACCCAGCCGCCCTCGCGGTTGAGTTCCGAGATCCATCGGACATCGCTGACCGCGGCCTCGAAGCGATCGCGCAGATGGACGACCTGGTGCTTGTCGACGAAGAGGGCCGCCAAGGCTCTCGCCAGCGCCGGCGGCAAATTCTCGTCGACCATCACCTTCAAGTGGATGCCAACTCCTCGTGGAAACGGACGGCGTCCTGTACGACGGCGCGATCCACTTCATAAAGGGCGGCCACGCGGGCAAGAGACTCTTCGACCTTCACGGCGTCCGAAAGAACAATGGTCGGGACACCGGAGGCCGCAGCGATGGGCTGGCCGAACGCGCGTGCGGGATCGACAACGATACTTCCCTTGCCGTGATATGGCCGCCACCGGGTCACGGTGTCGTCTTCGACGTCGAGATCCTTGAAGGTCTGCGCGACGACATCACCGAACACGAATTGCTTGCGGCGAAGATCGAGCAGCTTCGGGTCGTCGCTGTCGTTGAGGCTCTGGAGAAATATGGTTCTTCCGTCGGTCCTGAACCGGCCCGTGGAGAATGGCCGGTCGGAATCGATGCATTCGCGCGCCTGTGCCAGACAGGCGCGGACCGCCTTCAGGCCGATGCCCGCATTCACGAAGGCCCTTACGAAGCGCAGTTCCATCAGATCGCGGAAGCTGAGTTCGGTCGTTCCGTTGATCGAGTGCAGATCGGGTTGCCACAACGGCTCTACATGGTGGCATTCGCCGTCTTCGACGTAGTCGTAGCCCATCATCCACCGACGGATGGTTCGTGGCGGTGCTTTTATCAGCCGGGCGACCTCGCCGACATCGTACAGCCCGACGCCGACGAACTCGTGAAGGGGCGAAAACATGTTCATAGGTGTTTTTTTGAGCCCTCTACCGTGCCAAAGCAACAGAAAGCATGGCTATGGGCTGGCGGCGCCGGGCCTTAAACCCCGGCGCCCAGGCTTGGCGACAGACGGCTCAGCGCCAGCCGGCGCGGTCGAGCAGGCGGACGGCGGCGGCGTTGTTCTGGCCGAGTTCCGCGATGGGCAGCGTGTCGCGCTTGAACGGGCCGAAACCCTGCACCACCGAGGAAGGCGCGATGCCGTCCAGGATGGGGAATTCATTGTTGGCGCCGGCGAAGATTTCCTGGGCTTCGGGGCTCGCCAGATATTCGAGGAACTTGATCGCGGCGTCCTTGTTCGGCGCGTGCGCCGCGACACCGGCGCCGGAAACGTTGATATGGGTGCCGAAGCTGTCCTGATCCGGGAAGAACAGGCCGACCTTCGCCACGACGTCCTGATCCTCCGGCTTGTCGGAGGCGACGAGGCGGGCGAAGTAATAGTGGTTCACGATCGCCACATCGGCTTCGCCCACGGCGACGGCGCGGATCTGGTCGGTATCGCCGCCCTTGGGCGCGCGGGCGAAATTGGCGACCACGCCCTTGGCCCAGGCCTCGGTCCTTTCCTCGCCCAGATGGGCGATCAGGCCGGCGACCATGGACTGGACATATTCGTTGTTGGAGGAGCGGGACAGTACGCGACCCTTCCATTTCGGGTCCGCCAGATCCTCATAGGTCGAGAGCTCTTCCGGCTTCACGGCGTCCTTGTTGTAGACGAGGACGCGGGCGCGGGTGGCGAAGGCGTACCAGAGGCCGCTCGGCTCGTGGAACTGATCGGGGACCGCTTCCTCGAGCTCGGGCGAGGTGACGGGCTGGAACAGATCCGCCGCCTGGGCGCGCCACAGGTTGGCGGCGTCGGTGGTGATGAAGACGTCGGCCGGGCTGTTGGCGCCTTCGAGCTTCATGCGCTGCACCAGTTCGGCCGCCTTGCCCTGGATCAGATTCACGGTGATCCCGGTTTCTTCCTTGAACTTGCCGAAGAGGATTTCGTCGGACGGATAATGCCGCGAGGAATAGACATTCAGCTCCTCGGCCTGTGCCGTGGCCGCGGTGAGGCCGAGCCCCAGGGCGAGGGTGACGAAAAGGCGACGCATGTCCTGTCCTCCGGTGTTAATGCGAATGTTTCGCAATTGCGGGGCAATATGGGAGGCGGGCGCCGACAATTCAAGGCCCGCCATTGCGACCCTTTGGACGCTGGGCTACAAGGGCGGTCAATCCACGTCAGCATGTAAAGCGAACAGAGGGCAGGGCCGATGGCTTCCTACCAATACGTCTATGTGATGAAGGATCTGTCCAAGACCTATCCGGGTGGGAAGACGGTTCTGAAGAATGTCTGGCTGTCGTTCTTGCCGGGCGCCAAGATCGGCGTCCTCGGCGGCAACGGCGCCGGTAAGTCGACCCTGATGAAGATCATGGCCGGCATCGACACGGAATTTAACGGCGAGGCCTGGGCGGCGGACGGCGTCAAGGTCGGCTATCTGCCCCAGGAACCCCCGCTGGATCCGAAGCTCGACGTCCTCGGCAACGTCATGCTGGGCGTCGGCGAGGTGAAGGCCCTGCTCGACGAATTCGAGGAAGTCTCGATGAAGTTCGGCGAGGAGATGACGGACGACGAGATGAACGATCTCATCGCCCGTCAGGCCGAACTGCAGGAACAGATCGACGCCAAGGACGCCTGGGACCTCCAGCGCCATGTCGAGATCGCCATGGACGCACTGCGCTGCCCGCCGGGCGAAGCCGACGTGACGACGCTTTCGGGCGGCGAGCGGCGCCGCGTTGCGCTGTGCCGTCTGCTGCTTGAAAAACCCGACATGCTGCTGCTCGACGAACCGACCAACCACCTGGACGCGGAATCGATCGCCTGGCTGGAGAAGTTCCTCGAGAAGTACGAGGGCACGGTCGTGGCGGTCACCCACGATCGCTACTTCCTCGACAATGTCGCCGGCTGGATCCTCGAAATGGACCGTGGCCAGTGCCTGCCCTTCGAGGGCAATTACTCGGGCTGGATGGAAGCCAAGCGCAAGCGACAGGAAATCGAGAAGAACCAGGAAGAATCGCGCCAGAAGGCGATCGAGCGCGAATTGGAATGGATCAGGGCTTCACCCCGGGCCCGCCAGTCCAAGTCCAAGGCGCGTATCGCGGCCTTCGACGATCTGGTGGCGAAACAGGGCGAGCGCGAGATCGGCCGCTCCACCATCGTCATTCCGCCGGGCCCGCGCCTGGGCGGTCTCGTCGTGGAGGCCAAGGGCGTCACCAAGGCCTTCGGCGACCGCCTGCTGATCGACGACCTGTCGTTCAACCTGCCGCCGGGCGGCATCTGCGGCATCATCGGCCCGAACGGCGCCGGCAAGACCACCCTGTTCAAGATGATCACGGGCAAGGAGACGCCGGATTCGGGCGAGATCCGCATCGGCGACACCGTCGTGATGGGCTATGTCGACCAGTCGCGCGATGCCCTCGATCCCAACAAGACGGTCTGGGAAGAGGTCTCGGGCGGTCACGAGATGCTGACCATCGGCAAGCGCGAGATCCAGAGCCGCGCCTACCTCGGCTCCTTCAACTTTAGGGGCGCCGATCAGCAGAAGAAGGTCGGCCAGCTCTCGGGCGGCGAGCGCAACCGTGTCCATCTCGCCAAGATGCTGAAGTCGCAGTCGAACTTCCTCCTGCTCGACGAACCGACCAACGATCTCGACGTCGACACGCTCCGCGCGCTCGAGGAGGCGCTGCTCGATTTCGCCGGCTCGGTCATGGTGATCTCCCACGATCGCTATTTCCTCGATCGTATCTCCAGCCACATCATGGCCTTCGAGGGCGACAGCCACGTCGAATGGTTCGAGGGCAACTACCAGGACTACGAGGAAGACCGCCACCGCCGCCTGGGCACCGACGCCGACCAACCCCACCGCATCAAGTACAAGCCGCTGACGCGGGGCTGATCCTGCGCCCGCCGTTCCTCACGGGGCGGCGGGCGTATCGCCGGTTGGCGCCTGAAACCTGTCATGCAATCCTCGCGCGATTTGGAATCGCAGGGAAAATGGCATGGACGGCTGGATCGGCAAACTCGTGGATCTGGCGCTCGGCGGAATGCCGGGTGTCGCGGCCGGCATGGTGCCTGAGAACCTGAAACGGCAATGGCTGGAACGGCTTTCCGGCCACGATCCCTTCAAGACCATTGCATCCAACGAGGATCTCGTCCGCGCGACGAGGCTTGCCTGGATCGAGGCGGCGCAGGATGTGCTGGCGGCCGTTCGGCGCGCGGCGAATAACCCGGAATGGACAGGTGAGCGCGCCCTGATCGAGGTGTTCCAGCCGCTGGTCGAGGATTGTCTCGCGGCCATGCGGGACCATGCCCTCGACCGGCAGCAGCATCCGGGCGAAACGCCCGTCGACCGCCACCTGCATGACATCATGCGGGGCAGTGTCGAAGCGACGGCGCCGGGGGACGATCCGAACATCGGCGCATCCGTCCCCCATGATTTCGCGGCCGTCCTGGCTGATCTGACTGGTTGGTCGACCACGGAAATCCCCGCCGTCTACGATCATCTGGCGCGTGCCTTCGATGAACTGGCCTTTGCCGCCTTTGCCGAACTGCTGAAAGATCCGGGCAAATATCCACAGGCCCGGGATGCCTTCCGCATCACCATGGATCATGTGACCCGTGACATCGCGTCAGCGACGTTCGGGGCTGTGCAGGGCCTGGATATCCGTTTGGACCAACTCGTTGCGACATTGGACGGACCGTCCGTGTTCCAGGTGGGGGCCGCCCGCTTTCTGGACCACGCGCCGCAGCTCGCCCGCGACACGGCGGAAACCCGCGTCGATGTCGCCGAAGTCTTGCGTATGGTTTCCCAGGACGAAAGCGTACCGCTAGACACCCTCCGCGCGATCCTGAGCGGAATGGGCGAGAGTGCGGACGACTTCGATACTGACGAGATCGGCTGGCGGCTTGCTGACAAGGCGCAGGCATTCAAGACCCTGATCAATCGCCTGCATCACGTCTTGAACGACGATCCGGTTGTACGGGATCTTCGCGGCCAGGCGGTCGAAGCGCTGCGGCGCGGCCAATTCTCCCAGGCCGACGCACATCTCGCGGCGGCGGAGGCAAGAGACCTGGACGGTCTCGACAATGTGGACGCAGTGGAGCGGCAAAGACGCCTCTCCGCCGCCGACAACCGGGCGGAGCGCGGCGCCGTTGCCCGAATGCGCGCCAATCCGGACGCTTACCGCGAAGCCGCCGCCCACTATAGCAAGGCGGCCGACCTCGCCCGTCCGGCGGACGACAAGGCCGCCTTTACCTATGACATGCGAAATGCATCGGTGCTCAGGGATCTGAGTGATGAATTTGGTGACGATGGCGCATTGCTGGAAGCCTGCGAAATCTTGAAGCGGCTACGCAGTCAATCCCTAAGGGATCGTGCGCCGCAAGACTGGGCCGGCGTACAGAATAATTTGGGCAATGCGCTCGCTATTCTCGGGGAGCGGGAGAGCGGGACCGTGCGTCTTGAACAAGCGGTGGTGGCCTATCGGGCGGCGCTGGAGGAGACGGCGCAGGACAATGCGCCGATGGACTGGTCCCAGACGCAATACAATCTGGGTCATGCCTTGCAGGCGCTCGGGGAACGGGAGAGCGGGACTGCGCACCTGGAAGAAGCGGTGGTGGCTTTTCATTCGGTGCTGCAGGAACGGACGCGGGACCGTGAGCCTCTGGAGTGGGCCGCAGTGCAGAACAATCTGGGCAATGTGCTCGCGATTCTCGGGGGGCGGGCGAGCGGGACCGCGCACCTGGAGGAAGCGGTGGCGGCCTATCGTTCGGCGCTGGAGGAATGGACGCGGGATCTTGTGCCGTTGGACTGGGCCATGGCGCAGAGCAACCTGGGGGCTGCAATGCAGGCGCTTGGGGAGCGGGAGAGTGGGACCGTGCGCCTGGAGGACGCGGTGAAGGCCTATCGTTTGGCGCTGGAGGAAAATACGAGGGACCGTGCTGCGCCAGAGTGGGCCGCAACACAGAACAATCTGGGCAATGTGCTCGCGATTCTCGGGGCGAGGGAGAGCGGGACCGCGCACCTGGAGGAAGCGGTGGCGGCCTATCGTTCCGTGTTGGAAGCGTGGACGCGGGATTGCGTGCCGCTGGACTGGGCCATGGCGCAGAACAATCTGGGCAACGCGTTGTTGACGCTTGGGGAGCGCGAAAGTGGGACTGCGCGTTTGGAGGAAGCGGTGGTGGCCTTTCGTTCGGCGCTGGAGGAACGGACGCGGGACCGCATGCCGCTGGACTGGGCCATGACGCAGAACAATCTGGGCAATGCGTTGCAGGCGCTCGGGGAGCAGGAGAGCAGGACCGAGCACCTTGAGGAAGCGGTGCTGGCTTATCGTTCGGCGCTGGAGGAGCGGGCGCGGGACTGTGTGCCGCTGGATTGGGCCTTGACGCAGAACAATCTGGGTAATGCGTTGAGGGCACTCGGAGAGGAGGAGGGCGGGACCGCGCGCCTGGAGGAGGCGGTGCTGGCCTTTCGTTCTGCGCTGGAGGAACGGACGCGGGACCGAGTGCCGCTGGACTGGGCCATGACCCAGAACAATATGGGTAATGCGCTGTTGATGCTAGGAGAGCGGGAGAGCGGGACCGTACGCTTGAGGGAATCGGTTGCGGCCTATCGATCGGCGCTGGAGGAACGGACGCGTGACCATGTGCCGCTGTCCTGGGCCATGACGCAGTATAATTTAGGCAATGCGCTTTCGATCCTCGGGGAGCGAGAGGGCTGCATTTCTCATTTGGAGGATGCCCTTGCGGGGTTTCTATCGGCCCTGGAGGAATGGACGCCGGAGCGATTCCCTCATTATCGGACGCAAATGCAGGAGAAGATCGCCGCCTGCCGCGCGCTCATCGACGAGATGCAGGGCAGGGCGGGGTGACATTTTTCGGCAGGCATGGTCGTCTCAGCCCGCGCCGGCCTTCACCGCCGGCGCCGACGCGCTGCCGCCCACCAGATCGACTTCCTCGCCGATGAAGATCGGGGAGTTCTGGTAGTCGATGAAATTGATGTGGTCGAGGAAGAGTTCCGAGGCGGCGCGGCCGCCTTCCGGGGAACCGAGGTGGTTCAGCATGTCCTCGATCGAATCCCAATAGAGCGAATCGATACCGTCATAGGCGACCGGCGTGCCCCGCGTGGCGGCCAGCGCCGCCGAGATTTCCTCGTGCACGGTGACGTTCTGGATGTAGCGGCTGATGCCCAGCGCCTTCGCCCGCTCGACCGCCATCGGACCATGAACCTCGCGCCAGTAGTGTTGGAACCGCTCGCGCGACATGCCCGGCTGGCGGCGCATGCAGACCATCAGTTTGATCATGATTTCTCGGCTTTCCCGCACATTGTTCTTCTTCTTGTCATCAAGCTTCGGTCTACTCTGTCTCCATGACAATGCTCGAAAACCGTACGTTTGACGAGATCGTGGTCGGTGAATCCACCACCCTCGAGCGCCGCCTCAATCGCGAGGACATCGCCACCCTGTCATCCCTGACCGGCGACCTCAATCCCTACTTGGTCGATCCGGCCTTCGCCTCCACCCATAAATACGGTGAGCCGGTGGCCCCGGCGCCCTGGGCGCTGGCGCTGGTGTCGGCCATGGTGGGCACGATCCTGCCCGGGCCGGGCACCATCATCCTGGCCCAGAGCATCGATTTCCTGCGCCCGGTCGGTCTGGACGACACCCTGAAGCTGACCGTCTCGGTCGCCGAAAAGGGCCCGGACCGTCATCTGAAGCTGACCTTCGCCGGCCAGAATCAGGCGTTGCGCGAGGTGCTGCGCGGCACGGTCGACGTGCTGGCGCCGACCGAGAAGATCAAGATCGCGGCCGTCGGCCTGCCGGAGATCCGCCTGCTGCGGAAGGGGGCCCGTCTCGGCGAACTGATCCAGCGCGCGGTCGCCTTCCCGTCGCTGAAGGTGGCGGTGGTGCATCCTTGCGACGAAGCCTCGCTGGGCGGCGCGCTCGATGCCCGCGACCTCGACCTGGTCGAGCCGGTCATGGTCGGGCCCGAGATGCGCATCCGTGGCGTCGCCGAAAAGCTGGGGCGTTCGCTGGAGGGCATCCGCATCGTCGACGCCGAGCACAGCCATGCCGCCGCCGACCGCGCGGTCGAACTGGCCCAGGCGGGCGAGGTCGAGGCCCTGATGAAGGGCAGTCTGCATACCGACGAGGTGCTGGGCGCCGTGCTCGGCCACAAGGGGGGGCTGCGCACGGACCGCCGCCTGTCCCACGTCTTCGTCATGGATGTGCCGAGTTACGAGAAGCTGCTGCTGATCACCGACGCGGCGGTGAACATCGCCCCGACGCTGGAGGAAAAGCGCGACATCGCGCAGAACGCCATCGATCTCGCCCGGGCGCTGGCGATCAAGACGCCGAAGGTGGCGGTCCTCTCGGCGGTCGAGGTGGTAACCTCGAAGATCCCGTCGACGGTCGATGCGGCGGCGCTCTCGAAGATGGCGGACCGGGGCCAGATCACCGGCGGCATCGTCGACGGCCCGCTCGCCTTCGACAATGCGATCTCGGCCGATGCGGCCAAGACGAAACATATCGCATCCCCCGTCTCGGGCACGCCCGACATCCTGCTCTGCCCCAATCTGGAAGCGGGCAACATGGTGGCGAAACAGCTCGGCTATCTGGCCGACGGCGAGGCTTCGGGCATCGTGCTCGGCGCCAAGGTGCCGATCATGCTGACCAGCCGGGCCGACGGGCCGGCGGCGCGCGCCGCCTCCGCCGCGCTGGCGGTGCTGCGCGTGCGCTGTGCCCCGGGCAAGGAGGCGTGAGCGTGGGGGTGGATCCGAACGGCATCGTGCTGACCATCAATGCCGGCTCCTCCAGCGTGAAGTTCCGGATCGCCGATATTGCCGGCCGTACCCTTTTCGACGGGATGATCGGCGGCATCGGGGTGCGCCCGGAGTTCAAGCTGCGGGACGGGACCGGTGCCGCCATCCCCCTCGATCTCCGGCCCGACCAGATGGACGAGCAGGAAGACGCGCTCGACCTTTTGCTGCAGATCTCGGCCGAGCGCCTGCCGGGGCGGCCGATCCTGGCGGTCGGCCACCGGGTCGTCCATGGCGGTATCGATTTCGACCGGTCGGTCCTGATCGCGCCCGACGTCATCGGAAAGCTACGGGCCCTGGTGCCGCTGGCCCCCCTGCATCAGCCCCACAATCTGGCGGCGATCGAGGTTCTGGCACGGCTGCGCCCGGACCTGCCCCAGGTGGCCTGTTTCGATACCGCCTTCCATGTCGGCCAGAACCGCCTGGCGCGCCTGTTCGGCCTGCCGCGCGACCTGATCGACGAGGGCGTGATCCGCTACGGCTTCCACGGCCTCTCCTATCAGGCGATCGCCCAGCGCATGCCGCCGATCATGGGCGATCTGGCCGACGGCAAGGTCATCGTCGCCCACCTCGGCAATGGTTCCAGCCTGTGCGCCATGGCGGGGCGGAAATCCGTTGCCACCACCATGGGCTTCACCGCCCTGGACGGCCTGATGATGGGCACCCGCGCCGGCGCCATCGATCCGGGCATCGTGCTCTATCTGCTCGATCAGAAGGGCTGCTCGGTGACGCAGGTGACCGACATTCTCTACAAGAAGTCGGGCCTGCTCGGCGTTTCCGGCATCTCCAGCGACATGCGCGACCTTCTTGCCTCGGATGCGCCCGAGGCCGGCGAGGCGGTCGCCCTCTTCGTGCACCGCATCCTGCGGGAGATCGGCTCCCTGACCATGGTGCTGGGCGGGCTGGATGCCGTCGTCTTCACGGCCGGCATCGGCGAGAACGCCGCGCCGATTCGCGCCATGGTGCTGGACGGCCTGCGCTTCATGGGGCTGGTGCCCGACGTGGCGGCCAATGCGGCCGGCGGGCCGCGCCTGACCGCGCCGGACAGTGCCATCGCCGGCTTCGTCGTCCCGACCGACGAGGAAGCGGTGATCGTCCAGGAAACCGTCGCCCTGCTGGGCTGAGCCCCAAATCCCCCTAAAACCCGAGCGCGCGGCGGAATTCCGCCACGCGGCGGGACCGTTCGGCCGGGTCGGCGGGCTGGCGCGGGGAATGGCCCCAGACCGGCCCGGGCCAGGCCGGATCGCCTTCGTGCCGGGCGATGACGTGGATATGCAGCTGGCGCACGATATTCCCGAGCGCGCCGACGTTGATTTTTGTTCCCATGCCCGTCATCGCGGCGCAACATTGGTGCAATTCGCCCCAGAGCACGGGAGCCTCCTCGGCCGAAAGGTCGGTCAGCTCCACGAGGCCGGGACGTCGCGGTACCAGGACGAGCCACGGATAGCGCCCTTCGTCCATCAGGAGCACGCGCGACAGGGGGAGATCGCCAAGCAGGAGAGTGTCTTCGGCAAGTCGTGGGTCGAGGGCGAAGTCTGCGGGCATGTTGACGTCGGGTCCTTGGGACATGGAGTGCTGATACCATGGTCGAAGCGGATAGAACATCTGGCGCTGGCGTCGACTTTCGCCTTGTGGCTATGCTGGCCTCAGCATGACCATCATTCGCACCCTGGATACGGCCGAAGTCTGGGCCGCCATCCCCGCCCTCGCCGACCTGCTGGTCGAAGCGGTGGACGCCGGGGCCTCGGTCGATTTTCTGGCGCCCCTCGACTATGGCGATGCCGTCGCCTTCTGGACCCAGGTCGCGGGCAGCGTCGGTAACGGCGATTGCGTGCTGATCGTCGCGGAACAGGCCAAGCGCCTGATCGGCACGGTCTGCGTCAATTTCGTGCGCACGCCCAACCAGCGCCATCGCGCCGAGATCGACAAGCTGATCGTCGCCCTGGAAATCCGCCGCAACGGCCTCGGCCGGCGGCTGATGATGGTCGCCGAAAAGGCCGCCGCCGCCGCCGGGCGCACCCTGTTGACGCTGCAGACCCGCGCGGGCGACAAGCCGGAGCGGCTGTACCGTGCCATGGGCTGGACCGAGGTCGGCCGCGTGCCGCGCTTCGCCCGCGCCGCCACCGGGCGGATGGAGGATACGGTGTTCTTCTACAAGGAACTCGAGTCCGCCAAGGAAATGGCGGCGGAATAGGGTTCCACCGTGGCCACCGGGCATCCCAACGCGGCGCTGATCGGGCGCCAGGGCGGCAGGCGCGATCTGGCGACGCCGGCGCTGGTGCTCGACATAAGGGCCTTCGAGCACAATCTGGCGACCATGGCGGCGCGCACCCGGGCCGCCGGCCTGGCGCTCCGGCCCCATGCCAAGACCCATAAATGCCGCGCGATCGCCGCCCGCCAGCTGGCGGCGGGGGCGGTCGGCATCTGTACCGCCAAACTGGGCGAGGCGGAGGCGCTGGCGGCGACGCCCGGGCTCGAAAGCCTGCTGATCACCTCGCCCGTCCTGGGCGCCCTGGCACCGCCGCGTCTGGCGGCACTGGCGGGACGCCTGCCCGAACTGCTGGTGGCGGTCGATTCCGAGGCCGGCCTCGCCCTGCTGGCCGAGGCGGCGGCGCTGGCCGGCACGGCGATCGGCGCCGTGGTCGACATCGATCCCGGCATCCATCGCACGGGGGTCGCCGACGCCGGGGCCGCCGTCGCCCTGGCCCGCCGCGCGGCCGCGACGCCGGGGATCGCCTTCGCCGGGCTGCAATGCTATGCCGGCCATGCCCAGCACATCGAGGATCACGGGCTTCGCCGCGACATCGCGGCCATGGCGCTGGCGCCCATGGCGGAAGCGGCGGCGGAATTGCGCGCCCTGGGGCTGCCGCCCCGTCTGATGACCGGCGGCGGCACCGGCACCTCGGACCTCGAAGCCGGGCTCGGCGTCCTGAACGAACTCCAGGCCGGGTCCTATGTCTTCATGGACGTCGAATATGATGCGATCGCCCTGACCGCCGAAGGGGCGGGGCCGTTCCGGCCCGCGCTCTTCGTCGATGCGCGGGTGATCAGCGCCAATGCCGCGGATTTCGTCACCGTCGACGCCGGCTTCAAGGCTTTCGCGACCGACGGCCCGAAGCCGAAAGCGCCCGGCGGCGCCGACTATGCCTTCATGGGGGACGAGCATGGCGCGGTCTTCGCGCCCCTCGCGCTCGGCGAGACCGTGGCCCTGCAGGTGCCGCATTGCGACCCGACCGTGAACCTGCACGACGTCATCCATGTCGTCGACGGCGATACGCTGGTCGACATCTGGCCCGTCGAGGGGCGCGGCCGGGGCTATTGACGGGGGCTATCGCCGGCGCCGGAGGCGGAGCACGACCCCGGCGATCGCCATGGCGGCGGCGGCACAGGCGAGCGGCAGCAGGTAGTAGATCACCCGGAACAGGATCAGCGAGCCGAGCAGGGCGGGTCCCGCCTCGGTCCCGAGACCCGAGACCAGGGTCGCCTCGAAGACACCGATGCCGCCGGGCGCATGGGAGATGATCCCGAGGGTCAGCGCCGAGACGAAGACCACCGTGAACGTGCCGATGGCGGGCTGCGCCGCTTCCGGCAGCAGGACGTAGAGGGCGGCGCCCGCGCCGATGAAATCGACCGCGCCGGCCGCCAATTGGCCGATCACCGTGTGCCGGTCGGGCATGTTCAGATGGAAGCGGCGCACCGCGACACGGCGATCGCCGGTCGAGACCCAGGCGACGAACAGGAGGACGAGGCCGACCACGGTGATGCCCAGCAGGCGCGCCACCGGCGGCGGCATGTCGAGGAGGGCGGCGATACTGTGGGGCTCGATCGCGACGAAGGCGCCGATCACCAGCCCGCAGCCGAACCAGAACGAGACCCAGGTCATGGTCACGACACGGGTGATGTCGACGACACGAAGCCCGGAGACGGAATAGATCCGATAGCGCACCCAGACGCCGGTCATGACCGGAAAGCCGAGCGCGTTGGAAAAGGCATAGCCGGCGGCGCCGGCGAACGCGGCGGTACGAAACGGCACCTTGCTGCGGACGGCGGCGCGCACCGCCAGCACGTCATAGGCGGCGAGCGCGCCGAAGCTGATGGCCGTGAACAGGATCGACAGCAGAATGGCGCCGTCGGGCGTCGCCAGCATGGCGGCGCGGACGTCGGCGAAACTCATGTGGCCCGCCATGCGGTCCAGCACCGTGAAGGCGATGACCAGCATGACGCCGACCAGGATCGGGCCGATCAGGCGCCGCCAGAGCGGTCTTTGGCCCGACCGGGCGATCGGCATCGGCGTTTCGGAATTCATTCGGCGGGATTCGATCGTTCTTCTTGCGGCGCATCGGCGCCGATGGGCGTTCGGGCGAGGGAAAGGCCCCTTGCCGTCAGGCGATAGCCCCCCGCGTCGCCCATGACAAGTCCCATGTCCGCCAGAAGGCGCATCGCCTTCCGCGCCTCGGCCGGCGAAAACGCCAGCGCCGCCGCGATTTCGCCGGCGGCGGGGGCGGGGCTGGCGTCGATCAGCCGCAGCGCCGCCCGCGTCCAGGGCCGGCCCAGGACACGGTCGTGGCGATCGAGACGCCGCCCCAGGGCCTTTTCGGCGGCGGCGGGATCCGCCGGCTCGGCGAGGCGAAGGCGGGCGCGGTGGACCGCCGGCCCCGAAGCCCCCAGCCAGGCGAGAAGGGCGGCGAGATCGGGAAAGCCGGCAGCCACCGCCTCATCCGCCGTGATGACGGCGGGATCGACCACCTCGATCGCCTCGACCAGAACCGTGCCGGCGGCGGTCTTCATGGTGCCGAGGCGCAGCGCCGGCGTCTTCCAGCGCCCGAAGACGAAGCCGATCCGGCCCGCGGCGAGGGCATCGAGGAGTTTCTGGCGCAACAACATGATGGATTCCGTCCCTTGGCCGTCCGTCATAGCAGATCGACGGCGGCTTCGGTTGAACCCTGATCTTCCCGCCGCTAGTCTCCGGCGCGAAACCGGGGCGGCGGTACCGTCCCGGGCCCGAGGTTTTCGACGTGCGCTATATCTCCACCCGCGGGGCCGCCCCCGCGCTCGATTTCGAAGGTGTCCTGCTGGCCGGTCTCGCCCGCGACGGGGGGCTCTATGTGCCCGAAAGCTGGCCCGCCATCGCCGACAAGCTGAAGGGCTGGCGCGGCCTGCCCTATCAGGCGGTGGCCTTCGAGATGCTGGCGCCCTTCGTCGGCGACAGCCTGTCGCCCGCGACGCTGGCCGAACTGATCGACGGCGCCTATGGCAGCTTCGATCACGCCGCCGTCTGCCCCCTGGTGCAGGTCGGGCCGAACGACTTCCTGCTGGAGCTGTTCCACGGGCCGACGCTGGCCTTCAAGGACGTCGCCATGCAATTGCTGGGGCGCCTGTTCAACACCGTGCTGACCCGCCGGGGCGAGCAGGTGACCGTGCTGGGCGCGACTTCCGGCGATACCGGTTCGGCGGCGATCGAGGCGCTGCGCGGCCTGCCGGCGGTACAGGTCGTCATGCTGCATCCCAAGGGCCGAGTGTCCGAGGTGCAGCGCCGCCAGATGACCACGGTGCTGGACGACAACATCCACAACATCGCCATCGAAGGCACGTTCGACGATTGCCAGGCCCTGGTGAAGGCGCTGTTCAACCGCCTGGAATTCCGCGACAAGGCGCGGCTTTCGGCGGTGAATTCGATCAACTGGGCGCGCATCGTCGCCCAGACGGTCTATTACGTCACTTCGGCACTGTCCCTCGGCGCGCCCGATCGCGCGGTTTCCTTCAGCGTGCCGACGGGCAATTTCGGCGATATCTACGCCGGCTATGTCGCGCGCCAGATGGGCCTGCCGGTCGAACGCCTGGTGGTCGCCACCAACCGGAACGACATTCTGGCCCGCGCCCTCAATGCCGGCGACTATTCGACCGGCACGGTGCAGCCGACCATCAGCCCCTCCATGGACATCCAGGTCTCGAGCAATTTCGAGCGCCTGCTGTTCGATCTCTACGGCCGTGACGGCGCCGTCACGGCGAAGGCGATGGCGGGCTTCCAGGAGAGCGGGCGCCTCGCGCTCGGCGCCAATGTGCTGGATCAGGCACGTGCGCTGTTCGCCGCCGTCTCGGTGAACGAGGAGATGACGCGCGAGACCATGGCCATGATGCTGCGCGCCACCGGCCTCGTCGTCGATCCCCATTCGGCGGTCGGTCTCGCCGGGGCCGCGGGCGCGCGCGGCGACCGTTCGGTGCCCATGGTGACGCTGGCGACGGCGCATCCGGCGAAATTCCCGGCGGCGGTCGAAGCGGCGACCGGGATCGCCCCGGGCCTGCCGCCGCGCATGGCCGACCTCTATGAACGCGATGAGAGATATGCTGTTCTGGCCAATGACGCCGACGCCCTTCAGGCCCATATGACGGCGATCATCGGCTGAGACAGAGAGACTTCATGAAGGTTCGAACGAGCACATTGGACAACGGCCTGGGCGTATTGACGGTGCCCATGCCCGAACTCGGCTCCGTCGCGCTGGGCGTCTGGGTCGACGTCGGGGCGCGCCACGAGACCAAGGCGCTGAACGGCGTCTCCCACATGCTCGAACACATGGCCTTCAAGGGCACGGAAAAGCGGAGCGCGCGGCGCATCGCCGAGGAGATCGAGGCGGTGGGCGGCATCCTGAACGCCTTCACCAGCCGCGAGCAGACCGCCTATTACGCCCGCGTCCTGAAGGACGACGTGGAACTGGGGGCGGACATCCTGGCCGACATCCTGACCCGCTCGACCTTTCAGCCGGACGAGCTGGAGCGCGAGCGCCAGGTCATCATCCAGGAGATAGGCCAGGCCCAGGACACGCCCGACGACCTGATCTTCGACATGCTGCAGGAAGCGACCTATCCCGATCAGGCCATCGGCCGCCCGATCCTCGGCAGCGCGGAGAATGTCGCGCGCCTGACCCGGGACGAGATTGCCGGCTACATGGCCGACCACTATCGCGCCCCGGCCATGACCATGGTGGCGGCGGGCGCCGTCGATCACGACCAGATGCGCGATCTGGCGGCGCGGCACTTCGCCGGGCTCGGCCCCCGGGGCGAGACGCGGGCGGAGACAGCCCGTTTCGTCGCCGGCGACTGGCGTGACGACCGCGATCTCGAACAGGTCCATCTGGCCATGGCGTTTCCGGGCGTCGCCTATGACGATGCGGATTACTACACCGCCCAGGTCTATGCCACGGTGCTGGGCGGCGGCATGTCGTCCCGTCTGTTCCAGGAGATCCGCGAGGTGCGCGGACTCGCCTATTCCGTCTTCGCCTATTCGGGCTCCAGCGTCGACAGCGGCACCATCGGCCTCTATGCCGGGACGTCCGAGGACGATGCCGGGCAATTGGTGCCGGTGATCGCCGAGGAAATGGCGAAACTGGCGGTCGACGCCACCGAGGAAGAGGTGGCGCGCGCCCGGGCGCAGCTTCGCGCCGGCTACCTGATGGGGCTGGAGAGCCCGTCGTCGGTGATCGAGACCGTGGGCCGGCAATGGCTGATGCACGGCCGCGTGATCCCGACCGAGGAAGTGCTGGGCGAACTGGCGAAGGTCGACGCGGCGGCGGTGCGCCGCTTCGCCGAGACCGTGGCCAAGGGCAAGCCGGCCGTGGCCGCCCTCGGCCCTCATGGCGCGATCGAACCGCACGCGCGGATCGCGGCGCGTTTCGGCTGACGCGGCGGCGCGGGGGAGATCGGGGTGGCGCTGATTCGCACCTTCCGGCTCGATCCCCTGCCGGTGATCACGACGGACCGCCTGGAACTGCGCCCGCCCGTCGCCGGCGATTTCGAGCAATGGACGGCACTGCGCGCCGACAGCCGCGATTTCCTGACGCCGTGGGAACCGCTCTGGGCCGCCGACGACCTGACCCGCAACGCCTTTCGCCATCGCCTGCGCCGCTATGCCCGCGAGGCGCGCGAGGACAGCGGCCACACCTTCTTCCTGTTCAGCCGGGGCGAGGGGGTGCTGCTCGGCGGGATTTCGCTCAGCAACATACGCCGGGGGGTGACGCAGAGCTGTTCCCTGGGCTATTGGATGGGCCAGCGCCATGCCGGCCGCGGCCTGATGACCGAGGCGGTGCGCGCCACCGTCGTTCACGTCTTCGAAACCCTGCGCCTGCATCGTATCGAAGCGGCCTGCCTGCCGTCCAACGAGGCGTCGAAGGCGGTGCTGCGGCGCGCGGGCTTCAGCCCCGAGGGCAGGGCGCGCCAGTATCTGCGTATCAACGGCCAATGGCAGGACCACCTGCTGTTCGCCATGCTCGTGACCGATCCCCGGCCTTGAGACTGAGCCAGCGCGCCGGGGAGCGCCGATTCCGGAGATTTCAGTGACGAACGAACAGGACTACCCGGAGGCCGAATGGCCCTCGTCGGCGGAGACCGCGACTCCCTATTTCCAGGGCCCGGCGCCGGCGAAACGTTCCTTTCTGGCGCTGCTGCCGCTGATCGCCGGGATCGTGATGTGCGTGCTGGTGGTGCTCTCCGTCGCGATGATCGCCAATGTCTTCTACAATTACGCGCTGGCCGGCATCCTGGTCCTGATCGGTCTCGTGGCACTGGCCGGGGCGATCGGCTTCGGCATCACCCTGATCCCGCTGGGCCCGCCCGAGGTTCGGCGCCGCTTCCGCCTGCTCGCGATCGGCATCGTGCCCTTCATCGCTCTCTGGGTCGTCTTCGCCGGGCCGTATGGTGACATCCAGGCCCAGCGCGAGACCTATGCCGCGGTCACCGGCGCCAAGGACGTCGCGGAGGTGCGCAGCCGGCTCGAGGCGCTGGCGCCCGACAACGCCTACGCCGACTTCCTGCTCTACGTCAGCCGCCGCACGGCCGAGACCAAGACCGCGATGCGCAACGTCTTCGATCAGGTCAAGGCCAGCGAGATCGACTGGAACCTGACCTTCGATCCGGCGGACAAGGATGCGCTGCTCGCCATGCGCAGCCGCCTTCTCGACATCGACGTGCTGCTCAGCGGCGTGCCGGACCAGGTGAAGGCGCTCTACCGCCGCGAAGCCGAGGACATGCGCGCCAAGGCCGAGGAAGCGGATCTGGCCGCCGATTTCCGCCGCTCGATGGACGAGAGCATGGCCCAGCGCCACAAGGAATATGTCGCCTTCTACGTCGGCTTCGCGGCCGCGACCCGCGAGGCCGCCCGCCTGCTCGGCGAAATCGCCGGCGCCCTGATCGACGGCAAGGCCAAGCGCGGCGAGGACGGTAAATTCGTCTATGGCGACGACAAGACCAAGCAAGCGGTGGAGCCCTTGCTGGCCGACCTCACCAAGGTCCGTCAGGCCGTCGGCAAGCTGGCCGAGATCGCCAAGAAGCTGGACGAGAAATACGAGGGCGCCTGGCACTGATCCGCATCGGGCCCTGATTCGGGATCGGGTCCTGATCGGGATCGGGCACCGATCCGGCCACGCTCAGGCGCGGCCGGCGGTGCCCGAAAGCTGGGCGATGTCGAAGCCCAGCTTGGCGATGGCCTTGCCCCATTTGCGCTCGAAATCGGCAGAGAACAGAAGATCCGGGTCGGCATCGACGTGGAGCCAGCCGTTGGCCTGGATCTCGGCGTCGAGCTGGCCGGGGCCCCAGCCGGCATAGCCGAGCGCGAACAGGCATTGGCGCGGGCCGTGGCCGGTGGCGATGGCGCGCAGGATGTCGACGGTCGCCGTCAGGGCGACGCGCTCGCCCACTTCCATGGTGGTCGCCTGGGTGTAGTCGTCGGAATGGAGGACGAAACCGCGTCCCGCTTCGACCGGGCCGCCGGACAGCACCTTGATGTCCTCGACGTCCGTGCCCGCATCCGCCTCTATGCCGAGCTGACCGAGGAGTTCGGGAAAGCTGATGTGGTCCGCCGGGCGGTTCACCACCAGGCCCATGGCGCCTTCCGGGGAATGGGCGCACATGTAGATCACGGTCCGCTCGAACCGTGGATCGCCCATGGTCGGCATGGCCACCAGCAGCTTGCCTTCGAGGCTGGGGGCTTCAGTCTCCGTAACGCTCGTCATGACTATAGATTGGGGCCGGCCGGCCAAGCCCGCAAGAGGCAAGCGCGCGACGATCCGCGCCTGCCTCCCCTCCCTGTTCCCGCTATCGGCGGCGGCGTCAGAACAGCTTGCGGGCCATGTCCATCATGCCCGAAAGGCCGCCGCCGGCCTCGAGCAGGGAGCCGCCCTTGCTGAAACGATCGACGATCTGGGGCAGGACATCCGCGAGGCCGCCCGCCGCCTCGTCGCGGCCGACGCCGATGCGGTCGGCGAAGGTCGAGACCTTGTCGCCGCCGAAGAGGGACAGGACGGTCGAGGGATCGATCGACATATTGGGCCCGTCGCCCAGCCAGGAGCCCAGCATCGACTGCAGGCCGCCGCCCTGCGCCGACAGCCTGCCCACCAGGGCGCCGAGGTCGATCTTGCCGCCGTCGCCGAGCAGGCCGGCCAGCGCCCCGCCCAGGGCCCCCGCATCGACCTTGTCGCCGAAATAGCGCTTCAGAAGGTCGACACCCAATTGCAACACGTCCATCGCTTCTCTCCTCTTCGCGGCGGAGCGGCATCTTCGCAGACCGAACGGGCAAGCGGCGAAGAAAATCCCGCTTTTCGGGAAAAAGCGGGGCGGCGATCAAAAAAATCCCGCCTTCCTGAGGAAGGCGGGAAAGGTAGTGCAGGGTTGGCGCCTCGGGTGCGAGGCAGGGGAAAGGTGTCACGACCGCGGCCGGGGCGCTGTGCCCTGCGTCACAGAAATCGTCGAATCGCCTGCCAACGGATGATTGACGTGCGGTTCCGGTCGGCTAACCTTCCCGCCATGTCCACCGGTAGCCAGCTTGCCCAGATCGCGCTCTTCGAGGGCCTGTCCGACGATGTCCTGACCGATCTCGCACGGGTCGCGCGCTGGCACCGTTTCGAGGAAGGCGAGGTCATCTTCGACCGCCAGAGCGATTGCCGCGGCGTCTATCTCGTCGTCGAAGGCGAGGTGGACGTGGTGAATTTCTCGAAGCAGGGGCGCGAGATCGCCTATGCCCGGGTGAAGGCCGGCGATTTCTTCGGCGAGTTGTCGGCGATCGACGGCCTGCCGCGGTCGGCCAATATCGTCGCCCAGGCCAATTGCCGGATCGCCGAACTGCCGCGCGAGGTCTTCATCGATCTCCTGAAGGAGAGACCGCCGGTCGCGTTCCGGGTGCTGCAGAAGATGATCGGCATCATCCGCACGGCGGACGAGCGGATCATGGACCTGGCCACCCTGGGCGCCCATCAGCGGGTCTGCGTCGAGCTGCTGCGCCTCGCCAAGCCCGACCCGGTGAAGCCCGATTCCTGGATGATCTATCCCCTGCCGACCCAGGCGGAAATCGCGGCGCTGGCCTCGACCACGCGCGAGACGGTGGCCCGCGTGATGGGCCAGCTCATAGACGACGGCTATATCCGCAAGGTCCACAAGACCGTCTATATCGATTCGCGCGACACGCTGGCCGAACTGGCGCAGAAGCTGAACCCGCGCCGGGAAGACACGCCGGCGCGCTGAGGTGCCGCGAACCTGTCAGCGATAGGGCGCGATCACCACCGCGCCGTCCATCGTCGCCGGAATCCAGAGCGTGCCGGTCGCCGCGTCGTAGTCGAAGTCGGCGGGCCCGTGCAGCGGCGCGTCGAGGCACACGACGGCCGGCGTGCCGCCGTCGGCCGGAAGCCGCCACAGCCGCCCCTGCACGGGTTCGCCGAGCGCGACCCAGTCCGACACCAGCGCATCGCCGCCGGGCAGCAGCACGAGACCGTCCAGAATGCCGAGCGGGCCCCGGGTGAGCGCGGTCGCCGTGCCGTCGCCGGTGATCGCGAAGAGATCGCCGCCGCCGAAATCCGCGCCGAGGCCGGCGACCATGGTGCGATCCGCGATCGGATCATGGGCCAGCCCGTTGGCCCCGGGGACGCCGGCGGCCCAGGGTGTGAAGCCCCCGGTCGCGAGGTCGAGACGGAACACGAGACCGCGCAGCGTGTCCGAGACCAGCAGCGTCGCATCCCCCAGGACCGCGAGGTCGTTGGCGAAGACGGCGTCTCCTTCCGGCAGGGCCGCTTCGAACACGCGCCGCCGGCTGTCGATGTCGAAGCCGACGACCCGGTCGATATCGGTGACGTAGAGCGTGCCGCCGACCACGGCCATGCCTTTCGGCGCATTCAGCGCGTCGCCCGCGCCGGGAAGGGCACGGCGCTCGACCAGGGTACCGTCCGCCGCCATTTCGCTGATGAAGCCGTCGCCGTCCCTGGCGAGCGGGGCGAGTTCGGCGCCGATGTTGGAGACGAAGCGCCGGTCGCCGTCGATCACCACGCTTTCGGGATGGGCGAAACCGGTCACGACGCGGGGCGCCGGCTCGGCGGCGGCCGGGTCCGGCAGCAGGGCGGCGGTCAAGGCCATCAGCGCGGCGCGGGGCAGGGTGGCCAGGGTTCGGGCGGGGGCGGGCTGTCCGGTCATGATCGTTCCTCCTTCAGGTCAGGGCAGGCTAGGGGCGGGGAACGCGGGCCGCGTATCGGTTTCAGCCTGAAATGTTCCCGTTCCGGTCAAGGCGGCCTTCGGGCGCGGGCTGGGGTGCGGTATCGTGTCGGGCATGGAAGCGCCCCCTCGAATCCCCGGTCCATCCGAGCGTTTGCTGGCCGAGCGTTTGCTGGCCGAGCGTTTGCTGGCCGACCGCTTGCTGGCCGACCGCTTGCTGGCAGGTCTGGCCTCCTTCCGTCGGGATCACACCGCCGGCACCGTGCCCCATGGCGAGAACCTGTTTTCCTATTGCGCGCTGGCGCGGGAGCGGTTGGCGGCCATTCGTCTCGACCTCCCGGTTCTCGGGGTCGTGCTGTCCGGCGCCAAGGAAATCTGGCGCGGTGACGCGGCGACGGTCTTGCGGGAAGGCTCCGCCTTCGTCCTGCCGGCCAAGATCGCCATGGACGTGCTGAACCTGCCGAGCGAGCGCAACGGCGTCTATCAGTCCCTGATCGTCGAGGTCGCGCCCGATGCTCTGCCCGACGGCTCCGAGGGGGCCCGCACGGCGTGGGCTCGGGCATCGGGGGCTCGGGCATCGGGGGCTCGGGCGGTGGGGGCCGGAGCGCCGGTCGAACTCTGCCTGACGCCGCATCTGGTCGATACGCTGATCCATGCCGCATCGAAGATCGCCGCGGGCCCGGCTGGGCCGACGGTGCGGCGCTCGCGCCTTGCGGAAGTCCTGGCACTGCTCGAAGCCGATCCCGCCGCGCGGCCCCTGTTCGATCGTTCGGTGGGCGAGCGGGTGGTGCAATTGGTGCGCGGCGATCTGGCCGCGCCCTGGACGGCGCCCTTGGTGGCGCGGGCCTTGGCGATGTCGGAATCGACGCTTCGCCGTCGTCTGAGCGAAGAGGGGCTGGCCTTCGGCGATCTGCTGCGCCGGGAGAGGATGCGCTCGGCCCGCGATCTTCTGGCATCGGGCGCCAGCGCCGAACGGGCGGCGACGGCCGTCGGCTATCTGTCGCGCGGGCATTTCACCCGCCATTTTCGCGATGCCTTCGGTCTCACGCCCGGGCGGGCCCGGGCGCGCGCTCAGCCGTTCAGGTAGCGCGTCTCGAGGTGGGCCTTGAAGGCGGCGGTGCCGAGCGGCATGCCGGTGGCCGCCGTCAGGATCTCGTCGGTCGAAAGACGCGAGCCCTGTTCGTGGACATGGGGCCGCAGCCAGGCCAGCAGGGGGCCGAAGTCGCCCTCGGCGATGCCGGGCAGGATGGCCTCGTCGGCCGCCGTCGCCGCCGAAAAGAGCTGGGCCGCCGCCAGCGCGCCGAGGGTATAAGTCGGGAAATAGCCGAAGGCGCCGCCGGGCCAGTGGATGTCCTGCATGCAACCGTCGGCGTCGTTCGGCGGCGTGATGCCCAGCACCTCCGCCATGCCCTCGTTCCAGGCGCCCGGCAGGTCGGCGATGGCGAGATCGCCGGCGATCATCGCCCTCTCCAGGCGATAGCGCAGGATGACATGGGACGGGTAGCAGACTTCGTCGGCATCGACCCGGATCAGCCCGGGCTGTACCCGGTGATAGATCCGGCGCAGGTTGGCGGGCTCGTAGGCGGCGCCGGAGCGATGGAACGTCTCGCGCGCCAGGGGGGCGAGGAAGGCGATGAATTCGGGCGTGCGGCACGCCTGCATCTCGAGCAGCAGGGACTGGCTCTCGTGCATCACCATGCCCCGGGCATTGCCCACCGGCTGGCCGCGCCAGGCGACGGGCAGGCCGCGTTCGTATTGGGCGTGGCCGGTCTCATGGATCACGCCCATGAGGGAACGGGTGAAATCCTCGGTCGCGTAACGGGTGGTGATGCGCACATCGTCGGGCACGCCGCCGGTGAAGGGGTGGTGGCTGACGTCGAGACGGCCGTGGTTGCGATCGAAGCGCAGCACGTCCAGCACCTTGTCCGCCAGCGCGCGCTGAGCCTCGACCGGGAAGGGGCCGGTCAGGGGCATGGCGTCCGGCAGGGCCGCCTGGCGCTCGATCACGCGGGCGCGCAGGTCCGGCAGGAAGCCCCCCAATTCGTCGAACAGGGCGTCGATCCGGGCCGCCCGGCCGCCGGGCTCGTATTCGTCGAGCAGGGCGTCATAGGGCGAGAGGCCGAAAGCCTCGGCCTTGGCCGCCGCCACTTGCCGGACGAGGCCGAGGAGGGCGTCGAGCCGGGGGGCGAGATCGGGGAAATCATTGGCCGCGCGGGCGGTGCGCCAGGCCAGCTCGGTCTCGTGCGACTGGCGCGCCAGGGCTTCGACCAGATCGGGGGCGACGGCCGTGGCGTGGCGCCAGTTGCGCGCCATCTCGGCCAGATTGGCCGCCTGCCAGGGCGAAAGCTCCAGATCGGCGGCGGCGCCCAGCAGGTCGCCCATGTCGGGCGCGGTGATCATCTCGTGGGCGATGACCGAGAGGGCGGCGATCTGTTCGCCCCGCGCCTCGGCGCCACCGGGCGGCATCACCGCCGAACTGTCCCAATGCAGCACCGACAAGGCGCCCTGCACCGCCGAGAGACGGCGGAAACGCTCTTCCAGGCGGGCATAGGCATTGGCGGTCATGTATCAGGCCTTCGGCGCGTCTTCGGGGCGGAAATGATAGAGGAAATAGACCGTGAAGATGCCGACCGCCAGCGCATACCAGGTGATGGCATATTCGAGATGGTCGTTGCGCAGGTTGACCACGCTCTGCCCGCCGATGGGCAGGCCGCCCGGATTGGGCGTCTTGTCCGCCTCGACGAAGAGGGGCAGGGCATCGGGGGCATGGGCGGCCTTCGCCATGGCCGGCAGGTCGCCCCAGAACCAGGTATTGGTCTCGGGCGAATTGTCGGGCACGAAGAAATTCTGCGGCCAGCCGGGCCGGGCCATGCCGGTCACCGTGACCACGCCCGCAACCAGGCTTTCGGGCCGCGTTTCGGGCTCGCGGTTCTCGGTCGGAATCCAGCCGCGGTTCACGAGGACGGTGCTGCCGTCGGCCCGCACCATGGGGGTGACGATCTGATAGCCCTGCTTCGAGGCGGCGGAATAGGCGATGATGTGGATCTCGTCCGCGTGGCGGAAGGTGCCGGTCACGGTGACGTTGCGATAGCGCCAGGCCTCCGGATCCTCGATCGTGGTCGGCAGTTCCACCGGCGGCAGGGCGCGATGGGCCTCGAGCGCGTCGATCAGGCCCTGCTTCCATTCACGGCGCTGGAGCTGCCACGTGCCGAGGGCGAGCAGGGACGCCAGCACGACGAGGGTGACGATGGTGGGCCAGAGCGTCGGACGGAAACGCCGGCGCCCAGGATTGGCCGAAGCGGTGGGGGCCATGGGGGCCTCTTGTTCAGGAATTACCAGCCGAGCTTGCGGTATTGCTGGTGGATCAGCGACGCCTTGATCCGCCGCAGCATGACGATGGAGAGCCCGAGGATCAAGGGCATCCAGATCACCAGATGGACCCAGATGGGCGGCTCGTAATTCAGTTCGAGCCAGAGGGCGCCGCCGGTGACGATGGCGCCCAGGATCAGGATGACGAAGACGGCGGGGCCGTCCCCGGTGTCGATCTCGCTGTAGTCGAGATCGCAGGCGGGGCATTTGTCGCGGACGGCCAGGAGCCCCGTGAACAGGGGGCCCTGACCGCAGCGCGGACAGCGTGCCTTTGCCAATGTCTGCGCCTCGCCGTCTCGATCAGTGGTGGGCGCCGCCGGCGCCGGCACCCCAGACGTAGATCGAGGCGAAGAGGAAGATCCACACCACGTCGACGAAATGCCAGTACCAGGCCGCCGCCTCGAAGCCGAAATGGCTGGTCGGGGTGAAATGGCCCTTGTAGGCGCGGATCAGGCAGACCAGCAGGAAGATGGTGCCGACGAAGACGTGGAAGCCGTGGAAGCCGGTCGCCATGAAGAAGGTGCCGGCGTAGAAGTTGGCGCCCGCCTCGTTGCCGCCGAAGGAGAAGGCGGCGTGGGAGTATTCGTAGGCCTGCACGCAGGAGAAGAAGACGCCCAGGATCACCGTCAGGGTCAGGCCCTGGATCAGGCCCTTGCGGTCGTCCTCGATCAGGGCGTGGTGGGCCCAGGTCACGGTCGTGCCCGACAGCAGCAGGATCACCGTGTTCATGAACGGCAGATGCCAGGGGTCGAAGGTCTCGACGCCCTGGGGCGGCCAGACATGGCCCATGGCCTCGGTCGGGAACAGGGCGCCGTAGAAATAGGCCCAGAACCAGGCGACGAAGAACATCACCTCGGACGCGATGAACAGGACCATGCCATAGCGCAGGCCCAGCTTGATCACCGGGGTGTGTTCCTTCTTGTGCACCGACTCGTCGACCACGTCGCGCCACCACGCCAGCATGGTGTAGAGCACGCCGGCGAGGCCGATCCAGAACAGGGTCGACTTGGTCGGCACGAAGGCGAGGAACGACTCGGGATGCAGCCAGTGAATGGCGCCCAGCGCCATGACGCCGGCCGAGAAGGAGCCGAGAAGCGGCCACGGGCTCGGATTGAGCAGGTGGTAGTCGTGATTGGGATGGTCTGCTTGCGCCATGGCTGTCGTTCCCTCGAACCGGCTCCGGTCAGTTGGTCGTCGTCGCCCGGGAGGCGTGCGCGGCGGCGTCCGCCGTGTCGTCGCGATCCCGGTAGAAGGTGTAGGAAAGGGTGATGGTCTTCACTTCGTCGAGATTGCGGTCGTCCGAGATCGCGGGATCGACGTAGAAGAGGACCGGCATGTCCACGCTCTGCCCCGGCTGGAGCGTCTGCTCGTCGAAGCAGAAGCAGGCGATCTTCACGAAATACTGGCCCGACTTCAGCGGCGTCACGTTGAAGGTGGCGCGGCCGGTCACGGGGGTCTTGGCGTCGTTCGCGGCCTTGAAGAAGACCAGCTTCTGCTCGCCCGCCTTCACGGTCACCTGGCGCTGCTCCGGCTTGAAGGTCCAGGGCAGGGTGCTGGCGGTCTGGGCGTCGAAACGCACGGTGAATTCCCGGTCCGAGACGGCGGCGGCGGCCACCCGGGCCTCGTCGTCGGTGGCGCGCTGGGTCGTGCCGCCGAGGCCGGTGACGGCGCAGAACAGGTAGTAGAGCGGGACCGAGGCATAGGTCAGCCCGATCATGCCCGCGACCACGCCGGCCAGCACCAGGGCGGTCCGCCCGTGGCGCGGCGGACGATAGCCTTCGGGCAGCGGCTGCCTGCTCATTGCCCCGAGACCTTCACGAGACTGACCAGGAAGATCACCACCACCCAGGCGGCGAGCGCCAGCCCGAGGGCGATGTTGCGGCCCCGCCGGCGGCGGTGCATGTCGGATTCGGTCATGATCGCCCCTCCCATCAGGCGAGGCCCGCCAGCCGTTCGACCAGGAGAAGGGCGAACAGCAGGAAGAGATAGAGGATCGAGAAGCCGAAGAGCTGCATGGCCGCCCTGTCGGTGCGGACCCTATGGAGCCGGACGGCGAGCGCCACGAAGACGAGGCCGAGGGCGGCGGCGGCGATGCCGTAGGTCATGCCGGCGAAGCCGAGCAGCGCGGGCGCCACGCCGAGGGGCGCGAGCAGCACGGCATAGGCCAGGATCTGGCGACGGGTCGATTCGGGGCCCGCGACATTCGGCATCATGGGCACGCCGACGGCGCCGTAGTCCTTGGCCTTGACCAGGGACAGGGCCCAGAAGTGCGGCGGCGTCCAGAAGAAGATCAGGGCGCAGAGCGCGAGCGACTCGATTGTGACGGTGCCGGTCACGGCGGCCCAGCCGATGACCGGGGGCAGGGCCCCCGAAAGGCCGCCGATGACGATGTTCTGGGGCGTGCGCCGCTTCAGATACATCGTGTAGACGACGACATAGAAGAAGATCGTGAAGGCGAGCAGGGCCGCCGACAGGACGTTGACCAGCAGGCCCATGGAGAGGACCGAGGCAACGGAAAGGACGAGGCCGAAGGCGAGCGCGTCGTCGGGCGTCAACCGGCCCATGGGAATGGGGCGGGACTGCGTCCGCGACATGCGCGCGTCGATGTCGGCGTCGTACCACATGTTCAAGGCGCCCGAGGCGCCGGCGCCGACGGCGATGCACAGCAGCGCGGCAAAACCGATGATCGGATGGATGTCGCCCGGCGCCAGCACGATGCCGGCCAGCCCGGTGAAGACCACGAGCGACATCACCCGCGGCTTGAGCAGTGCGAAGAAGTCCGACGCACGGGCGTCGAGACCCGCCTCCGAAGAGGCGGGCCCGGCGTCCTGTGCGACGGAGAGACGGTTGTCGGTGACGATGGTCACTTAGGCTTTCTCCGGCCGGCTGATCAGTGGTGCGCCGTCGGCTTGATCACCGGCAGATCGTTGAACTGATGGAACGGAGGCGGCGACGGCAGGGTCCATTCCAGCGTATCCGCGCCTTCGCCCCAGGGGTTCGCGGCGGCGCGCTTGCCGGCCAGGAAGGCGTGCAGCACGACGAAGAGGAAGAAGATCGTGCTGGCACCGGCGATATAGGCGCCGAAGGAGGCGATCCGGTTCCAGTCCGCCATGGCGTCCGGATAGTCCGGCACGCGGCGCGGCATGCCGGCGAGACCCAGGAAGTGCATCGGGAAGAACAGCAGGTTCACGCCGACGAACATCGTCCAGAAGTGGATCTTGCCCAGCACCTCGGAATACATGCGGCCCGACATCTTGGGGAACCAGTAGTAGAAGCCCGCGAAGATCGAGAACACGGCGCCGAGCGACAGCACGTAGTGGAAGTGGGCCACGACGTAATAGGTGTTGTGGAGCGCGGTGTCGATGCCGGCATTGGCCAGCACCACGCCGGTCACGCCGCCGACGGTGAACAGGAAGATGAAACCGATCGCCCAGATCATCGGCGTGGTGAAGCGGATGGAGCCGCCCCACATGGTCGCGATCCAGGAGAAGATCTTGATGCCGGTCGGCACCGCGATGACCATGGTCGCCGCGGTGAAATAGGCGCGCGTATCGACGGCGAGGCCGGTCGTATACATGTGGTGCGCCCAGACGATGAAGCCGACGACACCGATCGCGACCATGGCATAGGCCATGCCGAGATAGCCGAACACGGGCTTGCGGCTGAAGGTCGAGATGATGTGGCTGATGATGCCGAAGCCCGGCAGGATCATGATGTAGACTTCGGGGTGGCCGAAGAACCAGAACAGATGCTGGAACAGGATCGGGTCGCCGCCGCCGGCCGGATCGAAGAAGGCGGTGCCGAAGTTGCGGTCCGTCAGCAGCATGGTGATGGCGCCGGCCAGAACGGGCAGCGACAGCAGCAGCAGGAAGGCGGTGACCAGGATCGACCACGCGAACAGCGGCATGCGGTGCAGGGTCATGCCCGGTGCCCGCATGTTGAAGATCGTGGTGATGAAGTTGATCGCGCCCAGGATCGACGAGGCACCGGACAGGTGCAGCGACAGGATCGCGAGATCGACCGCCGGCCCGTCGTGGGTGACGACGCCCGGCACGCTCGACGAGAGCGGGGTATAGATCGTCCAGCCCGTGCCGACGCCCGTATCGGAGCCGATGCCCGGCACGAAGACCGAGATCAGCAGCAGCGAGAAGGACGGCACCATCAGCCAGAACGAGATGTTGTTCATGCGCGGGAACGCCATGTCCGGCGCGCCGATCATCAGGGGCACGAACCAGTTGCCGAAACCGCCGATCACGGCCGGCATGATCACGAAGAACACCATGATCAGGCCGTGGCCCGTCACCAGCACGTTGAAGACGTGGTGGTTGGTGATGAACTGGGTGCCCGTCTCCTGCAGCTCGAGGCGCATGAGCATGGACATGGCGCCGCCGATCAGACCCGCGACGACCGCGAAGATCAGATAGAGGGTGCCGATGTCCTTGTGGTTGGTCGAAAACAGCCAGCGACGAAGACCCGTGGGGGTGTGATGATCGTCGTGACCATGCGCCACAGCAGTGCTTGCCATGAGCCTGTCCTCCTGGGGGGTCAGTTCGCGGGCGCGGCCGGCAGGGCCGACGCGACGGTGGTTTCGGGGGTGATGCCGGCCTCGGCCTGACGGGCCTTCACCCAGTCGGCGTATTCGGCCTTGGACACGACCTTGACCTCGATCGGCATGAAGCCGTGGTCGGAGCCGCAGATCTGCTGGCACATGCCGTAATAGGTGCCGGTCTTCGTGACCTCGAACCAGCTTTCGTTGGCATGGCCGGGATTGGCGTATTTCTGCACGCCGAAGGCGGGCACGGCCCAGGAATGGATCACGTTGTCGGAGGTGATGATCACGCGGACCACGGTGTCGACCGGCACCACCATCGGATTGTCGGTCGAAAGCAGGCGGATCTTGCCGTCGACCGCTTCCGCCTCGGTGCGGGCGGCGATGCGCGACTCGATCTCGAAATCACCCGAGTCGGGATATTCATAGGCCCAGTACCACTGGTAGCCCTTGACGTTCACGGTCATCTCCGCGTCCGCCGCCTTGTCCGAATAATAGAGCAGGCGGAAGGAGGGGATGGCGATCACGACCAGGATCATGATCGGCGCCACCGTCCACAAGACCTCGATCAGGGTGTTGTGGGACGTCTTCGACGGGTTCGGGTTCTTGGCCGCCCGAAAGCGGAACATCACATAGACGAGAAGCGCCGCCACCAGGACGGTGATGGCGATGATGATGACCAGCAGCAGGTCATGGAATTCATGCATCTTCTCGGCGACGGGCGTCGCCGCGGGCTGCATGTTCAATTCCCAAGGTTCCGGCTGGGCCGCCAGCGCCGGGCCGGCAAGGGCCGCGCCGGCGAGCACGGAAAGAAGGCCAGTGGTGGCCCGGTTGAGCTTGTAGCCCATGGGTCGATTCAACTCCCGCTTGCTAAGCCTGGCCGAGACACAGTGATGCACCCCGACCACCCCTCAGATATCGCGCGCCGTCCGGCGGAAACCTTCCGGCCTGACCGGACTCGTACATTCGATCAGGCCGGATCGCCAGCCCGAATAACAGGTTGAGCCTATCACCGGCGACTTTGCCGACACAGATTTTGCGACAGCGGACCTATATTGTCCAAGGCTCCAAGGCCATGGGCGCGCGCATTCTTGCGACGTTATGCCGCAAACCACAATTGATGTTCGTCAATTAGCGCGGGCAACGATGCGGGATGTCGATTCCGTGACGCCCGCCAAGCACGGGGGCGGTGACGAATGCCGATCGCGCCCCCATATTAACGGGACGCAGCGCGAAGGAGCCTCTTTCATGTCCGATTCCGACCGTCTCGTCCCCGATGCCCTGTTCTTCGAACGCGCCGGACTCGATTCCGCCCGCGTCGAGCGGCTGGTGGACGATGCCCTCCAGGGCGCGGACGACGGTGAACTCTTCCTCGAATATTCCCAGTCCGAGTCCTTCGCCTTCGACGACGGCCGCCTGAAGGCCGCCACCTTCGATACCGGGCAGGGCTTCGGCCTGCGGTCTGTCGCCGGCGAGTCGACGGGCTATGCCCATGCCGCCGAACTGTCGGAAGAGGCGATCGAGCGTGCCGCGCGCACCGTCCGCGCGGTTTCGTCGGGCCATGGCGGCGTCATGGCGGCACCGCCGCCGGGCACCAATGCCAAGCTCTATGTCGAGGACAATCCCCTGTCCGAGGTGCCGTTCGAGGCGAAGACCAGGCTTCTGGCCGAGATCGACGCCTATGCCAGGGCGAAGGATCCCCGGGTGCGCCAGGTCTCGGCCTCCTTGTCCGGGTCGTGGCAGGTGGTGGAGATCGTGCGCGCCTCCGGGCTTCGGGTGCGTGACGTCCGGCCCCTGGTCCGGCTCAACGTCTCGGTCGTCGTGCAGGACGGCGACAAACAGGAGAGCGGGTCCTACGGCGCGGGCGAGCGCGGCTTCTACACCAAATACATGGACCCCGGCCATTGGCAGCCGGCGGTCGACGAGGCGCTGCGCCAGGCCCTGGTGAACATCGACGCCGTCGCCGCCCCGGCGGGCGAAATGCCCGTGGTGCTGGGCGCCGGCTGGCCCGGCATCCTCCTGCACGAAGCGATCGGCCACGGCCTCGAAGGCGACTTCAATCGCAAGAAGACTTCCGCCTTCGCCGGCCTGATGGGCAAGCAGGTGGCGGCCAGGGGCGTGACCGTGGTCGACGACGGCACCATCGCCGGGCGCCGCGGCTCCCTGACCGTGGACGACGAGGGCACGCCGACCAACCGCACCACCCTGATCGAGGACGGCATCCTGGTCGGCTATCTCCAGGATCGCCTGAACGCCCGGCTGATGGGCATGAAGCCGACCGGCAACGGCAGGCGCCAGTCCTATGCCCATATGCCCATGCCGCGCATGACCAACACCATCATGCTGGGCGGCGACGCCACGCGGGAAGAGATCATCGCCTCGGTGCCGAAGGGGCTCTATGCCGTCAACTTCGGCGGCGGCCAGGTCGACATCACGTCCGGCAAATTCGTCTTCTCCTGCACCGAGGCCTATCTGATCGAGAACGGCAGGATCGGGCCAGCGGTCAAGGGCGCCACCCTGATCGGCAACGGCCCGGACTGCCTGACCCAGGTGCGCGCCATCGCCAACGACCTGGAACTCGATCCCGGCATCGGCACCTGCGGCAAGTCCGGCCAGGGCGTGCCCGTCGGCGTCGGCCAGCCCAGCCTTCTGATCGACGGCCTGACGGTGGGCGGCACGGCGGCCTGAGCCGGGCGCCGGTGTCCGCCAAGATCCCTCTCGTGACCTTCGGGGCCGGGCTCTTGCTCGGCCTCGTCCTTCATGCCCTGTCCGGCGAGATGATCGTCGGTCCCGGCATCGCCGATTGTGAGACGACCTTGCTGGCGGAGATCCCGTCGCCCGATCGCCATCATAAAGTCGCGGCCACCACGCGCGGCTGTGGCGCGACGGCGCCGAACACGACGCGGCTGGCCGTGATGCCGGCTGGTCGCGATACCGACGCGACCGGGGTCGAGCCCTTCTATATCCAGTACGACGAAGCGGTCCTTCGTGTCTCCTGGGCTGCCGAGGATCGCATCATCGTCCGTGAAGCGGGGGCGAGGGTGATCCGCCGCGCAACCATTTGGAATGGAACGACGATCGAATATCGATCTGCGGATGAAGGACGGGCTTCTTCGGGGGATTGATCCCCCCCGTTTGGCAGGCTGGTAGGAAGAACGAGGCGTGGCATGATCCCCGCGGACCGGCGCGTATGAAGGCCGGCAGCGGAGGAGAGATCATGAACGCCCTTTCACCCGAGGCGCGCCGCCTCGCCGGCCATGGTGCCCTGGTCCTGATCGCCGGCCTGCTGGCCGGTTTCGCGATCGGCTTCGTCGCCCTCGGCGGCTTCATCCTGGATCCCCTGCCGAGCGCGCGGTTCGATTTTCCGGGCACCGAGCGCGGCTGGCGCGCCATGCATGTGGGCAGCCTGCTGAACGGCATCATGGCGCTGGCCGTCGCCGCCGTGATCGACCGGGTGGTGGCGACCGAGGGGCGGCGCAAGGTGATCTGCGGCATCCTCGCCTTCGCGGTCTGGGCCAATACGGTCTTCTATCTGTTCGCCAATTTCGCGGCCAATCGCGGCCTCTCGCCCTGGGACAATGCGGCGGGCGCCGGCAATTGGGCGGGCGCGGTCGCCTTCATTCCCGCCGCCGTCGCGGCCTTCATCACCATCGTCGCCGCCGCCATGTTCGCGCGCTCCGCCTTCGGCGGGCGCTGACGGCCTCCTTTCGGGGCGTCGCCCCGGCGAAGGCCGGGGCGTTTCGTCGGATGGGCGTCTTCCCGTCGAAAGATCGCGGTCTTCGCCGGGAAGGCGCATTTGCTATGATCTCCCCGTCGAACGACGGGGAGGCACGGCGATGGGGCGTCCGGTTCATGTCGTCACGGGGGCGACCTCGGGCATGGGGCTGTTTCTGGCGTCGGCGCTGGCGGAGGGCGGTGCTTTGGTCGTCGCCGGGGCGCGGCGGCCCGAGGCGGCCGATGCGCTGCGGGCGCGGGTGCCGCTGGGACGATTGGCCGTGCTGCCTCTCGACCTGCTCGATCCCGCCTCGGTGGCGGCTTTCGCCGGGGCGGTGCGGACGTTGCCGGGCGCGGCATCGGGAATCGATGCCCTGGTCTGCAATGCCGGGCTTCAGGTGCCGGGCGCACCGGTGCTGACGCCGGACGGCATGGACGAGACCTTTGCCGCCAACGTCTTCGGCCATGTGCTGCTGGTCGGTCTGCTGATGCCGGCCCTGGCACCGGGGGCGGCCGTGGTCACATTGGGCAGCGGCACTCATGATCCGCGCAACCGGCTGGCGCGCCTGTTCGGCTTTCGCGGCGGCGCCTTCGCGTCGGTCGAGGCTCTGGCCACGGGTTCCGGCATGGCGAAGGGGTCCGACCGCTACGCCGCCGCGAAACTCTGCTGCATTCTCTATGCCCACGCCATGGCGCGCCGGCACGAAGGGGAATGCCTGCGGTTCCATGCCTTCGATCCGGGCCTGATGCCGGGCACCGGCCTGGCGCGGGAACGCCCGGCGCCCGTTCGCTTCGCCTGGCATTACATATTGCCGGCGATGCGGGCGCTGGTGCCGGGCGTGAGTTCACCGGAAAAATCGGCGCGGGCGCTGGCCGGTCATCTGCTGTCGGGCTGGGGCGGGCGGCCGTCCGGCGCCTATGTCGAATTCACCGGCCGCCCGGCGCCCGCCGCCGCGCTGGCGACGGACGATGCGCGGGCCGATGCGATGATGGCCGGTCTCGGCCGTCTGGCGGCGGCGCGCGGCTGGTCGCTGGCGACGAACGGCGCTGCGACACCGGCCGGCTGAAACGGGCCCGACGGATCAATCTAGGCTTTCGCGTCGCGCCCGCCCGCCGCCCCCATCTTTTCGAGGAAGGCGGCGCGGGCTTTGTCCGTCGAGTTCCGGACGGGGGCGAAGACGCTGCGGCGCACGGGACCGATGCCGCAGAATTTCAGCACGGTCTGGGTCATCATGCGGTGGCCGGGGGCGCCATAGACCAGCCAGTTGAACCAGCCGGGCGTGTCCATGGTGACGATCAGGCGGCCGCTCCGGCCCTTCAGCAGCCTGTCGGGCAGGGGCCGGCCTTCGCGATAGGCGAAGGCGAAACCGGGCAGGAACACCCGGTCCAGGAAACCCTTGAGGAGTGCCGGGACCGAGCCCCACCAGATCGGATAGACGAAGACGACGTGTTCCGCCCAGGTGACGGCGGCACGGGCATCCTCCAGATCCGGCTCGAGAGGCTGGCGGCTGCGATAGCCTTCGCGGAGGATGGGATCGAAGGCGATCTCGCCGAGGCGAAGCTGCCGGATCTCGGCTCCGGCCGATGCCGCGCCTTCGGCATAGCGGCTCGCGGCGGCGGCGCAGAAGCTCCCGCCCGAGGGATGGCCGAGGACGATCAGGATGCGCCGCCCGGCCATGGCGCCCTCAATAGGCGTATTCGGCGAAGAGACGGGTGATGTCGCCGTGCCAGCGCCCCTCGTAGGCGGCGAGCAACTCGTCCGCCGGGCTCTGGCCCGTCTCCACCGTCTTCTTCAGGACCTGGAGGAACATGGTCTCGTCCCCGCCCATGCCGTTGCCGGCGGCGCGGCGGCGCAGGCCCTGATCGGCGATCTCGACCATGCGGCGCGCGATGTCGAGGACGGTGCCGCCCCGGAACGGCGCGCGGAGGCCCTGGCGCGGCACGGCGGCGCGAAGGGCCTCGCGTTCTTCCGCCGTCCAGTCGCGGATCAGGTCGAGGCAGGCGGCAAGGGACTCGTCGCAATAGACCAGGCCGACCCAGAGCGCGGGCAGGGCGCAGAGCCGCTTCCACGGCCCGCCGTCGGCCCCGCGCATCTCGATGTAGCGCTTCACCCGGGCTTCGGGGAACAGGGTGGTCAGATGGGCCGACCAGTCGCCCAGATGGGGTTTCTCGCCCGGCAGCGCCGGCAGCTTTCCATCGAGGAAGGCGCGGAACGACTGGCCCGAGACGTCGATGTAGCGCCCGTCGCGGTAGACGAAATACATGGGCACGTCGAGCGCCCAGTCGACATAGCGCTCGAAGCCGAAACCGTCCTCGAAGACGAAGGGCAGCAGGCCGGTGCGGTCGGGATCGGTATCGGACCAGATATGGGCGCGATAGGACTGGAAGCCGTTCGGCCGGCCCTCGGTGAAGGGCGAATTGGCGAAGAGCGCGGTCGCCACCGGCTGCAGCGCCAGGGCGACGCGCATCTTGGCCGCCATGTCGGCCTCGGAGGCGAAGTCGAGGTTCACCTGCACCGTCGAGGTGCGCAGCATCATGTCGAGGCCCAGACTGCCCTTCTTCGGCATATAGGCGCGCATGATGTCGTAGCGGCCCTTGGGCATGACCGGCACGTCCTCGCGCTTCCAGGTCGGGGCGAAGCCGAGGCCGATGAAGCCGAGGCCGAGCTCGCGGGCCACGGTCTGCACCTGTTCGAGATGGGTGTTCACCTCGCCGCAGGTCTGATGGATGGTTTCGAGCGGGGCGCCCGACAGCTCGAACTGGCCGCCGGGTTCGAGGCTGATGGAGGCGCCGTCCATCTCGAGAGCGATGATGTTCTCGCCTTCCAGCACCGGCTGCCAGCCGAAGCGTCGCAGGCCCTCGAGCATGGCGCGGATGCCGTTGTCGCCCGCATAGGGAACGGGGCCGAGACCGTCGAGCCGGAAGCCGAATTTCTCGTGCTCGGTGCCGATCCGCCAATCGGCCTTGTCGGGCTTGGCGCCGGCGGCCATCCATTCGACCAGTTGGCGCCGGTCCTCGATCGGCGCCCCGGCCGCCTGTACACCCGACATGCTCAACCTCCCATCAAGCTGTCAGGTTGACTAGCCGAAAGCCGATCACCCTGTCCAGCCACCCGGATCGCAGGGTAGTCATGCGCAACAGGGCACGGCGTCAGGCTTCGGCGAGGATCGCGGCGACGCGCGCCAGCACCTCGGGCGCGAAGCCCATGCCGCAATGGCTGGTGGCGATCTCCTCGTGGCGGACCATGGGCTCGTCCGGGCTGAGGCAGGCCCGCCAGCCGACGATGCCGTCGCGCCGGCTGTAGAGCGCCGTCACCGGGACGGTCAGCGGCACGGTTTCGCGGGCCGCGATCCGGCTCTCGATCCGGTCGAGGTCGAGGCCGCGCGCCCGATAGACCGGGGCGAAGACCGTGTATTTCGGGCCGCCCCTGACCGGCGTGCCCAGGGTCACCACCCGCTCGACGAGATCGGGGCGGTTGCGCGCGACTTCCCGCGCGATATAGCCGCCGAGGCTCCAGCCGACCAGGGCATAGGGCCGGCCCGCCGCCGCCACGCGAAACGACAGCCGCTCGGTGAAGCGGATCACGGCACCGACCACGTCCCCGGAATTGCGCCCCAGGTGCCAGCCCTCCGCCCTGAAGCCGCGATGGGCGAGATGGCGGCGCAGCACCGATGTCGAGAGATCGTCCGCCCCGAAACCGGGCAAGACCGCGACGCGCCGGCCCTGTCCGAGGTCGGCGAGCGTCGCCCCGCCGAACGGCAGCACCATCCGCCGCGTGCTGTCGGCGACACCGCGCAGAAGATCGAGCCCGGCGCCGATCTCGCGCAGCGAATCGAGCCGCCGGGGCGGCCGTGGCGCCTTGGGGGGTGGTGTCATGGGCGTTTCTCCTCGGTCCTCAGCAGAACCGATGGGGGAAGCCCCTGGCAAGCGGGAATGCGATCGGCGGCGGCCGATCAGGGCGGGCAGCCGAACTCCGCGCGGAACGCCGTGACGAATCGGCCCGTGCCGTCCCAGCCCGGCGGCGCCTTGGCCCTCATCTCCGCCGGCGCCGCCGAGAACTTCTCGCTGGCGTCGAGGCTGCGGTGCAGGGTGGCGCAGGCGGCGGGGATATCGCCCATCCTGTAGCGGATGCGCGCCTCGCCCAGGCTGGTGCCGGCCAGAATGTCGTAGCGCCCGGCGCTTTCCGCGAGGCGAGACGCCTCGCGCATCTCGGCCAGGGCCTTGGCCAGGCGCTCGGGCGGGACGGGCGGCTGTTCGGCGGCCGTGTTGACGATGATGGCATCCGAACCGGGCGTCGCCAGGAACATGGCGAATTCCCGATGGGCCTCCGCCTGGCCGGCGGTGTCGCCCGACCGCTGGAAGGCGGCCATGGCATCGTGGATCAGGGGTTCCGCCTGCGCCGGTCGCCCCGCTTCGAGATAGAGGTAGCGGGCCTGCCGCAACTTCGTCATGGGATCGTCCGAGGCGACGATTCCGGTTGCGCCGCAGCCGGCGAGGAATGTGGTCAGGAACAGGGCGGTGACCATCCGGTGCATGGCGTTTCCCAACCGATATCTTCGAATCCGCGCGCCAGTCCGATTGCCGATCCACGCGCTTTTGCATTTTTTGATTGCATCGGCCGCGTGTCAACGACCAAGCGGGGTTCGCCATTCTCCCAAAAGATGATATTCGGACGGTACTTTCAGGCTGAGCATTTCATGATATCCAGAATGAATCCGTGTCGATACGCGTTCGGGGCCGGAAGGGCATGACGTCTGAAGAATTGCGCGTCGACGGCACGCAACCGGGGCGCGATGCCGTTCCCGGGCTGCGGGCGGCCCTGGCGGCGGACGACGGGCTGGTCTTTCTCGATTTCGACTATGCGCTGTTCGGCTCCTCCAGCACCGAGGAATACCTGCGCAGGGCCTGGCCGGGGCCGCTGGTCAGCATCGTGCTGGCGCTGGTCCGGGACTTCATGCCCTGGGGGCTGCTGCTCGGGCGCTACGGCTATCGGGTGCGCGACTATATCGCGATCATGCTGGTCACCGTGCTGGCGCCCTGGAACATCCTGTTGTGGCGGTGGCGGGCGCCGGCGCTGTTCGCGCGCCATGCCGGCCATCCGCTTGCCGCGCTGATGCGCGGCGTTGCGCCCGAACGGGTGGTGATCGTCTCCTTCGGGCTGGATTTCATCGTCGCGCCGCTCCTGAAGGGCTCGCCGTTCGCGGCGTGCCGGCGGGTCTGCGTGCCAGCGCTGACTTCCTTCGCCGCGCTGCGCCGGGGCAAGCTGTCCGGCCTGAGCCCGATCTTCGGCGCGGACCGGATCGCCGGGGCGGTCGCCATCACCGATTCCGAAGACGACCGCGATCTTCTGGATGCCGTGCGCGCGCCTTTCCTGATCGCGCCGACCGGCCCCCGGGTGGTGGCGGAGGAAGGGCTCTATTTCCCCATGCGCTATACGGCGCGGGCGAAATACGGCCGCTTCTACGTCCTCTACAACAGCCTGCTGCGCGAATTGCCCATGCTGGCCCTCGCCACCTGGCCGGAACGCGGGCCGTCCCCGCTCTGGGCGGTCGCCGTCGCGCTGCTCTATGCCTCCATGCTGGCGATCTACGAGATCGGCTATTTCGAGAATGACTTCGTCGCCGCCAAGCATGAGGCAAGGCCCGTGGTGCAGCCGGAATCGAGCCGCTTCGAGGGCTTCTCGCTGGAGCCCCGGGCCTGGGCCTGGGGCGGTGTTCTCGGCCTGCTCGGCTGTCTTGCAGCCGTCGCGGACCGCGACGTCTTCGACGGGCTGGGCCTGGCGCTGGCCGCCGGCATCTGGCTGGCCGTGCTGGTCGTGACGCGCCTGCTGTTCCATGCCTACAACACCCTGCCGGTGCAGCGCCGGGTCCTGCTCTATCCGGTGATGCAGGCGGCGAAACTGTTCGGGATGCTGCTGGTCCTGCCCGGCCACGTCTTCGGCGCCGCCCTGCTGCTGGCCCAGGTGGTCGCCATGTGGATCACCTATGCGATCTATCGCACCGGCGGCGATAAGAGCGCCGTCCCGCGCGATTACGCGCGGCCGGTGCTGTTCGCGATCTTCGCGCTCGCCCTCGCCCTGGTGCTGCCGGTGGAGGATCTGGCCGCCCATGCCCCGGCCCTGACCGGGATCCTGGTCTGGTTCGGGCTGTTCCTCGGCCTGCGCGGGGCCTTCATGCGGGTCCGGGACCGCCGTCCGGCCTAAGCGCCGGTTTCCCCTCGACCCGTGTGTCCTCGGCCCGTGTGGCTTCGACTCGGGCCGCTTCGATCAGGGCAAGCGCGGCGATGGCCGCCGTCTCGGCGCGCAGGATGCGCCGGCCGAGACCGACCGGGCGGACGAAGGAGAGGCGCCGCAGGAGAGCGCGCTCGTGATCGTCGAAGCCGCCTTCGGGCCCGATCAGCACGCCGGCCGGGCCCTCGCCCAGGCCGAGGGCGGCGGCGTGAAGGGGCGGCGCGTCGCCCGCCTCGTCACAGAAGAAGAGGGGGACGGCCGGATCCCAGCCGCCCAGGACGCGGTCGAGTTTCCGGATCTCCTCGATCGCGGGGATGCTCGAGCGGCCGCATTGCTCCGCCGCCTCGATCGCGTTGGCCCGCATGCGGGCGGGGTTCGCCTTGTCGATCACGGTGCGCCGGGTCAGCGTCGGGATAAGGCGCGTGGCGCCGAGTTCCGTCGCCTTCTCGGCGACGAATTCCACCTTGGCGCCCCGGATCGGCGCGAAGGCGAGGATGGTTTCGGCCTCCAACGGCTGGGGCGCCAGAAGTTCCGACGGAATCAGGGCGCCGCCGCGCTTGCCCTGGCGGGCGAAACCGGCGCGCCATTCGCCGTCGCGGCCGTTGAAGGCGCAGACCTCGTCGCCATCGGCCATGCGCAAAACATTGGCCAGATAGTGGGCCTGGCCGTCGGCGAGCGGCACGGCGAGCGAGGGGGCGATGTCGGCGTCGACGAAGAGACGGTGGCGGGGACGCGCGCGCATGGCGGGGAGGCATTCCGGTTCTTGAGGCGATATCCGTTTCCGGTTAGCACGTTTCCGGTCAGCATTGGGGAATGAACATGCCCACCACGCCATATGCCGCCGAACCCGGTGCCGCCGAGATCAGGCCGGCCGATGCCGCGCCCTCGACCTGGGTCGACCGCATGCCGCCCGCCCTGCGCCCCTATCTGCGGCTGGCGCGGGCGGACCGGCCCATCGGCATCTGGCTCCTGATGCTGCCCTGCTGGTGGTCGACGGCGCTGGCGGCGCCGGCGGGCGGGCTGCCGGACTTCTGGCTGCTGCTGCTCTTCTTCGTCGGTTCCGCCGTAATGCGCGGGGCGGGCTGCACCCTGAACGACATCGCCGACCGCGACATCGACGCCCGCGTCGCGCGGACGCGGGGGCGGCCGCTGCCGTCGGGCGCGATCGGGGTTAAGGCGGCCTTCGCCTTTCTGGCGCTTCAGGCGCTGGCCGGGCTCGGCGTCCTGCTGTCGCTGAACAGCTTCACCATCTGGCTCGGCATTGCCTCCCTGCTGCCGGTCGCGGTCTATCCCTTCATGAAGCGGATCACCCACTGGCCCCAGGCCATGCTGGGCATCGCCTTCAACTGGGGCGCGCTGGTCGGCTGGTCGGCGGTGCGCGGCGATCTCGGCTGGCCGGCGGTGCTGCTCTATGGCGCCGGCATCCTGTGGACGCTGGGTTACGACACGATCTATGCCCATCAGGACAAGGAGGACGACGCCATCGTCGGCGTGAAATCCTCGGCGCTCCGTCTCGGCGACCGGACGCGGCCGTTCCTCTTCGCGGTCTACGGCGGGATGGTGGTGCTGGTCGGGCTGGCCGGCGGCATGGTCGGGCTGGCGTGGCCGTTCTGGCTCGGCCTCGGGCTGGCGGCGCTGCATCTGATGCATCAGGCGGCGTCGACGGATTTCGACGACGGGGCGCAATGCCTGACGCGCTTCAAGTCCAATGCCCGTCTCGGTTTCCTGCTGTTTCTCGCCATCGTTGTCGGGCAGTGGGCGGCATGACGCCGCCCAGGTGGGGCAATGGGCGGCATAACGCCGCCCAGGGGGGCAGCAGGCGGCGTGACCGTGATCAGCGGGCCCCGCTGTAGCGTTCGTAGGTTTCCTCGACCACGGTGATATGGCCGCGCATGGCGGCTTCGGCGGCGGTCTTTTCGCCGCGCAGGATGGCGGTCACCACCCGGTCGTGTTCGGCGTGGGACAGCGACAGGCGGCCGAGCGTCCTGAACTGGGCCCGGCGGAAGGGCGACAGGCGCGCCCGCGTCGCCAGGGTGATCTCGGTCAGATAGTCGTTGTGGCTGCCGTGATAGATGGCGCTGTGGAAGTTCTCGTTCACCTCGTGATAGCGCTGGGGATCGCCCTGGCGCACCAGTTCGCCCAGCGTCTCGTGCAGGGCTTCGAGGTTGCGGCGTTCGGCGCCGGTCATGTTGACGGCGGCGAGGCCGGCGCAGATCGCCTCCAGCTCCGCCATCACCTCGAACATGCCGCGCAGGCGATCGAGCGAGGGCAGGGCGACCAGGGCGCTGCGGTGCGGCCGGGTTTCCACGAGGCCCGATGCGGCGAGTTCGCGGATCGCCTCGCGCACGGGGGTGCGGGAAACGCCGAAGCGCCGTGCCACTTCCAATTCCTCCAGCGGGGTGCCGGGGCTGAGGCGGCCCTGCACGATCTCGTCGGCGATGACGAGGCGCAGTTCCTCGCTGCGGGTCGCGGATTTGCGCGGCCCTGTTTTCCGCCGGGTCTTGTCGGCGCTATCGGTAACTGTGGTCGTGGACACGATCTGGACTGCTCTGCTGACGAACTTGGAAGCCTAGGGGGCGGGCCGCCCCGCGACAAGTGGCGCTAACGGGTGAAATCGAGACGGGACATCCCGCCGTCAAGATGCAAACACGTTTCGACCTTCGGGGTTGCGGCGATGACGCGACCCCGGCGCACGACGAAGAGACGCGGTGCGCGAAGCCGCAGGGCCTCGATCGGGTCGCGCGCTTGCAACAGCACGAGATCGCCGAAGGCACCGGGCACGAGACCATAGCCGTCGAGCCCGAGGGTACGGGCGCCGTTCCCGGTGACCGAGGCGAACATGGCGCGCATCTCGTCGACGCCGGTCATCTGTCCGACATGGAGGCCCATATGGGCGACGTCGAGCATGTCGTGACTGCCGAGGGGATACCAGGGATCCATGACGCAGTCGTGACCGCAGGCGACATTGAGGCCGGCGGCCATGAGTTCCTTCACCCGGGTCATGCCCCGGCGCTTGGGATAGCCGTCGTGGCGGCCCTGGAGCGTGATGTTGATCAGCGGATTGGCGACGACGTTCAGCGCCGCCTCGCGCATCAGGGGGATCAGCTTGGAGACGTAGTAATCGTCCATGGAATGCATGGAGGTGAGGTGGGAGCCGGTGACCCGGCCCTGAAGGCCGAGGCGCGTGGTCTCCGCCGCCAGGCTCTCGACATGGCGGGACAGGGGATCGTCCGACTCGTCGCAATGCATGTCGACCATCAGGCCGCGATCCGCCGCGATCTCGCAGAGCGCCCGGACCGAGGCGGCGCCGTCGGCCATGGTGCGCTCGAAATGGGGAATGCCGCCGACCACGTCGACGCCCTTGTCGAGGGCCCGCGCGAGGTTCTCGGCCGAACGGGCGTAGCGGAAATAGCCGTCCTGCGGGAAGGCGACCAATTGCAGGTCGAGCCAGGGCTTCATCTCGTCGCGGACCTCGAGCAGGGCATCGACCGCCAGCAGCCGGTCGTCGCAGATGTCGACATGGCTGCGGATGGCGAGCGTGCCGCGCGCGATCGCCAGGCGGCAGAAATCGAGGGCGCGGCTCTTGATCGCTTCCACGGTCAGATGGGGTTTCAGCTCGCCCCAGAGCGCGATCCCCTCGAGCAGCGTGCCCGAGAGATTGAGGCGCGGCATGCCGAGGGAGAGCGTCGAGTCCATGTGGAAATGGCTGTCGACGAAGGGCGGCGCGGCCAGGAAACCCTCGCCGTCGATCACCCGGCCCGCCTCGGCCGCGATCGCCGGCTCGACCGCCTGGATGCGGCCGCCGGCGATGGCGATATCCATGTTCGCCCGGCCGTCGGGCAGGGTGACGTTGCGGACCAGGAGATCGAAAAGCATCTCGCTACCTCGGACAGACGATAGACGACGGGCGGGCGACAGACGGGCGACGGCCCGATGGTGCGGGCGGCGCGGGGCCGCTTCAAGTGCGAAGCGCGGCGACCACCGCCTGCGCCAGGGACAGGCAGGCGGTGAGCCCCGGGCTTTCGATGCCGAACAGATTGACGAGGCCGGACAGGCCGTGCTCGGCCGGACCCTGGATCATGAAATCCGCCGGCGCCCGCCCTTTCCCCGTCAGTTTCGGGCGGATGCCGGCATAGTCGGGGTGCAGCCGGTCCGCATCCAGCCCCGGCCAATAGCGCCGGATGCCGGCGGCGAAGAGGGCGGCACGGGCCGGGTCCACCCCATAGTCGGGCATGGTCGTGCCGGGCAGGGTGCCGCCGTCCGGCCATTCGACGTCGGGGCCGAAGCGCATGCGGCCCGCGAGATCGAGGGTGACATGGATGCCGAGACCGCCGTCCACCGGGGCCGGATAGATCAGGCGCGTGAAGGCGGCGCGCCCGGCATAGGTGAAATAGCTGCCCTTCACCGGCACCAGGGGCGGCACCAGCAAGGGATCGAGGCCGTGGGTCGCCCCGGCCAGGGCCTGCGCGCCGAGGCCGGCGGCATTGACCACCAGGTCGGCATCGATCGTGCCGGGATCGGCGCCGGCGAAATGGACGCGCCAGCGCCCGCCCGCGCGCTCCAGCCGGGTGACGGACGTATTGGCGGCGAAGGCGCCGCCCGCATCCTCCACCTCACCGAGGAGGGAGAGCATCAGGCCATGGGCGTCTACGATGCCGGTCTCGGGCGAGAGGAGGGCGGCGGCGCAGGCAAGCGCGGGTTCGAGGCGCCGGGCTTCGGCGCCGTCGATCAGGCCCAGCCCTTCCACCCCATTGGCGGTGCCGAGGGCGTGGATCGCCTCGATCCGTGGGATTTCCGCCGGGTCGGTCGCGACCACCAGCTTGCCGGTGCGCCGATGGGCGATGCCGCGCTCGCGGCAATGGGCGTAGAGCAGGCGCCGGCCTTCGACGCAGTGGCGCTGGCGCAGGCTGCCGGTCGGGTAGTAGAGGCCGGCATGGACGACTTCGCTGTTGCGCGCGGAAATGCCGGTGCCGATGGCGGAGGCCGCGTCGGCGACCACCACCTCGTGTCCGGCACGGGCGAGGGCGCGGGCGGCGGCAAGGCCGATGACGCCCGCGCCGACGATCAGCGCGAGAGCCATTCGGGCACGGCCGCCGTGATGTGGCGTGCGCTGATCGGGCGCATGGGGGGCATCCGGGTTTCTCTCGCCTATGGTTCCGAAAGCCGCATTATGCCAATAGAGGCTGTAGTTTCCATCGAGGACGGGTCGGGGCCAACATGAGCGAGATGCATCATCAACCGGTACAGGTCGGCGAAAGCGGCAATGGCAAATACGGGCAGTTCGTCACCGTCGGTCGTCATGTCATGGGCGCGGACGAGCCCCCGGCCATGGGCGGCGCCGATACCGGGCCGACGCCCTTCGAACTGGTGATGGCCGGCCTCGGCGCCTGCACCACCATGACGCTGCGCATGTATGCCGAGCGCAAGGGCTGGCCGCTCGAACATGTCTCGGTCGTCGTCAGCCTGCGCCGGGTGGCGAGCGCCGACGGCAAGAGCCTGAGCGACCGCTACGACCGCGCCATCACCCTGAAGGGACCGCTGGACGCCGAACAGCGCGCGGCCCTGATCGCCGTCGCCGACCGTTGCCCGGTCAGCCGCCAGCTCAGCGCCGGCGTCGCCATCACGGCCGCCGAGGCGGGCTGATGCCGACGGCGCTGGACATCGGCGCGGGGCTGGGCCCCGATCACCCGCTGCACCAGTGCCTGTCCGACGAGATGCATGCGCGGCCGACCCTGCCGGTGACGGCACCGGCCCGCGTTCTCCATGTCGCGCGCCACGGCGCCGCCGACGCGGAAGCCGATCACGCCCATATCGCCGCCGTCTGCGCCGATCTCGGGATCGACGCGCCGCCCCCCGGTGCCCGCCAGTTCCGCTTCGCGCTCGACGGCGCATCGGTGAAATGGGAGCGCTATACCGAAAGCTGCGGCTGGACCGTCGTCGTTCCGGGCGCTGCCGTGGCGCCCGTGCCGGAGGCGGTGCGCGGCATCGTCGCCGGCGCGCCCGGCCGCAACCTCGCCGTCGTCGACATGGAAGTCCATGCCGGCGCCACCCCGGCGGAGGCGGCGGCGCTCGGCCTGTTCGATCCCTCGATGCTGGTCGCCGCCAGCCTGGGCGACGGGCGGGCGGAAGTGTGGTCCGATTTCCGCCTCGGGCCGTCGGGCGAGGTGAAGCTGATCCTGGGCCTGCGCGAGGATCTGGCGCCGCGCACCATCGGCAATCTGGTGCAGCGTTTCCTCGACATCGAGACCTACCGCATGATGGCGCTGCTGGCCCTGCCCGTGGCGCGAAAGGTCAACCAGCGGACAACCGTGCTCGACCGCCGGCTGGCGGAATTGACCGCGGCCTTCACGGCGGCCGGCACGACCCCCACGGACGAACAGGCCCTGCTCGCCGAACTGGGCGCGATCGCGGCCGAGGTCGAGGCCCTGGTCGCCGAGAGTACCTGGCGCTTCGGCGCCGCCAAGGCCTATCACGCCCTGGTCGAGGATCGCATCGCCGAGAACCGGGAGACGCCGATCGGCGGTTTCGAGACCATCGGCTATTTCATGCACCGCCGCCTGACTCCCGCCATGCGCACCTGCGAATCCGCCGCCGCCCGGCAGGAGAGCCTGTCGCAGCGCGTGGCGCGGTCGAGCCAGATCCTGCGCGCCCGGGTCGAGATCGCGCTCCAGGCCCAGAACCAGTCCCTGCTGCGCTCCATGGAACAGCGCGCCGGCCTGCAGCTTCGCCTGCAGGAGACGGTGGAGGGCCTGTCGGTCGTGGTGATCAGCTATTACGTCGTCGGCCTGATCGCCTACGTTCTGAAAGGCGCCGAAAAACTGGCGCCGGACCTCGCCCCCGCGACCCTGGCGGTGGCGGGCGTGGTGCCCCTGGTGCTGGGCGCCGTCTATGTCGCGCTGCGCCGCATGCGCCGGCGCCTGCACCTGCACCGCGAGCATGGGGCGGAGGGGTAGGCTCCCTCCCGCTGTCGTCGTCCCGGCGAAGGCCGTGACCTTCATCAGAAAAGGGCGCCTCTCTCGTCGCGAGATCCCGGCCTTCGCCGGGACGACGAGCTATTCCTTTTTACGCCCCCAGCACTTTCCAGACCGAATTGGCGGTGGCGACCAGGCGTGGGCCGATGGTGATTTCGCCGCGGACGAAGATCACCGAGCGGGCCTTGCGGGTGACCGTGGGGCGGCACACCAGGAGGTCACCGGGGCGCGCCGGCGAGAGGAATTCCGAGGTCAGGGACAGGGTCACCGCCGGGCTGCGGTCGACCGCGTCCCAGGCGGCGGAGCCGAGAGAAGCGTCGAAGAAGGTCATGATGGCGCCGCCGTGGACGATGCCGAGGCCGTTGGCATGGCGCGGTTCCGGCCGGAAGGCGAAGATGCGTTTGCCGTCTTCCCGGCGGTCGTAGAAGGCGAAGGTGACGGTGCCGCCTTCCGCTCCCGGTCCGTGATCGCCGAAGACGTCCTTCTCGAACGGATCATGGGTGGTGATCGGGGCCCAGCCGTCCGGCGCGGGCGGGATGGCGTCGGCGGTCATGCGCCCAGAATCCTTCATGCGCCCAAGACCTTCCAGATGCCGTTGGCCTGAAGGACGACATTGCCGTTACAGGTGAGCATGCCGTTGACGAAGATGAGGGAGCGGGTCTTGCGGGTGACCCGCGCTTCCCCCTCCACCACGTCGCCGGCCTTGGCGGCGGTGGCGAAATCGCAGTTCAGGGTGACGGTCGAACAGGGCCGGCGCTCGATCGCCTCCCACACCACCATGCCGAGGACGTGATCGGCGAAGGTCATCAGCATGCCGCCGTGACAGACCCCGCCCGGGTTCAGGTGCTGTTCGCCGACGGTGAAGGAGAAGGTCCAGCGGCCGTCGTCCTCGAGGTCGGTCTTCACCGGGCCGACGAGATTGAGGAAACCGGGGAGCGAAAGGATGGGATGGGGCTCGGCCATGGGTCTCCTCGAACGAAACTGACAGTTTGGTCATTTTTCTAGATCACCGGAGAGCGGCCTGGGAACTGACATTTTCGCATTGGCGCATGTGGCGGCGGGGCTGCCCTTCGCAAAAACCTGTTTCGGCGGCTTTTCGAGCGCGCTATCAAGACGCGCGCATCCAAGGGCCCGAAAGACGGCCGCCAATGTGAGGAGAGTGGAGAGCCATGAGAGAAGCCGTAATCGTCTCGACCGCCCGTACCCCGATCGCCAAGGCGTTCCGTGGTGCCTTCAACAACACCCATGGCGCGACCCTGGGCGGCCATGTCATCCAGCACGCCGTCGCCCGCGCCGGCATCGAGGGTGGCGAGATCGACGACGTCTATATGGGCGTCGGCCTGCCGGAAGGCGCCGCCGGCCACAATGTCGCGCGCAATGCCGCGATCCGCGCCGGCCTGCCGGTCACCGTCTCGGGCGCCACCCTGAACCGTTTCTGCTCCTCGGGCCTGAATGCCATTGCCCTCGCCGCCCAGCAGATCATCGCCGGCAATGCCGACATCATGGTCGGCGGCGGCCTCGAGTCCATTTCGCTGGTCCAGAACAACCTGAACGTCAACCATTTCACCGAGGAATGGCTGATGGAGCACAAGCCGTCGCTCTGGATGCCGATGCTCGACACCGCCGATCTGGTCGGCGAGCGCTACAACGTCTCGCGCGAGGTCCAGGACGAATACGCCCTGTCGTCGCAGCAGCGCACCGCCGCCGCCCAGGCCGCCGGCGCCTTCGACGCCGAGATCGTGCCGCTCAAGACCGTCATGAAGGTGATGGACAAGGCGACCGGCGCGATTTCCGACGTCGAGACCGAACTGGCCAAGGACGAGGGCAACCGCCCGTCGACCACCCTCGAGGCCCTGCAGGCGCTGCAGCCGGTGAAGGGCGGCGTGGTCACCGCCGGCAACGCCTCCCAGCTTTCCGACGGTGCCTCCGCCGCCGTGCTGATGGAAGCCAAGGAAGCCGAAAAGCGCGGTCTGGCGCCCCTCGGTATCTTCCGCGGCTTCGCCGTCGCCGGCTGCGAGCCGGACGAGATGGGCATCGGTCCCGTCTTCGCCGTGCCGAAGCTGCTGGCCCGTCACGGCCTGAAGGTCGAGGACATCGACCTCTGGGAGCTGAACGAAGCCTTCGCCGTGCAGGTCGTCTATTGCCGTGACCGTCTGGGCATCCCGATGGAGAAGCTGAACGTCTCGGGCGGCGCCATCTCGATCGGCCACCCCTACGGCATGTCGGGTGCGCGCATGACCGGCCACCTGCTGATCGAGGGCAAGCGCCGGGGCGCCAAATACGGCGTCGTCACCATGTGCGTGGGCGGTGGCATGGGCGCCGCCGGCCTGTTCGAGATCGTCTGATCCGGTCGGGGGCGGTTTCGGCCGCCCCCGTTTCGTTCGAAGGGAAGGGGCGCATGGCGGCAAGACGCGTCGGCGAAGGCTGCACGGCCCTGGTGACGGGCGCCTCCGCCGGTCTCGGCGCGGCCTTTGCCCGTTCCCTCGCCAAGCGTGGTTTCGGCCTGATCCTGACCGCGCGCCGGGCGGAGCGGCTGGAAGCCCTGGCCGGCGAGATCCGCCGTGATTTTGGTTCGGCGGTCACCGTGCTGCCGGCCGATCTGGCCGATCCCGAGGCCCCGGCGATACTGGTCGCCGCGATCGAGGCCCAGGGGCTTTCGGTCGACATGCTGGTGAACAACGCCGGTTACGGCATCCCCGAGATTTTCGAGCGCACCGACTGGGCGGCGCAGCGCGATCTGATCCAGGTGATGGTGACGTCGGTCGCCGAACTGTGCCACCGCCTGCTGCCGGCGATGCTGGCGCGGAAGCGCGGCTGGATCGTCAATGTCGCCTCCCTCGCCGTCTTCGCGCCGCCGGTGCCGGGCTCCACCCTCTATGCCGGGGTGAAGGCGTTCGACGTCCGTTTTTCCGAGTTCCTGGCGGCAGAGGTCGCGGGACGCGGCGTTCATGTGCTCGCAACCTGTCCCGGCTTCACCCGGACCGAATTCCACCAGGCCGCCGGCATGACCCAGGCGACCGACACCATCCCCGGCTGGCAATGGCAGCAGGCGGACGTGGTGGCGGAAGAGGCGGTGGCGGCGGTGCTGGCCGGGCGCGGGCCGGTCCTGGTCAACGGCACCGTCAATCGGGCGGGTGCCCTTCTCCTGAAATATCTGCCGGGCTTCGTGATCCGCGCCCTCGCCGAGCGGCACCCGCTGGCGAAACGCGCGCGTTTCGACGCCGTCGAGAAATGAGGCCGACATGCTGATGAGCGTTCCCCTGCTGGATGCGCGGGGCGATGGGCTGGACATGATGCGCTATGCGCTGTTCGTCGTCTCCCTGGTCAGTTCCGTGATCTATCTGGGGCGCACGGGCGGCGCCTGGTATCCGCTGATGCCGTGGCTGAAGGCACTGCCGGTCGGGGCGCTCGCGCTGCTGACGGCGGTCTCCCTGCCCGGCGGTTCGCTGATCGGCCTGCTGCTGGTGGCGGCGCTGGCCTTCTCCACCCTGGGCGACATCTTCCTGGCGCTGCGCGACGAGAAGAAGTGGTTCGTCTTCGGGCTGGGCGCCTTCCTGATCGCCCATCTCGCCTATATCGCCATCTTCGCCTATGTGCTGAGCCATTTCGGCCTCCGCCTCGACATGGCGCGGCTGATCGGCGTGGCCGTGGTGATCGGTGCCGCCGGCATGCTGCACGGCCAGCTCAAGGGCGGCTTCGGCGAGATGGCGGGGCCGGTCGCGCTCTATATGACGGTGATCGTGGTCATGGTCGTGGGCGCGCTTCTCCTGCCGCCGCCCTCCATGCTGGTCGTCATCGGCGCACTGCTGTTCATGGGCTCGGACGCGATGATCGCGGTGGCCAAATTCGGCAAACCCTTCGGCGGCGTGCATCACCTGATCTGGGGCACCTATTACGCCGCCCAATATCTCCTCATGGCCGGGATCCTGCAGGGCTGAGCATCAGCCCCGCCGCCAGCCGGAAGGCGAGCAGGGAGAGGCCGGCGGCGACCAGCGCCAGCAGGCCATAGGCGGCGGCCAGCGCCCTTGCGCCGCCGCTCTGGCGCGACAGGCGGACGTCGGCCGGATGGTCCGGGTCGAAATAGAGCAGCACCGTGGGGCGGCGGCCTTCGCCGGCGCTCTCGCGCAGGATCGCCAGGCGTTCCTCGCCGATCACGTCGGCCGTCGTCGTGGTGACGCTGACCGGGCCGGGGGCCATGAAACGCAGTTCGAGACGGTAGCGCCCATCCTCGTCCGCCGCGCTCTCGCGGAGCACGTCGGTCACTTCCGCCGTGGCGGCGGGCCAGTCGGGCTGGCGCCAGAGGTCGCTGGCCGCGCGCATGCCCGCCGCCGTGGCCCAGGCGGCCGCCAGGGCGAAGATCGTGACGATGAGGATTCGGGTCAGACGGCCGCGCGCAAACATGACCGCATGATCCACCCACCGCGCATCGCGGGCAACACGGGATGGCCCCGGAGGGCGCCATCCCGTGATGCCGATGGCGGATCAGAGTTTGGCGATGAAGTCTTCCACCGCCTTTCGCGCGGCGGCCGAGGCTTCCTTGCCCTCGGCGATCTCCTCCTGAAGAGTCTCGATCGCGGTTTCCTGATCGTCCAGCTTGTCGAGGTAGCGGCGGTAGATGTCGCTGTCGCGCGGCACGGCCTGGAGATTGTCGCGCAGGCGGCGCTGCTCGTCGTTCAGGTCGCGCATGCGGCCGGTCAGATCGCCGACCTTGCGGTCGGCCTCGACCTGGACCGCCTTCAGCTTGGCCAATTGCTCGAACGCCTCCCTGGTCTTGGCATCGACCGCCTCGGACGCGGCGTAATAGGCGAGCTGGCTGTCACTCAGGCCGCCGATGGCGATCGTACTGTCGACGGTGCGCTGGGCGACGATTTCGACCGTCCTGGTCTTGCCGGCCTCGAGCGCGACGGGGATGCGCCAGTAGCGGTCCGTCTCCTCGACGCCTTCGGTCGGCTGGACCAGGTCGTAGCCAGACAGTTTCGGCAGTTCGAGGACCATGCTGCGGTCCTCGCGCGGGGGCGCCGCGATCTTATAGGTGAAGACCTGCTTCTGGACGCGCGAGTAGTTGAAGACACCGCGCGCGATGCTGCCGGATTGCAGGACGGCGTCGCTGCTTTCCGAGCGATCGAGGCGGATCTTCTGGTCGAGGGCGTAGGAGATCATGCGGTCGTCGCCCGCCGGCAGCACCGACAGCCGGGCGTCGCCGACATAGCCGAAGCCGCGCTCGTCCCGCTCGTAGAGGGTGAGAATGCCGGGCGGCAGGCCCGTGTCGCCGTCATTGGTGAGGCGGACGCTGGCGAGAGGGTGCTGGGCGTGGACGCCCGGCTGATAGAGCGCGAGGCGGGATGCCATCACGTCGCGATCGACGATGGGCACCGAGAGCGAGCGCCCGGAGCTGACCGAGACCGGCTGTTCGAGGCGGAACACGACCTGGGTCAGGGCTTCGGTCGAGGCTACGGTGCCGCTGCCGCCAGCCACGATCGTTGACTCTACGTCCTTATAGGCGGCTTCCGGCATGGGGGCCGGGGCGGCCAGCACCGGCGGCGGGGGCGGCGGCACGTCGCCGAGGGCGCCGGCGGCGAGCGTGCGGGCCCGGTCGGGCCGCGAACGGTCGGCGGCACCATCCCCAAGGGCGGCACCTTCGGCCGCGACCTCATAGGCGCTGGCGCCGGTGTCGACATTGGGCAGGATCCGGCCGACGACCTCGACCGGGATTTCCTGGCGGTCGATGTAATAGGCGGTATAGAGCGCCTGGCGGAAGGTGACCGGGCTGCCGGAGACCAGGGTGAGTTCGACGTCCTTCCAGTCCTGGCCGCTCATGTTCTCGATCACGGCCCAGCCTTGGAGACGGGCGCTTTCGGCATCCGCCGCCGCCGGCATGGTCAGGCGATAGGAGGTCTTCCACAGCGGCGCCTCGGTGACATAGGCGACGCGCAGCTTGCGGCTGCCGGTGCCGTTCGTGGTGATGGTCAGGCTGCGGCGGTCGCGGGCATGGGATTCCGCCAGGATACGCAGCGCCTTGTCGACCTGGGCCTGGAGTGCCGGATCGGCGAATTTCACGGCCTCGGCATTCTCCAGCACCAGTTGCTGCAGACCTTCCGTCGTCAGCAGGGTCAGGCGATGGCGGGTGATGGTGCCGCCGCCGTTGGGCAGGGTCTGGACTTCCGGCTCGACGTTCAGGAGGCGCCCGGTCAGGATGCGGGCGCCGGTCGCGATCACGTCGCTGCCCTGAAGCGCATTGAGCAGGGCGACGGGCGACGACAGCGCCTCCGGCCCGAAGGGCAGGTCGCGGAACAATTGGTCCATGGGCTGCCGGCCCGGCAGTTCGACCCCGCCGATACCGCCCTTGTCGTCGAACACGACGAGGCTCTTCAGGATGTCGTCGACCTGATCGAGCGGCACGTCGAGGGTCAGGCTGGCGTCGCCCGCGACGGTCGCTTCATATTCGAAATAGCCGACGCCGCCGGTCGACAGCATGACCCGTTCGAGCTGCAGGTCGGCGGCAAGGGCCAGATGGCTGACGCCGAGGCCGAGGCCGACGACGGCCAGCCCGACGGCGAGGCGATTCCGCATTATTGTCTCCCCCCAAAGGATTCAGATCGGGATGTTTGACAGGTGACGCATGATTCGGCCGGAATCGGGCCGGTCCGGATCCCGGCCATCCCGACTCAGGCCATCCCGACTCAGGCCGGCCCGCCATGGTTGGTTCGGGCCATGGCCAAATCAGGACCGAACGATGACCGTCCGGTGATGATGATGCAACGGGAAGGAGGCGGCGGCTGTGAGCAGGCTCACTGATTTCCAGGCCGGGCGCGCGCCGGACGGCGCCGGGCGCATGATCGGCGAGATCCGCCGCCAGGATCCGCGCTGGCTGGAAGCCCGCCACGACTTCATCCAATGGCTGTTTCCCGTGCCCGAGACGAGCCGCGCCAATGACGACGCCCCCCTTCTGACGCCGGCGGACGCGGCCGAGATCGGGGCCGACGAGGCGCTGCGGGGCTCGCTCCTCGCCTCTCTCGACACGATGATGGGGTTCTACGGCATCGCGCGGCGCGGTACCGTCTTTCGGCGCGGCGACGGCTTTCCCGGCGCTTTCGACGGCTGGCTCGGGGCCGCCGACCACAACCACCTGCGCCTGACCCGGATCCTGCGCTGCCTGTCGCTGTGCGGCCTCGAAGCGGAGGCGGCGGGGCTGCGCGCCCTGCTGTTCGAGATCGCCGGAGCGGAGGCGCGGGGCCAGTGGGATATCTGCCTGAGGTTCTGGCGCGATGCGGGGTCGCGGCCAGGCGGATGGCAAGACGGTGCTTGATCTGGCGTACGGTGGTGTCATAATCGACTTATCAACTATCGGTAGGTATTGGAATGCCCGACAGCCCCGGCGGCGCCTGGAATGGGACGGAAGACGATCCGGCGTTCGCGCGCTTCCGCGCCGCCGCGGATTGTGTCGCCAATGCCTTCGGCGACGGCGCGCTCCGTCACCTGCTGGAGGAGGAGTGGCGCCAGGCGACCCAGCGGGGCGGCAACCGCCGGCCGTTGCCGATCGCCGATCTCGAAGCCATGCTGATCTTCATCGTGGAACGCATCCGCCGCGATCATGGCGTTTCGGCCCTCAATCGACTCTTGGATGACGCGCGGGTACTTGGCGAAATCCGCGAAGCGGTGGACAATCGGCGCGGGCATTGAACGCGCGGGGCAGGGTTTGAACCGTTTCCTCGACATGGTCGACAGCATCGGCGCGGCCGAGACCGCCGAAAGCTGCTTCGACGTGGTGACACGTTTCGCCACGGACCATGGCTTCGTTCATGGCGCCTGCATGGAGGTGCCGCGCGGCACCCAGATGCCGGACCAGGCCCTGATGATGGTGCGCATGCCCGAAGCCTGGGTGGAGCATTACATCGCCAACGACTTCGCCCTGGTCGATCCCGTGTTCCGCCGTGCCGCGACCGAATTGAACCCCTTCACCTGGGCCAATGCGGCGCGCGGCGTGCGCCCCGCCGGGCGCCGCGTGATGCAGGAGGCGCGGGCCTTCGGCCTGCACACCGGCCTGACCATTCCGATCCACGGCCCCAAGGGTTATCGGGCGGAAGTGACCTTCGCCGGCGGCCAGGTGGACGACGATCCCCGCCTCATCCACAAGCTGCGCTATCTGGGGCTCGGGCTGCACGACAGGCTCCTCGCGCTTTCGGGGCGCGGCCTCGGGGAAGAAGTGCCGAAACTGACCCCGCGCGAGCACGAATGCCTGCACTGGGTCGCCGCCGGCAAGTCGGACTGGGCGATCAGCCAGATCCTGAGCATCAGCGAGACCACGGTCCATTGGCATGTGGAAGGCGCCAAGCGCAAGTTCAGCGCCTCCACACGCATGCAACTGGTGGTGACGGCGATCCGCCTCGGCCTGATCCAGCCCTGAGGCGGCGTTCCCTCAGGCGGCTCTGGCGCCGGCGAAGCGCAGCGACAGTACCGGGTCCGGCACCCCGCGCTGGAGACGCACCGTATCGAGCGCGTGCGTGTCGATGGGCATGGTCACGGCGACCACGCCGCCACCGGCGATCCGCCGCTCCGGCCCCAGCGGATTCAGGTGCCAGTCGGCGACGCGCGCCATGTCCACCATGCGCCGGTCCATGACGGCGGTGATGAAGTCCAGTTCGCGCAGCATGGCGTATTCGATCATGCCGCAGGTCAGCGCGCCCCAGATCATGCCGTTCGGATCCTTGCGCCGGGCCTTCCGCGAGATGCAGGAGCGGCTGCTCTCGAAGATCGCCGGGCCGCGCGGCACCGGCCCGCTGCACAATTCGGGAAAGACGTCGCCCAGCACATGGGGCAGGACCGACGGGATGAGGCGCATGGACCCCGCGACCGCCCCGTCCTCGTCGCGGTAGACCAGATAGATCGTGCGGGCGGTATCGAATTGATCCGTCTCGCGGCCGTTGCGGGCCAGCGGCAGGTCCCAGCCCATCTCCTCGACGAAGACCTGATGACGCAGGCGGAACATGGCCTCGAGCGTGTCCTGGTGATGCATACGGTTCCAGGGACCGATGACGTCGATCATTATCGCCTCCATGGTTGTGGCGATAAATTGAACAACGTTTGGTTATCTCATGGCGCCTGTCTGATCAGAGGGGATTGTGTAAAAAATGGCATCTCAACTGTTGAGGCGGCGCCCGGCGCCATAGCCGGCGATGGCTTCGACGAGGTCGGCCACGGCATGGCGGGTCGCGGTGGAGGGCACGCCGCCGAAGGCCGCGACGATGCGGCTGGCGAGTTGCGACAATTGGTTGGTCTCGTCGATCGAATTGGCGGCCGCCCCGACGGTGAGGGCGAATTCGACCAGGCGGCCCAGCAATTCGGGATCGATCGCGGCAAGCAGGCGCGCCATTTCCCGGAGATCGGCGGTCGCGCCGCCGCTTTCGATCGCCTCGACGCGGGTCGGACAGATGTCGGCGCCGTCGGCGAGCGCGCTCAGCGAGAGACCGCGCACGACCCGCAGGCCGCGCAGCCAGGCCCCGATTTCCCGATCGAGGGAAGGCGCCGAAATCGAGCTGTTCACGGTCATTTTTCGAGCGCTCCCGTCGCTTCAGTCCTGTCTTTCGATGCTGACGGCAGGGGCGGATCAGGGCACCCCTCTGACCAGAGGGGGTTTTGTCGAACTGCGCCCGGGGTGCGCCCGGATTTGCGAGTAGTTCTGCGTCGAATTCCATAAAACCGAAGCGCAAATCCCGGAAATCCGCCCGTTTCGGACCCCGGATCGGGCGCCACCGGCAAAGCCGAACACGAATTCACAACCCGTCCGGGCTTCTGCACCCTTGGTTCAGAAAAAGCGCGGCGGGGCGCGGGGCGAAGAGGAAGGCCCCTCCCGCCGCCGAAAAACAGGGGGGAAACGGATGCGTGCGGCAGCGGCTGCCTTCATCGGCGTCATTTCGTGTCTGACCGCGACGGCGGCGACGGCCAAGGTCACACCGGAACAGGCGGCGCGCCTGGACGGCGACCTGACCCCCATGGGGGCCGAACGCGCGGGCAATGCGGCGGGCACCATCCCGCCCTGGGAGGGCGGCGTGACCAGGCCGCCGGCGACCTATCGCCCGGGCATGCACTATCCGACGCCGTTTCCCGAGGACAAGCCGCTGTTCACCATCACCGGCCAGAACGCGGCGCAATATCAGGCGAACCTGACCCCGGGCCAGATGGCCTTGCTGAAGCTCTATCCGACCTATGTCCTGCCGGTCTACCAGAGCCGGCGGAGCTGCGCCCTGCCGGAACGGCTCTACGAAGGCAACCGCAGGAACGCCCTGACGGCGACCATGACCGAGGATCAGAACGGGCTGAACGACGCCCTTCTCGGCAATCCGTTCCCCATTCCCAATTCCGGCGTCGAGGCGATCTGGAATCATCGGCTGCGCTATCGCGGCTTCAAGGTGAAGCGCTATTTCGCGGCGGCGCTGGTCGCGCGCGACGGCTCCTACGAACTGGTGCGCGGCCACGACCAGGGCATCGCCCATTACAACGGCCCCGGCATCAATCAGATCGGCGACGTCAGCGACATCGGGCAATTGAACAACATCGCCATCTCCTATCTGAACTTCATCACCTATCCGCCGAAGTCGGCGGGCACCATCGTCCTCGTGCTCGACACGATCAACGCCAAGGAACTGCCGCGCCAGGCCTGGGTCTACAACCCCGGCACGCGGCGCCTGCTGCGCGCGCCCGAGATCGCCTATGACAATCCGGCGCCGCAGACCGACGGCCTCGCCCCCGCCGATACGTTCGACATGTACAACGGCGCCACCGACCGCTACCGCTTCGAGCTGCAGGGCAAGCGCGAGATCTACATGGGTTACAACAATTATGAGATCGCGGACGAGAAATATTCCTACAAGGACATTCTGACCCCGAACCACATGCGCCAGGACTTGATGCGTTACGAGCTGCACCGGGCCTGGGTGGTCGATTCGAAGCTGAAGGAAGGCTCGCGCCACGTCTACGGCCGCCGCACCTTCTATCTCGACGAGGACAGCTGGAACATCACCCTGGTCGACGTCTACGATACGCGCGGCGTCCTGTGGCGGGTGCAGGACGGGCCGCTGTCGAACGCCTATGACGTGCCGCTCTGCTCCTCGGTGGCGGAAATCGCCCACGACCTGCAATCCGGCAAATATCTGACCTTCGGCATGAAGAACGAAGAGAAGATGTTCGAGTTCGACGCCGATCTCGACGCTTCCGAATTCACGCCGCAGGCCGTGCGCCGCATGGGCTCGCAGTAGCGAAAGGGGACGGGCAATGGCGGCGAAATTTCGCGGGCCGGCGGCTTATGGCGCCGGCGCCGTCCTCCTCATGGCGACTTCGGCCGCGGCCTATGATTTCGAGATCGGCGACGAGGTCACGGGTTCGGTCATCACCACGCTCGCGGTCGGTGCCCAGATGCGCATGGCCGACCGCGATCCCCGTAACGTCGGCTATTACAACGGCGGGGTCTATACGCCGGCCGACGCGGACGACGGCAACCTGAATTTCGACAAATACGACATCGTCAGCCAGATCACCTCGGTGCGCAGCGAATTGCGCCTGCGCTGGCGGGACTGGTTCGCCACGGTGAGCGGCGAAGCCTTCGTCGACAGCGTCGCGCTCGACAATCATCTGGCGGAGAACGGCCCGGCGGAACGGCCCTATCGCGGGCGCTATTCCCCCTCGGCCCAGGATGCGGCGGCCTGGGACGCGCAATTCCGGGAATATTACGTCGGCACCAATGTCGATCTGTTCGACAACAATCTCAGCATCAAGATCGGCAATCAGATCCTGAACTGGGGCGAGGCGCTGTTCACCCTGAACGGCATTTCCGTGATCAATCCGATCGACGTGAACAAGATCCTGACGCCGGGGGCCGAACTGAAGGACGCGCTGATCCCGGTGCCGCTGATCAAGCTCGGCTACGAGCTGATGGACGGGCCGTCGTTCGAGGTCTTCTATCAGTTCGACTTCGAGCCCCTGCTGCTGCCGGTCTGCGGCTCCTTCCTCGCCTTCAACGACAATGTCTGCCAGGGCGCCAAGGGCACCTCGGTGTTCACCGATTACGGCGACACGCGCTCCTATACGGTCGGGCGGGACGATGCGGCCGATTACGACAATCCGCCGCCGCCCTGGGGCACCGGACCGCAGGCGCTGTCGACCTCCATTCCGCTGCATCAGATCGACGATCCGGACGGCGGCGACTGGGGCGCCTCGATCCGCTATTTCTCGCCCGACCTGAACAATACGGAGTTCCAGTTCTATTACGTGAATTACCGCAGCCGGCTGCCCTCGATCTATTTCCAGGCGCCCGAAACCTATGCGGCGGGGACCGGCCAGGCGGACCTGACGACGGCGGCGCCCGGGGCGCTCGGCTCCGCCGTGGCCCTGCTCGGGCTCGAGGACCAGCAGGCGCTGACCTCCCTGGTGCAGGGCCTCGTGCCGGGGGTGCAATTCGGCGGCGATCTGGTCTCCGATCTCATCGGGGCCCCGGTCGGGGGCGCCCTGTCGGCCCTGATCCAGCCGCCCCTCGGCACCCTGCCGCGCAGCACCGTGTTCGAGAACATGGACGACAGCGCCTTCTATCAATATTACCCGGACGACATCCAGATGCTGGGCTTCGCCTTCAGCACGACGGAAAACTGGTCGGGCATCGCCATCAACGGCGAGATTTCGTGGAAGCACGACGTGCCCGTGCTGATGTCGGCGCCGGCCTTCTTCGCCAAGGCGATCAACCAGATGGGCGGCATTCCGATCGACCAGGGCGCCTACGGCGCCAACCTGCCGATCGGGCCGGCCAGCATCGGTGGTCAGCAGATCACGCCCGAGCCGATCTACGTGAAGAACTTCGGCATCGCCCCCATCGCCGACGGCCCGGCGGGCGAGACCTTCGACGACCAATATGGCCCGGGCCGGGTGATCCGGGCCGACCGCCGCCACGACGTCTGGCAGGCGGCACTGCGCCTGACCAAGATCTTCGGTGGCACCGATCTGCCCAGCATGCTGACCGGTGCCACCTCCGTGATTGCACTGGTCGAATTCGGCGCCCTGCACGTCGATCTGGAGAAGGGCTATCCCTATGGCGCCTACGGGCAGAACGGCTTCAGCGAATTCTACAGCCGGTCGCTCGGCTTCGGCGGCGCCGTGCAGATCTCGCCGCCGGAGCCGGTGACGGCGCTGGGCGATCCGTTCTGGGAAACCGGCAAGACGCCGACCCAATGGTCCGGCGGCGTGCAGGGCCTGTTCATCCTCGACTATCCGGATCTCATCCCGGGGGTGAAGCTGACGCCTTCCGTGGCATTCCAGACCGGTCTCTTCGGCATCACGCCGGCGCCGCTGCCGGGCTTCACCAAGGGCATGACGTCGCTGCTGTTCGGGGTTCGGGCGGATTTCACCCAGCAATTCGCCGTGACGGTGAACTACTTCAAGTCCTTCGGGGCGGGCGGCGGGCCCAACGGCTCGCGCAATCCCTTCATCGACCGTGACTTCATCGGTATCGCCGCCACCTATCAGTTCTAGGCGGCGGCGGGGGCGGCGGTCTCGTTGCCGAGCAGGATACGGGCGATGAAATCGGCGATGGTACGTTCCACGTCCCGCCGGTCGAGATGGGGCGGGCAGTGGAGCACGGATTCGATGATCGAGGCGCGCGACATCACCATCAGGACATAGGAGGCCGCCGCCGGCCGCGCGAAATGCAGCCGGTCGCGGAACGACGCCTGGGATTGCGCCGCCATCAGCACCAATTGCTGCGGCAGGACGGCGACCGCCGGGATCTGGAAGGCATAGGGGATGACTTCGAGGATGAGGCGAACCTTGACCCGGTTGCGGTCCACCACCTCGAACAGGGCCTTGACCATGGATAGCGCCGCTTCCGACAGCTCGAGGCGGGCGGTGCCGGCCAGCAGTTCGGCCACTTCCGCCACCATGGTCTCGACCCATTGGGTGACGACACGGGCGACGATCGATTCCTTGTTGGGGAAATACTGGTAGAGCGAACCGATGCCGACCCCCGCCCGTTCGGCGATCCGATTGGTGGTGACGCTTTCATAAGGCAGCGCGCACAGCAATTCGTCCGCCGCGGTCACCATGGCATCCACCGTCACCTGCGCGCGGCGCTGGCGCGGCTGCTTCTTCATCGCGATGTCGACACCCCGGCTCATTCTCCCCTCCCGCCCTTATATGTGAGCATTTCCGAGATTATGTTCACTTTTGGCGATTGAGGGAAGGGGAAAGCGGGATGTCAGGCCGCCTCGGCCTTGATCGAAAGTTTCAGCGCCTTCAGCACGCCGAGCAGGGTGGAGAGCTTCGGATCGCCTTCGGGGCTCAGGGCCCGGTAGAGCGCTTCCCGGGAAATGCCGGCTTCCTTGGCGACTTTCGTCATGCCGCGCGCGCGCGCAATCGTACCGAGGGCAGCGGCGACATAGCGGGGATCGCCGCTCTCGAAGGCATCGTTCACGAGTTCCGCCTGCGCCTCGGCCGTGCCGAGGTATGGGGCTGCATCGAAGGGTATCGTTTCGATCGCCATCTCAGGTCTCCAGTTCGGTGGCCATCCTGATCGCCCTGGCGATGTCCTTCTTCTGCGTGCGCTTGTCGCCGCCACAGAGCAGGATCACCAGAACCTTGCCGCGCTGTACGAAGTAGACCCGGTAGCCGGGACCGTGGTCGATGCGGAGTTCGCCGATGCCGTCGAAGAACTTGGCGTCCCCCAACAATCCGGCGCCGAGGCGCAGGATCCGTTGCGCGATACGCGCCTGCGCACGCTCGTCCTTCAGACCGTCCAGCCAGTCACGAAAGACCAAAGTCTGCCGTACCTCGAACATTCGTAACTTATAGGTTACGAATATGCGCGTCGCAACCAGAGTCGTAACCGGCAGGTCACGGCAGTCGTATGACGAACTGCTCCGGGCAAGCCGCCCAGGCCCCAATGGACATTCGGATTTTCGAAAGGGGGATGGTGCTGCTGGACAGGATTGAACTGTCGACCTCTCCCTTACCAAGGGAGTGCTCTACCACTGAGCTACAGCAGCGTGATTCCGTTCAGGGCGCGGAAACTGCCACAGGGGCGGGCGATGCGCAAGGGGCGTGACGCTCTTTTTCAAGGTGGCGCGGCAGGGCTCATTTCACCGGTTTCATGCCGGGCGGGGCCTGCAGGAAGCCGGGGGCGGTGGAGCGGAGGCGGGGCTTGGCGGCGCCGGCGGGTTCCGGGGCGGTGTGGGCTTGCGGCCGCTGGTCGATGGTGCCGCCCTCGGTCGATTGATCCATGGAATAGGGGGTGCCGGGCAGGGCCGCGCCGCCGGCCGAGGGCATCCCGCCCGATGCGGCGGTGCCGGCCGGGGCCGCTGCGCCATTGTCGGGGATCGTGGTGTCGGGCCGGGCTGTGATGATTCGGCTCTCCCCGGCGGCGAGCGACTCGGGCGGGCGCTTCGTCCATTGGCCGACGGCGACGATCGCCGCCGCGCCGACCAGAAAGGCGATGGTGATCAGGCCGAGGCCCCAATCCATGCCCTGGCGCGGCGCGGCGCTGGCCATCGGGCGCGGCGCCACGGGCTCGACGCCGCCGATCGCGCCGGGGCGCGGGGCGGGCGGGGCGAGCCCGCGCATGACGGGGGGATCTTCGGTCGCGCGACGTACCATGGCGGCACCAGACTTCATCTTTGTGGCGGCAAGATGGTGCAGATTAAGGACCGCCGATGCCGCTGTCGACGGGTCGCGCATTCGGCATGGCGTCCCGCGCGGAAGGGGGGGAGACAGGGGGCGGGCCTTGGCGCAGGATCGGCGCGCTCCCCAAGGGTCGGTCCCACCAAGGATTGTCGCGTGTCCGTTCTTCATCGTATCGAGATCCCCGCCACCCAGGGCCATTTCTCCGGCCTGGCCGGCGGGCCGCCGCTCGGCCAGGCCCCGCTGATCCACTTCGCCCATGCGACCGGCATGAATGCCGAAACCTACCGCCCGCTGCTGGAGAGCCTGTGCGGCCGCTATACGGTCCGGGCCCTCGACCTGCGCGGCCATGGCCTTTCGACGGTGCCGGCGGAAGCGTCGCGGCTCCGCTCCTGGTCGCGCTATGCCCAGGATCTCGCCGCCGTCCTCGGGCAATGGGGGCAGAAGGCGATCCTGGTCGGCCATTCCATGGGCGGCGCGATCAGCGCCGACGTCGCGGCCCGCCATCCGGAGCTCGCCGCCGCGCTCCTCCTGATCGATCCCGCCGTGGTGCCGGCCGTGGCGGCGCCCGCTTTCTACTTCGCGCGGCTGACCGGGCTGACCGGGCGCATCCCCCTGGCGGAACGCGCATCGAAGCGACAGGCCGTCTGGCCCTCGCGCGAGGTGATGGTCAAGGCCTATTCCGGGCGCGGCGCCTTCAAGACCTGGCGTCCCGGTTTTCTCGAGGCCTATGTCGCGGGCGGCACCAGGGACAATCCCGACGGCACCGTCAGCCTGACCTGCGCCCCGGAATGGGAGGCGAAGACCTTCTCGACCATCGGTCTCACCTTCTGGCGCGGCATGGCGCGGGTGCGCTGCCCGGTCGCCGCGCTCTATGCCGAGACGGAGTCGACACTGCGCGCCCAGGGTGCCCAGAGCCTGGCGGCAATCCGCCCGGGCAGCGCCGTCACCCAGGTACCGGGCTCGACCCATTTCATTCCGATGGAATTTCCGGATGTCGTGGTCGACGCGATCGATACCCTGGTCGCGCGAATTTGAGTACAGAATTCCCTTGACGTCTGGGCGCATTGTGTACATTATGGGTACATAATCGACATGTTTCCGAAATGGGCAACGCCATGGACCAACCGCGGGACAAGGGCGATGCCGTGGATTGGCCGGGCATCGAGCGCGAATATCGCCTGGGCCAGCTCTATCTGAGCGAAATCGCCGAAACCTTCGGCATCAGCGAGTCGGCGCTGCGGCGCCGCGCCCGGTCGGAAGGCTGGGGGCGCGGCGAGGGCGGCGACGATGATTTCGCCGCGCGCCGCGGGCTGGAGGTGGCGCGCGCCCATCGCCGTCTGCTGTCGGATCTTCGGGAGACCCTGGGGCTGGTGCAATCGTCGCTGCGCGACCATCTGGCGGCGCCGACCGGCTTGCCGGAGGACGGACCCTTCGCGGGCAAGGCGGAGACGGTGGCCGGCCTCGTCCGGTCGCTGGGCACCACGGCGGAACGGTTGATCCGGTTGGAACGTCAGGCTTTCGGCCTCGATACCGCGAAGGACGGGGAAGAGCATGACGACAGTGCCGCCGCCGCCGACCTCAGGCAGCGACTTCAGGGCCGACTGGCTCGCCTCGCTGTCGGGGGAGACGCGGGCGGCCTTCCTGCGGAGCCTGAGCCGGGCTGAGGCGGAGGCGCTTTACTACGACTGGCCGTTTTGGGCCCGACCGGCGCAATTGCCGCCGCCGGGCCTCGACTGGCACGGCTGGCTGGTGCTGGCCGGGCGCGGCTTCGGCAAGACCAGGGCCGGCGCCGAATGGGTGCGCATGGAGGTGGAGGCGGGCAGGGCCCGGCGCATCGCCCTGGTGGGCGCCACGGCGGCGGACGCGCGCCAGGTGATGATCGAGGGTGAATCCGGCCTTCTCGCCATTTCGCCGCCCGGATCGCGGCCAAGGTGGGAGCCGTCGAAACGCCTGCTGACCTGGCCCAACGGCGCCGTCGCGGCGGCTTTTTCGGCCGAGCGGCCGGGGCAGATGCGCGGGCCGCAGCACGACCTTGCCTGGGCCGACGAATTGTGCAAATGGCGCGATGCCGACGCCTGGGACCAATTGCTGCTGGGGCTGCGGTTGGGGGCCGCGCCGCGTTTCCTGGCGACCACGACGCCGAAGCCGAGCGCGCTGATCAAGGGCTTGGTGAGCGATCCCGGGGTGCGGGTGACGCGCGGCTCCACCTTCGACAATTGGGCCAATCTGGCCCCGACCTTCCTGGCGGAAGTGGTGCGGCGCTATCAGGGCACGCGCCTCGGCCGGCAGGAGCTGCACGCCGAACTGGTGGACGACGTGCCCGGCGCCCTCTGGTCCCGCGATCTGCTGGACCGGCAGCGCGATGCCCGCCTGCCGGGGGAGATGCTGCGCATCGTCGTCGGGGTCGATCCGGCGGTCGGCGCCACGGGCGAGGACGAGGGGGCGGAGACCGGCATCATCGTGGCCGGGCTGCGGCCCGACGGCGGCTTCCTGGTGCTGGAGGACCTGTCGGGCCGCCTGCCGCCGACCGCCTGGGCGCGCGTGGCGATCGACGCCTTTCACCGCCATCAGGCAGACCGCCTGGTGGCGGAAGTCAATCAGGGCGGCGACCTGGTCGAATCCCTGGTCCGCACCCTCGATCCCGCCGTCGCCTATCGTGCCGTGCGCGCGGCGCGCGGCAAGGCGGTCCGGGCGGAGCCGATCGCCGCCCTTTATGAACAGGGCCGGGTGTTCCATCGCCCCGGCCTCGGCACCCTGGAAGACCAGATGTGCCGCTTCACCGCGATGGGGCCCGAGGGCCTGTGCGACCGGGTGGATGCCCTGGTCTGGGTACTGACCGACCTGATGTCCGGCCCGCGCCCGATCGTTCCGAGACTGCGGAGACTCTGATCCATGGCTGAAAGCAAGAACGGGCCGGCGGCCGCGCCGGGCCTGATGGCACGGCTGCGCCGTCTGATCCGCCCGGTGCCCGAAACGCGGGCGCGCGGCCGGGCCCTGATCGGCTGGCACGAGACCGGCGTGCGCTGGACCGCAAGGCGTTACGCGGCGCTTGCCGACGAGGGCTATGCCCGGAACGTGGTCGTGCACCGGGCCGTCGGCCTCGTCGCGCGCGGCGTCGCGGCGATCCCGTGGATCGCGCGGGATGCCGGCGGCCGCGAGATCGCGGTCGCCGCCTTCGACGTCCTGCTGCGCCGGCCCAACCCGCGCGACGAGGGCACGGCCTTCCTGGAAGCCCTGACCGCCCATCTGCTGATCGCCGGCAATGCCTATGTCGAGGCCGTGGGGCCCGGCACGCGGCCGCGCGAATGGCACCTGCTGCGCCCGGACCGGGTGACGGTGCGCCCCGGACCGGGCGGCGTGCCCGCCGGCTTCGAGCACCGCGAGGGCGAGGAGACGCGCTTCATTCCGGTCGACGGGCTGACCGGGCGTTCCCCCGTGCTGCATCTGAAGACCTTCCATCCCCTGGACGACTGGCACGGCCTGCCGGCGCTGGAGGCGGCGGCCCAGGCGATCGACCAGCACAATGCGGCGGGGGCCTGGAACAAGGCCTTGCTGGACAATGCGGCGCGGCCCTCCGGCGCCCTGGTCTATCAGCCGAAGGAAGGCCCGGCCAGCCTGGCCGACGATCAGTTCGATCGCCTGAAGAGCGAGATCGCGGAACAGTTCGAGGGCGCGCGCAACGCTGGCCGTCCCCTGCTGCTGGACGGCGGGCTGGACTGGCGGGCGCTGAGCCTGACGCCGGCCGAAATGGACTGGATCGAGGGGCGGAATGCCGCCGCGCGGGAAATCGCCCTGGCCTTCGGGGTGCCGCCGCAACTGGTCGGCGTGCCGGACGCCCAGACCTACGCCAATTACGCCGAGGCCCGACTCGCTCTCTACGAGGACACGGTGGTGCCGCTGGCCCAGAGCATCGCGCGCGCCTTCGCCCGGGCCTTCGGGGCGGGCTTCGGCATCGCGACGCTGGAACCCGATCTGGACGAGGTGCCGGCGCTCGAACCGCGCCGGGCGGAACGCTGGGTCAAGGTACGCGGCGCCGCAGACCTCACGCGGGACGAACGGCGTGCGGCGCTCGGCTACGGCCCCATTGGCAAGGACGAGGTGTAATCCATGACATCCATCGAGATCGGCCGGCCCGTCGCCTGGCGCGTGAAGGCGATCGCGCCGGACGGCGCCTTCGCCGGCTATGCCAGCGTTTTCGGGCGCACGGATAGCGAGGGCGACCGGGTCGTGCCGGGTGCTTTCCGCGCCAGCCTGGCGCGCTGGCGTGATGCCGGGCGCCTGCCGCCCTTCCTGTGGCAGCACGACATGGCCCAGCCCATCGGGCGCTTCGATCGCGTGATCGAGGACGAGACCGGGCTGCGGGTCGAGGGCCGCCTGGCGCTGGAGACCGCACGGGGGCGGGAGGCACTCTCCCTCCTTCGCCTCGGCGCGCTGGACGGGCTTTCCATCGGCTATTCGACCGTCGGCGCCGCGATCGCCGCCGATGGCGCGCGCCTTTTGCAGGCGATCGAACTGCATGAAATCAGTCTCGTCACGCTGCCCGCGAATGACGCGGCCCGCGTTTCCTGGGTGAAGGCCGCCCCGGGCGAGGCGGGACTGACCACGGCCATCATCGCCAATCTCCGCCGCGCGGCGGATGCCTTCTCGCTTCGAAAGGACCACGAATGACCGAGCTTGCCACCATGCAGCGCGCGACCGACGAGTTGGCGCGCAGCTTCACCGCCTTTCGGGTGGAGAACGACCGGCGCATCGCCGAGATCGAGACCAAGGGGCGGGCCGACGTGCTGACCGTCGAGACGGTCGAGCGCCTGAATGCCGAGGTCGGCCGCCTGAACGACACGGTGACGGCGATGCAGACCGCGCTGGCCCGTCCCGGCAACGGCACCAAGACCCGGAGTGCCGCCGAGACCGCCCATGCCGCCGCTTTCGCCGGCTTCCTGCGAAAGGGTGTCGACGGCGATCTCGCCACCCTCGAGAAGAAGGCGATGAGCGTCGCCAGCGATCCCGATGGCGGCTACCTGGTGGCGGCGGAAATGTCGTCGCGCATCGTCGCCCGCCTGCAGGAGACGAGCCCGATGCGCGCCATCGCCTCGGTCATCAGCGTCACGGCCGACGCGGTCGAGGGCATGCTGGACCTCGGCGAGCCGGCCGCCGGCTGGGTCGCGGAAGTCGAGGCGCGGTCCGAGACGGCGAGCCCCCAAGTCGGCCTGTGGCGCATCCCGGTCCATGAACTCTATGCCGAACCCCGCGTCTCCCAGAAGCTGCTGGACGACGCCAATTTCGACGTCGAGGCCTGGCTGGCCCAGAAGGTGGCGGAGAAATTCGCCCGGGCCGAAAGTGCCGCCTTCGTCTCGGGCTCGGGTGTCGGCATGCCGCGCGGCTTCGCCACCTATCCGACCGCCGCGACGGGGGACGCGGGCCGGCCCTGGGGCACGCTTCAGCATGTCGCCACCGGCGTGAACGGCGAATTCGCCGCCTCCGATCCGGCGGACCATCTGATCGAGCTGACCTATGCCCTGAAGGCGGGTTACCGGATGGGTGCCACCTGGGTCATGGCAAGGGCGACGGCGGCGGAGGTGCGCAAGCTGAAGGACGAGACCTCGGGCCAGTACCTGTGGCAGCCGGGGCTCGCCGCCGGCAGCCCGGCCAGCCTGCTCGGCTATCCGGTCGCGGAGGCGGAGGACATGCCGGCGCTGGATGACGGCAGCCTGTCGATCGCCTTCGGCAATTTCCGCGAGGGCTATGCCATCGCCGACCGCCTGGGCATCCGCCTGCTGCGCGATCCCTATACCGCCAAGCCGCAGGTGAAATTCTACACCACCAAGCGCGTGGGCGGCGACGTGCTCGATTTCGACGCCATCAAGCTGCTGAAGTTCGGCGCGTAATCACCTCCATCCCGTCGTCCCGGCGAAGGCCGGGAGCTTCCGACGAGAAAGCCCTTTTCGGCACGAGATCCCGGCCTGCGCCGGGATGACGAACTCACCTTTGGAGCAAACCCATGACCATTCGCGACTTGAAGAGCCATCTGGCGCCGGCGCATTCGCTGGCGCCGGCGGTGCGCACCGGCAATGCGACCGGCAGCGCCGTCGACCTGCGGGGCTATGATTCCGCGACGGTGCTGGTCCATTTCGGGGCCTATACCGACGGCAGCCATACCCCGTCCCTCGAAGCCTCGGTCGACGACGACACCTATGAGCCGGTGACCGCGGCGGATCTGACCGGCGACTTCGTGGCCGTGACCGCCGTCGGCGGGGCGAACAGCGTGCAGCAGGTCGGCTATCGCGGCCCGGCCCGCTACCTGCGCGCCAAGATGACGGTGACCGGCGCCAGCAATGGTGCCGCCTCCGCCGTTTCGGTGCTGCGCGGCCACGGCGCGCGCCGGGGCGCCTGATCATGGCGGGTCTGGAGCGCGTGACGCCGCCGGCGGTCGAGCCGCTGTCGCTCGCGGAGGCGCGGTTGCATCTGCGTCTCGACGATACGGCGGAGGATACGATCGTCGCCGCCCTGATCGTCGCGGCGCGGCAGATGGCGGAGCAGCACCTGCGCCGGGCCCTGATCACGCAAGGCTTCCGCCTGTGGCTCGACGCCTGGCCGCTCGGCCGCCGCGCCCTGGACCTGCCGCGTCCGCCGCTGGCGGCGGTCTCCGCCGTCGCCACCTATGACGAGGACGGGGATGCCAGCGTGCTCGATCCGGCGTCATGGCTGGCGGACGTCGTGGCGGTGCCGGGGCGCCTCGTGCTGCGCGCCGGCGCCGCCACGCCCTTCGGCGCGCGGGCGGCCAATGCCATCGCCATCGACTATGAGGCGGGCTATGGCCCGGCCGCGACCGACGTGCCGGAACCCATTCGCCGGGGCATGGCGCTGCTGCTCGGCCATCTGTTCGAGAGCCGGGAAGCGGGGGGCGAGGGGCTGCGGCCCCTGCCGCTGGGGGTGGAGGCGCTGTGGGCACCCTATCGCGTGGTGCGATTGTGAGCGGGCGTGTCGCCATCGGCCGCCTGCGCGAGCGGATCGCCTTCGAGCGCCCGGAAATCGACACCGACGGCGCGGGCGGCGGAACCCTGGCCTGGATCCCGGTGGCGGACGTCTTCGCCGCCGTCGAGGCGGAAACGGGCCACGAGCCGGTCGAGGCCGACGCTCGAGAAGCCCAGGTGACCTGGCGCATCACGATCCGCGCGCGGAGCGATCTTTCGGCCGACTGGCGCGTCGTGTGGCGCGGCCAGCCTCTGGACATTCTGGCGATCCTGCCCGATCCGCGCCGCGCCCATGTGACCATCCTGGCCCGCGGCGGAGGTGGGCAATGAGCGGTTTCGAAGATGTAGCGGAGGCGCTGGCCGGGCGCATCGAGACGGCGCTGGATGCGGCGGCGGCGGCGCTGGGCGAGCATCTGCCCGGGCCGGTGACGGTCGACGCCGGGCCGGGACGCCGCCGGGTCGCGATGGCGGACGAGGCGGCGGCGCGGGAATTCGGCGCCGGGGGCCGCCCGGCCGAACCCTTCGTCACGCGCAAGGTCCGCGACAGCCGGGACGATTTCGCGGCGGCGATGACGGAGGCCCTGCGCCATGACCCCTGACGCCTCGCTCGCCGTGCAGCAGGCGGTCTATGCAAGGCTCGCCGCCGACACGGATCTCGCCGCGCTGATCGGCACAAGGCTTCACGACCGAAGGCCCGAGGGCGGTCTCTTTCCCCATGTCGTGCTGGGCGAGGCGGAGGTCTTTCCCGACGACAGCGCGACCCGGACCGGCCAGCTCCATGTCCTGACCCTGCATGTCTGGTCGCGCTATCGCGGCCGGGCGGAGGTGAAGCAGATCCTCGCCGTGCTCGCCGCCGCCTTTCACCGGCTGCCCCTCGACCTGGGTGCCGATCTTCGCTGTGTCGCGCTTCGTGTCGCCCATGCGGGCGTGCTCGACGACGGCGACGGTGTGACCAGCCACGGCATCCTGCGCCTTCGCGCCGTCACCGAGACGGCGCTTCCCCATACATCCTGAATTCGAGGAGACGAGCATGGCCAAGCAACGCGGCGACCTCTTCCTGCTGAAGGTCGACACCAGCGGCACCGGCACTTTCGCCACCATCGCCGGCCTGCGGTCGACCGGGCTGCGCGCCCGCCTGAAGGTGGTCGAGACCACCAACAAGGATTCGGGCGGCCAGCGCGAATTGCTGGAAGGGGCGGGGGTGCAGTCCTTCACCTTCACCGGTGCCGGCGTCTTCGACAGCGGCACGGCGCACGAGACGGCGCGCGGCCTGTTCATGGCACGCACCAAACGCGACTGGCGCATCGCACGCGGCGACGGCACCACGCTGACCGCGCCCTGCCTGATCACCGCCCTCGACTATGCCGGCGAGCACGACGGGGAGGAAACCTTCACCCTGACCCTCGAATCCGCCGGCACCGTCACCTTCGCCTGAGGAGGAGATCATGAGTGTTCCAAGCACGGCGCGGGGCGAGGTGCGGGTGCATCTGGCCGGGCGCGACTTCCTGCTGCGGCCGAGTTTCGCCGCCCTCGCCGAGACCGAGACCATGGCGGGCTGCGGCCTCGTCCCCCTGGCACGGCGTTTCGTCGACGGCGGCTATGGCCTGCGCGATGTCGTCGCCGTCCTGCTGCCCGCCCTGAAGGCCGGCGGTACGGTGCCGGCCGGTGACGTCGGCGATCTCGTCCTCGATCGCGGCCTGCTGGCGGTGGCGCCCGCCTGCGCCGCGCTGCTCGCCGCCGCCCTCGGTCCGGGGGAGGCGGCGGCAAACCCTTTATGATCGCCGGGGTGGCGGGGGCCGCCGGCCTTGCCATGGCGCTGCTCGGCTGGGCGCCGGGCGCGACCTGGGACGCCACCCCGCGCGATCTCCTGCTGGCGCTCGACGGGCGGATCGCCGTCCGCCGCGCCCTGGCCCCGCCGGCCGCCGGCCGCGCCGATCTCGAAGACCTGAAGACCCGCATCGGCGGGTGACGAGGAATCCATCATGGCTGTCGTCGATCGCCTGACCGTCGAACTGGCGGCGGATGTCGCACCCCTGCGCGATGCCTTCGCCGAGGCGGACAAGCTCGGCGCCGAGGCGCTCGCCGGTCTCGCCGCCGCCTTCGCGGAGGAGAGTGCCGGCAAAGGCGCTTTCGACGGTCTGGCGCGCGGTGTCGAACGGGCGGGGCGGGACATCCGCCATGCCCTGATCGACGCCATCACCGGCGCCGAGGTCGAATGGGACCAGGTGCTGGCGCGGATGGCGCTGCGCGTCTCCGACCTGCTGCTCGACGACGCCTTGGCCAACGCCCTGTCGGCGCTGACCGGTGGCGGCGGGGGTGGGGGCGGGTTGGGCGATCTGGTCTCGGCCCTGTTCGGCGGCTTCCGCGCTTCCGGCGGGCCGGTCCGGCCGGACCGGGCCTATGTCGTCGGCGAGAACGGGCCGGAACTCTTCGTGCCCGATGGTTCGGGCGAGGTGGTGCCGGGCACCGCTTCGGCGGCACAGGTCATGCCGCGCGTGACCGTCAACATCACCACCCCCGACGCCGACAGCTTCCGCCGCAGCCAGGGCCAGGTCACCGCCGCCATGGCGCGGGCGCTGGCGGCGGCGCGGCGCTATTCGTGAGGAAGAGATGAGCTTTCACGACGTGCGCTTCCCCCTCGACATCGCCTTCGGCTCCAGCGGCGGGCCGGGCTGGCGGGTGGAGGTGGTGACCCTGGCCAGCGGCCACGAGGAACGCAATGCGCTCTGGGCCAATCCGCGCCACCGCTACGACGTCGGCCTGGGGTTGCGTTCGGACGACGACCTCCATGCCGTGCTCGCCTTCTTCAAGGCGCGCGGCGGCCGCCTCCACGCCTTTCGCTTTCGCGACTGGCAGGACTGGAAGAGCTGCGCGCCCCTCGGCACGCCGGCCATGACCGATCAGGCGCTCGGCATCGGCGATGGCGTGACGCAACAGTTCCAGCTGGCGAAGACCTATGACTCCGGGGGCTATGCGCAACGTCGCGCCATCACCCGGCCGGTCGCGGGCACGGTGCTGGTCGCGGTCGACGGGGGGGCGGTGACGGGCATCGATGTCGCGATCGACCATGATGCCGGCATGGTGGCGCTGGCGGATGCGCCGGCACCGGGCGCGGTGGTCACCGCCGGCTTTGCCTTCGACGTGCCGGTCCGTTTCGACATCGACCAGCTCTCCGTTTCCATCGCCGATTTCCGGGCGGGGCAGGTGCCCTCCATTCCCTTGATCGAGGTGCTGTCGTGAAGGATCTGCCGGAAGATCTGGCCGCCCATCTGGCCGGCGGCGTCACCACACTGGCGCGCTGCTTGCGCGTGATCCGGCGCGACGGTGTCGTGCTGGGTTTCACCGACCACGACCGCGATCTTGCCTTCGACGGTGTCGTCCATCGGGCCGACAGCGGCTTCACCGCCTCCGCGATCGAGAGTGTGGCGGGGCTTTCCGTTTCCAACGTCGACGTCGAGGGCGCGCTGTCGGCCGATGCGGTGACCGAGGCGGATCTCGCCGCCGGGCGCTACGACGATGCCGAGGTGCTGATCCATCTGGTCAACTGGCGGGACGTCGCCCAGCGCGTCCTGCTGCGCCGGGGACATATCGGCCAGGTGACGCGCGGGCGAAGCGGTTTCACCGCCGAGCTGCGCGGCCTTGCCCATCGCCTGGACCAGGTGACGGGGCGCCTGTTCGAGCGCCGCTGTGCCTGGAACCTCGGCGATGCCCGCTGTGGCATCGACCTCTCGCTGCCCGCCCACCGCGCGACCGCGACGGTCATGGCCGTCGAGGGCCGGATGACCCTGGTCATGGACGGCCTGGATGGGCATGACGGCGGCGATTTCGCCTTCGGAACCTTGACCTGGACGGGCGGCGCCAATGCCGGCACGGGTTTCGAGATCGCCCGCCAGCACGGCGCGCGCATCACCTTGCTGCTGCCGCCGCCCATGGCGCCGGCGCCGGGCGATACGGCCCTGTTGACCGCCGGTTGCGACCGCCGCTTCGAGACCTGCCGCGAGCGTTTCGCCAATACCGTCGCCTTCGGCGGCTTTCCCCATATGCCCGGCACGGATTTCGCCCTGTCCTATCCAAGCCAGGGAGACGGCAATGACGGCTCCAGTCTCGTCTGAGCGCGTGGTCGCGGCGGCCCGGCGCTGGCTCGGCACGCCCTATCGCCATCAGGCGTCCCTGATCGGTGTCGGCTGCGACTGCCTGGGTCTCGTGCGCGGGGTCTACCGCGATCTCCACGGCACGGAGCCCGAGGTGCCGCCGCCCTATACCCCCGACTGGGCGGAGGCGCGACGGGCCGAGACCCTGGCGGCGGCGGCCCGGCGCCATCTGGTCGAGATCGCACCCACGGCGGCGCTGGCGGGCGACGTGCTGCTCTTCGCCTTCGCGCCGCGCAGCCCGGCGAAACATTGCGCGATCCAGACGGCACCGGGGCGGATGATCCACGCCTATGACCCGCATCCGGTGGCGGAGGTTTCGATCGTGCCGTGGTGGCGCGCGCGGCTTCGCTTCGCCTTCCGCTTTCCGGGGACCGACTGACCATGGCGACTCTCGTCCTGACCGCGGCCGCGACGGCGCTCACCGCTTCCAGTTCGCTGTGGGTGGCGGCGATCGCCACCGCCGCCGCGACCGCCGTCGGAGCCTATGTCGACCGCCAGCTCTTTTCCGAGACGGTGCATCGCGAAGGCAATCGCCTTTCGGATCTCCAGGTCCAGAGTTCGACCGAAGGCGCGCCGGTGCCGGAATTCGCCGGGCGCGCGCGGCTTGCCGGGCAGATCATCTGGGCCACCCGCTTCCGCGAGGTGCCGACCACCGAAAGCTCGGGCGGCGGCAAGGGCGGCAGCGGCGGCGGCAGTTCCGTCACCACCTACAGCTATTACGCCAGTTTCGCGGTCGCCTTGTGCGAAGGCCCGGTGGACCGGCTGTGGCGCGTCTGGGCCGACGGCAAGCCGCTGGACCTGACCGGCGTCACCTGGCGCTTCCATCCCGGCGACTTCGAACAGGATCCCGATCCCCTGATCGAAGGCGTCGAGGGCACGGGGCAGGTGCCGGCCTATCGCGGCACCGCCTATGTCGTCTTCGAAAATCTGGCGCTGGAAAAATTCGGCAACCGCCTGCCGCAGCTGACCTTCGAGGTGTTCCGCCGGGTGCCGCCGCCGGGCGGCATCGGGCTGGAGGATCGGATCGGCGCGGTCAGCCTGATCCCGGGCGGCGGGGAATTCGTCTATGATACGCGGGTGATCACGGCCGGCAGTGCCGGCGGCGCCGAGGGCGCGCAGACGCCGCAGAACCGGAGCGCGGGAGACGCGAGAGCGGACCTGATGCCCGCGCTCGACGATCTCGCCGCCAGCCTGCCGGCGGTGCGCCGGGTCTTCGTCGTCGTCGGCTGGTTCGGCGACGATCTGCGTGCCGGCCACTGCACCATCCGGCCCCGGGCCGAGATCGCGGCGAAGCACACATTCGACGGGCGCAATGCCGTGACCTGGACGGTCCACGGCCAGAACCGCGCGGGCGTGCCCGTCATCTCGATCAATCCGGCCAACGGCCACAATGCCTATGGCGGCACCCCGTCCGATGAATCCCTGGTGCGCGCCATTCGCGAGCTGAAGGCCAGGGGTTATGCCGTCGGCCTCTATCCCTTCCTGTTCATGGATATTCCGGCGGACAATGCGCTGCCCGATCCCTACAGCGACCATGGCGCCGGTGTCGGCCAGGCGGCGCATCCCTGGCGCGGGCGGATCACCGCCGCCGTCGCCCCCGGTTACGCCGGCAGCGACGACGGCACGGCCGGGGCCGGGGCGCAGGTCGACGCCTTCGCCGGCACCGTCGCACCGGCCGATGTCTCGGTCGCGGTCGACGGCGGCACCAATGCCGTCTCGGTCGGCTATGGCGGACCGGCCGAATGGTCCTATCGCCGCTTCATCCTGCACTACGCCCGCCTGGTGGCGGCGGTGAATGCCGTCGATCCGGGCGCGGTCGACGCCTTTCTGATCGGGTCGGAACTGCGCGGCCTGACGACGCTGCGGAATGCGTCCGGCGATTATCCCTTCGTCGGCCACCTGCGCGCGATCGCGGCCGACTGCCGCGCGGTCATGGGCGCGGGGGTGGCGCTCACCTATGGCGCCGACTGGTCGGAATATTTCGGCCACCAGCCGGCGGACGGCAGCGGCGACATCCGCTATCACCTGGATCCCCTGTGGGCGGACGGGAATATCGACGCCGTCGGCATCGACAACTACCTGCCCCTGACCGACTGGCGCGACGGCGCCGGCCATCTCGATCATGTGGCGGGGTTCGCCGGGCCTCACGACCCCGCCTATCTGCGCGCCGGGATCGAGGGCGGGGAGCAATACGATTGGTATTACGCCAGCGAGGCGGACCGCGCCGGCCAGATCCGCAGCCCGATCACCGACGGTGCGCACGGCAAGCCCTGGGTGTTCCGGCCGAAGGACATCCGGTCCTGGTGGTCCAACCCTCACCACGAACGCGACGGCGGCGTGGAACGCCCGATGCCGACCGCCTGGGTGCCCGAGGGCAAGCCGATCTGGTTCACCGAACTGGGCATTCCCGGCATCGATCGGGGCACCAATCAGCCGAATGTCTTCTTCGATCCCAAATCCTCCGAATCCGCGCTGCCCCATTTCTCCGCCGGCACGCGGGACGATCTGGTGCAGCGCGCCGGGCTCGACGCCTGGCTCGACCATTTCGGGCCGGATGCCGCGACCAATCCGGTCTCCGCCGTCTATGGCGGCCGCATGGTGGGCGAAATCGCGGTCTGGACCTGGGATGCGCGGCCGTTTCCGGCCTGGCCGGCGCGCAGCGACCTCTGGGGCGACTGCGATCTCTGGACCGTCGGCCATTGGCTGAACGGCAAGGTCGCGGGCGGCGATCTGGCGGGGCTGGTGCGCGGCCTCTGCGCCCGGGTCGGTCTCGGCGACGGCATGATCGACGTCTCGCGCCTTGCCGGCATCGTCACCGGCTATCTGCGCGATCGCCCGGCGGCACCGCGCGGCGAGATCGAGGCCCTGATGGCCGCCTTCGACTTCGACGCGGTGGAGGTGGGCGGGCGCCTGCGCTTCCTGCCGCGCGGCGGGGAGGCGGTGGCGAGCCTGACCCCCGACGATCTGGTCGCGGCCGAGAGCGGCGCCGACTATGCCCTGATCCGCGCCCAGGAGACGGATCTGCCGGCGGAAATCGCCATCGCCTTCACCGATGTCGCCCGCGACTATCGACAGGGCACGGCGGTCAGCCGCCGCCTGGTGGGCGGGGCCGCGGGGCGCAGCCAGATGGGCCTGCCCCTGGCGATGGACGAGGGGCAGGCCCGGCGCACCGCCGAGCGCCTGCTGGCCGCCGCCTGGATCGGCCGTGATGGCGCCCGCCTGACCCTGCCGCCTTCGCGCCTGGCGCTCGATCCGGGGGACGTGGTCCGCCTCTCGACGCCGGGCGGCGACCTGCTGCTGCGTCTCGGCCGGATCACCGACGGGCCGGGGCGGGCGGTAGAGGCGGTGGCGGTCGAACCGTCGATCCACGGCCCGGTCCTGGCCGAGGGCCGGCCCGCCACGATCTCCCGCCTGCCGGCGCCGGTCGGCCTCGGCCTTCGCCTGCTCGACCTGCCCGTCCTGTCGGAAGACGATGCCGGTCACCGTCCCTGGGCCGCCGCCGCGACCAGCCCGGCGGTGACCGTGGCGGTGGAGGCGACGGCGACGGGCGCGGGCTTCGGCCGTGTCGCCCTGCTGCCGCTCTCCGCCACCATGGGGGTTACCACCTATCCGCTCTATGACGGTCCGGCGGACTTCTGGGACGAGGGTAACGTGCTCGGCGTCGAGCTGCAGACCGGCGTGCTGGCCGGGCGCGCGCGCGACGACCTGCTGGCGGGCGACGTCAATGCGCTCGCGATCGGCAATGCGGACGGCGAATGGGAAATCCTGCAGTTCGCCGAGGCGGCGACCGTCGGCACCCGCCGTTTCGATCTGCGCGGCCTGTTGCGCGGCCGTCTCGGCACCGAGCATGCCATGCGCGCCCCGCTCGCCGCCGGGGCGCCGGTGGTCCTGCTGAACGGCGCGCTGCGCCAGGTGGATCTGCCGTTGTCCGCACGGGGGGTGGCCCGGGACTATCGTTTCGGCCCCGCAACGCTGCCGGCGGACGATCCCGCCTGGGGCACGACGGTCTTCACCGCCGAGGGGCGGGGCCTTCGCCCCTATGCCCCGGTCCATGTCACGGGCCGGCGCGACGGTGCCGGCAACCTGCGCATCGCCTGGATCCGGCGGACCCGCTTCGGCGGGGTCTGGGCCGACGGCGTCGACGTCGCCCTGAACGAGGAGGCGGAGCGCTACGAGATCGACGTCCTCGACGGCGCCGGGCCGGCGGTGAAGCGGACGATCGCCGTGACCGAAGCCTTCGCGGACTATGACGCGGCGGCGCAGACGGCGGATTTCGGCTGGCTGCCCTCGGCCGTCGTCATCCGCGTGCATCAGGTCTCGGCCGTCTTCGGCCGGGGCATCGGGGCCGTCGCGACGGTCTGAATCCATTCATTTCCGGAGGTGACCCATGGCGACCCCGCGTCTGGCCATGCCCTATATCGTGCAATCCCAGGCCCAGAAGGAAGTAACCCACAACGAGGCCTTGAACGGTCTCGACCTGCTGGTCCAGGCCGTGGTCCTGGATCGCGACCGGACGGCACCGCCGGAAGCCCCTGCCGCCGGCCAATGCCATATCGTCGGTCCCGGCGCCACCGGTGCCTGGGCCGGGCGCGACGGCCAACTCGCCGGATGGTACGGCACGGCGTGGCGCTTTCATGCCGCCTTCGCGGGGATGATCGTCCATGTCGCGGCCGAGGGCCTCACCCTGGTGCGGGGCATCGCCGGCTGGGCGCCGATCGGTGTTTCGGCCGGTATCGCCATCGCCGATGTCGCCGGGCTCGACGCCGCCCTCGACGGCAAGCTCGACGATGGCGACGCGGCCCTCTTCGCGACGGCATCCGAAGGGGCACTGGCGACCAGCGCCCTGCAACCCGCCGCCGTCGGCACGACGGTGCAGGCTCATGCCGGCAGGCTCGACGCCGTCGCCGCCGCGACCTGGGCGGCGGATCGGGGCCTGGTGCTGACCGGTGCCGATACGATCGACAGTTTCGCCTTCACGCCCTTCATGCGCGGCCTGATGGCGAGCGCGGCCGGGGGCGATCTCCTGGCGGCGGCGGGTGCCCTGCCGCTCGCCGGCGGCGTCGCGATGGGCGGCAGCTTCAATGCGGATAGCACGGGCTCGCTCGCCTATTCCTGGTCGGGGGGCAGCGTCGCGGTCAATCTCTCGGCCTATTCGGACAATGCCATCGGGCCGATCCTGAAGATGCAGAAGGCGCGCGGCACCGGCGCCGCGCCGGTGGCGGTGCAGAAGAACGATCTCCTGTTCCGCCTTTCCGCCACCGCCTATGACGGTTCGAGTTACCCGCTGGTTGGCGAAGAAGTGATCCAGGTAATCTCGCCGGTGCCGGCGAGCGGCGACATGGCGACGCGCTGGCGCCTGCGCCTGTGCCCGCTCGGTTCCGCCAGCCTGATGGAAGTGGCGCGCTTCGAAGGCGACAGCGGGCTCTCCCTGTTCGGCGCCAATTGCGTGATCTCCGCCGATCGCCTGCATCGCCTCAGGGTACTGACCGTCGCGACCCTGTCGTCCGTGACGCCGGCCCAGGGCGATCTCGCCTTCGTCGCCGATCTCGGCGGCGGCGGCGGCGTCGTCCGGCATGACGGTGCCCATTGGGCGCGCCTGAAGGAAGGCGGCTGCGCCGTATGGACGGGCGACGCCGACTTCAGCCTCGCCGCCCTCGTCGATGCGCCGGTGATCCGCCATACGGCCACCCTGACCGCGGGCCGCGGCATCACCCTTTCGACCCTCAACGCCGCCGCCGGCACGCGCTTTCACATCGTGCGGACGGGCGGCGGCGCCTTCCCGCTCGACGTCGGCGGCTTGCGCGCGCTGGCCACCGGCACCTGGTGCGCCGTCGAATTCGACGGCGCGGCCTGGCGTCTCCTTTCCTATGGGAGTTTGTAACGATGCAGATTGCGATCAGATCCTTTCTCTGGGTGCCGTCGGCCTATGGCGAACCGGGCGTGCCGGCCTTTCAGGTCGATGTCGTCGAAACCGCCGAGACCATGGAGGAGGCGGCGGCGATCGGCGGTCTGACGCGCCTGCGCCAGGCCCTGAACGTCGCCCAGGCGGCCGACCTCGGCATCACCATCGAGACGATCGGCGCCGCCTTTTCGACCGATCTCGCCGCCGCCCTCGATCGCGCGCTGGCGGCGCGCGACGCGGCGCTGGCGCAACTCGCCGCGCTCGACGGCTGAAGGGGAGAAGACGGATGGACGGTTCCGATCCGACACGTCGCGCGAGCGCCCTGGAACGCCAGGCGGCGCTTGCGATCGGCGCCCTGCTGACGGCGGGGGTGGTCTGGATGGCGAATGGCGTCGCCGAGACGACGGCGAGCGTCGCGGCCCTTCGCGTGCAGATCGAGGCCTTGCGCGAACAGATCGCCGAATTGAAGGAAGGCGGGCGCTTCACCTTTCCGGCGGCGGAGGCGCGGCGCGAATTCGGCCGGGTCGACGGCCGCCTCGCCGATCTCGAGCTCCGGCTTCGCCAGATGGAGCTGCGTGTGCCGGAGGGGCGGGAATGAGCGCGCCCCAGCCACCCTTCGCCGCGCGCCTGGCGGATCTGCCGCCGCCGGGCGAGGCGGATCGCGACACGCTGGCCCGCACCCTCTGGGGCGAGGCGCGGGGCGAGGGCGTGCCGGGCATGGCCGCCGTCGCCGCCGTCATCGTCAACCGCATGCGTGCCAGCGGGCGCCGCGTCGCGCTCGGCCAGAAGCCGCTGTGGTGGGGCGGGCCCGACGCGGTCTCGGTCTGCCGCGCGCCCTGGCAGTTCTCGTGCTGGAACCGGGACGACCCGAACCGCGCGAGGCTTCTCGCCATGGTGCCCGACGACGCGGCGCTGCGGCCGGCCCGGCTGATCGCCGATGCCGCCCTCGACGGCCGCGCGGGCGATCCGACCGCCGGCGCCGATCACTATCACGCCCGGGGCGTGCGGCCCGCCTGGGCCCGGGGGCGGCGCCCCCTGGTCGCCATCGGTCGCCATCACTTCTATCGCATCGGCCCCTGAGGAGGTTTCCATGATCGACTATATCGTCCGCAACGGCGACGCCCTGCTGAGCGTCGCCACCACGGTGGTGGCCGCCGCCTCCGCCATCGCCGCCCTGACCCCCAGCCCGAAGGACGACGGCATCGTCAGGGTGCTGCGCCGCCTGATCGAACTGCTGGCGCTCAACGTCGGCAATGCCCGGTCCGATCGCTGACTTGGCATGGTCTTCGCAGGATAGGGGGCGTGGCACCGCGCCAGCCCCCGAAATCCGGCGCGGCGCCATGGCAACCCGGCAATTTTCGCCGGGCAGCCGGGACCGGATTGCCGGGGAGGACCTTGGAATGAGCCTGATCTTGCCGACCGAACTGACCAGCGTGGCGACCGATCGCACCTATGCCGGTATCCGCGCCGACGTGGTGCAGGGCATCCAGTCCGCATCCTGCAAGACCGGCGTCGACTTCAAATACTTGCTCGCCCAGGCCAAGATCGAATCCGGCTTCGATCCGGAAGCCAAGGCGCGCACCTCTTCCGCCCGGGGGCTCTATCAGTTCATCGAACAGACCTGGCTCCAGATGGTGAAGGACCATGGGGCGGAACATGGTCTGGGCGATCTGGCGGATTCGATCGAGCGTTGCTCCAACGGGCGGCTCAAGGTGGCGGACAAGGGCTTGCGCAAGGAGATCCTGGACCTGCGCGACAATCCGGCGGTGGCGGCGGCGATGGGGGCCGAATTCGCCAGCGACAACAAGGATTACCTCGAAGGCAAACTGACGCGCCCGGTGAATTCGACCGACCTCTATATGGCGCATTTCCTCGGTGCCGGCGGGGCGTCGCGCTTCCTGCGCACCATGGAGAAGGCGCCACAGGCGTCCGGCGCCGACCTGCTGCCGGCCGCCGCCGCCGCCAACCGCAACATCTTCTACGACAAATCCGGCAAGCCGCGATCGGTCAGCGCGATCTATGATCATTTCGCCAAGAAGATCGAAAGCGCCGGCGCCAAGGCCGCCGACGTGGTGGTGGCCCAGGTCGATACCGCCGCCGACACGGTGGGCAGCATCGGCCGACAGATCGGGCGCGGCCTCGCCAGCGCGGTCGACAGTATCGCCAGCGTCTTCGGACCCCGCCTCTCGACCGACGCGGTTCTCACCCTGGCGACCCTGCCCATGCCGGGCGAGGAGGAGAAGGCGGCGAAGTCGGCGAAGGCCGCCTGACGCCGTTCAAACCACCGGCGCCCAGAGCACGTCCTCGATTCGCGCCGCCCCCGTCGCCAGCATGACGAGGCGATCGACGCCCAGCGCGATGCCGGCACATTCGGGCAGACCCCATTCCAAGGCCGCGAGGAAATCCGCGTCGATCGGATAGGAGAAGCCGTAGAGCTTCTCCTTCAAGGCGCAGTCGGCTTCGAAGCGCCGGCGCTGTTCCGCCGCATCGGTCAGTTCGCCGAAGGCGTTCGCCAGTTCCACACCCCCGACATAGAGCTCGAAACGTTCCGCCACCCGGGAATCGTCCGGGTTCGGGCGCGACAGGGCGGCCATGGAGATCGGCCAGTCGGTCAGGAAGGTCGGTTTCGTCTCGCCCAGATGGGGTTCGATCCGGTCGAGGGCGATCTTGAAGAAGATATCTTCCCAGCGATCCTCGTCGCTGGTCGAAATGCCGATCTCCTCCGCCGCTTCGCGGAGACGCCCGGGGCTCGGGTCGCGGTCATCGTCGATCGTGGCGAACAGGTCGACGCCCGCATGCAGGAAGAAGGCTTCCTCGATCGACAGGCGCTCGAAATCCTCGTCCAGGGGAATGGCCTTGCCGGCGACCAGCAGGTGATCGCGACCGCATGCGCTGGCGGCGGCGCGCAGCAGGGCTTCGCAATCGGCCATCAGATCGTCCAGCCCGGCGCCCGTCCGATACCATTCCAGCATGGTGAATTCCGGGTGATGGGTGTCGGAGCGTTCCCGGTTCCGCCACACCCGCGCCATCTGGAAGATCCGGCTTTCGCCCGCGACCAGCAGTTTCTTCATGGCGAATTCGGGCGAGGTGTGCAGGTGCCGGCGCAAGCCCGGCCCGCCGTCCGCCGGTTCCAGATCGGTCGAAAAGGCCATCAGATGCGGTTCGATCCCCGGGCTGACCTGGAGCGCCGGCGTCTCCACCTCGATGAAATCGCGGGCGTCGAAGGCGGCGCGGATCGCCTTCGTCACGGCGGCGCGGGCATGAAGCGCGTCGCGCCGGGCGGCGAAAACGTCGGGGCGCCACCAGGGCGCGCTTTGGGGCGGGTTCGATCCGGTCATGATGCAGGGGCCGTAGCAGGCGCCGTGGCGGTTGTCCATCGCGGGCGCGTCTGATAGGGTCCGCCGCCATCCAGACAGGCCATTTAGAGTCAATCCCCATGCCCAAGGTAAACGCGAATACGATCCGCGTCGGCAATGTCGTCGAAATCAACGGCAAGCTGTTCGCAGTTCTGAAGACCCAGATGGTGCAGCCCGGCAAGGGCGGCGCCTTCGCCCAGCTCGAACTGCGCGGCATCCGCGACGGCGTGAAGACGCAGGAACGCTACCGCTCGTCCGAGCAGGTGGAGCGCGTCAGCCTCGAAGACCGGGACTATCAGTACCTCTATCCGGAAGGCGAGAATTTCGCCTTCATGGATGTCGAGACCTTCGATCAGATCCTGGTCTCGCGCGATGTGATCGGCGAGCCGGCGGTGTGGCTGCAGGAAGGCATGGTCTGCAACATCCGCACCTTCGAGGGCGATCCGGTCTCGGCCGAACTGCCCCAGACCGTGACCCTGCAGATCGTCGAGGCCGATCCGGTGGTGAAGGGCCAGACCGCGTCGTCGTCCTTCAAGCCCGCCATGCTGGAGAACGGCCAGAAGGTCCTGGTCCCGCCCCACATCGAATCCGGCACCCGCGTCGTCGTCGCCACCGCCGACGGCTCCTACATGGAACGCGCCAAGGACTGATCGGTCCTGCCGGGGCCCGGTTTCGGCGGGCCCCGGAAATTCGATCCTCGCCCGGTTGAACCGGGCGGGCATTCCGCGCACACTCCCGCCGCCCATCAGACAGCCGCCGGGAGAAGAAGCCGATGAATGCCGCCGAAGCCTGCCAGTTCGATCCCGACCGCCTCGCGCGCCTGCCGGCCGCGATCCTGGCCGATGTCGAGGCGGCGCGGATCGACGGCGCCGAGGTGCTGGTGGCGCGCGGCGGCCGTATCGTGCTGCATCAGGCGATCGGCTATGCCCATCGTGAGAGCGAGCGCCGGATGGACATCGGCGACGTCTTCATGTCGATGTCGGTCTCCAAGCAGTTCACCAATATGGCCGTGCTGCAATGCGTCGAGCGCGGCGACCTCGCCATCGACACGCCGGTGGCGGCGGTGATCCCGGAATTCGCGGAACACGGCAAATCCGGCATCACCATCGGCCATCTGATCACCCATACCAGCGGCCTGCCCCCGGTGATCGTGGGCGACAAGAGCCTGAACGCCGCCGACATCGGCTCGGTCACCGCCGCGCTCTCGCGCGCCACGCCCCTCTGCCCGCCGGGCGAGCGATTCATGTACAGCCCTGTGCTGGCCCACGGCCTGCTGGCGGAAATCGTGCGCCGGCTGGATCGCCACGATAGGCGCTTCGCCCGCATCCTGGCGGACGATGTCTTCGAGCCGCTGGGCATGACCGACACCGTGCTCGGCATTCCGGCGGAAGTCCGGCCGCGCTATGTGCCGGTCGTCGTCCGCGACAGGACGCCGGGCCTGTTTCCCCCCGGCGTCCTCGAATCCTCCGACCGGCTGAAGCCCGACAGCGAGATGCCGGGCGGCGGCTGCGTCACGACGGCGAGCGACGTCTTCCGCTTCGCCGAATGCTGGCGCCAGAAGGGGCGGGGCCCCGGCGGTTCGCTGCTGGCGCCGGCGCTGGTGCGCTTCGCCCTGGAGGACCGGACGGGCAAGCTGCCCAATTCCCTCTATGCCCATGCCGTGGAGCGCGGCTGGGGCGACGTGCCCTCCCACATGTCCTATGGCTTCTGGCTGCGGGGCACCGGGGTCCATCCGGCCCCCTTCGGGCATCTGGCCAGCCCGGGCACCTTCGGCGGGCTGGGCGCCGGCTCCCATGCGTTCTGGGTGGATCCGGTCAGCGACGTCACTTTCGTGCTTCTCTCGGCGGGGCTTCTGGAAGACAGTGCCTCGATCGAGCGGTTCCGCCGCCTGTCCGATCTCGTCCACTGCGCCCTGGAAGGCTGAACCTTCGGGCTTTTCCGGGGCCCTGGCCCGCCTTCGATGTCCGAACCCCTGCGCCGGCGCTGGCCGGTGGCCGTCCGCATGGCCTTCTTCTATGCGGTCTCCTTCTCGGGGCTCGGCGTCGTCGTGCCCTTCCTGCCGGCCTGGATGGCCCATCGCGGGTTGGCGCCGACGGATATCGCCATCGTGCTGGCCCTCGGCCAGATCATCCGCATCGTCGGCAACACCGGCTTCGGGCGTCTCGCCGATCTGCTGGCGGATCGCCGCCGCATCCTCATGGGCCTTACGGTGGCGAGCCTCGCGTCCTTCGCCCTGCTGGCGCCGGCGCAAGGCTTCTGGGCCGTGCTGGGCGCCTATCTGGTGGCCAATCTGTTCTATCCCGCCCAGGTCGCCCTGACCGAGAATCTGGGCGTCATCGCCGCCTATCAGCGCGGCTATGATTATGGCCGCGTGCGGCTCTGGGGTTCCATCACCTTCATCCTGGGCACGCTGGTCATGGGCTGGGTGATGCCGGTGACGGGCAGGGAGGGGATCCTGTGGCTGACCCTCGCGCTTCTCGCCCTCACGGCATCGACCGCCTGGCTGCTGCCGGTGATCGAGATCGAGCGCCGGCCGCGCTTTCCCGGCGCCATCCGCGCCTTCCTGCGCCAGCCCGTGTTCCTGCTCTTCCTCGGCGCCAATGCCTTCGTGCAGTCCAGCCACGCCGCCTATTACACCTTCGCCACCATCCATTGGCAGAACGCCGGCCTCAGCGATGCCACCATCGGCCTGATCTGGTCGGAAGGCGTGGTGGCGGAGATCCTGCTCTTCGCCTTCTCGTCACTTTTCGTCGACCGGCTGCGCCCGACCCTGCTGATCCTGATCGGGGCGATCGGCGGCATCCTGCGCTGGGCCGTGCTGGCGGCGACGACCGATCCCGCGTTTCTCCTGGCCGTCAACTGGCTGCACGCCTGTTCCTTCGCTTTCGCCCATCTGGGCGCCATGCATTTCATCGCCCGCGCCATCCGCCCCGGCCTGACCGCGACCGCCCAGGGGCTCTATGCCTCCTTCGGGATTTCGGTGGCGGTTTCGGCCGCGACCCTGATCATCGGACCGCTGTTCGAATGGGGCGGCGGCGTGGTGTTCGCCCTGATGGCGGTGTTTTGCGCCATCGCGACGGCTTTCGCCTTCCGTCTCGACCGGCGCTGGGACGGCGGCGAACTGGCGATGGAGGAGGGGGGCCGCGCCAGTCCGGGACAAAGTTGACGCCTTGTTCACTATTGCCCGGCGGGGCGGTCGCGGACTAGGGTTCTTCCACCCGAACGATAAGAAAATCGGGGGGGAGGAAAACGTGTCGAAGATCACCCGTCCGGGCGTCCGCCTTGCCGCGCTTGCCGCTCTCTGTCTCTGGTCCGCGACCGCAACCGCAACCGCCGAGGGCCCGGCGGCGGTCGACGGTGCCCGCATCATCGGTGCCGACAGCGAGCCGGGAAACTGGATGTCCCACGGCCGCACCTATTCGGAACAGCGTTTCAGCCCGCTGAAGGCCGTGAACACCGAAAACGTGAAGCAATTGGGTCTTGCCTGGCATTACGAGACCGGCGGCGTGCGCGGTCACCATGCGACCCCCATCGTGGTCGATGGCGTCATGTATGTGACCCAGCCCTGGTCCATGGTCGATGCGCTGGATGCGAAGACCGGCAAGCCGCTCTGGTCCTTCGATCCGGAAGTGCCGCGCGCATGGGGCAAGTTCGCCTGTTGCGACGTGGTCAACCGGGGTGTCGCGGTCTGGCAGGGCAAGGTCTTCGTCGGCACGCTGGACGGCCGCCTCGTCGCCCTCGATGCCTCGACCGGCGAGAAACTCTGGGACGTCGACACCAAGGAAGGCCCCTGGCCCTATACGATCACCGGCGCGCCGCGCGTGGTGAAGGGCAAGGTGATCATCGGCAATGGCGGCGCCGAATATGGCGTTCGGGGTTACGTCACGGCCTATGACGCCGATACCGGCAAGCAGGCGTGGCGCTTCTACACCGTGCCCGGCGATCCCTCGAAACCCTTCGAGCACCCTGAACTGGCGGAAGCCGCCAAGACCTGGACCGGCGAATGGTGGACGATGGGCGGCGGCGGCACGATCTGGGATTCCATGGCCTATGATCCGGACCTCGACCTTCTCTATGTCGGCACCGGCAACGGCGCGCCCTGGGCCCGCCACATCCGCAGCCCCGAGGGCGGCGACAACCTCTATCTCTCCTCGATCCTGGCGCTCGATCCCGATACGGGACGCCTGAAGTGGCATTATCAGGTCACGCCGGGCGATACCTGGGACTATACCGCGACCCAGCATCTGATCCTGGCGGAACTGGCGATCGACGGCACGCCGCGCAAGGTGATCATGCAGGCGCCGAAGAACGGCTTCTTCTACGTCCTCGACCGCGAGACCGGGGAACTGATCTCGGCCAAACCCTATGTCACCGTCACCTGGGCGAGCGGGATCGACATGGAAACCGGGCGCCCGATCGAAACCCCGGGCGCGCGCTGGGCGGACGAGCCGGCGGTGGTGATGCCGTCGCCCATCGGCGGCCACAACTGGCAGCCCATGTCCTTCGATCCGGAGACCGGCCTCGTCTATATCCCGACCCAGGAAATCCCCGGCCTCTACGCCCCGGACAAGAAATTCGCCTATAACCGCAAGCAGTGGAACACGGGGACGGACAACAGCCCGATCGCCGACATCGACCCCGACATCGTCTCCGGCGCCCTGATCGCCTGGGATCCGGTGAAGCAGCAGGAAGCCTGGCGCGCCAAGCTGTGGGGCCCGTGGAACGGCGGCGTGCTTTCAACCGCCGGCGGCCTGGTGTTCCAGGGCACCAGCGACGGCAAGTTCATCGCCTATGACGCGAGGACGGGCGAACGCCTGTGGTACACGCCGGCCCAGACCGGCATCCAGGCCGCCCCCATCACCTATGAGATCGACGGCGTGCAATATGTCACGGTCGTCGCCGGTTACGGCGGCGCCTATGCGCTGGCCTATGGCCGCGCCGCCCATACGATGGACATGCCCAATATCGGCCGCGTGCTGACCTTCAGGATCGGCGGTACCGACACACTGCCGCCGCCGGACCTGAGCGCCGCCTTCCCCGAACCGCCGGCCAATACCGCGCCCGAGGAGATGGTCGCCAAGGGATCCGCGCTCTATGCCCAATATTGCATGGTGTGCCACGGCATTGGCGCCGTCTCCGGCGGCGTGCTGCCGGATCTTCGCCATTCGGGCCCGGTGATCCACGAAGCCTGGAAGGACATCGTGCTGGGCGGCATGCTGAAGGACAATGGCATGGTCGCTTTCGACGACGTCCTCGACGAAGCGGGCGCCGACGCCATCCACGCCTATGTCATCCAGCGCGCCAACGAGGGCGTGGTGCCGGGCACGCCAAAGGAATAGAAGCGCAGCACAGGCGCGAAAAAGGGGGGACGCATCGCGCCCCCCCTTCGTCGTCTGCTGCGGGATCAGGCGCCGATCAGGCCGCCGCCCTTCTTGGTGACCACCACCACCGCCGGGCGGGGCGGCATGTCGTCCTTGAAGTCGGGCCAGCGGGTCGAGGGCGCGTCATACATCGAATCCTCGGCCGGGTGCTGGATCGAGAGGAAGATCGCCGTATCGTCGGAATTGAAGGCGCCGCCGCACATTTCAGCGCCCTTCGGCACGGCGAAGAAATGCTTGGTCTGACCACGCGCGGGACCTTCGGTGTCGCAGCACCACAGGCCGTCGGCGACGTCGAAATCCGGGAAGCCGTCGGTCAGGACCCAGAGACGGCCCTGGCTGTCGAAGACGAAATTGTCCGGATTGGCGAACCAGCCGTCGGGGGACGTACCCGGGCCGAACTTGGCGCCGGCCGACTTGCTGCCCGGATTGCCGCCCCGGATGAAGATGTCCCAGGCGTAGGTGTCGGCGCCGTGGTCGACCTTGCCGTCGACGGTCGGCGGGACCATTTCGATGATGTGGCCGAAGACGTTGTTGAAGCGCTGGTTGGCGGCATCGACCTGATCCGGCGTGCGGCGGTCGTTCTTGGTCAGCGCGATATAGACCTTGCCCGTCACCGGGTTGGTCTCGACGTCCTCCGGACGGTCCATCGGCGTCGGCTTCAGCAGGTCGGCGGCGCGGCGCGTCTCGAGGAGCACGTCGGCCTGGGAGTTGAAGCCGTTCTCCGCCGTCAGCGGGCCTTCGCCGAACACCAGCGGCATCCAGGTGACCGTGCCGTCGGCGTCGAAGCGCGCGACATAGAGGGTGCCTTCGTCGAGGAGATCCGCATTGGCCTTGCGGTCCTCCATGTTCACCTTGCCCTTGGTGACGAAGCGGTAGACGTATTCGAAACGCTCGTCGTCGCCCGAATAGACCGCGAGGCGGCCGTCGGCGGTGAGCGCCGAGGTCGCGTTCTCATGCTTGAAGTGGCCGAGGGCGGTGCGCTTCTTCGGCGTCGCCTCCGGGTCGTAGGGATCGACCTCGAGAACCCAGCCATAGCGGTTCGGCTCGTTCGGCTCCTTGGTCACGTCGAAGCGATCGACATGGGCACCCCAGGACGGATATTCCGGCTTGCCCTTCACGCCGTAGCGGGTGTGGATCGGGGCGTCGGTCGCGCCGCTGAAGTACTGGTGGAAATTCTCCTCGCCCGACAGATAGGTGCCCCAGGGGGTCCAGCCGCCGGCGCAATTGTTGATCGTGCCGATCACCTTGGTGCCGCTCGGATCGGCCGAGGTCTTCACCTTGTCGTTGCCGGCGACGGGGCCGGACAGCAGGGTCTCGCTGTTCAGGAGGTTGATGCGCCGGGCATATTTGCTGTCCGGCACCACGCTCCAGGCGTCGCCCTCGCGCTTCACCTCGATGACCGAGATGCCATGGGCGGCCAGCTCGACCTCGACCTGTTCCTTGGTCGTGTCCTTATAGGCCGCCTTCTCGTCGGCGAAGCCCGGGAACATGATGTGCGGATCGGTATATTCGTGGTTGATCGCCAGCAGGCCGTGGTCCGCCGTCTTGCTGCCGTAGGGCAGGGGGAACCAGGCGATCATGTCGTTGTTGTAGCCGAACTGCTTGGCCTGGGCCTCGGCGGTCTGCTTCAGCGGATCGAAGGCGGGCGCGCCGGGCAGCACCGCGTCGCCCCAGCGGATCAGCACCTGCGCCTCGTAACCTTCCGGCGCATGCATCGTCTCGTCGAGGAGATGGGGCACTTCCTTGAAGGTCAGGCTGGAGGCCGGAATTTCCGCTTCGGCGGCGGCGGCGGTCCGCGCGCGGAAGCCGCCGAACACGCCGAGGGCGGTGGCGGCGACGCCGAGGCCCAGCATCCCGCGGCGGGACAGGCGTTCCTCGAGGACGGCGGCGAAGGGGGTGGCGGTCGATTCGTTGGACGGCAGGTCGTCGGTATCGCCGACGATCATGTCCGCCGGCACGCGTTCGCGAGACAGCATCGCTGGGCTCCCTGAAATAGGATTTGGCGATTGCTGTTCTAAACAAGGTCGATGACCTGGGCGTGACAATGGCGCGATCGGTGCCGGCCGGATCCGGGCCGGATCAGATGCGTGACAGGGCCCGCGTCACGCAGCCGACGCCGAGCGCATGGACACGGTCCTGCCAGCCCGGGTCCTCGGGGGCGAAGGCGTCCTTCAGGCGGGCCTTGATCGCCGGGGCCAGGGGGCCGCCGGCATTGCCCCGCATGTGCAGCCAATTGTCGTCGCGCAGCGCCGCGATCACGGTCTGGCCGTCCCGCGTGCCGACCTCGAGGGCGACGAAGGTCAGATCGGCCGGCCCGACCAGTTCCGCCATGCCCTCGTCCAGCGACCCCATGAGATGGGCGGAGACCGAATTGCCGGCGAGGGTCGAGGTCACGCCGGGCCCGAAGACATGTTCCGCCCGGACGAAGTCGGCGCTGTCGGGGGCGGCGATCGAAATCAGCTCGCCCTTGCCGTGGCCGCCGAGGCCGGTATGGCAATCGACCACCGCGACATGGCCGGGCCCGGCCAGATGGCGCGCCGCGATCTCGGCCATGCGCCGGCGCGACCAGGTCGGGCCGCGCCCGCCGAAATAGAGGCCGTCGTCCCATTGGTACTGGCCGCGCGTGATCGCTTCCTGCAGGGCGAAGAAGCCGCGCTCGCGGGCGAAGCGCTGAAGGCGGCCGTCGGATCGGGCCAGGGTCGGGGGCTCGAGGTCGGCGGGCAGCAGGGCGTCGGCGATCGCGGCATAGTCCGGCGCGTCGGGCCGTGGGCGGCCGAAATCCACCCAATTGCGGTTGAGGTCGACATTGTCTTCCGTCACCCGACGGGTCCAGGCGAAACCGTAAGGGTTGAGGCCGTGAATCAGAACGACGGCGCAATCGGGCGGCAGCGCGCGCAGATGGCCGTCGGCGATCAGCCCGTGGATGACGGCGGCGCCGAAATAGCCTTCCACGCCGTGGGTGCCGGCGACCACCGCCAGGCGCCTGCGCGCCGACATCGGCCCGACGCGGACGACGTCGGTGGCGAGGGTGCCGCCATCGGGGCCGCGCAGGGGATGGCGATGGCTTTCCAGGGCGAAACCCGCCTCGGCACAGGCCGCGATCAGGCGGCGCCGCGCCGTCGCGTAATCGGCGCTGAAGTGCCAATGGCCCGGATGTGCTTGGCCTGGACGGTCGCCGTGCGTCATCCCCACAGATCCCCTTCCGCCGGTCGGATCACTGCCCCTTCGTAGCGAAGTCCGGGCACCCTGTCTCGCGCCAGCAGCAGCGGACCGTCCAGATCGACGAAATCGGCCGCGCCGGCGAGGAGGAGGGCGGGCGCCATGGCCAGCGAGGTCCCGACCATGCAGCCGACCATGACCCCGAGACCCAGGTCCCTTGCCGCCCGCGTCAGGGCGATCGCCTCGGTCAGGCCGCCGGTCTTGTCGAGTTTCACGCTGACGTGGCTGTAGAGCCGGGCGAGGCGCGGCAGATCGGCGCTGCTGTGGCAGGATTCGTCGGCACACAGCGGGACGGGGCTGTCGATCCCTGCCAGCGCCGCGTCCGCCGCCGCCGGCAGGGGCTGTTCGATCAGCGCGACGCCGAGGCCGGCCATGGCCGGCCCCTGGTCGAGCAGAAGGGCCGGCGTCCAGGCTTCGTTGGCGTCGACGATCAGGCGGGAGTCGGGGCAGGCGCCATGGACCGCCGCCACCCGTTCGAGATCGAGACCGTCGCCGCCGAGCTTCAGCTTGAGAAGGGGCTTCCGCGCGGCGACGGCCGCCGCCGCCATGGCCGCCGGCGCCTCGAGACTGAGGGTATAGGCGGTGGTCACCGGCCCGGGCGCGGGCAGGCCCGCCAGTTCGGCGGCGCTGCGGCCCGACGTCTTGGCCGCGAAATCCCAGAAGGCGCAGTCGAGCGCGTTGCGCGCGGCCCCGGGGGGCAGGCGATCCTGCAGCGCCGCGCGGTCGAGGCCGGCGGCGACGGCGGGCGCGAGGGCCCTCAGGCTGGCCGCAACCCCCTCGACCGTCTCGCCATAGCGGGCATAGGGCACGCATTCGCCGCGCCCGACATGGGTGCCGTCCGACAGGCGGGCGGTGACGACGGCGGCTTCGGTCTTGGCGCCCCGCGCGATGCGGAAGGTTCCGGCGATCGGCCAGCGTTCGATCGCGACGGTGAGTTCCATCGATGACTCCGAGCCCTGCTGCGTGCAGGGCCCGTGCCCCGACGGGGCCGCAGCTTAACCGGGCCGGCGGCGAAGCGCGAAAGCCTATTTCGTCGCTTCTTCCAGGTAGGCGATCAGGTCCGCGCGCTCGTCTTCCTTCTTCACGCCGACGAAGGCCATCTTGTTCCCGGGCACCATGGCCTTCGGGCTGGCGACATATTCGGCGATGGTCTCGGCGGTCCAGGTGATGCCGCTGGCGGCCATGGCCTTCGAATAGGTGAAGCCCTCGGCGGTGCCCGCCGCCCGGCCGAAGACGCCGTGCAGATTGGGGCCGACGCGGTTGGGGCCGCCCGCGTCCAGGGTGTGGCAGGTCGCGCAACGCTTGAAGATGATCGCGCCCTTCTTGGTGTCGGCGGCCTGCGCGGACGCGGCCGTGACCAATGCGAGGGCCAGCGGTGCCATACGGGCCAGAAGGCGTTTCATGTGCATGATGTCGAAATCCAGTCGCGATTTGATGGCAATGTCGGCCCTGTGGTCGCATTTTTTGATCACATTGGTCCTTGTCGTCCATGCGGCATCGCGCCACCGTGCTATGGTAGGACCGTCCAATAAGGGTGCTGCCGGCTTGGCGAGGGGGTCCGTGGCGAGGACCTCCGCCGCGAGGCGACAAGAGGCGAAGGCCGCGAGAAGCAAAGGCCGCAGGAAGAGGTGAAGGTGTCCGAGCCCGTCATGACGCGACTGGATCTGCAGGCTCTGCTGACCGATCCGTCCCCCGACCGTCAGGCCGAGGCGACGCGACTGGTGGCCGCCGCTTGGCGCGACGGCACCCTGGATCCCAAGGCGCGGCTGGCGGCGGAGGCCCTGTTCCGGACCATCGCGAAGAAGGCGACGGTGGCGGTGCGCGCCGCCCTCTCGGCCACCATGAAGGACGCCGACGACCTGCCCCACGACATCGCCGTCAAACTGGCCAGCGACGTCGATCACGTGGCGCTGCCGGTGCTCGAGGCTTCTTCCGTGCTGACGGACGAGGACCTGCTCGGCCTCGTTCTCGCCACGTCGTCCGCCGGGCTTTCGGCGATCGCCGGACGCGCCAGCATTTCCGCCAATCTTTCCGAAGCTCTGATCGAGCGCGGCGACATCGGCGCGGTCGCGCGGCTGGTGGGCAATCCGGGGGCCGCGATTTCCGACGCCTCCCTCGACCGGGTGGCCGATCGCTATGGCGCCATCAGCCGCGTCGCCGAACCGCTGGCCGGGCGTGGCGGCCTGCCGGTCCGGGTGGCGGCCAAGCTGATGGCGATGGTGTCGGAGCAGCTTCACCGTCACCTGTCGGGGCGGGGCGCCCTCGATCCCGACATGCTCGCCGATCTCACCCTGCAGAGCCGGGAACGCGCCACCCTGATGCTGCCCCACGGCATCGGTCAGGATCTGGAAAGCTTCATCGCCGACCTGCACCGTTCGGGCCGCCTGACGCCGACGCTGATCATGCGCGCCCTGCTGATGGGCGACTATCTGTTCTTCGAGACGGCGCTGGCGCTCCGCGCCGGGATTGCCGCCGACAATGCGGCGTCCCTGATCCGCGATCCGGGCGGTACCGGCGTCGCGCGCCTGTTCTCCGTCGCGGGCATGCCCGAGGCGCAACTGCCCCTGGCCCGGGTCGCCCTGATCGCGGCCGAGGAGACGGAGCTGCGCGACGCTCCCGGCGCCCGCGAACACTACCGCGAATTGGTGATCGAGCGGATTCTGACCGGCTTCGGCGACAGGGTCGACACCGAGAGCGTCGACTATATGATCACCAAGATCGGCCGGGGGCCCGCCCCGGCGGCCAACACCCTCTGATCGGCCGCGATTTGAGCAGCCCTGCATTTCATCGTCTTCATTGGTTTCGGATTTTCCCGCATGTCAGCGACTAGAGTGGATGCTTCCGGCCTGCTGCGCCTCGTCGACCGCCAGGGCGGGCTGCGGGCGGAATTGTCGGGGCGCTGGGTCGTCGCCAATGTCGCCGGCCTCGAACGCGCGCTGACCGCGCTGCCGGGCGAATCGCGAAAGGGCGGGGGCCCCGTCGGCGGCCGCGCCCTCGAAATCGACCTCTCGGCGGTCGAGGCGATCGACACGGTCGGCGCATGGCTGGTGCACCGGACCGCCGCGCGCTGGCAGCGCGCGGGCGGCGAACCCCTGATCACCGGGGTGAACGAGGACTACGAGGTCCTGCTCGGCCAGGTCGCCAAGGCCGACCGCCCGGTGCCGGAAAAGCCGCGCGGCCACGGCCGGATCGCCCGCATGATCGACGGTTTCGGGCGCTCCGTCAGTCTGGCGGGCAAGGAATCGCTCAGCCTGATCTCCTTCCTCGGCGAGACCATCGCGGCCCTGTTCCGCCTCGTGTTCCTGCATCCGGGGCGCTTCCGCCTGACCTCGACCTTCGCCCAGGCGCAGAAGGCGGGGCTGGAGGCCATGCCGATCGTCGGCCTGATCTCCTTCCTCATCGGCATCGTCATCGCCTATCAGGGCGTCGACCAGTTGGCGATGTTCGGGGCGCAGATCTTCGTCGTCAATCTGGTCGCCATCTCGGTGCTGCGCGAACTCGGCATTCTGCTGGCCGCGATCGTCATCGCCGGGCGCTCCGGCTCGTCCTTCACGGCGCAGATCGGCTCGATGAAGCTGAACGAGGAAGTGGACGCCATGCGCACCCTGGGGCTCGATCCGATCGAGGTCCTGGTGGTTCCGCGCGTCCTCGCCCTCATGATCATGCTGCCGTGCCTCGCCTTCTTCGCCGACATGATGGGCCTGACCGGCGGCATGCTGATGTCCTGGGGCGTGCTCGGCATTCCGCCCGACGTGTTCATGAACCGGCTGGCCGATTCCGTCTCCTGGAAGACTTTCGCCGTCGGCATCGTCAAGGCGCCCTTCTTCGCCGTCACCATCGCCGTCGTCGGCTGCCTCGAGGGGCTGCGGGTCGAGGGCAGTTCGGAATCCGTCGGCCAGCGCACCACACAGTCGGTGGTGAAGGGTATCTTCCTGGTGATCGTGCTCGACGCCGCCTTCTCCATCTTCTTCGCGACGGTCGGGATCTGACATGGCGGACAACGGCAGCCCGGCCGAAAGGGGCCAGCCCATCATCCGCCTGCGCGGCATCCGCAACGCCTTCGGGCGGCAGGTCGTCCACGACAAGCTGGACCTCGACGTCCGGCGGGGCGAGATCATCGCCCTGGTCGGCGGCTCGGGCACCGGCAAGTCGGTCCTGCTGCGCACTATCGTCGGGCTGAACCGGCCCGCCGCCGGCTCGATCGAGGTCTTCGGCAAGCAGATCCTCGGCATGCCCGCCGTCGAGCGGCGCAAGGTCGAACAGCGCTGGGGCATCCTGTTCCAGAACGGCGCCCTGTTCTCCTCGCTTACCGTCGCCCAGAACATCCAGGTGCCGCTGAAGGAGCATCTGGGCCTGAAGGGCCCGATCCTGGACGAGATCGCGGCCCTGAAGATCGCGCTCGCCGGCCTGCCGCCGGAAGCCGGCGACAAATATCCCTCGGAACTCTCGGGCGGCATGAAGAAGCGCGCCGGGCTCGCCCGCGCGCTCGCCCTCGATCCCGAGATCGTGTTCCTGGACGAGCCGACGGCGGGCCTCGATCCGATCGGTGCCGCCGCCTTCGATCAATTGATCGCCGATCTGCGGGATTCCATCGGTTTCACGGTCTTCCTCGTCACCCACGACCTCGATACGCTCGCCACCGTCTGCGACCGCATCGCCGTTCTCGGCGAAAAACGTGTTATGGTCGTCGGCACGATGGAAGAGATGTTGCAACAGACCCACCCCTGGATCGTCGAGTATTTCCACGGGCCCCGGGGCCGCGCGGCCCTGGACGCCAAGGCACGCAACGAAGCGCGCCTCGAGGGCTGAAGAAAGCGACACGCAGATGGAAACCCGCGCAAATTATCTCTTCATCGGCTCCCTGACGCTCGCCCTGCTGATCGGCGGCTTCGTCTTCGCGCTGTGGCTGGCGGGGGCGGGACGGGCGCCGGCCTTCGATCGTTACATCATCTATTTCTCGGGCGCCGTCGACGGCCTGGGCGCGGGCTCGGACGTGCGCTACAACGGTATCAAGGTCGGTTCCGTCGGCAAGATCACCCTGGACCGCGACGATCCCAGCCGGGTGAAGGTGGAGATCGACGTCGCCACCGGCACGCCGGTGCGCGAGGACACGGTGGCCAAGCTCGAGTCCCAGGGCATCACCGGCATCGCCTACGTCCAGATGACCGCCGGCACCGGGCAGAGCCCCCTGCTGAACCCCCATGCCGAAGGCGGCCCGCCGGTCATTCCAAGCCGGACCGGCGGCCTCGCCCAGGTGATCGCGACCCTGCCCGAGGTGCTGCGCCACAGCGCGGAACTGCTGGAGGAGGCGAAGCAGTTCGTCGGCCCGGAGAACCAGGAATCGGTCGCCCGCACGCTCGCCAACATCGAGACCGTGACCGGTGCCATCGCGGCGAAATCGGGCGAGATCCAGGAGATCATCGACAACGTCAACGTGGTCTCGAATTCGATCGCCGATGCCGCCCGCGCCATCTCCTCGATCACCGAGGACGGGCGCAAGGCCATGGCCTCGATCGAGAATTTCGCCCGCACCCTCAGCGACCTGGTGGTCAGCAACCGGCGCTCCATCGACGAATTCGCGGCCGAGGGCCTGACTCAATTCGCCAAGTTCATCACCGAGGCGCGACGTCTCGTCGGCACCCTGGAACGGGTGGCGGAACGCCTCGAGAGCGATCCGTCCCGCTTCCTCCTCGGCACCCAGCGACCGGAGTATGCGCCCCGATGATCGACGTTCGAGTTCCGACCACCCGCCGCGGCCTGCTGAGAAGGGCATCGCTGACCGGGGCCTCGATGGCCGGTATCGCCGTCTCGCTCGGCGGCTGCGGCAGCCTGTTCCGGGCCGCGACCTCGACCCCGCGCCTGTTCACCCTGACGTCGGCCAAGGACATCGGCCCCGGCGTCAACACGCAGTGGCAGCTCGTCGTCGAGGAACCGCTGGCATCGCGCGCCATCGACACCGATTTCATCGCCCTGATGCCGTCCTCGACCGAGGTGAAGTATTTCGACAGCGCGCGCTGGGCCGAGCGGGCGCCGCGCATGGTGCAGACCCTGCTGGTCGAATCCTTCGAGAATTCCAACCGCATCGTCGCCGTCGGCCGCCAGGCCGTGGGGCTGCGCGCCGATTTCCAGCTCACCTCGGAACTGCGGGAGTTCCAGGCGGAATACCGCGACGGCCTGCGCTCGCCGCCGGTGATCCGCGTCCGCCTCAGCGCCAAGATGATCCTGCAGCCCCAGCAGATCATCGTCGCCTCGCAATCCTTCGACCGCGAAGCCCAGCTCGACGCCAACGACATCGACACCATCATCCGCGGCTTCGACAGCGTCCTCGGCGCCACCATGAAGGCCGTCGTGGAATGGGCCCTCTCCCAGCGCAACCCGAACGAGGGCAAGCTGCTGTGATCCCGCCTATTCGCAAGGCGGCATCATCGCACGGGTAACCGATCGGGCGCGGGCCTGGATGCGGCCGGCGTAGCCGCTGACATAGGCGGAGGGTTTCGCCGCCGAGCGCTCGCGCGGGTTCGGCAGCACGGCGGCGAGGAGGGCGGCCTGGCGGGGCGAGAGGTCGGCGGCGGCGACGCCGAAATGATGGCGCGCCGCCGCCTCGACGCCGTAGACGCCGGGGCCGAATTCGACCGAGTTCAGATAAATCTCCAGGATCCGGCGCTTGGGCCAGGCGGCTTCGATCAGCACCGTGAAGCCGGCTTCGAGACCCTTGCGCAGCCACGAGCGGTCGGGCCAGAGGAAGACGTTCTTCGCCGTCTGCTGGCTGATCGTGGAGCCGCCGCGCAGGCGCCCGCCGTCTTCCGCCGATTCGAGGGCGTCGCCGATGGCGTCCCAGTCGAAGCCCTGGTGGCTGCAGAATTTGGCGTCCTCCGCCGCGATCACCGAACGCACCATGACCGGGGCGATCCGGTCGTAGGCGACCCAGTCGTGGTCCAACCCCTCGCCCTCGAACAGGCGGATCACCATCAGGGGCGTCACGGGGACCGGCACCACCCGATAGATCAGGGTGGTGGCGATCGGCAACAGCACCAGGATCCCGAAGGCGGTGAGCACCAGATGGCGGCGCAGGCGCTTCAGGAAGCCGCGCATGGCGTGTGCCGCCTAGTGTTCCCGCCCCAGCGCCCCCGCCAGCAGGCGGTGCAGCTTGCCGATGTCGGACGAGCGCAGCGTCGCGGTCAGCACGTCCTCGTCGTCCACTTCCGACGACAGGCGCATCAATTCGTCGAACTGGCGCATGAAGCGGTCGACATAGGTGCGGAATTCGCCGTCCTCGCGGTATTTGGCGGCAATGGTGTCGTGGCCGTCGCGGCTTCGCGCGCCCAGCAGGCGGCGGGTGAAGACGCCCTTCTCGCCGCCCAGGTAACGGCGCCAGACGTCTTCCGGCACGTCCTCGTCCAGGGTGCGGGCCAGGTCGACGGACAGGCCGTTCAGCCCCTCGATCACGGCGGCCGAGGCCTTCACCGCCTGCTGGCGGCGCTGGACCCGGTCGGTCTCGTCGATGTTGCGCCGGCGCAGCTCGATCTCGCCCGCCGTCTCGCCCAGCGACTCGACCTCGGCCCGCATGGCGCCGACCAGATCGCCCATCAGGCGGCGGGCCTCGTCGGCGCGGCCCGACAGGGTCTGGGTCTCGGTCGAGAGATTGCGCGCGATCTGGCCCAGCGCCATGGCGGTCTCGTCCGCCAGGGCCTTCAGTTCGGCGCCGCGCTTGGTCGCCATGACGATGGCGGTCTCAAGCTCGTCGCGGCTCTTGGCCGAGGATTCGACCAGGGCCTGGCGTTCCGAGGCGATGGTGGTGCCCATCTCGCGCAGTTTCGAGATGGCGTCCTTGGCCTGCACCGCCAGATTGCCATCGTCGCGCTCCATGGTCTCGATCAGCAGGTTCAGATTGCCCACCGTGTCCTGGGTCGCGGCGTCGAGGCGGGCGGCGAAGGTGCCCAATTGGCGTTCCGCCTCGGCGACATGGGCGCGCGCGGCGGCGATCCGCTCGTCGACGGCGATGCCGATCTCGTCCAGGCTCTCGCCCGCCTTGCCCGTCTCGTGGGTGGCGCGGTCGGCGATCGCGGTGATGATGTCGCCCTGGCGCTGCATGGCGCCGACGGCGGCATCGATGCGGGCGCTGGCGCGCTCGGCCGCACTCTCCAGGTCGCGGCCCCGGCGCTCGATCATGTCGGCGGCCTGTTCCACCCGGCCGCCGGCGGTATCGGCGGTGATCACCAGTTCGCGGGCGCGGCCGTCCAGGGCCTGGGTGCTCTCGTTCAGGCGCCGTTCGGCGGTGGTGGCGCTTTCGGCCAGGGCATCGGCGCGCTGGCGGAAGCCGGTGACCACGGTCGCCAGACGCTGGACCGCGTTGTCGGCGGCGGCGATCACGTCCGTGCCCTGGCGTGCCAGGGTCTTCACCGCATTGTCGACGGTGCCGACGGCGCGCACCGTCTCTTCCTCGAGATTGGCCGATTGGGCGTCGAAGCGCCGGCCCGCTTCCTCGATCGAGCCGGCGGCGCGCCCGGCGGCGGTCTCGAGGGTGCGGGCATGCTCGTCGATGGAAGCTTCCATGCCGCGCAATTCGTCCTTCAGCTTCTCGCCCGCGCGGGCCAGTTCGCGCGCCGTCTCGGCGGCGATGCGGCTGGCTTCGCCGCCGCGCGCCTGGGCATCGTCGACCGCCGTGCGCAGCCGCGTCGCCAGCGCGTCGAAGCCCTGGCCGACGTCGCCGATCTTGTCGAGGGCGGCATCGGAATTGGTGGACAGCGCCGATGCGCTGATGCGCAGCGCGTCGGCCGCGGCATGGGAGCGCGAGGCGGCTTCGTTGCCGGCGGCCGCGATCTCCTCCGCCACCCGGCGCAGCTGGTCGCGGGCGATGGTCGCCTTCTGGGTCGCGGCATTGGTGATTTCGCTGTGTTCCGTGGCGCTCCGGCGCAGCGTCTCGCCCAATTGCGCGAAATCGGTCACGGCGCGGCCCAGCTCGCTCTGGGTCGCGGTGACGAGACCGCGCAGGTTGCGCTCGGTCTGTTGCAGCTTGGCGAGCGCGGTGTCGGTCGCCTCGTTCACGGTCTGGCCGGCGCGCGAGGTCGAACCGGCGGCCATGGTGATGGCCGCCTGGCTGGCCTCGGCCAGATCCTTCAGGCGCTCGCTCTCGGTCGCCAGGGCATCGGTCGCGGTCGACAGGCGGCGCGCGATGCCGCCGGCCGAATCCTCCAGCCCCAGCATGCCGTTCCTCGCGTTGGCGATGCTCTCGTCCAGGCTGGCGTTCACCTCGCCGATCCGGGCCAGCGAATTGTCGACGGCGTCGATGCGCGCGGTCTGGGCGGTGAAGGCTTCTTCCGCCGCCGTGGTCAGACGGTTGGCGGCGGTTTCGAGATCGGTGCCGATCTGGCGCAGGCGCGCCGTCGCGCCGTCGGCCTTCTCGGCCGCGGCATCGCCCGCCGCCAGCATGGAATCCGCCTGTCGCTGCAGGTCGGCGGAGGCGGCGGCGGCGGCCGAGGCGGCGGAGCGCGCGCTGTCGGTCAGGCGCGACAGGCGCTGGTCCAGCTGCTGCTCGATCGCGGTCAGTGCCCCCGCCAGCGTGTCGGAGGTGGAGCGCGTGGCGCTGGACAGCGCGTCGAGGGCGCCGCCGATCATGCTGCGGGCTTCGCGCGCCTCCTGCATCACCTTGCGCAGATCCTCGGTGCGGGCGGCGACGATGGTGACCAGATCGCGCGTCGCCTCCCGCGCCTCGAGGGTGGCGAGGCGGATGTTGTCGACCTCCGCCTTCAGGTGCTTGCCGGTGTCGGCGGCACCGATGCCGGCGAGGGGGGCGGCGGCGCTCTCGGCCCGGCGGGGCACGGCCGGCCCGCTCAGGGCGCGCAGCACGCGGGCGCGCTGATCCAGCATCAGGGCGACCAGCCACATCAGGGCGATGGGCCCGAAGACGCCGGTCAGCACCGCCGCCAATTCGTGGGGCGCGAGGCCGCCGAGGGCGGAAAAGCCGACGATGTCGCCCAGATAGGTGGCGACGGCGGCCAGCCAGCCGACCGAGACGGCGAAGACGAAGGCCCAGCCGATCAGGCCGCTCAGGGAGGCTTCGTTCAGGGGCGGCGGGCTCGCCGTGGCTTCCCGCACCTCGGTCGGCACGGGCAGGAGGCTGTCGCGCGGCTTCGCCATGGCTTCCTCGTCGGACGAATCAGGCAGGTCAATGGTCGCGGGAGTCTAGCATTACCGGGCGCACCGTGCCCCAGGCGACCTCAACGCCGAAAGACCGGCCCCCCTTCGCCCAGATGCCAATGGGTGAGGGTGCGGTCCATATGGCCCATGCGCCACGACAGCATGCGCCCGGCATAGCGCGCCAGGGTCGCGGCATGGGCGGGATCGGCGGCGAGATCGGTGAATTCGCCGGGATCGGCCGCGCGGTCGAAGAGCAGGGGATCGAGCCCGGCGAAATGGACGTATTTGAACGCCTCGTCCGCGATGACCGCGAGATTGCTGGTCTCCAGCGAAAGCTCCAGATCCGTCTCGGGGGCCGCCGAGCGCACGTCGCGGAAGTCGTATTCCCAGTGGACCGCGTCGCGCCAGATCGGCATGGGCCTGCCGCGCAGGAACGGCACCAGGCTGCGGCCGTCGCAGGTCAGCGGCACCTCGAGCCCCAGCCAGTCCAGGATGGTCGGCGTGACGTCGACGGATTCGGTGAAGCGATCGACCACCGCGCCGCGCGCCGCGTCGGCCGCGCGGGCCGGGTCGCGCACGATCAGGGGGATGTGGAAGCTCTGGTCGAAATAGCCGGATTTGCCCATCAGCCAATGGTCGCCCATCTGCTCGCCATGGTCGGAGGTGAAGACGATCAGGGTGCGCTCGTATTGCCCGTTCGCCTTCAGCCAGTCGACGATCCGGCCCAATTGGTCGTCCACCTCGCTCATCAGGCCATAGTAGGTGGCCTTGAACTGGCGGAGCGCGAGGTCGTCGTCCGGCGCGCGAAAGCCCGGCCGGGCGCCCTGGAAGGCGAGCCAGGGATGCTGCCGCCCCTCGGTCTCGCGGGTGTCGCGGCGGATGAAGCCGGGCACGGCATCGGCGTCATAGAGGGTGTTGTAGGGCTCGGGCGCCACCCAGGGCGGATGCGGGCGCAGCCACGACAGATGGACGAACCAGGGCTTGTCGTCGCCCCATGCCGTCAGATGGTCCAGCACCTCGCCCGCCAGGAAGGCGGTGTTCGACTGTTCGGCGCCATAGATCGGCGGCGGATAGCTGGGGCCCTTGCCCTCGGCGCCCGGATAGCCGTCGATCGGCAGATAGACGTCCAGATCATCGTCCGGCACGGGCACGCCCTGCTTGCGCAGCCAATGAGTCCAGGCCTTCGGATCCTCCGGCAGCCAGCACACGGGATCGAAGCCCGGCAGCACGCTCTCGTAGGTCGCGAGGGCGGGATCGTCGAGCGGGCGGGTGCGCGGGTCATGGGAGGTGTCGGTATAGCCGAAGAGGGCGGGGGCATAGCCGATCCGCCGCGCCTCCAGGGCGACATTGGTGAAGCGGGCGTCGAGCGGCGTGCCGTTGGTGCCCGAGCGGTGGTTCATCAGATACATGCCGGTCAGCAGGCAGGCCCGGCTCGGCCCGCAGGGCGTCGCGCTGGCGAAATGGCGCCGGAACAGCACGCCGTCGGCCGCCAGCCAGTCCAGATTGGGCGTGCGCACCATATGCCCCAGCGCGCCGAGGCATTCGCCCCGCCACTGGTCGGCCGTGATCAGGAGGACGTTGGGTTTCTCGACGGACATGGGGCACCACGCTGGGGGACTACTGGGGCGTTCCCCCCTTTTAGGGCGTGACGGCTGTCGGGCAAAGAGTGCTCGGCAAAGGGCGCGTGGCAAAGAGTGTCATCCCGGCCTTCGCCGGGACGACGCGCTTGGGTTACTTCTCGACGAAGGCCTTCTCGATGGCGTAGTGGCCGGCCTTGGAGAAGCTGGCTTCGTCGTAGCCCTCTTCGGTCAGCAGGTTCACCATGTCCGTCAGCATCTCGGGGCTGCCGCAGATCATGAAGCGATCGTCCGCCTTCGACATGGGCGGCAGGCCGACGTCGGAGAACAGCTTGCCCGACTTGATGAGATCGGTCAGGCGGCCCTGGTTGCGGAACGGCTCGCGCGTCACCGTCGGGTAATAGATCAGCTTGTCACGGACCATCTCGCCGAAGAACTCGTTGTCCGGCAGGTCCTTCTCGATCAGCGCCTGATAGGCGAGTTCGGCGACCTGGCGCACACCGTGGACCAGGACCACCTTCTCGTATTTCTCGTAGACCTCGGGATCCTTGATGATCGACATGAAGGGCGCGAGGCCGGTGCCGGTCGACAGCAGATAGAGGTGCCGGGCCGGCAGCAGATTGTCGGCGATCAGGGTGCCCGTGGGCTTTCGCCCGACCAGGATCGTGTCGCCCACCTGGATATGCTGGAGGCGCGACGTCAGGGGGCCGTCCGGCACCTTGATCGACAGGAACTCCAGATGCTCCTCGTAATTGGCGGAGACGACGCTATAGGCGCGCAGCAGGGGCTTTCCGTTCACTTCCAGCCCGATCATCGTGAACTGGCCGTTCACGAAGCGCAGCGACATGTCGCGCGTGGTGGTGAAGGAGAACAGACGGTCGGTCCAGTGATGAACGCTGAGCACCCGCTCTCGGTTCAGATTGCTCATGACTTGTCTCTCGAACGGGCGGCCGAACGCTGCCGCCGAAACGCGGTGAGATGGCATAGCCATATAAGGCCCGGGCCGCAACCTCTCCCCGGGGGCGGCTGATTGCCGCGTCAATTCATGATTGTTCCGGAAAATTCGGTATTGAACGAAAAAAATTCCTTTATAAATTAAATATAACGGAAAAATTGCCGCATTATCCTCCATATGGGGGAACCATTGTTTTGCGGTAATTTTTTGTTATTGAAAAAATTTTTCATGAAAGTAGTGAAAATATGATGGACCCCGTGGATCGGGCGATAATTGCGCGGCTGCAGGTCGACGGCCGCATGGGCATCGTCGAGCTGGGCCAGGCGGTCGGGCTTTCGACCTCCGCCGTCAACGAACGCGTGCGCAAGCTCGCCGCGCGCGGCGTCATCCGGGGCACGGTGGCGCTGGCCGATCCGCTGGCGCTCGGCCTCGGCATCGCCGCCTTCGTCACCGTCACCCTGCTGCCGGGCGCGGACGAGGCGGCCTTCGTCGCCCATGTCGCGGGCGACGACGCCGTGCTCGAGGCGCATCACGTCACGGGTGCCGCCAATTACCTCCTCAAGGTCCGGGTCGCGGACGTCGCTGGCCTCGAAGCCCTTCTGAAGCGCCTGAAGGCGACGGGCACCATCGCCCGCAGCGAAACCCAGCTCGCGCTCTCCACCGTGAAGGAGACGACAGCCCTGCCGGTGGGGAACGCGGCGGGGGATGCGCCGTGAGCGACCTGCCCGTCGGCCTTCTGGCCAGTGCCTTCACCCTCGGCTTCTTCATCGCCATGCCGGTCGGGCCGATCTCCCTCCTCATCCTGCGTCGCACGGTCGGGGGCGGGCTCGCGGTCGGTCTCGCCACCGGCTTCGGCGCCGCTGCCGCCGATTCGATCTATGCGGCGCTGGCCGCCTTCGGGCTTTCGGCGGTCACCGCCGTGCTGGTCGATCAGGCGCGCTGGCTCGGCATCATCGGCGGCGGGATCCTGATTTGGCTCGGAATCGGGGGCTTTCGCGCGGCGGGCCGGCGCGCAGCCCTGCCCCAGGCGACCGGTGAGACGGCGACCGGTGAGACGGCGCCCGGTGAGATGGCGCCCGGCGAAACCGGGCCGGCCGCGCGGGCGCATGTGCTGCCGGCCTTCGTCTCCGCCCTCGGCCTGACCCTGACCAACCCGCTGACGGTGATTTCCTTCGCCGGCGCCTTTGCCGGCATCGGGCTGGCGGCCGCGGCCGGTCCCGCCGCCGCGACCGCGACGGTGATCGGTCTCGGCCTCGGCTCGCTGACCTGGCAATGGACCATCGTCGCGGCGGCGGGCGGGGCCCGGCGCTGGCTCCGCCCTGCGGTGCTGGGCTGGATCGACCGGCTTTCGGGCGTGGTGCTGGTGGTCTTCGGCCTCTCCGCCCTGTGGCAGGGTCTCGCCCGCTGAGGGGGCAATGGGGCTTGAGTAGCGCCGTGCCCTGAGTCTTCATCCTGGCAGGGAGATTCGTCCCGGTCGGGGGAAGACGATGAAGCGCGTGGTGGTTCTGCTGGCGGTCCTGGCGGTCGCGGTGCCCGTGGTGGTGCTGGGCGTCCTGCCGGCCGTGCTGCTCGCGGCCTACCGCAATCCGGTGCCGCCGCCGCCCGCCGACCTGCCGCTGGCCGAGGTCCGTTTCGAAAGCGCCGACGGCGTGCCCCTGGTCGCCTGGTCCGCCGAGGCGGCGGCGCCCAAGGCGACGGTCGTGCTGGTCCATGGCGCGACCGGCACGCGGGGCGACGAATACGTCGGCTTCTACGGCATGATGCGCGACCTCCTCGGCCGGGACTATTCCGTCCTCGCCCTCGATCTTCGCAATCACGGCGAGTCCGGCGCCGGTCCCCGGCCGCCCAGCTTCGGCCCGGACGAGGGCAGGGACGTGGTCGCCGCCGTCGACTGGATCAAGGCCCGCCACCCCGGGCGCCGGGTCGCGGTCCTCGGCGTCTCTATGGGCGGCAATGCAGCGATCTATGCCGCTGCCGCCGATCCCCGCATCGAAGCCCTGATCACCATGGACACCTATGCCGTGGCGGCCCCGGTCACGGCGCGCGGCGTCGCGGCCGAAAGCGGCCTGCCCGCGCCCGTGGTCGATGCCGTGCTGTGGGGGGCGCGCAACCTCTGGGGCTTCGCGGACAAGGCGGGGCGGGCGATCGACGTCGTCGCCGGTCTCGGCGCGCGGCCCTATCTGATCATCCATTCCCTGGGCGATCCCATCGTGCCCTTCGCCGATGCCGAGGCGCTGGCCGCCGCCGATCCAGCCGCCGCCCTCTGGGCGACGCCGGCGCCGGCGGTCCATGACCCGCTGATCGTCGAAGCGGGGCCCTGGGGGGCCCACGCCCTGTCCTACCGCCTCCTGCGCGAGCAATGGGTGGACCAGGTGACGGCTTTCCTTGACCGCACCTTCAAGACCATGTTCGGTTGATCCATGCCCGCGTCCGCCGCCGTTTCCACCGCCGCCCACCTGCGCCTCACCACCGGCTTCGACAGCCGGATCACCGAGGTCGACCCGGCCTTCTCCCGCGTCACCGGCTGGCCGGCGGAAGAGGCCGTGGGCCAGACCGTCGCCATTCTCTTCGGGCCGTGGAGCGATCGCTCGACCGTCGACCGCATCACCCGCGCGGTCGAACAGGGCAACGAACAGGAACCGCTGCCGGTCCGCGTCTACGGCTATTCGGGCAATGTCTTCGATGCCCTGGTCTCGGTCGAGCCGGACGGCGAGGGCGGCGTGCGCTGCGTGGTGGGCGAAGCGTCGGGTTTCATCGCATCCTCGCCGGTCGCGGTCGGCGGCGGCGCCACCACCGTGGTTCCACCCGCGCCCGAACGCCTGCTGCCCATCCTGATGGACGCGCTCCACGACGGGGTCGCCGTCCTGGACGAGGAGCAACGCATCGTCACGGCCAATGCCGCCTTCGCCCGCATGACCGGCATCGACGCCGACGAGATCGTCGGCACCCCGGTGGACAAGGTGATGGAGCTGCGCTTTCCCCCCGGCGAGCGCGAGCCCATGGGCGCCGCGACCTTCATCGGCGCCGCTGCCAACGCCCGGTCCGCCGCGGTGCGCATGTCGCGGGGCATCGACCATCGCGGCCGGCCGTTCCGCGTGATGGCGTTGCGCGCGTCCGCCGCCAACGGCCCGCGCCCGCCCGACAGTCCGGTCGGCACGCGCATGGAGATCTTCGAACAGACGCTTCTGAAGAAGGTGGAGCGCGACCGCATGCCGGTCGCCATCGGTCTTCTCGAGATCGTCGCGGACGACGAGATGGCGCGCAACCTCGGCTCCATCTGGCGCGATACCCTGGAACGTGCGCGCCTTGCCGCCGTCGGCGCGCTGTCGGGCGAACTGCGCCCGGGCGAACTCTTCGCCGCCGTGCGCAGCGATACCGTGGTCGTCCTGCTGCTCACCTCCGGCACGGCGGAGGATGCGCTGACGCGCATGCATACGATCGCCCAGATCGCGCGCCACCGCCTGATCGGCGAGGGCGGCGCGGTCGCCGCGCTCGAAGCCTTCGGCGCCGCCATCATGGTCGATGCCGACGACGAGGCCGTGACCGCGCCGCGCGGCAATGCGCCGGGCGTCGTCGTCGAACGCCTGGTGGAACTGATCCGGGGCCATCAGGACGGCGAGCATCAGATCGACACCATCATCGCCGACATCCTGGACGAGGGAACGGCGGCGTTCCGGCCGGTGCGCGGGCGCGACCTGGGGCCGGCGCGCCAGGCCGTCGCCAGTTTCGACGATCGGTCCGAACGCTGGATCGCCTGGATCCAGAAACGTCACCTGCTGTCGCCGTCGCTGAAGCGCGAATTCGACGTCGCCCTCCTCGGCCGGGTGGTCGAGCAATTGCTCTCGGGCGAGAACCTCAGCCTCTCGATCCTGGTGCCGGTCGGCTACGACAGTCTTCTCCACACCTCCACCGCCGACCGCCTGTCGGCGCTGGCCTCGTCCCTGCCGCCCGCCGCGCGGATCCGGCTCTTCGCCATCGTCGGCGACCTGCCGCCGGAGATTTCCGGCGAACGCCTGCAATCCATGCTGCGCCGGATCAAGGCCTTCTGCCGGGGCGCCTGGATCACGCTCAACGATCTCGACGCGCGGGGCGTCACCGGCCGTCAGGAAGGGCTGGCGGGCTTCGTTCTCGAATCCCAGCGTCTCGGCAAGCTGATCGAGCGCGATCCCCTGATCGTCCGCCAGTTCATCGAGCGCCTGCGCGCCACCAACAACCCGGTGCTGGTCAGCGGCGTCGAATCGACCGAACAGGCCCGGCTCTACTTCAATTCCATGGGGGCGACGCTCGCCATCGGGCCGGGGGTCGAACGCCTCGCCGCAAATCCCGGTCAGGCCAACCTCGAAATCTGAGCCGGCCTCGCCCGCCCCTCAGGCGGGCATGCGCAGGCAGGCGGTGGTGCCCTGGCCGGGGCCGGGGCTGGCGAAGTCGACCGTGCCCTTCAGCTGCAGCGCCAGACCCCGGATCAGGCGCATGCCGAGGCTGCGGGCCTTCTCGCTCGGCGCCGTCTCTTCCGTGAAGCCGGCGCCGTCGTCGGCCACCACCAGTTCGATGCCGCTCTCGGTCCGGCGCAGCGCGATGCGGATGCGGCCGCCGCGCCCTTCGGCGAAACCGTGCTTCAGGGCATTGGTCAGCAGTTCGTTGGCGATCAGGGCGAGGGGGACGGCGCGATCCATCGGCAGGCTCACGCTTTCGAGATCGAGATCGAGGTCGATCCGGCCCCGGCTGGCGCCCTCGCCGGTCAGGCTCTCGCCGATCGAGCGCAGGAAGGCGCCGCAGTCGACCGCCGTGATCTCGCCGCCCTGGTACAATTGCTCGTGAAGCTGGGCCATGGCGCGGATGCGGTTCACCGTGTCGGTGAAGCCCTGGCGCAGCGAGGGATCGCCGTATTGGCCCGCCTGCAGCGACAGCAGGCTGGAGACGATCTGGAGATTGTTCTTGGTCCGGTGATGCATCTCCTTGAACAGGAGCGTGCGCGAGGCCAGCGCCTCCTCGAGTTCGACGGTGCGCGCGGCCAGATTGTCCCGGGTCGCCTCCTCGCGGTCGATGGCCCGCAGCCCGAACAGGGTCAGGCCGCCGATCAGCCCGCCGGCCAGCAGGATGAAGACCAGGCCGGCGGCGGTGTCGGCGCGCCAGTCGGCGAAGGCCGCCTCGCGGTCGATCGTCGCGAGCGTGACCAGGGGCAGGCCCTTGATGCGCCGATAGGCGATGATCGAGGGCGCATCGCCGACGATGGCCGGTGCTTCCACCGCGCCCGCCTCGACGTCCGCCGCCAGGTGATCGCGGAAGAACGGCGTCTCCAGAAAATCGCGCCCGACCATGTCGTCGTTGATCGGCCAGCGCACGACGAGCCGCCCGTCGGTGCGGAACAATTCGAGGGCGGTGGTCGAGGGCACGCGAAGGCCGCCGTGGAAAGCCGCGAAATAGCGCATGTCGATGGCGGCGAGAACGACGCCGGCGAAACGCCCGCCGCGCATCAGGCGCCGACTGACGCTGAAATAGACCGTATCGGTCAGGCGGCTGCGGTTGGCCGGGGTGATGAAGAAATCGGCGCCGTTCTGATGCGCCTTGAAGAAGTCGCGGTCGGCGAAATCGGCCGGCGGCGTGCGCCCCTGACTGGTCGAATAGACCACGCGGCCGCGGTCGTCGAAGAACCAGAGCGAACCGATCTGGGGCAGCAGCCGGGCCATGGAGATGAGGCGCAGGCGCTTGGTCTCGGTCGCGAAGAGACTGTCCAGCCCGTCGTCCGCGACCATTTCGACCGCCTGGCGCAGCACCAGGTCCGAGCCCTTGATGGTCCACTGGAAATGTTCGTCGACGACGCGCGAAAGAAGGCGGGCCTCGTCCCGCGCCTGGCTGAGGGCGCGGTCGTGGCCCGCCCAGGTCAGGGAGGCCCAGGTGAAGATGCCGGCGCCGAACAGCAGCACGATGATCGACAGCAGGATGGTGCGCGGTTTGCGTCCCGCCCGCGCGATACCGTCGACCAGCGCGTGGCCGCGCTCCACCACGCCGTGAGGCTCGTGTTTCCCGTTTGCCGCCGGCCGGGGGGGCGCAGACTCGCCGGGGGCCTTTGGGGATGCGCTCAAGCTTTCGATCCCACAACCACGATTGAACCGCGCGGGCGCGCTCAGCCGATCACGATGCGCGGCGCCGCGCGCTCACTATCGCCCTTCGCCTCCAATCTGGCCAGCACCCCGCGCGCCACCGCCATATAGGCCTCGGCCTCGGCGGTTTCGGGGGCGACGGCGACGATGGGGCGGCCCTCGTCGGCATGTTCGCGAATGGCGATATGGAGCGGGATCTCGCCCAGGAAATCGACGCCCAGCGCCGTCGCGGTCCGGTGGGCGCCGCCATGGGCGAAGATGTCCGAGCGCTCGCCGCAATGGGGGCACGTGAAATAGCTCATGTTCTCGACGATGCCGAGCACCGGCACCTCGACCTTCTGGAACATGGCGAGGCCCTTCCGCGCGTCGATCAGGGCGATGTCCTGGGGCGTCGAGACGATGACGGCGCCCGAGAGCGGCGCGCGCTGGCACAGCGTCAGCTGGGCATCGCCCGTGCCCGGCGGCAGGTCGATGACGAGGATGTCGAGCGGTCCCCAGGCGACGTCCGACAGCAACTGCCCGATGGCGCTCATGACCATGGGGCCGCGCCAGATGACCGCCTGGTCCTCCGGCACCAGAAGGCCGATCGACATCGCCTTCAGGCCGAAGGCTTCGAGCGGGATCAGTTTCTTGTCGGCATTGGTGCGGGGCTTCTGGTCGAGGCCCAGCATGCGCGGGATCGAGGGGCCGTAGATGTCGGCGTCGAGCAGCCCGACCGAAAGCCCGAGCCGTTTCAGGCCCAGCGCCAGATTGACCGCCGTCGTCGATTTGCCGACGCCGCCCTTGCCGCTGGCGACGGCCAGGATCCGCTTCACCCCCGGCACCGCGATCGAGGCGGCGGCGCGGGGCTGTTGCGGCGGCGGGGGCGGCGGGGCGTCGCGATGGGCGGTCAGCACGGCGGTGACCGAGACGACGCCCTCCATGGCCATCACCGCCTTCTCGCAGGCGGCGCGCAGCGGCTCGGCTTCGGCCGCGCGTGCGGGCTCGACGGCGATCGAGAAGGCGACGTGGCCGTCCTTCAGCATCAGGCCGGTGACGCGCCCGGACGAGACCATGTCGCCGCCGCCCTGCGGGTCGGGAATCCCGCCAAGGGTGGCCAGAACGTCGTCGCGGGTCGGGAATGTCATTGCCTTCGTCCTTGAATTACCCGGCATTTCGCCCACATTGCGAAGGGCGTGGAACGGGGGCGCCGGAATCGCGGGTCTTCACCTTCGCCGATCCGCCGTCGCCCCCCGCAAGAATCAGGGGTATAGCGCATCGTGGTCCGGCGCCCAACTGTCGGCCCGGCGCGCAACGACAAGCTGGGAGAACTCGACAGCATGCCATGGCAGAACAATGGCGGCCCTTGGGGCGGCGGTGGCGGCGGCAATCGCGGTCCTTGGGGCCAGGGCCCGCGCGGGCCGGGAGGGCAGCCGCCCAATCTCGAGGACCTTCTGCGGCGCGGTCAGGATCGTTTCAAGGAAATGGTGCCGGGTGGCGGCTGGGGCAAGAGGGGCATCGCCCTCGCGGCCCTCGTGCTCGTCGGCCTCTGGGCCTCGACCGGCTTCTATCGGGTCGATCCCGACCAGCTCGGCATCGTCACCCGCTTCGGCGAATGGGTGGAGACCACGGATCCGGGCCTGCACTATCACCTGCCGGCCCCGATCGAACGGGTGCAGACCCCGTCCGTCACGACCCAGAACCGGGTCGATGTCGGCCTTCCGCTCAGCGACAGCATCCGCTCGGTGCGGCGCGAATCCGCGAACGAGAGCCTGATCCTGACCGGTGACGAGAACATCGCCGACGTCGCCTTCTCGGTCTTCTGGGTGATCGACGACGCGGGCAAATATCTCTTCAACATCGAGAACCCGGACGACACGGTGCGCGCCGTCGCCATTTCCGCCATGCGCGAGGTGATCGGCCGCTCGCGCCTGCAGGACGCCCAGACCGAGGGTCGCGAGCGCGTCGCGCGCGAAGCCCGCGAACTGATCCAGTCGGTGCTGAATGCCTATGGCGCGGGTGTCCAGATCACCCAGCTCCAGCTCCACCGGGTCGACCCGCCGGCCGCCGTGATCGAAGCCTACCGCGACGTCCAGGCCGCCCGCGCGAACCAGGAGCAGTACCGCAACGAGGCGGAAGCCTATTACAACGACAAGGTGCCCCAGGCCCGCGGCCAGGCCCAGAAGATCCTCCAGGAATCCGAAGGCTACCGCCAGCAGGTGGTGGCGGATGCCCAGGGTCAGGCGTCGCGCTTCCAGTCGGTGCTCACCGCCTATAACGCGGCCAAGGACGTCACCGTGCAGCGCATCTACATCGAGACGATGGAAGGCATCCTGCGCAACATGAACAAGATGATTCTCGATGGCGGCAATCAGACCCAGGGCGTGCTGCCCTATCTGCCGCTGCCCGAACTCGGCCGTGCGCCGGGCAACCCCGCGGGAGGCCAGTGATGAACCGTCTCGTCATCGCCGGCGTCGTCGTCGTCGCCATTCTGGTCGTCGCGCTGTCGTCCGTCTTCACCGTGTCCATGACCCAGCAGGCCATGGTCCTGCAGTTCGGCGAACCGAAGAAGATGGTCGCGGACCCCGGCCTGCACTTCAAGATCCCGTTCTTCCAGAACGTCGTCTACATCGACAAGCGCGTGCTGGTGGTCGACGCCCCGGCCGAGGAATTGATCGCGGCCGACCAGAAGCGCGTCGTCATCGACAGTTTCGCGCGCTGGCGCATCGTCGATCCGCTGAAGTACTACCAGCGCCTGCGCAACGAGGACAACGCGAGGCGCCAGCTGGCGACCTTCATCTCGTCGACCTTGCGCGACGTCGTCGGCCGCGAACCGCTGACCGCCCTGCTGATCGACCCGCGCGCCGAATCCCACGGCGGCCTCAGGGCGGAGATCATGCGCAACATCAGCCAGCTCGTCGACGCCAAGGCCAAGGAGAACGGGGTCGAGATCGTCGACGTCCGTATCCGCCGCGCCGATCTGCCGGAAGCCAACAGCCAGGCGATCTTCCAGCGCATGCGCACCGAGCGCGAGCAGGAAGCCAAGCTGATCCGCGCCACCGGCCAGGAAGCGGCCCAGAAGCGCCGCGCCGAGGCGGACCGCGAAGCGACGGTCATCATCGCCAACGCCAAGCGCGACAGCGAGATCAAGCGCGGCGAGGGCGATGCCCAGGCGATCAAGATCTTCGCCGACGCCTTCGGCAAGGATCCGGCCTTCTTCGCCTTCTATCGCTCCATGCAGGCCTATCGCGAGGCCCTGAGCGACAGGACGACCACCATGGTGCTGTCGCCCAACAGCGATTTCTTCCGCTATCTCGACAATGTGGCGGGGGCGATCTCGGGCGTGCCGGCGTCGCGGTAATCGGGGAACCGCGCGGCCGGCGCGCAGTAAGCACCGGCCGCGCGAAAAGTTCCCGCCGGTCGCGGAATGGCCTCATTTGATCCCGTGACCGTGCTATTTCGGTCACATTGCGTCCACAATCGGCGCCTAAACCCCGACCGACGGCCGCTTTCATGGCCGGTCTCGAATCTGTTGCAGGAAACGCCGTGGCGGCCCGTCGCCGTCCCGGCACAGCATGGAGCCGTCAGGTGATGGATCTCAATCAACAACGGGGCCTCCTGCCGAAGAGCGCGCTGCGCGCTCGTGCGCTGGTCCGCTCGGGAGACGATGCCGCCCTGCATCGCCGCGTGTTTCTCTTCTTCACCGCCCTCCTTCTGCTGGCGGTCATGCTCGGCAGCCAGGCGGCGCAGGCGCGCAGCGCCCCCGACAGTTTCGCCGATCTGGCCGAGAAACTGTCGCCAGCGGTGGTGAACATCTCGACCACCCAGACGGTTTCCGGCGGCGACGGCGAAGTGCCGATGCCCCAGTTCCCGCCCGGCTCGCCCTTCGAGGAATTCTTCAAGGACTTCCTGGAGCGCCAGGGCCGGGGCAACGCCGAACCGCGCAAGGTCACCTCGCTCGGCTCGGGCTTCATCATCGACGCCTCGGGCGTGATCGTGACCAACAATCACGTCATTCAGGGCGCCGAGGAAATCACGGTGACCCTGTCGGACGGTACACAGCTTCCGGCGGAACTGCGCGGTCACGACGAGAAGACCGATGTCGCGGTGCTGACGGTGAAGCCGTCCAAGCCGCTGCCCTACGTCAACTTCGGCGACAGCGACGCGATCCGTGTCGGCGACTGGGTGATGGCCATCGGCAACCCCTTCGGTCTCGGCGGCTCGGTCACGGCGGGCATCGTCTCGGCGCGTAACCGCGACATCAACGCCGGTCCCTATGACGACTTCATCCAGACCGATGCCGCGATCAACCGGGGCAATTCGGGCGGTCCGCTGTTCAACATGGATGGCGAGGTGATCGGCATCAACACCGCGATCTATTCGCCTTCCGGCGGTTCGGTGGGCATCGGCTTCTCGGTGCCGTCGGCGCTGGCGAAGCAGGTCGTCGCCCAGCTTCGGGAATTCGGCGAAACCCGGCGCGGCTGGCTCGGCGTCCGCATCCAGACGGTGACCGACGAGATCGCCGAGAGCCTGAACCTCGACAAGGCGCGCGGCGCCCTGGTCGTCGGCGTCGACGAGAAGGGCCCGGCGGCGGACGGCGGTATCGAGGTCGGCGACGTCATCCTCGGCTTCGACGGCAAGGACGTGCCCGACATGCGCAGCCTGCCCCGCGTCGTCGCGGAGACCAAGATCGGCGCCAAGGTCGACGTCGACATCTGGCGCGACGGCAAGCAGCAGACGGTCGAGATCCAGGTCGGCCAGATGGACGAGACGGCGGTCGCCGCCGCCGCCGAAGGCAGCGACAAGGGCAGCAGCAGCCCGGCCAAGGCCCAGGTCGTTCTGGGCATGAGCCTCGCGCCGCTCGGCGACGCCCAGCGCGAGCGCTTCTCCCTGCCGGACGACGTGAACGGCGTCGTCGTGGTCGATGTCGAAGGCGACAGCCAGGCGGCCGAAAAGGGCATGCGGCCGGGCGACGTGATCGTCGAGGTCGCGCAGTCCAAGGTCGAAACCCCGGCGGAAGTCAGCGACAAGATCAAGGCCGAGAAGGCGGACGGCAAGAAATCGGTGCTGTTCCTGGTCTCGCGCGAAGGCGACCTCAGCTTCGTTGCATTGCGCGTAGACAAGTAATCCGACGGATTGCGCAAAAAGGCCCGGTCGCAGCGATGCGGCCGGGCCTTTTCTCTTGTCGCGCCCGCTCTAGCCCGCCTTCTTCTTTCGCGCTTTCAGGGCGGCTTCGAGATCGGCCAGGGCGGCGGGCATCTGTTCCATCATGCGTTCGATGTCGGGAACCGCCTCGCGGTCGGCGGTCAGGCCGATCGCGACCTCGTCGCGGTAGGACATGATGGTGATGTTGAGGGCGATGCCCTCGATCGCCAGCGAGATGGGATATGAATGCACCAGCTCCGCCCCCGCCAGATAGAGCGGGAAGGGCGGGCCGGGCACGTTCGAGATGATGACGTTGTAGGGCGGGCGATGCATGTCCGCGACCTTGTAACGCGAATAGAGCCGTGCCGCCTGGGCCGCCACCAGCGGGGCCGCGAAGGCCGACCAGTCCTGCAGCATGTTGGCGGGCAGGGCCTTCAGGGCTTCCTTGGCCTGCACCGTATGGCCCTTGATCGCCTCGATCCGTTCGAGGGGATCGTCGATGTCGGTCGCCAGCGAGACGAACATGGCCGAGACCGCGTTGTTGGCCGCGTTCTCTCCCTCCGTCCGGACCGAGACCGGGCAGACCGCCAGCAGGGGTTCGGCCGGCAATTCGTTCCGCAGTTCGAGATAGCGGCGCAGCGCCCCGGCGCACATGGCGAGGATGACGTCGTTCACCGTGACGCCCACCGCGTTCTTCAGCGCCTTCACGCGGTCGAGCGAAACCTCGCCCACGGCATAGCGCCGATGCGGCGTCAGCGCCCGGTTGAAGGGGGTCTTCGGAGCCTGGAAGGGGGCGGCGGGCATGGCTTCGGTCCGGGCCAGGGCGCGGCGCCCGAAGGCGACGCCTGCGCCGACCACCTTGGGCAGGCGGCGCAGGCTGCGCAGCGGCGAGACGACGCTGTGGACCGAGGCGCGCAGCAGCACCTCGATGTCGCTCGGCGCCCGTTCCGGCACCCAGGGTCTTTCGGGCGGCGGCACCTCGCGCGGTTCGGGCCCGAAATCGAGCAGCGAGACCATGAGTTCCGTCCCCGCCATGCCGTCGATGCAGCAATGGTGGATCTTGATGTAGACCGCCACCTGGTCGTCGGGCAGGCCCTCGATGACATAGAGTTCCCAGAGCGGGCGGCTGCGGTCCAGCGGGCGCGAATGCAGGCGCGCCACCTGTTCCAGCAGCTTGTGGCGGTCGCCCGGCGGCGGCACCGCGATATGGCGCAGGTGGAAGTCCAGGTCGAAATCCGGATCCTCGATCCAGATCGGATGGTCGACGTCGAAGGGCACCTGAACCAGGCGCCGGCGATAGGTCTTGGAGAGATGCAGGCGGCCTTCCATCAGCCTGCGCACGGCCGCGAAATAGCCGCCGGGCGCCGTCGTCTCGGGGCGCTTCAGGATCCACAGCATGCCGATATGCATGTGGTTGTTCGGGGTCTCGATATAGAGGAAGGAGGCGTCGATGCCCTTCAGCCGTTCCATCAGAAGGCTCCCTGTGGGTTTGCGATGGTGTTCGGCAAAGCCACAAGCGCCGATGTCGCGCCGAACCTAGCGGCATCGGGCCTGCAACGGATCGACCGAATGGACTATCGCCCGCGCGCGGCTCGATTGCACTGGCGAGGGGGCGACGCGATGTTATCCTGTCGCCGCGACAGGGAGGTGGTCATGGGGGAACGGATGTCGTCGACATGGATCGGTATGCTGGCGGGGGCCCTGCTCGGCGCGGTGGCCGCGCTCGGGGTGACGGCCCGGGCCGATCTGGGGGACGTTTCGACCGCGTTCCTCGCGTCGGGTGACGATCTGGTGGCGCTGGGCGCGGGCTTCGCCCCCGATTACGAGGGCGCGGGCGATTCGGGCATCGTGCCCGCCGTCTATGCCCATGTCGGCCTGGGCGAGGGGCGTTTCGTCGAATTGATCGGCACCGCGCTGCGCGCCAATTTCATCGGGGCCAGCCGCTGGCAGGTCGGGCCGGTGGTGAACTACCGCCCGGGCCGCCAGGATGCCGACGACGCCACGGTGCGCGCGGTTCACGAGGTGGACGACGCCTGGGAGGCCGGCCTCGCCCTCGGCTGGCAGATCCATGACCCGGAGAATGCGCGCAACCGCCTGCGCGTCGGCCTCGATCTGCTGCAGGACGTCTCGGACGGCCATGGCGGCTTCGTCGCCGATCTCTCCGTCATCTATCGCCAGGAGGTGGCGGGGCGGCTCGATCTCGGCGTGCTGGCCGGGGTCTCCTTCGCCAGCGGCGACTATATGGCCGAGACCTTCGGTGTGACCGCGGCGGACGCGACCGCGAGCGGGCTTTCGGCCTTTCAGCCGGACGGCGGCTTCCGCGACATTCGGATCGCGCCGCTCGCCGTGCTGCATCTCTCGGAGAACTGGCGTCTCGGCGCCGTGGCCGGCTGGCGCCGGCTGATCGGCGACGCCGCCGACAGCCCCGTGGTCAAGGACCGGGGCGACGAAAACCAGTTCTATGCCTCCATGACCATGGCCTACGCCTGGTGACCCGGAGGAGGCGGGCGTGACGGCACGGACGGAGCGGGCGGCGGGCGACGGCTATGACTGGGGCCCCCGGGCCTATCGGCCGGGCGAGCTGTTGGCGGATCGCTGGATCCACCGTGTCGGCGTCGGCTTCGCCGCCGTCGGCTCGATCGTGCTGCTGGTCCTGGTGACGATCTTCGGCGACGGCGGCGCGCTGGCGGCGGTGCTGCCCTATCTGGTCGGCCTGAACGCCATGCTGCTCTGTTCCGCGGCCTATAATCTGACCCGGCCGTCGGCCCGGCGCGAATTCCTGCGCCGCTTCGACCATGCCGCCATCTTCGTCATGATCGCGGGCACCTATACGCCCTTCACCACGCGCTATCTCGAAGGTCCCTGGGCGATCGCCGTCACCGCGACGGTCTGGGGCATCGCCCTGATCGGCGTTGCCGTGAAGATCGGCTTTCCGCGCCGTTTCGAGCGGCTCTCCATCGGCGTCTACCTGGGGCTCGGCTGGTTCCTGGTGATTCCGATCCGCCAGTTCATGGACACGATCGAAGTCTCGACGGCGATCCTGATCGGCATCGGCGGCCTGTTGTTCTCGGCCGGGACCGTGTTTCACGTCTGGAACCGCCTGCTCTACCAGAACGCGATCTGGCATGGTTTCGTGCTGGCCGCGACCGCCTGCCACTACGCCGCCGTCATGCGCGCCATGGCCTTTGGTGCCGGCGCCGGCGATGCCTGACGGTACGGGGTGCAAAAACTCCCATATCGGTTGTATTAATCCGAGCCGCTCCCGGTTGTTAACGAAATTCTTTACCAATATCGGATCACATTGAGCCGGATGCGCGGTGAACCCACGATGGAGCGGGGGTAAATTGCCGCGGCAGTAATGGATGTGCCCGATGCGTGCAGTTCTTGACATGAAGACGACGAAACGAGGTGCCGGCGGGCGGGCCCTGCGCCATCTGGGCGAGCGCGGCGTCGCCATGATCGAATTCGCCTTCGCGGCGATCATCATGGTGACGATCGTCCTGGGCATCCTGACCTATGGCGAGATCCTGGCGAACTACATCCAGTTGAAATACGCGGTCGGCGAGCTTTCGCGCCAGATCGCCACCGGGACCGACGCGGGGGACAGCGCGGCGCGCTTCACCCGGGCCGAGGCTCAGGTGAAGGCGAACAGCGGCTTCGCGGACCAATGCGTGGTCTTCGAGTCGAGCGGCTTCTCCGGCCAGGTGACGGTGACCGGCACCTATGACTTCGGGCCGGAAGGCTGCCGGATGATGCCGGTCTTCCTCCTGCCGACACCGGATACGGTGACGGCCGAAAACACGTTCACCGCGCTCTAGTCCGCAAGCGCTCGGGCAGAGGCAAAGTGGAGACGACGACGGTCATGACCACGACGACGGATCATCCGACGGCCAAGGCGGCCAGCAGGCACGGGCGAGGCGAGCGCGGCGCTTCGGCGATCCTGCTCGCCGTCGGACTCTTCATGTTCATCGCCGTCACCGCGATCGTCGTCGACATCGGCTACGGATTCTATTCGAAGCAGCGGCTGCAGGACACGCTCGACCTCGCGGCCATTGCCGCCGCGCGCGAACTGACCGGTGTCGACGGCGCCGACAGCAATGCGATGACCAGCGCCACGCAGGTCCTGAACCTCAATTACGACGGCGGCGAAACCCTCCAGCTCTCGGTCTCCTGCGGCACGCCGGAGGCCGTCGGCACGGTCTTCATGTGCTTCGGCACCTATAATTCGGCGCCGGACGAGCAGGGCGCGCGGCCCGCGCTCTACGACCGCTTCACCAATGCCAGCACGGCCTGCGAGGCCTGCGATGCCGTCCGCCTCAAGGGCGAGGCGGAATCCCCCAGTTTCTTCGCCCGGGCACTCGGCATCACCTCGCTCGAGGTCGCGGCCGTCTCGACGGCGGTGAACGACAACCCGCCCCGGGCCCAGCTCACCATCCGCAACGATCTCCTGAAGCTCGACGGCGGCCTGGTGAACGACATCCTGGGGCTGCTCGGCGGCAACATCGGCCTGACCGCCATCGGCTCCGGCGGTCTCGCCGATGCCAATGTCGACCTGCTGAACGGCTCGCCGATCCCGCTCGTGGACTTCCTTCAGCAATTGATCCTGAACGAAGGCCTGAACATCGATCTCGATGCCGGCGGTTACGAGCAGGTGCTCGATACCGATCTCGGGGTGGGCGACATCCTCGGGGCGGCGGTCGACGTGCTCGGCCAGGATTCGACGGCCGGCGTGCTGCTCGACGCCATCGGCGCGCAATTGTCGGCCGGCGTCAGTTCGACCACCATCCGCCTCGCCGACATCCTCGGGGTGCAGACCGGCACGGGCACCTCCGCGCTCGACGTCGGGCTGTCCGCCTTCGATCTCCTGACCGGCACGCTGATGGCGGCAAACGGCGAGAATGCGGTCGGCGGCGAGATCAACCTCTCGACCGCGCAGCTCTCCAACCTGCTCACCGATCTCGGCAGCGAGACCGGGCTCGAGGCGCTGGACGGCATCGGCGACCTGACCGACACCGTGCTCGGCGGCGGCGCCAACATCACGCTCCGCGTCGCGGTCATCGAAAAGCCGCGGGTTTCCGCCGTCGGCGATCCGGAACGCGCGCGTGCCGCCGGGCCGAAGCCGCTGCGCGCCAATTACGGCACGTCGGCGGGCTATGCCGCGGCGGTCGATGCTTGGCTCGAGGAAGCGATCTACGTCCGCACGGCCCAGGTTCGCCTGCATATCTCGATCGATCTGCCGGTGCTCGAGAACGTGTCCGGCCTTCTGAACGCGGTGACCGGCCTCGTCAACGGCCTGCTCGGCAATCAGGTGGCGCCGGCGGTCAATTCCCTGCTGTCGCTGAACGTCGTCGGCACGCTCCAGGCGGTGGTCAATCTCGTCGCCGGGCTGCTCAACGGCGTCGTCTGCCTCCTGGCCTGCGTGGAGACCGAAACCGTCACCGCCGATGTCATCGACACCTTGATCCTCGATCGCGGTCCGAGCCAGGGGCCTGGGGTCGATGTCGTGCTCGACGTCGGCGGCGCCGAAGCCTATGTCTCCGACTACGACTGCGACGACGGCGAGAAGACCCTGACCGCGCGTGCCGCGATCACCGCCGCCAAGGCCAATGTCGGCGCCCTGCAGAACCCGGGCAGCGTCTTCAGCTCGACCGAATTCCCGATCGTCGACCCGCTGTCGCTGATCGACATCGGCACGATTCCGACCACGGTCACCCAGCGCAAGGTCTGCGGCCTGCTGCTCCTGAAGCTGACCTGCGACATCACCCAGCCGGCGACCATCAGCGGTGCCGACGATCCGTCGCTGAACGGCCTGCCCAATCCCCATCAGGGCCCGCGCGAGCCCTTCTCGATCGCGGGGGTGACTCTCGGGCTGGAGACACCGCTCCTCGCCAACGACGAGGTGGATCTGGGGGATTACACGTTCGAGGATCCGCCGAACGTCGGCGAGCCGATTCCGGACCCCGAGGGTTACCACGCCTATGCGACCCAGAACGTGGTGGACAGCCTGGGCGACAGTCTCGGCTCTCTCGACATCGAGGTCTATACCGGTGGCAGCAGCGGACTTCTCTCGGACTCGCCGCTGGCGGCCAGCCTGACGGCGATCAATCCGGTGGCCGGCGGCCTGCTGACCAGCCCGATCGAGACGCTGACGGAAACGATCCTGGGGCCCCTGGTGGACGTGCTGTCCAATCTGCTCGATCCCCTGGTGAATTCGCTGCTCGAGCTTCTCGGGCTGCAGCTCAATGCGGTGGAGGTCGGGGGCAATCTCACCTGTACCTCCGGCGGCCGTCTGGTCAACTGATGCCGCGGGAGCCCGGGCGAAGCGGAAGCCGGGCCGACCGGAAACAGCGTGCAAGGAGGCGTCACATGATGTTCGGCCGCGAAAAGGCAGCGGTGACGAAAGGAGAGCGCGGCGCGACGATCATCGAATTCGCGCTGATCTCCACCCTGATGTTCACCCTGATGTTCGCCATCCTCTCCTATGGCGAGGTTCTGGCGGACTATGTCCAGCTTCGCTACCGCGCGGGCGAGGTGGCCCGTCTCGTCTCGCTCGGCGAGGACGGCGCCGACCGCGAGCAGATCTATCTCGACGCCCAGAACGATACGCTGCGGGGCTTCATGAACATGACCGGCTGCGCCGGGGCCCTGACCTACAGCGCGCTGAGCACCACCCCCATTGTCGACGGGGAGGATCCGCCGGTCGAAGTCGGAAGCCAGATCTCCTTCACCCTGTCCTACGACTTCGACCACGGCGGCGACGGCAATTGCCGCATCATGCCGCAGGTCTTCGTGCCGCTGCCCGGCAACGTCAGCGCCACCCGCTCGTTCACCATTTCCCAATAGCGGGATTTGGACCTGCTCCGCGCCCGACGTTAACTTCTTCTCCATGTCCCGAAGGCTTCGATAGACGCCAAAGGGCGGCGATCTTCGCCGCCGGTGTCGTCGGGAGCCCGCGAGGACATGACAAGAACAGGGGGAAAGGGCGCCGGGAAAGCCGCATGCCCGAACCGCGAACAAGGGGTCGCCGCGCTCTGGCTAGTGGTGTCGCTGACCGTGATCGCCGGCATGCTGGCCATGGTGGTGGACGTCGGCTTCGGCTATTTCAACCGCCAGCGCCTGCAGGACGCGCTCGATCTCGCGGCGATCGCCGCGGTCCAGGAACTGCACGACGAGATCGGCAACCAGGCCGAGGCTCTGGCGGCGGTCCAGCGCACGCTCGATCTCAACTATCCCGATGCCGACGAGCGGCTGATCGCGTCGGCGACCTGCGACGGCGCGGCGGCCACCGGTCGGGTGGCGGTCTGTTTCGGCAGGTTCGAGGCGCGCGATTCCAAGGACAGGCTGCTGCCGACCGATCAGCGGTTCACGCCCGGGGGCACGGAAGTGGACGCCGTCCGCCTTCGCGGTCGCGGTGTGTCCGGCATCTTCTTCGCCGGCCTCTTCGGCGCCGACGGGATCGAGGTGGCGGGGACCGCGACGGCGGTGCGCGCGGGTGTGCCGGCGGCCCAGCTCACCATTTCCAGCACCCTGCTGCGCACCCATCGCGGCCTGGTCAATCAGGTGCTCGGCGTGCTCGGCGGCAACGCGGGGCTCAATCTGATCGGTGGAAACGGTATCGCCGACGCCGAGGTGAACTTCCGCGATTTTCTCGATGTGCTCGGGCCCAGCATCGGGATCGGCGCCGGCAATTACGAAGCCGTGCTGATTGCGCCGATCACGGTGGGGGATCTCCTGTCGGCCTCCGCCCTCGCGGTCGGTGCCGGCACCTCGGCGGGGGCGGACCTCGAGGCGCTGAACGGGGGCGGCGGCTTCTCGATCGACGTGCGGGGCATGACATTGCAGCTCTCGGATCTGGTCGCCGCGCAGACCGGCATGAATTCGGCCGGTCTCGACTTCGCCGTGAACCTGTTCGAATTGGTCTATTCGGCCCTGCTGGTCGCCAATTCCAATCATGCCGCCAGTGGCGCCATCACCATCGATCCGGACAGCGTCGACAATTTCCCCTTCCTGAACATCGGTGGCAGCGTCGCCGACGTCTCGATCGCCTTCACCATCATCGAGCCGCCGCAATTGTCGGCCGTCGGCAATCCGGTGGTGGCGGCCGGCCTGACGCCCGCCGGTCAGCGGGATGTGTCCGAGGGCGGCATCCACGTTCGGACGGCGCAGGTCCGCCTGCATGTCCGGATCGAAATCCCGGCGCTGACCGCGCTCTCCGACCTGATCGCCGACATGCAGGCGATGGCGGAGCCGATCGCGCCGGTGCTTGTCTCGGCGCTCGGGCTCGACGTCGTCGGTTCGGTGCAGAGCCTCGTCGATCTCCTCTCCGACATCCTGTTCATCGGCACGCGGACCGAGGCCCGCGACGTTCTCGACATCCAGTTGCTCACCCGCTCCGAGGACGACGACCGGCCGCCGGGCCTCGACGTCGTCATCGACGTCGGCGGCGCCTCCGCCTATGTCACGGATTACGAATGTCCGGAGACGGGCGGGGACAAGCGCCTCGACGTGCAGATCGCGTCCCAGGCGGCGACGGTGCGGGTGGGCCGCCTGGCGGATCCGGATGCCGTCTTCTCCTCGGTCGCGGCGCCGGTGATGGAGCCCCTGCCGCTCATCGACATCGGCTCGAGGCGCTGCACCACGACCAAGACCTGCGTCACCGGCCTCCTGTGCGGCCCGCCGGAGACATCCTGCGACGACCGCCGGGCCCTGACCGGCGGCGGCATCGCCATCCATCTGGAAAGCGAGGTGCTGGGCACGGTCTACGATCCCGACGAATTCGACGATCCGCCCGACGTCGGCACCGGTATTTCGGGCACCTGCTACAACGGCAATGCGCCGCCGCCGCCCTATTGCGAACATCCGCGCCAGAACGAGAAGAAGATCGTCGCCTCGGTGAAGTCGACCCTGTCGGGCCTGCACTTCAAGGCCTATGCCCCGGATACGCCGGTCTCGCTGCTCAAGGTCGCGATCGCCGGGACCGACGGCATCATCGACGGCACCACGACCAATCTCCAGCCCGTGCTCTCCACCATCTCGGGCATCACCGATCCGCTGGTCGCCCATCTGCTGAACGCGCTGGCGATCGGTGTCGCCAATGTCGACGTCGGCGCCAATCTCACCTGCACCACGGGCGGCCGGCTGGTGCGCTGACCGGCCGGATCAGGCGGTGATGGCGGCGTAGAGCCAGGGATCGATGGTCATCAGCGGGGCATGGGCGGGCGCTTCCCAGGAGACCGGGGCCGGGCGCGATGCCGCCGTCGTCACCGCTTCGGCCACGCCCATCAGTGTGAGGCAGCCGACGACGAGCACCCAGGTCCACCACATCATGTCGATCGTGCGCATGGCTCTCTCCTCCATCGTGCCGACAGGCGGAGAGAAAATGCTGCATCAGCGAAAAAAATTCCGCATCTGCTAAATGCTTCGATCCGGGAAGGATGGCGCCGTCAATAGCCGGCCCGCGCCAGCGCCGGCTCGACCGCGCGCCAGCATTCCGCGATGCGCGCCGCCCAGGCGGTCTGGCCGGCGGCGTCCCGCACCCCGTCGTTGCGGATCTCGATCAGCAGGTGGAGCAGGCCCCGCGCCAGGCCGTGGACGGGCATGGCGTAATCCGTGGCCTCGCCGACCGCATAGGGCAGGTTGTCGCCCGCCGTCAGCGCCGGCCAGCGCGCGGTGAAGGCGTCGAGCATGGCCCCGGCGAGGCGGCGGTCGCGCCCGTAGGTGAAGCCGATGCGCCACGGCCGGGGCGTTTCCAGGAAGGGGGTGAAGGAATGGATCGCCAGCACCACGGCCGGCGTACCGGCGCGCAGGCGCGCATCCAGGATGGCGGTGATGGCCGCGTGATAGGGCAGCAGCAGTTCCGCTTCCCGGCGCCGTCTGTCTTCCGCCGTGACCGCCTGATTGCCGGGCACGGTGACGCCGCCGGTGACCGGCGGAATCGAACCCGGGGTGCCGGCCGGGCGGTTGCAGTCGATCACGAGGCGGGAATAGCCGGCGAGGACGAGGGGCGCGTCCAGCAGCGCCGACAGGCGCCGCGCCACCTCCGCCGCGCCGATGTCCCAGCCGATGTGGTCGAGGCGCTGGACCTCGGTCAGGCCCATGTCGCCGAGAGCGCGGGGGATGCGCGGGCTGGCGTGGTCGCACAGCAGAACCACGGGCGACGATCCCTCGGCATTCACGGTTTCGACGGCGGCGGGTTCGTCGGCAGTCAGCAGCGGCATTCTCGAATTCCAACCGATCAGGGGGTATTTCGGCCACCGCGCCACATCGGCGGTGTTTCGGACCGCCAAATGACAACATGACTGCCCGATTTCCAACAATATCTGGTGTCCAGCCGTTCTCCGGGGCCGGGTGCGACCAAATCTTTCGAGGGGAAATGGCTGTGGACACGAATATTTCGGTTTGTTACACCGGCAGGGAGGGCGCGGTAAAAAAGAAGTGCAGGGGGCATCATGGTGATTCGGGCTGGTTTGATCGGGCGCGGCACTTGCGCTGCCCTTGCCCTCGTCCTGTGTGTCGCCCTCGAATCCCCCGCGCAGGCCATCGAATGCGTGCCCTACGCGCGCCAGATTTCCGGCGTCCAGATCAAGGGCGATGCCTGGACCTGGTGGGGCCAGGCGCGGCCCGCCGGCTATGAGACCGGCGGCCGTCCGCAGGCCGGCGCGGTCATGGTGTTCCGGCGCGCCCATGCCATGCGCCGCGGCCATGTCGCGGTCGTCCGCGAGATCGTCGGCCCGCGCGAAATCATCATCGATCATGCCAATTGGCAGTCGCGGCGCAGTGCCCGCAAGGGCCGTATCGACCGCGGCATCTCGGTGATCGACGTTTCGGCCCGCAACGACTGGTCCTCGGTCCGGGTCTGGTATCCGCCGATCGACGACTACGGCTCCAGTGTCTATCCGCTCTACGGCTTCATCTACGGCGACCGCGACGATCGCGCGATCGAGGTCGCGGCCGTGGCCGCCGGCGGGCGCCTGCATCTCCGCCGCGACGAGGGCCGCCGCGACGAACGCGCCGAAGCATCGGCCGACACGCGCGCCGCCGATCGCGCCGCGCCCGTGCCGGCGCCGGCGAGCGGCACGCTGCACGCCGTCGCACGGGCCGGCGAAGCGGTGCCGGGCACCCTGGACGCCCAGCTCGCCACGGCGCAGCACACTGCGGCGACCCTGCAGATCCGGGCGGGCAAGCCCGTGATGATGGGGCGCCCGGTCTATTCCGACGGCGATCCGAAACCGGCCGCCGCGGCCGAAATGCCCCATCGCCGCCAGACCGAGCAGGCGGATGTGGCGGCGCGTCCCGCCTCGACCGCCGTCGGCTCGGTGCCGGCGGTGCCGCGCCCCTCGGTGAAACCGTCGAGCGCCGTCGCGGCCGCGCCCGCGCCCGCGCCCGCGATTTCGGTCGATCGGTCGCCGGTCCGCTATGTGGCGATGAAACCCGGGATCGAAAGCCCGGTCGTGGCCGCCGCCGAAGCCGAAGCCGGAGTCGTCGAGGTCGCCTCGGCCGCCGACGCGGCCCTGCCCGCGGTTCTGCCGACCCTGAAGCCGGCGCCCTGATCCGGCTCTTCACCATCCGGAAGGCCGGGTCATTCCCGGCGGCGAAGACCGGGAATCGGCGCGCCTCGTTGATTCTACCCAGAATGGCGGGACCAGTGCCGGCGACGATGACCGCCGGCCGCTCGTCGCGTATGGTCGGTTCGTAAGGGCGTAAGACGGAGATGGGCTGGAGGACGATTCGATGCAGCAGTTGAGCGGTCTGGACCAGGGTTTCCTGGCGCTCGAGACGCCCAATTCACCGATGCATATCGCCGGCCTCTGTTTCTACGACCCTTCCACCGCCGCCGAACCCTTCTCCTTCGAGCGGATCCGCCAGGGTATCGAGGATCGCCTGCATCTGGCGCGCACCTTCCGCCAGCGTCTGGTGGAAGTCCCGATGTCCCTCGATCGGGCCTACTGGATCGAGGATCCGGATTTCGATCTCGACTATCACCTGCGCCATGTCGCGGTGCCGTCCCCGGGGGATTGGCATTCGCTGATGACCATGGCGGCGCGCATCGCCTCCTACCCCCTGGACCGCAGCCGGCCGCTCTGGGAATTCTATGTGATCGAGGGGCTGGACAATGTCGACTGGCTGCCGAAGGGCAGTTTCGCCACCCTGGTGAAGATCCACCACGCGGCGATCGACGGCGTCTCGTCGAACGACATCCTCTTCGCCCTGACCGACCTCACACCCGAAGGCCGCAACATCGAACCGCCGCGCAAGCGCTGGGTGCCGGAGCGCCTGCCGGGCGCGGGCGAACTCCTGGTGCGCACGGCCCTGACCACGGCGGTCGCGCCCTTCAAGCTGTTCGAAGGCGGCGCGCGGCTGGCCTCCAGCCTGATCGGCTCGGTCGCGCGCCTGCCGAAATACCGCGAGGATCCGCCGCCGGCTCCCTTCCAGGCGCCGCGCACGCCGCTGAACGTGCCGGTCTCGGCCCAGCGCGTGTGGGACGGCGCGATCTTCCCCCTGGATACGGTGAAGCGCATCCGCAAGGCGGTCGAAGGCGCCACGGTGAACGACGTCGTGCTGGCGGTCTGCGCCGGCGCCCTGCGGCGCTGGCTGGACAAGCATCATTCGCTGCCCGACCGGTCGCTCATCGCTTTCGCCCCGATCTCGGTCCGGAACGAGAAGGAGAAGGGGGCCCTCGGCAATCAGGTCTCGGGCATGCTGGTCTCGATCGCGACCGACATCGCCGATCCGATGGAACGCCTCGCCGCCGTCCGCCGCAACACCGAGAAGTCGAAGAGCTTCATCAATGCCGTCGGCGCCCGCGCCCTGACCGATTACACCCGCTTCGTGCCCTCGGCCACGGCCGCCATGGCGACGCGGCTCTACACCCGCATGAAGGCGGCGGAATCCCACAGCCCCATCTTCAACTGCGTGATCACGAACGTGCCGGGGCCGCAGATCCCGCTCTATACCCTCGGCAACCGGTTGGAGGCGCAGATCGGCTTCGGCCCGATCTTCGACGGCATGGGCCTGTTGCTCGCCATCTTCAGCTATGACGGCACGATCTCCATCGGCGTCAGTTCGTGCCGCCGGATCATGCCGGACGTCGCCGATTTCGTCCGTTTCCTCGAAGACTCGCTGAACGATCTCGCGGCCGCCGCCGACGCGGTGCCGGGCAAGGATGCGCCGGCGGCGGAAAAGGCCGAGGCGCCGGCCCCGCGCAAGAAGGCGCCGCGCCGCCGCGCCGGGGCGATCCCGCCGGTCGAATCCGCCGTCGGGTGAGTGTGCTCAGGCGCGCGGCCGGCGGAACACCAGCCGGCTCGCGGCAGAATAATTGAAGACGAGACCGGTCAGGGACCCGGCGATCACGGCGATCGCCGGAATGCCGCGCGCCAGATCCCACCATGTCACCAGGGCGGCATAGACCGCGTAATTGGCACCGAGGCCGAGCAATTGGCTGCTCGCGAACAGCGCCCATTGCCTCAGCAAGGGCATGCGCGAAGCGTGCCGGAAGGTGAAGGCGCGATTGGCGAAGAAGGTGAAGGTGACGGCGGCGGCGAAGGAGAACACCCGCCCGACATAGAGCCCGAGGCCGAGCGCGTAGAGCGCGGCATAGAGCGCGGCGATGTCGACCCCGGCACCCAGCACCCCGATCAGCGCGAAGCGCAGGAAGGGAGCATTCAGCAGCCGCGCGAGCGGCGAGGGAGGCGGCGGATGCCCGTCGCCGCCCATCAATGCCCGGCGCCCGGCGACTGCATGTGGTTGGCCTGGATCTGACTGGCCTGGAGAGGACCGGCGGGGAGCTGGCCGGCGGCATGCGCACCCTGCCTGGGGCCACCGGACGACAGGGGCGCGGTGCCGCTGAACGGCAGGCGGCGCAGGCCGGGCAGGGCGGAAGCCATGGACAGCACCAGGGCGGCCAGATAGGGCAGGGACTGCACCAGCATCACCGCGACCCAGACCCAGGATTCGCGATCACGCTCGCCGTAGACCACGGCGACGGCGGCGGCGGCGGCCCAGAGCAGCAGCATCAGGGTGGTCTCTTCCCTGGCGTTCAGCAGGCCCTGGATGGCGGCCGGCTTGTCGGCGCATTTGGGCGTGCGCAGGAAGGGCTTCTGCTTCTTGACGAGGCCGATGGCGAAGGCCTTGCCGACCGTATAGGTGAGCGCCAGCCCGGCCAGCGCGGCACCCGCCGCCTGCACCGGCGTGCACGGTACGCGCTTCGCGTAGAGCGAGAACGTATAGGCCAGCTTGAAGCCGAACACCGCCAGCGTCGGCACCAGGAACAGGGTGACCGGGAAGGCGAAATAATCGGGCAGCAGCAGAAGGCCGACGGTCCAGGCGAGACCCGCCAGCGTGAACAGAAGATTCATGGCGTCCGCCAGCCAGGGCGCCCAGCCCATGATGAAGTGATACTTCTGGCCGAGCGAGAGGCCGGTGCGGCGGAACGGGTTCAGCCAGGCGGCGCGCCCGCGCAGGATCTGCATGGCGCCGAAGGCCCAGCGGAAGCGCTGGCCGCGATAGGCGGCGAAACTGTCGGGCGTCAGGCCGCGGCCGAAGGGATGGTTGATATAGACCGACTTCCAGCCCGACTGCATCAGCTTCAGGCCCATCTCCGCATCCTCGCAGATGGTCCAGGTCGACCAATTGCCGACCCCGGCCATGGCGTCGCGGCGGATCAGGGTCATGGTGCCGTGCTGGATGATGGCGTCGCGCTCGTTCCTGATCGACATGCCGATGTGGAAGAAGCCGGCGTATTCCCAGTTGATCATTTCCTTGAAGGCGCTCTCGGTCCAGTCGTAGTGGTCCTGGGGGGCCTGCACGAAGCCGACCTTGGCGTCGTCGAAATAGGGAATGGTGGATTTCAGCCAGTCCGGCTCGACCAGATAGTCGCTGTCGATGACGCCGATCACCCGCGCTTCGGGCGCGGTCTGCTGGGCGGCGAAATTCAGCGCGCCGGCCTTGAAGCCCTTGCAGAGGTCGAGATGGAAGAAGCGGAAGCGGGCGCCGAGCTGGCGGCAATAATCCTGCACCGGCTGCCAGATCGCCGGGTCCTTGGTGTTGTTGTCGATCACCAGGACCTCGAGATGCGGGTAGTCGAGCCGGGCCAGACTGTCGAGGGTGCGGCGCACCATCTCGGCCGGCTCGTTGCAGATCGGCAGATGCAGCGAGACCATGGGCCAGGCGCGCTCGCGCTCGGCCGAGGCGGGCAGGCGATAGGGCGTGAAATGCCGCGTCAGGCGCCGCGCGAACAGGCCTTCCGACAATTCGAAGCCTTCCGCCAGGATCAGCGACATCAGGAACACCATGCCGAGGGAAAGCAGGCTCCAGACCGCGATCATCGGCCCGTTCAGATATTGCGTGGTGCCGTAGTGGACGGTCCAGACCGCGACATTGGCCGCGACCATGATGAGCCCCGAGAACAGGATCCTGCCCTGGGGTTTCAGATTGTCGGCGCGGCGCAGGAAGAACAGCAGCGGCAGCAGCGCGATGGCGGCGGCGATCGCCGCGAGCGACCGCCAATCGCGGACGGCGGTGACGGCGCCCGACAGGGGGAACTTGGCCGTGCGGTCGGCATCGAACAGGCCCCAATAGGCACCGACCGCGCCCTCGATCTGGCGCTTCCAGGGCTGGTCGAAGGCTTCCATCAGGGAATAGTCCCAGCCGCGCGCACGCGCCAGGGTCAGGAAATCGCGGATGAAGTCGGCCTCGTTGTCGAGGCTCGGCACCGCGCCGTCGCGCATCCGGCCGTCGGACGGCCAGCCGATTTCCGAGATCAGGATCTTCTTGTCGGGATAGGCCCGGGCAATCTGGTCGTAGCGCCGCGCGACATAGTCGATCGCCTGATCGGCCGGCACGCCTTCCCAATAGGGCAGCAGGTGGACGGCGATATAGTCGACGGATTCGACCAGTTCCGGATGGTCGAGCCAGACGTGCCACGGCTCGGCGGTCGAGACCGGCTGGTCGGTCTGGCGCTTCACGTCCTTGATCAGGCGGATCAGTTCGGGAACCGTCAGGTCGCCGCGCAGCACCGCCTCGTTGCCGACCATCAGGCGCTTCACGTTGGCATTGGCGTTGGCGATCCGGATCAGGCCGGCGATTTCGGCCGCGTTGCTTTCCTCCCGGGTGTCCAGCCAGGCGCCGGCGATCACGGTCAGGCCGTGGCGCTCGGCCAGCGCCGGAATGGCGTCCTGGCCGTTCAGGGTGGAATAGGTGCGCACGCCCTGCGCGACGGTCGCGACCGTCGCCAGATCCTCGTCGATCTGCGCGGCCGTCGGGTGTTCGCCGTCGTTGGGATTCTGGTCGGCACGGTGCGGATCGAAGGACAGCGCCTGGATGCTGCCATCCCAATCGGCCATCTGAACCGGACGGTTGAGCCAGGCCCAGAGCCCGGCATGGGCGGCAAGCAGCAGAAGAAGGACGGCGAGATTACCGGCGAGTTTGCGCATTTCATCTGATCCGAGGCAACGTCAAGGCAACAACGCCGCATCGCACCATCCGGTTCCCCAGTTATTTCATCCACTTGCGGAAAGGATCGCGGGGGCGGCATGTGGGCGTTGCATGGCGGCGGCCCGCGCTTCATGGTCGTCGCACCTGCCTTGTCCCTGGGGTGTCCCTTGTCCCGTCGCCTGCCGCCGCTCGTCGCCCTTCGCGCCTTCGAGGCGGTCGCCCGTCTGGGCGGTACGCGCCGCGCGGGGGAGGATCTGAACGTCAGCCATACGGTGATCAGCCGCCACCTCGCGAACCTCGAATCCTGGGCCGGGGTGCGCCTCGTCGCGCGCGACGGGCGCGGCCTCGTGCTGACCCCGGAGGGGCGGCGCTATCACGAGCGGATCGCCCGCGCCCTCGACCTGATCGCCGAGGCGACGGAGGAACTGTCGCCGCGCGGCGGGGCGGGGGAGATGCGCATCTTCTGCGTGCCGGGGCTTGCCGTCCGCTGGCTGGCGCGCCGCCTGTCGGGGCTGGAGGCGGCCCTGCCCGGAGTCGACATCGCGCTCCAGCCCGCCGACCGCAGCCCCGATTTCCGTGCCGGCGAGGCGGACGCCGAAATCGCCTTCGATCCGGCGCCCGCCCCGGGCGTCGCCCAATGCGACCTGCTGGCGCCCCGCTTCTTTCCGGTGGCGAGCCCGCTTTTCGTCGAGCGCCGCGGTCCCTTCCGCGCGGCCGCCGACATCGCCGCCGCCCCCCTGATCCACGAGGACAGCCGCGAGCAATGGCGCCGCTGGCTGGCGCTGGCCGGGCTCGATGCCGTGCCACCGCTCCACGGTCCCCGTCTCTGGCACGCCGACGCGGCGATCGAGGCGGCCCTGCAGGGCCAGGGCATCGCGCTTGCCAACAGCCTGCTGGTCGGCGACGACATCGCCGCCGGCCGCCTGGTCGAAGTGCTCGACAGCGACATCCGCCTCGGCACCTACCGCCTGCGCGCCCCCGCCGCCCTCTGGGAAACCCGCGACCTCACCCGCCTGCGCCGCTGGCTGACGGTGGCGGTGGGGGCATCCCCGCTGGAAGAGAGGCAGGCATGAGGGGGCTGTCTCGCATCCTGTTCCGGGGCCGTGATGGAACGACCGCGAGGTCGACGGACGGACGGCCGAAGCGCGGGCTTTCGACGCTACCTCTTTGGCATCGGCGATGGAATCCGGTGGTGGGCGCGGCCGCAATCGCGGCCGGCACCATGATCGGCATGAGTCTCGGCATTCTCGTCGCGGTGCCCGTATCCTGGTTTCTGGAATCGTCCGCGGCGGGCGCGTTTCTGCTCGGCCTCGCCCTCCTTCTCGGTCTCCTGTCTGGTTTCAAGGTGGGAGAGGCCTACGGGCGGCGGCAGACGCGCATCACCCCCTATCGGCCCGGCCGGTCTTTCTACCCGTTTCGTTTCGGACCGGGGGGCTGGCTCAGGATCTCGGTTTTCTGTCTGGCTACGGTCACGGTGATCGGCGGGACATTGACTGTGATCGCCGGATATGGCGAGCCGGAGGTCATGGTGCCGCTCGGCGCGGGGGCAGTTCTCGCCATGGTCTGGGCTCTCTGCCTGCGCCGGCCTGTCGGCGACCTGCCGTCGGTCGATCACGAGGCGACCGACTTGCTGATCCGATACGGTCTCGTCGACCACGAGGAGGTGACGGCCGCCTGTGTTGGCTATCGACGAGTTTCAGTCGAAATGTTCACGGAAATCTGGATAGCCGCCATCGTCGGCGACGAGTTGATCCTCTGCGGTATCGCTGACAGTGGCGCGATCGCGATGCGCCGGAACTTTGGCGAGATCGCGGCACTCGGCCTTCATCAAGGTTGGGACGGTTCGGTCGCGGTCGTCGCCTTCCTGCACCCGAAAGGGCCGATCTGGCGGGCGGAACTCCGCCGCCATGAAGGCGAGGAGGTGCCGCCACTCCATTTCGCCCGTCTCCTGGTCGCCGAGGTTGACCGCTGGTGGTCGTCTCAGGCGACTTGCGGCCGGGAGGCGCCCCTGTTTGCCATGTCCTGTGGTGACGATGTGATGTCGAAGGGGGAGTCCAGTCCTTCTTAACGTTTTTCCGTGACTCTGAACCGAAGACGACCATTGGGAACGGGCAGATGACGGCAAGGGATATCACGGCGCCGGCGGCGGCGGAACGGCAGGCCGGGGTTCGGGTGCTGAACCATCTCGAGGTGCAGTTCGCCGCCGGTGGGGTCCGGCTGGTGCTCGGCTTCCTGCTGTTTCTCGCCGGCATGGGCTTTCTGGCCTGGCAGCGCTGGGAAGCGCTGGTGATCGGCTGGGCCAAGCTCGCGGCGGGGGTGCCGCCGACGCTCTGGGCCGGGCTCGCCCTGCTGCCCGTCGCCGTTCTCCTGCTGATGTTCCGGCACCGGGCCTATCGCCCCGGCCGCAGTTTCCGGGCCTGGCGCACCAGCGGCGAGCGGATCCGCCTGATCGCGGCCGTGGCGATCGGCCTCGGCCTGATCGGCGGCGTGGCGGCGGCGGGGGCCGGCCTGCTGCTCGACGATCGGCGCTATTTCATCGGGGCGGGGGCCGGACTCGCCGTCGTTCTCTTCACCTTTCTCTGGGCGCGGCGCCGGGTTGCCGACGCGGCGCCGGACCCGGTGGCGGTCGATCTCATGGCCGCGCGGGGGGTCCTGAAGGGCAGGGCGGTCACCGCCACCTTCGTCACCCGTGCCAAGATAGACGGCCGACACGGCGAGGCGGTGGTGGCCCTCGCCGACGACGGTTACGCGGTCGCCCTGGGAAACGGCCCGACGATGACCGGCACCTTTCACGGCTTCGATCAGATCGCGGCGCTGGGCATCGGCGAAAGCGGCCGGCGGCAGGGCGTGCGTGCCATGGTGGTCCGCTTTCACGACGGCGGCCGCCACGTCTTCCTGTTCGACCCCTGGCGCCTGAAGACCACCGCTCTGGTGGTCGCCGCCCGTGCCTTCCTCGGCGCTTTCGATCGCTGGCTCGAGGGGACGACCGACCGCCCCTGACGGTGCGGTGCAGCAGGGGGCTTGCACGGCCGGGAAAACGCACCATGTTCCGGGGACACCGGGGGCCAGTCGGCGCTCCGGCAATGGGGGCGTGATCGTGGGTCTGGATATCGTATTCGTCGTCGGCGGCTTGCTGCTGCTGTTCTTCGGGGGGGAGTTTCTCGTTCGGGGCAGTGTCGCCATCGCCGATCGTTTCGGCATTTCGAAGCTGATCGTCGGCATGGTGATCATCGGCTTCGGAACCTCGGCGCCGGAACTCCTGGTCTCGGTCCAGGCGGCGCTCGCCGGTTCGCCCGACATCGCCGTCGGCAATGTCGTCGGCTCCAACATCTCCAACATCCTGCTGATCGTCGCCGTCGCCGCGCTGGTCGCGCCCATCGCCAATGACGACAAGGCGATCCGCCGCGATGCCGGCGCCGTCGTGGTGTTCTCGATCGCCACCGTGCTGGTCTTCATGCTGGGCGAAATCGGGCGCGTGGTCGGCATCGCCATGGTCGCGCTGCTCTTCGCCTATCTCGGCACCACCTATGTGGTCGAGCGGCGGCGCCAGGTCTCGGCCTTCACCCATGAGGCGGACGAGGCCCGGGACATTCCGATGAAGGCGCCGCTGGCGGCGGTGATCACGCTCGCCGGCCTCGCCCTGCTCGTCGTCGGGGCCCGCCTCATGGTCGACGGCGCCACCGGCATCGCCCGGGCCTTCGGCATTTCGGAAGCCGTGATCGGCCTGACCGTGGTCGCCGTCGGCACCTCGCTGCCGGAACTGGCGACGGCGGTGGTCGCCGCCATGCGCAAGCATTCGGACGTGGTGCTGGCCAATGTCGCGGGCAGCAACATCTTCAACCTGCTCTGCATCCTCGGCATCACCGCCATCATCACGCCGGTGCCGGTGGCGCCGCGCTTCGCCACGATGGACGGCCCCCTGATGATCGTGGTGGCCATGGTGCTGCTCGGCCTATTGTTCGCCTTCAGGGTCATCGGGCGCGGCGTCGGTGCCGCGCTGCTGGCCGCCTATGGCGGCTATATCGCCCTGCAAGCCATCTGAGCACCAATGCAACCGGTGCCTTTAAGGCACCAGTTGGCATGATAAAGCTGATGGTCGCGAACCCTGGATGGCCGCACACTCGGCCCTCCATCCGTCCTGCACTTCGGGGTTCCGTCATGGCCAGCAATGCCGATCTCACCGCCCGCCGCGAGGCCGCCACGCCGCGCGGCGTTTCCGTCGCCTATCCGGTCTATGCCGAAAGGGCCGAGAATGCCGAGCTGTGGGACGTCGAGGGCAAACGCTTCGTCGATTTCGCCGGCGGCATCGCCGTGCTCAACGTCGGCCACCGCCATCCCAAGGTGATCGCGGCGGTCCGCGACCAGCTCGACAAGTTCACCCATACCTGTTTCCAGGTCGCCCCCTATGAAGGCTATGTCGAACTGGCGGAGCGTCTGAACGCGCTCGCCCCGTTCAAGGGCCCGGCCAAGACCGTGTTCTTCACCACGGGCGCCGAGGCGACCGAGAACGCGGTGAAGATCTCGCGTGCCCATACCGGGCGCAGTGCCGTCATCGCCTTCACCGGCGCATTCCACGGCCGCACCATGCTGAGCATGGCCATGACCGGCAAGACCCTGCCCTACAAGAAGAAGTTCGGCCCCATGCCGAACGAGATCTATCACGTGCCGTTCCCGGTGGCGGAACATGGCGTCACGGTCCAGGATTCGCTGCGCGCCATCGAATTCCTGTTCCGCGCCGACGTCGAGCCGAGCCGCGTCGCCTGCATCATCATCGAGCCGGTGCAGGGCGAGGGTGGGTTCTACGCGGCGCCGACGGAACTCCTCGTCGCCCTGCGCAAGCTGTGCGACGAGCACGGCATCGTCCTCGTCGCCGACGAGGTGCAGACCGGCTTCGCCCGCACCGGCCGGATCTTCGGCATCGAGCATTCGGGCGTCGAGCCGGACCTGGTCACGGTCGCCAAATCGCTGGGCGGGGGCTTTCCCATCTCCGGCGTGATCGGACGGGCCGAGATCATGGACGCGGCCGATCCGGGCGGCATCGGCGGCACCTATGCCGGCTCCCCGGTCTCCTGCGCGGCGGCGCTCGCCGTTCTCGACGTGATCGCCGAGGAAAAGCTGCTCGACCGCGCCAATGCGATCGGCGAACGCATCAAGGCCCGCGTGGCGAAGGTCGCGACCCGCAACGACGTGGTCCCCGTGACCGCGATCCGCGGCCCCGGCGCCATGATCGGCTTCGACATCGTGAAGAGCCGCGGCGGCTATGAGCCGGACGCCGAGGCGACCAAGCGGGTCACCGCCGCCGCCATCGACATGGGGCTGATCCTTCTGTCCTGCGGCGTCTTCGGCAATGTGATCCGCGTCCTCGTACCGCTCACCGTCTCCGACGAGGTGCTGGACGAGGGGCTGGGCAAGCTCGAAGCCGCGCTGGCCGCCGCCCATCAGGCCTGACCGCAGGCGCCGGAAGCGGTCTCAGGCTGCTTCCGGCGCGCCTTCGAGGATCGGCAGGCTGCCTTCGATGGCGATCCAGATGCCGCGCTCGACATAGAAATTGCCGTTTACCTGGGTCCGATAGGCGACCATGTTGCGCCAGGCGTGATAGAGCCCGGCGTCGACCGGGCTCGGCTCGGTCCAGAAACTGTCGAGACCGCCCTGATGGCACAGGCCCGCGATGTTGAAGATCGCATTGCCGAGGGCGATCAGCGGCACGGAGCGGTGCAGGGCGGAAATGCCGGCGGTCGAATTCACCGTCACCGCCGCCCGGCAGCCGCCCAGCAGGGCGAAGAGATTGCCGCCGTCAATCAGCATGACCCGCCCGTCGAGGCCGGTCTCGGCCGCGAGCGCGGCGAGATCGCCGCCATGGTCGTCACGGCCATTGTCCAGCGGATGGGCCTTCACCACCAGATGCGCGTCGGCCGGCGCATGGTCGGCGAAGGAGCGCATGACCGCCGCCATGTAGTCGCGCATCGACTTGTAGGGCGAATGGTTGACGATCTGCTTGTCGACGTTCAACTGCAGCAGCAGCAGGAAATAGGGCCGGCCGGAGGCCAGCAGTTCCTCTTCCTGGGCCAGTGCCCGCGTCTTGCGCGCCTCGCGTCCCAGCAGGCGCCTGAACCACAGCCGTGCCTCCCGGCTCGGCATGTCGGGCCGGTGGTGGACATAGTGCCGGAACAGCGGCGTCAGCAGGAACATGGCGAAATAGGAGATCATCGCCCTGAGCCCCATGCGGAAGGTGCTCTGCCCGACGGGCACGCCGAAGCGCGGCGGCAGATTGCCCTCGGGCACGGCGGCGATCACGGCGGGATCGCGCGGCAGGTTCGAGCGGGCGTTGACCCCGTCCGCCTCGAGGGTGATCCAGTCGGGACGGATATAGCCCTCCTCGAAGACATGGACGCGGATCGACGGGCGCCAGGCGCGCAGGGCCTCGACCGCCGCCACATGCAGCGGCCGGCAATCGCCGATCAGCACGATGTCGGTCACTTCGTTGCGCGCGGCGAGGTCGGTCACGAAACCCGGCCAGTCGTCCGCCGTGCCGCGATAATTGACCACGCCCCGGCACGGCCAGTCGTAGAGATCGCCGCCGTTGAAATTGACCCGCAGCACCCGGTGGCCGCGCCCGCGCAGGCGCCGGCCCAGGCGCCGGAAGAACGGGCCGAGGGGGCCTTGCAGGAACAGGAAGCTGCGGGGCGTCGCCGGCAGGTCGGGGGGAGCGGGAGAGACCATGGCGGATGGTTACATGACAATGCGGCGCCGGCATGTGATGCCGGTCAATTCCGTGCTGTTCCGACCAACGACGACGTCGACCAATTCCCCGTTCCCCCACTCCGGCCCAGCCCGATACGGGGAGGCGAGAGGTGGTGTCCCCGACTGGATTCGAACCAGTGGCCCCAGGATTAGGAATCCTGTGCTCTATCCTGCTGAGCTACGGGGACACTGGCAGGTTTGTAGCGGCGCGGCGGGCCCGGCGTCAATCGCGCTGGCGCCGTCGCGGTCTCAAAGCCCGAAGGCGTTGCCCGGCAGAACCTCGCCGAACTGGCCGAGGCGGCCGCTGTTGCAGCGGTCCGAGGCGTGATAGGGGCAGGAGGCGTAATAGAAGGCGAGCTTCCTGTCGACGTCCTGGACGTGGAAGCAATCCTTGGCGCCGAAGTCGATCTTCTCCCCGAACTTGAGGCACATCAGGCCGTTTTCCAGGGTCCAGTGCCCGTCCTCGGTCACCACGCGTTCCTTCATCTCGCCGCGCTTGTCGAGCGCCTTGTAGCGGACGCGGGCGATCACCTTGCCGTCGGCCCGGACATAGGCCTGCCATTCGACGTCGAAACGCCCCTCGGCGCCGTCGCGGCTGCCCATCATGCCGGACAGCGTATTGCCGATCAGCCGGTTTGTGAGGTCGGCGGCGCCGAGGTCGGTGCCGCGCGCGGCCCTGGGCACGCCGTTGCCGAGCACGCCGCCGTCGCCCGCCAGCTCGCCGGCGGCGGCGTTCGGATCGTCGGCGCCGGCGGCGGTACCCCGGCCCTGGCCCGTGGTGACCGCGCCGCTGCCGTTGCCGGGCACCAGCAGCGCCGTGGTCGGCGTGGGCGCGGACGGTCGTGGTGGCGCCGGCGGTGTCGGCGGCGTCGGTTCGGCCCGGGCGACGGCCGGCGGCGTCGGCTTGGTCGCCGGCACCGGCGGCTTGAGCGCGACCGGCAGAGGCACGTCGGAGGGTGGCTCCGGCTCCGGTTCGGCGGCGACCATGGGCTCTTCCGGCACCGGCTCCTCGGGGGCCGGTACTTCGGTCACCGGCTCTTCGGGGATCGGCCGGGTTTCCTCGGCCGGCGTCTCGGTCACCGGCTCGGCCATGGACAGCGCGCTCGGCGGGGGCGGCTGCGGGGCTTCTTCCGCATCCTCGGCGACATCCTCGGACAGGGGGGCGGCTTCGGCCGCGGCGTCCTCGCCGTCGCCCTTGGTGCCGTCGCCCGGCACGTCGTAGACGATGTCGACGGCCAATCCGCCGGCGCCGTCCTCGAGCGCGTCGGGCAGGCGCAGAAGGAGGAGGAGCAGGACCAGAACATGCAGCAGCGCCGATGCCAGGACGGCGCGCCGGTCCGTGCTGCGTGTGCGAGACGCAGGTGCGGTAACTTCTGGTGTTGCATTCAAGGCAAACATGAGGGCATGATGCGCGGCAATTGCGGAAACGCAACCGTCGGAATCACTCGCATTCCAGGATCGTCGGGATCGGGAGCGGGTGGTCGAGAGGGGCGGAACGAGCTTTGGCGTACCCAGAACAACAAGCGGGCGCCAGGGAAGCCGGGGTCAAAAGAACCAATAACACCCCGGATGATGGTCGGTCGCACGCTGGGGAGGGTGCGGAAGGCCATCTGGGACCGAAAAGGGAAGGACCCAGGAATGGGCGGTCCGACGCAGACGGCGTCGGGCCGCTCTTTTTTTGATGTTCCGTGTTTCAGGCCGCGGCCAGATCGCCCGCATGCTCTTCCGACCCCATCAGGCCGGAGGCCAGATAGCGGGTGGGCGTGCCCACCTTCAAGCGGCGGCGCACCTCGTCCGTCGGCAGGGGCAGCAGGGCTTCCCAGTCGGCGGCCGGCAGGAAGGCGGCCTTGCGGCCGATGCGCCACGCCTGCCAGGCCATGCGCATGACCGGCTGTTCCGGCATCTCCTGGCGGAACTTGAACAGCCCGCCCAGAATGACCAGCAGAACGCCCGGATTGCCCGAGACGCCATGGGTGAAGGACAGAACGCAGACCTCGCCCATGCCGTCGCGCCCGTATTGGCCGATGATGTGGTAGAGATCGTGGGCATCGCGCATGCGCTCCCCCAGGCGGCGCTGCAGGGGATCGTTCCTGATCCGCTCGCCGTGGCCTTCCTCGCTCGCCGTGACGAGGCCGTCGGCGGTCAATTGCTCGCGCTCGACGAAGGCGAGGTACTCGCGGCCGAAACTGCCCTCGGGTAGCGACGCGAGATAGGCTCGGTCCGACAGCACGTCGCACAGGCTGCGCTCGCGTTCCAGGATCTCCCGGGTGCCCGGCATGGCGATGGCGCGGCGATAGAGCTTGGTGAAGGCGGGACCGCCCAGGGCATCGATGATGCGGAACACCTGCGCCGTGTCTTCCTTGTCGCGCAGCAGGGCGCGGAGCGCGCGGAAGGCCTCCAGCGGGCGATAGGGTCGACGTTCGTCGATCGGCGTGGTGCTGTCCATCGGTACGATTCCTCGGTATTTTTGTAGGCATGTTAGTGGTTGCTTACACAATTGTCAATTGCGTAGAGTGATCGCACCCGGGGATTCGCCCGGGGATTCGCCTGAGACGGCGGGCGACCCCGAGACGGCGGGCGATAGGGAAAGAGGTTCTGAATGTCGGAAACGGTGGGCCGGGTGCTCGAAGCGGAACGCGACGGCGACCAGCGGTCCGGCCGCAAGCGGATCCGCCGCACGTCGGAAGAGGCGCGGCGCCAGATCCTCGACGCGGCCGAGGCGCGCCTGACCAGCCTGGGGCCCGAGGGCCTGCGCCTGCAGGACATCGGCCGCGACGTCGGCATGTCCCATTCCGCCATCCTGCATCACTTCGAGAACCGCGAGGGCCTGGTGAAGGCGCTCGCCTCGCGCGCCGCCGAGCAGTTGAAGGCGGAGGTTCTGGCGGCGCTGTCGACGCCGGACGGCTCCGCCCCCGAGGCGGGCCAGGTGATCGAGAAGGTCTTCGAGATCCTGTCGGAGCGCGGCTATGCGCGGCTCGCCGCATGGTTGACCCTGGAGCCCCGGCGCGAGAACCGCCGCCATTCGCGCCAGATGATCGCGGAACTGACCCGGGTGATCCACGAACTGCGTGTCCAGCACCACGGTGACGCCGACCGCGATCCGCCGCTGGAAGAGGACACGGCCAATGTCGTCCTCCTGGTCGCGACGGTCGCTTACGGCGACGGCATCATGGGCAAGGCGCTGCGCATGGCCGCCGGGCGCGACGACACGCCGGCCGCCCGCGCCCGCTTCCGCGCCTGGTTCGGCCGCCTGATCCAGGGCCACATGGACGATTGCTTCGATCAGGCATCCGCGCGGGACGCCAGCAAGCCGTGAAAGCCGAGGGCCTGGAAGAAGGGCCTGACATCCTCGAAACCCGCTGACGCCGCCAGGCCGCGCACCCGCTCCGGCGTCACCGGCTGCCACACCCGGCGGCGCCAGTCCGCCGCCCGCGCCACCACCTCGGCCTCGACGCCGCGATCGAGCAGCCAGCGGTCGTAGCAGCCGTCCGGCAGGTCGAAGGCGGCGAAATCGGTCAGCAGCAGGGGGGCGCGCGGCGCCAGGCGCGCGGCCAGCGCCGCCATGAACCCGGCCTTGGCGCCGTCGTCGGGAATGAAGTGGAGGACGAGGGCGGAAACGGCCGCGTCATGGGGCTCCGGCGGGGCCTCGTCCAGCATCGCTTCGACGAAGGTCACGCGGTGGTCCAGGCCGGCGGCGGCGATCTTCCCGCGCGCGCTGGCCATCATCGCGGGCGAGGGCTCGACGGCGGTGAAACGCCAGCCCGGCCCGGCGGCGGCCAGTGCCAGCAATTCGGTGCCCGTGCCGCTGCCCGCCAGCAGCACGCGCGCATCCTCGGGAAAGCGGCAGCGCGCGAGGGCCGTCACCAGCTCCAGGGCGAGGGTGTAACCCGGCGCCATGCGCGCGATGCGCCCATCGTAATCTTCGGCCGCGGCATCCGAAAAGGCGGTCATGGTCTTCCTCCCGTCCTGCGTCGAACGGGTTTGGCCGCACCGGCGTGGCGGGTCAAGTCGACAAAGGACCAAGAGGAAGGCGGGAGCCCGAAATGGCATGCGCCCTAAGTGGAATGTGCCCCAAATGGAATGTGCCCCAAATGGAACGGGGCGACCCCCTGGATCGCCCCGTTTTTCACCATTCGCGCCTGTGTGACTGTGATCTGTCGCGTTGCCCTGTAGCGGGCTGATGCTCAGACAAGTCCGACGACCAGCGCCATCAGAAAGGTGAAGACGACACCGGTGAGGAAGTGGTTTGCAGTCATCCGCTCCCGTTCCTTTCTCTTCGGTGAGGTGGGAAAATGGTCTCGTAGAAACGCCGTCTTGAAAAGCCGAAATCGTCGCTGCGCCGCAACCAGGGGCGACTCTTACCAAGGCAGGGGTTTTCCGTCCAGATTCAGAAACTTGCCGCTGTCCTTTGAAGTCACGTCGGCAATTGTGCGGCGCATCGCGGCGATACTTTGTTCGATCGACAAGGGCGCCTGGGCGCCGCCCATGTCCGTCCGCACCCATCCGGGGCTGAGCGCGACGACGGTGATGCCGCGCAAGGCGAGGTCCCGGGCGAGGGAGCGCACGACCATGTTCACCCCCGCCTTGGACGAGCGATAGGCATAGGTGCCGCCGCTGCGGTTGTCGTCGATGGAGGCGAGACCGCTGGAGATGGTGACGGCGATGCCGCGCCCCCGTGCCAGGGGATCGGCCAGGGCTTCGGTCACGTAATAGGGCACCATGGTGTTCAGGCGGAAGGTCTCGATCCAGGCATCGGCGTCGATCGCGCCGAACTCCTGATCGTGGGGGCCCCAGGTGCCGGCATTGTTGATGACGACGTCCAGGCGTTCCTCGGCGAAGCGCGTGCGCAGTGTGGCGATCGCCTTGCGGTCGGTCAGTTCGACGGCATGGGCGGTGACGCCCGGCATGCGCTCCAGATCGCCGGGATCGCGGGTGACGGCATGGACCTGCCAGCCGTCGGCGGCGAAGCTCTCGACGAAGCCGCGCCCGAGGCCCCGGCTGGCGCCGGTGATCAGCACATGTCCGGTCATGCTTTCCTCCCTGTCTGGCGCCAGAGGCTGGGATCAGTCCTCCGGCGGGCCGAAGCCGCCGCCGCCCGGCGTCTCGATCGTGATCACGTCGCCGGGGCCGACCTCGACCTCGACGCAGGCGGGCAATATTTCCTCTGTGCCGTCGGCCCGCGTCAGGCGGTTGATGCCGCAGGCGCCGGGTGCGCCACCGTCGAGGCCGAAGGGCGGCACCCGCCGCCTGTCGGACAGGATGGCCGAAGTCATCGCCTCGCGGAAGCGGACGGCGCGGACCACGCCGTCGCCGCCGTGATGGCGCCCGGCCCCGCCGGAGCCGCGCCTGATGCCGAAATGCTCCACCAGCACGGGGAAGCGCCATTCCAGCACCTCGACGTCGGTCAGGCGGGAATTGGTCATATGGGTGTGGACGGCGTCGCAGCCGTCGAAATCGGGCCCCGCGCCGGCGCCACCGCAGATCGTCTCGTAATATTGGTGGCGGTCGTTGCCGAAGGTGAAATTATTCATCGTGCCCTGGGCCGCCGCCATGGCGCCCAGGGCGCCATAGAGCGCGTCGCAGATCGCCTGGCTGGTCTCGACATTGCCGGCGACCACGGCCGCCGGATAATGCGGGCGCAGCATGGAACCTTCGGCGGCCACGATGTCGATCGGCTCCAGACAGCCCTGGTTCAGGGGAATGTCGTCGTCGACCAGGGTGCGGAAGACATAGATCACGGCCGCCTTCACCACCGCGAAGGGGGCGTTGAAATTGCTGGGCAACTGGTCGGACGTGCCGGTGAAATCGACCGTGGCGCGGCGCGCGGCGCGATCGACCCTTATGGCGACGGCGATATGCGCGCCATTGTCCATCCCGACCACGAAGGCGCCGTCGTGCAGCCGGTCGATCACCCGGCGCACCGCTTCCGCCGCATTGTCCTGGACGTGGCGCATATAGGCGTGGACCGTGTCCAGGCCGTATTGGTCGACCATGGCCAGCAATTCCTGGGCGCCCTTCTCGCAGGCCGCGACCTGGGCCTTCAGGTCGCCCAGGTTCTGGACGATGTTGCGGGACGGATAGGGGCCCGAGGTCAGCAGCGCCGTCACCTCGTCCTCGAGGAAACGCCCGCCCGCCATCAGGGGGACATTGTCGATCAGCACGCCTTCCTCGGTCACGCTGGTCGAATGGGGCGGCATGGAACCCGGGGTGATGCCGCCGATGTCGGCCTGATGGCCGCGCGCCGCGACATAGAAGATCACATGGCGTCCCGCCCGGTCGAACACCGGCGCGATCACCGTGACGTCCGGCAGATGGGTGCCGCCGTTATAGGGCGCGTTCAGCATATAGGCGTCGCCCGGCCGCATATGATCGCCATGGCCGCGGATCACGGTCTCGACCGATTCCGACATGGAGCCCAGGTGCACGGGCATGTGCGGCGCATTGGCGACCAGCCCGCCCCTGGCGTCGAAGATCGCGCAGGAGAAATCGAGCCGTTCCTTGATGTTCACCGAATGGGCGGTCTTCTCCAGCGTCAGGCCCATCTGTTCGGCGATCGACATGAAGAGATTGTTGAAGACCTCCAGCATCACCGGGTCGCGCTCGGTGCCGACGGCGGCGCGCATGTCCGTTCCCCCGCCTTCGAGGAAGAGGACGCCGGTCGCGCCCATGCGGGCATGCCAGCCCGGTTCGACCACGATCGTGGAATGATCCTCGATCACGATGGCGGGGCCGGGGACGGTGTCGCCGGTCATCAGCGCGGCCCGCTCGACCACCGAAGCCTCGCGCCATTCGCCCTTGGAGAAGAAGCGCGTGGTCTCGGCAATGGGAACCGTCTCGCCCTCGGGGCGGGCGGGGCGTTCCGCGTCCTCGATCGTGGCGCCGCCGCCCGACGCCTCGATCGCCAGCGCCTCGATCACCAGGCGCCGTCCCTCGTCGATGAAGCCGAAGCGGGCACGGTGCGCGGCCTCGAAATCGGCGCGCAGCGTCGGGATCTGGCCGAAATCGACGATCAGCGCGGTGTCCGTTCCCTCGTAACGCAGGAGGACACGGCGGCTGATGGTGATCGCCTCGCGCGGGACGCCCTGGCGCAGCACCTCGCCCAGGACCTCGCGGCCGAGTTCGGTCAGGCGGCGGTAGACGGCGTCGTGGGCGGGATCGTCCAGCAGGCGTTCGACCGCTTCCTCGCGCGTCGCGGCGATGTCCGCCAGGCCCATGCCATAGGCCGACAGCAGCCCGGCCAGGGGATGCAGCATGACCCGGCGCATGCCGAGCGATTCAGCCACCAGGCAGGCATGCTGGCCGCCGGCGCCGCCGAAACATTGCAGCGTATAGGCCGTGACGTCATGACCGCGCTGGACCGAGATCTTCTTGATCGCATTGGCCATGTTCTCGACCGCGATGGCGACGAAGCCGTCCGCCAGATCCTCGGGCGATTTGGCGCTGCCGCTTTCGGCGACCTGGGCGGCCAGGGTCTCGAAGGCGGCGCGGACGGCGTCGGCGTCGAGCGGCTGATCGGCGTGCGCGCCGAAGACGGCGGGAAAGCGCGCGGGGATCAGCTTGCCCAGAAGGACGTTGGCGTCGGTCACGGTCAGGGGCCCGCCCCTGCGATAGGCGGCGGGGCCGGGATTGGCGCCCGCGCTGTCCGGCCCGACCCGAAGCCTCGAGCCGTCGAAGGCGAGGATCGAGCCGCCGCCCGCCGCGACCGTATGGATCGCCATCATCGGGGCCCGGATGCGGACACCGGCCACCAGGGTCTCGAAGGCGCGTTCGTAACCGCCGGCGAAATGGCAGACGTCGGTCGAGGTGCCGCCCATGTCGAAGCCGATGATGCGGTGCTCGTCGACCTGCGCCGCCGTCCGCGCGGCGCCGACGACGCCGCCGGCGGGGCCGGACAGGATCGCGTCCTTGCCTTGGAACAGGCGGGCATCGGTCAGGCCACCGGACGATTGCATGAACATCAGCCGACTGTCGCCCAGCGCCGCCGCGACAAGATCGACATAGCGCCGCAGGATGGGCGAGAGATAGGCATCGACGACCGTGGTGTCGCCCCGGCCGATCAGCTTCATCAGGGGGCTGGTGCCATGGCCGGTGGAAATCTGGGTGAAGCCGATCTCGCGCGCCAGCTCGGCGAGGCGGGCCTCGTGATCGGGAAAGCGATAGCCGTGCAGGAGGACCACGGCGACGGCGCGGATCCCGTCGGCGAAGGCTTCGGCGAGGGCGGTGCGGGCGCTCGTCTCATCCAGCGGAGTCAGGATCTCGCCCGTGGCGCTGACCCGCTCGTCCACTTCCGCCACGCGCTCGTGCAGCAGTTCGGGCAATTCGATATCGAGGGCGAAGATGCGCGGCCGGTTCTGATAGGCGATGCGCAGCGCATCGGCGAAGCCGCGCGTGACGAGGAGGAGGACGCGTTCGCCCTTCCGCTCCAGAAGCGCGTTGGTGGCGACGGTGGTGCCCATCTTCACGGCGCCGATCGGGGCGTCCGGCTGGCTGGCGCGCAGGCGGCGCACGCCCTCGACCGCGGCATCCTCGTATTGCTCGGGATTTTCCGACAGGAGTTTGGCGGTCACCACCTTGCCGTCGGGCCGGCGGGCCACGATGTCGGTGAAGGTGCCGCCACGGTCGATCCAGAAATCCCAGGTGCTCATATGTCCTCTTGCGCCGGAATGTCTTCTTGTGTTCTGGCGTCCGGATTCAACACCATGCGGGCGTGATGCGAGTCAACCACGGGGAACGGACGGAGAGTATGGCGATCTGGGGAAAGATCATCGGCAGCGCGGCGGGATTCGCCCTGGGCGGGCCCATCGGGGCCCTGCTCGGCGCCCTGGCGGGCCATGCCGTCGACAGTGTGACGGGGGCCGGCGTCTCGACCCAGGGTCCGAGGCCCAGCCGGGAACAGACCCGGCGGGTGGCGTTTTCCGTCGGTTTCATCGTGCTCGGCGCCAAGATGGCCAAGGCCGACGGCCGCGTGACGCGGGACGAGATCGACGCCTTCCGCCAGGTCTTCCACGTGCCCGAGAGCGAAATGGGCCATGTCGCGCGGATCTTCGACCGGGCCAAGGCCGATGCCGCCGGTTTCGAGCCCTATGCCGCCCAGATCAAGGCGATCATGGGCGACGACATGCCGGTGCTGGAGGAACTGCTGGATGCGCTGTTCCACATCGCCAAGGCCGATGCGGTGATCCATCAGGCGGAACTCGACTATCTGGAGGCGGTCGCCGCCATCTTCGGTTTCACCGACAGCGAATTCGCCGCCATCCGCGCCGGCCATCTGGGCCCCGACCGCAGCGATCCCTATACGATCCTCGGCGTTTCGCGCGAGGCGGACGACGCCGCGCTCAAGTCCGCCTACAGGAAGCTGGTGCGCGAACACCACCCCGACCTGCTGATCGCCAAGGGCATGCCCGAGGAATTCGTCGAGGTCGCGACCCAGCGCCTGGCCAAGATCAACGCCGCCTGGGACCAGATTTCCAAGGAACGCGGGATCGCCTGATTCCGCCCTCTCAGGCCTGGCGATCGCCGTCCAGGGTGCGCAGCGCCAGCATGGCGGCGGCGGTGCGGTTCTCGACGCCCAGCTTGTCGTAGATCGTCTCCAGGTGCTTGTTCACCGTGCGCGGCGAAAGCCCCAGGATCTCGGCGATGTCGCGGTTCGACTTGCCGCGCGCCAGCCACATCAGCACCTCGCCCTCGCGCGCGGTCAGGCCCAGCTTCTCGCGCAGCACCAGTTCCTGGGCCGGCTGATCCATCTCGGCCATCTGCAGCAGGAATTCGTCGGGCCCGGTGCGGCCGACGAAACCGAACTGGATCTTGCGGCCGTCCGCGCCCGGCGGCGGGGCGAAGCGCTGGGGCGTGCCTTCGGCGGTCGCCAGCGCCGCGATCCACTGCGCCGTCTCCGCCGGCAGGACCTCGCCGCCGCACCAGCCTTCCAGCAGCCGGCTCGCCTGGGGCGTCGCCCAGAGGATGCGGCCCTCGCGGTCGGCGCCGAGGAGGTAGCGCCCGGTCGCGTCCAGCGCCGCCCGCGCGCTCTGGGTCAGGCGGGCGTTCGCCAGATGGACGCGGATGCGCGCCACCAGCTCGTCGGGCGAGATCGGTTTCGTCACATAGTCGACGCCGCCGGCGCCGAAGCCCTCGACGATGTGCTCCGTCTCCGAAAGCCCGGTCATGAAGATCACCGGGACATGGGCGATCGCGGGGATGCGCTTCAGCCGGCGGCAGGTCTCGAAACCGTCCATGCCGGGCATGATGGCGTCGAGCAGGATGACGTCGGGCGTGATCTTCTCGACCAGGCCGAGGGCGGCGCTGCCGGCGACGGCGACGAGCACGGTCAGCCCCGCCTCTTCGATCGCGTCCGTCAGCATGCCGAGGGTGCCGGGCGAATCGTCGACGACGAGAACGATGTCACGTGCCGTCATGGGTTCCACCGGACGCAAGGCGGCGCAGGATGTCCATGTATTCATCTAGGGCAAATCCTCTCACCATGGACCGCAGGGTCGTCGTGAAGGCCTGGGCTTCGGGACACTGCTGGTCGATTTCGTCGAGCTTGGCCTGAATGCCGCGCACATAGCCGATTTCGCCCAGTTTGAGCAATTCCTCCAGATGCCGGCCGGACGGTATGCCCTGCCGGTCGAAGGCGATCCCGCCGCCGCCCGGGGGCGCGGACACGGCCGCCTCTTCGTGGGTCCAGGTGATCTTCAGCACCCGGCCGATGGTCTCGAACAGCCGGCGCAGATGGACCGGCTTCACGATGAAATCGTCGTGGGGATCGTCGGGATGGCTGCCGGCGCGATATTCGTTGGCATTGGCCGAGACGATGACGATGGCGGGCTGCGGGCCGGGCCGGGCGCGCAATTGCCGCGCCACCTCCCAGCCGCTCATGTCCGGCATCGAGAGATCGAGGAGGACGAGATCGGGCTGGGTCAGGCCCGCGAGTTCGAGGCAGCTCGCGCCGTCGGGCGCGCTGAACACGGTGAAGCCGACGGGCGACAGCGCCTCCTGGATCAGGTCGCGGTGCATCACTTCGTCGTCGGCGACGAGGACGGTGCGCGGCGGTCCCTCGAAGCCCGTGATCACCGGCTCGCGGCCGCGCTCGCGCGGTTCCGGCACGGCCCGGACCGAAGCCGAGAGCAGCAGGCGCACCTTGAAGGTGCTGCCCTTGCCGAAACTGGAAGTCACGGCGATCTCGCCGCCCATGATCTCGGTCAGCAATTTCGTGATCGTCAGGCCGAGGCCGGTGCCGAGGGCGGCGATGGCGTTCGGCTGGCGCCCGCGCTCGAAGGGATCGAAGATCCGGTGCAGGTCCTCGGCGTGGATGCCGATGCCGGTATCCTCGACCTCGAATTCGGCGACCGGGTTGCGATAGCGCACCCGAAGCGCGACATGGCCCTGGCGCGTGAACTTGAGGGCGTTGGACAGAAGGTTGATCAGGATCTGGCGCAGGCGCTTCTCGTCGGTATAGACGACCTGGGGCAGGTTCGGGGTGCGGTCGAAGACGAAGTCGATGCCCTTGCCCTCGGCCTGCAGGCGGAACATGCCGACGATCTGGTCCAGGAAATCGTCGAGCTGGACCTCGTCGCGGTGCAGGTGCAGGCGCCCGGCCTCGATCTTCGAGATGTCGAGGAGCCCCTCGATCAGGCCGGTCAGATGTTCGGCGCTGCGCTGGATCACCTTCACCGCGTCCTGGCGGTGGGGCGGCATGGCGGGGTCGCGGTCGAGAAGCTGGGCATAGCCGAAGATGGCGTTCAGGGGCGTGCGCAATTCGTGGCTGATGCCGACGACATAGCGGGTCTTGGCCAGATTGGCGCCCTCGGCCGCTTCCTTCGCCTTCTGCAGCTTGGCGTCGGTGATCTTGTGGGCCTCGATCTCCTGCATCAGAAGCGTGGTCTGGCGGCCCGATTCCTCCTGCGCGACATGGCGGCTCTCCTCCGCCAGGACGAAGAGCCAGGCGCCGACGCCGGTGATGATGAAGAGGATGAAGAAGATCGACCACATCAGCCCGGCGAGGCGCGGATCATGGCCGCCGACGTCGAGCGTGCTCTGGAAATAGACCAGCCACAGGGTCAGCCCGATCACGCTGGCGGCGATCGCGTGGATGCCGATGTAGTGGCCGAGGCGCGAATTCAGGCGGTCGACCACCCGCGCCGGCAGGATGGTGCCGAGCATGCCGAGCAATTGGTCCGGAATGCGCGCCTTGTCCTTGCAGCCGTCGTGGCAGCGGGCGTCCAGCGAACAGCACAGCGAACAGATGGGTCCGCCATAGGCAGGGCAATAGGCCATGTCCTCGGGCTCGAACTGATGCTCGCAGATACAGCAGGCGATGGACTTGCGGGAGCGCCAGTTGCGCCGGGGCGTGCGCGCGATGTAGTAGCGCCCGCGCGTGACGAAGGCGATCACGGGCGCCGTCGTGAAGGCGACGAAGAGGGCGAGGAAGGGGGCGAGGGCCTGCATTTCGGCCCCGAAGAAGCCGAACAGCGCGATCGAGGCGGAACCGGTGGCGATCAGCATGGAGCCGACGCCGACCGGGTTGATGTCGTAGAGATGGGCGCGCTTGAACTCGATGTGCTTGGGGCTGAGGCCCAGGGGCTTGTTCACGATCAGGTCGGAGACGATGGCGCCGACCCAGGCGATGGCGATCACCGAATAGAGCCCGAGGATGCGCTCCAGCGCGTGATAGATGCCGAGCTCCATCAGCATCAGGGCGATCGCGACGTTGAACACCAGCCAGACGACGCGGCCGGGATGGCTGTGGGTCAGGCGCGAGAAGAAGTTCGACCAGGCGATGGAGCCGGCATAGGCGTTGGTGACGTTGATCTTGAACTGGGACAGCACGACGAAGATGCCGGTGACCCCCAGCGCCACGGACGGGTCCTGGAACATGGTCCCGAAGGCGACCAGATACATCTGGGTCGGTTCCGCCGCCGAGGACAGCGCGACCCCCTGCTGGACGCAGAAGACCGCGAGGAGGGAGCCCGCCAGCATCTTCAGGACGCCGAGCACGGCCCAGCCCGGCCCCGCCGCCAGAAGGGCAGCCCACCAGCCCACCTTCTCGCGCGGGGTGGTCGGATTGGCGGGCAGGAAACGCAGGAAGTCGACCTGTTCGCCGATCTGCGCGACGAGCGAGAACACGACAGAGGCGGCAAGGCCGAAGGCGATCACGTCCAGGCCGCCGTCGGGCGGACCATGGCGCCCGGTATGGGCATGCCAGGCATCGAAGACGTCGCTGCCCGACAGCGCCAGGAAGACGAAGGGCATCAGGTGCAGGATGATCCAGAACGGCTGGGTCCACATCTGCACGCGGCTGATCCATGTGATGCCGTGGGTGACGACGGGAATCACCGCGATCGAGCAGACGATGTAACCCAGCGAAGGGGGCAGGCCGAACATCATCTCGAGCGCGAGCGCCATGATCGCCGCCTCGATCGCGAAGAAGATGAAGGTGAAGGAGGCGTAGATCAGCGACGTCAGGGTGGAGCCGATGTAACCGAAGCCAGCACCGCGTGTCAGGAGATCGATGTCGACACCATAGCGTGCGGCGTAATAGGCTATGGGGATGCCGGTGAGCGCGATCAGGGCGCCGACGACGAGAATCGCCATGGTGGCGTTGCTGAAGCCGTAGGACAGCGTGATGGTGCCGCCGATCGCCTCCAGCGCCAGGAAGGAAATGGCGCCCAGCGAGGTGTTGGCCACGCGAAAGGCCGACCAGCGCCGCGCGCCCTTGGCGGTGAAGCGAAGCGCGTAGTCTTCCAGCGTCTGGTTGGCGACCCACTGGTTATATTGGCGGCGCACCCGGACGATGCGCTGTCGTGCCGACATCCCTCTTCCCTAACGAACCGATCGGGCCCATCCGACCGTAGGCGTCATAGTTCCGTCCCGAAGCCCGAGGACGCAAGTATACGCAGACCCCTCACGGTACCCTGACGCAAGCTTGGTGCGTCATTGCTGCGCTGCATATACGCAGTTCTGCGTATGGTTGCGGTGCACAAATTCAACCGACCATCGCCCCGCAGGGACACACGTTCCTATCGGATCTGATCACGGACCACCCGACAGGAGGGGCGCATGGCAACCGACGACACCAGCAACAACAAGGGCCTTACTTCGCCGATGCGGCGCAAGCTGCTGAAGGGCATGGCGGCGGTTCCGGCCGTCGCGGCCTTCGGCGGCGGCATGGCCCGATCGAGCTTCGCGGCCGACGGCGTGAACACCACCGGCCTCGCGGTCACCGACACCGAAGTGACGGTCGGCATCCTGCACTCGGTCACCGGCACCATGGCGATCTCGGAGACGGGTTCGGTCCAGGCCGAGAAGCTGGCGATCGACCAGATCAACGCCATGGGCGGCGTTCTCGGCCGCAAGATCAAATACATCCAGGAAGACGGCGCCTCCGACTGGCCGACCTTCGCCGAGAAGGCGAAGAAGCTCCTGGTGCAGGACAAATGCGCCTCGGTCTTCGGCTGCTGGACCTCGGCTTCGCGGAAGGCGGTGCTGCCGGTGTTCGAGCAGTACAACGGCATGCTCTACTACCCGACCTTCTACGAAGGCCTGGAGCAGTCGAAGAACGTCATCTACACCGGCCAGGAAGCGACCCAGCAGATCATCGCCGGCCTCGACTGGGTGGTGAAGGAGAAGGGTGCGAAGAGCTTCTACCTGCTCGGCTCCGACTACATCTGGCCGCGCACCTCGAACAAGATCGCCAGGAAGCACATCGAGAACTTCCTGAAGCTGAAGGTCGTGGGCGAGGAATATTTCCCGCTGGGCCACACGCAGTTCAACTCCGCCATCAACAAGATCAAGCTGAAGAAGCCGGACGTGATCTACGCGATCATCGTCGGCGGCTCCAACGTCGCCTTCTACAAGCAGCTGAAGGCCGCCGGCTTCGATCTCGAGAACAAGCAGACCCTGCTGACCATCTCGGTCACCGAGGACGAAATCCTCGGCATCGGCGGCGAGAACATCGTCGGCGCCTATGCCTGCATGAAGTACTTCCAGTCGCTCGACAACGAGAACAACAAGAAGTTCGTCTCGGCCTTCAAGGAGATGTGGGGCAAGGACATCGTTATCGGTGACGTTACCCAGGCCGCCTATCTCGGCCCCTGGCTGTGGAAGCTCACGGTCGAGAAGGCGGGCTCCTTCGACATCGACAAGGTGGCCGCCGCCTCGCCGGGGATCGAATTCACGGGGGCGCCGGAAGGTTACGTCCGGATCCACGAGAACCACCACCTGTGGTCCAAGACCCGCGTCGGCCGTGCCCGCACGGACGGCCAGTACGACGTCGTCTACGAGACCGCCGACCTGGTGGAACCCAATCCGTTCCCCGAAGGCTACCAATAAGCATCAGCCTCGTGGTCCCGGCGCAGGCCGGGATCTCGATGGAATTGGCCTCGGTGCCTCTTCTCGACGAGACCCCGGCCTTCGCCGGGGTGACGGGGGGAGGGGCACCAGGCGGGTTCAACCGTCAAGCGGGGTGGCGCGGCCATGTTCGATTACACTTTTTCCGAGCTGAGCTCGATCCTGGTGATGCAAGGCTTCGCCGGGCTGATCCTGTTTTCGGTCTTCATCCTGATGGCGCTCGGGCTCGCCATCATCTTCGGCCAGATGGGCGTCATCAACATGGCGCACGGCGAGTTCATGATCCTCGGTGCCTATGTCACCTATCTGACCTCGCATCTGTTCCAGGACTTCCTGCCCTTCGCCTATCCGGCTTACTTCTTCGTCGCCATGGTGTTCGCCTTCATCGTGTCGGGGGCGCTCGGGCTGCTGGTGGAATGGGTGATGATCCGTCACCTCTATGCCCGCCCGCTCGATACGCTGCTCGCCACCTGGGGCCTCAGCCTCATCCTGCAGCAGATCTACCGCTCGACCTTCGGTGCCCGTGAAGTCGGCGTCGAACTGCCCGACTGGATGATGGGCTCGCTGGCCGTGACCGACACGGTCGAGGTGCAGGTGAACGGTCTCTTCGTCATGGCGCTGACCGCCGCGATCACCGTCGCCGTGCTCGTCCTCCTGTTCAAGTCGCGCTGGGGCCTGCAGGTCCGCGCCGTGACCACCAACCGCGTGATGTCCGGCGCCGTCGGCATCGACACGCGGCGCGTCGACCGCATGACCTTCGGCCTCGGCTGCGGGGTCGCCGGCGTCGCGGGGGCGGCCTTCACCATGATCGGCTCGACCGGTCCGACCTCCGGCCAGCTCTACATCGTCGACACCTTCCTGGTGGTCGTCTTCGGCGGCGCGCAGAGCCTGCTCGGCACCGTCGCCTCGGCCTTCACCATCTCGCAGAGCCAGTCGGCCCTCGAATTCTTCCTGTCCGGCTCCATGGCCAAGGTGATCACGCTCCTCATCGTGATCGGCCTCCTCATGCTGCGGCCGCAGGGTCTCTTCGTCCTCAAGGTGCGGAGGTAAGGTCCATGACGAACGCAAAGCTCCGATCGCTCGCCTCCAACTGGCTCGGCTTCGTCCTGCTCTCGGCCCTGCTGATCCTGGTCTTTCCCGCCGTGCTGGACGATTTCCGCCTGAATCTGGTCGGCAAATATCTGTCCTTCGGCTTCGTCGTCCTCGGGCTGGTGCTGTGCTGGGGCTATACCGGCATCCTCAGCCTGGGGCAGGGCATCTTCTTCGGCCTGGGCGGCTATTGCATCGCCATGTTCCTGAAGCTCGAAGCCTCGACCCCCGAGAACACGGCGATCCAGTCCACCCCGGGCATTCCCGACTTCATGGACTGGAACCAGCTCACCGAACTCCCCTTCTTCTGGGAGCCGTTCCATTCCTTCGCCTTCACCGTGATCGCCATCATGGCGGTGCCGGCGGCGGTCGCCTTCATCCTGGCCTACGCGATGTTCAAGCGCCGGGTCGGCGGCGTCTATTTCGCCATCATCACCCAGGCGGTCACGGCGGTTCTGACCATCCTGATCATCGGCCAGCAGGGTTACACCGGCGGCATCAACGGCATCACCGACCTGCGCACCCTGCTTGGCTGGGACATCAGGACGGACGAGGCGCACAACATCCTCTACTTCATCTGCGTCGCCCTGCTTCTCGTCTGCATCCTGCTCGGCCGCTTCGTCCTGAAGTCCAAGCTCGGCCGCATCCTGGTCGCGATCCGCGACAAAGAGGAGCGGGTGCGCTTCTCGGGTTACGACGTCGCCAACTTCAAGGTCTTCGTCTTCTGCGTGGCGGCGGCGCTGGCCGGTGTCGGCGGGGCGATGTTCACCCTGCAGGTCGGCTTCATGTCGCCCACCATCATCGGCATCGTGCCCTCGATCGAGATGGTGATCTTCTGCGCGCTGGGCGGCCGCCTGTCGCTGATCGGTGCCGTGCTCGGCGCCCTCATCGTCAATGCGGCGAAAACCACCTTCTCCGAGATGTTCCCCGAACTCTGGCTCTTCGCCATGGGCGGTCTCTTCATCGGTGTCACCCTGTTCTTCCCCCGCGGCCTCGCCGGCCTGGTGGACGACTATGTGGTGCCTTTCCTGTCCAAGGTGTTCCTCGGCGACAAGAAGACGCCGCCGCCGGAACCCGCGGTCACCAAGCTCGCGGAATAACGGGAGGACGCCATGCCCCACATCGGTCCCGTCGTCGAAAGCGACATCCTTCTGGCACTCGAGGGCGTCACGGTCTCCTTCGACGGCTTCAAGGCGGTCAACGACCTGTCGCTCTACATCCAGAAGGGCGAGCTCCGCGTGATCATCGGCCCGAACGGCGCCGGCAAGACCACGGTGCTCGATCTGATCTGCGGCCGCACCAAGGTCTCGGAAGGTTCCATCGCCTTCAAGGACACCGAGGTGACCAAGCTGAAGGAACACGAGATCGTGCGCCTCGGCATCGGCCGCAAGTTCCAGAATCCCTCGATCTACGAGGATCTGACGGTGCTCGAGAATCTGGAGATTTCCTATCCGAAGGGAAGGGGGGTGTTCGGCGCCCTCGGCTTTCGGCGCACGGCCGAGGTCGCCGACCGGATCGACGAGATCGCTGACATGATCTTCCTGAAGGAGCATCTGAACACCAAGGCGGAAATCCTCAGCCACGGCCAGAAGCAGTGGCTGGAGATCGGCATGCTGCTGATCCAGGACCCCGAGCTCCTCATGCTCGACGAGCCGGTCGCCGGCATGAGCGTCGCGGAACGCGTGAAGACCGCCGAGCTCCTGAACCGGATCATCGAGGGCCGCGCCGTGATCGTGATCGAGCACGACATGAAGTTCGTCGAATCGATCGCCCACAGGGTCACGGTGCTCCACCAGGGCAAGGTGCTGGCCGAGGGTCGCATGGACAAGATCCAGGAAGACCCGAAGGTCCGCGAAGTCTATCTCGGCCATTGAGACAGGAGAGGCAGCATGCTCGACGTTCGTGACCTCAAGGTCTGCTATGGCCAGAGCGAAGTGCTCCACGGCCTCGATTTCAAGGTTGCCCCCGGCGAGATCGTCGCCGTGGTCGGCCGCAACGGCATGGGCAAGTCGACCCTGATGAAATCGCTGGTCGGGATCCTGCCGACGGCGTCGGGCACGGTCTCGCTCGGCGATCTCGAGGTGCAGAAACTCGCCTCGCACCAGCGCGTGAAGCAGGGCATCGCCTATGTCCCGCAGGGCCGCCAGATCTTCGGCACCATGACGGTGAAGGAGAATATCGAGACCGGCCTGATCGTCTCCGGCCGGAAGGAAGTGCCCCCGGAGCTCTACGAGATATTCCCGATCCTCAAGGAATTCGCCAAGCGCCGGGGCGGCAATCTCTCGGGCGGCCAGCAGCAGCAGCTCGCCATCGCGCGGGCGCTCGCGACCGATCCGAAGATCCTGCTCCTCGACGAGCCGACCGAGGGCATCCAGCCCTCGATCATCAAGGACATGGCCAAGGTGCTGCGCCAGATCCGCGACATGACCAACCTCTGCATCGTCGTGTGCGAGCAGGTGCTGAGCTTCGTGCTCGACGTCGCGGATCGCATCCTGGTCATCGAGAACGGCCGCATCGTCCACGAGAACACCCGCGACGAGGTGGACGAGGCGACCATCAGCCGCTTCCTCGCCGTGTAATTGCTCTGGTTCTAAGCCGAAGGGAGAGTCAAATGCCCAAGACCCTGATCGAAGTGGATCTGAATTCGTCGCCCTATGAAAACGACATGGTCCACAACCGCTGGCACCCCGACATCCCGATCGTCGCCTGGGTGAAGCCGGGCGACGATTTCGTGATCGAGACCTACGACTGGACCGGCGGCTTCATCAAGAACGACGACGATGCCTCGGACGTGCGCGACGTCGACCTCACCACCGTGCACTTCCTGTCGGGCCCGATCGGCGTCGAAGGCGCGGAGCCGGGCGATCTGCTCGTCGTCGATTTCCTCGACATCGGCGCCAAGCCGGACAGTCTCTGGGGTTTCAACGGCTTCTTCTCGAAGAACAACGGCGGCGGCTTCCTGACCGAGCATTTCCCGAGCGCCCAGAAGTCGATCTGGGACTTCCACGGCATGTTCACCACCTCGCGCCATGTTCCGGGCGTGAAATATACCGGCCTGATCCACCCGGGGCTGATCGGCTGCCTGCCCGATCCGAAGCTGCTCGCGACCTGGAACAAGCGCGAGGTCGATTTCATCGCCACCGAACCCACCCGCGTGCCGCCGCTCGCCAATGCGCCCTTCGCCGGCACCGCCCACATGGGCCGCATGACCGGCGACGCCAAGGACAAGGCGGCGGCCGAGGGGGCGCGCACCGTGCCGCCGCGCGAACACGGCGGCAATTGCGACATCAAGGACCTGTCGCGCGGCTCCAAGTGCTTCTTCCCGGTCTATGTCCCGGGCGGCGGCCTCTCCATGGGCGATCTGCACTTCAGCCAGGGCGACGGCGAGATCACCTTCTGCGGCGCGATCGAGATGGCCGGCTGGCTGCACATCAAGGTCGACGTGATCAAGGACGGCATGGCCAAATACGGCATCAAGAACCCGATCTTCAAGCCGTCGCCGATGACGCCGAAATACGACGACTACGTCATCTTCGAAGGCATCTCGGTCGACGAGGCCGGCGCCCAGCACTATCTCGACGTCCATGTCGCCTATCGCCAGGCCTGCCTGAACGCCATCGAATATCTGAAGAAATTCGGCTTCTCCGGCGCCCAGGCCTATTCGATCCTCGGCACGGCACCGGTGCAGGGTCATATCTCGGGTGTCGTCGATATCCCGAACGCCTGCGCGACCCTGTGGATCCCGACGGCGATCTTCGATTTCGACATCAACCCGACCGCCGCCGGACCGACCAAATTCCTGTCCGGCGACATCGACATGCCGATCGCCTACGACGAGTGACGCCGAACGCCCCGGCCGGTCCGCCGGCCGGGGCCCGTTCCGACAGAATATGTCCCGGCCGGGACGAGGCGGAGAACCCCATGCCGCTCTACGAATACGACTGCACCGATTGTGGCCCCTTCACAGAGATGCGCCCGATGGCGGAGTCCTCTCTGCCGTGCCCCTGTCCCGAATGCGGCGATCCTTCGCCGCGCGCCTATTTCACCGCCCCCATGATGGCCTGCGTCGGCACCGACGCCAGGATCGCCATGGAGACGAACGAGAAGGCGCGGAACGCGCCGATGTCGGTCGGCGAATATGCCGCGAAGCAGGCGGCGAAGAGCCATCGCGCCGGCTGTTCCTGCTGCGTCCCCACCAGAAAGAAGAAGAGCACCACGGTGAAGACGCCGTCCGGTGCCAAGAGTTTCCCCTCGAAACGCCCCTGGATGATCAGCCACTGACGCTGGCGCGTCGAACGGGCGGCGGCGGGCTTTGCCTCCGCCGCCGCCCGATGCTAGGGAGAAGGGCATTCTCCACCCGGACCCCGGCATGTCCCGTCTCCCGTTCGCGGCTCTGGCTCCTCTGCTCATCGCCCTCGGCGTCACCGGTTGCGGCGCGACCGTGACCGGGCTCGGCGCGCCCGTCACGGTGCCGGCCCTGGCCGATGGCGCATTCCGGGCGGCCGATGGAACCGGCCTCGCGCTCCGCGCCTGGGCACCGCCCGACGGCGTTTCGGTCGAAGCGGTCGCCGTCGCGCTCCACGGTTTCAACGATTACGCCGAAGCCTTCGCCCCGGCGGCGCCGTTCTGGGCGACGCGCGGCATCGTCACCTATGCCTACGACCAGCGCGGTTTCGGCCACAGCGCCACGCGCCCGCTCTGGCCGGGCGAAGAGGCCCTGGTGGCCGATGCGGCGGCCATGGTCCGCCTCGCCCGGGCGCGGCATCCCGGCAAGCCCGTGTTCCTGATCGGCGAGAGCATGGGCGCCGCGGTCGCCCTGCTGACCCTGGCACGTCGTCCGGATCTTGCCGTCGACGGTCTGGTGCTGCTGGCCCCCGCCGTCTGGAAACGCTCGGACGTGCCCTTTCCGGGCACGCTGCTGCTCGACGTCGCCGCCTTCGCCATGCCGTGGAACACGCTCTCCGCGCCCCCCGGCCTCGGCATTCGCGCGACCGACAACAGGGAAGCCGCGGAGGCGATGCGCGACGACCCGCTGATCGGCAAGGACTCGCGCTTCGATACCCTGCAGGGGCTCGTCGCCCTGATGCAGGCGGCGGCCGAGGCGGGCGTGCCGGACGGGCCGCCGGTGCTGCTGCTCTATGGCATGAAGGACCGGATCGTGCCGGTCGAGACGCTGCGCCATTTCGTCGCCGAAGCCCGCAACGCGACGGGTTTCCGCCAGGTCTGGTACGGCCAAGGTTATCACCTGCTGCTGCGCGACCGGCACGCCACCCGTGTCTGGCGCGACATCGCGGCATTCGTCACCGATCCGGATGGACGCCTGCCGTCGGACGACCTGAATATGCCCTGATTTGGCGCTAATGGATGTCATTGGGATTTGCTTTCCAAGGCGATGCGAGCGATTCTGAAGTGACACGCTGGACCCTTGGAGGAAGCGGTCCGCGGCGCCGAAGCCAAAACGGGAAGCCAAAACGGAACGAACCGGAAAACGGAAGGGCGTGGCATGAGGGCATGGGCGAATGGCACGGAGGCCGGCGGCGCGCGCAAGCTCGCCGTCTCCAAACGCGCCGTCTCGACGCCCGTCAACCCGATATCCGCCGTCTGGGTGCCCGTCGTGCTTGCGCTGCTCGCCGCGCCCGCGCTGGAAGGCTGTTCCAAGCGTCGGCTGGCCCGGGCCGCGCCGGTTACGGTGCCCGCCACCTCAATGGCCTCGACGGCGCTGATGGAAACCACGGTGATTTCGGGCGCCGGTATTTCGGGCGCCGGTATTTCGGGGCCGGGGACCGCCGCCGCCGACGATCTCTCCGCCCATGCCGCCGAGGCGGAGGAGGGGGACGAGTCCAGCGCCTTCGCCGCCATCACCCCCGGGGCCGTCGGTCCCGGCGACCATCCGGGCCCGCATGCCGGTGCCACCGGCCTTTCGGGCGACGACCTGCCCGGCCGTCTCGCCGACATGGTCGGCGCCGGCAGCGCCCAGTCGGTCCTGGAACGGATCGCGGAGGCGGGGGACATGCGGGTGTTCTTCTCGACCAATTCGATCGACCGGGGCCTGACCGCGCATCGGGTCCAGCCCACGGGCACGTCCCGGTCGGCGGCCGTGGACGCGGTCTGCCGCCAGGCCGGCCTGTCCTGCTTCTATGCCGCCGACTTCAAGTCGCTGTCGGTCTATGATCCGCGCGAATTCGCCTCGACCGGGCCCGACATGACGGCGCTGGTCTACAATCGCAAGCAGGGCTACAGCGAGGCGCCGGCACGCAACGTCGGCGCGGCGGCGCCCGCGCGGAACGCGGCGCCGTCGAAACCGCGCAAGCCGACCGCCACCGTCGCCACCACCGCCCGGCCCAGCCCGTCGCGCAAGCCGGGCGCCAAGGCGAAGCCCGACGCCGTCCTGTCGGCGGCGAAACCCGCCGTGAAGCCGGCGGTCAAGCCGAAACCCACCGAAGCCAGCGCCGACACGCCCATGCCGGGCGTCAAGCCGAAGGTCTGAAGCCGTTTTTCATCGCGCCGGAACCCGAAGCGCCGCCGGTTGTTTAACCGTTTGATCTTCAATTCGCGGCTAGGATGGTGCCGCCCGGAAGCCCCGCCCGAATGCCGGCGGGCGCGATCCCGGACACCGTCCGCCGTGCCCGGTCGTCCGGGGTTTCGATCCGGTTGCTTGCCATGTCCCATGAAGCCGTCTTCGTCCTGGTCCTCACCGGCGTCGCCGCCGCGATGATGGCCAGCAATCGCGTCCGCTATGATTTCGTCGCCCTGACGGTCGTGATCGCCCTCATCGTCTCGGGCGTGCTGTCGACCGGCCAGGCGCTGTCGGGCTTCGGCAGTTCGGTCGTCGTCATGGTCGCCTGCCTGCTGGTGGTGGGCGAAATGCTGGACCGGACCGGCGTCGCCCGGGCCGTCGGCAGTTTCATCCTGGAACGGGGCGGCGGCAACGAGATCCGCCTCCTGGTTCTCCTGATGGTCGCGGCCGCCGTGCTCGGCAGCGCCATGAGCTCGACCGCCGTCGTCGCCATCTTCATCCCGATCATCGCGCGGATTGCCGCCGACACCGGAATCGCGCGGTCCAAGCTGCTGCTGCCCATGTCCTATGCCGCGCTGATCAGCGGCATGCTGACCCTGATCGCGACGCCGCCCAATCTGGTGGTCAGCGACGGTCTCGTCGACGACGGCTACGAACCGCTCGGCTTCTTCTCCTTCCTGCCCATCGGCATCGTCATCCTGGTGCTCGCCATCGTCTATTGCGTCTTCGTCGCGCGGCCGCTGCTGGCCCGCGCCGGCGCCGATCCGGCAGGGGCGGGCGCGGGGCGGGACCATTCCATCGCCGGTCTGAACCGGCGTTACGGCATCACGGGGCGGATGCATGTGGTCACGGTCGAGGCGTCGTCGCCCGCGATCGAGGATCTGGCGGGCTGCCGCATCCTGGCCCGGCGCCGTCCGCGCCCCGGCCAGGGCCTGGTTCCCGTCGCCTTCGCGCCCGGCATGGAACTCCGCGCGGGCGATCAACTGCTGGTCCTCGCCGATCCGGCGGCAATCGCGAGCCTGACCGCGCGGCCGGATTTTTCCCTGGCCGAAACCCTGCAGGACGTGCGCGGTGACTGGCTGCCCGCCGTCGGCGCGGCCGAGGTGATGGTCCATCCCGAAGCCCCGCTGGTCGGCCGGTCCCTCACCAACGACGAATTCCGCGACGGTTTCGGCCTCGAGCCCATGGGCCTGCTGCATGGTGCAGAACCGCCGCAGCCGGCACCGCGCAGCCTCAAGCTGCGCGCCAACGACCGCCTGATGGTCGCCGGCCCCTGGGCCATGATCGATGCCCTGATCGAGAAGACCCACGATTTCGTGCTGCTGGCCATGCCGGGCGACCGGCGCGGCGTGCCCCAGGCGGCCGAGAAATTCCTCGTCGCGCTGGCCATTCTCGGCGGCATGGTGGCGCTCAGCGTGCTGAACATCGTGCCCGTGGTGGTCGCCGTGCTGCTGGCCGCGATCGCCGCCATCCTGTGCGGTACCCTGACCCCCGAGACCGCCTATCGCGCGGTCAACTGGAGCAGCATCGTCCTCGTCGCCGGCATGCTGCCGCTCGCCGACGCGCTCGAGGGGACGGGCGGTTCCCAGGCGATCGTCGAGATGCTGTTCGACGTCGTCGGCGCGGATTCGCCCAGGGTCATGATGGCGGTCCTGTTCCTGCTGACCGCCGTCATCGGCCTGGTGCTGTCGAATACCGCGACCGCCGTGCTGCTGACCCCGATCGCCATCAATGCCGCCCAGGCCCTCGACGTCTCGCCTTACCCCTTCGCGATCACCGTGCTGATGGGCGCCTCCGCCGCCTTCTCGACCCCGGTCTCGACCCCCGTGGTCACCCTGGTGGTGGCCCCCGGCGGCTATAGTTTCGGCGATTTCCTGCGCATCGGCGTGCCCCTGACCATCCTGATAGGCATCGTCACCGTGGCCATGACGCCGCTGGTCTTCCCGTTCTGACGCCACGGTGTCTTTTGCCGGCTAGTGCCCACATTACAGCAAATGTTGTAATGTGTGTAAGTGACCCGTCCCATGAGGGCGAAAGGAACCGCCATGCCCCGCCTCTCCATCGATCTCACCACCCAGGAACACCAGCGCCTTAAGGCCGTTGCGGCACTGAACGGACAGACCATCAAGGAATTCGTCCTGAGCCGGACGCTGAAGGATGTGCCCGATGTAGCGGCGATGAGCGAGGATGAGGCGATGCAAACACTGGCGGATTTCCTGAAATCCCGTGTCGAACAGGTCAAGGCCGGTGAAACGGTCGGTATTCCGCCGGGCGATCTTCTGAAGCACGTCAAGGCCCGCGCCAAGGGCTGAGATGGCGGGCCTTGAATATGCAGGCCTCGAATATACTGAGGCGGCCCTGGCGGATCTCGCCGCCATCTGGACCTATACCAGCAACACATGGGGTGAAGAGCAGGCCGAGCACTATATCGAGGCGCTGGAAGCGGAATGCCTTGGGCTTGCCACGGGGGAAATCCGCCACAGGCCGTTCCCGGCGCTGCGGGCGTTGACCGGCTATCGCCGCTGCCGGCACCACTACATCTTTTTCGTCAGGGACGGCGTGCGGACGATCATCGTCGCCGTGCTGCACGAGCGCATGGATTTGATCGCACGGCTCGAAAGCCGGCTTTGACCGCAATGATCTGTGTGGGGATGGAATGGTGGGCGCGACAGGGATTGAACCTGTGACCCCCGCCGTGTGAAGGCGATGCTCTCCCGCTGAGCTACGCGCCCATTCCGTCGAGGCCCGGATGTTTAGTAGCGCGCGCGGTGCCTGTCAAGCACCTGTGGCATGACCTTGGTCAGATCGGCGAAATGGTCGATCACCGCGTCCGGGTCCAGTTCGTGGGCCGGCACCGGGGTATAGCCGAAGGAGACCAGCACCACCGGAACGCCGGCATCGCGCGCGGCGCGCAGGTCGGTCGAGCTGTCGCCGACCATCAGGGTGCGGGTCAGATCGCCCTCCAGCGCCTCGACCGTGGCGATCAGGTGGCGGCCGTCCGGCTTCTTCACGGGGAGACTGTCGCCGCCGAGGATCGCCCGGGCCGGGAAGAACCCGTCCAGTTCGAGGGCGATCAGCACCTGCTTCGCCAAGGCTTCGGGCTTGTTGGTGCAGACGCCGAGGCGGACGCCGCGCGCCCTGAGCCAGTTCAGGGTGGCGGCGACGCCCGGAAAGGCGACCGAACGGTCGGCGACATGGCCGGCGTAATAGCGGATGAACCATTCGACCAGGGCATCGACCTCGGTCGCGGATTTCGGCACGGCATGGGCTTCGAGCCCGCGCTCGATCAGCTTGCGGGCGCCATGGCCGACCATGTGGCGCACCTCGTCCTCCGGGATCGCGGCGAGGCCGAGGGTGGCGAGGGTGGCGTTCAGGGCGCCGGTCAGGTCCGGGGCGCTGTCGATCAATGTGCCGTCCAGGTCGAAGACGACCGTATCGGGCAGACTGGCGGTGAAGGGCAGGATTTCGCAGCTCGACATGATGGCGGCAGTGTGCGCGGGCAGCGCAAGACTTTGCAATAAAAGGTGACTGTCTTAAGGCCGGCGGCCTGTGGCACCTTGTCGCCCGCGAATCCGTCCGTGTCGAGTGATCTCATGACCGCCCCTGCCATTTCGTCGAAGACCGCCGCCGTGATCCTTGCCGCCGGCAAGGGCACGCGCATGCGCTCCGACCTGCCGAAGGTCCTGCATCCGGTGGCGGGCGTGCCCTTGATCCATCACGTCGCCGCCGCCGCCCGCGCGTCCGGCGCCGATCACCTGGTCGCCGTATTGTCGCCGGCCCTGGTCGACGTGGGCGACAGCCTGCCGGGGATCGAGATCGCGATCCAGGATCCGCCGCGCGGCACCGGGCACGCGGTCGCCGCCGCCCTGCCGCTGCTGCGCGGCCAGGAGGGCGGTGTACTGATCCTGTTCGGCGATACGCCCCTGATCGAGGCGGAAACCCTGGGCCGCCTGCGTGCCGCCCTGGATGCGCCGAATGTCGCCGTCGCCGTGCTCGGCTTCCGGCCCGACCAGCCCGGTGCCTATGGTCGCCTGGTCACCGACGGCGAAGGCGGTCTCGCCGCCATCGTCGAGGCGGCGGAGGCGAATGCCGAGCAATTGGCGATCCCCCTGTGCAACGCCGGTGTCATGGCGATCCGGGCCGAACATCTGGCGGATCTGGTCGGCGCCATCGACGACACCAACGCCAAGGGCGAATTCTATCTGACCGACGTGGTGGCCATCGCCCGCCTGCGCGGGCTTGCCGTCGCCGTGGTCGAAGGCGCGGCCGACGAGGTGCTGGGCGTCAACAGCCGGGTCGAGCTGGCCGAGGCGGAGGGCGTGATGCAGGATCGCCTGCGCCGCCGTCATATGGCGGCGGGGGTCAGTTTCGAGGATCCGGTCTCGGTCCGCCTCGCCCTCGATACCGAATTGGGGCGCGACGTCACCGTGGCCCCCCATGTCGTGTTCGGGCCGAAAGTCAAGGTGGCGGACGGCGTTCGCATCCATGCCTTCAGCCATATCGAGGGTGCGACGGTCGAGGCCGGCGCCATCGTCGGGCCCTTCGCCCGGCTGCGCCCCGGCGCCGTCGTCGGCAAGGGGGCCCATGTCGGCAATTTCGTCGAATTGAAGAATGCGGTGCTGGGCGAAGGCGCCAAGGCTAATCACCTGACCTATCTGGGCGACGCTACCGTGGGCGCCGGGGCCAATATCGGCGCGGGCACCATCACCTGCAATTACGACGGTTTCAACAAGGCGCGGACCGAGATCGGCGAAGGCGCCTTCATCGGCTCCAACACCGCCCTGGTGGCGCCGGTCAGCGTGGGTGACGGCGCGATCGTCGGCGCCGGTTCCGTGGTGGTGGAGCCGGTCGCGGCGGACGCGCTCTATCTCGAACGGGCGCGCCCGGTGCAGAAGCCGGGCTGGGCCGCGCGCTTTCGCGCCGCCATGCGCGACGCCTTGAAGTCCAAGACGAAGGAGTGAGCCATCCATGTGCGGCATCGTCGGTATCGTCGGTCGGGAAGTGGTGGCGGAACGCCTGGTGGACGGCCTGCGCCGGCTCGAATACCGGGGCTATGACAGCGCCGGTCTCGCCGGCCTGGTGGACGGCCGGATCGAGCGGCGCCGCGCCGAGGGCAAGCTCCAGGCCCTCGCCGATCTGATCGCGGCCGAGCCGCTGGGCGGCGTCACCGGGATCGGCCATACCCGCTGGGCGACCCATGGCGCGCCCAATACGGTCAATGCCCACCCCCATGCGACCGAGCATGTCGCCGTCGTCCACAACGGCATCATCGAGAATTTCCGCGAATTGAAGGACGAACTGGTCGCGCGCGGCCATGTCTTCGAAAGCGAGACCGACAGCGAGGTGGTCGCCCATCTCGTCTCCGACGGGATCGACAACGGTCTCTCGCCCCAGGACGCCGTGGCGGCGGCGCTGCGCAAGCTGCGCGGGGCCTTCGCCCTCGCCATGCTCTTCGCCGGCAGGGACGGGTTGCTGATCGGGGCGCGGCGGGGCAGCCCGCTCGCGGTCGGCTTCGGCGAGGGGGAAATGTTCCTCGGCTCCGACGCCCTGGCGCTGTCGAGCTGGACGCGCCGCGTGCTCTATCTCGAGGAAGGCGACTGGGTCGTGCTCTCGAAAGCGGGCGCCCAGGTCTTCGACCACGAGGACCGGCCCGCCGAACGTTCCATCCGCACCGTGGCGCTGTCGCCCTCCCAGATCGAGAAGGGCAATTTCCGACACTACATGCAGAAGGAAATCTTCGAGCAGCCCCAGGTGATCGGCGACGCCATCGCGACCTATCTCGATCCCGCCACGCGCCTGCCGCGCCTGCCCGAGGGCGGACCCGACTGGCGGGCGGTGTCGCGCCTGACCATCGTCGCCTGCGGCACCTCCTATTACGCCGCCCTGGTCGCCAAATATTGGTTCGAGCAGATGGCGCGCCTGCCGGCGGAGGTCGATATCGCCTCCGAATTCCGCTATCGCGAAGCGCCCCTGCCGACGGGCGGCGCCGCGCTCTTCGTCTCCCAGTCGGGGGAGACGGCGGATACGCTGGCGGCGCTGCGCTATGCAAGGTCGCAGGGTCAGTTCATCGTCGCCCTGGTCAATGTCCCCGAAAGCTCCATGGCGCGGGAGGCGGATCTGGTGCTGCCGATCCTGGCCGGGCCCGAGATCGGCGTCGCCTCGACCAAGGCCTTCACCTGCCAGTTGGCGGTGATCATGTGTCTCGTCCTCGCCGTCGCTCGGGCGCGCGGCACCCTGGACGGGGAGGAGGAGGCGCGCCTCTGCGCCGCGCTCTCCGAAGTGCCGGCGCGCGCCCTCGAAGTGCTGAACCACGACGAGAAGATCCGCGAGATCGCGGGCTGGCTGTCGGAAGCGCGCGACGTCCTCTATCTCGGCCGGGGCGTCACCTTCCCGGTGGCGCTGGAAGGCGCCCTGAAGCTGAAGGAAATCTCCTATATCCATGCCGAAGGCTATGCCGCCGGCGAATTGAAGCATGGCCCCATCGCCCTGATCGACGAACAGGTGCCGGTGATCGTGCTGGCGCCCCATGGCCCCCTGTTCGAGAAGACGGTCTCGAACATGCAGGAGGTGCTGGCGCGGGGCGGGCGCGTCGTCCTGCTGTCCGACACCAAGGGCATCGCCACCGAGGGCCGTCACGCCGCCGAGATCATCGAACTGCCGGTGGTCCATGCCTTCGTCACGCCGCTGCTCTATGCCATTCCGGTGCAATTGCTCGCCTATCACACCGCCGTCGCCAAGGGCACGGACGTCGATCAGCCGCGCAATCTGGCGAAATCCGTGACGGTCGAATAGGCTGGTTTCCTCCCGAAGCGGGGGCGAAGCCCCGACCTGCGGCGGCAGTTTCCTTCCTGACCGGCCGCGTCATCGGGCAATCTGTCCGGAACGAGGGCTGAAGAAAGGGGGCGCGTGAGAGCCATCTGCGATCCGTGGCGGCCGTGGGCGGTCGTCCTCATGGTCCTCGCCGGCGCCCTGTTCGTTTCCGTTCCGCAGGGCAGCGCGGCATCTCCGCAACCCCGAGCGATCGTCGTCGACGCCAGGGGCGGCGCCATCCCGCTTTGGCCTGGGGTCACCATGCTGACCGATCCGAGCCACGGCCTCGGCATTGCCGACGTCACCGCCCGGCGCGACGAGTTCCGCGTGCCCGATACCGCCGCGCGCAACCTGGGCCCCCGCGACGAAGCGGTATGGCTGCGCGTCGAGCTTCGCCTGAACACGCCGACGGATACCTATTGGTGGCTGGCGCTGCGCAGCACCCCGATCGACGAGGTGGATGTCTTCCTGCTGCGTGACGGGCGGCTGATATCCCGCGATTTCCGCAGCCAGGGCATCGCCTATCACAGCCAGCGGACGCCCTTCCGCTTTCCGGCGGTCGGGCTCGAGATCGGCCCGGTCGGCCAGTACGAGATCTACATCCGCCTGCGCAAATATCTCTCGCTGGCGCTCTTCGCGCCGCTCACCCTCGAACCGCTGCCGCTGCTGGTGGCCGAGGAAATGTCGACCCAGGCGGTCCAGGGCGCGCTCTTCGCCATCTGCATCTGTCTCGCCCTCTACGGCTTCGGCGCGGGGCTGCTGTCGCGGGAACCGCTCTACGGCTGGTTCGGGCTCTTCGCCCTGTCGAACGCGATGATCCCCTTCATCTACTTCGGCTTCGCCGCCCAGCACCTTTGGCCGAGTCTCAGCAATCCGCGGGGCGATTCCGTCCTCTTCTTCCTGGTGCTGATGACGGCGAGCGGACTGTTCTTCGTCGACCGGACGCTGGAGGCGGCGCGGGCCTCGCCCCGGATGTCGCTGGCCATGCGGGGCGCCGGCGTCCTTCTGATGGCGCTCTGCGCGGCCTTCGCCATCGGCGTGGTATCGCCGAACGCCATGGCGATGGTGGTTGCCGTGGTCGGGCCGTCGCCCTTCCTGCTCGCCCTGCCGGTCGCCCTGCGGCGGGCGTGGCGTGGCGATCCCGTCGCCTATTGGGTGTTCGCCGGCTGGCTGCCCCATGCCGCCGCCCTCGCCGTCGGCTTCGCCATGCATCGGGGCTGGCTGCCCTGGACCGAAGTCGTCGACCATGCTCTTCAGGCGGGCGGTCTCCTCGATCTCGTCACCTGGATCGTGGTCATGGTGATCCGCGAATCCGCGGTGCGGCGCGAAGCACTCTATGCCCGCGACGAACACGTCAGGCTGCGGGCCCTGGCCGAGACCGACGGCCTGACCGGGCTTCTCAACCGGCGCGGTTTCGGCGCGCGCATCCCCCGGCTGGAAGCGAAGGTGCGCGGCGGCGGCGGCTTCGCGCTCTATCTTCTCGATCTCGACGGCTTCAAGGCGGTCAACGACCGCCATGGCCACGAGACCGGCGACATGGTGCTGAAACGGATCGCCGAAGCCCTCACCGTGATCGCGCGGTCGCAGGATCTGGCCTGTCGTCTGGGCGGCGACGAATTCGTGATGGTGGTCGAGGGCGTCGAGAGCGAGGAGGTGGCGAACCGGATCGCCGAACGCCTGCACGCCGCCTGCATCGATGCCCTGGCTGCCCCGGGACTCGATCCCGAAGGTCTCGGGGTGACCATCGGCTATGGCCTGGCGCCCCAGGACGGTCTTACGGTCGAAGCCCTGACCCGGCACGCCGACAGGGCCATGTACGCCGCCAAGCGCGCCGGCAAGAATCGCGTCGGCCGGGGCGGGGACCGGACCGCCGCCACGGGCTGAGACCGGTCAGGCCAGCTCGAAGCGGATGTCCTGGGCGCCTTCCCACAGCGTCATCTTGCCGAGTGCGACCAGATTCTCCAGGCCGCCGGTCAGGGTGACGAAGTGATTGCCGGCCAATTGGCCCATCTTGCTGGCGAAATGGACGCCGCCATAGGCGAGCAGGATCTCGGTCTCGCTGATGCCGCCGGGATAGAGGATGATCTGGCCCGGCGCGGGATAGGACGTATGATTCTCGTAGCCGACGCCGAAATCGAGATCGCCCAGCGGCATCCAGACGCCTTCGCCGCTCCAGCGCACGTGGACGGCCTTGCTGACGAAGGGCATGTGGCGGCGAAAGGCGGCGCAGGTCTTCGGTGCCAGCTCCTCTTCGAGCCGGGCGTCGAAGGTGAAGGGGCCCGCGATCACACGCAGTTTCGTCATGGACGATCTCCGGAAGGAAGAAGGAACGGATGGCCCAAGACTATGCCGGAATCGGCAAAACCCCAGCGCACTCTTGCGGAAACACATTTCGGAATTTTCGAGGGATGGCCCGGTGAGCGTTCCGCCCGTGAGCGATCCGCCCGTGAGTGTTCTGGACGACTCCATTCGCCTGCGCGATGGCGGGTCTGGCGATGCGCCGGCCCTGGCCGCGCTGTTCCGGGCCTCGGTCCATGGTGCCGCGGCCGGCCATTACGACGCCGGCCAGCGCGAGGCCTGGGCCCCGGCCGATCTGGACGTGGCGGCCTTCGCGGCGCGCATCGGGCGCTGTCGGATCATCGTCGCCGAACGGGCGGGGCGGCCGGCGGGCTTTGCCACCCTGGCGCCGGGCGGCCTCGTCGACATGCTCTTCGTCGATCCGGACTTTCTTCGCCTCGGTATCGGCCGGCGCCTTCTCCGGGCGGTCGAGGATGCCGCGCGCCTGGCCGGCGACGGGCGGCTCGAAAGCCACGTCAGCCTGACCGCGCGGCCGCTGTTCGAGGCGGCGGGTTTCCGCGTCGACGCCGAGCAGAGCGTCGAACTGCGGGGCCGGCGCTTCACCAATTTCAGGATGTCGAAGCGGCTCTGATCAGACCGAGGGGCAGCCGTCACCTTCGAGGGACAGGGGCTCGGCATTGCCTTCCGCCCAATGGTCGGTGAGCAGGGTCGGGATGCCGGAATATTCGGGGGCACCGCTCGTGCCGTAGAATCGCTCCGCCCCGGCGGTCCCGCTGACGGCGAAGCAGAAGGGCGGCCCGTCGGGGTTGAGGGCGCGATACTGGAAACAGACGGTCGGCGTGCCCGCCTCGAAGATACCGAAATCTGCCGTCAGCCGTTCGATCCACCAGCGGCCGGCATAGAGACATTGGCGCTGGCGGTAGGCGGCCTTGCCGTCGGGTGCGTAATATTCGGCGACGGCGTCGCCGTTCAGGTATCGGCCATAGAGTGTACGCCCCGCCAGCATGTCGCGCAGGCGCGCCGGATCGCGGATCACGTCCACGTCGGCACGGGCCGCCGCCGTCGCGTCCAGCAGGAAGGCCGCCGCCAGCACAAGGGTGGCGAATGCCGCGCGCAGGGCGCGGGCCCGGCGTGTCGTGGTGCGTTGGCGCGCCATGATGGATCCTCCCGACCTCCCTAAAGGTTACCGGTCTGATATGCGCCTTGCGGGGGCACATTGAAAGGGGCGGGGCTTTTCCCGCCCGTGCGCGGCACCTTAAGATGCCGGGACTGAACCGGAGGATTCCATGGTCGAGCTGAAGGATGCCACTCTGTTCCGGGACCGGAACTTCATCGGCGGGGAATGGGTCGCGGCGGACGACGGCGGTACGATCGAGGTGACCAACCCGGCCACCCTGGCAGTCCTCGGCACCGTGCCCAGGGCCGGCAAGGCAGAGACGGCTCGCGCCATCGCCGCCGCCGAAATCGCCATGCCCGCCTGGCGCCGCAAGACGGCCAAGGAGCGCGCCCTCGTGCTGCGCCGCTTCGCCGACCTGATGATGGCCAATCAGGACGATCTCGCCATCCTGATGACCGCCGAACAGGGCAAGCCCCTGACCGAAGCGAAGGGCGAGGTCGCCTATGCCGCCTCCTTCCTCGAATGGTTCGGGGAAGAGGCGAAGCGGATCTACGGCGAGACGATCCCGTCGCACGCCCCGGACAAGCGCATCATCGTGACGCGCGAGCCGGTGGGCGTGGTCGCGGCCATCACGCCGTGGAACTTCCCCTCGGCCATGATCACCCGGAAGATTGGCCCGGCGCTGGCCGCCGGCTGCGCCGTCGTGGTGAAGCCCGCCAGCCAGACACCCTATTCGGCCCTGGCGCTGGCCGAGCTTTCGGTGCGCGCCGGCCTGCCGGCGGGCCTGTTGAACGTGATCACCGGTTCGGCCGCCGCCATCGGCGGGGAGATGACGTCGAACCCGGTGGTGCGCAAGGTGACCTTCACCGGCTCGACCGAGGTCGGCAAGGTGCTGATGGAACAATGCGCCGGCACGGTGAAGAAGGTCAGCCTGGAACTCGGCGGCAACGCCCCCTTCATCGTCTTCGACGATGCCGATCTCGATGCGGCGGTCGAGGGCGCCATCGCCTCCAAATACCGCAACACCGGGCAGACCTGCGTCTGCGCCAACCGGCTTCTCGTGCAGGACGGCGTCTATGACGCCTTCGCCGAGAAACTGGCGCGCGCCGTCAATGCCCTCAAGGTCGGCAACGGCGCCGACGCCGGCGTGACCCAGGGCCCGCTGATCGACATGAAGGCGGTCGCCAAGGTCGAGGAACATATCGCCGACGCACTGGCCAAGGGCGCCAAGATCGCCACCGGCGGCAAGCGCCATGCCCTGGGCGGTTCCTTCTTCGAGCCGACGGTGCTCACCGGCGTCACGCCGCAGATGGCGGTGGCGCGGGAGGAGACCTTCGGCCCGCTGGCGCCCCTGTTCCGCTTCGCCCACGAGGATCAGGCGATCCAGATGGCGAATGATACCGAATTCGGCCTCGCCTCCTATTTCTACGCCCGCGACGTCGGCCGCATCTTCCGCGTCGCGGAGGCGCTCGAATACGGCATCGTCGGCATCAATTCCGGCCTGATCTCGACCGAGGTGGCGCCCTTCGGCGGCGTCAAGGAATCGGGTATCGGGCGCGAGGGTTCGTCCCACGGCATCGACGATTTCGTCGAGATCAAATACATCTGCCTCGCCGGTCTCGACAAATGACGGGGGATTTCCCGGTCCTCGCGGGCGACAGGCTGATCGACTGGCTGGTCGCCGCCGGGACCAGGGCAAGGGCGGAAGCCGCGACCGACCATCTGCCCGTGGTCACCCTCGGCCTCGCCGAGGCGGCGGAGGTCCAGGGCCGGGTGATCGGCATGGTGGAGGGGCGGAACGGTACCGACTGGCTGGTGCTGCTCGACGGTGCCGAAGCCCATCATGTCCGTCTCCAGGACATCAGTCGCGTCAGCGTGGCGCTCGAGGCGATGCGCCGCCTGTCGGCCGCGGCGGACGCCGGCTCGGCGCCGGGCCGTCTCGGCCTCGCGCGGCGCGGCGCGGCGATCGCGGCGGCGGTGCAGGCGGAACTGGCGGCGCCCTTCTCGATCGACCTCGATTTCGACGGCTTCGCCGAGGACGAGGCGACGGAGCGCGCGATCGACGCCAACCTGAGCGCATTGGCCGAGGCGCTGCGCCGCCAGACCGCCGCCCCCCTTGGCATCGATCGCCTGAGTGTCCACATCAAGGGCATATTGATCGCGGCCAGCGGCGGCGAGCCGGCGGGCATAGCCCGCAAGGGCGAGCGGCTGGTGCTGCGCCTCTCCCATTCGGACGAGGGGGTCGAGGTCTTTCCGGCCGACGAACTCGCCCGCGAACTCCAGGCGGTACTGTCATGAGCGGATCCCATCCCTACGACTACGATCTCTTCGTCATCGGCGCCGGTTCGGGCGGTGTCCGGGCGGCGCGGATCTCGGCCGGTTACGGCGCCAAGGTCGCCATCGCCGAGGAATATCGCGTCGGCGGGACCTGCGTCATTAGGGGCTGCGTGCCGAAGAAACTGATGGTCTATGCCTCCCACTACGGCGAGGAGATCGAGGACGCGGTGGCCTTCGGCTGGACCGTGCCGGGGGAGGCACGCTTCGACTGGAAGGCCCTGATCGCCGCCAAGGACCGCGAGATCGACCGCCTGAACGGCCTCTATCTGAAGGGCCTCGAAGGCGCCGGCGTCACACTGATGGAAAGCCGCGCGCGTTTCGTCGACGCCCATACGCTCGACGTCGGCGGCCGGACCGTGACCGCCGAGACGATCCTGGTGGCGACCGGCGGCACCCCCGACAAGCTGGACATTCCGGGCGCCGAACACGCCATCACCTCGAACGAGGCGTTTCATCTGGCCGATCTGCCGAAGCGGGTCGCCGTGATCGGCGCGGGTTACATCGCGGTCGAATTCGCCGGCATCTTCAACGGTCTCGGTGCCGAGACCACGATCGTCCATCGCCGCTCTCGACTGCTGCGCGGTTTCGATGATGATGTCGCCGTGCGCCTTGCCGAGGAATATGCGGCCAAGGGCATCCGCCTTCATTTCGACGCCAGCCCGACCGCGATCGACAAGACCGACGACGGCCTGCGCCTCCATCTCTCCGACGGCGCGACGCTGGATGTCGATGCCGTGATGTTCGCGACCGGCAGGGCACCCAATACCCAGGGCCTCGGGCTCGAGGCGGCGGGGGTCGAGACCGGCCGGAAGGGGGAGATCCTGGTCGATCTCTATTCCCGTACCAATGTGCCGAACATCTATGCCGTCGGCGACGTCACCGATCGCATGGCCCTGACGCCGATCGCGATCAAGGAGGGACACGCCTTCGCCGACACGGTCTTCGGGGCCAAGCCGGGGGTCGCCGATCACGACGACGTGCCGACGGCGGTGTTCAGCCAGCCGCCCATCGGCACCGTCGGCCTGACGGAAGCCGAGGCGGTGGAACGCTTCGGCGAGGTCGACATCTACGAGGCCGGTTTCCGGCCCATGAAGCACACGCTGACGGGGCGCGCCACGCGCAGTTACATGAAACTGATCGTGGAGCCGCGCTCGGACCGGGTGGTGGGCGCCCATCTGATCGGCGACGACAGCGCCGAGATCATCCAGGCGCTGGGCATCGCGGTGAAGATGGGGGCGACCAAGGCCCAGTTCGACCGGACCGTGGCGGTTCACCCGACGACGGCGGAGGAATTGGTGCTGATGCGGGCCAAGGCCCGCACGGCGCGGGCCGAGGCGGCGGCGGAATAGGCCCTCAGGGCATGGAAGCGTAGTCGGACACGGGCTTCGCCTCGCTAATCAGGCCGGCCTTCAAGAGGAAGGCCGCCGCGCGTTCCATGCGCAGGGGATCGAAGGCGCCGGGGCTCGCGGCGAGGCGCGGCAGGGTCAGGGTCCAGGCTTCGCGGTTCAGTTCGTCGTCCAGCTCCGGGTGATCGGCGACGAAGCGGGCGAAGGCTTCGTCCGGGTGATTGAGGACATAGGTCGTGCCCCGTTCCAGCGCCGTGATGAAGCGGCGCACGCGCGGGTCGCGGGCCTTGTCGGCGGCGGCGGCCAGGATCAGTTCGTCATAGGTCGGCACGCCATGGTCCTCGACCGCGAAGATCCGCGCCGGCTTGCCCAGAAGCCGCATCTCCGGGATCTCGAAATTGCGATAGGCGCCGATCACCGCATCGACTTGACCGGCCGCGAGCGCGGTCGCCAGGGCGAAGTTCACATTGATCAATTCGACGTCGTCGAGGGTCAGGCCGCCGTCCGCCAGCATGGTCTTCAAAAGGGCATCCTCGAAGCCGGCGACGGAATAGCCGACCTTCCGGCCCTTCAGGTCGGCGATCGACTTCACCGGCCCGTCCGCCAGCACGGCCAGGCAGTTCAGCGGCGTATCCACCAGGGTGCCGATCTGTCGCAGCGGCAGGCCCTGGTCGACCAGCAGCACCAGTTGCGGCTGATAGGTGACCGCCAGGTCGGCCTTGCCGGCGGCGACCAGCTTCGGCGGATCGTTGGGGTCGGACGGTGCGATCAACTCGACCTCCAGCCCCTCGTCGGCGAAATAGCCGTTGGCCTGCGCGGCGAAGAGGGCGGCGTGATCCGGGTTCACGGCCCAGTCCAGCAGCACGGTCATCTTGTCGGCGGCCGCCGCGGGCAGGGCCAGCAGGAGGGACAGCGCGGCGGCCGTCGCGATATTCAGGCGTTTCATGGTTTCGTTTCCTCGAAGGTGCCGGCGGCATCGCCGCCGGCCCAGGGGGTGAGCCGGCCCATGGCGAAATCGACGAGCCGGTAGAGCAGGATCGCGACGAGCGCGAGGACGATCAGGGCGGCGAACATCAGGTCGATCTTCGCCCGGGCATTGGCATGGAGCATCAGCCAGCCGAGCCCGCCCGATGCCCCGACCCATTCGCCGACCACGGCGCCGATCGGGGCGACGGCGGCGGCGATGCGCAGCCCGGAGCCGAGCGCCGGCAGGGCCGCCGGCCCGAACAGATGGATCAGCAGGCGCAGCCGCCGTCCCGGCCGCGCGCAGCCGGCGGTCATCACCCGCGCCATGTCCAGCAACCCGGCATCGAGCCGGGCGATGCCGTCGGCCAGTGCCACGGTCACGGGAAAGAAGATGATCAGGCAGGCCATGGCGACCTTGGACGCCATGCCGTAACCGAACCAGAGCACGAGAAGGGGCGCCAGCGCGAACACCGGCACGGCCTGACTGGCCACCACCAGTGGCAGCAGGAAGCGCCGCATCCCGCGCGATGCCGACAGCATGACGGCGGCGCCGATCCCCATCAGCGTGCCGAAGACGAGGCCCAAAAGGATCTCGACGCCCGTGATCGCGCCGTGGCTGGCCAGCAACCGGGCCTGTTCCACCAGGGTCCGACCCACGCGCGCGGGCGAGGGCAGGAGGAACGGCGGCAGTCCCGCCACCATCACGGCGCCCTGCCACAGCAGCAGGATCACGCCGAGGGTGACGATTGGGGCCGCGATGCGTTTCAGGCTGGCCATGTCACGCCCCCTCGCTGGAAAGGGCGGCGAACAGCGCATCCTGCGCCGACGCCAGGGCGGGATCGCCCGCGGCGCGCGGTACGTCGCCCGGCGGCGGCGTCACCTGGCGCAGGCGCGCGGGCCGGCCCGACAGCACCAGCACATGATGGCCGAGGCGCAGCGCCTCCAGCGGATCATGGGTCACCAGCAGCACGGTGCGCCCCGCCAACACGCCGGCCGTCTCGCCCTGCAGGCGGTGGCGGGTGACGGCGTCGAGGGCGGAGAAGGGTTCGTCCATCAGGACGATCGGGCAATCCTCGTAGAGCGTGCGCGCGAGCGCGGCGCGCTGGCGCATGCCGCCCGACAGCGCCGTCGGCCGCAGACCCGCCGCCGTCGAAAGCCCCAGTTGCGCCAACAAGGCGTGGGCGCGGGGCGCGTCCGGCGCGTCGCCGCGCAGGCGGTCGCCCAGCATCACATTGTCGAGCACGCTGGCCCAGGGCAGGAGATTGTCGTGCTGCGCCATCAGCGCGGTCCGCCCGGCCAGCGGCCGGCCGTCGCCGGCGCTCACCGTGCCGCCCAGTCCCGCCGTCGGCAGCCCCGCCAGGAGGCGCAGCAGGCTCGACTTGCCGACTCCGCTCGGCCCGAGAAGGCAGGTGGTCTCGCCGCCCGCCAGGTCCAGATCCAGGCCCTCGAAATGGACCTGGGCCTCGAAGCGCAGGCCCGCCCCGCGCACGGCGATGCCGGGGGCGGTCGCAGGGCGCGACGCGGAAATGATGACGCGGACGCCGGCATCGGCCGGCCGGTCGGAATCGACCATAGGAAACACCCATCCCTACGCCGGCATGAACCGGATCAGGTTCTAGGGGTCGTTCCGCGTGGAACCTCTCAGCCGGCGCTCCGGCTCCCCCTGGTGAAGAAGCGCGCATGATGACGGCGAAGTCCGGACACCGCAAGCCCCATCCCCATCCGCTCCCCACATCCCCTCCCCACATCCCCTCCATTGAACCTGCCCCGGCCGTCGTGTATGGAGGGTGGCCTCGGGGCGTAGCTCAGCCTGGTAGAGCGCTTGCTTTGGGAGCAAGAAGTCGCAGGTTCGAATCCTGTCGCCCCGACCAATACTTAGCTCACTTGTCCACAGGGCGTTTTACAGGGCGTTTTACAGGGCTCGTTCCGCTGGTGTTCTGATCGAGACGCCTGATGCGGTCCAGAATCAGTTCGTCCCGCTTGACGTAACGGTCAATGAGCCGCTCGACGCTATCCTCTCCCCAGCCCAGGATCTCCGCGATCTCGCGGTTTTTGAAGCCAGCGACATAGAGGCGTGTCGCGGCGGTGCCGCGCAAATCGTGGAAATGGAGATCGAGGCCGGCGCGCTTGATCGTGCGCTGCCAGCTCGCGGAAAAGCCCGATCCCCATGGGCGGCCGTGGCTGTTGACCAGCACCGTCGTCGCTGCCCTGGGCGTGTGATCGAGGAAGTCGCGGAGTTCGGCGTAGAGCGGGATCAGCGCGGTTCGCCGCCCGCCGCTCTTCGCCGTCCGCATCTCGATCGCCAGCGGCCCGACGTGCGACCATGACAGGCGCAGCACGTCGCCCCGCCGAAGTCCCGTCAGGGCCGCCAGGCGCGCCGCCGCGAATACCTCGGGCGATGCGATGGCCTCCAGGCGCGCGAAGTCGGCTGCGGCCCAGACGATGGACGACCGATCGACCTCATAGAGTTGGTCCAGACCGATGCAGGGGTTCGTCAGAATGAGGCCCTTGGGCGACACGGCGAACGCCAGAAGGCGCGACAGCACCTGGATGGCCATGTCGGCCGATCGCGGCTTGTGCGCCCATCCATCGCGCCACGCGATGATGTCCGGTCGGATCTGCGGTCGATCGAATTGGCGGATCGTCAACTTGCCGAAATGCTCGTCGATCCGGTCGAGCCAGAGGCCCCATGCGGCGCGCGTCGTCGGCGCCAGCTTCTGCCAATAGTGGCTTGCCTTGTAGGAAGCGATGACGCCGGTCAGCCGGCTCGTGTCGGGTTCTCGCCGCCCCCTCAGGGCTTCGGCCAGTTCCTCCACAAAGGCTTTCGTACCCGGCTTCGCGTGGAGGCGGGGGGCGCCTTTGCCGCGCCATGCGTAGTAATAGACCTTGCCGCGCGCCGTGACGCGGTGGACGGATTCAAGATCAACCTTTGCCAACCTTCCGTCTCCATTGCTCCAGCTCCGCGTCAAGATCATCATCTGGCGCCTCGGTTGGCGCCTCCGTCAAGATGTCAACCGACCCGTCGGGCCGGATGCGAACACCGCCGATGGGGATGCCGTGCTTCCGCATCGCGGCGATGGCGCGGCTGACGGCGGTGATCGAGGCGGATTTCATGGCAATGCCGCTACATCAGTCGCACCCGGCTGCGCCGGGCGAATTCGCCGAAGGTCAGGTCCGGGGCGAGATCGTACATATCCAGCCATTTGGCGTAGCGGGCCTTGGCGTGACTGGTGGCGACCGCCGTCATTTCGATGCCGTTGAAAGTGACGACATAGAGGCGGTGTCGATCGCCGATCTGTCGCAGATGTTCCGCCAGCGCCGCGCGGCCGGCCGGGGTGACGGACATCATTCGAAGATCGCCGGCTATCCCATCATCACGCCAATGATCCGACGCCATCATGACCAGGCATTCCGCGCTGCCGGCGCCCACCGCGAAATGGTTTCGATACGTTTCGGCAAGCGGATCGACGGGGCGCCCGAGGGCATGATCGATGCGATCGAAATGCTTGTCGGTGAGGTAGCGATTGACCTGCATCATCACCCCCGCATCGGCATGAGAACATGGGTGGTCGCGGAATCACCGGGCGCCGTCCCCGGGTGCATCTCGACGCGGCACTTATGGCAGGTTGGTGGGGTCATGTGGCCTCCATTTCCGCGATCTTGGCCTTGAGCGCAGCCTGGAGCAGAGCGGTGGCAGGGGCATCGGCAACGCTCGCCGGATACTCCCGGGCCGTTTTCGGGGGCTGCACCCACCCGGTGGCCCCGAAATCTTCTTTGATCCCGACGCCGTAAACCCATCCCGGCAGCACGGCCTCGGTGAAGGCGATGGCCCCGTCGACAGAAGCGCGCAGAAGCGCGTCGAAGACGGCAGGCTGAAGGTGGTATTCATCAGGGCAGAGGGCGCCGTGGATACCATCGGCAAGAGCCCCCGTTTGTTCCCCCGCTTCCAGCCGGGAGACGAGGGCGCGAAGGGTGGGGAGGTCAGCGGTCATGGTTGTGTTTCCCCGGATCAGCAGGAACGCGGATGGCTCTGGTCAAGGATATACAAAAATTGTTCATCAAGCCGTTTCTGTAAGCGGCGGTAGGCTTGGGTTGCTGCCCACGACTGACGTTCCGCAAGAGAACGAGAACCGTCAGCAGGTGGAACCTCAACAAACTCAACTTCGCCTTCTTGGAGATTGGCGCCTAGAAGGGCAAAACCGCAGTTGCCGTCTATACCGAGGAGAACTCGCTTCATCACTTCATCCTTTCATTCAAGAGGGTATTTTCATAGTCAGGATTTGATTTCATGCGCTCCATGCCGTTGCAGTATTCGACATGCGCACAATGACTAACTCCACAAGCCCGACAAGCACGGCAATACATTCCGCTGGGATTGTCTTTAAGAAGAGCATCTGGCTTTGGCTCCATTGCCGCAGCTTTATCGTAGTTTTCCCACGGTTTCATAATCACCCCTCCTTCCCGCCCAAGAGGGTGTCGATTTCAGCCATGGCCCGCCGTACCGTCTCGTCCGCTGCATCGACGAAAATTCGATCCATGACACCTCCGAACTCTTGGATATGTTCGACAAGAGCCTTGGATTCTTCGAGTGCCTCCCGCGCCGCCGTGATCGTCATACGCAGGGCGCGGATGGTGTCATCGCTTTTTGCAATCCGTTTGGCCGCAAACTCAGCCATGCTTTCCGCTACCTGCTCACCAGGACAAATGCCATCGGCTTTGGTCGCGCCCGGAAACGTGGTCTGATCGTCCGCGTACCAGGGAAATCCGAGCGCCTTGCCAAGGATTTGCATCACGTCGTCGTTCAGGCTCGAATAGACCGCCTTGAGGCGCGCAATCTCCGCCTTCATCGCTGCGACCTTAGCGGTTGCATGAGGCGCCGCGACTTCGATGTTGCCCGCCGGCGAATATTCGAGGGCGGCATCCTCGTGGATGGCCGTTACACCATCTTCGGGAGTGGCGGCGCTGGCCGAGTAGCGCCCGGCCTCATCCTTGATGCTGGTATACCCCTGCGCCGCCGGCCGATAATAGAGGCCGCGCTTCATCAAGAGGTAATTGTTGCGCTCGGTCATCATCACTCCCCCTCTCCGCCCAAGAGGGCGTTGATCTGGGCGAGAGCTTCTGAGGCGAGCGCCCTCATTTTCGTGGCGCGCCAACCGTCTTCTTTGCCCTCAATCCAGTAGACGCGCTCGATCTTGGTAAGCGCGTCGATCAACCTGGCGTTCTCGGCGCCAGCCTCTAATTCAGCGATTGGTCTGCGAGCGTCGATCATCCGATCTGCGGTGCCCTTTGTCTTGATGGCGAAGACACCGGTGGTTGGAACATCGGCGGGCCGCCAAATCGTGCCGCAGCACGAGCAAAGGTGAGAGCGATGCGACGGGTTATTCCAACCCGGACTCGGCGCGTCTATGTGCTGCTGGTGGCAGAACGGGCAATGCAAAATCATTGGGATCGGGCACGGACTGCCTACATGACCTGCGACCGCATCGATCTTAGCAAGGGCCTCGTCTAGCATCTGGTCAGGGTGTGGCGTCAGATTGTCACGCGCATGAATTAACGCGTTGCGCGCCACCTTGAGGGCTTCCGCCTCAGTCAGTGGCTGGGCGTCATCATCCGGGTCACGGTCAAGATTGGCGCCGTCAAGATCGGCTTCGATTTGCCTGACCACCGTCGCGTCTTCGCCTTCGAGCGTCTCTCCGGTACACTCTTCCAGCCAGCGAAGGTTGGCCAGGACAAGGCGCAGGTCGGTCCGCATCGACTCCTGCCCGGCGGCGTACCCATCGTCATAAACCCGATCATGGCGCTCGGACAGTGACGTCATCACAGCGACGCCTGCGGCAAGGGCGATGCGCATGGTTGCGTCCGATGGTACCGCCAATCCATGTTCTCGGAAGATGCGCTCAACAGCCGAAAGAATGGGCTCTTGATAGCCTGGGAAGTGCGGAAGAGCTGCGCTGATAGCCGCGTGGGCCTCTTCCCGGACGAATTCAACTTGCTGGGACATGGCCGGCAGCAGCAATGTCGCATCCCAGCCAATTTCATCATCTGCGCTTTCCCAGATTGCTTTGGCTGCGGCCTCGATCGCAGCGGCGGGGATCTTCACTTCATCCATGACGGAACCTCCATCGTTGCCGGGACCCACGCGAATTGCTCCCGCTCCCGGATATAGATCCGCTTCACCAAGCCCCTGCGACCGAGTGACCAGAGGCCGGTGAGCACCCTCTCCCATGGGAGGTCATCCTCCCCGGCCAGCCAGCGGCGGGCGATGTCCTCGGGGGTCATCCCTTGATCCTCCGGGCTTCGGTACTATCGTCGATCAGCGCTTGCCCCAGCCTCACAGCATCGGATCTGGGAAGGGAGAAGACCTCCTTGGTCCCATCCGGATAGCCGACGTGGATGTGACGCCTGCCTTTTTTCTCGGCGGTAACGATAAAGGTGACATCCTGCGTCATCCCACCATCCTCCCAGGCTCAATCATCTGCATCACCTCTCGTTCCAAGTCCGCGCGGTCTACCCCCGGCAGGATCCGCGCCACGATGACGTCGACCATCTGGCTGTAGACCTTCGAAAACTCCGCCTGATCCATCGACGCGAACGAAATCGACTTGGGCACGTAGTAGACCGGCCCCTTGATCGACACGCGCTTCTCGAACAGGCCGATGGCCATCTTGAGGTCTTCGAGAAGGGCCGTGGAGTTCGGCCACCGTCCATCCGTGTTCTCGACCACGATCCCGAGCAAGGCGAACAGCTTCCGGTGATGCCTCGGGTTCCGCTTCCGCTGAACAGTGATCTCGACGCACTCGCCCATGGCGATGGCCCGCATGATCGCCTCCGCGTCCTCGTCGGCCGGGCGGAGGGCGCCGAGGTGCTTGGCGAAGTACCCCTTGGCCATCACCGCCCCCGCTCTTGCTTGGCGCGGCGGATGTGCGCGGAAGACCTCGCCAGCGCCTCGCATTCCTTCGCAAGATCGACGCCGTACTTGGCCTCGAATGCGGGCTGGCCGATCCGGTGCTGCTCTTGGTGATGCTTGGCGCAGGCCGGGAAGACCCACTCGTCGCCCGGCTTCACGCCCGTCCCCGCGTTCGCGGCCGACCGATAGTGAGCGGCCTCGATACGGCCTTCACACTCGCCGCTCTTGAAGGCGACACAGACGAAGCCCCTGACATGGGCGAGGTGGGCCGGCGATCGAATGGGACCGTCGTTGTCTCGGATTCCTGACCGGTTGGGCTTGCGGCGGGGGAGCATCACGTGACTCCTAAAATGGAATGCTGTCGAGGTCATCGAGTGGACCAGCCTTCCCCGGCTGATACCCTCCCAACGATCCATCGCCCGTCGTCTGTCGCTCTTCCCCGCCATCCTGCCTGCCGTCGAGCAACACGAGCGCGCCGCCGAACCGGCCCAGCACGATCTCGGTCGAATAGCGGTCCTGCCCGCCCTGGTCCTGCCACTTCCGGGTTTTGATCTCGCCTTCCAGGTAGACCTTGCTGCCCTTGCGGAGGTACTGGACGGCGATCTTCCCCAAGCCCTCGTTGAAGATCACCACGCGGTGCCATTCGGTCGCCTCGCGCCGTTCACCCGTGTTTTTGTCCTTCCATGTCTGGGAGGTAGCGACGGAGAGGGAGACGATCTGCGTTCCGTCCTGCATGGACCGGGTCTCGGGATCGCGCCCGAGATTGCCCAGGATTGTTGCCTTGTTCACGCTGGACATGGCGTTACTGCGCCTCCGCTTCCTGGTTGGCCTCGGCTTGCGCCAATTCGTCGGCCCGCGCCTCGATCGCCTTCTTCACTTCGAGTGCGTCGGCCTTGCTCTTGCCCCAGAACTGTTGGAGCCCGGCGCGATTGAAGGACTGCCACCACGCGAGGGTACCGCTGTTCGGGCACGAGCGAATGAATGCGAGGCAACGGTCGGCAAACTGGCCGATGGGAACGGACTTGAGACCTTCGGTTTCATCGAAGGCGACAAGGATTCCGTCGCCGCCGATCAGGGCCATCCGACGCTCCCTCTCGTCATTCTCGACCACAGCCGAAGGGGTGATGTCGATCATCCCCGCCCGGTCCATTTCGGCGTCGACGTAAAGCCCCCCGAGGTCTTCCGGCCAGCCCTTCCGAAGCGCATTGGCCTCGGCAACCTTGGCGATCATCAGGCGGGGCATCCGGCCCCAGTTTCCTGACGTATCCAGGCGAAAAATCCCCGACGGTTCCCGACGACCGGTTTCCCGGTTCTCGTGCCACTCTTCCTTGAGGGGGGCGTATTCCTCCCAATAGGCGCGGGCGGTGACCTTGTGCCACGCCTTGTCGGCGCCGTACTGCCAGACCGTCACATCGGCGTAGTCGATACCGAGCGGGTTGGTATCGGGGTTCTTGAGGTCGTCACTGATTACCACGCGGGGCGGATCTTCGTCCGGCCGATAGGTGCCCGAGCGGGCGGCGATGGCGCGGTAGCCGTCGATGCCGGTAATGAAGGAAACCTTCCGCTTGTCCGGGTTCTTCTTGTTGTAGACGACGGCGTGGATCTGCTTCTTGAACGGGTCGAGGCCAGCGCGATTGGCGATGACGATGAACATGTCGAATTCGTCGTTCGTCAGGTCTGCGGCGACGGTTCGCCTCACCAGGCCGAGTTGATTTCCGTTAAGCGTCGGCAAGCCGCCCGGCCGCCCGATGGTCGCGATCTGGTTCATTTCACTGTCTCCGGATGGTAAGCTTGATGCCGCCGTTGTCGAGCCGCGCACCTTCGATTTCTTCGCCACCCTTGAGGGCTTCCGTCAGGGCCGCCCGGTCGAGAGTCGGGTCTTTAGGCTTCCAGAACCGCGACGGGATCAGGGTCTCGTCGGTGACGTCGACGGTGCGCGGGGTAGAGGAAACGGTCAGTGTTACCTCGGGCAGACGCAACGTCTTGATTTCGCCGATTGTCATGGCCTGCTCGATCAGCGCCCGCTTGCGGCCGATGCGATCCTTGGCTGCATCCAGGCGAGCCTTGAGGGCGTCGATCCTGACCGCGATCCCATCAACGATGATCTGGTCTTCGTCCATGGAATGGATGACCGCCGCGATGGCCTCGTGAAGGTCGGTCTCGCCCTCGACGGTGTCTCGGATCAGGTCTTCGTCGTCCCCGAAATCCTTGAGGCTTTCCCGGAGGATTCGAGCCGCCGCCAATTCCTTGACAAGGTCGCGCTCTGCATCGGGTGTGCGCTTCTTTCCCATATCGGACCTCACGCCGCGTCGCTGTTGTTGAGAATGCCCGCCGCCTCGCCGGAGGCCGCCCGTGCCCGCTCCGCCACCGGCCCCTTGCCATGGGCGAGCCCGATGATGTTGGCGGCGGCGAGGGGACGCTTGGCGTCGTTGCCGTGGCGCATGTCTTGGCAGGACCGCCAGTAGACAGAAGCGAGGTCAGAGACGGTCAGCATCACACTCCCTCCGCGATCTTGACGGCGGCAAGCCCCGCCCAGACGATCAGGTAGAACAGCGGGCCTCCGAGAAGGAAGCCGGCGAGGGCGTAGCGCCAGCGGGCGCGGGTCTCGATCATTCGTCATCCTCCCGCGCGGCCTCAGCGTCGGGGAACATCTCGAAAATCTGGAACGTGGAGATCGTGGACTTGCTCATTGCCCATGCATCTTCTGTTCGAGAAAGAAAAGGGAGTTCTGAATGCCTTGAGAGCTATCGCCGCCATCAAGGGCGTCTGCAATTCGCTTTAGGCTGACGGCGATTGAGGTAAGCGCGGCATCCGAGATACACGTGATGACAGTCTTCGCCTCGCGCTCAAACCGACCGTCCAATTCGTGCGGCTTGCTGAGTATGTCTGACAGCGGATCGGGATGAGGATTGCTCATAAGTCATACTCCGAGGTCACGCCGGTTAGCGAGAACTTGCGCTCCAAGTGATGTAGTTCGGCCTTCAAATCCTCGATGTCGTCGAGGCTGTAGGAGGGATCACCGCGCGCCTCGTCCAGATGGGCTCTGGCGGCCTCGATCTCCAACGCGAGGGCGCGAGCGCGGCGGTAATTGGGGCGAAGAACGCTGTGCATGTCGGGCTCCTTTCAGAAGGTCATAGAGGCGGGAAGATCGCGTGAGGCGAAGCCGAAGAAGCGGGCGCGGATCTCGGTCATTCCATCGCCTCCACCTTGAGCCGGGCAGCACCGAAGGTGTCACCCCATCCGTCGTTGACCAGGTCACGAAAATCCTCCCAAGCGCCATAGACATCGGCCGTGGACACCTGCCCCGCGAGGGTCGCGAGGCGTTCCATGAAGGCGGAGAGCTCCGCGTCGATCGCATCGAGGATTTCGAGGTCGTTGGATCGAGCCCGCCGGCCATCGATGGCGGCGTTCCTGTAGGCCTCGCGGCGCTCGGCGATGACTTCCGCGCGGTCCATCACGAGGCCCTCCCACCGGCCATCTGGCGGGCGAGATGCAGGATTTCCGACTTGGCCGCTTCGGCCTGCTGGATCAGGTCGCGCACCCAGAAATCGACCGCCCCGACCGCCCTCGCGATCTCGATGTCGGCGCCCATGTGCTCCTCAAGGCGCTCCATCGCCTCCTTGATGGCGGTCGCTGCTGACATGACTCGGTTCGGGTGGAGGTACATGGTTAGGCCTCCACTTCAATCAGCGCGCCGGTGGTGCTGTCGACGGCGTACCAAGTGTCGGCCTTGATGGTTTCGCCGACATATCCGACAGCGATGCGGGGGCGCTCGCCGTCGTGCCACGCGAGGGCAATGAAGCCGCCGTCCGCCGCCCGGGCGCGAGCGCCGGGGCAGACGCACGCGATGGCGGCATTCCGCCCGGTCGCCACGATCCGGGCGTCGTCGCCGCTGCTGCCGATCCGGGCGTCGTCGCCGCTGCTGCCGATCCGGGCGTCGTCGCCGCTGCTGCCGATCCGGGCGTCGTCGCCGCTGCTGCCGATCCGGGCGCCGTAGCCGCTGCTGCCGATCTGGGCGTCGTCGCCGCTGCTGCCGATCTGGGCGTGGTTGCCGCTGCTGCCGATCCGGGCGCCGTAGCCGCTGCTGCCGATCCGGGCGTCGTTGCCGCTGCTGCCGATCTGGGCGTGGTTGCCGCTGCTGCCGATCCAGGCGCCGTAGCCGCTGCTGCCGATCTGGGCGTCGTTGCCGCTGCTGCCGATCCGGGCGCCGTAGCCGCTGCTGCCGATCCGGGCGTCGTTGCCGCTGCTGCCGATCCGGGCGCCGTAGCCGCTGCTGCCGATCTGGGCGTCGTTGCCGCTGCTGCCGATCCGGGCGTCGTAGCCGCTGCTGCCGATCCGGGCGCCGTAGCCGCTGCTGCCGATCTGGGCGCCGTAGCCGCTGCTGCCGATCTGGGCGTCGTTGCCGCTGCTGCCGATCCGGGCGCCGTAGCCGCTGCTGCCGATCCGGGCGCCGTAGCCGCTGCTGCCGATCTGGGCGTCGTTGCCGCTGCTGCCGATCTGGGCGTGGTTGCCGCTGCTGCCGATCCGGGCGTCGTTGCCGCTGCTGCCGATCCGGGCGTCGTTGCCGCTGCTGCCGATCCGGGCGCCGTAGCCGCCATTGTCGTTGAGCGGCCCCGAAGTCTCGACCTTAGCTGCGTCGACGGGTTGAGGCTTGGTCGCCTCGATCACCGCATCCACTTCGGTGTCACTGCCGGCGACGAATTGGGTTGCGATCTGCCCCGGCTCCTTCAGGAGGTCGGCAAAAATCGCGTCAGCCAGCCATTGGGCGTCCCCGGTCCGCCGATCTTCGGTCAGGGCCGCCATGACTGCGGCGTAAGAGGCGCCCTCCTTCTCGGGAAAGCGGGCGCGGAACCAGTCGCGGCCATCAGCGCAGGCGCCCCAAGACCGGATCTTGGCGAGGGTGATCGTCAGGGCCGGCGCAGGGGTTGCGGCGGTTTCGGCGGCGGTCATGGTCAGGCCTCCACCGCAACGGGGCAGCCCGTGGCGAGCCCGACGAAATGGACCTCGGCCCCGTCCTCGATGATCGCGGCGCGGATCGCCTTGGCGGTGCGGGCCGACAGCGCGGAGCGGATGCCGGCCGACATGCTGCGGGCATAAGCGCCCGGATTGCCCGGCAGATGGGAGCGGCTGGTCTGGATGGTGCGGGCGGCGTCTTTGGTCATGGTCATCCCCTGTGGTGATGGGGATGATGCTAATAGGAACGTTCCTATTACGCAATGGGAAAAATAGGAACGTTCCTATTGGACGGAATTTCGCCCAGTGCGTACCCTCATTCGCGCATTGGTTGGGAGGTTGCGATGCGAGCGATTTTTCTGGGCGTGGCGCTAGGCCTTGCCGCCGCGCCGGCCATGGCCGATCAGTGGGTTAACGGCTATTTCCGCAATGACGGTACCTACGTGCAGGGGCACCATCGGTCGTCCCCGAATGGAAATCCCTACGACAACTATTCGACCCAGGGGAACGTGAACCCCTACACGGGAAAGCCCGGCACCCATAGCCCCTATCGCGGCTCGAACTGCGGTATCGGTCGGCTTTGCTGACTGCAAATGTGGGGGAGGGGCCGGTCAGGGCCGATCCCGCTCTCTGTCGGCACCGACCCGGCGAGCGCCACCTGATCGTGGATGGCGCCGGCGTCCTGCGCGTTGCTGTGCTGGCGGACCATGCGTCGCCATTGCCCGGCCACAACCCGCGCCTGGTCTGGATCGAGGTCGAGCCGCCGGCCGGTGCGGTGCGGGCCTACGGGCTAGCGACGAGCCTTGGTCGGGTGATTGAGGGGTGAGGGCGCCGGGCGTTCACGTCCATTGCCACTTGCCGATGACGCGGCCATTGATGACGAGGTCCGCGAGTAGGCGTTCGTAAGGCTCATAGGCGGGATTGGCGGATCGGACGATGACGCGGACCGGATCGGAGCCGTGGATGACCTCAAGTCGCTTGATGATCTCCCCCACGCCATCCCATATCGCGAAAAAGCCGGGGGGCGAGGGGAGCCTCTGGTCGAGATCGACCAGTACCCGTTGGCCGGGCATGAGCGCCGGCTCATTCGAATCTCCGACGCATGTGATGACCTTCAGGCTGGCCGCCGGCGCGCTGGTGTAGGCCCTGAGAACATTCGTCGGCACCTCCCAGCGCGCCACCACGCGCTCGCCATAGTCGGTGTCGTTCCGCTCGTGGATCTGTCCGCCGGAAGCGTTCCCCGCCGCCACGTCCAGCTCGTCGATCGAAATATTCGGTTCCAAGTCATCCCGCTCGCGTTCCTCGACACGCGACGCGGAGAGGCGGCGGGGCTCGATCGCGCTCTCGCCCGTCAGGTCCGCGACGGTGCAGCCCAGCGCCTTGGCGAGTTTCGTCAGGGTGCTGACCCGGGGTGAATCCGAGATGCCCTTCAGGATGTCCCGGACGGCGGTTTCGCCCAGGCCGGCCTCCTTGGCCAGGCGCTTGGGGTTCGACCCCAGCCGGGTCATGCGGCGCTCGATTTCGGTGGCGACACGATTCATGTGCGGAGCGGGCGCCGGCTCGTCTTCGGATGATGCAGCGGCGGCAATTCTTTTCGGGTGGTCAGATCGTCGGAACAGATCGGGGTCAACGCCGAAATGTTCCCCCAATAGCTCTCGCTGCTGTTCGCCCAATTCTACCGGAGAGCCCTTGGTGATGTACTGCTGAATGTAGGTGTCGTTCTTCCCGACGAGGCGGGACAACTCAGCATAGGTGGCGCCCGCCTTTGCCATGAGGCCGAGCAGCAAATTGCGGGCAGGGTCCATTTCCATGACGAGTAATCTCGTCGCTAGGTCAGCGAAAGGCCAATAGGAACCATCCTATTGACACCGCCTCGGCGGGCTAGTAAGTTTCCTAGCGCCATGACGCAAGACCTGGACCCCATCCTCCCCGAAATCCGCGCCTTCCTTGGCGCGACAGGCATGACGAAGTCCGCCTTCGGATCGGCTGCGCTGAAAGACCCCGCGCTTGTCTTCCAACTGGAGGGCGGCCGGGAGTTGCGGCGGCAGACGCGCGAAAAGGTGCGCCAATTCATCGCCACTCAGTCACCGGGGCGCTGACCGATGGGCCGCGTCCTTGTCGCCTGCGAATTCTCCGGCGTCGTCCGGCGAGCGTTCGCCGCGCGCGGTCACGACGCTTGGTCCTGCGACCTGCTGCCGTCGGAAGACCGCAGCAACAAGCACATCGTGGGCGACGCCCGCGATTACCTGAATGAAGGCTGGGATCTGCTGGCCGTGTTTCATCCACCTTGCACCCGGCTGTGCAATTCCGGCGTCCGCTGGCTGTCGAAGCCACCGGCCGGAAAGTCGGCACACCAGATCCAGTCGGAATTGCAGGATGCGGCGGACCTGTTCAGCGCCTTCTGGAATGCCCCCGTGCCTCGGATCGCGGTCGAAAACCCGATCATGCACCGCCATGCCAAGGCCCTGATCCGGAATTACAGAGCGCCGGCCCAGACCATTCAGCCATGGCAATTCGGTCATGGCGAAACGAAGGCGACCTGTCTCTGGCTCAAGGGGCTGCCGAAGCTTGTCCCGACCAAGATCGTCGCCGGCCGGGAGCAGCGCGTCTTCCGGATGCCTCCCGGACCCGACCGCTGGAAAGAGCGCAGCCGGACATTCACAGGCATCGCCGAGGCGATGGCTGACCAGTGGGGCAGGCCGCTCGAACTGGATCTGGTTCCGATGGGCGTAGCTCAATGGTAGAGCACCGGTCTCCAAAATCGGGGGTGCGGGTTCGACTCCTGCCGCCTGTGCCATATTCCCTCGCTCTCGCGGCGGGCACGAACTTGCGCGGCGGCGTGGATGGACACGCGCGCCTGCACGGTAGGGGCAATCTCCATCGGGGGCCGTCAACGACAGGCCAACAAGCCGTAAACTCGGCGCCTCTGCATCCCCGCTCTGCGCAGGGCGGGAAAGCCGTAGCCGGTATCAAGCCCGGCCCGCGCAAGGCTTTTTCGGCGGGGAGGCCCGGCGGCCCGTCTGGTCTCATAAGCCAGACTCGGTTGTTCAACTCCACTCGGCCGTATGCAGGTTCGAGTCCTGCCGGGGGTGCCATATCACGGCCCGTCGAGCACGGCCGCCAGCCCCTCGCGCGCCGCCGCGAGAATATCGTAGGCCGCCGCGAGATCCGGGTAGTCGAGGGCGCAGGCGTCTGCCCGCGCTCGATCGAACGCCGCTTCCTTGCGGTGGGCCGCCGCCATCAGCGCGGCCTGAATTTCGAGAGGCTCGACCAAGTTCCGGCGGGGTGCTGCAACACCCCGGCCCGGCCATGCGATCACGTTGCTCTGCGTCTCGTCAGTCATTCGGACATCACCTCCTGCGATGTGGAAGGTCGCAGAGGGGTGAGCCGTGAAGTCAGACGATCAGTTTCCGCGCAAGAATTTTTCGTCTCCGCGCGAGGAGGCCCGTATGTCGCTTAGCTTTTCGGCCGACGCCGTGAGGGTTGAGGCCCAGGACCGCGTTCGCGACCTGGTGCGTCACTCGGGAGAATGCCTCAAGGGGGCGTTCGACGCCGTGGGGCGCCGCCTGGGCGGGATGCAGCCGGGCAGGGTGCGCCAACTCTACTACGGCAATGCCCGGCAGATCGGCGCGGCGGAGATGGACCACATCAGGGCGCTGCATACCCGCTTCGCGTCGATCATCGAGGAACAGCGCGCCATCGAGCGCCGCATGAGGGAGGTCATGGGCCATGAGGCTCTGGATCATCACGAGGCTGATGGCGCTGTCACTGCGGAGGTCGGCGCTCTGGCAGGCGAGGTTCCGCCGGCTGGACAGGCTCCGCAACAGGATGATCGGGAGGGGTGAGTGATGGTTCCCCGATCAACCCATCCCGGCGCCGCACCGGGTGACCAAGCGGCCCTCCCCTCAACTGCCCCGGCTGGTGACGAGCCGGCCGGGGCGCATTTTCTGTGAGGTGTCTCATGGACATTGAGCCGGGCCGTAGTGAGCGGCCGGAACGAGACCTAGCCAAGGTTTTCGACCTGAAAGGCGAGCGCCAAATCGCTGGCTACGTCGACCGCTTCGAAAATCTCCTCCGGGAGGCGGATCGCGTGAAAGACGACGTCTCCGCACTCAAGGCGGAGGCCAAAGAGGCTATGTTCACGCCCTTCGAAATCAAGGCCATGCAGGAAGTCGCGAAACTCCGGAAAGACGATAAGGCCGGGGTAGCGGAAGAAAAGCTGGCGGCGATCAAACGTGTGTCGAAGGCCGCAGGCATGGACCTGTTTCGGTGGGCCGACCAAGGATAAGAAGTCCATGGCCACCCACGACACCGCGCCGCTGAAACCGCCCCCCTCGCTGGTCGAGGCCAAGCGCCAAGCCCGGATCATGTCCGTGACCGGGCGAGCGGAGAGGGGGAGGCGCCTCGTCACAGAGGCCCTGCACGAGCAGCTGCGCCGTGAAGTGGAGGCGGGGCGGTGAGCAGCAAACGAACCCCTTGGCTGAAATGGTATCCGTCCGACTGGCGGGCCGATCCGGCACTGCGCATGTGCTCATTCGCGGCGCAGGGCCTGTGGGTCGCCGTGCTGGGCGTGATGCATGAAGCCGAACCCTATGGCCACCTGTTGGTGAACGGTCGGGCGCCGACCACGCGACAACTGACCGGGCTACTCGGCGGGGCTGAAAGAGAGATTGCGGCGTTGCTGCAGGAACTGGAAGAGGCCGGGGTATTCAGCCGGGACGACGAAGGTGTCATCTACTCTCGCCGGATGGTCCGAGATAAGGCCAAGGCGGATGCCGATCGCGAAAATGGAAAACGGGGTGGCAATCCAAAACTGTCTCATTCGGGTAAGGCGTCGGATAGGGCGTCCGGTAAACCCAGAGGCAAAACCAACGGGAAAACGGTGGGGGTTAACCCCCCATCAAACCCAATGGTTGATAAAGAGGATAAAGCCCATATTCCAGAGGCCAGAGATATACCCTCCCAGGGAAGGAGTTTCCTTGGTTGGGATATATCTCAAACCTCTCAGGATAGGGCTACCCCCGACGCGTGCCCGTTCGACCGTGAAACCGGTGAGGTCTCATGATCGACCTTCGCCCGCACCAGGCCCGCACAATCCGGATGCTTCGCTCATCCCTGGCTGGGGGACGGCGCCGGCCGATGGTCAAGCTCCCGACAGGGGCGGGGAAGACGCGTCTCGCGGCCGCGATCATCGAGATGGCCCGGAACAAGGGCCGGCGGGCGATTTTCTGCGTGCCGGCGATCTCGCTGATCGACCAGACCGTCAACGCGTTCTGGGACGTTGGGATCGCCGATGTCGGGGTGATCCAGGCCAGCCATCCGCTGACGGACTGGTCGCGGCCGGTGCAGGTGGCGTCGGTTCAAACCCTGGCGAGGCGGGGCGATGCTCCCGAGGCCGGCCTGGTGATCGTGGACGAGGCGCATGTCAAGTCGGAGAGCCTGTGGCGCCGGATGGCCGGGGAGTGGGCAAAAATCCCGGTGATCGGGCTCTCCGCGACGCCGTGGTCCAAGGGGCTTGGGAGAGTCTACGACGACCTGATCATCGGCGCGACGACGCGAGAGTTGATCGACGCGGGATACCTGTCGCCGTTCAGGGTTTTCGCGCCGTCGCACCCGGACTTGACCGGGGTCAAGATCACGGCGGGAGACTATCAGCAGGATCAGCTTGGTGAGGCAATGGCGGCGCCGCAGCTTGTCGCCGACGTCGTGACGACGTGGTGCGAGAAGGGCGAGGGCCGGCCGACGCTGTGCTTCGCCGTGGATCGGGCGCATGCACGGGCATTGCAGGCCCAATTCGAGGCAGCAGGGGTATCGACAGGCTACGTCGACGCCTACACGCCCTTGGACGAGCGGGCGCGCGTCGAGCGACTGTTCAGGGATGGCGCGATCCAGGTGGTGTGCAACGTCGGGGTGCTGACCACCGGCGTTGATTGGGACGTTCGGTGTCTCATTCTCGCGCGCCCGACGAAATCCGAAATGCTCTACACGCAAATTATCGGCCGGGCCCTTCGACCCGCACCGGGCAAGGATCATGCGCTGATCCTCGATCATTCGGACACGACGCTTCGGCTGGGTTTCGTGACCGACATCGAGCACGACGCGCTTGACGATGGGAGGCCGCGTGCTGCCTCGGGCGGGGGGCCTGACAAGGCGCAGCCGCTGCCGAAGGAATGCCCGGCCTGCGCCTTTCTCAAGCCCGCGAAATCGCCGGTCTGCCCTGCCTGCGGGCACAAACCCGAGCGATTCAGTGACGTTGAGACGGTCGACGGCGAGCTCGTCGAGCTTGGGGCGAAGCGCGCGAAGGCGGCGAAGGCAGAGGCGGATCAAGCGACCAAGCAGAGGTGGTATTCGGGGTTTCTCGGGATCTGCGACGAGCGCGGCTATCAGCGGGGCTGGGCGGCCAACAGGTACCGGGAAAAATTCGGCAGCGGGCCGCGCGGACTGATCGAAAGGCCGATCGCGCCGACACCGGAAGTCCGGGCCTACGTCAGGTATCTGCAAATCAAATGGGCGAAAAGTCAGAAGCGGAGGGCGGCGCATGCGTGAGCCTGTGAGGGATGTCGCGCGCGGAAAATGGCGCGGGATACTGTCGCAACTCGGGGTGGCCGAAAGCTACCTGACGGGCAAACATGGCCCATGCCCGGCCTGCGGCGGCAAGGACCGATTCCGGTTCACGGATTTTCAGGGGGCCGGAGGCTGGATCTGCAACCAGTGCGGCGCCGGGGATGGGATATCGCTCATCATGGCGGTCAAGGGCTGCGATTTCCAGACGGCCGCCCAGATGGTTGAGGACATCGCCGGTGACGTTCGCCCCACGCCCCCGAAGGCGCCGCGATCGGAGCGGGAAATGCACCAGGCGATGAAATCGCTGTGGCTGGCATCCACGCGGGTGGAAGAGGGTGACCACGTCTGGAAATACCTGCGTGGCAGGACGGGGGCCGGATCGTACTGCCGCGACCTGAGGTCGATAGACCGCCTCAGGCACAAGGGGCCGCCGGTGACCGAACATCCGGGAATGCTGGCGATCGTGCGGGCGCCGGGCGGCAGCGCGTGCCAGATCCACCGGACGTACCTGACGCGAGATGGCCAGAAGGCCGCGATCGAAAAGCCGAAGCAGCTGATGCCGGGGGGGTTGGAGCCTGGGGCCTGTGTGCATCTGTTCGACCCGGGCGAGACGCTGGGCATTGCCGAGGGGATCGAGACCGCGCTGTCGTGTGCCGCCATGTGGAATATCCCCGTCTGGTCGGCGCTGAGCGCGGGAAACATGGTCAAGTTCACGCCGCCGCCCGGCGTGAAGAAAATCCTGATCTTCGGGGACAACGACCTGTCGTTCACCGGCCAGCACGCAGCCAATGCGTTGGCGTCGGTCCTGTGGCGGAGAGGGCTGGCGGTCGAGGTGTTCATCCCTGATCGGGCGGGGGCGGACTGGAACGACATCCACCGAGAGGAGAGCGCGGCGGCATGACCTGGGCGGAAGAGAATCCCGAACTCTGGTCGGGGAGGCCACCCCAATGACGGCCCTTCGGAGCAGCCTGTCTCGGTTTCACGGCGAGAGGCGGATGGATCCCGAGGAAGTAGAGCAGGCCAAGCGCGACGCATGGCAGCGGCACGGGATCGTCGTGGCCAGGCCCGATGAAATCGGCAGCGAGTGGCTTTCCCGGGGGATGACGGCCTGGGCAAACGAGCGATACGGGCAAAGGAGAGAGCGATGAGGCGGCGGCGCAAGCGGGCTGTGATGGCGGCCCAACCCATGGCCCATGTGACGGCGCCCGACCTCCGCCCGTCCGAGGTCCGGCAGGCGCCGGAGGCCAAGGCCGGCCTCATGGTCCGGGTATACCGCGACACCTGCGAGGTCGATCGATTGTACAATGATGGACATTTGGGGAGGCCGGACAGCGACGAGGCCAAGCGCCGCCTCGATGCCGCCCTCTGGCTGCGGGCGGTGCACCACAGATCGGGAGCGGCGCCACGGGTGATTGGCAGCTACGGCGCCCTGGGTGGGGACGACGAAATGAGCGAGCAGCAGGCGGATGCGTGGCGGCTGTATTCCGAGGCCATGCGGGCGATGGGTGGGTTTGCGGCCACCGTGCAGCGGGTCTGCGTCTGGGATGGCCGGACCCGATTGATGGTGTATCTGCGGAGCGGGTTGGATCGGCTCGTCGCGTGGCGTGGGATGTAGCCGTGGCTCACGTCCGTCGCCGGTCAGACGGTGCCATCTCGGCCAGGCGGCGCTTGACAATGCTCCGCTACGGCGGGAGGCTGTCTGGGTTCGACAAAATCGAACATCGCTGACCCGCGAAGGCTGCGGCCTTGGTTGGGAAGGGGCTGAGCCCCGCAAAATGGGGCGCCTGCGGGCGCCCCTTCTCTTTGGGCGGTGGGCTCGTCACTCGATTTCTTCGACGGGCAACCCACCGACAATGCGCTTGATCCCGAGGCGGCCCTGTTTCGCCGGCGGAATGCCGGCCGGGGTGGCGTAGTCCTTACGCGCGGGATAGGCAGTCTTTTCGGCTTGGGCCCGGCGGACATCATAGGCGTGTCTGATCGCCTCGCGGGCATGATCGACCTCGCCGAAAGTATAAGTCGTGCCGATTCCGTCGTTCGGACCGCGATGGGGGCGCACAAGGCGGCCGTCGTTGTCGCGCCACCAAATCTCATAATAGCCGAGTGGAGTCGGAGCGGGGCGTTGCCATGCGGGCAGCCCGAAAGCCAGGGCGGCGCAGGCGAGCGCGATGTGCTCGGGGGCCCCAGACGACTTGTACTTGATGATGGTCGTCCGCGAAATGCCGAGGCGGCGGCCGGCCTCGGAGTCGTTGAATTTCATATGGTTCAGCCAGGCGCAGAAATCTTTCGCTTCCATGATCTTCGTCCTATATTGGGTCCGGGTGCCCGGCCGACCTTTCAGCCGGCCGGGCGACTGCTTACAGTTTCAGTGTGGTGGCCAAAGCTGCCAACCCGATCACCACCTGAGCGGCTTGCAGGATCAGGCTAATGGTCTCGTAGGACATTCGCCTTTTCCTCCGGTGCGTTGGGGGCGGACCATCCGTCCCCTTCAACGCCCGTTCATCATGTACAAAAATGGACATCGTGTCCAGCATAATCGTTCAAAATTGAACAAAATTATTGATCGCGATCGTGCCGATGCGGGCGAATGAATGCCGCGCGCCCCAAGATATTGTTGACAGCTCCGCGAAAAACAGTGCATCTTGTCCCGGACTTACTGCGTCCAAAGCCCGCCGGAGAAATCCGAGCGGGCTTTTTGTTTGCGCGGCGCGGATTTGAAAAACAGGAGCGAGTGGAAATGGCAGCCGGTCGAAAGCCAGGCGGCCCGAGAACGGGCGGCCGCCAGAAGGGGACGCCGAACAAGGTGACGGCCGATGTTCGCGCCGCCGCCCAGAAATACACGACGCAGGCCCTCGATACGCTCGCCGCGATCATGAACGATCCGACGAAGGCAGAGGCCGCCCGCGTGTCCGCCGCGAAGGAGCTCCTCGATCGCGGTCATGGCAAATCGAGCCTGCCCGTGGAGGTCCTGCACCGGACTGCGTTTGACGACCTGACCGCTGAGGAACTTTTGCGCCTTGCCGGGGCTCTCCGAGGCTGACCGAGCCGCGCTGCTGGCGCGCGTCGAGCTGGAGCTCACCCGGCGCAAATGGGAGATGTACCGGCCCTACGCCAGGCAGCGCGAGTTTCACGCGGCCGGCGCGACGTATCGTGAGCGGCTGCTGAGGGCTGGCAACCAGCTGGGCAAGAGCTACGCCGGCGCGTTTGAGGCGGTATGCCACGCCACCGGGCGATATCCCGATTGGTGGGAGGGCCGGCGTTGGACCTCGCCCACGACCGGGTGGTGTGGCGGCGTCACGGGCGAGGTGACGCGCGACACGATCCAGCGGCTGTTGATTGGCGCGGTCGGGCAGCGCGGCACGGGGATGGTGCCCCGGGCGGAGATAGCCGACGTGTTGCCGAGCCGAGGTGTCGCGGATCTCGCCGACACGATCATGGTCAAGCACGAGTCCGGCGGGGTGTCGCGGATCCGGCTCAAATATTACGAGCAGGGCCGCGAGAAATGGCAGGGCGATACGGTCGACTGGGTCTGGTTCGATGAGGAGCCGCCGCCGGAGATCTACACGGAGGGGCTGACGCGGACCAACGCGACCGGGGGCATGGCGTGGCTGACATTCACACCGCTGCTGGGCATGTCGGAGGTCGTTCGGCGTTTCCTGATGGAGGAGAGCCCCGATCGCAGCGACACGAACATGACGATCGAGGACGCGGAGCATATCCCGGCGGAGGAGAGGGCGCGGATCATCGCGAGCTACCCGGCCCATGAACGAGAGGCGCGGACCAAGGGCGTGCCGATCCTAGGGTCCGGCCGGATTTTCCCGGTGGCCGAAGAACTGATCACGGTCGAGCCATTCGTTGTGCCGGAATGGTGGCCGCAACTCGGCGGGCTCGATTTCGGCTGGGATCACCCGACCGCTGCCGTGTCGATCGCATGGGATCGTGATGCGGACGTGATCTATGTCACGCGGGTCTATCGGCGCAAGGAGGCAACCCCGGTCATCCATGCCGCCGCGCTGCGGCCATGGGGCGACTGGCTGCCCTGGGCGTGGCCTCATGACGGGTACCAGCACGACAAGGGGTCCGGTGAGGCCCTCAAGTCGCAATACACGGCTCAGGGCATGCGGATGCTGGCACAACACGCGGCGTTCGAGGACGGCTCGAACGGCGTCGAGGCGGGCCTCATGGAGATGCTGGACCGAATGGAGACGGGGCGACTGCGGGTTTTCGCTCACCTTGCGGATTGGTTCGACGAATTCCGGCTTTATCACCGCAAGGACGGTAGGATCGTGAAGGAGCACGATGACACGATGGACGCCACGCGTTACGCGATCATGGCGAGACGGTTCGCGACAACGCCGCCGCGCGAGGATTACGACACAGGCGAATGGCGGCACAACCGGAACCGGGTGACGGGCTACTGATGACCACGGTCGCATACAAGGACGGCATCATCGCCGCCGATACCGCGCTCGGCACCGGCAAGGGCGGCTGCATAGCGACCGTCCATGTCCGGAAAATCGGCCGGGCGCCATGCGGCGGCCTTGTCGGGTGCTCGGGGCAGGCCGATTCCGTCGCGGCGGTTGTTCGGCGTGTCGAGGAAGGGGGGTTCGGCGCTGCCGGATTGGCGGAGGTTCCGCCGGCCGCCGACGGATTTTTCGTGAGCCGGGGCGGGGCGATTACCATCATCGGCGAACAGGGATGCTATCCAGTCCGGGGCGCCGTGTACGCCTGCGGTTCGGGGGAAATCGCCGCTCTCGCCGCGATGATGGCCGGCGCCAGCGCCGAAGAGGCCGTGCGGATCGCCATTCAATTGGACCACGCCACGGGCGGCGAAGTAGAGACGCTGGAGATCCGCTAAGATGTCCTTTGCATCCGACTACATGGGCGGCCCCGTATTGGTGGGAGACGGCTATGAGCAGGCGCCGGAACAGCCGCGCCCTCTTGCCGTCGGCGATCTTTTGGAGCAGGTCAACCTCTGCGATGTGATCGACGACGATGGCGAGTTGGGGCGCATCGGCCAGGAGGTCAAGCGCGGCTATGACATCGACGAGGCGAGCCGCGCTGATTGGAAGCTGCGCATCGAGCGGGCGACGAAGCTCGCCATGCAGATCGCGGAGGAGAAATCATTCCCCTGGCCGGGCGCGGCGAACGTCAAATACCCTATGCTCACAACGGCGGCGATCCAGTTCAACGCCCGCTCATATCCGGCGATCGTGCAGGGGCGGGACGTCGTCAAGCCGCAGGTGACGGGCGCCGATCGGGATGGGCAGAAGATCAAGCGTGCGCAGCGGATCGCCGAGCACATGTCCTACCAGCTCACGACTGAAATGGTCGAGTGGGAGGAGGACACGGACCGGCTCCTGGTGATGCTGCCCATCGTGGGTTGCCTGTTCCGGAAAACCTGGTTCGACCCCGTGGAGGGGAGGCCGATGTCCATGATGGTCCCGCCGGAGGACCTCGTGGTCAACTACAAGGCGAAGAGCCTGGATTCGGTGCCGCGCATCTCGCAGGTGATCAGGCTCTATCCCAATGAGGTGGTCGAGCGGCAGCGTCGCGGCATTTACCGGGATGTGGCCCTTGCCAAGCCGCAGGACGGCGACGACGACGACGCGCCGATGACCTTCATCGAGCAGCACTGCCGTCTCGACCTGGACGATGACGGCTACAGCGAGCCCTATATCGTCACGATCCACGAAGAGTCCACGACCGTCGTTCGGATCGCGCCGCGCTTCGATCGCGAGGGCGTCACGATGGGGCGGGACGGCCGGGTGATCGCCATAGCGCCAGTGCAGTATTTCACGAAATACGGGTTCATCCCGTCCCCGGACGGAGGGTTCTACGACGTCGGCCTCGGGCTTCTGCTTGATCCGATCAACGAGACATCCAACGCGGTCATCAACATGCTTCTCGATGCGGGCACACTGGACAATGCCGGTGGCGGCATGATCGGCAAGGGGCTTCGCATCAAGGAACGCGACTCGTCCACCGCTCCGGGCGTCTGGCTGCCCGTCGAGAGCGATGGATCGGCGCTCAAGGACAATATCGTGCCGTGGCCGCATAAAGGGCCGTCGCCGGTTCTGTTTCAACTCCTGGGGATGCTGATCGAGGCCGGGAAGGACATCGCGTCGGTCAAGGACGTGCTGACGGGCGAGCAGCAGCAGTCGAATGTGCCGGCGACGACGACGCTGGCCCTGATCGAGCAGGGCATGAAGGTCTTCACGGCGATTTACAAGCGCATCCACCGCTCGCTGAAGCAAGAATTCGCGAAGCTGTACCGGATCAATCGCCTGTATGTCTCGCCACAGGCATATGCCAACGTTCTGGACGAGCCGGCCGACCCGCAGGCCGATTATCGGGGCGGCGATTGCGATGTGGTGCCGGTCAGCGACCCGACGATCGTCACCGACATGCAGCGCCTTGGCCGGGCGCAGTTCCTGATGCAATTTTCCGGCGATCCGCTGATCGATCAGGTGGAAATCCGCAAGCGTGTCCTCGCTGCCGCCTCGATCGAGGACGCCGAGAAATTGCTCAAGCCACCGGGCCCGATGCCGCCGCCGCCCGACCTCGTCAGGGCTGAAAGCGACGCCAAGCGCGTGCAGATCGAGGCCATCGAGGCCATGGCGAAAATCGCGCTCATGCGAGCCCAGGCGGTCAAGGCGCTCGCCGACGCGGAGGCGACGGAGGTCGGATCACAGATCGATGTGTACATGGCGCAGCTGGAGGCGCTGACGCGGGCCGCCGAGGGAGCAAGCGATGATCGAACGGGACCGAATGGCGCTGTGGCTGAAGCAGGAAGAGACGCAGGAGGTGCTGCGGTTCTTCAGGCACCGGCGCCGCCGGCTGATGGAGAAATGGGCGCAGGGCCATCTCCCGCCGGATTCGGACCAGCAGGCCCGATGCCAGGGCCGATGTCAGGCGTATAGCGAGATCGCCGGCATTACGTTCGAGGACGTCGAGGATTTCTACGAGCGAGAGAGGAACGAATGAAAATCGACCCGAGCAAGATCATTCCAACCGAGTATCGCGTGCTCGTGAAGCTCGATCCGATCGAGGAGAAGACGCGCGGCGGGATCATCGTCCCGGATGACACCAAAGAACGGCAGCAGATGGCGCAGATCGCCGGAACGCTCGTCGCCGTGGGCGGTAATGCATTTGCGGACTGGAACGAACCCATTCCGTCGGTTGGAGACCGCGTGCTGATCGCGAAATACGCCGGCGACAGGCCGCCGATCGACCAGCGCGAAACCTACGCGATTGCGAACGACAAGGATGTCGTCGCCATCATCGGCTGACGCAGCCGCTTCACCAGCCAGCAGGCCGCCCCAGGGCGGCTTTTTTCATGAGGAAACCATGACCGATCAGACCGAGGGCGTCGGGACGCCCATCCCCGGGGAGCAGCAGCCGGACGTCGAGCAGCGTGCACGCCGCATGGGCTGGACGCCCAAGGAGGAGTTTCGCGGGGATCCCGAAAAATGGATCGACGCCGGATCATTCGTGGAGCGCGCCGACAACGAATTGCCGATCGCCAGGGCGCAGATGCGACGCTACGAGGAGCAGATCGGGAAGCTGCAGAAGCATCTCGTCAAGCTCGAAGCCACCATGGGCGAGCAGGAGCGGCGGGGTTACGAGCGCGCGATCGCCGACATCAAGGCACGGCAGGAAAAGGCGGTCTCCGAGGGCGATCTCGCCGGATTCAAGGCCGCCGACAAGGAGGCCGAGGATCTGCGCCGCGCGATGCAGGAGAGGACGGCCCCACAGCGGCCGGACGTCGATCCCGCGCTCAGCGACTGGATGGGCGAGAACGAATGGTTCACCGACGATCGCACGATGCACGCCTATGCGTCAGGCGTCTACACCGAGATTTCACTCAAGATGGGGCGCGATCCCAATACGGTCGATCGCGCCCGTCTGGATCGAGTGACGAAGGAGGTTCGGAAGCGATTTCCGGAGAAATTCGACAGCCCTCCCGAGGATGGCGACGAGCCCTCGGCGCCGCGCCGAACAGCGGCGGTGGAGGGCGTGTCGGCCGGGCGATCGCGGCGCGGCAAGGGTTACGCGGATCTGCCGGCCGATGCCAAGGCGGCGGCCGACCGCTTCGTGAAACAAGGGCTGTTCAAGTCGGCCGACGAATACGCCAAGGAGTATTTCGCCAATGAGTGAAAACGAGGAAACCCGCCGTGGCCCCGGCCGTCCCCGGAAGGATCAGGACGCGCGCCGGGAGCGGATCCCGCTTGGCGCGCCGCGATCCAAGCTCGGCGCTGACCAACGCGGCGGGTTTGTCCGTCGCTGGGTGAACGATACCTCCGGCCGCCTGGAACAGGCACAGGCCGCCGGATACAGTTTCGTGGGCGAAGCGAACGCGATCTCGACCGACACCGGCAGCAGGCAGTCGCAGGTGGTCGGAACACGAGAGGACGGGACGCCCATGCGCGCGTACCTGATGGAGACGCCGCGCGAGTTCTACGAGGAAGACCAGGCGCTGAAACAGCGCGAAGTCGACAAGGTCGACGAGGCAATCAAGGGCGGCAGCGTCGCCGGATCACCCGGTGTCGACGGCCGCTATATCCCCTCGCAGGGCATCAGATACGACCCCCGTGGCGGTCGGTGACGCCCCATTTCGGAGAACTGAACCATGGCGAACGCCAATGCGCCGACCGGCCTGTCGCCGGTGCGGTACCTGAGCGGCGCGCCCTATAATGGGGCGTGCAACCGCTACTATGTCCCGTCGGGTGATGGCACCGCCATCTACGTCGGCGGGCTCGTCAAGCCGGGCGGGACGGCGGACGCGAATGGCGTCATGTCCGTGACCGGGAATGTGGCGACCGGCAATCCCGTCGTCGGCGTCGTCGTCGCCGTGGAGCCGGTCACCCGTGACAGCACGATCCATCGCGCGGCGTCGACCGAACGGTATGTGTGGGTCGCGGACGATCCGAACCTCCTGTTCAAGGTCCAGGAGGATTCCGTCGGTGGCGCCCTCGCGGTGACGGCGGTCGGCAACTCCGCGGATCTGACCGGCTTCACGTCCGGGTCGGCCACCACCGGCCTGTCGTCGATTCAGATCGACAGCAACACCGCGACCGCGTCGGGCGACGGAACCGAGGACGTCGTCGTCTTCGGTCTGGCGAACACGCCCGACAACGCCATCGGCGATTATGCCAAATGGCTGGTCCGCCTGAACAACCACTTCTACGTCGACGGCTCGGCCGGGGCGTAAGGGAGACCTGCCATGACTGGTATCATCACGACGGGCAACCACCCGAAGGCGCTCTGGCCCGGCATCAAGGCCTGGTGGGGGCGTCAGTATCAGGAGCATCAGGAGGAATACTCCGATCTCTTCGAGACGGACACCTCGGACAAGGCGTACGAGGAAGATGTGCAGGTGACCGGCTTCGGCCTGGCGCCGGTCAAGGCCCAGGGCGCGGGGGCTCAGTACGACAGCGAGACGCAGGGCTTCACGTCCCGTTACACCCATGTCGCCTATGCCCTCGGCTACATTGTCGCCTACGAGGAGCTGCGGGACAACCTCTACGAGGTCGTTTCCCGTCGCCGCTCTCAGGCGCTGGCGTTCTCCATGCGCCAGACCAAGGAGAATGTCGCGGCGAACGTCTACAACCGGGCGTTCAGCGGCTCCTACATTGGCGGCGATGGGGTGTCGCTGCTGAGCGCCTCCCACCCGTCCCTGGCGGGCAACTGGTCGAACATCCTTCCCGTCGCGGCGGATCTCTCGGAAACCGCGCTGGAGGACATGATCATCCAGATCATGGGGGCGACCAACGATCGGGGGCTCAAGATTTCGCTGATGGCGAAGTCGCTGCACACGTCCCGGCAGGAGTGGTTCAACGCCAATCGCATCCTCAAGTCGACCCTCCAGAACGACACGGCCAACAACGCCGTGAACGTGCTGAAGGCGACGAACGCCCTGCCCGGCGGGGTGAAGGTGAACCACTACTTCACCGATCAGGATGCGTGGTTCATGCGCACCAACGCGCCGCGCGGGATGATCCACTACAATCGCGATCCGATCACCTTCGATCAGGACAACGATTTCGACACGAAGAACGCCAAGGCGATGTGCTACGAGCGGTATTCATTCGGCTGGACCGATCCGCGCGCGCTCTACGGCTCCGCCGGCGCCTGATCGTAACGGAGGCGGTTCCGGCCGCCTCCGCTCCCCTGTGGCGCGCCATCCGGCGCGTTGATCGACAACGCCATCAGGAGATTTCGCAATGGCTGCCCCCACCCGTTTCCCGGGCGGTGTGACCAATGTCGCGCCGTCCCATCCGCTCGCGTATTTCGGCCTGCCCGACCCGGCGAAGTGGCATGTCTACTTCAACGATTTCGACACGTTCTCGGCCGCCGACTGGACAATCACCACGACCGAAGACGGCGCCGGCAGCGCCAGCGAAGCCCTCGCCGACGGTGACGGCGGGCTGCTGCTGATCACGAACGACGCGGCCGACGACGATGCGGACTTCTTCCAGAAGGTCGGCGAATCCTTCCGCTTCGCCGCCGGGAAACCCGTGATCTTCCGGGCGCGCTTCAAGGTGTCGGACGCCACGCAGTCCGACGTGATCATGGGGCTGGCGATCACCGATACCACGCCCCTGGACGCATCCGACGGCGTGTTCTTTCTCAAGGCGGACGGGGTGGCCACGATCGGCCTGTCGGCGGTGAAGGACTCGACCGCCACAACGGCGGCGGCTATCGCGACGCTGGCGGACAACACCTTCATCACGCTGGCGTTCTGGTACGACGGAAAGGCGACGATTACCTATTTCGTTGACGACGTCGAGGCCGGCTCGATCGTCGCGGACAACGTGCCGGACGACGAGGATGTGACCATCACCTTCGGCATCCAGAACGGTGAGGCGGCGGCGAAGACGATGACGGTCGACTACATCTTCGCGGCGAAGGCGCGGTGATGCCATGGCCGACGCCGTAACGACGCAGATCATCCAGGACGGCCCCCGGCACGCCGTCGTGAAGCTCACGAACTTGTCGGACGGCACCGGCGAGGCGGCGGTCACGAAAGTCGATGTCTCGGCTCTTTCGGGCGCCCCCTCCGAGGTTCATCTGGCCAGGGTCTTCTACTGCGTGCAGGGTATGGTCGCGACCCTGCTGTGGGATGCCACGGCCGACGTCCGGCTGATGGATCTCGCCGGCGACGGTGAGGCCGGCTTCGAGACCTTCGGCGGTATCTCCAACAATGCCGGTGCCGGCAAGACCGGCGATATTCTGCTGACCACCACCGGCGCATCGGCCGGCGACAGTTACACCATCGTCCTGTGGCTGACGAAGCACTATGGCTGACGAGACCTATATCCCCGGAGACCACTGGGTCATCTGCGATCGCACAGGGTTCAAGGTGCGCGCATCGGAGACCCGGAAGGAATGGAATGGTCTCCGCGTCTGGAACAAGGTCTGGGAGCCCAGGCATCCGCAGGATTTCGTGCGGGGCCGCGCGGATGATCAGGCCGTCCGAGACGCCCGGCCGCGACAGGAGGACGTCTTTCTGTCCCCCGGCGATGTGACCCCGGAGAACCTGTAATGGCAACATCCGGCGCGACCGATTACCAGGTCAACACCACGGTGATCATCCAGGAGGCGATGGAGTTGATCGGCGTCATCGCCGCCGGAGAGGATCCGCCGGCTCACGACTATCAGACCTGCCTCCGCTCCCTGAATCTGATGATCAAGGGATGGGAGGGGGACGGCGTCTATCTCTGGACGAAGACGGAGGACAGCCTCGCCTTGGTGGCCGGGCAGGCGTCCTATCTGTTCGGCGCGGGCGGGGCGAAATCCTACAAGCCCCTGCGAATCCTGGGGGCCCGATACGCCCTGTCGCCGACCAACGAGATACCGATGGAACGCCTGTCGCGCGAGAGCTATTTCGCGCTTCCCAACAAGGCAACGATGGGGGTTCCAACCACATATTATTTCGACGCGCAGCGCGACAGCGGGAGGCTGTACGTCTGGCCGGCGCCGGCGGACACGCGACCCATCTCGTTCACCTATGCCCGGCGCTTCGAGGTCAACAGCCAGCAGGCGGATGAAGCCGACGTGCCCGAGGAATGGCTGGAAACGCTGACCTACAATCTGGCGGTGCGCATCGCGCCGAAATTCGGTCAGATCGTGTCAACGGATCTCAAGACGATGGCGCTCGGGTTCTATGGCCGCGCCCGTGGCTGGGACGAGGAAGACGCCCCGCTTCGGGTGGTTCCGGATCAGCGGTTTCTGCGATGAAGATCCCCTTCGCGCGCCATTCCTACACGCTGGACAGCCTGCCGGCCTCGGCGCAGCGGTGCGTCAATCTGTTCGCCGAGATTCAGCCGGAGGATGCGCGCGTGCCCTTCATCCTGCGCTCCGCGCCCGGCACCGTCGAGTTCGCCGAGATGGGCGATGGGCCCATTCGCGGCATCGCCTGGCTGGGCGCGGACCTCATCGTCATTTCCGGGGTCAAAGTCTACAGGCTGACGGCGGCGGGCTCGTCGTTCTACCTGGGATCGATGTCGGCGGATGGAGCGTTTTCGCTCGCAGGCGGGCTCGGCTATGTCGTCATGGTCGACAGTCCCCGGGCGTACTACACCGATGGCGCAGCGGTGACCGAAATCACCGACGATGACTTCCCTGGCGCGTCGAGCGTCGGTTATCTCGACGGCTACTGGATCTTCACGCGTCCGGACAGTGGGCAGTTCTTCATTTCCAGCCTGCTCGATCCGTCGGCCTTCGAGTCGCTCGATTTCGCCACGGCGGAAGGGGCTCCGGACGACACGCTGCGCGTTCTGGTCGATCATCGCGAGGTCTGGCTGTTCGGGGCCCGCACCACGGAAATCTGGGTCAACACGGGTGTTTCCCCATTTCCGCTTGAGCGGATGGGCAATGCCTTCATCGAGCGCGGCATCGGCGCGCCGTTTTCCGCCGCGAAGCTCGACAACACCGTGTTCTGGATGGGCGACGACGGCATTGTCTACCGCGCCGAGGGCTATGTGCCGCGCCGGATCTCGACCCATGCCATCGAACAGGCCATCGAGCGATACGACCGAAGGGACGACGCCGAGGGTTGGACCTACACGCAGGATGGGCACGTGTTCTACGTCCTGTCGTTTCCGACTGCCGAGGTCACGTGGGTCTATGACGGCGCGACGCAGCTTTGGCACGAGCGCATCTCCGGCGCCAAGGATCACGGCCTGTGGCGCGCCTGCTGCGGCGTTACCGCCTTCGGCAAGGTGTTGGTCGGGGATCGGTCGACTGGCAAGGTCTTCGCCCTCGACCCGACGGCCCACGACGAGGCCGGCGGCGTGCTCAGGCGGCTCGCCCATTCCGCGCCGGTGAGGGCGGACGGCGGGGCTCGGAGCACCATGAGCCTGCTGCAGATGGACATCGAGACCGGCGTCGGGCTGATCGACGGGCAGGGGGAGAACCCGCAGGCGATGTTGCAGTGGTCCGACGACGGCGGACGGACCTGGTCCAACGAGCGGTGGGTCTCGATCGGCGGTATCGGCGCCTACAAGGCGCGGGCCAGATGGACGCGACTGGGATCGTTTCGAGAGCGGGTGCTGCGGCTGGCGATTTCCGATCCCGTATCCGTGACGATCTATCAGGCGGAGGCGAATGTCACCCGGGGGGTGTCGTGAGCGCGCTGTTCCGGGCACCGGTCAGGGTGCCGATCATCGATCAGCGCAGCGGCGGCATGGCGAGCGAATGGGTGAAATGGTTCGATGCATTGATTCGGCGCGTCGGCGAGGGCGGAGCGGACAATTCGGCCAGCCTGCAACTCGACATCGGGTCGAGCCTGTCGTCGCTGGCGGGACGCATCGGCCAGCTTGAGGCGGCCGGGAACGGCCTGCCGCCACTGCACGGGCGTGACGGCCGGGATGGCGCCGACGGCCTGAACGGACGGACTCTGATCGAAGACGCGCCGCCGCCCGCCGGATCGGTGTCGGCTCTTGTGTCGGAGGATGGGCCGCCGCGCATAGATCCGCGCGCGCTTGGCACGGGCATCGAGTACGGCACTTTCACGCCGTCCATCAGCTTCGATACCCCGGGCGACCTGAGCGTCGGTTACGCGGGCTTGCTCGGACGGTGGTGGCGGTTCGGTGATATCGTCCGGGTGTACTGGCAGGCGACATTCACCCCCACGTTCTCGACGGCGTCGGGGAATTTTCGCCTGCAGGGGTTCCCGTTCGCTCAGGCGTCGACAGCGGACGGAGCGCCGCTGCCGATTTCGCAAATCAATCTCCGCTTCGCCTGGCCGGCCGGGACGACACAGGTCACGGCCCGCTCGGTGCCTGGTGACAGCTACTACATTCTCCGGGGCCTCGGCTCGGGAATCAGCCCGATCAATTTCACGCCGGCGAACCTGACCAGCGGGACGGCTCATTCCCTCTGGCTGGCCGGCATCTACCCGCTTTCGTGAGGTTCACCCATGGGGTTCTATCCGAGGCGCCTCGTTTCCGGGGCGCAACTGACCAATTCGCCCGCGACCTACTACACGGCGACGAACGTCAAGGCGCGGATCGACGCGGCGACCATCCGCAACGACAACTCGACGGCCGAGACATTCTCGATCTGGCTGGTTCCGACGGGCGGTAGCGCGGACGACACCAATCAGGTCATCAAGGACCGCTCGATCGCGGCCGGGCAGTCGCAGATCGTGCCGGAAATCGTCGGCCACTACCTCGAGGCGGGCGGCACCATCCAGGCCGTGGCGTCGAACGGATCGCAGGTCAACCTGATCGTCTCCGGCGGCGAAATCACCTGATGATCCGCGAGGCGGAACCCCGAGACCTCGAAAGGCTCGTCCAGATGGGGCGGGCCTTTTTTCATGAGGCGGGCTGGGACGACGTGAGCCGGTGGGACGATGCCGGCGCAAGGGATGCGCTCGGCCGGATGATGGGGCGCGACGACTGCGTGATGCTGGTCGCCGATGTCCAGGGCTTCGTGGTCGGCATGGCGGCGGCCGTGATCTGCCCGACCTGGTTCTGCCCGGACGAGAAGACCGCCCAGGAATGGTTCTGGTACGTCGACCCGCCGGCGCGCTGCGGCGTTGGCGGCCCCCTGCTGGCGGCGCTGGAGACGGCGGTGCGCGACAGGGGCGCGTCGAGTTTCACGATGCTCGCCGTGGCATCGCTCCGCGCCGAGACGCTGGATCGGCTCTATCGGCGCCGGGGCTATCGCCCCGCCGAACGCACTTACATCAAGAGGCTCTGACCATGGCGATCGTTTCCGCGATCTCGTCGCTCATCGGCGGCAACAAGCAGGCCAACGCGGTCAAGGATGCGTCGGCGGAAGCCACCGCCCTCAACCGCTACATCTACGATACCACGCGGGAGGACCTGGGCCCGTGGCGCGACGTCGGCACGAACGCCCTCTATGAGCTTTCGTCCCTCATGGGTCTCGGCGGCGCGGACTCCTACGCGAAGCCCCCGCCGACCAACGACAATGCGCTCACGCAGGCGGCCCCGTCGACGTTCAATCCCGGCCTGGATTTCGCCAACGACACGCTGCAACTGAACAATCTCAAGCAGCAACTCGCGGATGCGCGAGGGTATGAGAGGATCCAGATCCAGAACCAGATTGCGGCACTCGAAAGCAAGATCAACGCCGGCTATTCCGCGCCGGCGCCGGCCACGCCGACACCGCAGACCGGCGGCGCGACGACCTCTCCCATCAGCGCCACGGAAGCGCAGCAGAACGCGTTTTCGCGCTTCACGGCGTCCCCTGACTATCAGTTCCGCTTCACCGAGGGGCTGAACGCCCTGGATCGGTCGGCGGCCTCGCGCGGGATGCTGCTTTCGGGCGCCCAGGTCAAGGGGACGCAGGACTTCGGGCAGAACCTCGCCTCGACGGAATACGGGAACTACTTCAACCGCCTCGCCGGGTTGGCTGGGATCGGCCAGAGCGCGACCAATTCGACGGCGGCGGCGGGCAGCCAGTACGCGACCAACCAGACCCAGAACATCCTTGGGACCGGCGAGGCGCGCGCGTCGATCTATGGCGACCAGTTCAGCGGCTGGAACAAGGGCGTGGGCAACGCCCTGACGGCACTGTCCTTCTTCGCGTAGGGGGTAGCCATGAACATCCGACCGATCCAGCCCGTCGATTTCGGCGGAAGCCTGATGCGGGGCGCGCAGCTTCGGGACATCTACGACCAGCGGCAGCGCAAGAATGCGCTCGCCGAAATCACGCCCCGTCTGTTCTCCGGCGACACCAACGCGCTGACCGAATTGGCCGGCGTCGCGCCCGAGCTCGCGATGAACTGGCAATCCAACCAGTTGGACTCGCGGCGCAAAGCGGCTGAGTTCGCGGTGAAGGTGGCGGCGGGTATCGAAAGCCTTCCCGAGGATCAGCGGGCGGATGCCTACCGGTCCATCCTGCCGCAGCTACAGGGCGCGGGGTTCGATGTTTCGCGCCTTCCGTCGACCTACGACCCCAATTTCGTGCGGCCCTTCGCGATGATGGACGAGGGCTTCGCGAAGCGGGTCGGGAGCATGCCGCAGCCGCTTCCCGGGTACGGCGGATCGGCGGGCGGCGCGACTGGCCCGTCGGCCGCGCCAAGGACGATCGTGGAGCCGAACGCGGATGCGCTGCCGCCGCCCGAGTTCGCGGGCATGAGCGACACCGACAAGCTCGCCCTGATGATGGTCGCGGAAGACGGCCAATCGCCGGAGGGCATGACCGCCGTGGGCGCGACGATCCTCAATCGCGTGGGCGCCGGACGCTATGGCAAGGGCATCAGCGACGTCATCACGGCGCCGAACCAGTTCGAGCCGATGTCGGACCCGGCCAAGCTGATGTCGCTGCGCGGCACGCCGCAGTTCGCCGAGGCGCAGCGGATCGCCGCCGATCTCATGGCCGGGCGGATTCAGGATCCCACGGGCGGGGCGACGCATTTCTACTCGCCGACGGCGCAGCAGGCCCTCGGCCGGCCCGCCCCCTCCTGGGCGGCCGGGCGACAGGGGCAGCGGATCGGCAACCAGATGTTCTATGCCGGTGTCGATACCCCGTCGGCGGGCGGGACGGCGGCGGGCGCGGCCGGCACCCCCCAGAGCAACGGCGCGCCGCCTCTGGCCCCGGGGTATTGGCCGGGCGGCGTCAACGGGAAGCAGGTTCTCCTTCGCGATGCGGGGAACGGGCAGTTCGTGCAGGTCGATGTCGGCGAGACCAATCTCGACGGCCGGCGCTTCCTGATCGACAAGGCCACCGGCGTCCGCGTCGCGGACCTCGGCGCCCCTCCGGCCAGCGGAACGACGGTCAATGTCAACGACATGAAGCTGACGGAGCAGCAGTCGAAAGACGTCGGGTTCTACACGCGCGGCACCGAGTCGCTGAAAAACCTCAATGAAAATGAGGCGGCCCTGACCGATTGGCTCGAACAGCGCCTCTCGGGCGTCCCGCTCGTCGGCAACCAACTGACCGAACAGAAATTCAAGCTCGCCGAACAGGCGGGCAGGGAGTTTCTGGCGGCTATCCTTCGCAAGGACACCGGCGCCGCCGTAACGCCGTCGGAAATCGAGATTTACGGCAAGATGTACCTGCCCCAGCCGGGCGATGACAAAACGGTTCTGGAGCAAAAGCGGCGATCGCGGCAAATTGCGCTGGAAGCCATTCGGCGCGGGCTCGGGCCTGCGGCGCGGCTCGTGGACCAGCCCTTGCCGCCACCGGAAGGCGCTTCTCCCAGCGGCGGAGCGGCCGTTGGCGCGGGGACAATCGAGGAATGGGATATCGGGCCCGATGGGGCCCCCGTGAGGGTCAAATAATGGCGCGCACGATCCAGTTTCAGGGGCGCACGATCCGGGTGCCCGACAACGCGACGGATGAGCAGGTCGCAGCCATCCTGCAGGAAAGTCAGAAGTCGTTTCTCGACAAGGCCGCTGATACGGCCGGAGACGTGGGGACATTCGCCGCAGGAACGGCCCGAGCACTGCAGCAGGGCGCGACTTTCGGCTTCGGCGACGAAATTCAGGCTGGCATCCGGGCACCCTTCGACTACGTGTTCGGGTCCGCTCCGAGCCTCGGCGAGGCATACCGGCGGAACGTTGACGAATACAATGCGGATGACGCCAACTTCCAGGAAGAGCATCCGATCATCCATTCCCTGGCGAGCGGCACCGGGGGCGCGGTGGCGGGCCTCGCTCTTCCGGGCGGTATTGCGTCCCAAGGCGTGAAGGGCATCGGCGGCGTCGCCCGCATGGCGGGGATCGGCGCTGCCGAGGGGGCCTTGGCGGGATACGGCAATGCCGCGCCCGATCAGCGCGCGGAAGGTGCCTTGACCGGCGGCCTCATCGGCGGAACGCTGGGCGCCGTCATCCCCGCCACACTCGGTGTGGCCGGCCGTGTGGCCGGAAAGTTGTTCGGGCCCGAAGCCGCCGCACGGCGGGATCTCGCCCGCGCGGTCCAGAGGGACGAAATGACGGTGGAGGGGCTGGCCTCCCGACAGCGCGACCTTGCCGAAAAATTCCCCGGCGAGGCGACGATCATGGACGCGGGCGGGGAGAACGTGCGCGGGCTCGCGGAACGGGTCGCGCAAACGCCGGGCGGGGGGAGAAAAATCGTAATCCCGTTCCTGACCGGCCGCCAGAAAACCCAGATCACGCGGCTCGGGAACGAAATCGGCGACACGCTGGATGCCAAGCGCACGGCGGCGCAGGCGGTCGAGGAGACAATGGATGCGCGGGCCCGAATGGCGCGTCCGCTGTACGAGAAGGCAATGTCCTTCGACGCCGCCGCCTCCCCCGAACTGATGAAGGCGTTCAACGCCGAAACGTCTCGCGGCTTCGGCTTCGCGGCGCTCAAGTCGGCGGAACTGCGCAATCTCATGGCCACTGAATATGGCGTCGAAGCCGTCGAGGATGCCCCAGCGATGGTGCTGATCGACGGTTGGAAGCGGATTGTGGACGACAAGATCGATGCCGCGTTGAGGGCGGGGAACGCAAACGCGGCGCGCGTCATGAGAGCCATGAAACAGCGCGTGATCGATGTCGCCGACCAAGTGAACCCGGACTATGCGGCGGCCCGCAACGCATGGGCCGGGCCAACCCGGTATCTCGACGCGATCGAGAAGGGAAAGGGCATTTTCGCCCGGACCATGAGCGCGGAGTCGTGGCGCTCGTTGGTGAGTTCGATGTCGGCGGCGGAGCGCGAGGCTATGCGGATCGGCGCCATCAGCGCCATTCGAAACCGCGTTGGAAACGACGCCGCGAGGATGCCGGACCTCACGAAGTATCTGCGGTCTCCTGAAAACAGGGAAAAGATCCTCGCCCTCATGCCGGATTTTGCGTCGGCCCGGCGGTGGGCCGACGTTCTGTCATTCGAGACGGGGATATCGGAACTGACCGGCCGTGCGCTTGGAAACAGCGCCACCTATCGGCGGATGGCCGAGCGGGCCGATGCGGATGACCTCGTGCACGATCTTGCGCTGACCTACGCGTCCGGCGGTGCGATGAGCAATCTGTGGAGTAAGCTCGTCGGCGGCACGGCCAAGAGGATGCGGGACACGATGCGGGCGCGCACGGATGAAGAATTGGCCCGGATGCTGACGAACACGAATACCGATGCGGCAGAGAGGGCGCTGTTGAATCCGCTGGAGCGGGTCGGCCTATCCTACCGGCAGACCAACGCCCTGACCGGCTTCGGCCGGGAAACCATCCTGGACCAGAATCCGCGTGCGCCCTACGCGCCACTGCCCGGTCAGAGATGACCGTTGTTGATGTCCTCGAATTCTCGCGTGATGCGAAGCATTTCGGCGGTGCGACGGTCGATTTTGTCGAGAGTTGAAAGGACGCGGCGTGTGACCCAAACGACGAAGACCAATGCCAAAAGCGCGGCAAATGGCCAAAGGGGCCAGCCATCACGCGAAAGACCCACCAGTGTGGCACCAATGACGCCCATGGCCAGCGCGGCAACGGCTAAGACACCGACGAGCCCCCACCGACGCCGGTTGAAAGCTTCTTCGTCGGTCAATCTGGTGCCGTAGATCGGGTGTTTCATGGGGCGAGATTACCACGAGGAAACGTGATGAACACGAGGGGAATTGCCCCGTAGTCTATGGCTCGATCTCGGTAGCGATGAGGCCGGCGGTTCCTAACCCCTCTATGGTCTGTTGACGATTTCGCATTTGGCAACATAGACAGCGACCTTGGGAACGAAGGTGCCGATTTTCTGGCTTGTCCAGACGACTTCTTTTTCAGCGAAGTCGAACGTAAAAATATCCGCGTATGTCCCTCTAAACGCGCCAATGCTGAGCCTTTCGCCGAACTGTCCGAGCATGGCTACCGTTGCTCCGTCCTGACGATAACCATAGGCTCCTACCGTGTCGTCAAACTGGATATCCCATTCATCGCCCAGCCGGATGAGGACAACTTTGCCGCTAGAAATACCATCGTCCGCCCACATCGGGCCGTCCGGGTTCGAAAGGTTGTCCTTCAGGAAATAGCCGCGCCCTTTCGAGGCCCCGCAGCGCGCCAGAACACCATCTGCCGCCGCGACCGAACCATTACCGAGAGGCGTAGCCGCCACAAGAATGGCGAGGATCGCACAACAAGTATGCTTCGAAGGGGGCATCGCGAGCCTCCTAAATCGTAGATGCTGATGGACTTGAGCATCATTTCGATGTGGGCCAATTACGGCGGTTGGGCGCGGATACTTCATCGGATTTCGCGGGCGATCCAGCGAGCGGTTTCCATAGCACAATCTACCACAAGGAGAGCGCGCCGATCACAGGTTTTGCTTCAACCAATCGGTGACGTCTCTGGGGTACCCTTTCCAGGAAGGGTAGGCAGGCAGTAGCGAGGAAGAATGCGGCGAAAGAGACTACGCATCTTGTCGGCGGTAGCGCTTTCGGCGGCTCTGTGGGGGTGCGACATTCCCTCCGGTGAGCCGTGGAGAGCATTCGTTTATCCAAGCCGATATGACCTCACGGTCCACAGCGAGATTGGCGACTTCGCGACGCTGGAGCAGTGTCGGGCGGCCGCCTTGGACTGGCTTCTAGCGACGGGCAATGCAGCTCGTGGCGATTACGAATGTGGTTACAAGTGCCGGGTGGACGAGCGGCTCGGTGGGCTGAATGTTTGCGCTGAAACAAAGAGATAGGCCGCCTCCGGGCGGCCTTTCATTTAGGGGCTTTCTTTCCGCAAGGCCGATCGAATATGTTGTCCCACGGTATTCCACGCGGACGCTACAGTCGAGCGTTGGATGGCGGACCCCGGGTTCAACTCGACGGCGGAATAGAGCATGGGGAGGGCACCGAGGCCGCTGATGAGGCCCGTGCCGAACGCGCGCATGGCGATTCTCCGATTGGAGTCGCGTTCGACCGCGCTTTGCTTCTTCATGGCATCACCCATCCGTTGTCAAGAACACAACAGTGCATATTGGTGTTCGCCGAACCGAAACAAACCCTCGACACCGCGCGACAGGTATGTTCCATGAGCGAACTCTATAGCGCAAAGTGTGCGAACGCCACTGCAAGTGCGCTCAAAATGCTCGGCGCGCGCGCTCAAAATGCTCTGCGCGTGGGGCTCTACATCAGGTCACGGAAAAAGTCCACCACAAGACTCGTAGCCGGCCGCTCACTCTTCCGAAACCGTCGAGTTTCTGCGTGTTCGCGCCGCTGTATGGACAAGGAAAGTGCTTCCGTGTCCATACAGCGGCGCCTCGTGGTCACCCTCGACGCCTGATCACCACAGAAACCACACCCTGACGGGCCCCGCTTCGGCGGGGCTTTTTTTATGCCCGGAGACCCGGAATGGCAGATCGTTTCGTCGCGCCCTATTTCGTTTGGCAGGACGCGAGCGGCGTCCCCCTGGCAGGGGCCAAGCTCTATTTCTACGCCTCCGGCACGTCGACGCCCAAGGCGACCTTCGCCGACAGCGACATGTCGACGCCGAACGCGAACCCCGTCGTGAGTGACGCCACCGGCCGCTTTCCTTCCGTCTTCCTCGCGGTCGGTCAGTACAAGGTCATCCTGCACGATGCCGACGATATCCTCGTCTGGTCCGCCGATCCCGTCACCGCCCGAGAGGGAGAGGCCCTGGAGTATCTCGAAACCACCACGGTCACGGGCGCCGGTCTCGCGACGGGCGGCGGCAACCTGCTTTCGCCGATCGTCATCACCGTGGACAAGGCCAGCAGCGCCGAGGTGATTGCCGGCGTCAACGACAACAAGGCGATCACGCCCGCCGGGGCGGCGGCGGTCACCGGGCCGCTGAACAGCCGGGTGGCGGTGCTCGAAGGCACCTACCCCGACGACACGCTGTCCTGGCCGCAGCCCTTCGGGGACTTCGGCGATATCGCCGAGGCCATCAGCTTCGACAGTGTCGACAACGTCGTGCGCGCCTTCGCCGAAGGCCAGACCCTCGCCCTTTTCGATGGCCAGCTCGGGACCGCCGAAATCTCGGAAATCGCCGTGACAACCTCCAATGCCATACCCTGGCCGCAGCCCTTCGGGGACTTCGGCGATATCGCGACCGATATCCAGTTCGACTCCATCGGCACCACGGTATGGGCCTATGTCGAGAACACCAATCTGAACCTCGAACCCTACGACGTCACCGCGCCGGAGGAATACCCCGATACATGGACCTATGACGCGCTGGAGGATGCCGGCGTGCTCACCGGGTCGATTTCCAAGATCGGCGCCGACGGCACAGCGGAGACCGTCTCCCTGGACTGGACGGTCGAGACCGTCGCCCACATCGAGACCGCCGCCGGCCCGCGCTACAAGGTGACGTGGCAGCGTCCGGCGGCCGGCACGCGCGAGACCGTCGTCATGACCCGCGCCTGCGACACATGGGGCACGCTCTCCGACCGCGTGCTGCATGTCTGGATCGGCACCGGCCAGTCGGTGATCTGCGCACTGAGCGCGACGGACCTGATCTCGGTCAACAATCCGTTCCCTGGCTGGGTGCTGATGCTGGACACCGACGCCGTGCGCGGAGATTCGGACGTTCGCGGCTGGGTGAACCAGGGCACGGGCGGGGACTTCCAGAGCTATTCCGCGAACGACGCCGACGGCTTCAAGGATCTCGCGGCGCATCTCGGTCGACCCTCCGAGGTCATCAATCCGGACACGAGCGAACTCTTCCCCGGCGGCAGCCTGCACGGCCAGACCGTGATGGAATCCTTCCTCCCGGCGCTGCACCGCCGCGTGTGGGCGGAACTCGGGGTGAAGCAGCGATATCTCGGCATGGTGTGGGGCCACGGTGGCAGTGCGTATGACTCCCTCAAGAAGGGGTCGGTGCCCTACACGAACATGATCACCGCCCTGACCGATGCCGTTGCGATCGCGGCGGCGCAGGGCTGGGTAATCCAAGTCGACGGCATCATCAACGTCCACGGGGAAACCGACGACGACAACCCGGACTATGACGACGACCTGATCGAATGGCAGTCCGACGCCGAGGCCGACATCAAGGCCGTGACCGGGCAGGAAGCGGGCGTTCCCTTCTTCATCTGCGGCGTCTCGTCCAATTTCACGGTGAAGAACGAGAGCCTGTACCTGACCACGGACGCGGTGCTCGCCGCCTACGCCGCCGGGGCGCCGATCACCCACTATCTGGTCGATACGCGTTACGCGGAACTGCTCTACGCGGCCAACAACGTCGACAAGCTGCACCTCGCGGCAATCGGTCAGTTTCACCTCGGCGAGAAGATCGCCCGGGCGGTATGGGAAGCGCAGTACACCGCCGCCGGGCTGGCACCCCTGGCGCTCGATCCGACGCCGGTCTCGGTGGCCGGCGCCGTGGCGACGTTCAAGATCCTGGGCGGTGAGGATGTCGAAATCGACACCACCACCATCACACAGCGCACGGGCACGCTCTACGGCCTCCAGCACAACGAGAACGGGGAGGCGGACATGGACAACTGGCCGTCCCTCGTGTCCGCGACGATCGACAATGACGTGTCCGGCGAACGCCACCTGATCGTCACGTCGTCCCAAAACTGGGCGAGCGGGGACGCCCTCGACGTCGGCCTCAAGGGTTACGACGATCCGGACGCTCTCAATCGCGTCGATTTCGAGCAGCGACCCCGGACCAACATCCGGACGATCTCCTACATCACCTCGACCTATCCGGGCGCGGCGCGGCTTCACCGCTGGCTGGCCCATGAGCGCGTCTATATCCCGTAAGGAGCCCGCAAGATGGCATTTCAGACTGCACAGCGCCTCGCCAATGCCGTGGTCGAGGAGAACGATTACCCCGGCATCGTCGCCAGTGCCGAGGAAATCGACGTCACGCGCCTTCTCGGCACCAATGGTGTCCTGATGATCTCTGCCCACGCGACGCAGTTCACCACCGTCGTGGCCGGTGTCCGGCACCTGAGGAACCGCTATGCCCGCGAAGATGCCAAGGCCCGCCTGATTGGCACTGGAAACCCGGACATCGTCACCAGCTCGAACAGCAAGGCAGCGATCGACTTCGACGGCCATTACTTCGCCCCCGCGTCGAGCGCGGACCTGGCGCTTCCGGTTGGAACGACGGCCTGGGGCGTGGCCTATGCCGGTTATCCGCTGGATACCGGATCGAACCAGATCATCGGCCCCGTGATCGGCGCGGGCACGACGAGCGCGGACATTTCCCCCTGCGTCGGCATGTCCGGTGGCACGGCGCAGCGTCCGCGCTTCTTCGCCAACGACAACTCGACTTACGGGTCGACCTCGGGGACGGAAAACAATGCCGGCATCTTCTGCAAGTTCATCTGGGGTGCCGACACCACCAACGGGCTCCAGGCGGAGAACAATTCGGTCACGGCCTGGGCTGACGGCACCTACCTGACACCGCTGACCGACATGCGGTTCCGTGTCGGCGGCGGTCTCAACTCCGCATTCGCCCACACCGGCGAGGTGCAGAAGCTGGCGGTGTTCGCGATGAACCCCTTCGCGCCGGCCAACACGAGCCTGCTGGCGGCCCTCCGCGCCTGGCTGGCCTCGTGATGCTGAACGGTACAGGTGGTAGACCCGTGGACCAGACGCAGCAAAACCTGTTCGACCTCATCCTCACCTTCCAGAAGCAGGTGAAGGAGCTCGCCGTCGAGCAGGGCGAGCAACGGGTCATGATCACGAGAACGGCCGAGGCGATCGACGGGCTCAACACCTCGGTCAAATCGTTGGCCGAGGCGGTCAAGGGCCTGACGGACGCTGAAACGGCACGAAAGGGCCGGGCTTCCGCATTTGCCGACATGATCCGCCTGGGCCGGTGGCTGTGGGTCGCGATCGGTGGGCTGGCCGCTTTGATCGCATCCAACTGGTCTCGTATCCACGACTTCCTGGCGGGCCCGAGGCCATGACCGAAGGTCACCTGACTGCCGCCTTCATGCCCGACATTGACCGGGTCGTCCTGGCCGGCACAGACGAGACGGGGGCCCGGATTATCACCCCGGTTTCCACGGAGAACGCCGATGTCCTGGCTCGCCAGCTTGTGGACGCAATTGCTGAGCAGGTCCGATTCCGCGCCCAGCGGCCCGGCCGCGTCGGCCTCGAAGGAGAGTGACATGGGAATGAACCTGGACCAGGACCGGTTCTTCGCCAGCCTTCGCCGGCTGATCGACGCCATTGTCGAGCGATCGCCGCCGCCGGCGTCGCTGTCTGGCCCCACCGCGCTCCGCGACGCCGATCGGCTGGCCATGGCGGCGACCCTCTGGGGCGAGGCCCGGGGCGAGGGCAGCGCCGGCCAAGTGGCCGTGGCTTGGGTCATCGTCAACCGCTGGCGGCAACCGTCCTGGTGGAGCCGGGAGCGCGGAGACGGCATCCCCGATGACACGATCGAGGCGGTGTGCCGCGACCCGTGGCAGTTCACATGCTGGTCCGACGCCCAGGGGGATCGGTTGCGGGCCATCACCCTCGGCTGGTCCGGCATCGCGGAGATTCTGTCGCTGGTCGACGGCGTGCTGGCGGGCCGCATCCCCGATCCGACCGGCAGGGCCGACCACTATCACACGATCGCCGCGCCCGCCTATGCCCGGGCGCCGGGCAAATGGCCCCCGAAATGGGCGGTCGGGCGGGCGCCATCGGCGCGCATCGGGGCGCATCTCTTCTTCGCCCTCGGGCCGGCCGGCGATGGCCGGCAGAGCTTCATCGAGGCCTGACGGCGATGGCGGATCTCCCCGACACCCCGAAATGGTCGCCGCTGCGCCGCGCGGCCGTGATCGCGTCGTGGTGCGCCGGCGCGGCCATGGTCGCGCGCGGTCTCACCATGGTCGCGGATCCGTCCATTGCATTGGAGGCGATACGGCAAGGGACCGATCTGATGACCTGGACGACCGCGATCTATGTCGGCGGCGCGTCGGTTGAGCGGCTGGGCGCATGGCGAGGGGGGCGGACATGAGCGGCCTGATGTCTCTCGTCCTCGACCATCTCGATTGGCTGCCGGCCCTGATCCCCGGCGCCGGTGCGATCTGGGCCGGTATCAAGGGCGCCTGGCGCTGGGCGGCCGTCTGCGTCTCTGTCATCGCCGCCGCCGTGGTCTGGGTCTGGATCGCAGGGCTTCGCCACGATCTGGCCGTTGCCGAAATCCATGCGGCGGAAGCGCGGCGCCGTGAGGCCGCGACCGCCACCGTTCTGGCCCGCGTGCAGGATCAGGCCCGCGCGGCGCGCGCCGCTCTCCAATCCGTCGAAATCGCCCGCCAGGAGGCCGAATCCGATGCCCAGTCCCTCCGCCGCCGGATCACGGCTGCCCCGCGCTCTCGCGCTTGCGCTGACAGCCCTGCTATTCGCGGGCTGCTCGACGACCTCCGCGCCGGCGCCGATGATGATCACCCCTGAGATTCCGGCGAGCCTGCTGATCTGCGCCCAAGAACCCGCGCCGCCGGCGGCCGGCGTGGACGACGCGGGTCTGGCGCTGTGGATCGTCGATATCCGCCAGGCCGGCCGCGACTGCCGGTCGAAACTCTCGGGGATCCGGGTATGGCTGGGCGGATTGGCCCCGGCCGGGGAATAGGGGAATGAGGGCCGTCGCCTTCACACGATAGCCCGCGCCGACACTGCCGACGCGGGCCCTCTCGCGAGAGGGAGGCTTACTACCGGTGGCGGACATGTGCCCGCTTCAACCCCCCATATGGGTGATGCTGACCTCGCTGCGGCCATTCGTCACCCCCTCTGATCAGAGGGGGGGCCTCGGCACAATGCGTCCATGAGCCGTGATTGTCGGCCTGCCGCCAAGGTGGTGAAACGGTGACGCTCCCCCGTTGCCCGCAGACCGAGCACACCCAGCGCCGGCCGACGAGCGAGGCGTCGAGACCGATCCTCTCCGCCAGTGCGACGAGGTCTATTTCGGTCGGGCGACCGCCGGCCTTCGGGCACTGGTAGGTATGACAGTAGGCCCGAACGGTATAGTCGGCCTCGATATGGTCGCGGACGGTCGAGATCGTGCTGCCGACCTTGCGGCCGTCTGCTGACAGTGTCTCGGGCATGGGGCGCTCCTGGAGATGGAGCGATACTGATTCCACGAGACATGGAATTCGGCAATGAGGGCGGCCAAGGTTTTGCAGCCGTCAGCTAACCTATTGATCCGTATTGTGGATAAGTATGCCTGTTTTTCAGCTATAGTATTGAAATCATTGATTTATTCCGTGCTTTGGGAGCAAGAAGTCGCAGGTTCGAATCCTGTCGCCCCGACCAATGCCCGGGCCCCGTCGCCTGCCGCGCATATGTAAACCAAGGTTTACATCCGGCTTCATGTCAACTATGGTTGACATGTGTTCGACATCATCAAGAGCGCGACCTTCGACCGCTGGCTCGAAGACCTGACGGACATCCGCGCCAAGGCCCGGATCGGGGCGCGGCTCGACCGCGTCGCCGGCGGCAACTTCGGCGATGTGAAGCCGATCGGCGATGGTGTCTCGGAACTGCGGATCACCTATGGCCCCGGCTATCGTGTCTATTTCATCCGGCGCGGCATTCTTGTGATCGTTCTCCTGTGTGGCGGTGACAAATCCACGCAGGCGCGCGACATCGCCCGCGCCAAGATCCTCGCCCTAGATTGGAAGGATTGAATCATGACCGAGAAAGAGACCTACAGCCGGTATGACACCGCCGATTACCTCAAGACCGAAGAGGACATCGCCGCCTATCTGGAGGCGGTCATGGAAGAGGGCGGCGATGATCCCGGTTACGTCGCATCCGCTCTCGGTACCGTGGCCCGGGCGCGCAACATGGCGCAACTGGCGCGTGACACCGGCCTGAGCCGAGAAGGGCTGTACAAGGCGCTGTCGGGCGAGGGCAATCCCAGTTTCGCGACCATCCTGAAGGTGGCGAAGGCCCTCGGCCTCAGGATCGAATTCCGCGCGGCCTGATCCCGTCCCTCACGCATCCAGCGCGGCGTTCGCGTGCCTTAGGTCGTCGCAGAAGGTGGAGACGACGAGGTTGGGCTTGCCGACGCCGGGGGTGGCCAGGAAGACCTCGGAGGGCAGCGCGAAGCGTTCCGGCGCGATCGCGTGCATGCGTCCGGCCTCGACGAAGGCGCGGGCGTAATGTTCCGGCAGGAAGCCGATGAAACAGCCCGACAGGATCAGATGGGCCTGGGCTTCCATGTTCTCGACGCTGGCCTTGTGGGAGACATGGCCGATCGCATTGAGGTCGCGTTCGAGGCTGTAGGCGCGGGCGACGAAGCGCGAACGGCCAAGGGCCAGGGGATCCGCCGCCTCCGGTGGCTTGCCGAACAGGTGGTGCCCGACCCCGCAATAGAGATGGCCCGTCTCGGCATAGAGTTTCTCGTAGTTGACGCCGGCGACCGGGCGCGGAAAGAAGCCGATGGCGAGGTTCAGGCGGCCGTCCAGCAGGGCGTGGTTGAGGCCCGCCGGGCGGTCCACGATGAGGCGCAGGTGGACGTCGTTGTCCCGCGCCTCGAAGCGGCGCACGGCGGCGGCGATGGGTGAGCGGTCGTCGGTCACGGTCGAGTCCGCGATGCCGATCGACAATTCGCCGACCAGCTTGCCGCGGAGCGCCGCCGTCTCGGCCCGGAAGCCTTCGAGGGCGGTGAACAGGCGCTTGGTCGACAGGAAGACGCGCTCGCCCTTGTCGGTCAGGCGAAAGCCGCCGCGCCCACGCTCGCACAGCACCATGCCGAGGCGCTGTTCGAGGTTCGAGAGATGGATCGACAGGGTCGAGGGCGTCAGGCCCAGTTCCGCCTGCGCCCCGGCGAAGCCGCCGTGCTCCGCCAGCGCATGAAAGACGCGCAGCAATCGAAGATCGATGTTGTCGACATTCATGGCCGGATGCTAGCCGACGCCGGCCGCGTCGTCATGTCCGGCGATGATGGAGCATGCGCCCCACCACGTTCATGAGCAATTGGGCGGCGAGGATCGCGGTGGTGCCGGTGTGGTCGTAATCCGGCGCAACTTCAACGAGGTCGATGCCGATCACCCGGCCCCTTCGGGTCAGGCCTTCCAGCAGTTCCAGGATCTCGTAATAGAGGAATCCGCCGTGGGAAGGCGTGCCGGTGCCCGGCGCGATCGAGGGATCGAAACCGTCGATGTCGATGGTGAAATAATAGCGCGCATCGGCCGGAATGCGCTCGATCACCGCCTCGACGCCGAGCTTGCGGAACTGGCGGACCGAGATGATGTCGGAGCCCATGCGCCGGGCATCGTCATAGCCTTCCTTGGCGGTCGAGGAGACGTTGCGGATGCCGATCTGGGTCAGGCCCGTGACATAGGGTTTCTCGGCCGCCCGGCGCAGCGGATTGCCATGGCCGAAGCGAACCCCCTGGCGTTCGTCGACGAAATCGAGATGGGCGTCGATATGGACGATATGGAAGGGTTCCTGATCGTCGAAGGCGTTGATGCAGCCGATGTTGACCGAATGATCGCCCCCCAGCACCAGGGGAATGGCGCCGGCCGCCAGGATCTTGCGGACGCCATATTCGATGTTGGCGAGCGAGCGGATCTGGTCGGTGTGGATGATGTCGGCATCGCCGATGTCGACGATACGGCCCTGGTCGGCGGTCAGATAGGTGACGTCGTCCTCGAAGTCATAGGCGCCGTCGTGGCCGAAGGAGAACAGGGTGGAGGCTTCGCGGATCGAACGCGGGCCAAAGCGAGCGCCGGCGCGCCATTGCGTACCCATGTCGAGAGGGGCGCCCAGGACCGCGACATCCGCCTTGATCCTGTCCCAGTCGGTACAGATCGCACTCTTGGCGAAGGTGCAGAAGCCGGTGAAGGGCAGGTCCAGGCGGCCCCCGTCATAGCCATGGGCCATCGCGTCAGCCTTTCATGTTGCCGGCGATCACGCAGAGCAGTTCGAACATCAGGGTGGCGCCCAGCAGCGACGTCATGTCGGCGACGTCGAAGGGCGGCGCGACCTCGACCACATCGGCGCCGATGATGTCGAGCCCCGCCAGGCCGCGCACCATGCGCTGAGCCTCGAAGGTCGAGAAGCCGCCGATCTCGGGCGTGCCGGTGCCCGGCGCCTGGGCGGGGTCGATGGCATCGACGTCGAAGGAGACATAGGTGCGGCCGGCGCCCACGATCTCGCGCGCTTCGGCGATCACGTCCTCGGCCGTGCGCTTGATGAACTCCTCGATGAAGATGACGCGAAAGCCGACCGCCTTGGCGAAATCGAGATCGGAGGGATCGTAGATCGATCCCCGGATGCCGATCTGCACGACGCGCTTCGGGTCCAGCAGGCCTTCTTCCACCGCACGGCGAAACGGCGTGCCGTGGGTATAGAGATTGTCGCCGAAATAGCGGTCGTTGGTGTCGGAATGGGCATCGAAATGCACCATGCCGACAGGCCCGTCGGCGGCCAGCGAGCGCAGGATCGGCAGGGTGATCAGATGGTCGCCGCCGGCGGTGATGGGAATGCAGCCGTGGCCCTTCAGATCGTCGAAGAAGCCGGTGATCAGGCCGAGCGATTCCATGACGTCGATCGGGTTCACCGGGGAGTCGCCGAGGTCGGCGACCACGGCGCGGTCATAGGGCGAAATCCCGGTCGCGTGATGGATGCGGCGCATGAAGGCGGAGGCGTTGCGGATCTCGCGCGGGCCGTGGCGCGCGCCCGCGCGATTGGTGGTGCCGCCGTCGAAGGGTACCCCCACCAGCGCGATGTCCACCCCCGCCGGCGTCGCCCGCATGGGCAGGCGCATGAAGGTCGGCAGCCCGGCATAGCGCGGAATGAGCGCGGCATCCTGGGGCTGGGGGTGGGTTTTTTCGCTCATGATGCCAACCATCTGGAAACGGGGACGGGCGTTGCAACAGGCATGAATCGGTGCCGCGCCACCGCCCATGGTTGCTTCCCCGGGGCGGCGGGAAAATGCCGTTTCGTCAAAACAAGCTTGGACGTTTTTCGATGTTGACCGCGTCCGTCAATCGTCCCGAACGGCCGTGGTCGACGCGGCGCCGAAAGTCAGGGTGACGCCGGTGCCTTCGTCCGGCAGGGCCTCGGCCCGGTCGATCGCCAGATTGATGCCAAGGACGAGGCCGCTGCCGGTGCGCGCCGTGATTTCCGCGTGGGTGCCGAGGAAGATCGCGGTCTCGACCACGGCGGGCAGTTCGTTGTCCGCGCCGTCGCCGCCAAGACCAATCTTCTGCGGCCGGAGCGCGAGCAGGGCGTCGTCGCCCGCGCGCAGCACGAGCCCGCGCTGGGCATGGCGGATCATCCCGTCCGCCGTTTCGACCACGGCGATCTCCGCGTCGGCCTGGCGCACCCGGCCTTCGAGGAAATTGCTCTTGCCCAGGAAGTCGGCGACGAAACGGGTCTCCGGCATGTCGTAGAGGTCGCGCGGGGCGCCCACCTGCTCGATCCGGCCGGCGCGCATGATGGCGATCCGGTCGGACATGGCCATGGCCTCTTCCTGGTCGTGGGTCACGTTGACGAAGGTCCGGCCGAGCTTCCGGTGCAACTGCCGCAGTTCCATCTGCAGGTCGCCGCGCAGCTTCTTGTCGAGGGCGCCCATGGGCTCGTCCAGGAGCAGGATCTCGGGCGAGAAGACGAGGGCACGGGCGAGCGCGACGCGCTGCTGCTGGCCGCCCGACAATTGCTTGGGGTTCCGCTTCGCCAGATGGTCGAGCTGGACGAGGGCAAGCGCCTCCTTCACCCGTGCCGCGATCTCGGGCTTGGGCAGTCGGCGGATCTTCAGGGGGTAGCCGACATTGTCCGCCACGCTCATGTGCGGGAACAGCGCATAGCCCTGGAACACGACGCCGAAATCGCGCTTCTCGGGCGCCAGGGCCACGACCGAACGCCCACCCACGGTGATGTCGCCCCGGGTCGGCTCCACGAAGCCGGCGAGTGCCATCAAGAGCGTGCTCTTGCCCGAGCCGGACGGCCCGAGCAGGGTCAGGAATTCGCCCGGGGCAACCGTCAGATGCACATTGTCCAGGGCCTTGAAGGGGCCGTAATGCTTGGACAGGCCGGTCAGGCAGATGTCCGGTCCGGCGGCCGGGGTTGCGGTCATCGGGTGGCTCCGGTGCGGGCGCGCAGCAGGTCGCGCGCCAGATAGAGGGTGGCGGCGACCAGGGTCGCCACGATCATCAGGGTGGAAACGGCGGCGACCGCCGGATCGAGATTGTCGCGGATGTCGGACCAGATCTTGCGCGGCAGGGTGAAGACGCTGCGCGACGAAACGAACAGGGTCACGATGATCTCGTCCCAGGAAATCATGAAGGCGAACAGCCCGCCGGTGACGAGACCGGCGCGGACGTTCGGCACGATCACGTCGCGCACCACCCGGAACGGCCCGGCGCCCAGGCTGCGCGCCGCCTCGACGATGCGGGGATCGAGACCTTCGAGGGCGGCCGAGGTGGTCATGAAGACGAAGGGCATGCCGAGGATGGCGTGGGACAGGATGACGCCGATCACCGTGTCGAACAGGCCGAGGGTGACCCAGGCCCGCGACAGGGCGAGCGCTGTGACGATCGGCGGCACGATCATGGGCATCAGGGCGAGAACGCCGATGATCCGCGCCGCCCGCCCGCCGATGCGCCACAGCCCGATGGCGGCGGCACCGCCGACGAAAGTGGCGATCAATGTGGCGCCGATGCCGACCATCGCGCTGTCGCCGAGCGGGCCGAGCCAGGCATCGCCGGTGAACACCGTCTCGTAATGGCGCAACGAATATTCGCCGTCGGGCATGGAGACGAAGCGCGTCGGCGTCAGGGAGATCGGCACGGTGATGAACATCGGCGCCAGCAGGAAACCGACCACGATCCAGACCAGGGTGATCAGCAGCCAGAAGCCGGGGGAACGACGGGATTGCATCAGCCGAACCCCCGCTTCAGGCCCACGGTCCTGCCCATGATGCCGATCAGGATCAGGGTCAGCACCAGCAGCACCACCGACTGCGCGGCGCCGTAACCCCAGCGCACGGTCTGCAGGATCGCGACACTGACCGATTCCGCCAGCATGACCACGCGCCCGCCGCCCAGCACCGCCGGCGTCACATAGAAGCCGAGGCCGAAGACGAAGACGATGACCATGGCGGCGAAGACGCCGGGCAGGGTGAGCGGCAGATAGACCCGGAAGAAGGTGGTCGCCGGACTGGCGCCCAGGCTGCGCGAGGCAAAGAGCAGGCGGTTGTCCAGCCCGCGCATGACGGCATAGATCGGCAGCACGGCATAGGGGATCAGATAATGCACCATGCCGATGACCACGCCCAATTCGTTGCGCACCAGCTTCAGGGGCTCGTCGATCAGGCCGGCGCCGATCAGCCAGTCGTTGACCGGGCCCTGGTCGCGCAGGAGGACGAGCCAGGAAAAGGCGCGCACGAGAACGGATACCCAGAGCGGGATCAGCACGGCGACCAGCAGCAGCCTTTGATGCAGGCCCTCGAGATGGGCCATGGCATAGGCGACGCAATAGCCGAGCACGATGGCGATCACCGTGGTCACGGCACAGATCCGCAGCGTGGTCATGAACACGCGCATGGGCGCGGATGCGGTCGCCAGGCGCTCGTAGTTCTGGAGGCCCGGTTCGGGATCGGTGACCGACAGCAGCAGGATGTTGAACAGGGGGACGAGGAACAGGCCGATGGTGACGATCAGCAGCGGCGCCACCAGCCACCAGTAGGGATCGAGGCGCCCCAGGCGATGAGCCAGGGGCGCCCCGGAACCGGACGCGGTCTGATCAGCCGGCGATGGCATCGAGCCACGTGTTCAGTTCGTTGTCGTAATTCTCCGCATACCATTGTTCGTTGCGGATGACGCCGACGTCGAGATGCGAGGTCGGGTTGATGCGCTTCTGTTCCTCGGTCAGCAGGGGCAGGGCGGCCGGATTGGCCGGGCCGTTGCCGAGGGCGTCGAGGAGAGTGATCTGGCGCTTCGGGTCCTGGGTGGAGGCGATGAACTTCTGGGCGATGTCCAGCTTCTTGCCGCCCTTCGGGATGCACCAGGCGCCGGGGCTGACGATCTGCTGGTTCCAGGTCCAGGTCACGCGGCCTTCGGTGTCGCGCTCCAGGACGGAACAGCGGGTGTTCCAGATGTTGCCCATGACGACTTCGCCGTCGAGGAAGAGCTGCTGGCTGGAGGCGCCGCTGTCCCACAGCACGAGATTGTCGCCCAGCGACTTCACCATCTCGACGACCAGCTTCATGTCGATCGGATAGACGTCCTCCGGCGCCTTGCCGGCCGCCAGCATGAAGATCTCCGGCATGCCCATGAACCACTTCCAGAGCGTGCGCTTGCCCGGGAACTTCTTCAGGTCGAAGAGGTCGGCCCAGCTCGTCGGCGCTTCCGGCAGCTTGGTCTTGTCGTAGGCGAGAACGTAGGAATAGACGTAGTTGCCGGCCGAGAGCGGATATTTGTTCCAGTCGAAGAAGCCGGCGGGATCGACCACCGAATAATCGATGGGCTCCAGATAGTCGGGGCCGAGCTGGAGGCCATAGAAGGCGTCACCGTCCGAGACGTCCCAGATGACGTTCTTCTCGTCGACCATCTTCTTGATGTTGCCGGGCAGGGGGCCCGCGCCGTCGATCGCCACATTGACGCCGGTGTCGGCGGTGAAGGGCGCGGTCCAGGCGTCGGTATAGGCCTTGATGGCGTCGCCGCCGAAGTTGGAGATGGTGATCTCGTCCGCCGCCAGCGCCTTCCGCCCGCCGAGCGAGGCGCCCGCCGCCGAGGCGCCGAGGATGGCGCAGAGCGACAGGAAATCCCGGCGGTTCACCCGGCCCTTCGCATAGAGGTCCTTGACGAGGGCGAGGGAATCCTCGCGGTGAAGGTCTCGATCCATGTCGCGCTCCACATCTGTTGCCACGGCGTCCATCGCCCGGGCATGATCACTTTTTAATGCACACATGTTGCAACGCACGATGATGAAGGCCAAACCTTAAGTTAAGTGGAGGCTCAACTGAACAAGACGAATTCCAGGGTGCGGACCCCCCAGGTCTTCAGGGGGGCGATTTCCGACGGCGACCTTCGTCTTCTGCGGGTCTTTCGCACCGTGGTCGAGAACGGCGGCTTCACGGCCGCCGAAGTCTCGCTGAACAAGTCGAAATCGGCGATCAGCCTCGACATCGCCCATCTCGAGCAACGCATGGGCACCAAGCTGTGCATCCGCGGGCGCAGCGGTTTCAAGCTTACCGACGAAGGGCAGATCGTCTACCTCGCATCGCTGCAATTGTTCAACGACGTGGAAAAATTCCGCGACCGGGTGGCGACGGCGGTGAAGGCGCTGACCGGCCGGCTGACGGTGCTGCTGGTCGACAATCTGGTCTCGGTGGCGGCGGGGCCCATGGCGCGGGCCATCGGCGAATTCACGCGCAGACACCCCAGGGTCGAGATCGTCATGGAATCGGCGACGCCGGCCGGGGTCGAACAGGGCATCGTCGAAGGGGAGGCGGAGATCGGCGTCTCGGTCGTGCCGCGCGAATTGTCGTCGATCGAGATGATCCCGCTCTTCCACGAGGAACTGCGCCTCTATTGCAGCCGCAGCCACGACCTGGCCAAGGCGGCGCCGGGCGAGGTGACGCCGGAACGGGTGAAGGAATTCCGCCTGGTCATGCCCGGCGTGACGGAGGATCCGCATTTCGCCACCCTGGTCGCGGGCTTCCGCACCGACGCCCGCTCCAGCAATATCGACAGCCGCATCCTCCTGGTGCTCAGCGGCGCCTTCCTCGGCTTCCTGCCGCCCCATTTCGCGGCGCCCTGGGTGGAGAGCGGCGAATTGGTCGAGGTGATGCCCCGGCACTTTAGGACCGAGAACACCTTCTACGTCCTGTTCAAGAAATCGGCGCGGCAGAGCGCGGCCGCGCAGGCCTTCCTTTCGATCCTGCTCGCCAGTTTCGAGAAGGCGAAGCGGATGGAGATTTCGCCCCTCGGCCAATTGGCCTGAGGGGTGAAACTCAGACCTCGGCGAAGAGGCGCCTTGCGTGATCGGCGAGGATCAAGGCGTCCGCGTCCCGGTCCGAAAGCTCCAGCCCGTCCGCCCCGGTGATGGCATAGTCGCGCGGGCCCAATTCGCACAGGAAGATCAAGGTGTCGTCCGCCCCGGCGCGGGCCTTCCAGCGCGCGAAACCTTCCCGCCACCAGCCGAGGAAGAGATCCAGCCAAGGCCTGGTCTGGGGAAACTGTACCGGCAATTGGACCTGGCAGCGATTGGCGATCCGGCCCTGGAAACTGTCGCAGCGATCGAGGATGCGGCTGATCTGGCCGTGATAGAAGGGCTCCAGCGGCAGGGTCATCTCCCGGTCGACGACATAGTGCGACAGGTCGGCGGCCATGCGCATCTCGGGGATGGCGTCGAGCAGTTGCAGCGCCGTGAACATGTCGTTGGTGATGCAGTTGCGGTGGGTCTCGAACTGCAGGGGCACGCCTTCCTCTTCGGCAAGGCGCAGCCAGTCGCGGATCACCGGGATCATGCCCTCCACCGTCACCGGCATCACCTGGCCGACGACGACGACGAAGGGCGAGCCGATCTCCTTGGCGAGATGCAGCGCCGGGCGCAGCCCCTCGATCGAGCGGGGAAAGGCGGTCAGCAGGCCGCCCAGGCCGTGTTTCGCGAAGAAGGGCACCGTCGCCCGCGCCTCTTCGAGGCTCATGGCGCCGAGATCGATCGCCATGCCGTCGTAGCCGGCGGCCTTCACCGCCTCGAAACGCGCTTCCACCGGCGTCTCGGGGACGCCGGGGATGCGCTTCTCGGTCGCCCAGAGCGACTGATAGATCTCGAGGTCAGGCATTCGCGGCGGCCGGGGCCTTGGCGGCGTCGGCCTCGTCCATGACCCAGGGCCGGTCCATCGGATAGTCGTTCTCGGTGTGGCCGGCGAGCTTCCGGATCACCTGGGCCTGGAAGCCCAGATAGGTCATCGAATAGGGCTTGATGCCGTTGCCGTCGAAGATGTCGTGGTGCAGGTCCGCCAGCTTCCAGAACGGCACGCCCGGGAAGGCATGGTGGGCGGTGTGATACTGCATGTTCCAGCACATCCAGCGCATCGCGGCATTGGTGCGGGTCGAACGGGTGTTGGTCAGGATGTTCTGCTCGTGCGACAGGCCCAGGTGCTCGATGGTGTTCTGGAGCTGATGGGCGATCTTCATCGCCAGCATGGGCGCCAGCCAATAGGTGACGGCGGCCCAGCTTTCGAACCACAGCGAGACGCCGGCGATCGCCAGGTAACCCAGCATGTGCAGCCGCGCCTCGCGGATCACGTCCTTGCGCCGGACTTCCGGGATGCAGGTCTCGGTCACGCGGCCGAAGCAGAAGCGGACGATGCGGGCGACGCGGGAATACCAATAGGTCGGGCCCAGCAGCCACATCAGATAGGAGCCGAGGCCATAGGGGGCACGGCCCAATTCGCCGTCCTTGTCCCAGTCCTGTGTGTGGCGGTGGTGGGCGGTGTGCTGGATCTGGTCGAAATCGCGCGGATAGAGCAGCACGAAGCCGAAGATGCGGCCGAAGATCTCGTTCAGGGACCGGGTCTTGAACACGGTCCAATGGGACAATTCGTGCTGGCCGGCATAGAGGAAGTTGATCAGGGCGCCGTGGAGCATGAACACCGGCACGGCCCACCAGGTGCCGAGCGTCGCATGAAGCACCAGACCGGTCACCAGCAGGGCACCGACATGGCTGCCGAGCTGCAGCGCGCCGCGCAGGTCCGAACGCGCCGAGAGCGCGTGCAGCCGTGCCGGCTTGATCAGATTCTTGCGGACGAAGACTTCATCCATGGTGCCCGGCTCCCGCCTCGAATTGGAACGATACCAGGGATCATCGGGGATGCGGGGCGGCCGGGAAATCCGAACCGGAATAATCACACTTGAGCGAAAACTGAACCAAGCGCCGCCGCCTATTTCAGGATCTGGGCCAGGAAAGCCCGGAGGCGCGGGCTCTTCGGGCGGTCGAAGAAATCGCCGGCCGGCGCCGCCTCGACGATCTCGCCCTGGTCCATGAACAGGCAGCGGTCGGCGACGCGCCGCGCGAAGCCCATCTCGTGGGTGACGCAGACCATGGTCATGCCGTCGGCGGTCAATTCCTCGATGGCGCGCAAGACCTCGCCCACCATTTCGGGATCGAGGGCCGAGGTCGGCTCGTCGAACAGCATGATGCGCGGTTCCATGCACAGCGCGCGGGCGATCGCCACGCGCTGCTGCTGGCCGCCCGAAAGCTGGGCCGGGAACTTCTGGGCCTGGTCGGCGATATGGACCCGGGCCAGATAGCGCATGGCCAGAGCGTCGGCCTTGTCCCTGGCCATCCCCAAGCTGGTGCGCGGGGCGAAGGTGCAGTTTTCCAGGATCGTCATATGGGGGAACAGGTTGAACTGCTGGAACACCATGCCGGCCTCGCGCCGGACGTCGAGGATCGAGGCGCGATCCCTGCCGAGCGCGATGCCGTTCACCGAAATGGTGCCGGCGTCGTGGGGCTCCAGCGCGTTGATGCAGCGGATCAGGGTCGATTTGCCCGAGCCGGAGGGGCCGCACACCACGAGTTTCTCGCCGCGCTGGATCTCCAGGTCGACGGCGCGGAGCGCCTGGTACTTGCCGTAGAACTTGTCGACGCCCGCCATGGCGACGGCGGGGTGGCGTTCGAGCCGGGCGAATTCCATGGGCACCGTCCTAGGCGAGGCCGAGATGGCGGTTCAGGCGGCGTTCGAGAAGGCCGAAGCCGATCCGCATCGCGTTGTTGATCACCCAATAGATCGCGCCGGCGGTGATGATCGGCGTGAAGGGATCATAGGTCATGTAGAAGATCTCGTTCGCCGCCGCCGTCAGGTCGGTCAGGGTGACGGCGCTGACCGCCGCCGTGCTCTTCATGAACAGCATCGCCTCGTTCTGATAGGCCTTGAGGCCGTAACGGATGGCGATCGGGATGCGGATCTTCCATAGCACCTGGCGCGGGCTTAGGCCGAGGGAGGCGCCGGCCTCCAGCAGGCCCGCCGGCACCGCCTCCATGCCGCCGCGCATGATCTCGACGATATAGCCGGAATGGTTCAGCGAGAAGGCGATGACGACGCAGAAGAAGGCGTGCTGGAACAGGAACCACAGGGGGCCGTCGCGGACGATGTCGAGCTGGGCGAGGCCGTTGTAGATCAGATAGAGCAGGATCAGGCTGGGAGCGCCCCGGCAGACGGAGACATAGGCGGCGCCGAACCAGGCGAGCGGGCGGCGCCGCGACATGCGCGCGAAGGATACGGCAAGGCCGAGCGGCCCGCCCACCGCCATCACGGTGAAGGTGACCAGCAACGTCATCAGGGCGCCGTCGAGCAGCGCGGGCATGCTGCCCCAGGCGAGGACCGGATCGAAGCGCATGGGGGTCAGACCTCCGCCCGGCGCTGGCCGCGTTCGAGTCTGCGGGCCACCCGGTTGACCAGGGGCAGGGTCACGGTCGCGATCACCACGAAGAACAGCAGGGCCGCCGTGAAGAAGACGAAGGGCTCCTTGGTCGAGCCGGCGGCGACCTTGGCATTGGCGATCAGGTCGTTCAGCCCTGCGAGCGAAACGAGGGCGGTATCCTTCAGGAGCACGATCCAGGTATTGACCAAGCCGGGCAGGGCGATGCGGAAGGCCTGGGGTAGGACGACGCTCAGCCACATGTGGCGGCGCGGCACGGAGAGCGCCTCGCAAGCCTCGAACTGGCCCCTCGGCACATTGATGATGGCGCTGCGGATCAGGTCCCCCAGATAGGCGGCGTAGACGAGGCCGAGGGCGGCGACGCCGGCCGTGAAGGGCGAGACGTCGAGCCGCACGTTGATGCCGATCGGCGCCAGCAGGCTGCGCACCAGTTCCGCGCCGCCGAAATAGAACAGGAAGATGATGAGCAGCGACGGGACGCCGGTGAAGATCGAGGCATAGACCCGGAACAGCCACCAGCGCGGCCCCTTGCCCTTCAGCGCCAGGACCGCGAAGACGAGGCCGAGCGCCAGCGCCAGGACGTAGCCGAAGACGGCGAGCTGTATCGTGGTCAGCGCGCCGAAGAACAATTCGTCGCCATAGCCCGTATCGCCGAAGGCGAGCAGTTCCATGCAGAGACTCCTTGACGGTACCCCTGCCGGCGTAGAGGCGGTGCCGGCAGGGGGCGTCGTTCCGGCGCGGCCGGGATCAGGCGCTCAGTGCCCTTCCCGGCCCGCCGGCACGGTCGCAGTCAGAGGCACTTCGCCTCGCCCGGCACGATCGGCACCGAAATGTATTTGCTGCGGATCTTGGTCACCGTGCAGTCCTCGATCATGGAGGAGAGGGCGGCATCCATCTTCTTCAGGAGCTCTTCCTCGCCCTTGCGCACGATCCAGCTCGAACCGCGGTCGGGCTCGGGGATGCTCTCGTCGCCGGTCCAATAGTTGCCGACGACCGCCCAGTCCTTGCCCTCGGGCTTGTCGATCAGCTCGAGGGTCCAGTTCAGCTTGGCGCCGAAGGTCGCTTCGATGCGGCCGGACAGGAGGTCGAGACGGATCTGGTCGGGGTTGTCGTAGAGCACCGCCTCCATGCTCGGGAAATGCTCGGCGATGTATTTCGCCTGGGACGAGCCGCGTTGCACGCCGATGCGCACACCCTTCATGCCCTCGTCCGTGTAGTCGTAGGTCGCGTCCTTCTTCACGACGAAGGCGTCGTGGTTGAAGATGATGGGGATCGAGAACAGGGCCACCGCCTTGCGCTCCGCCAGCGGCTTCACCTGGCTGCCCACCATGTCCACCTTGCCCTGCAGGAGCGAGGGGATCAGCGCCTTGAAGTCCATGACCGCGAATTCGCAGTCCAGTTCGGCGCGCTTGCACATTTCGATGGTCATCTCCGGCTCGATGCCGGTCAGCTGGCCGTCGGTCGACATCATCGAGAAGGGCGGATAGGTCCCTTCGTTGCCGACGATCACCTTCTCCGCCGAGAAGGCCGGGCTCGCCGCCAGGCTCAGCAGCACGCCGGCGAGAACGCTCTTCGTCCTGTTCATGTCACCACCCTCCACAATCGACCGAAACGCGCGGTCACAGATACCAATGGCGGCACGGGCCGCGGCGGCACGGGGTCAGTAGGGAACGTCGCCCGATACGGTCGTCCGGTGCATGGTCCGGACATGGCTGTTGAAATCGTAGGACGTCGCCTTGTGCATGGTGCAGCGGTTGTCCCACATCAGGAGATCGCCGACCTGCCAGCGATGGGCATAGGTGAAGGGCGCCGAGGTGGCGTAATCCGCCAGTTCGTGGCACAGCCGGCGGCCCGCCTCGTCGTCCATGCCGGCAACGCCGCTGATCACCTCGGCGCTCAGATAGATCGCCTTCCGCCCGGTGACCGGGTGTGTGCGCGCGATCGGATGGGCGACCGGCGGCGTGCGGGCGCGCTGGCTTTCGTCCAGCGGCCGGCGCGCCGGATCCTTGGCGCACATATTGGCGTCGAAATAGGGGTAGTCGTGAACGGCGCGCAGCCCCTCCAGACGTTCCTTCATCGCCGTCGGCAGGCCGTCATAGGCGGCGGTGCCGCCGGCGAAGACGGTGTCGCCGCCGTCGGGCGGCACGGTCACGGCATAGAACAGGGAGCCCAGGCTGGGCTTGGCGACATAGGACATGTCGGTGTGCCAGTCGCCGTCGCCCGGGATGAAGTAACCGGTCGGATTTCCGGTCTCGTCGTGGTCGTTGCCGATCACCAGGATCTCGGGATGGCCGGGCAGCAGAAAATCCTTCTGCACGTGAATCTCGAGATCGCCGAAATGCCGGCTCAGCGCGACATGGGCCTCGGGCGTCAGGGCCTGGCCCCGGAACAGCAGCAGGCCGTGATCGAGAAAGGCGGCTTCGATCGCCGGGAACAGACCCTCGGCGACGGCGGCATTGAGGTCGACGTCGTGGACCTCGGCGCCGATGGCGTCGGAAAGGGGTGTCAGGCGCAGGCGTTCCATGGCTCAGACCTCCGTCACGTCGAACAGGCTGCCGAACCCCGTCACCCGGTCGCGCACGCCGGCCAGCCGCAGGCCGTGCCAGAACGACGCCTGGATCGAGCTGACCACCGGGATGCCGAGATCCTCCTCCAGCGCCGCAAGGGCGCCCACGGTGCGGAAATTGGTGCAGGAGATGAAGACGGCGTCGGATCCGGCCACCGCCACCTTCTTGACGAAGCGATAGACTTCCTCCAGCGGCACGTCGCCGATGCCATGATCGCTCTCTATGCCGAGACCGAAGGCATCCAGCACCTCGAAGCCGCGATCCTCGAAGAAGCGCCTGCCGCGCGCCGTCACGTCGGCGTTGTAGGGGCCGGTGAAGGTGATCTTCTTCGCCCCCAGCGCGGACAGCGCGGCGGCCGAGGCGGTGGACGAGGTGGTGACCGGCAGGCCGCCGCCCATCCTCGCCTTCATGCGCGCGATGACCGTACCGTCGTAGGTGCCGCCGTCGAGGAAACTGGCGCTGGTGCCGCCGAAGACGGCACTGTCGAGCGGGCAATGGCCGAGCAGGGTGGAGGCGTCCTCCAGCGGGCCGCCCTCCATCATCTCGCGCAAGCCCGCCTCGGTCGCCGCCGGCAGATGGATGCGCGCGGTGTGGATGGAGACGCCTTCCGGCGCCATGGCATAGAATTCCGGCTCCATCACGATGGACGACGCCATGTAGACGAGGCCGATCCGCGCCCGCCAGCCCACATAGTCACGCATCGTGGCCGTCCTCCGTCGCCGCAAGACCCGACAGGCGGCGCAGCGCCGCCCATTCGAGTTCCATGCGTTCCTCCATGTCCTCATCGCCGAGACCGGCGTATTGATCGCGGGTCATGCGGCAGATCTCTTCCGACAGGGGCACCAGCGGGCGGCCGGTCGCCAGCGCGTCCATCTGCACCTGCGCCGCCCGGTCGAGGAAATACATGCGCGAGAAGGCTTCGCGGATGTCGCGCCCGAAGGTGAGAAGCCCGTGATTGCGCAGGATGACGACATCGACGCCGGCGCTGCTCGCCTGCAGGCGGTCGCGTTCGCCGGGGATCAGGGTGGCGCCCTCATAGGCGTGATAGCCGACGCGCCCATGGAAACGGAGCGCGAATTGCGACAGCGGCAGCAGGCCTTCCGCCAGCATGGAAAGCGCGACGCCGGCCCGCGTATGGGTGTGGCAGACGGCGCCGACATCGGGCCTGACGGCATAGACCGCCTCGTGGATGATGGCGCCGGCCGGGTTCATCAATCCCTCGACGGCATAGCCGTCGTTGGTCATGCGCACCGAGGACAGCGCGTCGTCGCGCACTTCCTCGAACAGATGGCCGTAGGGGGTGATGTAGAAGAGGTTGTGATCGTCGGCATCACGGGCGGAGAAATGGCTGTAGATCAGATCGGTCATGCCGAAGCGGGCGGCGAGCGCATGGGCGACCGCCAGGTCCCGCCTGATTACATCCGTGGTATGGTGCCCGTTCGCGCCTGCCATCGATGCCGCCCCGATCCCTTCGCCGTCGACTGCAATGGCAATAGTTTAGGTGGCGTGGGCGGCAGGGTGTCAATCGGCGCTGCCCTGTTCAATATTTGGTCAGGACTGCACAAATTTTCTGCATGCGCCTGGATTTAAAGGTTTTTCGGGGCCTATTATTTGGACTTTATCGCCGCTCAAATGACGTTTTGAAAGATTCATAATCGCGCCGGGCGCCAGTTCTGCAAGTTTCGGGGCGACGTCGGCCGTTCATGGAAGGGACCAGGATGAAGCGGACCATTCTCTTTTCCAGCGATCTGGACGATCCCGAGGCCTGGGCTCAGGCGGTCGCGGCGCGCCGCCCCGAACTGGCGCTGACCGAATGGAACGACATCGCCGATCCCGCGTCGGTCGAATTCGCCCTGATGTGGAAGCCGCCGGCCTGCGGCCTGTCCCGCTTTCCCAATCTGAAGGGCATCCAGTCGCTCGGCGCCGGCATCAATCAGCTGAATCTGGCGGATCTGCCGGCGGGCGTGCCGCTGGCGCGGCTGGTCGATTCAAGCCTGACGGAAACCATGGTCGATTACGCGGTCGCCGCCACCTATCGCCACTTCCGCGCCTTCGATCGCTATGAGCGCGATACTCGCGCGCGCCTTTGGGATTACGTGCCGGCGCCGGTGAAGGCGCAGTTCCCGGTCGGCGTCATGGGCATCGGCGTCCTCGGCGGGGCGGTGGCGCGGCAGTTGCGCGACCTCGGCTTTCCGGTCGCCGGCTGGGGCCGCACCAAGCGCGAGATCGAGGGCGTGCGCTGCTTCGCCGGCACTGGCGAACTGCCCGACTTCCTGGCCGCCTGCCGCCTGATCGTGAACGTGCTGGCCCTGACGCCCGAGACCACGGGCATCCTGAGCGCCGGTACTTTCGACCTGATGCGAACGGGCAGTTTCGTCGTGAACATCGGGCGGGGCGCCCATCTGGTGGAGACTGATCTGATCGCCGCCATCGAGGGCGGCCGGATCGCCGGCGCCACCCTCGACGTCTTTTCGGAAGAGCCGCTGCCGCCCGAAAGCCCGATCTACCGCCGGCCCGAGATTCTGGTCACGCCCCATGTCGCGGGCGGTATCTCGCCCCTGACGGCTGCCGAGACGGTGATCGAGAATTACGACCGCGCGCTTCGGGGCGAGGCCATGGTGAACGCCGTCGATCTCGCCCGTGGCTACTGATCAGGCCGCGACGTCGAGGATCGTGGTCCGATACATCAGGCGCAGGTAGCGTTCGTAGTCGAAGACGGTCGCGGTATGCAGGGTGCCGCGATTGTCGAAGAAGACGAGGTCGCCCTTTCGCCACTTGTGGCGATAGGTGAAGCCGGGGCTGGTGGCGTGCGCGGTCAGCCGGGCGAGGAGTTCGTCCTTCTCCGCCTCCGGCATGCCGATGATTTCGGACACCACCTGGGGCGCCAGCCACAGGGATTCCCGCCCGGTCACCGGATGGCGGTAGACCAGGGGCTGGGGCACGGGGGCGAAACGCCGCTTCGCCTCGTCCGACAGGGGCGTGCGGGTCGGGTCCATGGCCTCCAGCTGTTCGTGCAGGCGGGCCCAGGAATGGATCGCGGTCAGGCCGCGCAGGCGTGCCTTCTCGTCCTCGTCCAGGCTCTCGAAGGCGGCGGTCGAATCCGCGAACAGCGTGTCGCCGCCTTCCGGCGGGATCTCGACGGCATAGAACAGCGCGGCGATCGAGGGTTTGGCGACATAGGAATAGTCGAAATGCCATTCCTCCCGCGCGTTGACGAAGAGCGACTTCATCACGCCGCCCTCCTTCAGGTTGCCGATCTTGATGATCTCGGGATGGCCGTCCAGCAGGTATTTGCTGTCGATATGCTGTTCCGTGAAGCCGATGCGCCGGCTCCAGTCGACGATGCGGTCGGGCAGGGCGGGCTGGTCGGGCAGCACGATCACGCGGTATTCGGCAAAGGCGCGATCGACCTCCGCCCAGGCCTCGTCCGAGACCGGTGCCGCGATGTTCACGCCGTCGACCCTGGCGCCGAAGGTGGGGCCAAGCGGGGTGACCTCGATATGGCGATAGGGTGCGGCCGACATGGGGCAAGCTCCGTCAAACTGTCCGTCGGTACTAGATGATGCTCATGAATTCGTCGCATGCAACATGCTTTGACCGGCTTCAAACCATGGTTTTTACATTCGTTCACTAACGAAGATTGTAGCGGGGCGGGCCCCTGTGATACCCGATTGACGACAATGAACGCCGTGTCCTTGCCGGGTGGAGATGTCGACATGCTGGAAATGTCCAAGACCGTGGAACTGCGCCGCCAACTCGCCGCCGCACTCCGTCTCGCCGTCCGCTTCGGCCTGCACGAGGGCGTCTGTAACCACTTCAGTGTCCGCGTCCCGGGCGACGAGGAACTCTATCTGATCAATCCGCTCGGCGTGCACTGGTCGGAAATCACCGCCAGCCGCCTGCTGCTGGTCGACGGTGCCGGCGTCGTCCTGGAAGGCGACGGCGTGGTCGAGCCGACGGCCTTCTTCATCCATACCGAAGGCCACAAGGCCCGTCCCGACGCGGTCTGCATCATGCACACCCACATGCCCTATGCGACGGCCCTGACCTGTGTCGAGGGCGGGCGCCTGCGCTTCGTCCATCAGAACGCGCTGCGTTACTACGGCCGCATCGCCTATGACGACGGCTACAACGGTCTTGCGATGGATGCGGACGAGGGCGAGCGCATCGCCGAGGGCGCCAAGGGCGGCGAGGACATCATCTTCCTCGCCCATCACGGCGTCGTCGTCCACGGTCGTTCCGTGGCGGCGGCGTTCCACGACCTCTACTACCTCGAGCGCGCCGCCCAGGTGCAGGTGCTGGCGGCCGGCACCGGCCTGCCGCTGCGCGAGATCAGCCCCAATGTCGCGGCCCAGACGGCGAAGCAGTTCGCCGACGTCGCCGAATTCGAGGCGTCCTATCACTTCGCCGCGCTGGAGCGTGTTCTGGCGTCGGAGACGCCCGACTACCGCGACTGACGCCCTTGAGCGACGCGGTGAGCGCAGGCGGCCGGCGTCTGGACGGGCGGGAAGCCGGGCTTCTCGCCCGTCTCGCGCTGCCCATCGTCATGGCTCGCATCGGCCTGACGCTGATGCTGGTGGTCGACAATATGGTGGTCGGCCATTACGGCACCGATGCGCTCGCCAGCTTCTCCCTCGGCCTCGTCCTGGTCCATACCATGCAGACCATCGGCCTCGGCCTCCTCATGGGCGGCATGGTCGAGATATCGGCGGCCTACGGCCGGCGCGACATGGCCGAATGCGGGCGGATCTGGCGCCGGGCGCTGCTCTATGCCCTGGTGGTGGGCGGTCTCGGCATCGTGATCGCCTATCAGGCCCACGGGATCTTCCTGGCCCTGGGGCAGGGCGTGGCGCTGGCCGACGCGGCCGCCCACATCTCGGCGCTCTTCGCCTGGTCCCTGCCGCCCATGCTCTGCTACATCGCGACGATCGGTCTCCTCGAATCGACCGGGCGGCCCTATGTCGGCGTCGTCATGCTGGCCATCGCCAATGTGGTCAACCTGCTGCTCAATTTCGTGCTGGTCGACGGGGCGCTGGGCTTCGAACCCCAGGGCGCGGAAGGGGCCGCCCTCGCCACCCTGATCGCCCGTCTGGTGCTGGCGGCCGGCACCATTCTCTATGTCGTCTGGGTCATGCCGGGGCGCCGGGGCCTGGGCCGGCCGAGCCTGGCCGACCACCGCTGGGCCGACGGCACGCGCCAGCGCCGCATCGGCTATGCCGAAGGCATGTCCATGGGCATCGAAAGCGGCAGCTTCGCCCTGCTCACCCTTTTCGCCGGGCGGATGGGCGCGGTCGAGCTGGCGGCCTATACCATCGCCATCAACATCAACATGATGCTGTTCATGCCGGCGGTCGGCGTCGGCGGCGCGGCGGCGGTCCGGGTCGCCCAGGCCCGCGGACGGCGCGACGGCGAGGGCATGGCCCGTTCGGGCGTCACCGGCCTCGCGGTCTTCTCGGGTCTCATGCTCGCGGTGGCGCTCGGCTTCATGTGCGTGCCGGGCCTGATTTCCGCTCTCTATACCGCCGATCCGGCGCTGGCGGCGGTCTGCGTGCCGATCGTCGCCGTGATCGGCTTCGTCGCCCTGATCGACGGGGCGCAGCGCGTCGTCGCCAACATCCTGCGCGGCTACGGCGAGGCCTGGCTGCCGACCACCAGCCATCTGGTCTCCTATGTCGTCGTCATGGTGCCGCTGGCGTGGTGGCTCGGCGTTCACTTCGCGCTCGGGGCGCGGGGCCTGATCGGCGCCATCGTGCTCGCCTCCATGGTCTCGACCGGGCTCCTGATCTTCCGCTTTCGCCATCTGGCGGCCCGGCCGCCGTTTCCTACCGACGAACAGGAGGTCTCATGGGCAAGTTCCTGACCGATGCACAGGTCGAAGGTTTCGAACGCGACGGTTTCGTCTCCGGCCTGAAGATCCTCGATACGGCGGAAGTGGCACGCCTCAACGCCCTGACCGAGGCCTTCGAGGCGGAGCGGCCGGCGGACATCGCCTGGGCCTTCGACATCAAGGCCAATCTCCTGTTCGACTGGGTCTACGACCTCGGCCGCCACCCCCGCCTGCTCGACGCTGTGGAGGATCTGCTCGGCCCCGACATCCTGATGACCAATGCGACCTTCCGCATCAAGAACCCGGGCAGTCACGTCGACTACGGCTGGCATCAGGATTCGGCGCGGATCGAGGTGACGCCCGCCTTCGTCATCGTCTATGTCGCGCTCTCGAAGGCGACGCCCGAGAACGGCTGCCTGAAGGTGATCCCCGGCACCCACGACCGGGTGCGCCCCTTCTCCCTGACCGAAGGTTCGGGCCAGAAGAAGCGCCTCGTCGCGCGCGTCGTCGACGTCGATCCCGACCAGGCGGTGAACCTCATCCTCGAGCCGGGCGAAGTGGCGATCTTCCACGGCAACGCCGTCCACGGCTCCGCCGCCAACACGGCCGACTATCGCCGCGTCGCCATCCTCTACGACTATACGCCGGCGGCGGCGCGCCAGAACGTCGGCATGGGCTCCGGCCAAGTGGTGCGCGGCACCGACCCCCACGGCCATTGGGGCCACGAGCCGGTGCCCGAACCCGGCCTGACCGACGCCAACGTCCTCGCGCGCCGCCGCATCCTCTCCACCTATCACGAGAACGTCCTGATGGGCCCCCGCCTGCCGGGCGAGACGGTGACCTTCCCGGACCGGCCTTATTGAAGCCTGGACCCGACGATACTCGGGCGACGGCCGGACTGCAGCGACCTCCCCTTGCCCTCCACCCCCAAGCAGGCGCAAGCTGCCATCCCGTTTTCCCGAGGCTCGTCTGTTGAAATGCATGATGGCTCCAACCGTCGCCCGTCCAATCTCTTCTATCAGACCGGGGCCGAGCGGCCGGTGGTGGATCGGGCGGAGGGGATTCATATCTGGGCGGCGGATGGGCGGCGGTGGATCGACGGCTCTTCGGGCGCCATGGTGGTCAATATCGGCCATGGCAATCGCGCCGTGCTGGAGGCCATGAAACGCCAGATGGACCGGGCGACCTTCGCCTATCGCCTGCATTTCGAGAATGAACCGGCGGAGGAACTGGCGCGGCGCCTGTGCGGGATGATGCCGCCGGGCTTCGACCGGGTGTTCTTCGTCTCCGGCGGCTCGGAAGCGGTCGAATCCTGCATCAAGCTGGCGCGCCAATATGCCGTCGCCACCGGGCAGACCGGGCGCTACAAGGTGATCTCGCGCTTTCCCTCCTATCACGGCTGTACCCTGGGGGCCCTGGCCGTGACCGGCTATGCCGCGCTGACGGCGCCCTTCGCCCCCATGATGCCCCATAGTCCCAAGATCCCGGCGCCCACCGCCTATCTCGACCGCGATGATCTGTCGATGGACCAGCGAGGGCTTCGCTATGCCGACTTGCTGGAAGCCCAGATCAGGGCCGAGGGGCCGGAAACCGTGCTCGCCTTCCTGATGGAGCCGGTAGGCGGGGCTTCCACCGGGGCCCTGGTGGCGCCGGACAGCTATTACGGCCGGATCCGCGAGATTTGTAACCGATATGGTATCCTGCTGATCCACGACGAGGTGATGAGCGGCGCGGGGCGCACCGGGCGCTTTCTGGGCGGCGATCACTGGCCCGAGGGGCGGCCCGATCTGGTGGCGCTGTCCAAGGGTCTCGGTTCCGGCTATTGCCCGCTGGGCGCCATGGTCGCGCCGGAGCGGATCGTGGCGCCGGTGCTGGCGGCGGGCGGTTTCCTGCATGGTTTCACCTATGCCGGCAATCCGCTGGCGGGGGCCGCCGGGCTTGCCGTGCTCGACGAGATGGAGCGCCACGACATGATCGGCAATGCGGCGCGCATGGGGGATCTGCTCAAATCCCGGCTGGAGGGATTGAAGGCGCGCTTCCCCTTCATCGGCGACGTGCGCGGCAAGGGCCTGCTGCTGGCGGTCGAACTGGTCGCCGATGCCGCGACCATGGAACCGCTGCCGGCGCATCTGAACGCCTATCAGCGGATCGTCGACCTTGCCTATGACCAGGGCCTGATCCTCTATTCCAGGCGCACGCGCGGCGGTTACGAAGGCGATCACTTCCTGGTCTGCCCGCCCATGATCATCACGCCGCACGAGGTCGACGACCTGATGGGCATGCTGACCGAAAGCCTGGACGATCTGGCGGTCGAATTGCGCCTGCCCAGGGCCGCCTGAAATGGCGGCACGCAAGGTCATCATCAGTTGCGCGGTGACGGGCTCGATCCACACCCCGACCATGAGCCCCCTTCTGCCCGTAACCCCGGACGAGATCGCGACCCAGGCGATCGCGGCGGCGGAAGCCGGCGCCGCCATCCTGCACCTTCACGCCCGCGACCCGAAGGACGGCAGGCCCAGCCCGGACCCGGACGTCTTCATGCAATTCCTGCCCCGCATCCGCCAGGCGACGGATGCGGTCGTCAACATCACCACCGGCGGCAGTTCGGCCATGAGCCTGGACGAGAGGCTGGCGGCGCCGCTGCGCGCGGAGCCGGAGATGTGCTCCCTCAACATGGGCTCGATGAATTTCGGCCTGTTCCCCCTGGTCGATCGCTATGCCGACTGGAAGCACGATTGGGAGCCACGCCTCCTCGAGAACACGCGCGATACGATCTTCAAGAATACCTTCAAGGATATCGAGGGCATTCTGGAGCGCCTGGGCAAGGGCTGCGGTGCGCGTTTCGAGTTCGAATGTTACGACGTCGGTCACCTCCATACCCTCGCCCATTTCCGCGACCGGGGGCTGGTGGAAGGGCCGCTGTTCGTGCAATTCGTGCTCGGCGTTCTCGGCGGCATCGGGCCGGAGCCCGAGAGCCTGATGCACATGAAGGCGATCGCCGACCGGCTGTTCGGCGACGACTATCGCTTTTCCGTCCTCGGCGCCGGGCGCCACCAGATGCCGCTGGTCACCATGGGCGCGATCCTCGGCGGCCATGTCCGTGTCGGGCTGGAGGACAGCCTGACCCTCGGGCGGGACGGGCTGGCGCCGTCCAATGCCGATCAGGTCCGGCGCATCCGCACCATCATCGAGGCGCTCGCCCTCGACGTCGCCACCCCGGCGGAGGCACGCGCCATGCTGCACCTGAAGGGCGGCGACCGGGTGGCGTTTTGATCCGCCCGGCGACGGAGGCGGACGCCCCCGCGATCCTCGCCATGATCAGGGGGATCGGGGCGGCGATGGGCGATGCCGGGCGCATCAAGGGCACGGTCGAGGATCTGCGTCGCTGGGGCTTCGGCCCCGATCCCGCCTTCGAAGCCCTGATCGCGGAAGAGGGGGGCAGGGCCATCGGTCTCTGCCTCTATTTCCGCTCCTTCTCCACCTGGCGGGGCATGCCCGGCGCCTATGTCCAGGATCTCTATGTCGATCCCGAAAGCCGGGGCGGCGGCCTCGGCCGGGCCCTGCTCGCGGCGCTTGCCCGCCATGTCGCGCCACGTGGCTGGGGTTACATCCGCCTCTCGGTCGATGCCGCCAATGTCGCCGCCCAGGGCTTCTACCGGCGGGCCGGCTTCGCCCATAAGGCGGAAGACCTGATCCACCAGATCGACGGCGCCGACTTCCGCCGCCTCGCCGGAGAGATGCCATGAGCCTGACCGAAGATATCCGCGCCGCCGTCCGCGATCTGCGCGGGGAGGGGCTCGATCTTCTCTCCGCCCTGGTCGCGGAGGGCAGCACGCTTGGTCATGAGCAGGGTGCCCAGGCCCTGATGGCCGATCGTTTTGCCGGGCTCGGGCTTACGGTCGATCGTTTCGAGGTCGATCTGGCGGCGATCCGTGACCTGCCCGGTTTCTCGCCCCCGGTGATCCCGGATTACGCGGGGCGGGAGAATGTGGTCGGCAGTCACCGTCCGCGCGATCCGGCGGGCAGGTCGCTGATCCTGAACGGCCATATCGACGTGGTGCCGACCGGGCCGGCGGATCTCTGGACCAATGCACCCTTCGCGCCCCGGCTCGACGGCGATCGCCTCTATGGCCGGGGCGCGGGCGACATGAAGGCCGGGATCGTTGCCTACTGCATGGCGTTCGAGGCACTGGCCCGCCTCGGCCTGCAGCCGGCGGCCCCCGTCTTCCTGCAATCGGTGATCGAGGAGGAATGCACCGGCAACGGCGCGCTCGCCTGCCTTGCGAAGGGTTACAGGGCCGATGCCGCGATCATTCCGGAACCCTTCGACCAGAGCCTGATGATCGCGCAATTGGGCGTCATGTGGCTGACCGTCGATGTGGTGGGCAAGCCGGCCCATGTTCTCGATACCTCGGCCGGGACCAATGCGATCGAGGCGGTGACGGTGATCTTCGAGGCGCTGCGCGGGGTGGAGGCGGCGTGGAACGAAGCCTCCTTCCGCCATGCCTGTTACGCCGATCACAGGCATCCGGTCAATTTCAACCTGGGCCGGATCGCGGGCGGCGAATGGCCGTCCAGCGTGCCCTGCGCCGCGTCGATCGACGTCCGCGTCGGCTTCTATCCGGGCATGAGCATCAAGGCGGTGAAGGCGTCCCTCGAAATGGCGATCGAGGAGGCGAGGGCGATGCAGCCGGCCCTGAAGGGGGCCGCGGTCAAGATCACCTATCGCGGCTTTCAGGCGGAGGGCTGCGCCATCGACCCGCAGGAGCCCCTGCTGGAGGGGCTGCGCCGCGCGCATTTCCAGGTCTCCGAAAAGCCGCTGACCGAACTGGCGTCCACCGCCACGACGGATGCCCGCTTCTTCATCCTCTATGGCGATACGCCCGCCACCTGCTACGGCCCGACGGCGGGCAGCATCCATGGCATCGACGAATGGGTTTCCCTGCCCAGCATGATGGAGGTGGCGGAGGTGCTGGCCCTCTTCATGGCCGATTGGTGCGGGGTCGAACGGCGGGGCTGACGGGGCTTTCGCCCGGCGCTATAACCCGGCCATGCCTCAGCTCGAAAACGACGCCTTCGACCGCGCCCTGCCGCCCATGACCCGCCTTCTCGGGGTCGATCTGGGCACCAAGACCATCGGGCTTGCCCTGTCCGACATCTCGCGCACGGTGGCGAGCCCGCTGGAGACGATCCGAAGGGTCAAGTTCACCGTGGATGTCGAACGTTTCTTCGCCCTGATCGACGAGCATGGGGTGACCGGCGTCGTCCTTGGCCTGCCCATGAACATGGACGGCACGGCGGGCCCCCGGGTCCAGGCCACCCGGGCCTTCGCGCGCGAGGTTCTGAAGCGCCGCGACCTCAACCTGACCTTCTGGGACGAGCGGCTTTCGACCGCCGCCGTCACCCGCATGATGATCGAGGCGGACATGACGCGGGCGCGTCGCGCCGAACTGGTCGACAAGCTGGCGGCGACCTACATCCTGCAGGGTTATCTGGATGCGACGGCGGCCCGCGCGCGCCACGACTTGCGGCCCTGACGGGCGGGACGTATAGAACGGGGCCATGAGCGATTCCGCCGACACGGGTTTCCCCCACCGCCACCTGCTGGGCATCGAGGGCATGCTGCCCCCGGCCATCAGTTTCCTCCTCGATCTCGCCGATACCTATGTCGAGCAGAACCGGGCGGTCGACAAGAAGAAGTCCAGCCTGCGCGGCCGGACCCAGGTGAACCTGTTCTTCGAACCGTCGACAAGGACATCCACCTCCTTCGAGCTGGCGGGCAAGCGGCTGGGTGCCGACGTCCTCAACATGGCGGTGGCGCGTTCCTCCGTCTCGAAGGGCGAGACCCTGATCGACACGGCCATGACGCTCAATGCCATGCACCCCGACGTCCTCGTCGTGCGGCATCAGGATTCGGGCGCGGTCCACCTCCTCTCCCAGAAGGTCGGCTGCGCCGTCATCAACGCGGGCGACGGTTCCCACGAACATCCGACCCAGGCGCTCCTCGACGCGCTGACCATCAGGCGCCGCCGGGGAAGGCTCGACGGTCAGGTGGTCGCGATCTGCGGCGACATCCTGCACTCCCGGGTCGCGCGCTCGAACATCCACCTGCTGAACACCATGGGCGCCTGTGTCCGGGTGATCGGCCCGCCCACCCTGATGCCCCGCAACATCGAGGAATTGGGCGTCGAGGTGCATCACGACATGCGGAAGGGCCTGGCCGGTGTCGACATCGTCATGATGCTGCGCCTGCAGATGGAACGCATGCAGGGCGCCTATGTCCCGTCCTTGCGCGAATATTTCCACTTCTACGGCCTGGATCAGGAGAAACTGTCGCTGGCCAAGCCCGACGCCCTGATCATGCACCCCGGCCCGATGAACCGGGGCGTGGAGATCGACAGCACGGTGGCGGACGACATCAACCGCTCCGTCATCCGCGAGCAGGTGGAGATGGGCGTCGCCGTGCGCATGGCCTGTCTCGACGCGCTCACCCGTCATCTTCCCAACGTCGGAGCCCCGCTGTGAAGCGCCCCGCCAATCCCGGCGCCGAGAAGGGCAGGCTGGTCGCCTATCTGAACGCCCGCCTGCTCGATCCGGCCACCGGCCTCGACACCATGGGCGCCCTGCTGACCACCGGCGACCAGATCGCCGACCTCGGTCCCAGCCTGTTTTCGGGCGGCGTGCCGTCGGGCGTCGAGGTGGTCGACTGCGGCGGCCATTGCCTGGCGCCGGGCCTCATCGACATGCATGCCTTCGTCGGCGAGCCGGGGGCGGAACACAAGGAAAGCTTCGCCTCGGCCAGCGCGGCGGCGGCGGCGGGCGGCATCACCACCCTGATCTGCCTGCCCAATACCGATCCCGCGATCGACGAACCCGCCATCGTCGAATATGTCGAGCGCCGGGCGCGCGAGAACAGCCTGGTCCGCGTGCAGCCCATGGCCGCCGTCACCAAGGGCCTGAACGGCACCGAGATGAGCGAGATGGGCCTTCTGGTCGAGGCCGGCGCCGTCGCCTTCACCGATGGCGACCGCGCCGTCGCCTCCGCCCGGGTGATGCGCCGCGCGCTTTCCTATTCGACCCTGTTCGGCAAGCTGGTCATCCAGCACGCCGAGGATCCATCGCTGGCGCGGGACGGCGCCATGAACGAAGGCGATGTCTCGACCCGTCTCGGTCTTGCCGGCATCCCGGTCGCGGCGGAAGCCATGGTGGTGGAGCGTGACGTGCGCCTCGTCGAACTGACCGGGGCGCGCTATCACGTCGCCCAGGTCAGCGCGGCGGATACGCTCGAGGTGATCCGCGCCGCCAAGAAGCGGGGTCTCTCGGTCACCTGCGGCACCGCGCCGGTCTATTTCAGCCTGAACGAGAACGCGGTGAACGACTATCGGACCTTCACCAAGGTCTCGCCGCCGCTCCGCACCGAGGATGATCGTCTGGCGATCGTCGAGGCGGTGAAGGACGGCACCATCGACGTCATCGTCTCCGCCCATATGCCGCAGGACGTGGAGGCCAAGCGCCGCCCCTTCGCCGAGGCCGCCTTCGGTGCCGCCGGGCTGGAGACCATGCTGGCGGTGGCCCTGACCCTGCATCATTCCCACGGCATGCGCCTCAACGACGTGCTGGCGCGCATGACCGCGGCCCCGGCGAAACTCCTTGGCCTTTCCTCGCGCGGGGTGCTGCGCGCGGGCGCCAAGGCGGATCTGGTGGTCTTCGATCCGGAAAAGCCCTGGCGCGTCGATGTCGACGCCATGCGGGGCAAGTCCAAGAACACGCCCTACGAGGGTCTGCCCCTGACCGGCAAGGTCTTGATGACCGTCGTCGACGGCCTCAAGGTGTTCGACGCCAAGGCCGGCTGAAGGCAGGCCGCATCCTTCAGAAGGCCGGCGAAGACCGGCCGCACCCTTCCGACCGGGGACCGGAACCGCCCATGGATGATCTCGCCACCGCCGCCGCCATTACGATCGGCCTCGCCGTCGTCGTGGGCTATCTGCTCGGCTCCATTCCCTTCGGTCTGGTGCTGACGCGGCTGGCCGGGCTCGGCGACATAAGGACCATCGGCTCGGGCAATATCGGGGCCACCAATGTGCTCCGAACCGGCAACAAGCCGCTGGCGCTCGCCACCCTGCTGCTCGATTCGGGCAAGGGGGCGATCGCGGTCGGGCTCGCCTGGTGGGTCGCGGGCGTGCCGCTCGCAGCCATGGCGGGCGGCGCCGCCTTCCTCGGCCATTGCTTTCCGGTCTGGCTGAAGTTCAACGGCGGCAAGGGGGTGGCGACCTTCCTCGGCACGCTCACCGCCATCGCCTGGCCCGCCGGGCTCGCGTGCTGCGCCACCTGGGCCGTGATCGCCGGCATTTTTCGCATTTCGTCCCTCGCGGCCCTGGTGGCGGCGGCGCTGGGCCCCGTCTATGCGGCCTATCTGGCGGGGCAGGATCAGGCGGTCATGGCGGGGTTCTGCGCCGTGCTCATCTTCATCCGCCACCGCGCCAATATCGAACGCCTGCTCGCCGGGACCGAGCCGCGCATCGGCGCCGGCAAGAAATGATGCCGCGTTGACACGGCGCGGTCCCGGGCGGACATTGGCCCGAGGGGGTGAGAAAGGTTTCGTCATGTCGATCAGCCGCCGCGCTTTCCTCTTCGGTTCCGTGTCCGCACCGGCCATGGCCTTCGGCGCCACCCAGGCGCTGGCCTGGACCACCCAGGACGTCGGCCCCCGCGATGAGGCCCTGATGGCCGCCCGCTGCAACGTCAGCCTCCATGGCGACCATCTGACCCGTGCCCTGAAGCTGCTCGGCGCCGCCGGTATCGCCACGCCCCTGACCGTCGCCCAGGCCTGCCCGATCTGCGGCTGCGACATCCAGCCGGGCTGAACTGACGCTGGATCCCTCACCCCAACCCTCTCCCCGCAAGCGGGGCGAGGGGGCCCATCTGGCGCACCATCGACTCCCTCGCCCCTCCGGGGAGAGGGTGGGGTGAGGGGGAAACGCCATCGCCGGGCGTAAGGCTTGCCTTCGGCCCCCGCGCATTGCTAGGTTCCCGGCCTGAATTTCCTGGAAAACAGAGATATGTCGGTCGATCCCGCTACCGTGAAGAAGATCGCGCGTCTCGCGCGCATTCGTGTCGACGAGGCCGAACTGCCGGCCCTTGCCGATGAAGTGAACGGCATCCTGCATTTCGTCGAACAGCTTCAGTCCGTCGACGTCGAGGGCGTGGCGCCGCTGACCAGCGTCGTGCATCGCTCCCTGCCGCTGCGCGACGACGTCGTTACCGACGGCGGCAGCGCCGAAACCCTGCTGGCCAATGCGCCGGACCGGATCGAATGTTTCTTCACGGTGCCGAAGGTGGTCGAGTGATGGCGGGCGAACTGACGAAACTCGGCATCGCCGAGGCGAAGGCGGGCCTGGCCGCCAAGGATTTCTCGGCCGTCGAACTGACAAGCGCCTTCCTCGACGCGATGGAAGGCGGCCGCGCGCTGAACGCCTATATCACCGAGACGCCGGACCTCGCCCTCGAACAGGCGGCGAAGTCGGATGCGCGGATCGCGGCGGGCGAGGCCGGCCCGCTCGAGGGCCTGCCGATCGGCGTGAAGGATCTGTTCTGCACCAGGGGCGTGCTGACCACCGCCGCCAGCCACATCCTGGACGGTTTCACGCCGCCCTATGAATCGACCGTGACGTCGAACCTGTGGCGCGACGGGGCCGTACTCCTCGGCAAGCTGAACATGGACGAATTCGCCATGGGCGGCTCGAACGAGAATTCCTACTACGGCCCGGTGGTGAACCCCTGGCGCCGCAATGGCGATACCGCGGCCCTGGTGCCCGGCGGCTCGTCCGGCGGTTCGGCCGCCGCCGTCGCCGCCGATCTCTGCGTCGCCGCGACCGGCACGGATACCGGCGGTTCCATCCGCCAGCCCGCCGCCTTCACCGGCACCGTCGGCATCAAGCCGACCTATGGCCGCTGCTCGCGCTTCGGCATCGTCGCCTTCGCCTCCTCCCTCGAACAGGCGGGGCCGATGACCAAATCGGTGACCGACGCGGCGATCCTGCTCGGCTCCATGGCCGGCCACGACCCCCATGATTCGACCTCAGTGCCCACCCCCGTGCCCGATTACGCCGCCGCCCTGACCGGCGACCTGAAGGGCAAGAAGATCGGCATTCCCAAGGAATATCGGGTCGACGGCATGCCGGCCGAGATCGAGGCCTGGTGGGCCAAGGGCGCCGAATGGCTGCGCGATGCCGGCGCCGAGGTGGTGGAGATTTCCCTGCCCCATACCCGCCACGCACTGCCCGCCTATTACATCGTGGCGCCGGCGGAAGCCTCGTCCAATCTCGCGCGTTACGACGGTGTCCGCTTCGGCCTTCGCGTGCCGGGCAAGGACCTGATCGAAATGTATGAGAATACGCGGGGCGAGGGCTTCGGCCCCGAAGTGCGCCGCCGCATCATGATCGGCACCTACGTCCTCTCGGCCGGGTATTACGACGCCTATTACAGCCGGGCGCAGAAGCTGCGCCGCCTGATCGCCAATGATTTCGAGACGGCCTTCGAGACGGTCGATGCCGTATTGGCGCCGACCGCGCCGTCTGCCGCCTTCGCCTCGGGCGAGAAGGCGGATCCCGTCTCCATGTATCTGCTGGACGTCTTCACCGTGACCGCCAATCTGGCCGGCCTGCCCGCCATGTCGGTGCCGGCCGGACTTTCGGATCAGGGCCTGCCCATGGGCCTGCAGGTGATCGGCAAGCCCTTCGACGAGGCGGGCGTGCTGAATGTCGGTTTCGCGCTGGAACGGGCGGCGGCCTTCAAGGCGAAACCCGCCGCGTGGTGGAGGGCCTGACCATGTCCAACCCCAACCTCATCCAGGGCGCCACCGGCGAATGGGAAATGGTCATCGGCCTCGAAGTCCATGCCCAGGTCACGTCGAACGCCAAACTGTTCTCCGGCGCCGCGACCACCTTCGGGGCGGAACCCAATTCCCAGGTCTCGACCGTCGATGCCGGCTTCCCCGGCATGCTGCCGGTGATCAACCGTTATTGTGTCGAGCAGGCGGTCCGCACCGGTCTCGGTCTCAAGGCGAAGATCAATCTGACCTCGGTCTTCGACCGGAAGAATTATTTCTACGCCGATCTGCCGAACGGCTATCAGATATCGCAGTACAAGGACCCGATCGTCGGCGAGGGGCGTCTCATCCTCGACATGAAGGACGGTTCGACGCGCGAGATCGGCATCACCCGCCTGCACCTGGAACAGGACGCCGGCAAGTCGATGCACGACCAGCACCCGAACCTCACCTTCGTCGACCTGAACCGGGCCGGCGTCGCGTTGATGGAAATCGTCTCCGAGCCGGACATGCGTTCGGCGGAGGAGGCGGCGCTCTACCTCACCAAGCTGCGCACCGTGCTGCGTTACCTCGGGACCTGCGACGGCAATATGGAGGAAGGCTCCATGCGCGCCGACGTGAATGTCTCGGTGCGCCGTCCGGGGGCGGAATTCGGCACGCGCTGCGAGATCAAGAACGTCAATTCGATCCGCTTCGTCCGCGCCGCCATCGAATATGAGGCCCGGCGCCAGATCGACATCCTGGAGGACGGCGGCAAGATCGACCAGGAAACCCGCCTGTTCGATTCCGGCAAGGGCGTGACCCGCTCCATGCGCTCCAAGGAAGACGCGCATGATTACCGCTATTTCCCGGACCCCGACCTGCTGCCCCTGGTGCTCGACGCCGAATGGGTCGCGGAGATCGAGAAGGGCCTGCCGGAACTGCCGGACGAGAAGAAGGCCCGTCTGGTCGCCGACTACGGCATCAAGCCCTATGACGCCTCGGTGCTGGTCGCCGAGCGCGAGCCGGCCGACTTCTTCGAGGCGGTGGCCAAGGGCCGCGACCCGAAGCTGGCGGCGTCGTGGATCATGGGCGATTACTTCGCCATGCTGAACCGTCTCGGCAAGTCCGTGACCGACAGCCCGGTCTCGGCCAAGGCGCTGGGCGAGCTGATCGACCTGATCGCCGACGACACGATCTCCGGCCGTATCGCCAAGGAAGTCTTCGAGGCGATGGTCGAGACCGGCAAGGCGCCGGGTGCGATCGTCGAGGAGAAGGGGCTGCGCCAGGTCACCGACACCGGTGCCATCGAGGCCGCGATCGACGAGGTTCTGGCCAGGAACGCCGACAAGGTCGCGGAATATCGCTCGGGCAAGGACAAGCTTTTCGGCTTCTTCGTCGGTCAGGTGATGAAGGCGACCCAGGGCAAGGCCAATCCCGCCGCCGTGAACGAGATCCTGAAGGGCAAGCTCTCCCCCTGATGGGGAGGGGCGCCAACAATATGCGCGTCGTCCCGGCGAAGGCCGGGACCTCCCCCAGGCAAGGGCGCCTACTCGTCGAAAGACCCCGGCCTTCGCCGGGGTGACGCGTGTCGGCGGAGATCCGCATGAACCTCGGCATCCGTGAAAGCCTGCCGACCGACGATCCGGCCATCGCGGCCGTCGTCACCGAAGCTTTCGGCCAGCGGGACGAGGCGGATCTCGTCGCCCGCCTCGCGCATGATGGCGACGTCGAGCTTTCCATGGTGGCGGAGGAGGGGGGCGCGATCCTCGGCCATATCCTCCATTCCGACCTCGGCGTGGTGGTGGACGGGCGTCCGGTGCGGGCGGTCGCTCTCGCCCCGGTCTCGGTCGTGCCGGCACGTCAGGGCCGGGGCATCGGCGGCAGGTTGATCCGCGCCTCCCTCGATCTGTTGCAGGCGCGTGGCTTCGAGGCGGTGGTGGTGCTGGGGCACCCCACCTATTATCCGCGCTTCGGCTTTTCGGCGGCACTGGCCGCGAAGCTGCAAGGCCCCTTCGCGGGGGACGCCTTCATGGCCCGGGAACTCGTGCCCGGGGCGCTTTCGGGCCATGTCGGTTCGGTGCATTATGCAAGGGCCTTCGGCCTCTGAGGGGAATGCGCCATGATCGACCACATCGGTTTCGGGGTCGGCGATCTCGAAGCCTCCCGCGCCTTCTACGAACGCGCGCTCGCCCCCCTCGGCATTTCCGTCCAGATGGCGGTGACGGCGGAACAGACCGGCGCCGGCGCCCATGTCGGTTTCGGGACGGCGGGCAAGCCCTTCTTCTGGATCGGCACGGCGGATCGGCCGATGACGCCGGGCCTCCATGTCGCCTTCACAGCGCCGGACCGGGCGACCGTCGATGCCTTTCATGCCGCCGCGCTGGCGGCCGGCGGGCGCGACAATGGCGCGCCCGGCATCCGCGCCCATTACCATCCGGACTATTACGGCGCCTTCGTGCTCGATCCCGACGGTCACAACGTCGAGGCCGTCTGCCATTTACCAGCCTGAAACTGTGGAACAAATCGCCGAAAGGGTGCCCTGCACAGGGCGCATTCCTGTGGCGGAAGGTTAACGGTTATCGTTCATCGCCCATCGAGGGAGGTGACGATGATCGAACTCCACTACTGGCCCACACCGAACGGCTGGAAAATCTCCATCATGCTCGAGGAATGCGGGCTGCCCTATGAGATGAAGCCGGTGAACATCGGCCGGGGCGAACAGTTCGAACCCGCCTTCCTGGCGATTTCCCCGAACAACCGCATGCCCGCCATCGTCGATACCGAACCGGCCGACGGCGGCGCGCCGATCTCGGTCTTCGAGTCGGGGGCGATCCTGCAATATCTCGGCCGGAAGACCGGGCGCTTCTATCCCCAGGAAGAACGCGCCAAGGTCGAGGTGGAGCAATGGCTGTTCTGGCAGATGGGCGGTCTCGGCCCCATGGCCGGCCAGGCCCATCATTTCCGGCAATATGCGCCGGAGCAGATCGAATATGGCATCAACCGCTACACCAACGAGGTCAACCGCCTCTATGGCGTGATGAACAAGCGCCTCGCCGACCGCGACTTCCTGGCGGGCGATTATTCGATCGCCGACATGGCGGCCTGGCCCTGGGTCGTGCCCCATAAGAACCAGGGCCAGGATCTGGCGGACTTCCCCAACCTGAGGCGCTGGTTCGAGACGATCGAGGCGCGGCCCGCCGTGCAGAAGGGCTTCGCCGTCGGCAAGGATCTGCGGAAACCCCTGCAGGACGACGAAGAGGCGAAGAAGGTACTCTTCGGCCAGAAGGCCCGTTGATGCCCCAGGACGTGTTCGAGGCGGCGACCGATGACCAGGTCGCCGCGCTTTTCCCGGTGATCGCGCAGCTTCGCCCGCAACTGGCCGGGCCCGACGACCTGCTGGCGCGGGTGCGGCGCATGCGGGACGGCGGCTATCGCATGATCTGGCGCGCGGGAGCCGGCGGCGCGCCCGTCGCCGTCGCGGGGTTCAGGCTCTACGAGACCCTCTATGCCGGCCTGAAACTCTATGTCGACGATCTGGTGACGACCGAGGACCGGCGCGGCGCGGGCGACGGCACGGTCCTGATGAACTGGCTGATCGAGGAGGCGCGGCGGAACGGCTGCGCCGAACTGGATCTCGATTCCGGCGTCCAGCGTTTCGCCGCCCATGGCTTCTATTTCGCCCGCGGGCTGCATATCGCCAGCTATCACTTCAAGCGCGCGGTCTGAGCCCTACAGCGGCGCGCCGAGGGCCGCCATGCGGCGCCGGATCTCGGCCAGGAACAATTGGGCGGGCAGGGTCTGTTCCGCCTCCGGCCGTGTCACCAGATACATCAGGTAATTCGGCAGGTCCGCGACCGGCAGCAGGGGCCAGAGAGCGTCCGGGGGTGTCACGCCTTCCGCGATCAGGGTCGGCAGGAAGCCGATACCGATGCCGAGGCGGATCAGGCGGATCGTCTCCGACAGATTCTCGGCGATCCCCGCCGGATTGTCGCCGAGGCCGTAGCGACGCCTGAAGTTGCGCACGTCGTCCGGCTCGTCCGACCCCATCAGGACGAAGCGTTCCCCCGACAGCCGCGCCGGATCGGCCACGCGCATGCCATAGAGCGGGTGGCTGCGCCCGCAATAGATCTGCTGATATTCCCGCATCAGGGGTTCGTAGTGGAGATCGGCGCGGGGCGCCGAATCGAAGGTCAGGCAGGCTTCGGCCGTGCCCTTCAAAAGCGCCTGGAGCACGATGCGGCGGGGCGCGATGTCGATATTGAGGCGGATGCGCGGGTGGCGCCGCGCCATGGCTTCGAGCGTCGCATCCACCTCGGGCGAGACCACGCCCGAGACGGCGCGGATCACCAGATCGCCCTCCACCTCGCCCGAGGCGGCCGCCAGGGCGCGGGGCAGGGCCTGAACCTCGCGGAACAATTCCTCGGCGAAATGGGCCACCACCTGACCGGCCGGCGTCAGCGTCACCCCGCGCGAGGTCCGTGTACACAGCGCATGGCCCAGATGGCCTTCGAGGCGTTGCAGGGCGACGCTGACCGCCGGCTGCTGCAGGTTCAGGCGCCGCGCCGCCGCCCCGATGCCGCCCGCCTGCGCGATCTCCAGGAAGACGCGAAACAGATTGAGATCGACGCGGCGGAACAGGCCGGCGTCGAGGTCGAGCTTGCTGTCGGACATGGCCCCCTCCCGCCGCGCCATTCTGCCTTCTGTCATTAATCCAAACAATGGCCAGCATTCGCATTTCGCGGCTTCGAGGGCGGCCCGGCGCTTGCCATCCTGTGATCGGATTTCTTGGGTCGGATCGGATCATGGCAGGCGCGTTCGAGGGCATGAAAATACTGGTCACCGGCGCCGCCAGCGGCATCGGCAAGGCGATCGCGGAAGGTTTCGCGACACAAGGCGCCAGGGTTGCCGGTCTCGACCTCCGGGCCGGGCAGGGTGCGGGCTTCGCCATCATCGGCAGCGATGTCGGCCATGGCGAAAGCGCCCGTGCCGGCGTGGCCGAAGCGGCGAAGGCGCTGGGCGGGATCGACGTGCTGGTCAATTGCGCGGGGATCGAGATCAGCCGCCCCCTCGCCGACGTGACCGAGGCGGAGATGGACCGCATGATGGCGGTCAACGTGAAGGGGCCGGTGCTGGTCACCCAGGCCGCATTGCCCTTCCTGGCGCCCGATGCGCGGATCGTGAACATCGCCTCCGAACTCGCCTATCTGGGGCGGGCGGGCTCGTCGGTCTATGCCGCGACCAAGGGGGCGATCCTCTCGCTCACCCGCTCCTGGGCGCGGGAACTGGGGCCGGCCATCCGCGTCAATGCGGTGGCGCCGGGCCCGGTCGACACGCCGCTCCTCGATTTCGCCCATATGGATCCCGGCCTCAAGGCGATCGAGACCGGCAATCCCCTCGGCCGGATCGGCCAGCCGGGGGAAGTGGCGGCGGCGGTTCTCTTCCTGGCCGGCCCGGGCGCCGGCTTCATCACGGGGCAATGCATCGGCGTCGATGGCGGCGCCGCCATGCGATAGAGGTGCGACATGACCGACAGCGTTCTCATGGCGGAAATGACCTGGCCCGAATTCGAGGCCAGGGTGGCGGCGGGCGCCCCCGTCTTCCTGCCCGTCGGGGCGACGGAACAGCACGGGCCCCATCTGCCCTTGGGTGTCGATGTCTTTCTGCCATCCCATGTCGCGGCCTCGGTCGCGGCCGAGGTGGGCGGCATCGTCGCGCCCTGCATTCCCTATGGTTACAAGTCGCAGCCGCGCTCCGGCGGCGGTCAGGCGTTTCCCGGCACCACCAGCCTCTCGGCCCATACGCTTTCCCTCGTCATCAAGGACGTGGTGCATGACCTCGGCCTGCACGGCGCGCGGCGCTTCGTCATCCTGAACGGCCATTTCGAGAATGCCTGGCCGGCGGTCGAGGGTCTCGATCTCGGCATTCGCGAGCTGCGCCGGGACGGGATCGACGGGGTTACGGCATTGCGCCTCGAATATTGGGATTTCGTGAAGCGCGAGACCCTGGACCGCCTGTTCCCCGACGGCTTCCCCGGCACCGATCTGGAGCACGCCAGCCTCCTCGAAACCTCGCTCATGCTGGCGATCCGGCCGGATCTGGTGCGCATGGACCGGATCCCGAACGACGGCCCGGCGGATTTCCCGACCTATGACCGGACCCCGGTCTGGCCCGACCGGGTGCCGCCCTCCGGCGTGCTGGCCCGCGCCCAGGGCTCGACCGCCGAAAAGGGCCAATGGCTGCTCGACGATCACGTGCCCCTGATCGCCGCCGCCGTCCGGGCGGAGTTCGGGCTGTGACTGCGCCGCTCGCGCCCGAACTCGAGGCGATCCGCCGCGAGGTGATCGCCACCGCCGCAAGGCCCCTGGAACGCGCCACGACGCTTCCGGCCGCCGCCTATACCAGCGAGGCCTGGTTCGATTTCGAGCGCCGCGCGATCTTCGAGGCGGAATGGATGTGTCTCGCCCATGTCTCCCAGGTGCCGGAACCGGGCTCCTACCTCGCCCTCGATCTGTTCGACGAGCCGCTTCTGGTCACACGGGACAAGGCGGGGGCGATCCATGTCCTGTCGCGGGTCTGCGCGCATCGCGCCATGGACATCATGCCGCCCGATGGCGATCTGCCGCCCTCGGGCAAACGTTCCAGCCTCGTCTGCCCCTATCACGCCTGGGTCTATAATCTCGACGGCAGCCTTCGGGGCTGCGTCCAGATGCAGAACGCCGAAGGGTTCGAGAAGGCGGACTATCCGCTGCAATCCTTCCGGTCGGAAGTCTGGCAGGGGTTCATCTTCGTCAATTTCGACGAGAAGGCGGAACCGCTCGCGGTCCAATACGCCGACCTCGCCGAGGCCGTCGCGCCCTGGGACATGGCGACCATGGAACTGGCGATCGAGATGACCTGGGACTGCGCCTTCAACTGGAAAGTGATGATCGAGAACTGGATGGAATCCTACCATCACATCGGCGCCCACGCCCGCACCCTGAACCCCTCCATGCCGGGGGAGAACACCTGGACCGAGCCGGAACACCCCCATTTCATCAAGGCCCATCTGCCCTATACCGATGCGCTGCGCGCCGAGATGAAGGCGGCGGCGGACGGCGGCCCCAAGGTGCCGGGCTTTCCCCCGATCGCCGGCCTCGGCGACGAACAGGCCCATGAATGGGGCCTCTATGTCGGCTTTCCCTGTTTCATGATGCTGACCACCCATGACCGCGTGCTGTGGTACCGCCTGTTCCCGGACGGCGCCGGGCGCTGCCGCCTGCTGACCACCACCCTGGTCCGCCCCGAGGCGCGCCAGGCCCCGGACTGGGCCGAGGCACTGGAAAGCGAGACCGAAATGCTCCGCGCCTTCCACACCGAGGACATGGTGGTGAACGCCGCCGTGCAGCGCGGGCTGCACTCCCGCAAGGTCGTGCGCGGCCGTCTCAGCCACCTCGAGGAACCGGTCTGGCTGATCCACCGCTATGTCGCCGCCATGGCCGAGGGCCGCCACCCGGCGCGGGCCCGCCGCGCCCCCTATTACGGCCCCCGCGCGCGGCCCGCGGAAAGCGTGTCACAAGCCGCGAGCAGTGTTTGACTTCCGCGAAGCGCTTGGCTACACAAGCCCTCCTGAATGCGGAGCCGTGGCCGAGCGGCTGAAGGCGGCGGTTTGCTAAACCGTTATAGGGGGTAAACCCCTATCGAGGGTTCGAATCCCTCCGGCTCCGCCACCGTCGCGCCCTCGACAGTCCCACCATATTCGTCGCCGACATGTTTCCGACATGCTGGCGCGCCATCATGGCCTTGCGGAATAATGGTCCCGCGAGGTTTCGAGGGGTGGCGCGATGAAGAGCAGGCGGTTTGCCAGTGTCGATCGGGTGGTGGAGGTGCTGGACCCTTCATATCCCGTGCTCTGCGTCCATCCGGACCGGCTGGCGCGCAGCGCCGAGACCTTTCTGAAGGGGTTTCCCGGCCGCGTGCTCTATGCCGTCAAATGCAATCCCCATCCCGTGGTACTGCGCAATCTGTGGCAGGCCGGCATCCGCCATTTCGACACCGCCTCGCTGAACGAGGTGGCTTTGGTTCACGAGCTGCTGCCCGACGCGGAATGCTATTTCAACCATCCGGTCAAGGGCACGGCGGCGATCGAGGCGGCGGACCACATCTATGGCATCGAAGCCTGGGTGGTCGACACGGTCGACGAGCTCGACAAGATCGAGGAGACGGTGGGCAAGCACCCTGACGTCGTCCAGGTCCGCCTGCAGACCGCGTCGGGCTATGCCGCCTTCGACCTTTCCCTCAAGTTCGGCTGCACCCCGGTGGAGGCGGTCGAACTGCTGCGCGACGTACAGCGGCGCGGCTTCGTCCCCGCCGTCTCCTTCCATGTCGGCAGCCAGTGCCGCACCCCGGAAGCCTATGCCCGCGCCATCGCCGAGGCGGGCGCGGTGATCCGCGAGGCGGGCGTGCCGATCCGATTTCTCAATGTCGGCGGCGGCTTTCCGGCCCATTACCGGGGCACCCAGATCGCCCCCCTCGACACGTTCTTCAAGGTGATCCGCGAGGCGGCGGCCAAGCTCGACCTGCCGCCCGACTGCGAATTGATGTGCGAGCCGGGCCGTGCCCTGGTGGTGGAGGGCTGCACCCTCCTGGTGCAGATCCACCTGCGCAAGGGCGCCAGCCTCTACATCAACGACGGCGTCTACGGCAATCTCTCGGAACTGAACGTCGGCAAGCTGACCCCGCCGGTGCGCCTGATCCGCAAGGGCGGCAAACCGATGTCGCGCGAATTCGCACCCTTCCGCATCTTCGGGCCGACCTGCGACAGTATCGACGTCCTGCCCGAACCCTTCGTCCTGCCGGACGATGCGACCGATGGCGACTGGATCGAGATCGGCCAGGTCGGCGCCTATTCCAACGCCGTCGCCAGCAGCTTCAACGGCTTCCAGACCGACGCCGTGGTCGAGATCGGCGACGAACCCGACACCGGGCCGGCGCGCTTCGTCCGGACCAGGGATTGAAGGCGGGGATCACCCCGCCTTCAGGAGTTTCGCGGTTTCCAGAGCGAAATAGGTCAGGATGGCGTCGGCGCCGGCGCGCTTGAAGCCGAGCAGGGACTCGAGCATCACCTTGCGGCCGTCCAGCCAGCCGTTCAGGCCGGCGCCCTTCAGCATCGCGTATTCGCCCGAGACTTGATAGGCGAAGGTCGGCACGCCGAAGCTGTCCTTCACCCGGCGCACGATGTCGAGATAGGGCATGCCCGGCTTCACCATCACCATGTCGGCGCCTTCCGCGAGGTCGAGGGCGACTTCGCGGATCGCCTCGTCGGCATTGGCGGGGTCCATCTGATAGGTGCGCTTGTCGCCCTGGCCGAGATTGGCGGCGGAGCCGACGGCATCGCGGAACGGGCCGTAGAAGCCGCTGGCATATTTGGCGGCATAGGCGCAGATCTGAACCGCCTGATGGCCGCCGTCGTCGAGGGCCCGGCGGATGGCGCCGATGCGCCCGTCCATCATGTCGGAAGGGGCGACCACATCCGCCCCGGCCTCGGCCAGTACCAGCGCCTGCTGCACGAGAAGCGCCACGGACTCGTCGTTCAGGATCCGGCCATCCTCGAGCACGCCGTCATGGCCGTGGCTGGTATAGGGATCCAGCGCCACATCGCAGATGATGCCGATGTCGACCCCGGCGGCCTTGATCGCGCGCACCGTGCGGCAGACCAGGTTTTCGCCGTCGAGGGCATAGGTCCCGGTCGGGTCCTTCAGGCCGGGATCGGTCTGGGGAAACAGGGCCAGTGCCGGAATGCCCAGCGACGCCGCTTCCTCCGCCGCCTCGACGATGCCGGCGACGTCGTGGCGAAACACGCCCGGCATGGTCGCCACTTCCTTGCCCGCCCCTTCGCCCTCGGTGACGAAGAGGGGCCAGATCAGATCGTCGACCGAAAGCCGGTTCTCGGCCACCAGCCGGCGCGACCAGTCCGTGGCGCGGTTGCGGCGCAGGCGCGTGGTCGGGAAGCTGCCGAGGGGAGATGAGGCGGAGGGGGGCATGCTGGCCATGGTGCCGTTTCGCGTTTTTCCGGGTCTTTGTGCAGTAATCCCTTGTGCCCGCCCGTGCAAGGGTCGCGTCGCCGCACAACGGTTCTGCGCCGTGGTGGAATTGACAGGCTTGCGCGGCGCCATAAAGTCACGCCCAACCGGGAGGAACCATGAATTTCGAGCTGACAGAGGATCAACGGGCGTTCCGCGACACGGCGCGCGCCTTCGCCGAAGACCGCATGGCTCCGGACGCGGCGGATTGGGACGAGAACAAGCATCTGCCCATCGACGTGCTGCGCGAGGCGGCGGCGCTTGGCTTCGGTGGCATCTACGTCCGTGACGACCTCGGCGGTTCCGGTCTGCAGCGGATCGACGCCGCCCTGATCTTCGAGGAACTGGCGGCGGCCTGCCCCTCCACCGCCGCCTTCATCTCGATCCACAACATGGCCTCCTGGATGATCGACAGCTTCGGCTCGGAGGATCTGCGGCAGAAATATCTGCCCGGCCTGACCAGCATGGAGCTGCTCGCTTCCTATTGCCTGACCGAGCCGGGGGCGGGGTCCGACGCCGCCGCCCTGAAAACGCGGGCGGTGCGCGACGGCGATCATTATGTCCTGAACGGCGCCAAGGCCTTCATCTCGGGCGGCGGCGTCTCGGACGTCTATGTCTGCATGGTGCGCACCGGCGACAATGGCGCCGGCGGCATTTCCTGCATGGTGGTCGAGAAGGGTACCCCGGGCCTTTCCTTCGGCGCCCAGGAACGCAAGCTCGGCTGGAATTCCCAGCCGACCGCCCAGGTGATCTTCGAGGATTGCCGTGTACCGGTGAGCAACCTGGTCGGGAACGAGGGCGACGGTTTCAAGATCGCCATGAAGGGGCTGGACGGCGGGCGCCTCAACATCGCCGCCTGTTCGCTCGGCGGGGCGCGCCGCTCCCTCGAGCTCGCGACCGAATACGCCCGCGACCGCCAGCAGTTCGGCAAGCCGCTTTCCGCGCTTCAGGCGATCCAGTTCAAGCTGGCCGACATGGCGACGGATCTCGAGGCGGCGCGCCTGATGGTCCATCGCGGCGCCAGCCTCCTCGACGCCAAGAGCCCAGAGGCGACCATGGCCTGCGCCATGGGCAAGCGTTTCGCCACCGATGCCTGTTTCGAGATCGTCAATCAGGCGCTCCAGATCCATGGCGGTTACGGCTATCTGCGCGATTTCCCGATCGAGCGGTTCCTGCGCGATCTCCGGGTCCATCAGATCCTGGAGGGCACCAATGAAATCATGCGCGTCATCATCGCGCGGAAACTGATCGAGGGGCGTTGAGCCATGGAAGCCGAAATTCTGTTCGAGATCCGGGGCGCCATCGGCCTGATCACCCTCAATCGGCCGAAGGCCCTGAATGCGCTGAACGTGCCCATGGTCGATGCCATGCGCGAGATGCTGGGGGAATGGGCGGCCGACGACGCGGTGAAGGCCGTCGTGGTCCAGGGCGCCGGCGAAAAATCCTTCTGCGCCGGCGGTGACATCCGCTTCCTGACCGAGAGCGGAAAGGCGGGTGACGGCGGCGCGGCGCGCTTCTGGGGCGACGAATATCGGCTGAACACCGAGATCAAGCGCTATTCCAAACCCTATGTCGCCCTGATCGACGGCATCACCATGGGCGGCGGCGTCGGCATTTCGGTTCATGCGCCCTACCGCGTCGCGACCGAACGCACGCTCTTCGCCATGCCGGAGACGGGCATCGGCCTGTTTCCCGATGTCGGCGGCGGTTACTTCCTGCCGCGCCTGGCCGGACGCATGGGCTATTACCTGGGCCTCACCGGTGCAAGGCTGAAGGCGGCCGACACGCTGCACGCCGGGATCGCCACCCATTACACGGCGTCCGGCAATCTGCCGGCCCTGGTGGACCGTCTGGCGGCGGGCGAGGCGGTGGAGGCGGTGCTGGCCGATTTCCACGCCGACCCGGGCCCGGCGCCGATCGACGACCATCGGGCCGACATCGACCGCCTGTTCACGGGCGAGACGGTGGAGGCGGTTCTCGCCGCCCTCGATGCCGACGGCGGCGATTTCGCCAAATCCCAGGCGGCGACGATCCGCACCAAGTCGCCCACCAGCCTCAAGCTGACGCTGCGCCAGTTGCAGCACGGCGCCGGCCTCGAGTTCGAAGCCAATATGGCGATGGAATTCCGCCTCGGCCAATTCGTGCTGAAGGGCAGCGACTTCTACGAGGGCGTGCGCGCCGTCATCGTCGACAAGGACCAGTCGCCCAAATGGAACCCGCCGAGTCTGGCGGATGTGGACGATGCCGAGATCGAAAAGGCCTTCGCCCCGCTGCCCCAGGGCGATTGGACGCCCTGAAGTTTCTTACACCCAAACTCGTCGCCCCGGCGAAGGCCGGGGCCTTGCGACGAGAAGGGCTCAACCGTTGAAAGATCCCGGCCTTCGCCGGGATGACGAAAACGAACACATAAGGAAACGCCCAATGGCAAAAATCGCCTTCATCGGTCTCGGCAACATGGGCGGTCCCATGGCCCGCAACCTGCTCAAGGCCGGCCATGCCGTTGCCGCCTTCGACCTGAACAAGGCGGCGGTCGAGGGGCTGGTGGCGGCCGGCGCCACGGCGGCGGACAGCCCGTCGGCGGCCGCTTCGGGGGCCGAGGTGGTGGTCTCCATGCTGCCGGCCGGCGCCCATGTGAAATCGGTCCATGCCGGCGAGGGCGGCGTGATCGACAGCGTCGCCAAGGGCAGCCTGCTGATCGACTGTTCGACGATCGATGTCGCCACCGCGCGCGAGGTGATCGCCGTCGCCGACAAGGCCGGCGTCGACATGGTCGATGCTCCGGTCTCCGGCGGGGTCGGCGGGGCCGAGGCGGGCACGCTGACCTTCATGGTCGGCGGTTCCGATCAGGCCTTCGCCCGTGCCCTGCCGATCCTCGAAGCCATGGGCAAGACCATCGTCCATGCCGGCGGGCCGGGCAACGGCCAGGCGGCCAAGATCTGCAACAACATGCTGCTGGGCATTTCCATGATCGGCACCTGCGAAGCCTTCGCGCTCGCCGAGAAGCTGGGTCTCGATCATCAGAAGCTGTTCGACATCTCGTCGAAGTCGTCGGGCCAGTGCTGGTCCATGACCACCTATTGCCCGGTGCCGGGCCCGGTGCCGACCAGCCCCGCCAACCGCGACTATCAGCCGGGCTTCGCCGTCGCCATGATGCTGAAGGACCTGAAGCTGGCCCAGGAGGCCGCGGCCAAGGCCGGCGCCGCCATTCCCATGGGCAATCAGGCGACCAGCCTCTACACCCTGTTCGACGCGGCGGGCAAGAGCGGCGTCGACTTCTCCGGCATCATCGAGATGCTGCGCGGGAAGATGTAAGGCCGCTCATGCAATCGGCGTCGTCCCGGCGAAGGCCGGGATCTTTCGACGAGTAGATCTCGGTCGTCACTGAAAGACCCCGGCCTTCGCCGGGGTGACGCCTTTGGTTTCCTACTCGTGTCTCAGCGCGTCGATCGGGTCCATGCGGGCGGCGCGGCGGGCGGGGAAATAGCCGAAGCCGACGCCGACCAGGCCCGAGAACAGGGTCGCGAGCACGATCACGCCGGGGCTGATCAGCAGGGGCAGGCCCAGCGCCGTCGTGCCGACGGCCGACAATGTCAGCCCCAGCACCACGCCGATCATCCCGCCGAACAGGGCGAGCAGCACGGCCTCGATCAGGAATTGGGCCAGCACCTCGCGTTCCAGGGCGCCGATCGCCAGCCGGATGCCGATTTCGCGCGTCCGCTCCGTCACCGCCACCAGCATGATGTTCATGATGCCGATGCCGCCGACCACCAGGGAGATGGCGGCGATGGCGCCGAGGAAGGCGGTCAGGATCACGGTGACGCCGCCGACGATATTGGCGATCTCGGAAACGTCGTTGACCTGGAAATCGTCGGTCTTGTTGGCGGTGATGTGGCGGCGCTCGCGCAGGATCGCGGTGATGTCTTCCTTGGCGGTCGCCGTCGTTTCGGCGGTCGAGGCGGAGACCATGATCAGGCTGACGTCCTGATTGCCCGAGATGCGGCGCTGGAAGGTCTTCAGCGGCATGACGACGACATCGTCCTGATCGTTGCCGATGATCGAGCGGCCCTTTTCCGCCAGGGTGCCGATGACGTTGCAGGGAAAGCCGCCGACGCGAAGCGGCGCGCCGATCGGGTCCTGGGCGCCGAAGATTTCCGTCACCACGCGCTGGCCGATGACGCAGACCGTGCGGCCCGATCGGATCTCGCCCTCGTCGAAGGCGCGGCCGGAGGCGAGCGGCCATTCCCGGACGGCGAAATAATTGGCGTCGGCGCCGATCGCCGTCGACGCCCAGCTGTTGTTGCCGAGCACGACGGGAACGGCGGCGGTCGAGACGGCGGCGACGGCGCGCAGGCCCGTCACCTCGCGCTCGATGGCGCGGACGTCCGCCAGCTTGAAGGGGGCGGCGGCCTGGGGCGGGCCGCCCTTGCCGGCATTGCCCGGCGCCACCACGATCAGGTTGCGCCCCAGGCTGGAGATCTGGTCGGTGATCGAGGCGGTGGCGCCCTGGCCCAGCGTGACCAGGGCGATCACGGCGGCGATGCCGATGACGATGCCCAGCGTGGTCAGGATCGAGCGCATCAGGTTGCGGCGCAGCTCGTTGAAGGCCATCACCAGGATGGTGGTGAAGGGCATCATGACCGCACCTCGTCGTGGACGATGCGGCCATCCTTGAACAGGACCTGGCGGCGGGCGAAGTCGGCCATGTCCGGTTCGTGGGTGACCATGACGACGGTGATGCCGTGGGCCTGGTTCAGGTCGACCAGCAGTTCCATGATCTCCCGGCTGCGCTCGCTGTCCAGATTGCCGGTCGGCTCGTCCGCGAGGAGGAGGGCGGGCTGGGTGACGATGGCGCGCGCGATGGCGACGCGTTGCTGCTGGCCGCCCGACAGTTCCGCCTGGGTGTGATTCTCGCGCCCCGCCAGGCCGACGCGAGCGAGCGCATCCATCGCCTGGGCCCGCCGGTCCGACACCTTCATGCCGCGATAGACGAGGGGCAGTTCGACATTCTCCAGCGCCGAGGTCCGCTTCAGCAGGTTGAAGCCCTGGAACACGAAACCCAGGTGGTTGCGCCGCAGGAGCGCGCGGCCGTTCCGGTCCAGCGTCGTCACCTCGGTATCGCGGAAGCGATAGGTGCCGGCGGTCGGCGTGTCCAGGCAGCCGATGATGTTCATGGTCGTCGACTTGCCGGAGCCGCTGGGCCCCATGACGGCGACGAAATCGCCGGCCTCGATCGCAAGGTCGATGCCGGCCAGCGCGACCACCTCGGCCTCGCCCTGGCCATAGACCTTGCGGATGCCTTGCAGTTCGATCAGGGCCATGGCGATCAGAAGCCGTTCACGGGGCGCTCGATGTCGGTGATGACGGTGGCGCCGGCCGCGAGCCCGGGGGCGTCGACCTCGGTCATGCGGCCGTCGGAGAGGCCGATCTTCACCGTCAGCGGCGTCGGCGTGCCGCCGTCGTCCAGCCACAGGCGCCGTTCGTCCGGGGCCAGCGCGGGCAGATCGTCCGTATCGCGGCCCGGCGGCGAGAAACGGAGCGCGCCGTTCGGCACCAGCAGAACATTGTCGCGGACGGCGGCGACGACGTCGGCGGTGGCGGTCATGCCGGGGCGGAGCGCGAGATCGGGATTGTCCACCCGCGCCAGCACCTCGTAGGTGACGACGCCCTGTTCGTTCTTCGGCGCGAGGCGGACCGAGGTGACCTCGGCATCGAAGACGCGCGTGGGATAGGCATCGACCGTGAACGTCGCCTTCTGGCCGACGGCGACATGGCCGATGTCCGCCTCGTCGACGTCGAGGTTCAGTTCCATCGCCTTCAGGTCGCGGGCGACGGTGAAGAGCACGGGGGTCTGCAGGCTGGCGACGATGGTCTGGCCCAATTCGATCGAGCGGGCGATGACGACGCCGTCGACGGGGGAGCGGATGGTCGCCTTGTCGAGATTGGAACGGTCGGAGGAGAGCACGGCTTCCGCCACCTTCACCCCGGCCTCGGCCGATTGCAGGGCGGCCCTGGCGCGCGCCAGTTCGGCGAGATCGCGGTCCCGGGCGGAGGCGGAGGCATAGCGGTTGTCCGCCAGCTCCTGGGTGCGCTTGGCCGTCACCTCGGCGAGGCGAAGCGCCGCCTGGGCTTCCGAAACCGCCGCCTGGGCCGACAGCAGATTGGCTTCCGACTGGGCCACACGCGCCGCCAGCGAGGTCGTATCCAGCCGGGCCAGAACCTGGCCCTCGGTCACATGGTCGTTGTAGTCGGCCCCCAGTTCGGCGACGAGACCGGTGATCTCGGCGCCGACGTCGACCTGGTCGACCGGCTGCACGCTCCCGGTCGCGCTCACCGTCACTGTCAGGGTGCCGGCGGTCAGCGCCTGGGTCCTGTAAGCGGTCTTGCTGCCGCCGCCAAGGGTGAGAAGGGCGATGATGGCGAGGACGATCAGGCCGCCGGCGATCCAGACCCAGCGCCTGCGAAAGAAGGGCCTGGGGGGCGTCGTATCGGTCATGGGCTACAGGCTCCGCTTCTTTACCTTCGGCAGGCCCAACAGAGATGGGGCGGAATGGCCGATCGAACAAGCTGATTTACAAATTGATACAATGCGCCGCAGGCCGACCCGGGAAGGAACCGGCACTCTTTCACCGTGCAAATGTCGCGTGGCGGAGCATGGCCCATTCGGTTATGGTCGGGCCCTCGAATGCCACTTCCGGGTGTTGCCGTGCAATTTGATTTCCTTCCGGGCGAGCGGCTGCTGTGGCAAGGCCGGCCGCGGCGCGGGCTGGTCTTGGGCGCCCGCGACTTCTTCCTGATCCCCTTCAGTCTGGTCTGGTGTGGCACCGTGGTCGCGGGCGCCATTGACGTATTGGGTCGCGACGGTGCCTTTATGCCCAAGGCCATAATGGCCCTCATGCTCGCTGTCGGCCTTTTCATACTGGTCGGCAGATTTATGGTCGACGCGTTCGTGCGGGGCCGAACCCATTATGCCGTGACGAACCAGCGGATCGTCATTTTCCGCCATGGTCCGTTCGGCAGTATCGTCTCGCTCAACCTCGACCGGCTGCCGGCCCTGGAACTCAAGGAGCGACCGGACAGGCGCGGCACACTGCGATTTTCCGCGACGGACTCCAGACGGCTGAACAACGGCATATGGATGCCCGCGTTGGACCCATCCCCACAGTTTCTCGATATCGAGGATGCTCGCAACGTCTACACGATCATCGACAGCCAACGCTCGGCAGCCCGCTGACGAGGGATGGGCCCTGATGCTTGCGTTTCTGTACTGATAGGTACACATTGTACTTATTGGTACAGAAACGAGAGGCCGTCATGACCGCGAAACCACCCCTGCCGCCCTTCACCGCCGAAACCGCCGCTCAGAAGGCGCGCATGGCGGAAGATGCCTGGAACAGCCGTGATCCCGAACGGGTATCGCTGGCCTATACGCCCGACAGCGTCTGGCGCAACCGCGCGGAATTCGTCACCGGGCGCGACGCGATCGTCGGTTTCCTGACGCGCAAATGGGCGCGCGAGCTGGACTATCGCCTGATCAAGGAAGTCTGGACCCATGGCGGCAACCGCATCGCTGTTCGCTTCGCCTATGAATGGCGCGACGATTCCGGCCATTGGTTCCGATCCTACGGCAACGAGAATTGGGAATTCGACGAGAACGGCCTGATGCGCCGGCGCCATGCCTCGATCAACGATCTGCCGATCACGGAAGCCGAGCGCAAATTCCACTGGCCCCTCGGCCGGCGGCCGGACGATCATCCGGGACTGTCCGATCTCGGTCTTTGAGCATGGTCCCTGCCGACGCTCCCTCTTTTTCATCTGTCATCCCGGCGCGGGACGGTGGCGGCGGTGTGTCGCCCCTCACCCCAACCCCTCTTTCCGCAAGCGGGGTGCGGGGCTTTATGTTCTCCCTCGCCCCCCGAGAGGGGGGAGAGGGTCGGGGTGAGGGGGGCATCGATGACGCGCGCCGCCCCTTCCCGCCGACCATGGGGGGATCGGCATGAGGCGGGTCGCGGAACGGGCGGACGTCATCCCGCTGCTGGCGGAAGTGTTTCGCGAATTCGGCTTCGAGGGCGCCAGCCTCGCCCGCATCACGGCGGCGACGGGCCTTGGCAAGGGCAGCCTCTATCACTTCTTCCCCGGTGGGAAGGAAGAGATGGCGACCGCCGTCCTGGCCGAGATCGACGCCTGGTTCGAACGCGAGATCTATGCACCCTTGCGCGACGGCACCGATGCCGCCGCCGCCATCGCCCATATGTTCGATGCCAGCGAAGCCTATTTCCGCAGCGGCCGCCGCGTCTGTCTGGTCGGCGCCTTCGCGCTGGGCGACACGCGCGACCGTTTCGCCGCCGCCCTCTCCACCTATTTCGCCGCCTGGGTCGAAGCCCTCGACATGGCCCTGCGCCGCCTCGGCTGGCCCGCTGAAGCCGCGGCCGGAGCCGCCGCCGAAGCCGTCGGCGCCATCCAGGGCGCCATCGTGCTCGCCCGCGCCCTCGACCGCCCGGACGTCTTCACCATGCTCCTAGACGGCTGGCGGCGACGCTTCGGGCGGATTTAGCCGGCTTCTTCCACCTCCGGCGCCATCATGCCGCCCTCGGGCAGGATCTGGCCGCCGTCGACGACGAGGGATTGGGCGGTGACATAGGCGGCTTCGTCGGAGGCGAAGTAGAGGACGGCATTGGCGATGTCGAAGACGGTGCCGAGCCGGCGCAGCGGCACCGAGGCTTCCATGGTCGCGACGTGATCCGCGCCGAGGCCGGCCAGCCCTTCGGTCATGATGTTACCGGGCAGGACCGCGTTCACGGTGATGCGCCAGGGCGCCAGTTCGAGGGCGGCGGCGCGCATGAAGCCCAATTGCGCCGATTTGGATGCCGCGTAATGGGTCATGTAGGGAACTCCGGTTATCGGCCCGGTGATGGAGGAGGTGAGGACGATGCGACCCTTACGCTTTGCCTTCAGGGCCGGCAGGCAGGCGATTACCGAAAGGAAGGTGCCCTTCACATTGGTGTCCATGACCCGGCCGTAGTCGTCCATGGTCATCTCGGCCAGCGGCGTGGTCGGATAGATGCCGGCATTGGCGCAAAGAACGTCGATGCCGCCATGGGCCGCGACGGCGGCGTCGGCCATCGCCCTGGCGTCCGCCTCCCGCCCGACGTCGGCGGCGAAGGGCAGGGCGATGCCGCCGGCGGCCGTGATCTCGTCCGCGACCTTGGCCGCGTCCTCGAGGCGGCGCGAGACGACGAGGACCTTGGCGCCGACCTCGCCGAAGCGGAGCGCGATGCCGCGCCCGATGCCCTTGCTCGCCCCGGTGACGATCACGCTCCGGCCGGTCATTGGTGTCAGCATGGTCCCTCTCTCCCGATCTGCGGGAAGGAGGTTAGGGGGCCGGCGCGCGCGGCTCCATCCGCCTAAGGGTGGAGGATCAGGCCGGCCCGCGATCGGCGCCCGCCGCGCGGGCGGCACGGCGTTCGGCATAGGCGGTGGTGCGGGTCGCGGCCAGGAACTGGTCGTTGGCGGCGCCATCGCCCAGGGCGATCGCGGCATCCGTATAGGCGAGGCGATCCGCGTCGCGCCGGGCCGCGCGCATCATCAGCTTCAAGCGCGCCCAGGTGCGCCAGGTCTGCGCCGTGCCGCGCAGTGAGCGGGCCCAATTGCGGCCATAGAAGGTCAGCCGGCCTTCCAGCGGCAGGCCGTGGCGGCGCTGGCGCCGACGGCGGATGCGGATGATGCCGGATTCCAGCATGGCCACGCCTTCCGACAACACGGACTCGCGATAGCCCAGCAGGCGGTGCACCAGCATGTTCGGCTTGTGGATGCGCAGCGCCACCATGCGTTTCATGATCCGGCCCAGGTGCTCGAAGTCATAGAAGCTGCGATGCGCCGCCAGGAAGGCTTCTTCCCATTCGGCGTCGCTCATGCGCGGGTGGTGGGTGACCCGGTGGTTGAGATCGTATTTGCTCATGTCCGGGTCCATCCAGGCCCCGGCCTGCAGCAGCTTCTTGTGATCCTCGCAGCCCGGCAGGGGCGTCAGGTAATTCATGTAGAGGAAATCGATCGGCAATTGCGCCTTGATCACCGCGATGTCGCGCAGGATCGACTCCTTGGTGTCGTTCGGAAAGCCGATGATATAGCCGCAGGTGATGAGCACCGGATGGCGTTTCCAGGCCAGGAACATCTCCCGGTAATCCTCGACCCGGTTCTGGCGCTTCTTGCTCGCCTCCAGGCTGTCGGCATTGATGTTCTCGAGACCGACGAAGACCTGATCGGTGCCGGCGGCCACGCATTTCTCGATGAAATTGGGGATCTTGTGGGCCAGCGTGTCGATCTGGATGACCAGATGGACCTTGATGCCTTCGGCGCGCAGCGCGATCAGGCGGTCGAGATGGGCTTCCCAGCTTCGGTTGCGGGCGAAATTGTCGTCGGTCAGGAAGAAGCCGGTGATGCCGGCGGCGACATTGCGCCGGACGATGGCTTCGAGATCGTCGGGCGTGCGGAAACGGCTCTTCCGGCCCTGAACGTTGATGATGGTGCAGAACGAGCATTCGAACGGGCAGCCGCGGCCGAGGTCCACGGTCGAATAGCCGTAGATCATGCGCCGCAGCTCGCGCTTGTCGGCGAGCGGCAGGGGGGCGCCGGCCAGATTGGGCTGGTCGTTCACGAAATCATAGACGGGCGCAAGCGTGCCGGCGTAGCCGTCGCGGATCACCTGGTCGATCCGTCCGTCCTCCGCCTCGCCGGCGAAGAGGGATATGCCGAGCGCCTTGGCCTCGACGATGTCGTCCGGCATTTCGTCCAGCATCGACAGGATGCCCGAGACGTGGAAGCCGCCGACGCAGACCGGAACCCCCGCCGCGCGGAAGACGCGCGACAGGTCGACGGCGCGGGGGAACATGTTGCTCTGCACGCCGACCATGAAGACCAGCAGCCGGGCGCCCGCTTTCCGGGTCTTCGCGATGATCGCCTGGGGGTCGACCTTGGTGTTGGTCTCGTCCAGCCAGAAGTAGCGGATCTCGACATCGGGCCCGAGAATCCGTCGGTCGACCGCGTCCTGCACGATGCCGGCGACACAGGCCATGGAATTCGACGGCACGATGGACCGCCACCATTGCACGGGATAGCCGTCGTCGTCGTAGCGTGTCGGTTTGACCAGATAGATGTGCAGTGCTGTCACGCGGCATTCCCCCGGGTCGCGCCTGACGGTCGCGCGCAAACTCCCGCTTCAACGGACGCATTGGGGCATGGATCGCGTCGAGGGTCTACCCCCTCATGCCCAAAGCAAACGCCCGCCCCCTTGCGGGAGCGGGCGTCTCATCGGACAGGGGAAGCGGCTTACGCCAGCTTCTTCTGCAGGTTGGTGTCGAGGGCTTCGAGGAAGGCCTCGGTGGTCAGCCAGGGCTGATCCTTGCTGATCAGGATGGCGAGATCCTTGGTCATCTGGCCGCCCTCGACGGTCTCGACGCAGACTTCCTCGAGGCTCTGGGCGAAATGGGCCAGATCGTCGTTGCCGTCCAGCTTGGCGCGGTGCTTCAGGCCGCCGGTCCAGGCGAAGATGGAGGCGATCGGGTTGGTCGAGGTCGCCTTGCCCTTCTGGTGCTCGCGGTAGTGGCGGGTGACGGTGCCGTGCGCCGCTTCCGCCTCGACCACCTGGCCGTCCGGCGTCATCAGGACCGAGGTCATGAGGCCGAGCGAGCCGAAGCCCTGGGCCACGGTGTCGGACTGCACGTCGCCGTCGTAGTTCTTGCAGGCCCAGACATAGCCGCCTTCCCACTTCAGGGCCGAGGCGACCATGTCGTCGATCAGGCGGTGCTCGTAGATGATGCCGGCTTCGTCGAACTTGGCCTTGAACTCGTTCTCGTAGACTTCCTGGAACAGGTCCTTGAAGCGGCCGTCATAGGCCTTGAGAATCGTGTTCTTGGTCGAGAGATAGACCGGCCACTTGCGGATGAGGCCGTAGTTCATCGAGGCGCGGGCGAAATCGCGGATCGAGTCGTCGAGGTTGTACATCGCCATGGCGACGCCGGCGCCCGGGAAGTCGTAGACGTCGTGCTCGATCACGGTGCCGTCGTCGCCGACGAACTTGATCGTCATCTTGCCCTTGCCCGGCACCTTGAAGTCGGTGGCGCGATACTGGTCGCCGAAGGCGTGACGGCCGACGACGATCGGCTTGGTCCAGCCCGGCACCAGGCGCGGCACGTTCTGGCAGATGATCGGCTCGCGGAAGATCACGCCGCCGAGGATGTTGCGGATGGTGCCGTTCGGCGAGCGCCACATCTTCTTCAGCTTGAATTCCTCGACACGGGCCTCGTCGGGGGTGATGGTCGCGCATTTGATGCCGACGCCGACCGCCTTGATGGCGTTGGCGGCATCGACGGTCACCTGATCGTCGGTCTGGTCGCGATACTCGATCCCCAGATCGAAATACTGAATGGGGAGGTCGAGGTAGGGCAGGATCAGCTTGTTCTTGATGAAGGTCCAGATGATCCGGGTCATCTCGTCGCCGTCGAGTTCCACGACCGGATTGGCGACCTTGATCTTGGCTACCATGCAACCCATTCCTTCCATTGAGGCGCTGTTGTTATGCGCCGCACAATACACAAGGGAAGGGGGCTGTTCAGCCCCCTAATCGTCGAAGTCTTCAACTCTTCCGCGATACTCACTCGGCGACCGGCATGGAGACCGGCTCGGCGCTGATCCGCATCTGCGACAGGGTCGGCAGGATGTCGTCGACGCCGGGGACCACGGTCACGAAATCGCGGGTGTTGGGGCGGGCGAAACCATTGGTGATCACATGTTCGATCAGGCTGGCGAAGGGTTGCCAGTAGCCGAGCACGTCGACCAGCAGGATCGGCTTCTTGTGAAGCTGGAGCTGGGCCCAGGTGATCATCTCCACCGTCTCGTCCAGGGTGCCCATGCCGCCGGGCAGCACCGCGAAGGCGTCCGAGCGTTCGAACATCAGACGCTTTCGCTGATGCATGGTCTCGACCTCGATGGTCTCGGAAATGCCTTCCAGCTTGGCTTCGATCTTGGTCAGGAAATGGGGAATGATGCCGGTGACCTTGCCGCCGTTGTCGCGGGCGGCGCGGGCGACCGTGCCCATGAGGCCGAGGGCGCCGCCGCCGTAGACCAGTTCGATGCCGTCCGCCGCGAGCTTCCTGCCGAGCAGTTCGGCGGCATCGAGGAAACGGCTGTCGGGCGGGGTGGAGGCACCGCAGAAGACGCAGAGACTGTTGATGACGGGCATGATTCTCTCAGATTGGCCGGCGTCGTCGATCGGGCGACGCCGGCGTGACGGGTTCGTGCCGCCGGCGCCGGACGCGCGACGGTATTCCGCCTGACCATACACGGGCCCCGCACCAAAGCCAAAGGCAAGTGGCGCCTCGGGCGGCGCGGATTTCAGGTCGTCGCGGCGGTCTTGCGCAGCCCCGGGGGCAGGGGCACGGCGAAATGGTTCAGGACCGCGATCAGCGTCTCGTCGAACAGGCGGTCCGCCATCTCGCGGCCCCCGATCAACTGGCGCAGCTCGAGGCTGACGATGCCGTGCATGGTGGCCCAGATCGCGCGCATGACGAAATCGGCCTCCTCGGCCGTCATGCCGGGCTTGCATTCCATCAGGGTGTGGCGCATGGGTCGCGTGGTGTTCCAGGCGTGGCGCCGGCTCTCGGCCGAGGGCGAGAAGCCGGTGGCGGCATCCCCGAACATGACGGCATAGCGATCGGGCCGGGCCAGCGCATAGGCGCGATAGCCGCGCGCCATGGCCAGCAGGCGTTCCGGCGGGGCGCCGATCGCGGCGCTTTCGGGCGCGAACACCTCGAGCCCGTCGAAGGCATCGAGATAGAGCGCCTCGAGCAACCCTTCCTTGCCGCCGAACAGGGTATAGACCGCCTTGGTCGAGACGTTCACCCGCTCCGCCAGACGGCGCAGCGTCAGCGCGCCGAGGCCGTCCTCCGACAGGATCCGGGCGGCGGCCGCCAGAAGCGCGGCGCGCAGATCCTCCCGCATGTCGGCCCTTTGCTGGCGCGCGTCGAAACTCGCCGTGGTCAAGCTCGCATTCCCGATTCGATGATGTCCGTGGGACTTGTGGAAACGATGTTTCTCATGGTAACAGTGTTTCCATAGTCACGCAAAACCAAATCGGACCTACGGATCCACGGAGAGGAAGCATGATCATCGACCGTACCGACGGCATTGCCAATGGCCTGCGCCGCCGTCTCAGCCTGCCCGCGATCGCCGCCCCGCTGTTCATCGTCTCCAACCCGGATCTGGTGATCGCCCAGTGCAAGGCCGGTATCGTCGGCTCGTTTCCGGCGCTGAACGCGCGGCCGGCGGCCCAGCTCGACGAATGGCTGCACCGCATCACCGAGGAACTGGCGGCCTTCGACCGCGATCATCCGGACACGCCCTCGGCGCCCTTCGCCGTCAACCAGATCGTGCACCGCTCCAACGACCGGCTGCAGCACGACGTCGAGATGTGCGTGAAATACAAGGTGCCGCTGATCATCACCTCGCTGGGCGCGCGGGAGGACGTGAACGCCGCCATCCATTCCTATGGCGGCGTCGTCATGCACGACATCATCAACCAGACCTTCGCCAGGAAGGCGATCGAGAAGGGCGCGGACGGCCTGATCGCGGTCGCCGCCGGTGCCGGCGGCCATGCCAGCCAGCTCTCGCCCTTCGCCCTGATCCAGGAGATCCGCGCCTGGTTCGACGGTCCGCTGGCCCTGTCGGGCTGCATCGCGCGGGGCGATGCCGTGCTGGCGGCCCAGGCCATGGGCGCCGATTTCGGCTATATCGGCTCCGCCTTCATCGCGACCAGGGAGGCCAATGCCGCCGTAGCCTACAAGCAGGCGGTGGTCGATTGCGGGGGCGAGGACATCGTCTACACCAATCTCTTCACCGGCGTGCACGGCAACTACCTGCGTCCCTCCATCGTCAATGCGGGTCTGGATCCGGAAAATCTGCCGGAATCCGATCCCAGCAAGATGAACTTCGGCTCGGGCGGCAATACCGGCGCCAAGGCGTGGCGCGACATCTGGGGTTGCGGCCAGGGCATCGGCGCCGTCGACGCCGTGCTGCCGGCGGGCGAGTTGGTCGCGCGCCTGCGCCGCGAATATGACGCCGCCCTTGATCGCCTGAACGGTCTCGCCGCCGTGAAGCGCGCCCGCGCGGCCTGATATTGACCTCGCGGCGCCGCGTGCCATCCTTCCCCCTCGCCGACGAGAGCGCGAGGGGGAAGACGTGTCCGAGGAAGCCGCCGTTCTGTTCGATCTCGATGCCGAAGGCATCGCCACCATCACCCTGAACCGGCCGGCGGTCCGGAACCCGATTTCCGATCCGGACGTGATCGAGGCCCTGCTCGGCGTGCTCGACCGGATCGAACGGGACATGACCGTCCGGGTCGCCATCCTGACCGGCGCGGGCAGTGCCTTTTCCTCCGGCGGCAATCTGAAGGCCATGGGGGAGGCGGGCGGCCTGAACGATCCCCTGCCGGCCCAGACGCGGCGCAACTACCGCCACGGCATCCAGCAACTCCCGCTCGCCTTCGAGGCCCTCGAGGTGCCGGTGATCGCCGCCGTCAACGGCCCCGCCATCGGCGCCGGCTGCGACCTGACCTGCATGTGCGACCTGCGTATCGCCGGCGAGAGCGCGCGTTTCGCCGAGAGTTTCGTGAAGGTCGGCCTGATCCCCGGCGATGGCGGCGCCTGGCTGCTGCCCCGGATCGTGGGGTTCGCCCGGGCCGCCGAAATGGCCCTGACCGGCGACGCCGTCGATGCCGCCGAGGCCCTGGCGATCGGCCTCGTTTCCCGGGTCGTGCCGGACGACGAACTGATGATCGCGGCCCACAGCCTGGCGCGCCGCATCGCCGCCAATCCGCCCCATGTGGTGCGCATGACCAAGCGCCTGTTGCGGCTCGCCTGGCGCAGCGACCTCGGCACCGTGCTCGACACCTCGGCCGCCATGCAGGCGTCGGCTCACGCCACGGCCGATCACAAGGAAGCCGTCGCCGCCATGCTGGAGAAGCGAAAGCCCGTGTTCACGGGGCAGTGAGCCTCCCTTGGCTCGTCGCCCCGGCGAAGGCCGGGGCCTCGTGACCAGAAGGCGGCCGTCCGTCGAAAGATCCCGGCCTGCGCCGGGATGACGATTAGGGGGGCGAAAAAATCTCAGGGCCGGTGTCGGTTTCCGGCCGGCCGAACCGTCCTCGGATCAAGGGGGAAAGCGATGCTCTACACCATTCTCTGCTATCACGAGGAAGACGTCGTCTGGTCCTGGTCCGAGGAACAGGAGGCGGCGGTCATGGCGCGGCTGGCGGAGGTGCAGGCGCCCTTGATCGCGTCCGGCAAGATGGGGCCGTCGCTCCGCCTTTTGCCGACGACGACGGCGACGACGCTGCGCAAGACCAAGGATGCGCCCCTGGTGATCGACGGCCCCTTCGCCGAGACCAAGGAACAATTGCTCGGCTTCTACGTCGTCGACGTCGCGGATCTGGAGGAGGCGCTGGCGATCGCCCGCCAATTGGCGGGCGCCAATCCCGGCGGCGCCTATGAGCTGCGGCCGGTTGCCCTCTACAATGCCGACGCCAGGGCGGATCCCGCGCCGTGACCACCGATCCCGCCTGGATCGAGAATGCCATCGTCGGGGCGCGACCCCGGGCGGTCGGCGCGCTTCTGCGTTATTTCCGCGATCTCGACCTCGCCGAGGAAGCGTTTCAGGAAGCCTGCCTGCGCGCCCTTCGTCTCTGGCCCGAGAAGGGGCCGCCGCGCGATCCCGCCGCCTGGCTGATCATGGTCGGGCGGAACGCCGCCCTGGACGTGCTGCGCCGCAAGTCGCGCGACGTCGCCCTGCCGGACGAGGCGGCGATCTCCGATCTCGACGACGTGGAAACGCCGCTGGCCGAACGCCTCGACGAGTCCCGGTTTCAGGACGACGTGCTGCGTCTCATGTTCACCTGCTGCCGGCCGGAACTCATGGCGGTGCAACAGGTGGTGCTGGCGCTCCGCGTCGTCGCGGGCCTGACGGTCGCTCAGATCGCCCGTGCCTTCCTGGTCTCGGAAACGGCCATGGAACAGCGCATCACCAGGGCCAAGCGCCAGATCGCGGTGATGGGCATTCCCTTCGAGACGCCGGACGATACGGCCCGCGCGGAGCGTCTCGCCGCCGTCGCGGCGATGATCTATCTGGTCTTCAACGAAGGCTATTCCGCCGCCGACGGCGCCTATCGCGCGCGCCTCTGCGACGATGCCATCCGCCTCGGCCGGCTGCTGCAGCGCCTGTTCCCGGCCGAGCCGGAAGTGATGGGCCTGACCGCCCTCATGCTGCTTCAGCACGCGCGCCACGCCGCGCGTTTCGACGACGCGGGCGAGATCATCCTGCTCGAGGATCAGGACCGGGGGCGCTGGAACCGCAAGCTGATCGCGGAAGGCCTGGCCCTGACCGAAAAGGCGCTGCGCCACCGCGCCCCCGGACCCTATCAGATCCAGGCCGCCATTGCCGCCCTGCACGACAAGGCGGCGACGCCGGCGGATACCGACTGGGGCCAGATCGACCTGCTCTACGGCGTTCTCGAACGCCTGCAACCCTCGCCCGTGGTGACCCTGAACCGGGCCGTCGCCGTCTCCAAGTCGCGCGGGCCCGAAGCCGCCCTCGCGATGGTGGAAGGGCTGGGCGACAGCCTGGCCGGCTATTTTCATTTCCACGGCGTGCGCGGCGGCCTGCTCTGGCAGCTCGGCCGCCGGCTCCAGGCGCGCGCCGCCTTCGGCAAGGCGATGGCGCTGGCCAACACGGCGGCGGAGGCGAGTCATATCCGCGCCCATCTCGACCGTCTGAAGGCGGAAGCCGAGGCGGCGGGGGAGACCGGCTGATTTTTTCCGCGCCGTGTCGGATCGCGCGCCCCTCATCCGTCCTAGGAGCGGCAAGCGAAAGGAAACGCCATGTCCGAGACAGCAACGACCATGCCGCAGCCCGAAGTGAAGGGCGGCTTCGTTCCCTATCTGATGATCGACGGTGCCCTGAAGGCGGCGGATTTCTACGTACGCGCCTTCGGCGCCGAGATCGTCGCCAGCATTCCCCCCGACGAGAAGGGGCGGACCATGCATGTCCACCTCTATCTCAACGGCAGTTCCCTGATGCTGGCCGACGCCTATCCCGAGCACGGCGCGCCCCTCGAGATGCCGCAGGCCTTCGAACTGACGATCCAGGTCGACGACATCGATCCCTGGTGGGACCGCGCCGTCGCCGCCGGCGCGACGGTGCTGATGCCGGTGCAGACCATGTTCTGGGGCGCGCGCTACGGCCGGCTGCGCGATCCCTTCGGCGTCAGCTGGTCCATGAACCAGCCGATCGAGGGCGGGGGAGACAGGCGATGACCGCGACCGGCGAACGCAGCCTCGTCCTCGACCGGCTGCTGCGCGCGCCGCGCGCCGCGATCTTCCGCTGCCTGACCGAGCCGGCGCTGCTCAGCCGGTGGTTCGCGCCGCATCCGCACACCATAACGCGGGCGGAACTGGACGTCGCTCCGGGCGGGGCCGCCTTCATCGTCATGAAGCTGGAAGGGGGCGAGGAGATGCCGCTCCATTTCACCTATCTCGAAGTGGTCCGTGATCAGAAGCTGGTCTTCACCGATGCCTTCACCAGCGCCTGGGAGCCTTCGGCCAAGGCCTTCATGGCCGTGACCATCACCCTCGACGACGAGGGCGCGTCCACGCGTTACGTCGCGCGTGCCGCGCATTGGACGGCGGAAGACCGCAAGGCCCACGAGGACATGGGCTTTCACGAAGGCTGGGGCCTTTGCGCCAGCCAGCTCGAGGTGCTGGCCGCCGGACTTTGACGCGCTGGCGGCCGTGACGGCCCGTCGGCGCCGGCTATGTCTTGTCGCTTCCGGTGACGATGCTGCGGGCGGCGGTGGCGAAGTCCTCCGCCTCCTGGCCGCCCCGGAACAGGGCCGAGATATCGACCGGGACCTTGACGCCGCGGTCGACCGCCGGACGCTCCTCGATCGCCGCCAGCCAGCGTTGCAGATGGGGCAGGTCGTCGACCGGCACGCCCGACCAGGCGTGGATGCGGGCCCAGCAGAAATTGGCGATGTCGGCGATCGAATAGTCGCCGGCCAGGAATTCACGATCGGCGAGGCGTGTGTCGAGCACGGTCAGCAGGCGCTTCGATTCCTGCTGATAGCGGTCGATCGCGACCTGGATCTTCTCGGGCATGTAACGATAGAAGACATTGGCCTGGCCCATCATGGGGCCGACGCCGGCCATCTGGAACATCAGCCACTGGATGACGGTCGAGCGGCCCTTGGCGTCCGTCGGCATCAGGCGCCCGGTCTTTTCCGCCAGATAGATCATCAGGGCACCGGATTCGAAGACGGCGAAATCGCCTTCGTCGCGATCGACGATGGCGGGGATCCGGCCGTTGGGATTGATCGCCAGATAGTCCGGCGTCTTCTGCTCCCCGGTCATGATGTTGATCGGATGCACCTCATAGGGCAGGCTCAGTTCCTCCAGCGTGACCGAGGCTTTCCAGCCATTGGGGGTGGGGGCGGTGTAGAGATCGATCATCTTGTCCTCCCAGGCCGTCAGTCGGCGAGAATGGCGATGGCGCCTTCGCCCAGCACACGGGCGAGGCGGTTGCGGGATGCGGTGTCGAGGGCGGCGAAGGCCCCGCGCAGCGCGGCGAGGCATTTCACCTGATATTTGAACACCGGCTGGCGATGCTCGCTGCCGAGAATGTGAACCGACAGGTCCTCTTCCCCCGCCGCGATCGCGCGCGCATTGGCGGCGAGGAAGGGCAGATAGACTTCGGCCACCAGCCGGGCGAGGGCGGTGACGGCCGGATCCTCGTCGGCCGGGGTCGCCATCCAGTCACCGTCGAGGCCCGAGGTATCGTCGACGATCATCAGCCAGCGCCACAGCAGGGGCGCCTCGTGGCGCATGCGCGCGGCCGGCGTCGGGTCGATGCCGAGCTGCGACAATTGCCCGAACAGGCCGAAATCCGCGAGCGAGGGGCGCGAGCCGAAGAGGAAGCCGCGATCGGGCACCATGGCCTCCATGATCTCCATCACCCTGCCGTAGGTGGTCGCTAGTTGCGGCGCCTGTTCGGCGCCGCAGCCGACCAGATGCATGCGCCCGACCTGGCGTTCGCGGAACTGGGCGGCGCCGGCCTCGACGGCGGCGCGGCCGTGGCCCCGCACCCGGTCGTAGACGATGGCCTCGCTCATCACCCGCTGGTCGATCTCCGCCGTCCAGCGGTAGTGGAACATGACCTTGGTCATCCATTCGTCGGCGAAATCCTCGATCAGCAGGCAGAGGAAGCGGGCGACCGGCTCCTCCGGCAGAAGGGCGCGGCCGGCCGGCGCCTCGGCGCTGAAACGGATCAGCAGCGGTGTCGAATCATTGGCCAGGCTGCCGTCCGGGAACTCCACGATGGGGATCACGGCGGGCTTGATCCTGGTCAGCACCTCGCCGTGTTCGAGCCCCATCTGGACCCAGCCGTGGGGCACCCGCAGCCAGCGCAGCGCCGCCCGCACCTTCATCGAATAGGGCGACGCCAGCGCCCCATAGAGTTTCAGCATGTCTCTCCCCCTATGCGTTTCCTTCGCCGCCCGGTCTTTGCCGGTTGCACGGCCTTCTGGTGATCAGGGCGGCGCCGTCGCCGCCAGGCTTCGGTGCAGGGCGCGGCAGGCGGCGACGGCGGCGGCGATGAAGCCTTCGCGATCGAAGGCCTCCACGCCTTCACCCCGCCACGCCGAAAGCAGGGTCACCGTGATCTGCAGCATCACGCCGATGGCGAAGCCGCGCCGTGCCGGCGCGACATCGCCCAGATGGCGTTCCGCCTCGACGATCAGGCGCTTCATGCCGGGATAGTCCAGCGTGCGCGAGACTTCGAGAATGTCGAAACCGGGCCGCGACGTGAACTGGCGCAGGAAGCGCAGATAGGCCAATCCCTCGGGCCCGTCGCCGACCTCGTCGATCAGGGGCTCGATCAGGGCGCGCAGGCAGGTGACGAAGCTCGGCCGCGCCGTCGCCGAAAGGATGGCGAGGCGCCTCTCGTCTATGGGCCGCAGATAGCTTTCGAGCAGCGCCTTGTAGAGCCCCTCGCGCGAGCCGAAGTGGTATTGGAGCGCCGTCTGGTTGCGCTGGCCGGCGGCTTCCAGGATCTCGGCGGTGCTGACACCCTCGAAGCCGCGATCGCCGAAGAGTTGCAGCGCGCAGGCCATGATCGCCTCGCGCCCCGAGGCGGATTTTCGCGCGCCCGCCGCGTCCCGCTCGGCGGCGGGAGTCTTCGGCTTCCGGGCGCCGCGCCGTGGCCGCGCGACCTTGTCCCTGCTGTCGGTGGCGCCGTCCATGGCTCTGCGTCCCGTCCTCCTCCCCATCAGGAATAATGGACACCATTATGATGCGCAAGCGTTTAGGATGCCGTCGGCCATTGTAGCGCTTGCCAGCGCCGGACACGTCATTTAATGTCTTCGATTAATAAGGACATGGAGGAAGCGATGGCGCGCGGGGTTTACGTCGGCAGGACGTTCAGGGTCGTCATGTCGCTGGTGGTCGGTTTGGCGGTCCTGGCGGCGGCGGTCTGGCTCGTCGCGGGCGATCGCGTCGTGCTGGCGCTCGCCGGGCGCATGGCGGCGCAGAACATGGCGGCCGACCGGGCCGCCGAATTGCCCGACGGGCTGCACCTCGCCGTCTGCGGCGCGGGCGGGCCGATGCCCGATCCGCTGCGTTCCGGTCCGTGCCAATTGGTCATCGCCGGGCGTTCCGTCTTCATGGTCGATGCCGGTTCCATGGGCGCGCGCAATATGGTGCGCATGGGCATCCGCCCCGGCGGTCTGACCGCGATCTTGCTGACCCATTTCCATTCCGATCATATCGACGGGCTGGGCGAGGCCATGATGCTGCGCTGGACCGGCGGCCCGGCCAAGGTGCCGGTGCCGGTCTATGGCCCGCCGGGGGTGGAACGCGTGGTCGAGGGCTTCGATGCCGCCTATGCCCTCGATGCCCAATATCGGACCGCCCATCACGGCCCGGACGTGGTGCCGCCCGGCGGCGCCGGCGGCATCGCCCATGCCTTCGTCATGCCCGGACCGGGCGAGGGCACGACGGTCTATGAAGCGGACGGCGTGAAGGTCACCGCCTTCGCCGTCGACCACGCGCCGGCGGCGCCGGCGGTCGGCTATCGCTTCGACTATGGCGGGCGCAGCCTGGTGCTCAGCGGCGATACGGCGCCCAGCGCCAATCTCGAAGCCTTCGCCGAGGGCGCGGACCTGCTGGTTCACGAAGCCCTGTCGCCCCGCCTCGTCGCCATGCTGGGCGAGGCAGCGGGAGCGGCGGGGCGCGGCAATCTGGTCCATGTCATGGAAGACATTCCGGGTTACCACACGGCCCCGACCGACGCGGCGGCGATCGCCGCCCGCGCCGGGGTGCGCCGGCTGGTTTTCGTCCATGTCACGCCGCCGCTGCCGAATGCGCTGCTTCACGGCGTCTTCCTCGACGGCGTGGCGGATATCTTCGACGGACCGGTCGACATCGCCCGCGACGGGCTTCTCCTCTCCCTGCCGGCAGGCAGCGACGAGATCCTGTCCCGGCACTTGCTCTAGGTGCGGCGATGACCCTGAAAGCCCGGATCGGCACGGCCGTGTCCAGCCTGATCACCAGCGAGACGGGCGCGCGCCGCCGCCGCAAACTGCGCGAATGGCGCCGGCGCCTGTCGGGACACCCCCATGTCGTCCACTACTTCCACGACGTCACCGATCCCTATTCCCTGCTGACGGCCTTGGTCCTGCCGGACCTGGCCGACCGCGCGGGGGTTGCGATCGAGACCCATCTGGTGTCGCCGCCCCCCGACTGGGCGGCCCCGGAACGCCGCCTGCTGGACGATTATTCCAGGCGCGACGCGGCGGCGCTGGCGGCCCGTCTCGGCCTCGAGGTGCCCTCTTTCGCCGAGGCCCTGGAACCGAGGGCGGTACAGGCGGCGCTCGGGCGTTTGGCGGCGGCCCTGGCGCGCGGCGACTTCATCGAGCGGGCGGCGGCGATCACCGCCGGTGCGTGGCGGGGCGAAATCGCCGAGGACCGGGCCGACGGCGTCGCGGCGGCGCTGGCGGCGGGCGATGCGCTGCGCGAGCGCCTGGGTCATTATCTGGGCGCCACCTTCTTCTATGCCGGGGAATGGTATTGGGGGCTCGACCGGCTGCATTATCTCGAAAGCCGGCTCGACGACCTGGGGGCCGTCGGCGGCGCGCCGTCACCGCATTTTCCGCGCCATCGCCCGACCCTGCCGGCGGATTGCGCGGGCCGTCTCGCCGGGCGCGGGCCCGATCTCGAGCTCTTCTTTTCCTTCCGCTCGCCCTACAGCTACATCGTGCTGCCCCGGGCCTTCGCGCTCGCCGATCACTACGGCGCGCGGCTGCGGCTTCGCTTCGTGCTGCCCATGGTGACGCGGGGTCTGCCTGTACCGGCGGCGAAACGGCTCTACATCGTGCGCGACACCAAGCGCGAGGCGGTTTCGGAAGGCATGCCGTTCGGGCGTATCGCCGATCCGCTGGGCCGGCCGGTCGAACGCGGCCTCGCGGTCCTCGCCGGGGCGATCGGTCTCGACGAGGGCAAGGCGCGGCGCTTCGCCCTCTCCTTCCTGTCGGGTGTCTTCGCGGAAGGGGTGGATGCCGGCACCGACGACGGCCTGACACGGCTGATCGCGCGCGCCGGGCTCGATCCCGCGATGACGAAGGCCGCGATCGCCGACGAGACGTGGCGCATCACAGCCGAGGACAACCGCCGCGCCATGGTGGGCGCGGGGCTCTGGGGGGTGCCGTCCCTCAGGTACGACGATGTCGCCACCTGGGGTCAGGATCGCCTGTGGCTGATCGAGGACGCGATGGCGGCGATGGCGCGCGGCGGCTGAAACCAGCCGCCGGACGTCACTTCTTCTTCTTGGCGGCGGGCTTCTTCGCCTTGGGCTCGGCCGCCTTGGCCTTGGGGGGCGCGGCCTTCGCGGCGGCGGCCTTCGGCTTGGGGGCAGGGGCCGCCTTCGGCTTGGGCGCGGCGGCCACCTTCGGCTTGGGCGCAGCCGCGGCTTTCGGCTTCGGCGCAGCCGCGGCCTTCGGCTTGGCCGGCGCCTTCGGCGCGGGTTTCTTCGCGGCGGGCGCGGGCTTGGCGGCCGGTGCCGTCTTCGCCTTCTTGGGCGCCGGTGCCGCGACGGCCAGCGTGGCGGCCGGGCGGAAGGTCAGGCGCGAACTGGCCTTGATCTTGATCGCTTCGCCGGTCTGCGGGTTGCGGCCCTTGCGCGCGGGGCGCTTCTTCACCTCGAAGGTGCCGAGGCCCGGCAGGCGGATCTTCTCGCCCTTCGAGGTCCGGGTCGCGACGTATTCGATCACGCCGCGCAGCGCCTTGTCCGCCACCTTGGGCTCGAGCCCGGTGTGGGCGGCGTAGTCGTTGATGATGTCTTTGAATGTCGCCAATTGACCATCTCCTCCCAGAGACGCGACTCGGTGAATCATTTCATTCACCGGGACTGCATATTACATGCGTTTGTCATGTTCCAAAGCGCCCTATTGTGTGTCGGGTGACAGGAAAACCCGTGCCGCGGGGATTTCGGAACCGGCGGTGCCACCCTGTGACGAAAAGTGCGCTTCGCCGGGCGCCGCGATCTGCTAAGCAGTCGGCAGGATGAACCGCCGTCCGGGAGACCCGCGATGCAGCAGACGCCCTATGAACAGATCGGCGGCGAGGCCGGCGTGCGCCTTCTGGCGCGGCGCATGTACGAAGCCATGGACATCCTGCCCCAGGCCGCCGCCTGCCGCGCCATTCACCCGCCGGACATGAGCCGCGCGGAAGAGAAATTCTTCGAATACATGACCGGCTGGCTGGGCGGGCCGCCGCTCTATACCAGCAAATACGGCCATCCCATGCTGCGCCGGCGCCATCTTCACGCGCCGATCGGGCCCGAGGAACGCGAGGGTTGGCTTCTTTGTTTCGCCACCGCCTGGGCCGAGGTCGCGGCCAAGGCGCCGGCGCGCGATTTCGTCATGCGCAAGGTGGTCGAACTCGCCCATCACATGCAGAACACCGACGGCCGGCAGGCCGACGCCGGCTGCGGCCACGGCGGGGACGGCCATGGCCATGGCGCCTGCCACGGGGCGCATTCGGGCCGCTGATCGGATTTCGCGAGCGCCAGATCGGGAACGTCAAACCGGGCGCAGCGGCACATGGGCCGCCGGCGCCAGAATCGCCAGCCGGTCGCCCGGCGCGACCGTGCCGTCGGCCGTGACCACCGCCATTACGCCGGCCTTGCGGATCAGGCCGCCGTCGGCGTCGCGCCCCAGCACCGCCTGGGTCAGGCCGGGCAGGAAGGCGTCGAGCTGGGCGCAGGGGTTGCGCAGGCCCGTGATCACGATCTCGGCGCCCGAGGGAAAGCGCAGCCGCGTGCCTTCGGAGAGATCGAGCAGGGCGATGCCGCGCGTGGTGATGTTCTCGCCCATGTCGGCCGGGCCGACGGCGAAGCCCTTGGCGCGCAACTCGTCGTGCAGTTCGCCGTGGATGAGATGGACCTGGCGCAGGTTGGGCTGGCCCCGGTCCCGCGCCACGCGGGAACGGTGCTGCACGTTGACGCCGGCATGGGCATCGCCGACCACGCCGAAGCCGGCCATCAGGCGGATGGCGGCCTGTCGCTGCTTGCTGAAGCCATGACGCACGCTGACCGCAACGGCGGCCACGAACGCCGCACCGGATCCATCGACTTCAGGTCTGCCTGCCACGCCGTCCCCTCCCTGATCGCGGCCGAAGCATGAGGCCGCGCGGGCAAGGGATCAACGCGCCTTTCGTCGCTGGATCACGGGTGTGGATCATCCAGCCCGGGGATCCGGGCTGGGCATGTCGCGCGGGACCCGTCAGTTCAGGGTCCAGATGTTCCAGGCCCCGTCGTGGGAATGCAGGACGCCCCGCTGACGCAGGTCCGCGAGGGCGCGGGCAACGAGGTCGCGGGCGTGATGTTCGTCGCCTTCGTACATGGTCAGGCTCTTCACCGCGGCGTCGATGATCACTGGGCGATAGGGCAGTTCACCGAGGGCCTGGACGTCCATGATGGCGGTCTTGATGGCCTTTTCGGCATCGCGAAGAGTGGCGGGCATGGCAATCTCCTTTCCTGGTGACGAATGCACGGCAACGGCGCCGGCGCGACGGACACATGGCGGGAAACGGCACATACTCTCGAAACGTTGACCGCCGATCCTGGTGAAACCGTGACAGGGTGAAACCGTGGCGGGTTGAAACCGTGGCGGGGCCGGTACCGTTGCAGCCATGGTTTATATTTGGTGTCGGTCGGCTGCCGGCTGCGCTGCGATGGATCAATTCCCGTCCCTGGTGGACAATCGGTCGCAGCGGCACGGTCGAAATTTTGCGCTTTCGGTCCCTTGCGGGGCAAGCCGGAAATTTTTTCGCGGGCCCGGATTAAAACCGGGGACCGCGCCGTATACAGGATATGACGCGCGAGAGAACAGGCTTGAACGTCGCCGACGAAATCGGCCCCATGCGCCGCTATGCCCGTGCCCTGACGCGGGATGCGGCGCTTGCCGACGATCTGGTGCAGGAGGCGCTGCTGCGCGCCATCCAGGCCGCCGACGGCGTGCGCAAGGGCGCGCCGCTGCGGCCGTGGCTGCTGGCGATCGTCCACAATTGCTTCGTCGACGCCCTGCGCGCGGACCGGGCCGAAAGCCGCCGCCGCGACGCCCTGGCGACCGACGGCACGGTCGCGCCGTCGCAGGAACATGCGGTGCGTCTCGGCCAGGTGGCGGAAGCCTTCATGGCCCTGCCGGACGAACAGCGCGCGGCGCTTCATCTGGTCACCGTCGAGGGCCTCGCCTATGCCGAGGCGGCGGCGGTGTTGGATGTGCCGCTCGGCACCTTGATGTCGCGCCTCGGCCGCGCCCGGGCGGCGCTCCGCGCGATGGAGGATGCGGGGGACGGCGCCCGCCGGCTCCGCCTGGTGAGAGGGGGAAGCGATGGCACCGACTGATCCGATCACCGATTTCGATCTCGCCGCCTATGTCGACGGTCAATTGCCGCCCCAGCGGCGCGTGGAAGTCGCGGCCCATCTGGCGAAAGATCCCCGGACGGCGGCGGCGGTCATGGCCGATATCGCCCAGCGTGACGCGCTGCGCCTTGCATTCCGGGGGCCGGACGCCCATCTCTCCGTCGACATGGTCCCTCTCGACATGGTCGACGCGGCCGACATTCTTTCGCACAAGCTGAGCCGGCGGGCTCGGGGCGGGCGTCTGCGCCGCATCGCCGCCGTCTTCATGGTCGGTGCCCTCGGCTGGGGCCTGCATGGCGCGCTCGGGCCGCTGGCGATTTCGGACAGTGTCGCCTCGGTGCCGGCGCCCGCCTTCGTCGGCGATGCCATGCGCGCCCATCAGACGGCGGTGCTGCGGGCCGGCGCCCATGCCGCGCCGGACGGGACCTGGCGGCCCGAGGACATTCGCGCGGCGACGGCGATCACCCTGCCGCGCCTGCCGGACGACTGGCGGGTCCACGACCTGCAGATCTTCCCCTCGACCTATGGTCCGAGCGTCGAGATGACCCTCGATGCCGCCGAATTCGGCACGCTGTCGCTCTTTGCCGTGCGCCCCGGCGATTTCGCCGTGACGCCGGTCAGCGCCGCGCCGGCGACGGCGGCGGAAACGCCGGCGGCCTATTGGCAACTCGGCGAGGTCGCCTATGCCCTCGTCGGCGGGGCCGACGGTGAAGCCCTGAACCAGGCCGCCCGCGGCCTGTCGGAAAGCCTGTTCTAACGACGCCTGTCACCAAGTACCGACGTCATCTTCAGGAGGAGTATGCCGTGAACAACCCGAATCTCTATGGCTGGCAGCAGACCGGGGCCCAGACCCGGACCGCTCAGTTCGACCTGGGCCTGCGGCAGCACATGCTGCGGGTCTACAACTACATGGGCCTCGGCCTCGTGCTCACGGGCCTCGTCGCCGCCGTGGTGGCTTCGACGCCGGCGATCTACATCCCGATCTTCACCACGCCCCTGAAGTGGGTGGTGATGCTGGCGCCGCTCGCCTTCGTGATGTTCTTCTCGTTCAAGCTCCAGTCCATGTCGGCGTCGACGGCGCAGACCGTGTTCTGGCTCTTCTGCGGCGTGATGGGCCTGTCCATGGCCTCGATCTTCCTGGTCTTCACCGGGACCTCGATCGCGCGCACCTTCTTCATCGCCGCCGGCATGTTCGGCGCCACCAGCCTCTACGGCTATACCACCAAGCGGGACCTGTCGAAATTCGGCTCGTTCCTGGTCATGGGCCTGATCGGCCTGATCATCGCGATGGTGGTGAACATGTTCCTCGCCTCGACCATGATGCAGTTCATCATTTCGGTCGTCGGCGTGCTGATCTTCGTCGGCCTGACCGCCTATGACACCCAGGCGATCAAGGAACAATACGCCGAATACCATGACGGCGAGACCCGCCAGAAGCTGGCGGTGTTCGGCGCCCTGTCGCTCTATCTGAACTTCATCAACATGTTCCAGCTCCTGCTCTCCCTGACGGGCGAGCGCGAGTAAGGCGCGAACACGACAAGACGTTAAGTCACAAGGGCTCGCACAGGACGGGACGGCGGCTTTAAGCTGCCGTCCCGTTTTCTTGTGGCTTAAGCTGCCGCCCCGTCTTCGTTCGAGGTTCCCTTGTCGAGCCCTCTTCCCGCCAGCCGCATTCCCGTTCCTCTCAACGCGCTTCGCGCCTTCGAGGCGGTCGCGCGTCATCTCTCCATCCGGGACGCGGCGGCGGAACTGGCGGTCACGCCCTCAGCCGTCAGCCACCAGTTGCGCGGGCTGGAGGAGGCGCTGGGCATGGATCTCCTGCGCCGGGCCGGCAATCGCCTGGAACTGACCGACGCCGGCGCCCGTCTCGCGCCCGAACTGGCGGACGGTTTCGGCCGCATCGCGCAGGCGGTCGGTGCCCTCGGCGCCGGGCGGGGCAAGGGGCCGCTCCGCCTCTCCATGCTGCCGACCTTCGCCGTCCATTGGCTGTCGCCGCGCCTGATCCGCTATCCCTTCGAGCGCCAGGGCTTCGAACTGCTGATCTCCACCACCCAGGCCACGGTCGATCTGGGCGGGGGCGAAGCGGACGCCGCCATTCGCCATGGCGCCGGGGCCTGGCCGGGGCTGCGCGCCGATCTCCTGTTCGAGGAGACGGCGGATCTCTTCGCCGGGCCGGCGCCGGTCGCGGTCGAGGGGGCCAATCTGTTCCTGTCGCAGCACCGCCGCGACCTCTTCGCCGCCTGGAACGCCACCCTGCCGGGCGGGCCGCTGCGGCCGGCATCGGTGACCACGGTCGAATCCACCGGGCTCGCGCTCAGGGCGGCGGCGGACGGCGCCGGCATCGCCTTCGCCGGGGTCGAGATGGCGGCGGCGGATGTCGCCGCCGGGCGCCTGCGCAGTCTCTGCCATCGCCCGATCGCGGCCGGCGGCGGCTATTGGCTGGTCTATCCCGACCGGCTGAAGGGCGACCGGCGCCTCGCCAACGTCCGGCGCTGGCTGCTGGCCGAAGCCGCTACCAGCCGCCCCGGTTGATCCATTCCTCCATCATGGCCATGCGGTCGTGGCCCCAGAACGGCTCGCCGTCGACGAAGAACCAGGGGGAGCCGAAGACGCCGCGCGCCACCGCTTCCTCGCCCGCCGCCGTGGCCCGGGCCTTCACGGCCGGATCGGCGCAGCCCTCGGCCAATGCCGCCGCGTCGAGCCCCAGATGGGCGCCGAGGTTGGCGACGGCCCCCGCATCGGCGGTGTCGAGGCCGACGGTGTAATAGGCGTTGAAGACGGCGCGGGCGAAGGCGGGCGCGCTTGCCGGCGCCTTGTCCTCGATCCAATAGAAGGCGCGGGTGGCGGCCAGGGCGATCCGCGGATGGCCGTCGGGCAGGCGGAAGGGAATGGCGCCGAGGCGGGCGAGGCGGGCCCAGTCGCGGTTTGCGTAATCCTTCTTCAGGGGGGTGGACGACAGGCCGCGCGCCCCCGTCACCTTGAAGGCGGTGCCCAGCATGAAGGGCCGCCACCGCACGGCGCGGTTGGTCCGGGCGGCGAGCGCGTCGATCTCGCGCGCCGCGAAATAGGCATAGGCCGACGAGAAGTCGAACCAGAATTCGATCGCCGCGCTCATGCTTCGCCATCCCAATAGAACGTCCCGTCGGCCAGCCGCCCGACATGGTTGAAGCTGCGCGCCGCCAGATCGCCGCCCGGAGCGCTGCCGGCGACGACCATGAATTTGCCCGAGTCCGGATATTCCAGGACGTCCGGCTCGCGCATCGACGACAGCGCCAGGAAGCGCAGCGGTCCCTCGGCCCCGGCGCGCAGCTGATGCGCGCCCTCCATCCCGCCGGCCGGGCAGACGACGACATCGCCGGCCCTGATCGGGTGCTCCGCCGCGCCGAGGCGCAGCACGCCGCTGCCGGCCAGGATGACGAAGACTTCGTCGTTGGCATGGTGATTGTGCAGCGGCCAGGCGCGCCGCCCGGCCGGAATCTCCACCAGCCGCCCGCCCAGGTGCCTTGCGCCCAGGGGCGCCAGCACCGGCGCCGCGCGGGCGGCGAAGACCGGCCCGTCGTGCAGGGTTTCGAGCGTCAGATCGTCGAGGTGGACGACGGGATTCCTGTCCATGGCGCGCCTCCATTGTTCGGGGCCATGGAAGCGCGCCGCGCCATGAACGGCAATTGAGTTTCCGTCATGGGGCTTGAGCCGATCTCAATCGCGCCGCCCGCCGGGCAAGGGCAGAATGACCGAAAGCAGGAAGGAGGATGCCTTGGAAGATACGCGCATGGTCCACGACAGTTTCGATCGCCAGGGCCTGATGCATCACCTGGGGGCCGTACTCGACGTGGTGGAGCCGGGCTTCGTCCGCATCCGCCTGCCTTACGGCGACCACCTGACCCAGCAGCACGGCTTCTTTCACGCCGGCGCGACCACGGCCATCGCCGATTCCGCCGGGGGCTATGCCGGGCTCAGCCTGTTTCCCGAGGGGTCCTCGGTGCTGACGGTCGAATTCAAGGTCAATCTGGTGGCACCCGCCAAAGGCGAATGGCTGGAAGCGGAGGGCCGCGTGGTGCGCAGCGGCCGCACCCTCACCATCTGCCAGCTCGAGGTCTTCGGCGTGACCGGGGGCGAGCGCAATCTCGTCGCCCTCGGCCAGCAGACCCTGATGCGGATCGATGCCCGGGCGGAACGCCCGCCCGGGCTCGGGACCTAGAAGCCGGGCGCGGGGATCATTCCCCCGCCGCCGGATGGCCCGCGGGCGTGGCGCCGGCGGGCCGGACGGGGCTCGGGCTCGGTGCCGGTTCCTCGTCCTTCATGTGGTGATGGGCCTTCACCGGGCTGACCAGCGCATTGGCGATCAGGCCGATCACCAGCAGCCCTGCCATGGCGTACATGGTGGTGTTGTAGAGGTTCGGCGTCGGATCCACCGTGCCCTCGGGCGCGATCGCCATCAGCTTGGCCACCGTCACCGTCTTCGCCGCCACCAGTTCGTCCAGCTTGTCGACGCCGGCACCGAAGGCCGCCTGGAAGCGGGCCGGATCGACCTTGGCCGAAAGGTCGCGCAGCGCCGACGCCAGCGAGCTTTCGCGCAGGCTGGTGATCGCCAGCGGGCCGAGGACGCCCGCCGTGCTCCACGCCGTCAGCAGGCGGCCGTGGATGCCGCCCACGTATTTCGTGCCGAAGACGTCGGCCAGATAGGCGGGGATGGTGGCGAAGCCGCCGCCATACATGGTGAAGATGATCATGGTCGCGGCATAGAACATGATCAGCCAGGTCACCACCGGATCGGCGCTGACCGCCTGGGCGGAATAGGGGATCGAGAGATAGAGCGCGATCCCGAGGACGAAGAAGCAGTAATAGGTGTTCTTGCGCCCGATGTAATCCGACGCGCTCGCCCAGATGAAGCGTCCGCACATGTTGAAGACGCTGATCATCAGCACGTAGGTCGCGGCGAAGGCACCGTTCACGATCAGCGGCAGTGTGGTGCCGAAGATTTCCGTCATCATGGTCTTGGCGACACCGATCACGCCGATGCCGGCGGTCACATTGGTGCACAGCACGATCCACAGCAGATAGAACTGCGGCGTCTTCAGGGCCTGGTCGATGTGGACGTGCTTCCGCGTGATCATCTTCTTCGACGCGGCATCCTCCGCCGGCGGGGTCCAGCCCTTGGGCAGCCAGCCTTCGCGCGGCACGCGATAGGAGAAGGCGGCAATCATCATGACGACGAAATAGCCGATGCCCAGCGCGATGAAGGTCTCGAGGGCGCCGGTCGATCCGGTGCCGACGACATAGACGCCCTCGGGCCCCGGCACCGCCATGCGCGCCGCCTCGGCGGCACCGATGACGACGACCTCATGCATGGCGCCGCCGACTTCCGCCAGCCGGCGGCCGCCCTCGGTGACCATGCTCACCGCATCCGTCGTGCCGAGATATTGGGGCGCGACGTAGAACATCTTGAGCAGCCATTCCTTCAATGGCGCGCCGATCATGGCGCCGCCGCCGAAGCCCATGATGGCCATGCCGGTCGCCATGCCGCGCCGGTCCGGGAACCATCGGATCAGGGTCGAGACCGGCGAGACATAGCCGAGCCCGAGGCCGCAGCCGCCGAGCACGCCGTAACCCAGATAGATCAGCCACAGCTGATGGGTCGAGATGCCGACGGCGGAGACCAGGAAGCCGCCGCCCCAGAGGGCGGCCGCGGTTACACCCACCATGCGCGGGCCGACTTCCTCCAGCCATTTGCCGGCGAAGGCGGCGGAAAGGCCGAGGAAGACGATGGCGACGGAGAAGATCCAGACGACGGAGCCGAGCGACCAATCCTCCGGCGCGCCGGCGACGACGCCCAACTGGCGGGTCAGCGGCGGATTGAAGATACTCCACGCATAGACCGAACCGATGCAGAGATGGATGGCGATCGAGGCCGGCGGAACCTTCCACCGGTTGAAATCGTCATGTGCGACGATGTGCCTCTTGTGAAGCGACGCTGTGATGCCCATTGTACCCTCCCGTGGTCATTCTCTGTTGTGCCTTAAGGGGATTGATCGTCGGGGATGTCGCGGTGCCGATCAGGCACGGCTCTCCCCTCGCGGCCGGGATCGTTTCCGCCCGGGGCCGCGCGACAGGCGCGCTTTTCCTTCGATTGGTTTTCGTCAGCTCTTACGCGGTAGCAACTCCATGGCTTGACGGGCGAGCGGATCGAGACCCGCGCCGCCCTGATCGACATAGGCAAGGATGTCGCGGCGCATCCGCGGATCCCAGAACTTCACCAGATGATCGGCGATCTCCGCCGGGGCCGAGGTCTGGCCCTGCGCCTTGAAGAAGTCGGCGATCTGATTGGCCATGCGCACCAGCTTGTCGGGCTGCATCAGATAACTCCCGCCACCATGAGCGTCATCCCGGCGAAGGCCGGTATCTCTCGGGCGTAGGGCACGGTGCCCTTCCGTCGAAAGGTCCCGGCCTGCGCCGGGACGACGGGATTGGTACGAAGGGCGTTCATCGCTTACTCCGCCGCCTGTTCGGGGACGGCGATGCGCCGGCTCAGTTCCGTGTGCTCGCGATAGTGTTCCTGCCAGTCGCTCGGCCCGTTGGAGGGGGCGACCTGGACCGCCGTCACCTTGTATTCGGGGCAATTGGTCGCCCAGTCCGAATAATCGGTGGTGATGACGTTGGCCTGGGTCAGCGGGTGATGGAAGGTGGTGTAGACGACACCCGGCGCCACCCGGTCGGTCACCTTGACCCGCAGCGTGGTCTCGCCCGCCCGGCTTTGCAGGCGCGCCCAATCGCCCTCCTTCAGGCCCCGGTTCTCGGCGTCATGGGGGTGCATCTCCAGGAGATCCTCGGGGTGCCAGGCGGTATTCGCCGTCCGCCGCGTCTGGGCGCCGACGTTGTATTGGCTCAGAATCCGGCCGGTGGTCAGCAGTAGCGGGAAGCGCGGGCCGGTCTTCTCGTCGGTCGGGACATATTCGGTGATGACGAATTTGCCCTTGCCGCGCGCGAAGCCGCCGATATGCATCACCGGCGTACCGTCCGGCGCCTTCTCGTTGCACGGCCATTGGACCGAGCCGGCCTCCTCCAGTTTTTCATAGGAAACGCCGGCGAAGCTCGGCGTCGTTGCCGCGATCTCGTCCATGATCTCGCTGGGATGGCCGTAGGTCATGGCCATGCCCATCGCCTGGGCCAGCTTCTGGGTCACTTCCCAATCCGCATAGCCGTTCTTCGGCGCCATCACCTTGCGCACCCGGTTGATGCGGCGTTCGGCATTGGTGAAGGTGCCGTCCTTCTCGAGGAAGGTGGAGCCGGGCAGGAAGACATGGGCGTAATTCGCCGTCTCGTTCAGGAACAGGTCGTGGACCACCACGCATTCCATGGCCGAGAGGCCGGCGGTGACATGTTTCGTGTCGGGGTCCGACTGCACGATGTCCTCGCCCTGCACGTAGAGGCCCTTGAAGGAACCGTCCAGCGCGGCGTCGAACATATTGGGGATGCGCAGGCCGGGCTCGTTCGACAGCGGCACGCCCCACAGCTTCTCGAAAATCTCCCGCGTCGCATCGTCCGAGACATGGCGATAGCCGGGGAATTCATGGGGGAAGGAGCCCATGTCGCAGGACCCCTGGACATTGTTCTGCCCGCGCAGGGGATTCACGCCGACGCCGGGCCGTCCCAGGTTGCCGGTGGCCAGCGCCAGATTGGCGATCGCCATCACCGTCGTCGTGCCCTGGCTGTGCTCGGTGACGCCGAGACCGTAGTAGATCGCGCCATTGCCGCCGGTCGCGAACAGGCGCGCCGCGCCCCGGATCGAGGCGGCGGGCACGCCGGTCAGCTTCTCCACCGCCTCGGGCGCGTGGCGCGGATCCGAGACGAAAGCGGCCCAATCCTCGAATTCCGACCAGTCGCAGAAGTCGCGGACGAATTGCTCGTCCACCAGGCCTTCGGTCACCACGACATGGGCAAGGGCGGTGACCACGGCGACATTGGTGCCGGGGCGTAAGGGAAGGTGATAATCGGCCTCCACATGGGCGCTCTTCACCAGATCGATGCGCCGGGGGTCGATGACGATCAGCCGCGCGCCCTGGCGCAGGCGTTTCTTGAGGCGCGAGGCGAAGACGGGATGGCCGTCGGTCGGATTGGCGCCGATGACGATGACGACGTCGGTCTCCTCGACCGAGTCGAAGTCCTGGGTTCCGGCCGAGGTGCCGAAGGCGGTCTTCAGGCCATAGCCGGTGGGCGAATGGCAGACCCGGGCGCAGGTGTCGACATTGTTGTTGCCGAAACCGGCGCGGATCATCTTCTGAACCAGATAGGTCTCTTCATTGGTGCAGCGCGACGAGGTGATGCCGCCCACCGCCTCCTTGCCGTATTGGCCCTGGATGCGGCGGAATTCCTTGGCGACATGGGCGAAGGCTTCCTCCCAGCTCACCTCCTGCCAAGGGTCGGTGATCCTGGCCCGCACCATGGGTTTCAGGATCCGGTCCTTGTGGGTGGCGTAACCCCAGGCGAAACGGCCCTTCACGCAGGAATGACCCCGGTTTGCCTTGCCGTCCTTGAAGGGGACCATGCGCACCAGTTCGTCGCCGCGCATTTCCGCCTTGAAGGAACAGCCGACGCCGCAATAGGCGCAGGTGGTGACGACCGAATGTTCGGGCTGGCCGATCTCGACGATCGACTTCTCGATCAGGGTCGCGGTCGGGCAGGCCTGGACACAGGCGCCGCAGGACACGCATTCCGACGAGAGAAAGTCTTCATGGGCGCCGGGGGAGACCCGGCTGTCGAAACCGCGCCCCTCGATCGTCAGGGCGAAGGTGCCCTGGGTCTCCTCGCAGGCGCGGACACAGCGCGAACAGACGATGCATTTCGAAGGATCATAGTCGAAATAGGGGTTCGACCGGTCCTTCTCCATATGGGTGTGGTTCTCGCCCTCGTAACCATAGCGGACTTCGCGGAGGCCCACGGCGCCCGCCATGTCCTGAAGCTCGCAGTCGCCATTGGCGCCGCAGGTCAGGCAGTCGAGCGGATGGTCGGAGATATAGAGTTCCATCATGCCCCGGCGCAGGCGCTTCAGGCGTTCGGTCTGGGTCCGTACCTGCATGCCGTCCGCGACCGGGGTGGTGCAGGAGGCGGGCGTGCCCGGCCGGCCCTCGACCTCCACGAGGCACATGCGGCACGAGCCGAAGGCCTTCACGCTGTCGGTGGCGCAGAGCTTCGGCACCTTCGTGCCCATCTCGGCCGCCGCGCGCATGATCGAGGTGCCGGCGGGCACGGTGACGGCCTCGCCGTCGATGGTCAGGGTGACGGTGGTGGCGGATTTCACCGCCGGGGTGCCGTAGTCGTTTTCTTCGACGAGGGACATCAGGCGTCTCCTATTCCGCGGCCTGCGCCGTCTGGCGCGCCACGAAGTCGTCCGGGAAATGGTGCAGGGCGCTGAGCACGGGATAGGGCGTGAAACCGCCGAGCGCGCAGAGCGAGCCGAATTTCATCGTCTCGCACAGATCCTCGACCAGTTGCAGGTTGGCGGCGACGTCGCGCCCCGCCGCGATCTTGTCGATGGTCTCGACGCCACGGGTGGAGCCGATCCGGCACGGCGTGCATTTGCCGCAACTCTCGACGGCGCAGAAATCCATGGCGAAACGGGCCTGTTGCACCATGTCCACGGTATCGTCGAAGACCACCACGCCGCCATGGCCGATCAGGCCGCCGGCCTTGGTGAAGGCTTCATAATCGAAGGGCGTGTCGAACAGGGCCGGCGGGAAATAGGCGCCCAGGGGGCCGCCCACCTGCACCGCCTTCACCGGCCGGCCGGTCATGGTGCCGCCGCCGATCTCATTCACCAATTCGCCAAGCGTGATGCCGAAACCGACTTCGAACAAGCCGCCATGGCGCAGATTGCCGGCCAGCTGGATCGGCATGGTCCCGCGCGACCGCCCGAAGCCGACCTCGGCATAGGCCGCGGCGCCCTTGTCCAGGATGAAGGGCACGGCGGTCAGGGACAGGATGTTGTTGATCACGGTCGGGCGGCCGAACAGGCCCTCGTGGGCCGGCAGCGGCGGCTTGGCCCGGACCTGGCCGCGCTTGCCCTCGATGCTTTCGAGGAGTGCCGTCTCCTCGCCGCAGACATAGGCGCCGGCGCCGGTCCTGATCTCCATGTCGAAGGCGCGGCCCGAGCCCATGACCGACGGCCCGAGGAAGCCGGCATCCCGCGCCAGGCCGATCGCCGCCTCCATCACCGCGATGGCATGGGGATATTCGGAGCGGGTGTAGAGGTAGCCATGGGTGGCGCCGACCGCCATGCCGGCGATCGCCATGCCCTCGATCAGGTGGAAGGGATCGCCCTCCATCAGCATGCGGTCGGCGAAGGTGCCGCTGTCGCCCTCATCGGCATTGGCGACGATGTATTTCCGGTCCGCCTTCGCCTCCAGCACCGTCTTCCACTTGATGCCGGTCGGAAAGCCGGCGCCGCCGCGCCCGCGCAGGCCCGATCTGGTCACCTCGTCGACGATTTCGGCGGGGGGCAGGGTGATGGCGCGGGCCAGCCCCTTCCAGCCGTCCATGGCCGCGTAGTCGCTCAGGGACAGCGGCGCGATCACGCCGCAGCGCGCGAAGGTGAAACGGGTCTGCGCCTTCAGGAAGGGAATCTCCTCGGTCGGGCCCAGGCCGCCGCGCCCCTCCGCCATGCCGGCATCGAAGAGGGCGGGCACGTCTTCCGCCTCGACCGGGCCGAAGGCCATGCGCCCCTCGGGCGTCGCCACTTCGACCAGGGGTTCCAGCCACAGCATCCCGCGCGAGCCGTTGCGGATGATGCGGGCGGCGATGCCGCGCTTGCCCGCCTCGATCCGGATCGCCTCGGCGACGGCGTCGGCGCCGACCGCAAGTGCGGCCGCATCCTGGGGGACATGGAAGGTGACGCTCATGACAGGGTCTCCGCCACGATGCGCTCCGCCTTGTCGGGCGTCAGGCGGCCGCACAGGCGCTCGTCGACCATGGCCGAGGGCGCGGTGGCGCACAACCCCAGGCAGTAGACGTTCTCCAGGGTCACGCCGCCATCCGCCGCCGTCTCGCCGAAATCGAGGCCGAGGCGGCTGGAAATCCGTTTCGCCACCGCCTCGCCGCCCATGGCCTGGCACGCCTCGGCCCGGCACACCTTCACCACATGGCGGCCGGCCGGGGCCTGGCGGAAATCGTGATAGAAGGTGACGACGCCGTGGATCTCGGCGCGGGAGCGGTTCTCGGCATCGGCGATCATCTGGATCGCGGCCTCGGGGATGAAACCGAACGCCTCCTGAATGGCGTGCAGGGTCGGCAGGGTCGGGCCCGGCATGTGGCCATGCGCGGCGATGATCGCCCCCAGGCGCTCCAGATCGATGGAATCCCTTGCCGTCACCGCGTCTCCACCCTTCGTTAGAGGCTTTCCAATCGCAGCCTCCGCCGATCGCCGATGGTGATCAAGGGGGTGGTCCCCATGCTGCAATAGACAAAATCTATTAAAAATCACTCATCGGCCGCAATTGCCGGGGCGACGGACTCGGCGGTTTTGACCAGGGCGGCGGTCAGGGGGGTCATGGGGCCGTGGTGGGGGACGACGAGGCCGATGGTGTGGGCGGCGTCGGGCTCCTGGATCGGGATCGAGCGGACGGTTTCGGGCAGGCCCAGGGTGGCGGCCAGTTTGGCGGGCATCACGCTCGCCCATTTGCCGGTCCGGACATGGGCGAAGAGGGCGATCATCGAATTGGATTCGAGGGTCGGGCTGACCTTCACGCCGGCGCCCTGGAGCAGGCGGTCGATGATGCGGCGGTTCTGCATGTCGGGGGTCAGCAGGCACAGCGGCACCTTGCCGACCTCGGCCCAGGTGACGCTGCGGCGATGGCCCAGGGGGGCGTCGGGCGCCGTCAGCAGGCGATAGCGTTCGCGATAGAGCGGGACCACGGTGACCCGGCCCAGCGGTTCGTTGTCGATATAGGTGAGGCCGGCATCGACATCGAGAGTCTCGAAATGGCGCAGCATCTCGATCGACGACATCGATTGAATGGTGAAATGCACGCCCGGATGCTGGGCGCGATAGGGTGTGGTCAGGCTCTGCACCATGGGCAGCGCGGTCGGGATCGCGGCGATGCGCAGGTGTCCGACCAGGCCCCGGCGCATGGCGTCGACATCCTGGCGCAGCCCCCGGTCGTCGGCGACGATGCGCCGGGCCCAGGTCAGCACGCGCTCGCCCTCCGGCGTCAGGCCCTGAAAGCGGGAGCCGCGCTGCACCAGGCGCACCCCCAGTTCCGCCTCGAGCTGCTTGATGCCGGCGGAAAGCGTGGGCTGCGTCACGTCGCAGGCTTCCGCCGCGCGGCCGAAATGTTTCTCGCGCGCGAGCGCCAGCAGGAAGCCGAGCTTGTTGATCATGGCGCGCCCATGAAGCTCTCCGCCCGGGCCAGATCCTCGGGCGTGTTCACGTTGAAGAAGGGATCGGGCGGGCCCTCGTGGAAATCGACGCCGCAGGCGGAATGGCGGGCGACGAAATCGCGGATGCGGGTGATGCCGTCGACGCGCAGCGCGCGTTCCAGATCCTCGACGATCGGCGGCGACCACAGTGCCGCCAGCCAATGGCTGCGCCCGCCCGAGCGGGCGAAGGCGATGACGTCATGAGCCGCCGTCAGGCGCGGCGCCAGATCGCGCGGCACGAAGGGCTCGTCCACCGTCACCGTCAGCAGGGGGCGGTTCGGCGCTTCCCGCGCCAGCCAGCGCAGTCCCGCCAGCACGCCCGCCAGCGGCCCCGGATAGCCGGCGACCGTATCGGGCACCACGGGCAGGCCGAAGCCGGTAAAGTCACCGGCGTCGCCGTTCAGGTTGAGGGCCAGGGGGCCGCATTGCGGCGCCACCCGCTCGATCACATGGGTGAGGAGGGGCCGGCCGGCGAGGGGGGCGAGGCCCTTGTGGCCGCCGCCGAAGCGCAGCGACCGGCCGCCGGCCAGGATCAGACCACCAGGGATCATGGCAGGACTCCCGAAAAGGGCAGGAAGGCGACGGGATCGCCGGGGGCGATGCGTTGCGTGGCCTCCGCGATCTCGATGAAACCGTCGGCGCCCACGGTCCAGGCCAGATTGCCGGCGGCATTGCGCGCGACCCGCTCGATACCCCGCGGGCCGAGGCGGCCGGGCAGCAGGGCGCGGTCGCCCGCCGGCTTCTCGTAGGAAAAATCGGCGGGCAGGGTCAGCCGGGGCAGGGGACGCGGCATTTCCCCCGCCAGCAGGCGGACCAGACATTGCCCGATCAGGGCGAAGGTGACGGCGACCGCGCCGGGATTGCCCGGCAGGCCGAGCACGGGTGTTCCCCCGATCAGGCCGAGGCCGACCGGCCGCCCCGGCTTCAGGGCGACGCGGTGGAACAGCATGGTGCCGGCGGCGCGGATGACGGCGGGGATGTGATCCTCCTCCCCCACCGACATGCCGGCGGTGGTGATCACAAGGTCGTTCTCGGCGGCGGCCATGGTCAAGGCGTCGGCGATGGCCGCCCGGTCGTCCGGCAGGATCGGCCATTCCCTGAGGTCGCAGCCGAGCCGCGTCAGGAGACCGCGCATCAGGGGCCGGTTGCTGTCGATGACCTGATGGGGGGCGACCGGGCTGCCCGCCGGGCGCAATTCGTCGCCGCTGGACAGCAGCGCCACCCTGAGCGGCGCCCGGACGGCGAGGTGCGTGCAGCCGATGTCGGCCAGCAGCCCGAGATGCAGGGCGCCGATCCTGAGGCCGGCGGGCAGCACCACATCCCCGGGTTTCAGCACTTCGCCCGCCCGGCGGATGTTGGCGCCGGGCGGCGGTGGCGGCTCGGGCACCACCAGGGCCCCGTCCAGCCGGCAGCATTCCTGCATCGCGACGCGAAGGGTGCCTTCGGGCACGACGGCGCCGGTGAAGATGCGCGCGGCTTCGCCTTCACCGAGGGGCCCGGCCAGGGGATGGCCGGCGGCGGAACGTCCCACGATCCGGAACGGCCCGTCGCCGGGGCCGAGGGCATAACCGTCCACGGCCGAATTGTCCGCCGCCGGCAGGGGCGCCGTCGCCGTGACTTCGGCGGCCAGCACGCGGCCCGGGGCGCTCGCGCTGTCGACCTCGACGGAGGCGGTCGCGGGGCCGAAGCGGGCGGCGATCAGCGCCAGCGCATCGTCCAGGGTGATCATGGGCAGGCGACGGCTCAAACCAGATCCCTTTCGATCAGAAAGGCGAGAACGGCGTCCAGATCGTCGAGCGGCAGATGGGGCACCGGCACGCCGGCGAGCGGCGCCGGGCTCGCCACCGCGACGATATGGGGATCGTCCGGCTGCAGCAGGGGCTTTCCCACCTCGGGCCGATGGACCTCGATCTTGGGGATCGGGTCGCGCTTGAAACCTTCGACGATCACAACGTCGACCGGCGCCAGTTTCGCGATCAGGGCGTCGAGCGTCAGTTCGGGCTCGCCGCGATATTCATGCATCAGGGCGAAGCGCCGCGACGAGGCGACGAGGACTTCATGGGCGCCGGCCATCCGGTGGTCGTGGCTGTCCTTGCCCGGCTGGTCGACGTCGAAATCGTGATGGGCGTGCTTGACGGTGGAGACGCGGCGCCCGCTTTCGATCAGGGCGGGGATCAGGCGTGTGACCAGGGTGGTCTTGCCGCTGCCGCTCCAGCCGGCGAAGCCGATCAGCTTGGTCATGGACGGATCCGTTCGGCATGGCTGAAGATCGTATGGCGCGGCCCGCGCGCGAAGGCGACCAGGGTCATGCCGAGTCCCTCCGCCAGTCGGACCGCCAGCGCCGTCGGGGCGGAAACGGCGCAGACCACGGCAATGCCGGCGCGCGCCGCCTTCTGGACGATTTCATAGGAACAGCGGCTGGTCACCACCATGAAGCCGGCGGCGGGATCGAGGCCGGCGCGGGCCATGGCACCGGTCAGCTTGTCGACCGCATTGTGACGCCCGACGTCCTCCCGGATCAGACGCACGGCACCGTCGGGCCCGGCGAAACCGGCGGCATGGACGGCGTGGCTCTCCCGGTTCAAGGCCTGGCCGGCGGCAAGTCCCGCCATGGCGGTGGCGATCACATCGGCGCCGATGGTCGGGCCGGCCGGCACCGTGCCGGGGCGGATCAGGTCCAGGGCCTCCAGGCTCTCGATGCCGCAGAGGCCGCAGCCGGTGCGCCCGGTCAGGCTGCGGCGTCGTTCCTTCAGGCCGGCGAAGCGCGCGGGCGCGATTTCGATCGTCAGTTCGATGCCGGCATCGTGGTCGATACGCTCGATGTCGCGGATCTCGGCCGCGCGCTCGACGATGCCCTCGGCCAGCGAGAAGCCGATGGCGAAATCCTCCAGATCGGCCGGGCTCGCCATCATCACGGCATGGGAAATGCCGTTGTAGACCAGGGCCACCGGCACTTCGTTCGCCAGCACGTCGTCGATCGTCGAGCACCCGCCGTCGTCGTCGCGGCGCAGGCCCGGGTGGCGCAACAGCGTCGGATGGGGCGGGGGGCACGTCTCGTCGGGCATCGGCCTCTTCTCCTCGGTCCCGACTGTTGTGGACCTAGCGGCGCGGAAGCGTCAACAGGCCGCGCCGACGGGTGGCGCGGCATGGAAATCCGACGATTTACCATTTCGTAGGAAATCCGGCCGTAAAGCCTTGCATGCGGCGGCGCAACAACAATTCATGCGTGCCGATCCGTCATCGAGGAGAGAAACCCACATGTCCCTTTCGCGTCCCCTGGCGGCCGAATTCATCGGCACCTTCTGGCTGGTGCTTGGCGGTACCGGCAGTGCCGTTCTCGCGGCCGGCGTGCCCGACCTCGGCATCGGCTTCGCCGGCGTCTCGCTCGCCTTCGGTCTGACCGTGCTGACTGGCGCCTTCGCCTTCGGCCATATCTCGGGCGGCCATTTCAATCCGGCCGTCACCCTCGGCCTCGTCGCCGGCGGCAAGTTCGAGGCCGGCCGCGCCGCGCCCTATATCGTCGCGCAGGTGCTGGGCGCGATCGTCGGCAGTACCGTGCTCTATGCCATCGCGACCGGCATTCCCGCCTTCGATGTCGGTGCTGGCTTCGCCTCCAACGGCTACGGCGAACATTCGCCGGGCGGCTATTCCCTGGGGGCCGCCGCCGTCACCGAAGTGGTGCTGACCTTCGTCTTCCTGATGATCATCCTGGGCTCGACCAGCGACCGCGCGCCCAAGGGCTTCGCGCCGATCGCCATCGGCCTCGCCCTGACCCTGATCCATCTGATCAGCATCCCGGTCACCAATACGTCGGTCAATCCGGCGCGCAGCACCGGCCCGGCGCTCTTCGCCGGGGATTGGGCGCTGGCGCAACTCTGGCTGTTCTGGGTCGCCCCCATCGCCGGCGCGGTGATCGCCGGCATCGTCCACCGCTGGCTCGACCGCCGCTGATCGCGGTCAGTCAGGTCGCCGATCAGGCCGCGGGCTTCGCCTCGAAGCCCGCGCGCTCGATCGCGGCGATCACGGGCGCCGGATCGACACCGTCGGCGAAGCTTACCTTGCCTTCGGCCAGATCCACGGTGATGGCGAGGTCCGGCGCCGCCTTTGCCACCGCCTTCTCGACCGATTTGACGCAGCCACCGCAGGTCATGCCGGTCACGTTCAACACTTGCATGGTCGTTCTCCTGTCTCGACACGCTCCCTATGTGGGGCTTCCCACAGTGGGAAGGTCAAGGGTGCTCGATGCTGCATTTTGCCGCTTGACCTTCCAACGATGGGAAGGTGTTGGCTGTGGTCATGAAAGGTGAAGAACCATGACCACATCCAGAACCGCCACCCTCAGAATCGAGGGCATGACCTGCGCCTCCTGCGTCGCGCGGGTCGAGAAAGCCCTGAAGGCGGTGCCCGGCGTCGCCGACGCCACCGTCAATCTCGCGACCGAAATCGCCCGCGTGGCGGGCGACGCCCCCACCGCCGCCCTGATCGAGGCGGTGGAGGATGCCGGCTATGACGCCACCCCGGCGACGGATGAATTCGCCCCCGGGCCCGAACACGGCGGTCCCCGGCTCTGGGAAGTCGTGGCGGGCCTCGTGCTGGCGGCACCGCTGGTCCTGCTCATGCTGGTGCCGGGCGCCATGCTGCCGGCCTATGTCCAGCTTGCCATCGCCAGCGTCGTCCAGGCCGGGCTGGGCTGGCGCTTCTACTGGCATGGGTTCAAGGCGCTTCGGGCCGGGGCCGGCAATATGGACGTGCTGGTCGCGCTCGGCACCTCGGCCGCCTATGGCCTCAGCCTCTATCTGATGGTCGCCCATGGCGGCGGACACCTCTATTTCGAAGCCTCGGCCTCGGTGATCGCGCTGGTGCTGCTCGGCAAATACATGGAGGCGCGGGCGAAGCGCGAGACCGGGGCGGCGCTGCGGGCCCTGGCCAGATTGCGGCCCGACCGCGCCATCCGCCTCGATGCCGACGGGCGCGAGACCGAGGTTCCGGCCGACAGCCTGAAACCGGGGGACCGCATCGTCGTCCGCGCCGGGGCCCGGCTGCCGGCCGACGGCGAGATCGAGGACGGCGCCTCCGCCCTCGACGAATCTCTGCTGACGGGCGAGAGCCTGCCGGTCCAGAAGCAGGCCGGCGATCCGGTGGTGGGCGGTTCGGTGAACGGCGAGGGCCGGCTGATCGTCCGCGTGACGGTGATGGGGGAAGGCTCCTTCCTCGGCTCCGTCATGCGCATGGTGGCGGATGCCCAGGCCGCCAAGCCGCCGATCCAGCGACTGGTCGACCGGATCGCGGCGATCTTCGTGCCCGTGGTGGTGGCCATCGCCGTGATCACCATGGCCGGCTGGTTCATCGCCGGCGTGCCGGCGGAGACGGCGATCATCCACGGCGTCGCCGTCCTCGTCATCGCCTGTCCCTGCGCGCTGGGTCTCGCGACGCCGGCGGCGATCATGGTCGGCACCGGGCTGGCGGCGAAACACGGCATCCTGATCCGCGATCCCGCCGCCCTCGAGGAGGCGCGGCGCATCGACCTCGTGATCTTCGACAAGACCGGCACATTGACCGAAGGCAAGCCCCGCCTCGTCGCCATGAAGGCGCTGGAGGGTTCGGAGGACGCGGCGCTGGCCGTCGCCGCCGCGCTTCAGGGATCGAGCGACCATCCCCTCGGCCTGGCGCTGCGTCAGGCGGCGTCGGATCGCGGCCTCGCCCTGCCGGCGGTGGCGGAAGGCCGCAACATCGCCGGGCGCGGCGTCGCCGGCAAGGTGGGGGAGACGGACTATCTGCTCGGCTCCGCCCGCGCGGCGGGGGAGGCGGGGATCGCCGAGCCCGAGGACGATCTCGCCCCCGGCGCCACCGAAAGCCTGCTGCTGGCGGGCAATCGCCTGATCGCGCGTTTCGCCTTCGAGGACAGTGACCGGCCCGGCGCCGCCGAGGCGGTGGTGGAACTCGCCGCGCGCAAGATCGACAGTGCCATGCTGTCCGGCGACCGGGCGGCGGCGGCGCGGACCATCGCCGCGCGCCTGAACATCGCGGACGTCACGGCGGAAGTGCTGCCCGGCGACAAGGCGGCGGTGATCGGCGAAAAGCGGAAGGCCGGCCACCGTGTCGCCATGGTCGGCGACGGGCTGAACGATGCGCCGGCGCTGGCGGCCGCCGATCTCGGCATCGCCATGGCGGGCGGCGTCGATGTCGCCATGGCCAGCGCCGGCATCACCCTGATGCGCCCCGATCCGCTGCTGGTGCCCGCCGCCCTCGATCTCGCGGCGGCGGTCGCCGCGAAGATCCGCTCCAACCTGTTCTGGGCCTTCGCCTATAATGTGGTGGGCATCCCGCTGGCCGCCTTCGGCCTGCTGTCGCCGGTGGTGGCAGGGGTCGCCATGGCGGCGAGCAGCGTCAGCGTGCTCGGCAATGCCCTTCTGCTGCGGCGCTGGCATCCGGCGCGCAAGGCTTGAGAAGCGGAGGTAACGATGAACATCGGACAGGCGGCCGAAGCTTCCGGCGTTTCGGCCAAGATGATCCGCCATTACGAACAGATCGGCCTGCTGGCGCCCGCCAGCCGCTCCGACGCCGGCTATCGGCGCTATGGCGCTTCCGATGTCGATACGCTGCGCTTCGTGCGCCGTGCGCGTGACCTCGGCTTCTCCCTCGATGCCATCGGCGAGTTGCTGGATCTCTGGCGCGATCGCAGCCGCGCCTCGGGCGAGGTGAAGGCGCTGGCGCTCTCCCATGTCGAGACCCTGGAGGCGAAGATCGCCGAATTGCAGTCCATGGTCCGTACGCTCCGCCATCTGGCCGAAGCCTGCCATGGCGACGATCGGCCGGATTGTCCCATTCTCGACGACCTCGCGGGCGGGCATCATTGTCACGGCTGAGTCGGCGGCGCGGACATCAAGTCGCCCGAATGCAAATTGCCGGAATGCAAATCGAATTAGATTCAATTTGCATTCCGTGCCGTCATGGCGAACATGGCACCGGTGGGAGAGAGGCATATGGACGAACGGGACAAGATCCTTCACGGCGCCTGCCTGTGCGGGGCCGTGCGTTTCCGCGCGCAAGGGCGCTTCGGTCCGGTTTCCGTCTGCCACTGCTCCCAGTGCCGGCGCTGGCACGGCGCGCCGGGGCCCTATACCTCGGTCCGGCGCGACCGCCTGACCTTCCTGAACCAGGGCGGTCTCGCCTGGTATCGCTCCAGCGCGAGGGCGAAGCGCGGCTTCTGCCGCGAATGCGGCGCCTCCCTGTTCTTCGATGAAGTGGGCGGCAATTACGTCGGCATCGCCATCGGCGTCCTCGACATGCCGACCGGGCTTCGCCAGCAGCACCATATTTTCGTAGCCGACAAGGGCGACAGTTACGACATCGCCGACGGCCTGCCCCAATGGCCGGACGGCAATGTCCCAACGGCGAAATGACGACAGCAAGATGACGGGGCCAACCCCGCCGCTCTCAACGAGGAACCAGCATGAGTACCGAACCTTCCGACGTCGCCCCCGGCATGGCGCTGCCCGAACTCGAGGCGGGCGTGCACCTCAGCTTCTCGCCCTCCGGCCTCGCCGTCGTCACCCTGGCCAAGCCGGAGAAGCACAATTGCTTCGACGAACTGACCATCGACCGCCTGTCGACCATCTTCGCCGACCTGGCGAACCAGGAAGGCGTGCGCGCCCTGATCATCCGCGCCCAGGGCAAGAGCTTCTCGGCCGGCGGCGACCTCTCCTGGATGCGCCGCCAGGCGGTGCAGGTCTATGACGAGAATCTGACCGACGCCAAGGCGCTGGCCACGCTCTTCGCCCGTCTCGACCGCCTGCCGATCCCGACCATCGCCATGGTCGACGGACCGGCCTATGGCGGCGGCGTCGGCCTCGTCGCCTGCTGCGACATCGCGCTGGCGACGCCCAAGGCGGCCTTCTCGCTCTCCGAGGTGAAGATCGGCCTGATGCCGGCGACCATCGCGCCCTATGTCATGCGCGCCATCGGGGCCCGCAACGCGCGCCGCTATTTCCAGACCGGGGAGCGTTTCGACGCGGCGGAGGCGCTGCGCATGGGCCTGGTGTCGGAAATCCTGCCGGACGAGATCGCCCTCGAACATCGCGCCGACAAGCTGATCGAGGCGATCTTCCTGAATGCGCCCGGTGCCGTCGCCCGCGCCAAGAGCCTGGTCGCCGAACTGGAATTCCTGCCCATCGACGACGACATCAACGATCTGACCGCGACCGCGATCGCCAAGCGCCGCGCGACCGAGGAAGCCAAGGAAGGCCTCTCCGCCTTCCTCGAAAAGCGCCGCCCCTCCTGGCAGGGCTGATTCCGGGCAGGGCCGATCAGACCGCGACGTTGTCGATCAGGCGGGTGTTGCCGAGTCTGGCGGCGACGAGAAGGCGGGCCGGGCGGTCCGCCTTTTCGATCGGGGCCAGCGTCGTGGCATCGGCGAGGTCGAGGTACTGGACCTCGGCGAAGCCCGCCTTCAGGAGACGGTTGCGCCCGGCCTCCAGCAGGGGGCCCGCTTCCGCCCCGGTGCGAAGCTGGGTGGCGACGAAATTGAGCACCGAGGGCAGGGACGCGGCCACGGCCCGGTCGTCGTCCGAGAGATAGGCGTTCCGCGACGACATGGCGAGGCCGTCGGCCTCGCGCACCGTCGGGCCGGGCACGATGTCGGTGTCGATGTCGAGATCGGCGACGAGGCGGCGCACCACCAGCAGTTGCTGGTAATCCTTCTCGCCGAAGACGGCGACATGGGGCTGCACCTGGTTCAGAAGCTTGGCGACGACGGTGGCGACGCCGTCGAAATGGCCGGGGCGATAGACCCCTTCAAGGCGATCGGTCACCTTGCCGACGGAAACGACGGTCGAGGCGCCCGCCGGATACATTTCCTCGACCTGCGGCGCATAGAGCAGGTCGACGCCGAAGGCGGCGAGGCGGGCGGCGTCGGACGATTCCTGGCGGGGGTATTTGGTGAAATCCTCGTTCGGGCCGAACTGGGTCGGGTTCACGAAGATCGACACCACCACGCGGTCGGCGCGGGCGCCCGCCATTTCCACCAGCGACAGATGCCCGGCATGAAGCGCCCCCATGGTGGGCACGAAACCGATGCGAAGGCCGGCCGCGCGCCAGGCCTGGACGGTCCGGCGCAGATCCGCGACGGAACGGGCCACGGGCAGCGGCAGGGTGGCGGTCTCGGGCATGGGGCGGCGTTCCTCGATAGGCTTCATCCGATCGCGTCGGATTTCGCCCCGCGAGTAGGGCACTCGGCCTTGCGAGTCAATCTTTACGGGCTTTACGGGGCCGCGATCGCCCCGAAACGCCGGGCAAGGCGCCGGTGCCGGTGGCGGAACAAGGCACCGACGATCCTGCGCGCGACCCCCGCCGTGCCCGGCAGGCGCGGCGCGAACGCCAGGCGGTCGGTCACCCGCGTGCCGCCCGGCACATCCTCCAGCCGGCGGTCGTGGTGCCAGACCTTCAGGCTGCCCATGGTGGAGCGTTCGGCGAAGCCCGAGCCGGCGGCGATATGGGCAAAGCCGATATGGTCGTAGTCGACGGGCAGCACGCCGAAGAGCAGCAGCCAGCTCCGGAACAGCGGCCGGTCCAGGGGCAGGCTCTCGTCCAGTACCGCCGTCGTCGCCGGATGGCTCATGCGGACCAGGGGGCCGAGTTCGTCGTTCACGCCTTCGAAGGTCGAGACATGGGCCCAGACCGCGGCACGCGGCGCCGCGACGACGGAAGAGACGGTGACGACGGTAAGCTCGGCTGGCATCGCGCCCTCTCGCGGCCCTGCAATCCGCGCATCATGCCATGCGGTCCTGCGGGCTTGCAGTGCCGGCGGCGCTCGCATTCCCTGATCGCACAAAAGGGCCTGGTCGAAACAACAGGGGAGGTGGTCATGTCCGAAGATCTGCTGTCGCGTCTCGGGCTTTCGGTGCCTGTCGTCCAGGCGCCCATGGCGGGCGGGGCGACGCCGCCCGCCTTCATCGCCGAATGCCTGCGCCTCGGCCTGCTCGGCTCCCTCGGCGCCGCCTATATGAAGCCGGACACGATCGCGGCCCAGGCGGCGGAAATCCGGGCGCGGGCGTCCGGCCCCCTGAACATCAACCTGTTCCTGCCCTGCGCGGTGCCGCCCGCGCCCGGCGTGGTCGAGGCCATGCTCGACTTCATGGCGCCGCTGCACGCCGAAGCCGGCCTCGCGCCGCCCCATGTCCCCGATCCGCCCCATCCTGATTTCGCCGGACAGATGGAGGCGCTGCGGGCCGCGCGGCCCGAAATGGCCAGTTTCGTCTTCGGCTGTCCCGACGCCGGTCTGGTCGCGGCCCTGAAGGCCGAGGGGATCATCGTGGTCGGCGCCGCCACCCATCTGGCGGAGGCCGAGGCGGTGGCCGCCGCGGGCGTCGACGCCGTGGTCGCCCAGGGGGCGGAGGCGGGGGGCCATCGCGCCACCTTCATCGGCAGCTTCGAGGCGGGCCAGGTGCCGACCCTCGATCTCGTCGCCCGGATCGCCGGGCGGCTCGACATTCCGGTGATCGCCGCCGGCGGCCTGATGGACGGGGTCGACGTGCGCGCCGCCCTCGATGCCGGCGCCGCCATGGTGCAGATCGGCACCGCCCTGCTGCGCACCCCGGAATGCGGCCTGCCGGCGGCGCATCGAGATGCGCTGGGCGCCGGTGCCGGGGCCACGACCGCACTGATCCGCGAATGGTCCGGGCGGGCGGCGCGCGGCCTTCCCAATCGCTTCACGCGTGCCGTCGAGGATGCCGGCCTCGCGGTACCGCCCTTTCCGGTGCAGAACGCGATCACCCAGGCGCTGCGCGGAAAGGGGCGCGCGGTGGGCGACCCGGACCGGCTCGCGCTCTGGTGCGGCACAGGATATAGTCGTGCCAAAGCGGTACCACTAGCAGATGTTGTGGCCGAAATGCTGTTCGAGGCGGGTCTGACGAGTCCGAATCATTGACGAAGGCCCGGGACGGCTCGACCATGGAAGCCATCGGGACGTGTATTTGGGCAGGTGGGGCATGAACGACGGACGGCGGGCACATATCATCGTCCTCGGCAACGAGAAGGGCGGGTCGGGCAAATCGACCAGCGCCATGCATCTCGTCGTCGCCCTGCTGGAACAGGGCCGAAGGGTCGCCACCATCGACCTCGACGGCCGCCAGCGCACCCTGACCCGCTATCTGGAGAACCGGGCCCGCGCGGCGGCGGAGGGGGCCAATCTGCTGCTGCCCTCCTACGCCGTCGTCACCCGCAGCGAGATCGCCGATTTCCACGGCGCCCAGGCGGACGAGCGCCAGCGCTTCCTCTCGGTGCTGGAGGATTACGTCGGCCGCCACGATGTGGTGATCATCGACTGTCCGGGCTCCGACAGTTTCCTGTCGCGGCTCGCCCATGGCTGCGCCGATACGCTGCTGACGCCGATGAACGACAGTTTCATCGACCTCGACCTGATCGCCCGGGTCGATCCCGACGATCATTCGATCCTCGGCCCCAGTCTCTATGCCGAACTGGTGTGGGAAATGCGAAAGCGCCGGGCCCTGACCGGCGGCACGGTCGACTGGCTGGTCATGCGCAACCGGGTCGGCCATCTCGATGCCCGCAACAAGCGCCGCGTGTCCGAGGTTCTGGCCCGTCTCGCCAAGCGAATCGGCTTTCGCGTCGTCGCCGGTCTTTCCGAGCGCGTCACCTATCGCGAACTCTTCCTCCAGGGCCTGACCATGCTCGATCTCGGGCGCACCGGCTCGTCGCTGACCATGTCCGAGGTCGCGGCCCGCCAGGAGGTGCGTACCCTGGTCGCCTCCCTCGACCTGCCCCCGGTCGGCCGCAGCGCCGCCCCCCTGGTTTCCGCCGCCGAATAGGGGCCGTTTCGGAACTACCCGGCCATTGGGCCATTGTAACGGTCACGGCTGTCGTGGCATGAACGTCCGGCAAACGCCGGATCTCAAGTCAGACAGAGTTTTTTCATAATGACGAAAAAGATACGCAAGGCCGTGTTCCCCGTCGGTGGACTGGGAACGCGCTTTCTTCCCGCGACCAAGGCCATGCCGAAGGAAATGCTGCCGGTCGTCGACAAGCCGCTGATCCATTACGCCATGGAAGAAGCGCGCGCGGCGGGCGTCGAACATTTCATCTTCGTGACGTCTCGTGGCAAAGGCGCCCTCGAAGATCATTTCGATCGTCATTTCGAACTGGAGGAAACCTTGTCGCGCCGGGGCAAGACGGCGGAGCTCGAGGCCCTGCTCGGCTGGCAGCCGGCGATGGGCGAAGTGTCCTACGTCCGCCAGCCCGAGGCTCTCGGCCTCGGTCACGCGGTGCTCTGCGCCAAGCATCTGGTGGGGGACGAGCCCTTCGCCGTCATCCTGCCCGACGATCTGGTGCTGGCCGAGAAGCCCTGCCTCGCCCAGATGGTCGATGCCCATGCCGGCGTCGGCGGCAATCTGGTCGCGGTCATGGACGTGCCGCGCGAACACACCCAGCGCTACGGCGTGCTGACCCCGGGCAAGGCGGAAGGCGCCCTGACCGAGGTTAAGGGCCTGGTCGAGAAGCCGAAGCCCGAGGTCGCCCCCTCCACCCTGTCGGTGATCGGGCGCTATATCCTCGAATCCGCGATCTTCGGCCATCTCGAGACGCAGGAGCGCGGCGCCGGCGGCGAGATCCAGCTCACCGACGCCATGGCCAAGATGATCGGCGAAGTGCCCTTCCACGGTTTCACCTTCGACGGCACGCGCTTCGACTGCGGTGACAAGGTCGGCTTCCTGCAGGCCAATGTCGCCTTCGCGCTGGCCCGGCCGGACATCGGGCCGAAGCTTGCGCCCTTCCTGGCCGAGACGGCGGCCAAACTCTGATCGGGCCCGGGCTCCGATCCGTCACTGAGAGGTAGTCATGCGCGTCACGATGGTGGGTACCGGCTATGTCGGCCTGGTCTCCGGCGCCTGTTTTTCCGAATTCGGCCATACGGTCACCTGCGTCGACAAGGACGCGCGCAAGGTCGAGGCCCTGCGTCGGGGCGAGATCCCGATCTTCGAGCCGGGGCTCGACAAGCTGGTGGCGGAGAATGCCGCCGCCGGCCGCCTCAGCTTCACCACCGATCTCGCCGAGGCGGTGGTCGGGGCGGATGCCATCTTCATCGCCGTCGGCACCCCCAGCCGGCGCGGCGACGGCCACGCCGACCTGTCCTATGTCTATGCCGCGGCGGAGGAGATCGCGGCGGCGCTGACCGATTATGCCGTGATCGTCACCAAGTCGACGGTGCCGGTCGGCACCGGCGCCGAGGTGGAGCGCCGCATCCGCGCGGTCCGCCCCGATCTCGACTTCGACGTCGCCTCCAATCCCGAGTTCCTGCGCGAAGGTTCGGCGATCGAGGATTTCCGCCGGCCCGACCGTGTCGTCGTCGGCGCCGAGAGCGATCGCGCCCGTGCCGTCATGCGCCAGCTCTACCGCCCGCTGTTCCTGGCCGAAACGCCCTTCGTGTTCACCGCGCGGGAAACCTCGGAACTGATCAAATACGCGGCCAACGCCTTCCTCGCGACCAAGATCACCTTCATCAACGAGATGGCGGATCTGTGCGAGAAGGTGGGCGCCGACGTGCAGGACGTGGCGCGCGGCATCGGCCTCGACGGCCGCATCGGGCGGAAGTTCCTCCATGCCGGGCCCGGCTTCGGCGGCTCCTGCTTCCCGAAGGACACCCTGGCCCTGGTTCGGACCGCGCGCGACTATGAGGCACCGTCCCGGATCGTCGAGGCGGTGGTGGCGGTCAACGACGCCAGAAAGGAAGGCATGGCGGCGCGCGTGGTCGCGGCCGCCGGCGGCGATCTCGCGGGCAAGACCGTCGCCGTCCTGGGCGTCACCTTCAAGCCCAATACCGACGACATGCGCGACGCGCCCTCGCTCGAGATCCTGCCGCGCCTGGTCGCGGCCGGCGCCCGGGTCAGGGCCTATGATCCGGAAGGCATGAAGGCGGCGGCCGGGCTGGTCGACGGCATCGAATGGGTGGCGGGCGCCTATGACACCATGCCCGAGGCGGACGTCCTCGTCATCATCACGGAATGGAACGAGTTCCGTGCCCTCGATCTCGGCCGCATCGCGGGGGCGATGAAGCGGCCGGTCGTGGTCGACATGCGTAACATCTACCGTCCCGAGGAAATGGCGGAGGCGGGTTTCAACTATTACTCGGTCGGCCGCGCGCCGGTCGTTTCCTTTTGAAAAAAGGGGGGATTTCATCGTGAGCCTGGCCCATTCGTTCCATCCGTCGATCCTGCGCGAATACGACATTCGCGGCATCGTGGGCGAAACCCTGCACGAGGCGGATGCCCGCGCGCTCGGTCGCGCCTTCGCCACCATCGTCGCCCGCTCGTCGGGCAAGGCGGCGCCGGTGATCGTGGTCGGCCGCGACGGCCGCGTCTCCTCGCCCATGATGGAGGCGGCGCTGGTCGACGGCATGGTCTCGACGGGCGCGGAGGTGATCCGCATCGGCACCGGCCCGACCCCCATGCTCTATTTCGCGGCCACGGTGCTCGGCACCGACGGCGGCATCCAGGTGACCGGCAGCCATAACCCGCCGCATCACAACGGCTTCAAGATGATGCTGGGCAAGAAGTCCTTCTTCGGCCCGCAGATCCAGGAGGTCGGCCGCATCTCCGCCGCCGGCGACATCGCCGTGGGCAGCGGTTCGGCGCGGGAAGAGGATATCTCCGAGCGCTACGTCGCCCGTCTTCTCGAGGAAGCGGTCGACAATGACGTCGCCGTCGGCTGGGATCCGGGCAATGGCGCCGCCGGTGCCGTGCTGGGCCGCGTCGTCGCCGGGCTCAAGGGCCGTCACATGATCATCAACGAGGCGGTGGACGGCACCTTCCCGAACCATCACCCCGATCCGACCGAGCCCGAGAACCTCGAACAGCTCCAGCACCTTGTGGCCGAGAACAAGCTCGACATCGGCATCGCCTTCGACGGCGACGGCGACCGCATCGGCGCCATCGACGCCAAGGGCCGGATCATCTGGGGCGACCAGCTCCTCGCCATTCTCGCTCAGGACCTGCTGGCGGAGCGCCCGGGCGCCACCATCATCGCCGACGTGAAGGCGAGCCAGGTGCTGTTCGACGAGATCGCCCGCATGGGCGGCAAGCCGCTGATGTGGAAGACGGGCCATTCCCTGATCAAGACCAAGATGCTCGAGACCGGCGCCCCCCTCGCCGGCGAGATGTCGGGCCACATCTTCTTCGCCGACCGCTACTACGGTTTCGACGACGCCCTCTACGCCGGGCTGCGCCTGATCACCGCCGTGGTCCGGGCCGGTGTTTCCCTGACCGAACTGCGCGACCGGCTCCCCGACACGGTCAATACGCCGGAGCTTCGCTTTCCGGTTGTGGAGGAGGAGAAGTTCGGAATCGTCGACAGGGTCAAATCCGCTCTTGCGGCGGAAGGCGCGGAGGTGAACGATACGGATGGCGTCCGCGTCAAGACGGCGGATGGATGGTGGCTTTTGCGTGCCTCCAACACCCAGGCGGTGCTGGTGGCCAGGGCAGAAGGGCACGATTCGGCGGCTCTCGAACGTTTGAAGGCTTCCCTGACCAAGGCGCTCGTCGCGGCCGGCGTCAGCCCTCCCTCCTTGTGATGGCGATCACGTTTTTTAGCGTCCGTATGGATTGACAGATGACTGCATTGTGCGGTGCAATGCGGCCTGAAATTCGAGTGGGGGACTTTAGTATGGCTACCAATCTGAAGTTGAGCACAACCCAAGGCGCTGTAGCCGATGGGGATGTCGTTCAGTATTCGGTCGGTGACAGCGACACCCGCCCGTGGGGGGATTGGGCGGTTCTCGATGTCGGCGCCGGCTATGTCGTGAAGCGGATCCGCGTGTCCGGCGGCCACCGCCTGTCGCTGCAGTTCCATCATCACCGGGCCGAGGATTGGACCGTGATTTCGGGCAGCGGCGTGGTGGAGATCGACGGTGTCGCGATCCCCGTCTCGGCGGGCAGCCACGTCCATATCCCGGCGCTGGCGACCCATCGTATCGCCAATACGGGCACCGCGGCCCTGACCTTCGTCGAGATCCAGCGCGGCGCCGTGCTGGACGAGACGGACATCGTCCGCCTGACTGACGACTACGGCCGCTGAGGCGGCCGGCCGCCGCTGGATCCGGGGGGGACCCGGCGGCGCTCCAAGGAATGAGCAACCCCGCCGCGCGGTGACGCGGCGGGGTTTCTCGTCGTCTCGCGCGGTCGCTGTCTCGTGTGCGCGGTGTCTCGTGTGTGCGGTGTTTCGTGCGCTCGGTCCGGCTCAGGACGCGTCGGCGATCTTGGCGGCGGGATCGGGCATGGGCTCGTCGGCGACGACGCCGAAGCCATGCATGCGCAGCGCCCATTGCAGGCCGATCAGGGCGCCCTTCACGCGGGGCAGCAGGATCAGGGACAGGATCAGGCACAGGGGCAGCCAGATGACCGCATGGATCCATTCCGCCGGCGAATAGACCTGTTCCACGATCAGCAGCGCCGGCACCACGATATGGGCGACGATGGTGATGGTGAAATAGGGCGGCGCATCGTCCGCCTTGTGGAGGTCCAGCACCTCGCCGCAGGACGGGCAGGCGTGATTGACCTTGAGGAAGGCGTTGAACATGCGGCCCTCGCCGCAATGGGGGCAGCGCAGCAGGGCACCGCGCTTCACCGCCGGCTGCCAGGGTCGCGGTTCCGGCTCGCCGTTGCCCGCTGCGCCGCCGGCCTTGATTTCGATTGGCATTGCTGATCTCCCGTTTCGGGAGTGTATTAAAAACGCTTCCTGGACTTCTTCAAGGGAGCGCGACCCCGTGCCGCGCCACCGCCGCGCCGGAAGCGGGGGCCGGGCCGGCTCATGGCGGCCTCGAAATCATCGTCCTCATCCTCGCCGCCGCGCGCCAGCGCGAACACCAGGCCGCCGGTGATCGGCGTCGCCTCGCGCAGCACCACGGTCACCGCGTCGCCAAGCGTATAGCGGTTCTTCGGGTTGCGGCCGACCAGGGCGTGGGCCGCCTCGTCGTGGCGGAAATAATCGTTGCCCAGGGAAGATATGGGGATCAGGCCGCTGGCGCCGGTCTCGTCCAGGGTGATGAACAGGCCGAAGCGGGTGACGCCGTTCACGCGGGCGCCGAAGCGCGCGCCGACGTGATCCTGCATGTATGCGGCGAGATAGCGGTCGGTCGATTCCCGTTCAGCCGCCATGGCCCGGCGCTCGGTCGTCGAGATATGTTCCGCCGTTTCCTCGAACAGGGGCACTTCATCGTCCGACAGGCCCCCGGTGCCGAGCTTGCCGCCCCGGATCAGGGCGCGGTGCACCAGGATGTCGGCATAGCGCCGGATGGGCGAGGTGAAATGGGCGTAGCGCGTCAGTGCCAGGCCGAAGTGGCCGATGTTCTCCGGGCTGTAGACCGCCTGGGCCTGGCTGCGCAGCACGATTTCTGAAACCGCGCGGGCATGCGGCCCGTCGGCGGTGCGCGCCAGGATGCCGTTGAACTGGCGCGGGCGCAGCACCTGCCCCTTGGCCAGCCTGATGTCGATGGTGCGCAGGAATTCCGCCAGGGCGTCCAGCTTGGTCCGCGTCGGCTGATCGTGGACGCGGTACATGCAGGGCTGACGCTTGGCTTCCAGTTCCTCCGCCGCCGCGACATTGGCGAGGATCATGAATTCCTCGATCACGCGATGGGCGTCCAGGCGCTGGCGCGGCACGATCGATTCCACATGGCCGCTCGGCCCCAGCCGGATCACCCGCTCGGGCGCGTCGATCTCCAGGGGCTCGCGCTTGGCCCGCGCCACCATGACGGCGTTCCAGGCCGCCCACAGCGGCTTCAGGACGGGTTCGAGGAGGCCGGCGGTCATCTCGTCCGTCCGGCCCTCGATGGCGTCCTGGGCCTGGGTGTAATGGACCCCGGCGGCGATCCGGATCAGGGCGCGGCGGAACTTGTGGCGGATCTTGTTGCCCTTGGCGTCCAGCCACATGTGCACCGCCAGTGCCGCCCGGTCGTGGCCCTCGATCAGGGAACAGAGGTCGGTCGACAGCTCCTCCGGCAGCATGGGCACCACGCGGTCGGGGAAATAGGCCGAATTGCCGCGTTCCTTCGCCGCCCTGTCGAGGGCGGAGCCGGGGCGGACGTAATGGGCGACATCGGCGATGGCGACGATGACGTGATGGCCGCCCGGGTTCTTCGGATCGGGGTCCGGTTCGGCGAAGACCGCGTCGTCATGGTCGCGGGCATCGGCCGGGTCGATGGTGATCAGGGGCAGGGGGCGCAGGTCCTCCCGCTTGCCCAGCGCCACGGGCTTCGCCTTCTTCGCCTCGCGCACCGCCTCGGGCGGGAAGGCGACGGGAATGCCGTGGCCGTGGATGGCGATCAGGCTGATCGACTTGGCGTCGCCCAGATCGCCCAGGCGTTCGCGCACGCGGACCTTGGGCAGGCCCATGGGGCGGCCCGGCAGGGTCTCGGTCCAGACCAGTTCGCCATCCCTGGCGCCGTTCAGATCCGCCGCCTCGATCCGGAAATCGCCCTTGGCGCGGCGGTCGGTCGGCACCAGCCGCGCCTCGCCCGATTTCTCGAAGCGGACGAGGCCGAGCACGCGATCGGCCTGGCGGCTGAGGGCGCGGATCACCTTGGCCTGATAGCGGGCCTGGCCGTCGTTGTCCTCCACCCGCTCGATCCGGGCGAGGATGCGGTCGCCGACGGTCGGGGCGGGGCCGGCATGGCGGCCGGGCATGACGTCGATCCCGGGCGCCTGCAGGCCGTCCGGCCATTGCACCGGGCGGGCCTGCATCTCGCCGTCGTCGGGCACCGCGATCACTTCGAGCACGGCGACGGAGGGCAGGGCGCCGGCGGCGACCAGGCCCTTCCGCCGTTCGCGGCCGATGGTACCCTCGGTCTTCATCTCGGCCAGCAGGCGCTTCAACTCGATGCGGGCATCGCCGGTCACGCCGAAGGCCCGCGCGATCTCGCGCTTGCCGGCCTTGCCGGGATGTTCGGCGAGGAAACGGGCAATCTCTTCCTTCGTGGGCAGTTGGGCGCCCGACGGTTTCGAGGGGCGCTTTGCCACGCCCGTCAGTCCGACGCGCCGGCGGATTTGGCCGCCGTCTTCTTCGCCGCGGTTTTCTTTGCAGCGGGCTTCTTCGCCGGGGCCTTCTTCTTGGGCGCGGCCTTCTTCTTCTCGGCCGTCTCGGCCTCGGCCGCTTTCGCCGTCTTGCGCGGGGCCTTCTTCTTCGGCCCGCCGCCCTTGGCGACCTTGGCCGCCAGCAGGGCCAGGGCTTCGTCCTGGGTCAGGCTCTGGGGATCGGTACCCTTGGGGATCGTCGCGAAGACGCCGTTCCACGAGACATAGGGTCCGAAGCGCCCGTTCATGACGTTGACCGGCTTGCCGTCCTCGGGATGCTCGCCGAACGCCTTCAGCGGCTCCTGCGCGGCGCGGCGGCCGCGTTTCGGCGGTTCCGCCAGCAGGGCGACGGCGCGGTTCAGGCCGATGGTGAAGACTTCGTCCGAGGTCGGCAGGTTCACATAGCGCTTGTCGTGGACGATATAGGGGCCATAGCGCCCGATGCCGGCCTGGATCGGCGTCGAGGTCTCGGGGTGCAGGCCCACCTCGCGCGGGAGCGACAGCAGGGCCAGGGCCTTTTCGAGGTCGATGGTGTCGGGCGGCATGTCCTTCGGCAGGCTGGCGCGCTTCGGCTTCTCCGCCTCGCCCAGTTGAACATAGGGGCCGAAACGGCCGGAGCGCAGCGAGACCTTCTCGCCGCTCTCGGGATCCTCGCCCAGGATCTTGATGCCGTCCTCGCCGATGGCGGTGCCCTGGCCATTGTCGTTGGCGACGCCGAACTGCCGGGTGAAGCGGCATTCGGGATAGTTGGAACAGCCGATGAAGGCGCCGAACTTGCCGAGCTTCAGCGACAGGCGGCCGTTGCCGCAGGACGGGCAGACGCGCGGATCCTTGCGCTCGCCGTTCTCGTCCGGCTCGCCCTCGGGGAACAGATGGGGGCCGAGCAATTGGTCGAGCTGCTCGATGACGTCCGAGATCTTGAGATCCTTGGTGCCCTCGATCGCCGCCGCGAAATCGCGCCAGAAGTCGCGCAGCACTTCCTTCCAGCCGATCTTGCCGGCGGAGACGTCGTCCAGCAGTTCCTCGAGCCCGGCGGTGAAGCCGTATTCGACATAGCGCGCGAAGAAGCTTTCCAGGAAGGCGGTGACCAGCCGGCCCTTGTCCTCGGGCAGGAAGCGGTTGCGGTCCATGGTGACATAGGCGCGGTCGCGCAGGGTCGACAGGATCGAGGCATAGGTCGACGGCCGGCCGATGCCCAGTTCCTCCAGCTTCTTGACGAGGCTCGCCTCCGAATAGCGCGGCGGCGGTTCGGTGAAATGCTGGGCGATGGTGACCGGGCCGCGGCGCAGGCCCTCGTCCTTCATCATGCGCGGCAGGCGGCCGCCGTCCTCGTCGTCCTTCGAACGGTCGTCGACGCCTTCCTGATAGAGCGCGAGGAAACCGTCGAACAACACGACCGAGCCGGTGGCGCGCAGGATCACCTGGCGGTCCTTGGCGGCGACGTCGACCGTGGTGCGCTCCAGCCGCGCCGGGTTCATCTGGGAGGCCAGCGCCCGCTTCCAGATGAGATCGTAGAGCCGGCGCTGGTCCGGATCCAGGCGGTGCAGGCGCTCGGGCGTGCGGGCGAAATCGGTCGGGCGGATCGCCTCGTGGGCTTCCTGGGCGTTCTTCGCCTTGGTCTTGTAGATGCGCGGGCTGTCCGGCAGATAGGCGCCGCCGAACTGATTGCCGATCAGGTTGCGCGCTCCCTGGATCGCCTCCGAGGCCATGGAGACACCGTCGGTCCGCATATAGGTGATCAGGCCGACGGTCTCGCCGTCGACGTCGATACCCTCGTAGAGCCGCTGGGCGAGCTGCATGGTGCGCTGGGCCGAGAAGCCGAGCTTTCGGGCCGCTTCCTGCTGCAGGGTCGAGGTGGTGAAGGGCGGCGCCGGGTTGCGCGTGCCGGGCTTCGATTCGACGGAGTCGACATGGAATTCGCGGCGCTCGATCGCGGCCTTGGCCGCTTCCGCCTTCTCGGCGGAATTGATGTCGAACTTGTCGAGCTTCCTGCCGTCGAGATGGGTCAGGCGGGCGTCGAAGCCCATGCCGTCGCCGGCGATGAAATGGCCGAGAACGGACCAATATTCCTGCGACTTGAAGCGCTCGATCTCGAGCTCGCGCTCGCAGATCAGGCGCAAGGCGACCGACTGCACGCGCCCGGCCGAACGCGCGCCGGGCAGTTTCCGCCACAGCACGGGGCTCAGGGTGAAGCCGACCAGATAGTCGAGGGCGCGGCGCGCCAGATAGGCGTCGATCAGCTCCTGGTCCAGCATGCGCGGCGCCTTGATCGCGCCGGTCACCGCCGATTTGGTGATCTCGTTGAAGGTGATGCGGCCGACCTCGACCCCCTTCAGGGCCTTGCGGTCGTTCAGGATCTGCAGCACGTGCCAGGAAATCGCCTCGCCCTCGCGGTCCGGGTCGGTGGCGAGATAGAGGCGATGCGCGCCCTTCAGCGCCTTGGCGATGTCGGCGATGCGTTTCTTGGCATCGGCGTCGACTTCCCAGTCCATGGCGAAATCCTCGTCCGGGCGGACGGAACCATCCTTGGGGGGCAGGTCGCGCACATGACCGAAGCTCGCCAGAACCGTGTAGTCGGATCCGAGATACTTGTTGATGGTCTTGGCCTTCGCCGGCGACTCGACGATGACGACGTTCATAAGGTCTCGGTTCTTTCTGGGCCCCGATCACTTGGGCCCCGATCACTTGGGCCCAGGTCACTTGGGCAAAGCGTCACTTGGGCCCAGATCACTTGGGCAATGCGTTGACATTCTAGCGTAAGGGCCGGCTCCACCCGATCGTTCCGCGTGCCGGCACCGGCGTGCTTCAGATCAGTGAAACCCGCCCGCCGGCATGGCGTTGCAGGCGTCCAGCCAATTCCAGTTCGAGCAAAATGGTAAAAACCACGGGTGGAGTCAATTCGGCTTGCCTGAGCAGTTCGTCGACCGCGACGGGCACCGGCGACAGCAGTTCGAACACGAGGGCCCGATTCGCGGCGATTTCCCCTTCGTCGGGCAGGGTCAGGGCAGGGGGGCGGTAATCGCGGCTTTCCGGTTCCGCCAGCGGCCCCTCGGCCATGGGGCGAAGGATCTCCGCCACCTCCGCCCCGGATTCGATCAGCCGCGCGCCCTGGCGAATCAGGTCGTTGCCGCCCCTGGCGCGGGGATCCAGCGGGCTGCCCGGCGCCGCCATCACCTCGCGCCCCTGTTCGAGGGCGAAGCGCGCCGTGATCAGGCTGCCGGACTTCAGCGCCGCCTCGACGACGACGACGCCCAGCGACAGGCCGGAGATCAGGCGGTTGCGCCGCGGGAAATGGCGCGCCTGGGGCTGGGTGCCGACGGGCATTTCGGCGACCAGCAGGCCCTCCGCCGCGATCCGCGCCTGCAACGCCTCGTGTTCGGGCGGGTAGACGATATCGATGCCGCCGGCGACCACGGCGATGGTGCCGGTCGAGAGCGCCGCCTGATGGGCGACGCCGTCGATGCCGCGCGCCAGGCCGGAGACGACGGTAAAGCCCACCCGGCCGAGGTCGCCGGCAATCTCCCGCGCCAGGCGCTGGCCGGCGGCCGAGGCGTTGCGCGCGCCGACCAGCGCCACCGTCGGGCGCGCGGCGAGAAGCGGGTGGCCCTTCACCGTGATCAGGGGCGGCGCCCCCTCGGTCGCGGCGAGCAGGCGGGGGTAGTCCGCCATGCCCCTGGCCAGCAGGCGCGCCCCCGCCCGTTCGATCGCCGCGAGTTCGCGTTCGGCGTCGGCCCGCGTCGGGATGCGCAGGGTGCGGGCGCCGCCCTTCCGGGCGAGGCCGGGCATGGCGTCGAGGGCAGCGCCGGCGCTGCCGTAGAGGCCGAGCAGATGATCGAAGGCGACCGGCCCGACGGAATCCGTGCGGATCAGGCGCAGGCGATCCAGCAGTTCGCTGCGCGGAAAGGTTTTGTCGGACATTGACGCATTCCATTCGGGTTGCGCCGATTGTGGCCAAGCGGATCGTCCGGCTCAAGCCTTCGTTGGCGGCGCGATCAGGCCGTCGCCGCTTCGGGCCGCGGGCGCAGGAAGGCGGTGATGTCGACCGCGTCGATCTGGTCCGGCTCGAGGAAGGCGCGGGCATAGCTTTCGTGGATGCCGGCGCGCAGGAAGAGGTCGAAGACGTCGGGGTCGATGTGATCCTCGTCGCGCATGCGCGCCATGATCTGGATCGCGGCCGACAGGGGCTTCGCCTTCTTGTAGGGCCGGTCGCCGGCGGTCAGGGCCTCGAAGATGTCGGCGACGGCCATCATGCGCGCGGGCCAGCTCATCTCGTCGCGCGTCAGGCGTTTCGGATAGCCGGTGCCGTCCATCTTCTCGTGATGGCCGCCGGCTATCTCCGGCACGTTGCGCAGATAGGAGGGCAGGGGCAGATCGGTGAGCATGCGGATCGTCGCGATCATGTGCTCGTTGATCTTGTAGCGTTCCTCCGCCGTCAGCGTGCCCCGGGCGACGGAGAGATTGTAGATCTCGCCCCTGTTGTAGAGATGTTCCGGCACGTCGACCTTGAAGCCCCAGCGGTTGTCGGGCGCCAGGCGTTCGCCTTCCGGCCGGTCGATGACGTGGTCCGGGCGATCGGCGAGGAGCGGTTCCGAGACCGGCAGCACGGGCGCCGGGGTGCGGTCGCGCCGCTTTCTTTCCTCCCACGACAGGCCGATACGGTCGTCCAGGGTGCGCGTCCAGCGCCGCTCGGCGATCCGCCGCAGGCGCTCGATCCGGTCGGGGGCCATGAATTCGCCGCCCTCGTTGCAGGTGGCGACGAAGGCGAAGTCGTCGTCCAGCCGGCGCCAGATATCGGCCAGGCGGGCCAGTTCGGCGTCGCGCCCGGCGCCGTCGGCAACGGCGCGCCAGCATGCCGCCTCGGCCTCGCGCTTGATCACCTCGAAGCGCATGCGCACCTCGTGCAGGCGGTCGTAGATGGTTTCCAGCTTGGTCGCCTTGTCGATCACATATTCGGGCGAGGTGATCTTGCCGCAGTCGTGCAGCCAGCTCGCGACGCGCAATTCCTCCCATTGCGCCTCGGTCAGGCGGAAATCGCCGAAGACGCCGTCCTCCGCCCGGTCGGCGGCATCCGCCAGCATCTCCATCAGGATCGGCACGCGCTGGCAATGGCCGCCGGTATAGGGGCTCTTGGTGTCGATCGCGCCGGCCAGCAGGGTGATCACGCCGTTGAACAGATTGCGCTGTTCGAGGATCAGGCGCCGCGCCTCGATGCTGACCGCCGCCGTGCCCGAGACCGCCTCGACGAAGCCGATCATCTCCGGCGTCACCAAATGCGCGCCGCCCTCGCCCTCGATCAGCAGCAGGAGGGCGCCGATGATTTCGGCGTCGCGGTTGCGCAGCGGCACGGTCAGGGCGAACAGGCTTTCGTGGTAGTGGATGCCGGGGAAATGGCGTTCCACCTCGTCCCGGGTCAGGCCGTGGATGGCATGGCGGTCCGTCAGGGTCGCGATCACGGGATGATCGAGATCGCGCGAGCGCAGCAGGGTCGGCATCCGCGTGCCGAGGTCGTGGCCCGCCCAGCGTGCCTCGGCCGGCACCAGGCTGCCGTCCGGCTCCGCCAGATAGATGATGCCGCCGCGCGCCTCGGCGATGCGGCCGGTCTCTTCGAGGACGCGGATCAGCAGGCTCTCGAAGTCCTCCTCGCCGGTCAGGGCGGCGGTGATCGACAGCAGTTGCCGGACCGTCGCCGTGACCCCCGACATCGCCTTGGCGAGATCGTCCACCTCGGACAGCGGCGTCGAGACGTCGATCGGGGTCGAGAAGCGCAGGGCCCGGACCTCGTTGGCGAGACGGGTCAATTGCTCGACCGGGCGCGAGGCCCAGCGCGACAGCAGGAGGATCGCCGGAATGGTGAGCCCCAGGGTGATCAGCGCGATGATCAGGCTGCTGTCGCGCAGGCTCTCCGAAACCGCGACCAGCTCGGCGCGCGGCGCGGCGATGCCGGTGAAGAGCGCATAGCCGGCGACATTCACCCGCTGGACCGCCATCATCCATGTGACGCCGTCGATTTCCACCCGCCCGCGGCTCTCGCCGGTCGCCGCCAGGTCGGCCAGCGCGATCCGCAGCGGCGTGTTGACATGCGGCAGATTGATGTTGTGGCCCGCGCGCCCCGGCGCCAGCAGGGGCTCGCCCCGGGTGTCGACGATGACGCGGCGGAACTCGTCGAAGACGAAGATGTCGGCCGAGGCCGTGGGGCGCGCGTCCGCCAGGGCTTCCGACAGGGAGGTCAGCGTCAGGTCGACGCCGGCGACCGCGCCGCCGTTCGGCGCGCGGCTGGCCAGCGTGGTGCCGACTTCCCGGGTGGTGAAGAAGACATAGGGGGCGACGGCCGACACGCCCGCCGTCGTGATCGCCTCCGAATACCAGTTGCGGCGCCGGGGATCGAATCTGTATTCGGGCTCGACCGTCAGGGCGAGGAGGTTGAGATCCTTGTCGTAGAAGCGGAAGGCGCCGGTCAGGCCGGCCCCGCTCCAGGTTTCGATGCTCTGCACGATGAAGGCGGTGAAGGGCGGCACGACCATGTTGCGGGGCACATGATCGTCGTTGGGGCGGACGAGCAGGAAATCGCCGTCGTCATAGCCGACATAGGCCGCCGCGACGCCGAAGGAATCGGCGATCGCGCGCGTGAACAGCGGCAGCGATCTCAGGCGTTCCTCGATCGTCTCCGCCGTCGTGACCCGGGCGGCAGCCAGCAGGTCGGCGGTGCGCGCCGCCGCGTCATAGCGGTTGCCGATCGTCTCGCCGATCTCGAGGCCGATGTGGTCGAACAGAACCTCGGCATCGGCCAACAGCATCGACTGCGTCCGGACATAGTATTGCGCGACGTTGATCGCGGCAAAGGCGATGATCGCGACGATGAACAGGATCGAAATATAATAGCGCAGTCGAATGCGCGGAAACATGACGCCCCCTAGCCGGCCCGTGGCGCTTCCTGCGAACTCGTTTCACGATCGCATCGTGCCGGCTGGAGGCGTTTTTGTCTTCTGTCAAAAATGGAAATCGTGCTTAATTTTTCACTAATGCGTGTAGGGCGGTGGTCGCGGCCGTGAACCCGTCAGGTTACGGCGGCTTCCGCCGTCTGGCCGTGCCGATTGGCGATGAAGCCGACGATCACGAGTTGCAGGAAATGATAGAGCATGATGGGCGCCAGGATCAGGCCCACCTCGGGTCCGGTGCCGAAGATGATGCCGGCCAGCGGCACTCCGGTCGCCAGGGATTTCTTGGAACCGCAGAACAGGGCCGCCACCCGGTCAGCCCGGTCGAAGCCGAGCAGGCGGCAGGGGATGATCAGGAGTCCGTAGACGACGAAGAAGATCGCGACCGACATGACCGCGATCTCGACCAGGAGGCTCGGCTCGTGGCGCTGCCACAGGCCCTCGACGACCGAATTGGCGAAGGAGTTGTAGACGATCGAGAGGATGATCACCCGGTCCAGGATCTTGATGGCGCGGGCGTGGCGGGCGGACCAGCGCGCCAGCGGCCGGTGCAGGATCTGGCCGAGCGCGGTCGGCACCATGACCAGCAGCACGATCTTCAATATGACGTCGCCGAGGGGCAGGGCGGCGGCGCCGGTCTGGCTCAGGTACCAGGCCATCAGGGCCGGCGTCGCGAAGACGCCGATCAGGCTGGACAGGCTGGCGTTGAACAGGGCCGCCGGCACGTTTCCCTTGGCGAGCGAGGTCATGGCGACCGACGACGAGACGGTGGAGGGCAGGGCGGCGACATAGAAGAAGCCGGTCCAGACCGTTGCCGGCAGCAGGGGGCGCGCCGCCGCCTCGGTCGCCAGCATGATCAGGGGAAAGAGCACGAAGGTGCCGAAGACGACGACCAGATGCAGGCGCCAGTGGATCAGCCCGGCACGCATCTTCTCGGGCGCCAGCGTCAGGCCGTAGAGGAAGAAGACGACGGCGACGCCATAGGTCGAGGCTTGCTCGAGATGCAGGAAGCCGCCGCTGCGCCCCGGTTCGGGCCAGGCGACGGCCAGCACCACCATGCCGACGAGGGCGAGCAGGAAGGGATCGGTCAGGGTCTTCTTCATGGAGGGGATCGCACGCTACGGGACAAAGGCGGATCTTTCCCGTAGCGGCGTACCCCTGTCCAGCGGCCTTCGCGCAGATCAGGCCTTCAGGCGCATGGCGTGCCAGGCCAGATGGTCCGCCATGAAGGTCGAGATGAAGTGATAGGAATGATCGTAGCCGTCCTGCAGGCGCAGCGTCAGCGGAATGCCCGCCGCGTCGCAGGCCGACTTCAGGAGTTCGGGCTTCAACTGGCCGTCCAGGAAATTGTCGGCCGTGCCCTGGTCGATCAGGATGTCGGCGACGCGGGCACCATCCTCGATCAGGGCCACGGCGTCGTGGCGGCGCCAATTCGCCGTATCGGGTCCCAGATAGGCGGGGAACGCCTTCCGGCCCCACGGCACCTGCATGGGGGCGACGATGGGCGCGAAGGCGGAGACGGCGCGAAAACGGCCGGGGTGGCGCAGCGCCACGGTCAGCGCGCCGTGCCCGCCCATGGAATGGCCCATGATGCCCTGGCGCGACGGATCGACCGGGAAATGCTCGGCGATCAGGGCCGGGAGTTCCTCGGTCACATAGGTCCACATGCGGAAATGCGGCGCCCAGGGACTTTCCGTCGCGTCGACGTAGAAGCCGGCACCCTGACCCAGGTCATAGGCGTCGTCGTTGGCGACGTCCTCGCCGCGCGGGCTGGTGTCGGGGCAGATCACGGCGATGCCGAGGTCGGCCGCCGCCTTCCGGTATTCCCCCTTGTCCATGACGTTGGCATGGCTGCAGGTCAGGCCCGAGAGATAGGTGACGAAGGGAACGGGCGCGTCGCTCCGGGGCGGCATGAACACCGCGAAGGTCATGGTGCCGCCCGTCGCCGCCGAGCGGTGGCGATAGACCCCCTGGATGCCGCCATGGGCCTTGTGGGTTTCGACGGTCTCGATGGTCATTGCGCTACGCTCCACTCTGCTGTGCCCGCCCCGCGCGCCGTCAGAACGTGACGACGGCGCGGATGGACTTGCCGTCGTGCATCAGGTCGAAGGCGTGGTTGATCTGTTCCAGCGGCAGGACATGGGTGATCATCGGGTCGATCTCGATCTTCTTGTCCATG
>NZ_JAKGSB010000003.1 GCF_021568905.1 Zavarzinia marina | reverse complement strand
CGGCAGCCGCTCGTCGAATTCCGCGTGATACTTGCTGTCGAGATAGTCCCGGTATTTCTCCGGCGGCAGGCCAGCATGCCCGTCACCCGATATCACAAGAAAGCGGTCCATCTCTTCCTCCAGTGATTATTGTTGTTCGGTGATTATTGCCGTTTGTGATCGCCGCCCTTGCTGGACAGCTTTTCATGATCGAAGCCTATGCCCCTGCCCGGCCAGCCGGAAGCCAGCGAGGGCGAATTGACCGTTCGCGCTCGTGAACAATGGTTCAGCCTTCGGCCTGGCCGAGAAACGGCGGCTTCTCTCCGCCGCCATGGACCTCGAGCGCCGCGCCGGTGATATGGGACGCGAGGTCGGAGGCGAGGAACAGACAGGCATTGGCGATATCGTCCGGCACCGCCATGCGCCCCTGGGGCAGGCCCGCCTCGATCCGCGCCAGGCCCTCGGCCCCGCCGTAATGATCCAGCGCCGCCTCGGTCTTGATCATGCCGGCGATGATGGCGTTCACGCGAACCGCCGGCGCCCATTCCTGGCCCAGCGACCGGGTGAGCGAGACCAGCCCGGCCTTGGCGGCACCATAGACCGCCGTCCCCGGCGAGGGCCGCACGGCCGAGACCGAGGCGATATTGACGATGGCCCCGCCCGTCTCCTGCCGGCGCATGACAAGACAGGCGGCCTGGGACAGATAGAGCGGCGCCAGCATGTTGAGGCGGACGATGGATTCGGCGAAACGGGGCGACGCCGTGGCGGCATCGGACGGCGGCGAACCGCCGGCATTGTTCACCAGCACGTCCAGGCGGCCATAGGTATCGAAAGCCGTGGCGACAACCCGTGCGGCCTGTTCGGCATCGCGGACGTCGGCGGCGACGAAGAGCGCTTCCCGCCCTTCGGCCGCGACCGGCACCTCGGGCGCATTCCGGCCGCAGACGACGACATGGGCCCCCGCCGCCAGCAGGCGCCCGGCGATCACCCGGCCGACGCCCTTGGTGCCGCCGGTGACGATGGCGACCCGGCCGGCGAAATCGAACCCCATGCTCATGTCAGGCAGCTCTCGTCCCAGAAGGCGCGCATGCGGGCGATCTTGCCGTCGCCATCGACGGCATAGGTGGAGAACACCTCGATCGCGATTTCGCCCATGCCGGGCATGCGCATGTGGACCGTGAAATGGGCCAGGAAATCGCTGCCGCAATAGACGACCCGATGCAATTCGCTGGTGAATTGCGCCGGGCCCTGGTCACCCTGGGCCCAGAACGCCTGCACCGCCTCGAGCCCGACATGGGCGGGCAGGCCCACCGGATCCTCGACCACCGTATCGGCGGCGAAGAGGGCCGAGCGGGCGGCCACATCCTTGGTCTCGAAAGTCACGAGATAGCGCCGCAGCAGATCCTCCGCCCCGGCCTTGTCCAGGGGGCCGGAGACCGCCCCGAGCATGCCGACGAGCGCTTCCCGCAGCATCTCAGAATTCCGTGTAGCGGAAGTTGCCGTTGTCGATGGCGAAATCCGCGCCGCTGATGAAGCGGGATTCGTCCGACACCAGGAACAGCACCAGATTGGCCACGTCTTCCGGGTAGCAGAAACGATGGCCCATGGGCGACTGCTTGATCATCTCGACATCGGCGTCGGGCGGCAGGCCCATCTGCGCCAGCACCATGGGCGTCAGGATACCGTCGGGGCAGAGCGCATTGCAGCGTATGGCGTACCCGCCGGTCTTGGCATGGGCATTGACGCTGCGGGTCAGCGACACCACGGCCGATTTGGCGGCGGCATAGGCGAAATAATTGGGGCTGCCGATATGGGAGGTGACGGACGCCATGTTGACGATGTTGCCGCCCCTCTCCTTCATGTTGAGGATGCCGTGCTTGCAGCCGAGATAGTAACCGGTGACGTTCACATCGAGCGTCTTCTGCCAATCCTCGAAGGCCATGTATTCGATCGAGGCTTGGACCAGGATGCCGGCATTGTTGACCAGCGTGTCGACGTAACCGAAGGCTTCGCGGGCCGCGGCGAAGGCCGTCACCCATTCGTCTTCCTTGGTGATGTTCAGGGGCAGCGCGATGGCGGCATCGCCGATTTCGGCGGCGGTCTTCCGGGCCGTTTCCAGATTCTGGTCGGTGGCGATGATCTTCGCGCCTTCCTTCGCCAGCATCAGGGCGTCCGCCCTGCCGGCCCCGCTGCCCGCGCCGGTGATCATCACCACCTTGCCGTCTACGCGCCCCATCTACTGTTCCCTTCTCTTCCGGCCGCCGGTTCACGCCCCGGCGGCGTCACGCATCAGATCTTCGGCCGGGCGATTGGTGGTCGCGGCGGCGATGTCGTTGGCGGCGATATAGCCGAAGGTCATGGCCGGGCCGAGGGTGCTGCCGGCACCGGGATAGGACTCCGCCATGACCGAGCCGGAGCAGTTGCCGATGGCATAGAGCCCGGCGATGGGCGTGCCCGCCTCGTCCAGCACCCGCGCACGGGCGTCCACCTTCAGGCCGCCCTTGGTGCCGATGTCGCCGAGGTCGACGCGGACGGCATAGAAGGGCGCCTTCTCGATGGGGCCGAGGCAGGGATTAGGGGTGACGAAACGATCACCGAAGTAGCGGTCGTAGACATTGTCGCCCCGGCCGAATTCCGTGTCCTTGCCGGTCCTGGCGTAACCGTTCATGGCGGCGACGGTCTCGGAAAGGGCCGCCGCCGGCAGGCCGACCTTGGCCGCCAGTTCGCCGATCGTATCGGCGCGATAGATCACATTGTCGAACCATTCGGGCGGCAGGCTGCGATCCGGCTCCATCATGCCCGGCATCAAGCCACCGACGACGTATTTCCTGCGGAAGGTGGCGTCGAACACCATCCAGCACGGGCTGCAGGCGCCGGTCCTCTGGTGTTCCGCGATCATCGCGTAACCGAAGTCGTTGTAGGAAATCGCCTCGTTGACGAAGCGCCGGCCCAATTGATTGACGATCACGCTGCCCGGCCAGCCGCGTTCCATGAACATGCCGACGCGGGTTTCCGTATTGGGCGTGTGACGCGACGGCAGGCGCATGGTCGGCGCCCACCAGGCGAGATCCATGAATTCGAGCGCGGCGCCCACCTCGCGCCCGGCGCTTATGGCGTCACCCGTATTGTTGGGAAAGGGCGTGACGCTCCAGGTTTCCGAAGTCGGTTTGGGCAGATGCTCGTCGCGCATCGACTGATTGCGCTCGAAGCCGCCGGCGGCGAGCACTACGGCGCGCCGCGCCTTCACGGTCATTTCCCTGCCGTCGCGCGAGATGCGGACACCGGCGACCCTTCCGTCTTCCTGCGTCAGGCCGATCAGGCGGGTATTGATCACCCGCGTCACCCCGCGCCGGACGAGACCGCGCAAAAGGCCGCCGGTCAGGGCATTGCCCATGGAAAGCCTTCGGTCGCGCTTCGTCTTCAGGCGCCAGGAAATATCGGTGAAATAGGCGGCCATCAGCTTCATCAGGACGAAGGGCCAGCCGGATTTCTTGGTGGTGATGGCGCGCGCCTCTGAAACCGTCAGCGAGATCCGCCCGAACAGGCGCATCAGGGCATAGGGCTCGCGCAGATAATAATAGTCTTCGCCAAGCTCGGTGCCGTCGACCGCGTCCGGGTCCATGGTCCGGCCGCCCGGCAGGGCACCGGGGCGATCGGGGTAATAGTCCGGATATTCCATGACCGCCTTGAAGCCGAGACCGACCTTCTCGGCCGTATAGCGGACCATGGGGGCGGCATTGTCGACATAGGCCGCCAGCTTTTCCTCCGGCACCGCGCCCTTGGTGCAGGCGCGGAGATAGTCGAGGGCCTGGCCCCGGTTGTCCTTGGCGCCCAGGTCTTCGTTGCAGGGCACCCAGATGGCGCCGCCCGAAACCGCCGAGGTTCCGCCGAAACGATCGCTCTTCTCGATGAGGAGGACCGAGAGGCCGAGGTCATGGGCCCGGTTGGCGGCCAGCATGCCGCCGGCCCCCGCCCCCACCACGATGACGTCGAATGCAGCGCCGTCGGCGATGCTGGCGCTTGCCGTGCCCCCGGTCATGGTGTCCTCCGCTTTCACTGGCCCCTTATTGAACGCAACGCCGCGCCGGGGTTTAGCGACATTCTTGTCGCGGAACCCCGGCCAGCATCGTCCCCTTGGACTAGACGGCGTCAGCGCCCGAACATGGTGACCTTGAAGCTGTCCTGCTCGGTGACTTCGGTCATCTGGGTCGAGGTGACGCGGAACACCGAGGTCTGGATCCACCAGCGCCCGTCGATGCGGACGTAATCATCCTCGTAGTAGCCGGCCGCCTGGGAGGCGGAGCGATTGTCGAGATTGATCTGATAGAAGAAGAGATCCCAAGTGCCGTGGGCCTTGTCCGGGTCGTTCTCGTCGAGAACGATGGACGGATTCTGGCCGTGGTGCATGTCGATGATGCTGTCGCGGCAGCCCACCATCTCGAACAGGCCGACGAAACTGTCGCGCCCCTCGTGCACGCCGAGGAAGGCGGCGTCGATCGTCGCGTCCGGGCGGAAGCAATCGCGCACGACATCCGGCTGCTTGCGGTCGCAGGCGCGCCAGTAGCGGTTCTTCAGTTCCTGAATGGCATTGATGTCCTCCAGCTTGCGCAGGCGTGCCGCCAGAGACTCGACCGTATCGACCATGGGATCCTCCCCCCTTGTTGTTGGGGGGAGATTAGGCCGCCGCGCCCGCGCCCGCCTCCGCCGTATGGACGAGGTCATGGGCTTCCGGCACTTTTTTTCCGTCGAGCCATGCGGCGATCATGGCATTCACCGTTTCCGGCGCCTCCTGCTGCACCCAATGGGAGACGCGGGGCAGATAGCGCAGCGTGAGATCCTTCACCAGGGCATCGGTGCCGACGGTCAATTCCTTGCCCAGCGCCGCGTCATCCTCGCCCCAGATCATCAGGGTCGGCACCTCCACCGGCTCCGGATCCGGCAGTTTCGCCGGCTTCAGGCGGATGTTGGCGCGGTAGTAGTTGAGCATGGCCGTGAGCGCGCCGGGGCGCAGCGCATTGCGGCGGTATTCGTCCAGCACCTCGTCGGGAAAACGGCTCTTGTCGATGGCCATGCCGCGAAAGGCATCCCCGACCGCCTTGGCACCGCGCGCCGAAAGCGCGAATTCCGGCAGCCAGGGGATCTGGAAGAAGAACATGTACCAGGAGCGGCGAAGCTGCGCGAAAGTCTTCAGCCCTTTGAAGAACAGCGTCGGGTGCGGCATGTTCAGGATGACGAACCGATCGAGCGGGCGAAGCCTTCGCAGCACGAAGGCCCAGGCGATCGCCCCGCCCCAATCATGGGCCATGAGGGTGACCGGCCCGGTGATGCCCCTTGCGCGGGCCGCGTCGATCAGGCCGGCAACGTCGTCGGTCAGATGGTCGAGCGTATAATTCGAGGTGCCGCGCGGCCGCGTCGTCCGGCCGTAACCCCGCAGGTTGGGCGCCCAGACCGTATAGCCGCGCTCGACGAAGACCGGGATCTGCGCCCGCCACGAGAATTTCGATTCCGGGAACCCGTGCAGCATGAGGGCGAACTTCTCGCCCGTGCCCGCCTGGTCGACCTCGAAGTCGAGGCCGTTGGCCGGCACCATGATCGTTTCCATCGTTCTCTCCCCTCGCGTCCTAGTTTGTATGGACGATGCGCAGTCTTGATCGTGCCCCGACACTGGCCCGGATAAAAGGGGAGGATACCATGGGTTCGGGTCGAGTTTCGGTGGTCACGGGCGCCAGCCGTGGCCTTGGGCGCGGCATCGCCATCGCGCTGGGTGCGGCGGGCGACACCGTCTATATCACCGGGCGCAGCAAGGATGCGCCCACGGGCAATTGGCCCGGCACGCTCGGCGAGACCGCGGCCGCGATCGACGCCGCCGGCGGCAAGGGCATCGCCGTTCCCTGCGATCATCTGGACGACGCCCAGACCAAGGCGGTCTTCGACCAGATCGAAGCGGAACAGGGCAAGCTGGACGTTCTCGTCAACAATGCCTTCGCGATGCAGGATTTCTCGGCCATGCCGGGCAATTTCTGGGAGCGCGGGCTGGAGGAATGGCAGCAGCAGATCGACGTCGGCCTGCGCTCGTCCTATGTCGCCTGCGTCTATGGCATTCCCCTGCTGATCAAGGCCGGCAAGGGCCTGATCGTGAACACCTCCTCGGTCGGCGCCCGCGCGACGCTGCACCCGCTGCCCTATGGCCTGTCGAAGATCGGCCAGGACAAGCTGGCGGCCGATATGGCGCCGGACCTGCAACCCCACAACGTCTGTGCCCTCTCGTTCTGGCACGGCATCGTGAAGACCGACCGCACCCTTCTGGGCCTGGAGCATTTCCCCCAGATGTTCGAGAGCATCGGCGGCTATGCCGGCGCCGAGAGCCCGGGCTTCGGCGGCCGCATCATCGACGCGCTGTGGCAGGACGCGGACCTGATGCGCCTGACCGGCGGCACCTTCTATACCTCCGAGCTGGCGCTGCATTACGGCATCGTCGACGAGGGGGACCATCAGCCGATCTCGTTCCGGCAGTTCTTCGGCGCGCCGATCTTCGAGAAGCCGATCTGAGCCGCCCCGTGAATGCGAATTGAATATGAGTAAATATTCGCATTAACATTTCTCCCGACGCACGCTCGCCGTGCGCGGGAGAAAACGTCATGACCATCGAACCGCCCCGCCAGCATGGCGCCAATCTGCCCGCGGGGCGGCGCGCCGTCTCCCTGCTGCGGCTGCTGACCCGGCGCGATCCGACGCCTTCCGAATCCGAGTGGCGGCGCATCGGCGAGGCGATGACGCGGGGCGATCCCCTGGCCGACGATCTGGTCGACTGGATGGTGGGTTTCGGCATGGGCCCCGGCCGCGCCCTGTTCGAGCGCGCGCTGAAATCCGGCATCGACGATATTCCCAACGCCCCCGAACCGCTGCGCCGCTTCTTCGCCACCGTGGAGGCGATGCCGCCCTGGCTGGACCGCGCGCGCCTGGAACATGGCGCGGAGGTCTGCCGCATGGCCGGCAATCTCTCGTCCTCGGTGCTGCGCGACGGCGCCCTGATGGGCGGCTATCAGGCCGCCGGGCTGAACCGCGTGCTGGTCATCACCGGCGCCCTCGAAAAAGGCGCCGGCAAGCGCCTGGCCGAGACCAGCCAATGGTGGCTGGCCTGCACCGAGCCGAACGGCATGACACGTTTCGGCCCCGGTTTCGAGATGAGCCTGCGCGTTCGCCTGGTCCATGCCCTGGTGCGCCGCCATGTGAGCCGCCATCCCGAATGGGATGCCGGGCGCGACGGCGTGCCGGTCGCCCAGATGGGCATGGCGGCGACCCAACTCGCCTTTTCCGCCCTGTTCCTGATCGGCATCAGGGCGCTCGGCTTTCATATCTCGAAGGCGGATGGTTCGGCGGTCATGCATCTGATGCGTTATGCCGGCTGGCTGATGGGGATCGAGGAGGAGCTTCTGCCCGACGACGAGGAGACGGGCCGCGTCCTCCTCTATCAGATGGGTCTGTCGCTGACCGACCCCGACCCCTCCGGCGCCCGCCTGGCCCAGGCGCTGGCCGACGAACCCCTGTCCCGGCCCTATCCGCGCTTCGCCCGGCTGCGCCGCTTCTACGAGCGCGAGCGCAATCTCTCCCTCAATCGCTTCTTCATGCGGGGTGCCGGGATGCGGGCGCTGGGCCTGCCGTGGCGGCCCCTGCCGTGGTACCCACTGATTGCACTTCCAGTGAACACACTCCGTTTCCTGTGGTGCACAAGGAATGCCGACGCCCGCGCCCGTCTCGCCGAACGAGGCCGAAAAGCGCAATATTCCTGGGTGGATAGCCTGGTCGGCCGGGTGCGGCACGAAATCGGCGGCGCCGTTCGCCACATCACCGAGACCGCCCCCTAGTCCATATAGGGGATGATGATTGTTGCCCCGATTCCTAACCTCGGCGACAAGTTGGTGAACGGCCCAGACAAGGGGAAAAGACCCCGGGCCGGGCAGCGCCCGCGGACGGGCGCGCCGCTTCTCGCAGGACAGGGTCCTGCAGGACTTCACCATCGTCGCGTGGGAGGGAGAAATGCCGGCAGTCGACAAGGACATTCGTGTCATCAAGGCGGAGCGCCCGCCCGAGCGTTTCGCGCGGGGCTGGCATTGCCTCGGCATCGCCGACGCCTATCGTGACGGCAAGGCTCATTCCTTCGACGCCTTCGGTACCCGCCTCGCCATTTTCGCGGATTCGACCGGCAAGCTGAACGTCGTCGACGGCTATTGCCCGCATATGGGCGCCGATCTCGGCGAAGGCGTGATCAAGGGCGACACCCTGGCCTGCCCGTTCCACGGCTGGCAATGGGGCGGCGACGGCAAGTGCAAGGCCATTCCCTATGCCGGCCGCGTGCCGCCGCGCGCGCGCATCAAATCCTGGCCGACGATGGAAGAGAACAAGCAGCTCTTCGTCTGGCACGATGCCGAAGGCAATCAGCCCCAGCCGGAAGTCGCCATTCCGAAGATCGAGGAATGCTTCACCGGCGAATGGTCCGACTGGATCTGGGAGACGGTGAAGATCGACACCAATTGCCGCGAGTTGATCGACAACGTCTCGGACATGGCGCATTTCTATTACGTCCACGGGGCGCGTGCGACCTACTTCAAGAACACGTTCGAAAAACATGTCGCCCGCCAGGAGATGCGCGGCAAGCCCCGCGCCGACCTGAAGGTCGCGGGCGACAACATGGATTTCGGCGGTTCCGAGGTGACGATCGACGAGCTTTATTCCGTCGCCACCTATTACGGCCCGTCCTACATGATCGACTACCTGTCCTCGATCGTGAACGGCATGCAGGTCGAAGCCTATCTGATCAACTGCCATGTGCCGATCGACCAGAACAGCTTCACCCTGCATGTCGGCCTGATGGTCAAGAAGCTGCCCTTCCTCGACGACGAGATGAACGCGCAGATCGCCCAGATGTACGCCAAGGGCAACCGCGACGGTTTCTTCCAGGACGTCGCCATCTGGAAGTCCAAGACCCGCATCGACAACCCCCTGCTGTGCGAGGCCGACGGCCCGATCTACCAGCTCCGCCGCTGGTACGAGCAGTTCTATGTCGATGTCGCGGACATCGAACCGGACATGGTCGACCGCTTCGAGGTCGAGATGGACCTGACCAAGTCCAACGAAATGTGGGTGGCCGACGAGGCCGCCAACAAAGCCGCCCAGCAGGCTGCCGAGTAACGCAGCCTCCTCGGGCTTCTCTACGTGAAGCTCCCCAACTTGCGCCGCCCCTCCTCGGGCGGCGCTTTTTTGTGCGCGCGACGGAAGTCCTTGCGCCTCATTCGGAACGATCTACCCTCGATCCATAATAACGATCAGGGGAGAGAGCCATGGCCACGCATTACCGCGCCTGCCATCTGTGCGAGGCGATCTGCGGCCTGGAAATCACGGTCGAGGACGGCAAGGTCGCGACGATCCGGGGCGACAAGGCGGATGTCCTGTCGCGCGGCCATATCTGCCCCAAGGGGGTCGCCCTCAAGGACCTGCATGAAGACCCCGACCGCCTGCGCGCGCCGGTGAAGAAGGTCGACGGTGCCTTCGTCGAAATCTCCTGGGACGAAGCCTTCGAGATGGTCGGCACGCGGCTGGCCCGGATCGCCGAGGCCCATGGCCGCGATGCGATCGGGACCTATTTCGGCAATCCCTCGGTCCATTCCCTCGGCATGCTGGCCAATATCGGCATGCTGGTGCGCCTGATCAAATCGAAGTCCGTATTCTCCGCGACCTCGGTCGATCAATTGCCGCATCAGTTGATGGCGCTGTGGATGTATGGCCATCAGAACTATCTCTTCGTGCCGGACATCGACCGCACCGACCTAATCTATGTCTTCGGCGGCAATCCCATGGCGTCCAACGGCAGCCTCTGGACCGTGCCGGACTTTCCCGGCCGCCTTGCCGCCCTGAAGGCGCGGGGTGGGCGCATGGTGGTGGTCGATCCGCGCCGGACCGAGACCGCCAAGGTGGCGAGCGCCCATCACTTCATCCGTCCGGGCAGCGACGCCTTCGTGCTGCTGGCGATGGTCAACACGCTGATCGTCGAAGGTCTGGCCCGGCCCGGCCGCCTCGCCGATTTCGCCGACGGCATGGAGGCGGTGGCGGAAGCCGTCGCCCCCTTCACGGCGGAACGCGCCGAAAGCGCCAGCGGCCTGGGCGCCGAGACCATCCGCGCCATGGCCCGCGATCTCGCGGCAGCACCCCGCGCCGTCGTCTACGGCCGCATGGGCACATCGACCCAGGCGTTCGGCACGCTCTGCCAATGGGCGATCCAGCTTCTGAATATCCTGACCGGCAACCTGGACCGGGAAGGGGGCACCATGCTGCCCCATCCCGCCATCGCCGCCGGTTTCTCGCCCCGCGCCGCCGGCAATTTCGGCCGCTGGAAGAGCCGGGTGCGCGGCCTGCCGGAATTCGCCAGCAATTTTCCGGTGGCGGCGCTGGCGGAAGAGATTCAGACCCCCGGTCCCGGCCAGATCCGCGCCCTGGTGACCATCGCCGGCAATCCCGTGTCCTCGACCCCGAACGGGCGCCGCCTGGATGCCGCCTTCGCCGAACTCGACTTCATGGTCGCCCTCGATTTCTACGTGAACGAGACGACGCGCCATGCCGACGTGATCCTGCCGCCCTGCTCGCCGCTGGAGCGCGGGCATTATGACCTCGCCTTCTTCCCCCTCGCGGTCCGCAATGTGACGCGGTGGAGCGATCCCCTGTTCGAGAAGCCGGAAAGCGCGCGCCACGATTGGGAAATCATCGCCGGCATCCTGGAAGCCTTCGCCAAGGCGACCGGGGTGGAGGCGCCGAACGTGCTGCCGCCCGAGTTCATGATCGACATGGGGCTGCGCGGCAGCGACTACCCGAACCTCGACCTCGAGACCCTGCGCGCGGCGCCCCATGGCATCGATCTCGGCCCGCTGCGCCCCTCCCTGCCCGAACGATTGCTGACCCCGGACGGCCGTATCCAGATGGCCCCCGAAGGCTGTCTCGCCGATCTGCCGCGCCTTTTGGCGGCGACGCCGGAGGCCCAAGGTCTGCTGCTGATCGGGCGGCGCCATGTGCGGTCCAACAATTCCTGGATGAACAATTCGACCCGCCTGGTGAAGGGCCCCATCCGCTATCGCCTGCAGATGCACCCCAGCGACATGGAACCGCGCCAGATCCGCGACGGCGGCGCGGTCGCCGTGACCAGCCGTGCCGGCGAAGTGCGGATCGAGGTCGAGGCCAGCGAGGATCTGATGCCCGGCGTCGTCTGCCTGCCCCACGGCTGGGGCCAGGCGACGCGTGACGGCATCCGCCTCGCCGTCGCCAATGGCGCGGGCGGCGTCTCCTTCAACGATCTCTCTGACGAGGACCTGCTGGACGACGCCAGCGGCAATGCCGCCCTGAACGGCGTCCCGGTCGAAGTGCGGGCCCTGCCCTGACGCTTCTCCACCGTCGTCATCCCGGCGCAGGCCGGGATCTCGTCGGCTGTTCGCGGGGTGCCCTTCCGTCGAAAGGTCCCGGCCTGCGCCGGGACGACGGGCATTTCGGCGGCACCCCGGAGACTCAATCGTCGCTCAAGACCTGTGCCGCCCGAACCAATTGGACGAATTCGGCGCGGTAACCTTCCGGATCGTCGCCGCGCGCGCCCTTGGCGAGAGCCGCGACCGCGTCCCACGGCATGTCGGCGACGGCGTTGTTGCCGGAAAGCTTCTGGCCATAGGCGGCGACGGCGACGGCGAAACGCTGGTCGTCACTTGCCCCCGCCAGGGTCGAGACTGTGTCGCGGCCGGTCACCGGGCGTTCCATCAGGCGGCTCTGGGTCGTGCCCGGGCGCTTGTAGCGGATGCGCAGGAAGGCGATCTCGTCGCGGTGGGCACCGGCCTCCGGCATGGCGGCCGGGGTTCCATAGCGCAGGGGATCGACGCGGCGCTTGGCACCCACCGGCACGATTTCATAGATCGCGGTGACCGTCCGGCCGGCACCGATATCGCCGGCGTCGACCTTGTCGTCGTTGAAGTCCTCGCGCGCCAGCATCCTGGTCTCATAGCCGATCAGGCGATATTCGGCGATGCGGGCGGGATTGAATTCGACCTGGAACTTCACGTCGTCGGCGACCGGGATCAGGGTCGAGGCCGCCTCCTCACGCAGCACTTTCCGGGCTTCCGTGGCGGTGTCGAGGTAATGCGCGTTGCCGTTTCCGACCTGGGCGATCCGCTGCATCATCTGGTCGTTCAGATTGCCGAAACCGACGCCGAGAACCGAGAGATAGATGCCTTTCTTCCGCTCCTTCTCGACCATGTCGGCCAGCGTCGCGGGATCGGAGGGGCCGATGTTGAAATCGCCGTCGGTCGCAAGGAGGACGCGGTTCACCGCCTCCGCGCCGAAATTCTCCCGCGCCAGGGCATAGGCCATTTCGAGACCGGCACCACCGGCGGTGCCGCCGCCCGCTTCCAGGCGACGGATCGCGGCGGCGATCGTGCCGCGCCTGTCGCCCGCCGTCGGGCTGAGCACGGTTTCGACGCTGCCGGCGTAAGTGACGATCGAAATGCGATCCTCCGGCCGCAGTTCGTCCAGGAAGTCGGTCAGGCCGGCCTTCACGAGGCCGAGGCGGTCGTCCCCGTCCATGGACCCGGAAACGTCGACCAGCATCACCAGGTTCAGGGGCGGGCGGCGCCGGCCGCCGGGCTCCATCGCCTTGATCGAGACGGTCATCAACTGGGTGTCCGTGCTCCAGGGGCTGGGCATCACCCGGACCGTGGTGCCGAAGGGACCATCCTCGGCGCCGCGATCATCGTGACCATAGGGAAAGTAGTTGATCATCTCCTCCACCCGGACGGCACCTTCGGGCGGCAGGGTGCCATCGCGGAGAAACCGGCGGACGACGGCATAGGAGGCGGTGTCGACATCCGACGAGAAGGTCGAGACCGGCTCTTCCGCCACCGCCTTGAAGGGATTGGCGGTCGTTTCCTCGAAACGCCCGCCGACGGCCGGCATGGGCGGCATGGGCGCGATCCCGCCCGAGACGATGACCGACCTCATCGCCGGCGCCGGCGCATAGGAGGCGTCCCTCATGCGCTGGCTATCTTCGCAGGCACCGAGAAGGGCCGTGAGGGCTAGCGGCAGGCCGAGGGCGGCCGCCCGCGAACGTCGGGACACGCTTTTGCTGAACGCGGGCCGGCGGGGCAAGATCGGGGCTGAGAGCGTCATTGTCGTACCATCGGGTTATTGGACGATGGCGACGATGGCAATGCAATCGGGCGGCGAAAGGGAGGGATTGTGGCGCGCCAGTGGTGAAACACGCCGAAATCAGGGCCGCGCGCGCAAAGAAAAAGGGCCGCGGTCGCCCGCGGCCCCTGATCTCGATCGTGGCCCGATCAGGCGGCCTTCGGCGCCGCCGAACGGATGGCGTCATCGACGTGGGCCTCGAACTGGGCGAAGTTGTCGATGAAGAGCTGCACGAGGTGCTTGGCCTTGGCGTCATAGGCGGCCTTGTCGGCCCAGGTCTGACGCGGGTCGAGGATCTCGGTCGGGACGCCCGGCACGGCCACCGGAACCTCGAAGCCGAAGTTCGGGTCCTTGCGGAATTCGACCTTGTTCAGCGAACCGTCGAGGGCGGCGCGCAGCAGGGCGCGGGTCACCTTGATCGGCATGCGCTGGCCGACGCCGTAGACGCCGCCGGTCCAGCCGGTGTTGACCAGCCAGCACGAGACACCGTGCTTGGCGATCTTCTCCTTCAGGATGTTGCCGTAGACCGTCGGATGGCGGGGCATGAAGGGGGCGCCGAAGCAGGTCGAGAAGGTCGCCTGCGGCTCCTTGCCGAGGCCCTTCTCGGTGCCGGCAACCTTGGCGGTGTAGCCCGACAGGAAGTGGTACATCGCCTCTTCCGGCGACAGGCGCGAGATCGGCGGCAGCACGCCGAAGGCATCCGCCGTCAGCATGATGATGTTCTTCGGATGGCCGGCGACACCGGTCGCGGAGGCATTGGCGATGAAGTCGAGCGGATAGGCGCCGCGCGAATTCTCCGCCAGGGTGGCGTCGTCCAGGTCGAGCTTGCGGGTCTCGGGGTCGATCACGACGTTCTCGAGCACGGTGCCGAAACGCTTGGTGGTCGAATAGATCTCCGGCTCGGCGCTGGCCGACAGGCGGATCATCTTGGCGTAGCAGCCGCCCTCGAAATTGAACACGCCGTCGTCCGACCAGCCGTGCTCGTCGTCGCCGACGAGCTGGCGCTCCGGATCGGCGGAGAGCGTGGTCTTGCCGGTGCCCGACAGGCCGAAGAAGATGGCGCTGTCGCCGGCATCGCCGACGTTGATCGAGCAGTGCATGGGCATGACGCCCTTCACCGGCAGCAGGTAGTTCAGGATGGTGAACACCGACTTCTTCATCTCGCCGGCATAGGAGGTGCCGCCGATGACGATGGTCTTCGCGGCGAAGTCGACGACGATGAAGGTCTCGGACTTGGTGCCGTCAGCGGCCGGATCGGCCAACAGGTTCGGGCAGTCGATGATGGTGAATTCGGGGTCGAAGTCGGCCAGATCGGCGACATCGGGGCGCACCAGCAGGTTGCGGATGAACAGCGAGTGCCAGGCGTATTCGGTGACGACGCGGACCTTCACCCGGTTCGTCGCGTCGGCGCCGCCGTAGAGATCCTGCACGAAGATTTCGCGGTTCTGCAGATAGGCCTTCACCTTGGCGCGGAGGGCCTCGGCCTTCGCCGGCTCGATCGCCACATTGGACTTGCCCCACCAGACGTTGTCGGCGGTCGTCGCGTCCTTCACGGTGAACTTGTCGCTTGCGGAGCGGCCGGTGTGCTGGCCGGTCTTGACCACCAGGGGCCCATCTTCGGCGACCACGCCTTCACGGCGCCGAATGGCCTCTTCGTAAAGGGCCGGGGCCGTCAGGTTCCAGTAGACAGCGGATACGTTCTGAAGTCCCTGTTTGTCGATGCCATGTCGCGAAATATGGGTGCCGATCTGGCGCAATGTACTTCTCCGCGAAGTTTTGGACGCGGGATGACGATCCCGCGGCGGTGTGCCGAAGACGACGTTGAAACCCGCGCCGCCTGAATTGGTTGCGTGCCGGGCGAAAATAATGCCCCCAGGTGACACGCGCAACAGCCCGTTTGGGGGAGTTTCGGGTACATTTCGCCCTAGTTCATGCCGCTTTTTGCCAATTTGACCAGGTCGACGAGCATTTTTCGCGCATCAGAGGAATTTCCGATCACCCCTGGGAACACCAGTCTCGCGGCGGTACCGCCATCCGCCCGAAGGTCCGTCCCCTCGGGGTCGATGGCGGCCATGCGCCACGTTGCCGCAGGCAGGCCCAGAAGCCGCTCGGCGTAGAGCGCGATCGCGTCCGCATGGTCTTCGTTCATGTGCCGGACGATGCCCGGCTCCGCCGCCGCCAGATCCCCGGTCGCGGCATCGAACAGATAGTCGTCGGCGTCGATCCAGTGGATGCGGCCGAAGCCGGCGACCAGATGCACGCGTTCGACCTCCATGCGCCAGAGACCGAAATCGCCGAAGTCGCGATAGACCGCCGCCTCGGGGTGAAGCGCGATGAAGCGTTCCTTGGCGGCCGCATCCTCGATCCGCGCCATGCGTCCGACCAGGCTGGCGCGCGCGCCGGTCAGGCGGGCATCGAGCCCGGCGGTGCCGTCGAACAGCAGGCAGGCGGCGGGATCGGCCTCCAGCGCCCTCGTGTGTTCCGCCAGACGCGAGATGAAGAGCAGCGGCCGCCCGGCGTGATCCGGCGCGGTCAGCACCAGCGAGGCATAGGGCAGGCCGTCCGGCGGCAGGCGCACCGCGAGGGCGGCGGCCGGCGTGCGCCGCACCAGGGCGCGCGCCGCCGCGCCGGGGGATTCCGCCGCCACGTCCTTCACCTCGCCCATTTCGAATCCTCCTTGGCCGTCGGGCACGCATCCTAGCGCCATTCCGGGTGCCGCGCCTTGATCCGCGCCCCATCCTTGCCAAATTTCCCGTTCACGACAGGATAGGCGCCGAACCGAGCACCGTTTCGTCAAGACCCGAGCCCCGGCGGCCCGCCATCAGGCCTCCCGAAAGGCAACAGGACCCCAGGCACAGAATCCATGTCGAAGCATACGCCCAAGATCGCCCTGGTCGACGACGACCGCAACATTCTGACCTCCGTCTCCATCGGCCTCGAAGCCGAGGGTTTCTCGGTCGAGACCTATACCGACGGCGCCGCCGCTCTCGCCGCCTTCGGCCGTTCGCCGCCCGACCTCGCCGTGCTCGACATCAAGATGCCGCGCATGGACGGCATGGAGGTGCTGCGCCGCCTGCGCCAGGCGTCGAGCCTGCCGGTGATCTTCCTGACCTCGAAGGACGACGAGCTGGACGAGGTCCTGGGCCTGCGCATGGGCGCCGACGACTACATCCGCAAGCCCTTCTCCCAGCGCCTGCTGATCGAGCGCATCAAGTCGCTGCTGCGCCGGACCGACGCGCTCGGCGACGGCGAAGGCGCGAAGGCGGAGCCGATCATGACCCGCGGCCGCCTGACCCTGGATCCCCTGCGTCACGCCTGCACCTGGAACGGTCTGCCCATCACCCTGACGGTGACCGAATTCCTGATCCTCCAGGCGCTGGCCCAGCGTCCCGGCCACGTGAAGAGCCGGGACCAGCTGATGGACGCGGCCTATGACGATCAGGTCTATGTCGACGACCGCACCATCGACAGCCACATCAAGCGCCTGCGCAAGAAGTTCAAGGCCGTCGACGGCGACTTCGGCGCCATCGAGACCTTGTACGGCATCGGTTACAAATTCGACGAAAGCTGACCCGCTTTGCCGAAGCGCGCACCAAGGACCGTGTTCCCAGTCCCCGCGCGGCCAAGGCCGCGCGGGCGCGGTCCCTTCTCGTCCCTGACGCGGCGCATCCTTGCGGTCAACATCGTCGCGCTGGGCGTCCTGGTCGGCGGCGTGCTCTATCTCGATCAGTTCCGCGACAGCCTGGTCATCCAGCGCGCCGAATCGCTGCAGACCCAGGGTGAGATCATCGCCGGCGCGCTCGGCCTCGCCGCCTCGTCCGGCCCCGAGGCGACGGACCTCGACGTCGTGCCGGCGCGCCTTCTGCTGTGGCGCCTGACCGACCCGACGGCGACGCGCGCACGCCTGTTCAACAACGCCGGCCGCCTGATCGCCGACACCAACGAGCTCCGCCCCGACGCCCAGGTGCGCCGTGTCGAACTGCCGCCGCCCGACGCCGGGCCGGGCTTTCTCGAAACCCTCTACGACCTGATAGAGCCGCTACTGCCCGCCGGGCGCAGCCGCCCGCTCTACCAGGATTATCCGCTGCAGTCCGCCCGCGACTATCCGGAGGCGGTGGCGGCGCTGGCCGGCACGTCGAGCATGGTCGAGCGGTCGACGGCCGACGGGACGCCCCACATCTCGGTCGCCATTCCCGTCACACGCTTTCGCAAGGTGCTCGGCGCACTCGTGCTCTCGGTCGAGGCGCGGGAAATCGATCAGGCGATCCGCGCGGAACGCCTGGCGATCCTCGAGGTCTTCGGCGTCGCCCTGGCGGTCACGGTGCTGATGTCCTTCTTCCTGGCCCGCACCATCGCGCGCCCCGTGCACCGCCTGGCCGAAGCGGCCGACCGGGTGAAGGCGGGGCGCGGCATCCGCGCCAAGATCCCCGATTTCTCGAAACGCCGCGACGAGATCGGCGACCTCTCGGTCGCGCTGCAGGCGATGACCAACGCCCTCTACACGCGGATCGACGCGATCGAGAGTTTCGCGGCCGACGTCGCCCACGAATTGAAGAACCCGCTGTCGTCGATCCGCAGCGCGATCGAGGCCTGGGCCCGGACCGACAATCCGGATGCCAAGCGGCGCCTGGCCGAAATCATCGAGATCGACGTGCGCCGCCTCGACAAGCTGATATCCGAAATTTCCGACGCCTCGCGCCTCGACGCCGAAATGGCCCGCGACAAGCGCAGTCCCATCATCCTCGAACAATTGCTGACGGGCCTCGTCGACACCTATGCCGACCTCGACCGCGCGGGCTGGCCGCGCTTCGAACTCGATGTGGCGCCGGAGGCGGCGGGCGTCGCCGTGGTCGGATCCGGCGAGCAGGTGGGCCGCGTGTTCCGCAATCTGATCGACAATGCCATCTCCTTCTCGCCGGCGACGAGCGACCGGCCCGACGGCCGGGCCCTGGTCGCCATCGGCCTCACCCGGCGGGACGACCATCTGGTGACGACGGTGACGGACGACGGCCCCGGCATTCCCGAGGAGGCGCTGAGCCGGATCTTCGAGCGTTTCTATACCGAGCGGCCGAACGAACAGATCGGCAGCCATTCGGGCCTCGGCCTCGCCATCGTGCGCCAGATCGTCGAAGGTCACGACGGCACCATCGAGGTCAGCAACCGTATCGGCGACGACGGCAGAGTCGCGGGGGCGTGCTTCACCGTGGCCCTGCCGCTGCCCTCGAACGGCGGCGGGCGGCGGCGCGGCAACCGACCTTCGGCCCCGATGACCGATTGAGCGGGACGGCCGGATGAGCCGGATGACCGGATGAGGTGGTCGATTGACGCCGCCACGGTCCCGTCGCACCTTGGCGCCATGTCCGGCGCCGCCTCTTTCCTCCTTCATGGCACCTGTGTCGCCCTCGGGCCGCACGGCGTCCTGCTGCGCGGGCCGTCGGGGGCGGGCAAATCCGATCTGGCGCTCCGCCTGATCGAACGGGGCGCGCGCCTCGTGGCCGACGATCAGGTCGTTCTGAAGCGGGATCGGGACACGCTGCTGGCCAGCGCGCCGGCGGCGATTCGCGGCAGGATCGAGGTCCGCGGCCTCGGCATCGTCGCGATGACGGCGGTCGACGAGATCCCCCTGGCACTGGTCGTCGATCTCGTGGCGCCCGAAGCCCTGGAACGCATGCCGACCCCGGCCGAGGCCATGGTCGGCGACATGCGCCTGTCACAGATTGCCGTTACCCCTTTCGAGCCGTCCGCCGCCTTCAAGGTCGCGCTGGCGCTGGGTGCCGCCACCGGCGCCGTCGAGGTGATTCGATGAACGAGTATTTTCCGCCCGAGGCTTCGCAGGACGAGGAGGAGACCGTGGCGCCCGCCGACCGCCTCGTCGTCGTGCTGGTGACCGGGCTCTCCGGCGCCGGCAAGTCGACCGCCATGAAGGCGCTGGAGGATCTCGGCTACGAGACCATCGACAATCTGCCCCTCGCCTTCCTGACCGCCCTGCTTTCCCCCGGCGAGGAGCATCCGGCGCGCGGCGTCGCCATCAATGTCGACATCCGCAGCCGCGGCTTTTCCGCCGAACAGTTCCTGCGCCGGGTGGAGGCGCTGCGGGAGAGGGCCGACCTCGACCTCCAGGTCGCCTTCATCGACTGCGCGGAAGACGTCCTGGCCCGGCGCTATACCGAGACCCGCCACCGCCATCCCATGGCGGAGGACCGGCCGGTGCGCGACGGCATCGCCCTCGAACAGCGCCTGATGGCGGACGTGCGCGACGATTCGGACGACGTCATCGACACCACCCTGCTGACGACCAACGACCTGAAGCGCCTGATCAAGCAGCGCTACCCCCTCGATTCGGTCGGCGGCCTGTCGGTCACCATGATGTCCTTCTCCTACAAGAAGGGCCTGCCGCGCGAAGCCGATCTGGTGTTCGACGTGCGCTTCCTGGACAACCCCCATTGGGTGCCGGAACTGCGCCCCGGCACCGGGCGCGACCCCGAGGTGGCGGCCTATGTCGCCGCCGATCCCGTATTTCCGGAATTCGATCAGCATGTGACAGGCATGCTGACCTTTCTCCTGCCGCTCTACCAGAAAGAGGGGAAATCCTATCTGACGGTGGCTTTCGGCTGCACCGGGGGGCGCCACCGGTCGGTCTTTATGGCGGAACGTGTCGGCGGGGTCTTGCGCGAAAGCGGTCATCGCGTCACGGTCATACATCGCGATACGTTGTTCGCTTGAGGTTGACTTGTCGAATGGAGCCATGATCGGCCTCGTACTGGTGACCCATGGTCGCCTGGCCGAAGAGTTCATAGCGGCGACGGAACATGTCGTCGGTCCGCAACAGGCCGTCAGGGCCATCTGCATCGGTGCCGAAGACGACATGGAGCAGCGCCGCAGCGACATCGTCGATGCGGTCGCCGCCGTCGACCGGGGCAAGGGGGTGATCATCCTGACCGACATGTTCGGCGGCACCCCCTCCAATCTGGCCATTTCCGTGATGGAGCGGCCGGGGGTGGAAGTCGTTGCCGGGGTCAACCTGCCGATGCTGATCAAGCTGGCCAGCGTGCGCAGCAAGATGGATCTGGCCGACGCCCTGGTCGCCGCCCAGGAGGCCGGGCGCAAATATATCTCCGTCGCCTCGGCCATGCTCGCGGGGGAACAGGCGTGAGCATCGCGGAAGACGATCCCACCGCCCCCACCCGACAGTTGAAGATCTGCAACCGGCGCGGCCTGCACGCCCGCGCGGCGGCGAAATTCGTCACCACCGCCAGCCGTTTCGACGCCGAGGTTCTGGTCACCAAGGACGGCGCCGTCGTGACCGGCACCTCGATCATGGGCCTGATGATGCTGGCCGCCGCCAAGGGCACCACCATCGACGTCTCGGCGACCGGGCCGGAAGCCGAGGCGGCGCTGACCGCGCTGGCCGAACTGGTGGACAACCGCTTCAACGAAGACGAATAGCGCGCCATGCCCAATCCCGCCTTCGACGCCGTGTTCTTCGATTTCGGCGGCGTCATCCTCACGTCGCCCTTCGAAGCCTTCAATGTGCTGGAAGCGGCGCGCGGTCTGCCCGCCGACACCATCCGCCGCATCAATGCGACCGATCCGGACAGCAACGCCTGGGCCCGCTTCGAACGTTCCGAAATCGACCTCGACGGTTTCGATGCGGCCTTCGCGGCCGAGGCGGCGGCGCTGGGCATCGAGCTTCGCGGGCGCGACGTGGTCGCCGTCATCCACGGCGCCCTTCGCCCCGAAATGGTCGAGGCCCTGCGCCGGGTGAAACGCCATTACCGCACCGCCTGCCTCACCAACAACGTGAACGATGCCGGTGCAGGCGCCGCCTATGAGACGGAGATCGGCGCGGTCATGGCCGAATTCGAAGCGGTGATCGAGAGCCGGCGTGTGGGCGTGCGCAAGCCCGATCCGCGCTTCTATGCCATGGCCTGCGAGATCATGGCCGTCGATCCCGCTCGCGTGGTCTATCTCGACGACCTGGGCGTGAACCTGAAGCCCGCCAAGGCGATGGGCATGCACACCATCAAGGTGACCGCCGCGGTCCAGGCGCTCAGCGATCTCGAAGCGATCCTCGATCTGAAACTCCGCTGAACGCCTAGCGTCCCGAGGCCGGGGCCCCGGCGGCCTGGGGCTGCGTCGCCTGCGATTGCGCCTGGGCGCGTTCCTCGGCGGCGGCGCGGATCGCCTCGCGCACGCCGTCGTCGGTCGCCATCAGGCGCTCGAAGTCGCGGCGGGTCAGTTCCAGCAACTGGCAATAGGCGAGCGCGGTGACGTCGGCGTTGCGGGGCCGGTCGAACAGCAGCGCCATCTCGCCGACGAAGGCGCCGGAACCAAGCCTGATCTTCTGGCCGCCGAAGGCGACCTCGAGGGCGCCGGACGAGATGAAATACATCGTGTCGCCGCGTTCGCCGGTGGTCATGATACGCTCGCCCGGCACCGCCAGATGGGGCCGCAGCATGCCGGCGAGGGACGCGCGGCGTTCCTCGTCCAGGCCGGCGAAGATGGGCACCCGGCGAATGAGGTCGGCCCGCGTCATGCGCAGGTCGAGGCGCGGCGCCCGGCTGATCAAGGTGCGCCTGGTGTCGAGATCGCGCAGCAGGGCGTCGCGGATCTCGGTCGAGACCGCGCCCTCCTCCGCCATCTCGTTGTAGGCGATCGCTTCCTGCCCCATGGCGGCACGGGCGAGATAGCGGGTCTCCAGCTCGCCGGCATATTCGGGGTATTGCAGCTTCAGGGCGTCGATCGCCGACACCAGGCCGGCGATCCGCGTCTCGATCGTCTCGAACAGCAGGTCGGCGGCCTCGGGCCCGAACACCGGGGCCAGGGTGCGGCGGACATAGAACGCCATTTCGCGCAGCGCCGACTGCATGATCAGGAACCGCTCCAGCCGCGCCTCGAGGGCGACCGCCAGCGGCCGGTTCCAGCCGAGGCGGCGTTGCAGCACCAGGGCGAGGCGCAGCAGGGGCCGGAAGCCGAGCACGGCCTGCGCTTCCCGCGCATAATCCGCGCGCCCGCCGGCCTTGGCGGCATCGGCGAGGCGCGCCGCCATGGAGACCAGGGGCACCACCAGGTCGCGGCCGATCACCCGGTTCTCGAACATGGCGAGATAGACCGCCTGCTCGCGCCGGGCCAGGGTGACGAGGCCGGCATTGCCGACATCCTCGCCGCCGCCCCGCGCCGGCTCCAGGCTGGAAGCGAGTTCGAGTTCCGCCAGCCGGCGCTCGTAATAGGAGGTGACCTTCTTCAGCGCCTTGTCGTCGATCCGGTGCTCGCGCGCCAGTTCCGCCGTCTTCGCCGTCACCTGATTGAGGCTCAGCGCCATGACCCGGTCGCGGGTCGCGACGTCGCTGGGCGACAGCCTGTCGAGGCCGAGAAGGCGGATCAGCGGCTTCAGGGTCAGGCCGTTCACCAGCAGGGTGAAGAGCACATAGGTGGTGGCGAGAACGCCGATGAAGCGCTTCAGATCCGGATCGAGCCAGGGGTTCTCGGTCGCCGCCAGCGCCAGTGCCAAGGTGACGGCACCGCGCAAGCCGCCCCAGACGATCACCGCCTTATAGGCGGGCGTCACCCGTTGGGCGAGACCGACGGCGGTGACCAGCGGCATCAGCCCGAAGATGACCAGCGCGCGGGCGGCGAGCGCGGCCGCGACCAGCACCAGCAGGAGGACGACGTCCTGCACCGTGATGGTGGCGAGCGTCTTCGGCGCCAGCATGGCGGCGAGCACGAAGATCAGGGAATTGGCCCAGAAGCCGAGCGTCTGCCACGAATGATGCAGGTGGCGCCAATTGTCGGGCGCGATGCGGGTCCGCCCCAGCGCCCCGAAGGCGAGCGCGAAGACGACGACCGAGACGACGCCCGAGGCCTGAAGGTAATGCTCCGGCAGGATATAGGCGAGATAGGCGCCACCGACCGTCAGCGTGAGTTCCGACAGGCGGTTGTCGTGCAGGAAGGGGACCAGCCATGTCGCGATCAGGCCGAAGCCGAAGCCGATGCCGAGACCGATGGCGAAATGGCCGAGGAACAGCCACAGCCCCGACATGCCGTCGAGATCCTGCCCCCGGGTCAGCGCCGCCATCAGCATGGTGAAGACGGTGATGGCGGCGGCATCGTTGAACACCGATTCCCCCTCGACCAGGAGGGAGAGGCGGCGGGGCGCGCCGAGATCGCGGAAGATGGCGATCACCGCCGCCGGATCGGTGGTCGAGATGATCGAGGCCAGCAACAGGCAGGGAATGAGCCCGAAGGGCCCGGCATAGGAAAGCGCGAACCCGACCGAGACCGTCGCCGCCAGCACAGCCACGACGGCAAGCAGCAGGACGGGCACCAGATCCTCGAACAATTCCCGCGCATCGATACCGAGCGAGGCTTCGAACAGCAGGATCGGCAGGAAGACGACCAGGAAGACGACGGAACTGGAAGTGAACTGCCGCCACTCCTGCAGCATGTCGCCGACCGGCCCGTCGATGGCCGAGGCGCCGGCGGCCGAGGACAGCACGCCGACGGCGATGCCGACCAGGGCGAGGACGACGCTGTAGGGAACCGACAGGCGCCGCGCGACGGCGGGCAGGATGCTGATCAGGGCCAGCAGACCGGCGATGGCGAATACGGTGCCGACGATGGTGCTCATGTGCGCGCGGTCTCTCCTCCCAAGCGTCGCGAGATTAGAGCATCGCGCGGGAAGCTGTCACCGGACCTTGACGCTACCGCCTTGTTTTTCAGGCCTTTCCACCGCCCGGACGGGGCAGATGGGCGCGCAGGAAGCTCGCCACCGCGGCATCGGCGAGGCGGGCGACGTCGGCGGCGTCGGGCGAGTCGGCGAGGCCGAGCAGGCGGCGGATGTGCAGATCGCCCCGGATCATGCCGAAGAAGAGTTCGGCGGCGATGCGCGGATCGTCGATGTCGAGGGCGCCGCGCGCCTTGGCGCGTTCGAGATAGGCGGTCAGCGCCGCCACCACCCGCGCGGGCCCGGCCCGGTAGAAGCGCGCCGCGACGTCCGGCCGGCGCCCGGCCTCGGCCATCACCACGCGCATGGTCTTCAGGGATTGCGGGCTGGTCAGCACGCCGAGGAATTCATGGGCGATGCGCGACAGCGCCTGCTCGGGATCGAGCGAGTCGAGATCGGCATGCATCAGGCTGGCGAAACGTTCGGCCGAGCCGCGCGCCACCATGGCCTCGAACAGATCCTCCTTGGAGGCGAAATGGGCATAGACCGTCGCCTTGGAAACCCCGGCTTCCCGCGCCACGGCGTCCATCGAGGTGCCGGCGAAGCCGCGGTCGAGGAACAGCGCCGCCGCCGCCGTCATCACCTGTTCGTATTTGGCGGATCCGGTGCAGCCGGGATCCTTTCCACTATCGTCCTTCATGTCCTTACTCTCGCCGAATCCTCGGCTTGCCGTCGCGTCCGCGCGGCGTTTCGGCCCCGCGTCGCCCGGACCATCCTGCCATGCGAATGCTGCATGGCGGCAATAGATGTCAAGGCGCCGTCTTGGTGCTATATAGACTGAACTGAACGGTTCAGTACAGTTTATTCCGGGAACGAGGGCGCGATGAAGCCGCAGGTGAAATACGGGTTGCTGGGGGGCTTCGTGATCGCCGCCCTCGCCTTCGCTGGCTGGCTGTACCTCACCCGCCATCTGGTTTCGACCGACGACGCCTATGTCCATGCCGACATCGCGCCCATCAGCACCCGCGTGCAGGGCGTGGTGGCGCAGGTCATGGTGTCCGACAACCAGTTGGTCCGCGCCGGCGACGTGCTGCTGCGCATCGACGACTCGAGCTATCGCGCCACGGCCGACGCGGCGCGCGCCGCTGCCGCCGCCGCCGCCGCCGACATCGACACCCTGTCGAGCCAGATCGAGCAGCAGGTGCTGCGCATCACCATGGCCGAAGCCCAGGAAACCAGTGCCAAGGCGGAGGCCGAGCGCGCGTCCCGCGACCTCGCCCGCATGAGCAAGCTGGCGACCGGCGATTACGCGACGCGCCAGAAGCTGGACACCTCCAGGGCCGACAGCGCCAAGGCCGCCGCCGCGCTGGCCAGCGCCACCGCCAATGTCGGCGTGCAGAAGGCCGAACAGGCGGTGATGCAGACCAAGCTGGTCGAAGCCAAGGCCGCCCGCCAGCGCGCCGAAGCCCAGCTCGCGCTGGCCGAGGAGGACCTGAAGGATACGGTGATCCGCGCCCCCGTCGCCGGCGTCGTCGGCAACCGCGGTGTCGTCGCCGGCCAATATGCGCGGCCGGGCGCCGTGCTGCTGTCGATCGTGCCGGTCCAGGACCTGTGGATCGAAGCCAACTTCAAGGAAACCCAACTGGCCGACATGGGTGCCGGCCAGCCGGTCGAGGTTTCGGTCGACGCGCTGCCGGGCGTCACCCTGCACGGCAAGATCGAAAGTTTCAGCCCTGCGTCCGGTGCCCTGTTCAGCCTGCTGCCGCCCGAAAACGCCAGCGGCAATTTCACCAAGGTCGTGCAGCGCGTGCCGGTGAAGATTCATCTCGACGAATATCCGGCCCGTCTGGTGCCGGGCCTGTCGGTGGTCGTCACCGTCGACACCTCGGTCGAACCGGCGGCGGTCGCCTATGTGCCCGCGCCGTCGGAAGTGGCCGACAACGCGCAGCCCTGATCACCGCGCCCTGACGCGAGCGTAACGGAATTCCCATGGCCGTCGCCGACGCCTCCTCCCCCCCGGAGGCCGTATCCCCCACGGCGGCGGCCGCCTCGTCCGGCGACCCGAAGCCCGAACGCCGCCACCTGATCGGCTTCTTCGTCATGGTGGTCGGCATGTTCATGGCGATCCTGGACATCCAGATCGTCGCCTCCTCCCTGTCCGAGATCCAGGCCGGGCTGGGCGCCGCGCCGGACGAGATCGGCTGGGTGCAGTCGTCCTACCTGATCGCCGAAGTCATCATCATTCCGCTGTCGGGCTGGCTGAGCCAGGTGATGTCGACGCGCTGGCTCTTCGTCGTCTCCTGCGGCGGCTTCACCATCGCCAGCTTCGCCTGCGCCTTTTCCTGGTCGATCGAATCCATGATCGCCTTTCGGGTGCTCCAGGGCTTCCTGGGCGGGGCGATGATCCCGACCGTCTTCGCCACCTCCTTCACCGTTCTCGGGCGGAACAATCCGCGCGCCTCCGTCCTCATGGGCCTGATCGCGACCATGGGGCCGACGCTGGGCCCGACGCTCGGCGGCTGGATCACCTCCGCGCTGTCGTGGCACTGGCTGTTCCTCCTGAACATTGGCCCGGGCATCCTGGTGACGCTGACGACCGCCACCCTGATGGACATCGACAAGCCGAACCTGAAGCTGCTGCGCGGATTCGATCTCGCCGGCATCACGGCGGTGGCGATCTTCCTCGGCTCCCTCCAGTTCGTGCTCGAGGAAGGGGCCAAGAACGACTGGTTCCAGTCGGACGAGATCGCCTTCTTCTCGGCCCTCGCCGTGGTCGGGGGGATCTGGTTCTTCTGGCGCGCCTTCACCTTCGCCCGACCGGTGATCGATCTCCGGGTCTTTTCCAACCGCAATTTCGCGGTCGGCTGCGCCGTCGCCTTCGCCATCGGCTTCGGCATGTATGGTTCGGTCTATGTCCTGCCGCTGTTCCTCGGCCGGGTCACGGGCTACGACAGCTATCACATCGGCACCGTGCTGGCGGTGACCGGGGCGTGCCAGTTCCTCGCCACGCCGATCGTCGGCATCATGGCCCGGCGCTTCGATCCGCGCGCGGTGCTGGGCTTCGGGCTCTTCGCCTTCTCGCTCGGCGTCTACCTCAATTCCTTCCTGACCTCGCAGTCGGATTTCGCCGCTTTCGTGGTGCCCCAGGCGGTGCGCGGCTTCGGCATCATGGCGTGCATGATCCCGGCCAACATGCTCTCCCTCGGCGTTCTCGAGCCGTGGCAGATGAAGAACGGCTCGGGCCTCTACAATCTCATGCGCAATACGGGCGGCGCCTTCGGCCTCGCCATCATCAACACCATGCTGACGGACCGCCTGGCGCATCACATGTCGCGCCTGTCGGAATCGGTGAATGCCGCCCGCCCCGTGGTCAGCCAGACCATGGAGGGGCTGTCCGCCCATCTCTCCGACCTCGCCGGCGGCACGATCGACGGCGATGCCGCCGCCCTCGCCCTCGTCCGCCAGATGACGATGCGCGAAGCCTATGTGCTCGCCTTCACCGACGTGCTGCTGGTCATGAGCATCATCTTCGTGGTGATCCTGGCCTTCATCCCCCTGATGCGTCTGCCGAAGCCCGGCGCGGGCCCCGTCGCCGATCATTGAGCATCCTCGGGGGCCGCCGCCAATCTATGAGGGCCGTCAAAATATGAGGGGCGTTCGTATTTTTGTTTGCCACCCTCCGGCATGAAGCGTAGCCTGACGGAAAATCAGATCGCTTCAAATGAACAACAACGAAGCACGGAGGGAGAAACGGTCATGAATGCACTCGTTTCACAGATTACCAAGGACTCGGCCTACAACACGGTCCGCCCCAATGATTTCGGGGCCATGATCGCGGTCGACCGCTACGGCCAGCGCTCCAACGCCTTCGACAAGATCATCACCGCGACCCACGACCATTTCTGGGATCCGCTAGACACCGCCTATATCGATTTCAGCCAGCCGTTCGACATGGAGAACGAGCCGCTGCTGCCCTTCGACCTGATGGTCGAGCTGCAGTCGGCGGTGGCCGACAAGCTGGACGAAAAGCAGAAGATTCAGCTCGTCAACATGAACACCCATTGGTCGCTGTCGTCGATCCTGCACGGCGAGCAGGGCGCGCTGGGCCTGTCCGCCAGCCTGTGCCACATCCTGGTCGATCCGGGCGCGCAGGAATATGCCGCCAACCAGGCCCGGGAAGAGGCGCGCCACGTCACCGCCTTCACCCGCTACATCCAGGCGCGCTGGGGCAAGCCGGCGCCGGTGGGTCCGATCCTGGGCAACCTGCTGACCGAACTTGTGCTGGCGGAGGAAGTCTACAAGAAGCTGGTCGGCATGCAGATGCTGGTGGAAGGTCTCGCCATGGGGGCCTTCGCCATGCTGCATTCGAAGACCTATGATCCGCTGCTGAAGCGCGTCACCCAGCTCGTCATGACGGACGAGGCGTTCCACCACAAGTTCGGCAAGATCTGGGCCGACCGCACCATGCCGAAGCTCTCGGAAGACGAGCACAACAAGGTGGAGGACTGGGCCTTCAACTGCTTCCAGTCGCTGTTCTTCAACCTGGTCTCGCCCGACCAGAAGGGTTGGATCTACGAGCGCCTGGGCCTCGATCCCGCCTGGGTCCAGGCCGCCGTCCTCGAAGCCGCGACCGACGACCTGCGCCGCGACCGCATGAAGGACGGCACCGACATCTTCCGCGTGCTGATCAAGACCCTGCTGAACGCCGGCATCATCACCGACAGAACCAAGTGGTTCTACGAGCAATATGTCGATATGGTCCAGTTGAAGGCCGAAGGCGACTACATGGTGGGCGATGCCATCGCCGAGGAAGGCATCGAATACCTGAAGGAAATCAACAAGAGCCGCGGCGTGAAGAAATTCGGCAAAGCGGTCGCCTGAGTAAGGCTTACCCCATGACGGCCGCCGGCCCCCGAGCCGGCGGCCGTTTCTTTTGCGCTCAATAGGGGATCTGCTTCCGGCAGTGCGGCGCCTCGAGGTCGAAGGCCTCGGCATTGCCCGCGCGATTGCGCCAGGTTTCGAGCAAGACCGAACCGTCTGCCGCCAGATAGCGCGGGGCCTCGACCGTGCCCGCGACCTTCACGCATTCGGGTTTCTGGCCCGACAGTTCCATGCACAGCAGCGGCGCGCCGCCGCCCTCGCGCACCGACCAGCGCCCGGTGGTGTCGCACAGGCCCTCGCGCCGGACCATACGCCATTCTTCGTCGAAGTAATCCGTCACCTGGCGGCTGACCAGGCCGACCGAATGCAGGTCCAGGGTCCGCCCCGCCAGGCGGCCTGCAAGCCCCGTGGCCGGGCCATTCGGCGTCACCACCTGCCAGCGCGCGTGGCCGGGCCGCTCCAGGCTGGCGAAACGGTCGGTCAGCAGGGACGGGATCTGGCCGACCGCCGCCTCCGCCGCCATGGCCAGGGCTTCCGCACCATTGTCGCAGGCCCATGCCCATCCGTCGTCGTTGCGCCGCGTCGTCTTGGCGGCGATGCGCGTGGTCAGCACCGCGCCCGTGGCGCGCTGGACGTGGATCGTCGCCGCGATGTCCACCTCGGCGGTCGAGGCGGCGTGCCAGATCTCGAAGAAATGGCGCCGTTCCATCGAGAAGCGCCGCTCGAAGTCGAGACGCGGGGTCAGGGCGTCGGCATTGACCACGATCTGCCCGGCAAGGCCGAGACGGCGCAGTTCCGTCGCCGGCAGCAGGGCGTCGGCCATTTCCACACCGCCGGTCAGGCGCCCCAGGCTCTGGGTCACCATCCCGCGGAAGGCGGGGCCGGCATCCACGTGCAGATAATCGGCATTGCAGTTGACGGCGGCCGGCGCCACCGCCGTCTTCAGGCCCGCCGCCTGAATGATCAGGCGATAGCGGCCGGGCAGGACCGGCGGCGGCATGTCCGGCATCCGCGGCGCTTGCACCTCGGCGTCGACGTCATAGCCGTAGCCGAGGCTGATCGCCGGCAGATCGAGGTCGAGGCCGCAGCCCGACAGCGGCAGGCCGGCGACGAGAAGCAGCGCCAGCGCCCTTGCAAGCCGATTCATGAAGTCGCGTTCCCCCCGGCGCTCACCCGTCGCCGCCCCCCGATCGTCAACGTCAACGCGGCGAATGCTTGGCCAGGATGCGCTGCAGGGTGCGGCGGTGCATGTTCAGGCGGCGCGCCGTCTCGGAGACATTGCGCTCGCACAGTTCATAGACCCGGTTGATGTGTTCCCAGCGCACCCGGTCCGCCGACATCGGCCGTTCCGGCGGCGCCGGCAACTCGTCGCCCGAGGCCTGGAGCGCGGCGTCGATATCGTCGGCATCGGCGGGTTTCGCCAGATAGTCGAGGGCGCCGGCCTTCACCGCCGCGACGGCGGTGGCGATATTGCCGTAGCCGGTCAGCATGACGATGCGGGCGTCCGGATTAGTCTCGCGCACGGCCGCCACCACGTCGAGGCCATTGCCGTCGGCGAGGCGGAGATCGCAGACCGCATAGCGCGGCGGCTGGCCGCGGGCGGCGGCAATGCCGGCGGCCACCGAGCCCGCGGTGGTCACGGCATAGCCGCGCTTGGTCAGCGCACGCGCCAGACGCTCGCGCAGAATGTCGTCGTCGTCGACCAGCAGCAGGGTCTTGCCGGGATCGACGGACGGGGCCGGTGTCGTTTCCATTCTACTTCATCTCCCGACCGTCAACGGTCACGGCGGCGGCACCGCCGCCTGCCGCTTCACCTATGTCCAATATGCCCCTGGGCCAACGAATGGCAACCTCCGCGCCGCGATCGACCCGGTTGAAGAAGCCGATTCGGCCGCCCGAATGCTCGATCAGGGTCTTGGCGATGAAGACGCCGAGGCCCAGCCCCTCGCCCTTTCGGGTCGTCACATAGGGCTCGCCCAGCGATTCGAGGACTTCGGCGGAAAAGCCCGGCCCGTCGTCGCCCACCACCACCACCACTTCGTCCGCATCCCAGTCGATGGTGATGGTCACCTGTTCGGCGGCGAAACGCATGGCGTTCTCCACCAGATTGCCGAGACCGTGGATGATCTCCGGGGCGCGATGCACCAGGGGTTCCGGGCCGTCGCCCGCCGCCTCGATCTCGAAGCGCGGGCCGATGCGCAGATGCGGCGCCGCCGCCGCCTCCACGAGGGTGGTGAGCGGCAGGACCGAGAAAATCGTGTCGCGCATGTCCTCCGGCCGGCGCGAGAGTTGGGACAGGATCTCGCGGCAGCGCGCGGTCTGGGAACGCAGGATGGCCAGATCCTCGCCATGGGGGCCGTCGCCCAATTCATCCGCCAGTTCGCGGGTGACGACGGCGATGGTGGCGAGCGGCGTGCCCAGCTCATGGGCGGCGGCCGCCGCCAGGGCGCCGAGGGCGGACAATTGCTGTTCCTTGGCGAGCGCGTCGCGCGTCGCGCTCACCGCGCTCGCCAGGCGCCGCGCCTCCGCCGCCACGCGCCAAGCATAGGTGATGATGAAGCCCATGCCGAGGGCAAGGCTGGTCCAGATCCCGACCATGTAGACCGGGTCGAGATCGAAGGGCTCGCCCCGCCAGGGCAGCGGCAGATGGAAGACCGACAGCAGGGTGACGCAGGCGAGGGCCAGCGCGCCGAGGCCGATGGTGAGCCCGAGATCGAGGATCGTCGCCGAGATCGTCACCGGCACCAGGATCAGGAACGAGAAGGGATTCTGCAGCCCGCCGGTCAGATAGAGCAGCGCCGCGAGCTGGAGCACGTCATAGGCGAGATAGAGCCCGGCCTCGCGATCCGACAGGCGCTTGGTCACCGGATAGGCGAAATGCAGGACGATATTGAGCAGGACCGAGGCCGCGATCGGGATCAGCAGCGCCGGCATCGCGACCGGAAAGCCGAGCACGGCCGCGACCACGACCAGCGCCCCCACCTGCCCGGCCACCGCCAGCCAGCGCAGCAGCATCAGGGTGCGAAGCCGCAGCGGCGCGCCCGCCGCCGCCTTGGTCAGGGAAGCGGCCGGGTGATCCATCTCGTCGAACCGCGCGGGCAGCGGTAATCCTTCCGCCATGGCCGCCTAGGCTCCCCGGCCGGGCCGGTTCACGCCTTCGCCTTGGCGTCGAAGGCGGCGCGCTGTTCCGGCGTCGCCTCGCGCTGGAAGCGCGCCTTCCATTCGCCGTAGGGCATGCCGTAGACGGCTTCCCGCGCCTCGTCCTTGCTCAGGTCGACGCCCTGATCGTCGGCCGCGTCCTTCAGCCAGTTCGAGAGACAATTGCGGCAGAAGCCGGCCAGATTCATCATGTCGATGTTCTGAACGTCCGTCCGCTCGCGCAGGTGGCCTACGAGACGGCGAAAGGCGGCGGCTTCGAGTGCCGTTCTGGTGGCTTCGTCCATTTTCGACTCCTTGTGTCCCTGAACCGAGAGACTTGGTTAACTTTTGCCCACGAAGATGACGCCATGCAACCGGTCGTCGCGATCAAATGAACGGGACCGCAAACCGGCGGGACCGGCCCCGAAATCCAGCGCTGCAACAGATGATGCGGCGCCTGACGCTGTTCGCGCTTCTCGTCTGCGCCCTCTTCGCCACCCATCTCACCATCACCCTCGGCGACCGGCTGGAGACGTCGCGCACCGACACGGTGATCGGCGCCTCCATCCTGGGCGACTGGACGGCGCGCAATTTCGAGGCGGTCGACGGCATCATCGGCGCCGCCGCCTCCCTTCTCGGCGACCGCCTGTCGCCATCGGACCTGGTCGACGCGCTGGAAAAGCGCGCGACCATCAGTCCCAGCGTCATCGCGCTCGCGGTCTATGACGCCGAAGGGCGGCGGATCGCCTCCACCGGTCGGGGCCTGATCCTGCCCGCCGACTTGAGCCGGGCCGACTGGCGGGAGCCGCCGTCGACGCCCGAAGCGGGCTATCCCGCCATCGGCCGTCCCGTCGCGACCGAGGACGGCCGCACGGTGATCCCGGTCGCCCACCGCCTCGCCGGGGGCGAATTGGTGGTCGGCGCCCTGGACCCGCACTATTTCGCCCAGGTCTATCAATCCGTCCTGCGGCGCCAGACCTCGGTCGTCACCCTGGTCGACGACCGGGGCACCGTGCTGGCCCGGACAAACCCCCGGGGCATCGCCATCGGCGACATCCTCGACGGCGGCGGCATCGGCGCCATCGACGAGGGCCTGGACGGCGACGCCCGCTTCGTCGGCGAGGCGCCCCTGTCGCGCCTCGGCCTCACGCTCTATCTCACCGCCTCGCGCGGGACCTCGATCGCACGCTGGTGGCGCGAGGAAGTCTATTTCGTCGCGCTTTTCGCGATGATCCTGCTGCTCATGACGGTCGGCGGCTTCGCCTTCTATCGTCAACTGCGGGACAGCGAGAACAAGAAACAGGCGCTCCGCGTCGCTCACCGTCTGGCGGAAGCGGCGAGCGTCAGCAAGTCGCGCTTCCTCGCGATGATGAGCCATGAATTGCGGACCCCCATGGCCGGCATGCTCGGCACCATCGACCTGCTGCGCCAGAGCACCCTCGACCGCCGCCAGGGCAAATATCTGGGCGTGCTCGACACTTCGGCCCATGCCCTTCTCGACGTGCTGAACGACGTGCTCGATTTCTCCAAGATCGAGTCCGAGGCGATCGTCATGGAGACCGTGCCCTTCGATCCGCGGGAGACGGTGAAATCCGCGGTCGACCTCTATCGCGCGCGCTGCGAGGAAAAGAGCATCGTGCTGTCCCTGGTGATCGACGACGACGTGCCGATACGGCTGTGCGGCGATCCCGCGCGGCTGCGCCAGATCCTCATCAATCTCGTCTCCAATGCGGTGAAATTCACCGAGAGCGGCGAGATCCACGTCCATGTCGCCGTGCGGGGGGGCGATCCGCAGGTCCTGCGCTTCTCGGTCCGCGACACCGGCATCGGCATGTCCAGCACCACCCAGCACATGCTGTTCGAACCCTTCGTGCAGGCCGATGCCTCGACCTCGCGGCGCTTCGGCGGCACCGGTCTCGGCCTCGCCATCTGCAAGCGCCTGGTCCAGGCCATGGGCGGCGAGATCGGCCTGACCAGCGCGCTCGGCAACGGCAGCCGCTTCTGGTTCACGGCACGGTTCGCCACCGTGCCCGACGAGGTCGCGAAGACGATGGCGGCGGCGGACGGCGGACAGCGCCGGCCCGGCGAGGCCTTCGCGGAACGCCCCCGCGTCCTGGTGGCGGAGGACAACGAGATCAACCGCTTCCTGGTGCGCGAGCAATTGACCCGCCGGGGCTTCGACGTCGTCGTGGTCGAGAACGGCTGGCGCGCGGTCGAGGAACGGCGGCGCCAGAGTTTCGACCTCGTTCTGCTCGACATGCGCATGCCGGTCATGGACGGGCCGAGCGCGCTCGCCCAGATGCGCGAGGACGCGGGCGAGGCCCTGCCCCCCGTGGTGGCCCTGACCGCCGACGTGCTGAGCAGCGAGGTGGAGCAATATACCAGGGCCGGCTTCGACCAGGTGATGACCAAGCCGGTCGACTGGGACGCGCTGGAGGAAACATTGCTCCGCCTGCACGCGGCCAATCGCGGCAAGTCACCGCAGAAACCCCGCCTGGTGGTGACGGACGGGCGCGTGACCCTGCCGGCCGACCTGCGTCAGCTCAGCGCCAGCGATCCCCAGTTCGACCGCCGCGAGATCGAGGAGTTGCGCGCGGTGATGGACGAATCCGCGATCGACGAACTCGTCGCCTCCTTCCGCGCCACCCTCGACGTCGAGGGGGCGAAGCTGCATCGCTTCACCCTGGCGGGCGACGCCCTGCAACTGCGCGAGACCGCCCATGCGATTCAGGGCATGGCCTCGCAACTGGGAGCCCACGGCATCGCCAATGTCGCCCGCAGCATCCGCCTCGACGGCCCCGGCGCGCTGACCCCGGCGGAGGCCGCGAGCCGGCTGGACCTGTTCGATCTCGTGGTTCAGGCGACGCTCGCCCAGATCGACGACCTCAAAGACCGAGGCGCCGCCTGACCTCCGCCGCGACGCGCGGCATCTCGTCGAGGGGTGCATAGCCGAAGGCCGGGAACGCCCCCTCGAACCAGCGCACGTAGCCGTCCGCCACCAGATCCTCGACGAACCGGCCGAGCCGGCGCGAACGCCCGGGCAGGCGCGCGACATGGACCGGCTTGCCGGTGAGCAGCGCCTCCGAAATCATCGAGACCGAATCGGCCGTGATCACCAGATGGTCGGCCAGGCCGAGCAGGCCGAAATAGGGATTGTCGCCCTTGCCGTCCCAGATGAAGCGCGGCCGCGCGCCCAGCGCCGCGCGCATGGCCTCCAGCGCGGCCGGCGCCGTGCGCCGGGACGGCGTCACCGCGAGCCCGGCCCCCGCCGCTTCCGCCGCCTTCGCGAGACCGGCGCCGAGATCCGCCGCCGCCCGCGCATCCAGCCGATAGCGCCGGTTCGAGCCGCCCATCAGCACGCCGACCAGGGGCCGGGGCAGATGGGCGAAACGGTCGCGCCAGAAATCCGCCCCCTCGGCGATCTTGGCCGGCGTGACCCGGTGCAGCCCGGCCCGCGTCTCGACCACGTTGTCGCCCGACAGACGGTCGTGGCGGGGCACCACCACGACGTCGAACAGACGAAGCGGCATCTTGGGATTCTGCAGATGGACGAGGCGGCAATGCCCGCCGCTGGCGCGCCTGATCGCGACCGCCAGGGGGGCGGCGACATTGCCGGTCGAGATCACGAGATCGGGCCAGGGCGGTGCCAGGGGATCGCTGTCGGCCGTCGGCGCGCTGAGCGGCACGGGCCACAGCCGGCCGGGCAGCCAGTCCCAGGGCCGGCGCACGCGCACCCGCTTCACCACATGGGGCAGACCCATGGCCTCGGCAAGGCCGACGACCTGGGTCTCCATGCCGGCGTAGCCTTCGCTGAGGCACCAGACGGAATCGACCATGGACATGCCCTAGACTGCGCCGCGTTGAGAATCCGGCGGCAAGGGTAGCGAGCCCCTCTCGCCGCACAAGCCTGCATTTCCCGATCCCGATAGGCGGCGTCGGGCGGCTTCGCTATAAGGGCACATGACCGCGCCCGCCCTTTCCCTCCGCCCGCCGGCCCCGCGCTGGGCCCTGCCCGCCCTGGTGCTGGGGGCCGTCGCCATCGGCTTTTCGCCGATCTTCGTCAGGCTGTCGGAACTGGGGCCGCTGGCCACCGCCTTCTGGCGCGTCGCGCTCGCCGTTCCGCTGTTCCATCTCTGGGCCGTCGCCGCCGGCCGGCGGAGCGGCGGCCATGCGCGCCTCGACCGGGCGGCGCGCTGGCGCCTCGTCCTCGCCGGGCTGCTGTTCACCGGCGATCTCGCGACCTGGCACTGGTCGATCCATCTGACCAATGTCGCCAATTCGACCCTGTTCGCCAATTTCGCGCCGATCTTCGTCGTCGTCGGCGCCTGGCTGCTGTTCGGCGAACGCCCGCGCGCGATCTTCCTCGCCGGCCTGGTGCTGACCTTCGCCGGCGCCGCCTGCCTGGTCGGCGCCAGTTTCACCGTCAGTACGGACCATGTCCTGGGCGACGGTCTCGCGATGATCACGGCCGTCTTCTTCGGCAGCTATCTGGTCGCGGTGAAGGACCTGCGCAACCGGATCGACGCCGCGCGCCTGATGCTGTGGTCGAGCGTCGTCACCGCCGCCGCCCTGCTGGCGATCGCGCTCCTGGCCGGCGAGCGGATCCTGCCGGACAGTCTCTACGGCTGGCTGATCCTCTTCGCCATCGCCTGGATCAGTCAGGCGGCGGGCCAGGGTCTGATCGCCGAAGCCATGGGCCATCTGCCCGCCGGCTTCTCCTCCCTCGTCATCCTGGTGGAGCCGCTGGCGGCCGCCCTGCTCGGCTGGATCATGCTGGGCGAAGCACTGGGTCCGATCCAGGCTCTCGGCGCCATCCTGGTCATGGCCGGCATCCTGATCGCGCGCCGGGGTACCTGACGGGGCGGGGATGGACATCCGCGACCAGCTCTTCGCCGCCGCCCTTGGCGCCGCCGATGCCGGCGCCGCCACGCTCCGCCATCTGCCGCCACGCCCGCGCGGGCGAACCGTGGTGGTCGGCGCCGGCAAGGCGGCGGGGGCCATGGCCGCCGCCCTCGACGGCGCCTGGCACGGGCCGCTGTCGGGCCTGGTCGTCACACGCCACGGCCACGGCATGCCGGCCGGGCGGATCGCCGTCGTCGAAGCCGGCCATCCCCTGCCCGACGATGCCGGCGAAGCGGCGGCGCGGCGGGTCCTGCAGGCGGTCCGGAGCCTCGGGCCCGACGATCTGGTGATCGCGCTGATCTCGGGCGGCGGTTCCGCCCTGCTGGCCCTGCCGGCGCCGGGCCTGTCCCTGGCCGACAAGCAGGCGGTGAACCGCGCCCTGTTGCGCGCCGGCGCCCCGATCGGCCAGATCAACGTGGTGCGAAAGCACCTCTCCGCCATCAAGGGCGGGCGCCTCGCCCTGGCGGCGGCGCCCGCCCCCGTCGTCACCCTGGCGGTCTCCGACGTGCCGGGGGACGATCCCGCCGTGATCGCCTCCGGCCCCACCGTGCCCGACCCGTCCACCCTGGCGGAGGCCCGCGCCGTGCTCGCGCGCTGGGACATAGCGGTGCCACCGGCCGTCGTCCGCCACCTGAACGATCCCGCCTCTGAAACCCCGAAGCCGGGCGACGGCCGCTTCGGCGCCCTCGATCTCGCCACCGTCCTCCGGCCCGCCGACATGCTGGCCGCCGCCGCGAGGGCGGCCAGCGCCGCCGGCTTTCGCGTCGTCGACCTCGGCGACCGGGTGGAGGGGGAGGCCCGCGAGGTCGCGGAGGATCATGCCCGCCTCGCGCTGGCGACGCGGGGCCCCGCCGTCATCCTGTCGGGCGGCGAACTCACGGTCACGGTCGGCGGCGACGGTCTCGGCGGTCCCAGCAAGGAATATCTGCTGGCGCTCGCCATCGCCCTCGACGGCGCGCCGGGCGTGACCGCGCTCGCCTGCGACAGCGACGGCATCGACGGCGCCTCCAACGATGCCGGGGCGCGCATCGGTCCGGACACGCTGGCCCGGGCGCGCGCCCTCGGTCTCGATCCCGCCGCCATGCTGGCGCGGAACGAGAGCCGCGGCTTCTTCGAAGCCCTGGGCGACCTGGTGACGACCGGGCCGACGCGCACGAATCTGAATGATTTCAGGGTTCTCGCCGTAACTTGACGGTCATCCTTTGGCCATGGTGCGGGACCTGGGCCGGCGCTAGATTACGCGCCATGACCCGATACCGGAATCGCCGCGCGCGAATCATCGCCACCCTCGGCCCCGCCTCTTCCGACAAGGCGACGATCCGCGCCCTGTTCGATGCCGGCGCCGACGTCTTCCGCCTGAACATGAGCCACGGCGACCACGAGGATGCCCGCGCCCGCCATGCCGCGATCCGCGAGGTCGAGGCGGAGGTCGGCCGCCCCATCGGCATCCTGGCCGATCTCCAGGGCCCGAAGCTGCGCATCGGCCGTTTCGCCCAGGGCAGCGTCGAGGTCCGGCCCGGCCATGTCATCGCCCTCGACATGGACGAGACCCCGGGGGACGACAGCCGGGTCTGCCTGCCCCATCCCGAAATCTTCGCGGCCATGGTGCCCGGCACCGAACTGCTGCTGGACGACGGCCGCGTGAAGCTCGCGATCGACAGCGTGAGTGACGGCAAGCGGGCCGTCGCCCATGTGATCGAGGGCCGGCGCCTGTCGGACCGCAAGGGCGTGAACGTACCGAACGCCATCCTGCCGCTGGCCGCCATGACGCCGAAGGACCTGCGCGATCTCGATTTCGTGCTCGGCCTCGGGGTCGACTGGGTCGCGCTGTCCTTCGTCCAGCGGGCCGAGGACGTGACGGAACTGAAGGCGATCGTGCAGGGGCGCGCCGGCGTCCTCGCCAAGATCGAGAAGCCGTCGGCGGTGGAACGCATCGACGACATCCTGGCCGAGGCCGACGCCATCATGGTGGCGCGCGGCGACCTGGGCGTCGAACTGCCGCTTGAGACCGTGCCCGGCATCCAGAAGCGCCTGACCGCCAAGGCCCGCGCCGCCGGCAAGCCCGTCGTGGTCGCCACCCAGATGCTGGAAAGCATGGTGACCGCCCCGGTTCCGACGCGGGCCGAGGTCTCGGACGTCGCCACCGCCGTCTACGACGGCGCCGATGCCGTGATGCTGTCGGCGGAGTCCGCCGCCGGCGGCTATCCGCTGGAAGCGGTCGCGACCATGAGCCGGATCGCCGATCAGGCGGAGAACGACATCGTCTACGACGACCTGATCCACGCCCAGATCCAGGCCGCGGGCGAAAGCATCGCCGACGCCATCTCCGCCGCCGCCTGCCAGGTCGCCGGCACGGTCGCGGCCTCCTGCATCGTCAGCTTCACCTCGAGCGGGGCGACGGCGCTCCGCGTCGCGCGCAAGCGCCCGGACACGGACATCCTGGTGCTGACCCCGGTGCTGGCGACGGCGCGGCGCCTGACTCTGGCCTGGGGCCTGCATTGCGTCGTGACCGAGGACGTCTCCTCCTTCGCGGAAATGGTCCAGCGCGCCGGCAACAATGCCGTCGAGCATGAATTCGCCAGGCCGGGCGACCGCATCGTGATCACCGCCGGCGTGCCCTTCGGCACCTCCGGCGCCACCAACATCCTGCGCGTCGCCACCGCCCCGGAACCCGGGCAGCGCACGGTCTGAGACCGAGCACTTCTCACCCGTCATCCCGGCGAAGGCCGGGACGACGCACTTGTGGTCGATCAATGCAGCGCGATACCCTCGGGCGTGGGGCCGCCGGTCGCCCAGTCCAGCAGTTCGACCGTATGGACCGCCGGCAGGGTGCCATGGGCCGCGATCTGGGTCAGGCAGCCGATATTGCCGGCGGCGACGAGGCCGGCGCCGGTCGCCGCCAGGGCCGCCGCCTTGTCGCGGCCGAGGGGGGCGGACAGGGCCGGCTGCAGCATGTTGTAGGTGCCGGCCGAACCGCAGCACAGATGGGCGTCGCGCGGCTCCCGCACCTCGAAGCCGACCTGGGCGAGAAGCCGCTTCGGCGCCGTCACGCGCTGGCCGTGGCGCAGTGAACAGGCATCGTGATAGGCGATCGCGCGGCCCGTCGCGCGGCCGTCCGGCCGAAGGTCCAGGCCGTCCAACACCTCGCTGACGTCCCGCGCCAGCGACGCCAGGCGTGCCGCCGCCGCCGCGCGCGCGGGGTCGTCCTTCAGCAGGTGGCCGTAATCCTTCACCGTCGTGCCGCAGCCCGAGACGGTGACGATCACCGCGTCCAATTCGCCGAGCCGGGGGGCCAGCGCATCGACGAGACGGGCCGCCGTCGCCCGCGCCGTGTCGACCTTGCCCATGTGAAGCGGCAGCGCGCCGCAGCAGCCGGCATCGGGCGGCACCAGAACCTCGATCCCGTGCCGGGTGAGGAGACGGACAGCCGCCGCATCGACACTCGGGCGGAGCACCGGCTGGATGCAGCCGATCACCAGGGCGACGCGGCCCTTGCGCGGACCGAGCGCCGGGTGAACCTGACCGGGCGCGACCGCCGTCGGCCCGGGCGCCCGCGCCGGCACCAGCCGGCCCATGGCGCCGAGGCGCCCGGGCAGGCGGCGGACGACCGGTGCCGCCAGCCGGCCCAGCGCCATGGCGAGGCGAAAGCGCCGCCGCCCGGGCAGCGCCAACGCGATCAGGCTGCGCAGGATACGGTCCACGACGGCGCGTGGCGCGGTCCTTTCGACATGGGCCTTGCCGTGTTCCACCAGCCGGCCGTAGTCGACGCCCGAGGGGCAGGTGGTCATGCAGTTGAGGCAGCCGAGGCAGCGATCCAGATGGTCGCGCGCGACGTCGTCCGCCGGCAGGTCGGCCTCGAACATTTCCTTCATCAGATAGATCCGCCCGCGCGGCCCGTCCAACTCGTCCCCGGTCTCGCGATAGGTGGGACAGGTGGCGGTGCAGAAACCGCAGTGGACGCATTTCCGCAGGATCGAGTCGATTTCCGCGATCGCCGGATCGGCCAGTTGCTGAAGCGTGAAACTGGTTCTCATGCCGGGCCCATCTTGCCGGGATTGAGGATGCCGGCGGGGTCGAAGGCGGCGCGAAGGCTGCGCTCGATGGCGCCGACGCCGGCGGCCGGCGGCTCGAACACCGGCACGCGCGCCTTGACCGTCAGGGGCGCGCGAAACAGCAGCGCATGGCCGCCCGCCGCGCGTGCCGCCGCCCGCACCGTCTCCGCCGCCGCGTCGGCGCCGGCGGGCACCGCCAGCCACAGCCGCGCCCCGGCCCAATCGGCGAACCAGCGAAGCCCGGGCAGCGCCGCCGTCAGGTCCATCGCGACGCCGCAGCCCGCCGCCGGCGGCAATGACAGGCGCCACAGCGCCCGTTCGCCATCGGGCAGCAGGCCGGCGACGTCGCGCACCGCCGCCCAGGTGTCGTCGGAATCCGGGCCTTCGATCGCCTCGACCGGGGCCGCCGTGCCGACCAGGCGCTGGAGATCCGCCAGGCGTTCGGGCAGGGCCGACGCCGGCCCCTCGAAGCGGACGAGCAGGGCCGCCGCCGCCAGGGGATGGCGCTCGCGCACCGCGACCTCGGCCGGCAGATAGGCGATCGCGACGGGTTCCAGCCCGCTGCCCGCGATCCGCTGCATCAGGTGTCCCGCTTCCGCTGGCGCGATGTCGAGAAGGGCCGCCGTCACCGTGCCCGGCGGCCGCCCGCCGAGGCGGAGCGTGAGGCGGGTCATCACGGCGAGCGTGCCGAAGGAGCCGGCCAGCAGCTTGGGCAGATCGTAGCCGGTCACATTCTTGACGACCCGGCCGCCGGCCTTGAACACCTCGCCCCTTCCGCTCACGGCCTCGATGCCGAGGAGGTGGTCGCGCGCCGCGCCGGCGCGGGGACGGGCGGGGCCGGCCAGATTGGCGGCGACGGCGCCGCCGATGGTGCCGAGGCCCGGCGCCTCGCCGAACAGGGGCCCGGTGTCGGGCGGATCGAAGGCGAGGCGCTGGCCTGAATCCGTCAGCACCGCGTCGAGTTCCGCGAGTGGGGTGGCGGGGCCGAGGGTGATGATCTGTTCCCCCGGTTCGTAACTCTCGATGCCGGCGAAGGCGCCGAGATCGAGGACGGCATCCGCCGTCACCGGATGGCCGAGGCCGGCGCGCGTGCCCGCCCCGATCACGTTGAGACGGTGGCCGCGCGCGGTACAGTCGGCGACGATGGCCGCGACATCGGCGGTACTGCGCGGCGCGAGGCGTTCCATGTCTCTCCTCCCCTCAGAACCGGGGCAGATCCGCGAAGCGGAGCTTGCCGCCCGAGACCTTGAGCCGGCCCAGTTCGACACAGGCGTGAAGCACGGGGAAGACCTTGCCGGGATTGAGCAGGCCCTTCGGATCGAAGGCGCATTTCAGGCGTTGCTGAACCGCGAGGTCGGTGTCGTCGAACATTTCGCCCATCAGGTCGCGTTTCTCGATGCCGACCCCGTGTTCGCCCGTCAGCACGCCGCCGACGGCGACGCAGGTGCGCAGGATGTCGGCGCCGAAGGCTTCGGCGCGGGCCAGTTCGTCGTCGACATTCGCGTCATAGAGGATCAGGGGATGCAGATTGCCGTCGCCGGCATGAAAGACATTGGCGCAGCGAAGCCCGTAGTCGGCGGAGAGGGAGGCGATGCGGCCCAGAACCTCCGGCAGGCGGGCGCGCGGGATGGTGCCGTCCATGCACAGATAGTCGGGCGAGATGCGCCCCACCGCCGGGAAGGCGGCCTTGCGCCCGGCCCAGAAGCCAAGGCGTTCCGCCGCGTCGCGGGTGCGCTTCTGGCTGGTCGCGCCGTGATCGGCGAGGATGGCGGAGACGCGGTCCATCTGCGCCTCGACCTCGCCGGCCGGGCCGTCCAACTCGACGATCAGCAGGGCGGCGGCATCGCGCGGATAGCCGGGGGCGCAGAAATCCTCCGCCGCGTTGATCGCCAGATTGTCCATCATCTCGATCCCGGCGGGCACGATACCGGCGCCGACGATGGCGGCGACCGCCTCCCCCGCCGCCTCGACCGTGGCGAAGCCGGCCAGCAGGGCGCCGATCCCCTGGGGCGCCGGGGTCAGGCGCACCGTGACCTCGGTCACGACGCCAAGCAGCCCTTCGGAGCCGGTGACGACGCCGAGAAGGTCGTAACCCGGCGCATCCAGGGTCTTGCCGCCGCCGATGCGCGCCACCGTGCCGTCCATCAGGACGATTTCGAGACCGAGCAGATTGTGGGTGGTCAGGCCGTATTTCAGGCAATGCACGCCGCCTGAATTCTCCGCCACATTGCCGCCGATGGTGCAGGCGATCTGGCTGGAGGGATCCGGGGCATAGAAGAAGCCGTCCGCCTCCACCGCCTTGGTCAGGGCCAGATTGGTGACGCCGGGCTGGGCGGTGATGCAGCGGTTGTCGAGATCGATGTCGAGGATGCGGTTGAAGCGTGCCAGCGACAGCACGATACCGTCCGCCAGCGGCAGGGCGCCGCCCGAGAGCGAGGTGCCGGCGCCGCGCGGCACCACCCTGACGCCCCGTTCGAGACAGGCGCGGAGCACGCGCGCGACCTCCTCGGTGGTGCGGGGCAGGACGACGGCCAGCGGGCGCTGGACATAGGCGGTCAGGGCGTCGCATTCATAGGCGGCGAGCGCCGAATCGGCCCCGATCACGGCATCCGCCGGCAACAGCCGGGCGAGATGGGCGAGAAGGTCGGCCCTGCCCTCGATCACCGCGCCGTCCGGAACCGGCATCGTCAGACTCATGCGCGCTTCCCTCCCGGTTCCGGCTCCCCGGGTCTAGGATGGCATTTCGTCCCGCTGTTGCAAGCCTGCGACGGCAAGGCTGGGATGCTTGGGATACATTCAATCCGGTGACAATGCAGGCGGCGGTAGAGTGTGGATTATGCAGCTATATGCCGTCATGAAATCCGAAACCGCCTCGCCTTCCCGTATCCGGCGTCTCTTGCAGCCTTTCCGCGGGAAAGGTGCTGCCGCACTCGTCGTCTGCGCGGCACTGGCGGGCGTGCTGCCGGCGGCCGGCACGCGGGCGGAGACCCTGGTCGTGGCCGGCCGGCCGCTGGAACTGGCGCCGCCCTTCGGCTTCTGCCGCCTGTCGCCCGAGATCGCGGCGGAAGAGGCGCTGATCGACGCCCTGGCCAAGGTCGAGGAAGACCGCCTGCGCCCCGCCCTCAGCTTCGCCGATTGCCAGGAGCTGGACGAATGGCGCCGCGGCCTGCGCCACGATATTTCCCGCCTGGGCCAGATCGGCGCCCTGCTCGGCGCCGATGGCGAGCCCCTGGTGATCTCGGCCCCGGGGCGCTTCATCGAGGATCTGCGGCCACTCTATCCCGCCCATGCGGCGGCGGAGATCGCGGCCCGCCTGCCCCAGGACGCGCTCCTGCTGGAAGGACCCGGCTATCTGGTCCATGCCCGTGTCGACAGCGGCAGGAGCGGTGCTCCCCTCCTCCACCTCGCCGGCCTGTCGGTGATCGGGGGGGTACCGCTCGAGGTCAGCGTCTTCCTGCCGGCCACGGGCCATGTCGAGACCGACGGCCAGCGCCTGGCCGAGGCGGGCGGCATGGTGGCCGCCAGCGTCGGCGAGATTCAGGTGGTGAACGACATTTTCGCGGATGTGGAGGCGACGCCGGCCGGCAGTCAGACGGCCGTGCTCAATCTGCTGACCATGGTGGCCGGCGGCTTCGGCCTGTTCGGCCTGCTCGCCATCCGCTCGCTCTGGCTCCTGCTGCGCGCGCCCCGGCGCCAGATCGACGCCGGGTGATCCGTCAGATCGCGTGGCCGCAGCCCAGCATCGCGCGTTCCGCCGTCTCCTGGCGGCCGACACCCCCCTCGAAGGCGCCCCGGCGGGCGCCCAGCTTCTGCCACACCCGCTCGTGAAAGAAGAACACCACCGTGTTCACCGCCGGTTCGACCAGCGCGACCCCGGTGGCGATCTGCACCGAGCCGGTGAAGGCGTAGGTCACCGCGAACCCGACACTGAAATGCAGCATCGCGAAAGTCGCCGTCTTCGCCAGATCCTTTGCCATGGTCGTGCTCCGCATCGTCCAATCAGTCGATATTGAGAATTATTATCAATTTAAATAGGCGCGTGCAAGCGGCTTTCAAGGCGTCATCGGCAAAAATCGGCGGGCGGTGTTCCACCCCTCACCCGCCCCTCTCTCCAAAGGGACGAGAGCGTTATGGCGCGCGTGATGAACGCCCTCGCCCCGCTTGCGGGGAGAGGGTCGGGGTGACGGGAAATCGGTGGGGCGGCGAGGAGACGCCTGTCAGGCCTCGTCGGGCATACGGGCCCAGAGGTCGTATTCGCCCGCTTCCTCGATGATCACATCGACCATCTCGCCGGGGCGGAGACGGCGGAGCGGCTCCTCAATGATGACGTTGCCGTCGATCTCCGGGGCATCGGCATGGGAGCGGCAGATGACGCCGTCCTCATTGTCGATCTCGTCGACGATCACCGTCATCCGGCGGCCGATCTTCTCGTCCAGCTTTTCCATGGAAATCTGCTGCTGCAGCGCCATGAAGCGGTTCCAGCGCTCTTCCTTCACCGGTTCCGGCACCGCGTCGGGAAGGTCGTTGGCGGGCGCGCCGTCGACCGGTTCGTAGCGGAAGCAGCCGACCCGATCGAGCCGGGCCTCGCGCAGGAAGCCGAGGAGTTCCTCGAAATCCTCCTCCGTCTCGCCGGGAAAGCCGACGATGAAGGTGGAGCGGATGGCGATATCGGGCACGTCGCGGCGCCAGGCGGCGAGGCGGTTCAGCACCTTCTCCTGATTGCCGGGCCGGCGCATGGCCTTCAGCACCCTGGGCGAGGCGTGCTGGAACGGGATGTCGAGATAGGGCAGCACCTTGCCCTCGGCCATCAGCGGGATGACGTCGTCGACATGGGGATAGGGATAGACGTAGTGGAGCCGCACCCAGGCCCCCAATTCGCCGAGCGCCGCCGCCAGATCGGTCATATGGGCCCGGCGTTCCCGCCCGCGCCATTCGGCGCCCCTGTGGCGCAGGTCGACGCCATAGGCCGAGGTGTCCTGGCTGATGACGAGGAGTTCGCGCACGCCGCCGTTCACCAGGTTCTCCGCCTCGCGCAGCACCTCGTCCACCGGGCGCGAGACGAGATCGCCGCGCAGATGGGGAATGATGCAGAAGGAACAGCGGTGATTGCAGCCTTCCGAAATCTTCAGATAGGCATAATGGCGCGGCGTCAGCTTCACGCCCGCCGCCGGCACCAGATCGACGAAGGGATCGTGACGCGGCGGCACCACGTCGTGCACCGCCTTCATCACCTGTTCGTAGCGATGCGGCCCGGTCACCGCCAGCACGCTCGGATATTGGTCCAGGATCAGGTCGGGCGTCGCTCCCAGACAGCCGGTGACGATGACCTTGCCGTTCTCGCTGAGCGCCTCGCCGATCGCTTCCAGCGATTCGGCGCGGGCCGAATCCAGGAAGCCGCAGGTGTTGACCACCACCACGTCCGCGCCGTCGTAATCGGGGCTGATCTCATAGCCCTCGGCCTTGAGCTGGGTGATGATGCGCTCGGAATCCACCAGCGCCTTCGGGCAGCCGAGGGAGACGAGGCCGACCTTGGGACCGGCCCCCGGCTTTTGCTTGGCGAATTCGGCGATGTTCGACATGGGGTGACTTCTTGGGAATGACGTCTCGGATCGGATATCCGCGCCTTTATCGGCCGGCGCGATCACTTCCGCAAGGACGGCGTCAGCCGGCGGCCATTTCCTGAAGCCGGCGTCAGCCGGCGGCTTCCGGCACGGCCAGATCTACCGCATAGGAAAAGGCCCGCGTCTCGCCCGGCGCCAGGTGGAGGAGACCCGGCTTGTCGGTGAATTCGCCGTCGAAACCGATCGGGCTGGCGAAGCCCGCCCAGGGCTCGATGCAGAGGTAGCCGGCGCCGGGCTTCATCCAGAGCCCCAACTGGCGAAAGCCGCCCCAGGCGACGCGGATCGCGCGGCCGGGCCCGGCGAAGACGAGTCCCTTGCTGACGGGCGCGTCGAGGATCAGGGCATCAGCCTCGAACAGGGCGTCGTCGAGATCGAGGCGGCGGCCGCGGATCGGGGTCTCGAAGAGGTCCGGCATGACGAGACCGCCGTCGAGCCGGCGCACCGGCGCCGTCTCCTCCTGATCGAAGGTCAGCCAATACCCGGTCTTCGCCGCGGCGGGGTCGAGCGGCCAACGAAAGGCCGGATGGGCGCCCACGCTGGCGGGCAGCACCTCGTCGCCCGGATTGGTGACTTCATAGGTAACATGCAGGCCCGCCGCGTCCAGCCGGTGGACGATGTCGAGCCGAAAGGCGAAGGGATAGCGGGCCCTTGTCTCCGCGTCGTCCTCGAGGCGAAGTCGGCACTCCGATTCGCCCTGCGCCACGACCGCGAATTCGCGGTCCCGGGCAAAGCCGTGCTGGCGCATGGGATAGGAACGGCCCCGATGGACGAGGCGGTCGCCGGCCAGACGGCCGACGATGGGAAAGAGATTGGGGGCGTGCCGTGGCCAGGGATCGATGGCGGGCCAGAGAAGATCGCCGGCGGCCTCATGGCCCAGTTCGGACAACTCTGCCCCGAAGGGCTTTACCGCGGCGCGCCAGTCGCCATATGCGATCCGGATCATTCATCCCCCGCTGGCATTCGCCGCCGGCATCGGTCCTCGAGCGCCGCCCGGCGCCCCGATGCCGCCCCTGGGCGCCACTCGGCGCCCGGATGCCGCTCAGTCCTTGCGGCCCCCTTCGATGCAACGAAGGGCGGCACGCAGGCGCCGGCGGTCGCGGCGCTCGACGGCACCGCAATCGCAGCACTCTTCACCAAGAGCCGTGGTGGTCGGCCCGCTCATGGGGCATACGTGGAACCAGCCCGATTCGATGGAACCGCTACCGAACTTTTTCCCGACAGTCGAAATTCCGCGCACCACAGACCCCTCCGCAGTACCTCCCCGGGGCCGACGGGCCGACCGGGGGATTGGTTGACGACCTCCTGTAAACTTCATTTACAGGCTTGTGACAAACGACAATTACACATTGCTCCCTAGATGTTGCGCATTGCTTAACCGCGGCGATTTTTCTCGGTTTGACTGTCGCGAAAATTTTTCGCCGAGCGATAGCGGAATCGGTCTCCCTACTGGCGAATGATGCGCCGCGCGCCTATAAGCGTGCCATGAAAGGCGAGCGTCCCACCCCTCCCGACATCCTGCATTCCGTCTTCGGATTCGACAGTTTTCGCGGTCCCCAGGCGGCGATCGTCGATCACGTGGTCGGTGGCGGCGACTGCCTGGTCGTCATGCCCACCGGCGGTGGCAAATCGCTGTGCTATCAGGTGCCCGCGCTGTGCCGTCCGGGCGTCGGCATCGTGGTATCGCCCCTGATCGCGCTGATGCAGGACCAGGTGGAGGCGCTGCGCCAGTTGGGCGTGCGCGCGGCGGCGCTGAATTCCGCCCTGGACGGGGCGGAGGCGCGGGCGGTCGAGCGGGCCTTGCTGGCGGGCGAGCTCGACCTTCTCTATGTGGCGCCCGAGCGCCTGCTGACCGACCGTTTCCTCGACCTTCTCGATCAGGCCCCCCTCGCCCTCTTCGCCATCGACGAGGCCCATTGCGTCTCGCAATGGGGTCACGATTTCCGGCCCGAATATCTGCAGCTCGAAGTGTTGCACCGGCGCTATCCGAGCGTGCCGCGAATCGGCCTGACCGCGACCGCCGACGGCCCGACAAGGCGCGACATCGCCGTCCGGCTCGGCCTCGGCGACGCGCCCCTGTTCCTGTCCGGCTTCGATCGGCCCAACATCCGCTATACGGTCGTCCCCAAGATCGAGCCGCGCGCCGGCCTGAAACGGTTCCTGGAGGAGCGCCCCGGCCAGGCCGGCATCATCTACTGCATGAGCCGCGCCAAGGTCGAGACCATGGCGGAGTGGTGCATCGCACAGGGTTACAATGCGCTACCCTATCACGCCGGCCTCGAAAAGGAGGTGCGCGCGCGCAATCACGACCGCTTCCTGAAGGAGGACGGCGTGATCATGGTCGCGACCGTGGCTTTCGGCATGGGCATCGACAAGCCGGACGTGCGTTTCGTCGTCCACCTGGACCTGCCGAAGACGATCGAGGCCTATTACCAGGAGACCGGGCGCGCCGGGCGCGACGGCCTGCCCTCCGAAGCCCTGCTGTTCTACGGCATCGAGGATGTCGCGCGCCTGCGCCAGCTGATGTCCGCGTCGGAAGCGGCGGACACCCACAAGCGCGCCGAGCGCAGCAAGCTCGACGCCCTGCTGGGCTTCTGCGAGACGGCGCGCTGCCGGCGCCAGGTCCTGCTCGCCTATTTCGGCGAGACCGACACCAAGCCCTGCGGCAATTGCGACACCTGTCTCAATCCGGTCGAGACCCGCGACGGCACGATCGATGCCCAGAAGGCCCTGTCGGCGATCTACCGCACGGGGGAGCGGTTCGGGGCGGTCCACGTCATCGACGTGCTGACCGGCAAGGAGACGGAGAAGGTCCGGAACTTCGGCCATCACACCCTGAAGACCTTCGGCGTCGGCCAGGACCAGACGGCGGACCATTGGCGCGGCGTTTTGCGCCAGCTGGCGGCGCTCGGCTTCATCGCCGTCGATCTCGATCGTCACGGCGCCCTGGTCCTCAACGAGAGCTGCCGCCCGGTGCTGCGCGGCGAGCAGACGGTCGAACTGCGCGTCGATCCGCCGCGCCGCCCCGCCACGCGCCGCGGCCGCCGGACCGGCGAGCCGGTCGCGGTCTCCGAGGCGGACGGCGGGCTGTTCGCGGCGCTGCGCGCCCTCCGGCTGGAGCTGGCGCGGGACCAGGGCGTGCCGCCCTATGTCATCTTCCACGATACGACGCTGCAGGAGCTGGCGCGCCGGCGGCCCACGGACCGTTTCGGCTTCTCCCAGATCCCCGGTGTCGGCGAGGCGAAGCTGGAGCGTTACGCCGACCGTTTCATCGAGGCGATCGCCGCTTTCGACGACTGAGCCTCAGCGCCAGCGCCGGTGCAGCCAGTTCCACTGGTCGGGGCGGGCGCGCACCCAGCCCTCGATCACCGCCGTCACTTTCTCGGTGATGGCGCGTTCGGCGGCCCGCGCATCCGCCATCTCGTATTCCGCCGAGAAATCGAGTTCCTCGGTCATATGGATGCGGAAGCGGCAGCCGTCCAGCCGCTCGGCCCAGGCGCCGTGAACCGGGCATTTGAAGCGCCGCGCCAGCTTGGCAAGGGTCGTCGCCGTCATCGCCTCGCGGCCCATGAACGGAACGGCGATGCCCCGGCTGAAATGCTGATCGACCAGCATGCCGAGATGGCCGCCCGATTCCAGTTCGCGGGCGGCGAGCAGGGCGGCCTGGAAGCCGGCGGGGATGAGCCGGCCCATGGCCGCCCCCCTGATGCCGAGCAGGACCTTTTCCGCGATCGGATTGTTCGGCGCGCGGAACATGGCCGCCATCGGCAGTTCGAAATGGGCGGCTCCGGCCCCGAGCACTTCCCAATTGCCGATATGGCCGGTGAAGATGATCGCCGGCTTGCCGTCGTCGCGGATGCGCAGGAAGCGTTCGGCAACCCCGGGATCGACCTCCACCCGCGAGCCGGCGCCGAGGGACTCGGGATCGAAATCCTTGGGCCACAGGGTCCGGAGATGGGCGTATTCGGTGAAATAGCGCCCGAAATTGTCCCAGACGCCGCGCAGGATCCGCTCCCGCTCCTCGCCCGAGATGCCTGGGTAGACGATGTCGATCTGGCGCCGGGCGATGCGCGAGACGGCGATCCGCGGGCCCAGCCTGGTCGCGACGAAGGCCCCGAGCGCGGAGGCGCGGTCGGGCCCCAGCGCCTTGCACAAGGCGAGCACCAGATAGATCGCGACCGCCTCCAGCAGCCACTGCACGCGCAGCAGGCCGCGATAGAGCCGCAATTTCGTCTTCATCCACCAGAGGCGCATCCGTGCCGTTCCCTTTGTTTCGGGCTGGCGGACCTTAAAGATACTGACCGCGAGGTCAAGACGACGAAGCCGGGCCCTGCTATGCCCTCTCCGCGCCCATGGGCTGCGCGCTGGATTTGCGGCTGTGGCCGTAATAGCGCCAGATCACGAGCGCCGCGGTCGAGCGGTGGGGCGCCCAGCGCCGGCCGATCTCGTCCAGCGCCTTGGCGTCGGGCCTGGCCTCGAGCCCCATCAGGCGAAACGCCCCTTCGGCCAGCGCGAGGTCCAGGGCCGGCCAGAGATCCATCCGGCCGAGGGCGAACATCAGATAGATCTCCGCCGTCCAGCGGCCGATGCCCTTGACCGTGGTCAGGGCCGCGATCGCCTCGGCGTCGGCCATGGCGTCGACCGCGTCGAGATCGAGGGTGCCGTCCGCCACCGCCCCGGCCAGGGCATGGATATAGCGCGCCTTCGGCCGCGACAGGCCGAACTGGCGCAAGCCCTCCTCGTCGAAGCCGCGCACCGCGTCGGGCGTCGCGACGCCGCCCATGCCGGTCTCGAAGCGGCCCCAGATCGCCGCCCCGGCCGCGACCGAAACCTGCTGTTCGACGATGATGCGGGCGAGCGCGGCAAAGCCCGGGTCGCGCACCCGGGGCGGCGGCGCGCCCGCCTCGTCGATGGCGCGGCGCATGTAGCGGCACTTGCGCCGCAGCCGGTCCAGCGCGGTGTCGTGGTCGACGGGCGGGCGTGCCATCGCCGCCTCAGGCGAAGAGCAGGGCCGCGGCCCCGCCGAGGCAGAGCACGCCGCCCGCGATGCGGGACGCGAGCGCGGGCGCCCGCACCTCCAGCACCGCCTCGTTGGCATTGGCGGGATTGTAGCGGACGTCGACGGGGGCCCCCGTCGGCAGGGCGTCGAGGAATCGGCGCGCCTCTTCCTCCCGTTCGAAGAGTACGGTCCGATTGGCGAGGCGGCTGCCGATATGCTTCTCGCCGCCGGCCTCGTAGCGATAGGCGACGGTCGGCAGATGGACGAGACGGGCGGCATGGCGATGCAGGCGCCGTTCGGAATCGAGGCCGGTGATCGCCACCTTGCCTTGGACCACCGGCCAGCGGCGCATGGCACGGAAGGCGAGCCAGGCGGAGAGTGCCCAGCCGAACAGCGCCAGCGCCACCAGCACCAGAACCGCCGCGCCGATCCAGCCTGCCATCCCGTCCTCCCCTAATCATGACCATCGGGCCGATTCGTAACCGTCAGGTCATGGTCGCTCGCGCCGTCACGGCCTTCAAGCGGCCTCGAGACGATCGCGCCTCAGCGCCGGGCGAGGCCGGCGGTGACGAAGCCGACCAGGGTGGCCAGCACCTCTTCCGGCGAAAGATTGCTGCGTTCGGCGTGATAGGCCGCCTGTTCGACCATGCCGAGCAGGGAATGGGCGATCAACTCCGTGTTCAGGTCGGCGCGGATCTCGCCCTTGTCGATGCCTTCCTGGAGCGAGGCGGCGGTCAGTTTGGCCAGCCGGTCGCGCGGGCGCACCGTCGGCTCCTCGTCGCCGGGATCGATGATGGAGATGTCCATCAGGGCGGCGGCGATCACCTTGCGCTCGTTCGCCTCGAAGGCCAGCGCCGCCTTGATGGTGTTCAGGATGCGCTGGTCCCAGGGTTCGGGCCCGGTCAGCGGGCCGATGATCGCGGCTTCGATCTCGGCGCAGGCTTCCTCGGCGAAGGCGAGGAAGATGTCCCGCTTGTCGGCGAAATGAAGATAGAAGGTGCCGTTGCCGACCTCCGCCTCGCGGGCGATGTCCTGCGGGCGGGTTGCGTGATAGCCGCGCTCCACGAACAGGCGCCGGGCGGCGGCCAGAAGGCGGCGGCGGCTCTCACTGCGGCGGCGCCCGCCACGCGCGCCGGAAGCCTGATCGTCTGCGACATCTACCATGGCGGCATTTGGGGCCAGCGTTGACAATATGTCAATCCGACCCCTCGGCTCCGGCTCAATTCACCTGGCGATCGCGGCCTTCCCAATAGGGTCTGCGCAATTCCCGCTTCAGGAGCTTGCCCGAGGGGTTGCGCGGCAGGCTCTCGGCGAAGTCGACCGACTTCGGCGCCTTGTAACCCGCGATGCGGCTTTTGGCGAAGGCGATGATCTCGGCGGCATCCGCCTCCATCCCTTCCTTCAGGACGACGACGGCCTTCACCGCCTCGCCCCATTTCTCGTCGGGCACGCCGATCACGGCGACGTCGGCGATGGCGGGATGGCCGAAGAGGGCGCTTTCGACCTCGGCCGGATAGATGTTCTCGGCGCCGGAGACGATCATGTCCTTCACCCGGTCGTGGATGTAGACGTAACCATCGGCATCCTTGTAGCCGGCGTCGCCGGTGTGGAGCCAGCCATCGACCACGGCCTTCGCGGTATCGGCGTCGCGCCGCCAATAGCCGCACATGTTGAGGCCGGAGCGGATGACCAGTTCGCCCACCTCGCCCGCAGGCAGATCCTTGCCGAGGGGATCGACGATTCGCACCTCGACCCCCGGCAGGGGCTTGCCGCAACTGCGCATGCGCGGGCTGCCCGCCGGGTCGTGATCGTCCGGCGACAGGCAGATGGCGGCGCCGCAGGTCTCGGTCAGGCCGTAGCCCTGGACGAATTCCGCCCCGAACACCTGCATCGCCGTGCGCAGCAGGTCGAGCGGAATGGGCGAGGCGCCGTAGAGAATGGTCTTCAGGCTGGAAAGGTCGGTGGTCTGCGCCGAGGGGTGCTGCACGAGGAGGAGGACGACCGCCGGGACGAAGAGCGCGCGGGTGATCTTCTCCTTCTCGATGGTCGCCAGGATGCGGGCCGGATCGACCTCCGGCAGCACGTGCACGGTGACCCCGACCGAGAGCCCGAACAGGCCCCAGTTGGAACCGGCGACATGGAAGTTCGGCATGCACATGACCAGCCGGTCGACGCCCGGCATCCAGGCGCCATAGGTGCCCCATTCCGCCGCCTTCATGGCTTCGAGGACATTGGCGTTGGTCAGCATCACGCCCTTGGGATGGCCCGTGGTGCCGGAGGTATAGAGCTGGATCGCGACGTCGTCCGGCGTCGTCGGCAGCAGGGGATCGGTACCCGGCGCATCGCCCAGCCAGTCCTCGAAACCCGGCCAGTCGCCCCGCGCCTCGCCCATCATGACGATCTTGCGCACGCGCGGCATCTCGGCCAGCACCTGTTCGATCACCGGCGCGAATTCGGGCCCGACCATCAGGATCTCGGCCTCGGAATCATTGACGATATAGACCACTTCCGGCGGCGCGAGGCGCCAGTTTATGGCGACCAGCACCGCATTCGCCTTGGTCGCGCCGACATAGGCTTCGTAATAATTGTCTGAATTCTTGGCCAGGAAGACGATGCGGGCGCCCGGCCCGGCACCGTCGCGCATCAGCGCGTTGGCGACCCGCGAACAGCGTTCGTTCCAGCGGGCATAGGTGGAGACGCGATCGCCGAACACCAGGGCCGGCACGTCGGGCCGAAGCGCCGCGTGATGGCGGGGAATGTCCCCCACCGTACGGATGACGCCGTCCGAAACGGCCGTCGACCCCGAAAGCCTTCCCCCATCCATGGCGATTCCCCGTTCTCGTTTCCCCTCGCACCGCTCCGGTTATGCCCCGGTATCGCGGTGTCCCGGATCTATATGAGAGGGGAACGGGATGACGACAAGCACGGACGGGCCGCCACGGCGTCCGTCAACAGAGTGTTTCCGGGGGGAGGCCATTGGGTCATCCCCAATGCGTCATCCCGGCGAAGGCCGGGATCTTTCGACGAGAAGGCGCCCTTCCGGATGAAGGTCCCGGCCTTCGCCGGGACGCCGCTGAAAAAAACGTTCAGTTCACCCGACGCTCGCGGCCTTCCCAATAGGGCTCGCGCAATTCGCGCTTCAGCAGCTTGCCGGAGGCGTTGCGCGGCAGATAGTCGACGAAATCGACCGAGCGCGGCACCTTGTAGCCGGCGATCCGCGTCCGGGCGAAGGCGATGATGTCCTCCGCCGTGGCGCGGGCGTCGGGCTTCGCCACCACGACCGCCTTCACCGCCTCGCCCCATTTGTCGTCGGGCACGCCGATGACGGCGACGTCGGCGATGTCGGGATGGCCGAAGAGGGCGCTTTCGATCTCCGCCGGATAGATGTTCTCGCCGCCCGAGACGATCATGTCCTTCACGCGGTCGTAGATGTAGAGGTAACCATCCTCGTCCATATAGCCGGCATCGCCGGTATGGAGCCAGCCGTCGCCGTCGATGGCCTTGGCGGTGGCGTCCTCGCGCTTCCAATAGCCGGCCATGACCGAGAGCGAGCGGGCGCAGATCTCGCCCACCTGGCGCGGTGCCGCGGTATTGCCTTCACCGTCGACCACCTTGATCTCGACCCCGACCTGGGGCCGTCCGGCGCCGCGCATGCGCTCGTTGCCGGCGGGGTCGTGATCCTCGGCCGGGAGATAGGTGCACAGCCCGCAGTTCTCGGTCATGCCGTAAAGCTGGACGAATCCGCATTTGAAGACGTCCATCGACTTCCGCAGCAGGTCGAGCGGGATGGGCGAGGCGCCGTAGAGGATGTATTTCAGCGACGAGAAATCGGTCGTCGCCGAGGCCGGATGCTGCAGCAGGAACAGAAGCACGGCCGGCACGTAGAACACCTTGGCGATCCTGTGTTCCTCGATCTGCGCAAGAACGAGGCCCGGATCGAAGTCGCGAGTGATCACCAGCTTCGAGCCGGCATAGATGCCGAGGAAGGCGGAACCGGTGCCGCCGATGTGGAACAGCGGCATGGCCACCTGGCCCACGTCGTCCGGCGACCAGGTGGCCCAGTCCTGGGCTTCCGCCTCGCGCAGCGGGACATTGCCGAGGAAATTGTGGTGGGTCAGCATCACGCCCTTGGGATGGCCCGTGGTGCCCGACGTATACATCTGCAGGACCGTGTCGCCCGCATCGGTCTCGGCCTTCGGGTCCTCGGCATTGTCGAAGGGGGCCAGCCAGTCGCGGAAGCCGGGCCAGCCGCCCGCCCCCTCGCCCATCACGACGATCTTGCGCACCGTCTTCAGATCCTTGCCGAAATAGCCGAGCGCATCGACGAAATCGGGGCCGACGAACAACACCTCGGCCTCGGCGTCGTCGAGGATGAAGGTGATCTCGGGTGCTGCCAGGCGCCAGTTGACGGGCACCAGCACGGCGCCCGCCTTGGCGGCGCCGAACAGCAGCACGAAGTAATCCGCCGCGTTCTTGTCGAGAACGCCGACGCGACCGCCCGTCTTCACCCCTTCCGCCATCAGGGCGGCGGCGCAGGCGGTCGAGGCGCGGTCCAATTCGCCATAGGTGATCCGGCGATCGCCCTCGATCAGGGCGACGGCATCGCCCCGCTCGCGCGCATGGAAACGCGGCACGTCCGCGAACGTCCTGATTTCAGGATAATAGGCCATTCCGTTCTCCCCGTGGCGCGGGCCGTCCCCTTGGGCTCGGCAGGGCCGCGTCCGTTCTTCTTTTCTTGCGGCCGAGTTTAGGGGCGCCGTGGCGCCGCCTCAAGTCGCGAAAATCGCGGCACGGCGGGCCGTTCCACCGGAACGCCGCTTCGTGTAAGCATGGCGCATTCCCGGGCGCGAGAATGTCATGTCCTTATCAATCGCGAAGCCTTTCGTTCTGCTGGCCGTGGCCCTCGTGCTCACATTTTTCGGCTGGTCCTGGCCGAACCGGCCCATGCCCCTGCCGACGCCCTACGCGGGGCTGGTCGAGAGCGTCTCCTTCGCGCCGTTCCGCGGCAGCCAGAGCCCGCTGACCGGCAATTTCCCGAGCGACACCGAGATCGCCGAGGCACTGGACGCCCTGGTCGGCAAGGTGCGGGGCATCCGGCTCTACACGTCGCGCGAGGGCATGCAGATCGTGCCCGAACTGGCCCGCGCGCGCGGGCTCAAGGTCTTCGCCGGGGCCTGGCTCGGCACCATCGCCCATGTCAATCAGGACGAGGTGGCGAGCCTGATCGAACTCGCAAATACCTATCCCGACACGATCGACCGGGTGATCGTCGGCAACGAGGTACTGTTGCGCCGGGACCTGCCCGTCGATGCCCTGATCGGCGATATCCGGCGGGTGAAGGCGGCGGTGAAGCAGCCCGTCACCTATGCCGACGTCTGGGAATTCTGGCTGAGGAACCCGCAACTGGCGGCGGAGGTGGATTTCATCACCATCCACATCCTGCCCTATTGGGAAGACCAGCCCCTGCCCGTCGAAGCCGGCAACGCCCATGTCGACCACATCCTGGCCGAGGTGAAGGCGGCCTTTCCAGGCAAGCCCGTGGTGATCGGCGAGATCGGCTGGCCGACCCACGGCCGCGACCGCGAGGCCGCCGTCGCCGGGCGCTTGGAACAGGCCCGTTTCCTGACCGCCTTCATGACCAAGGCGCGGGCGGAAGGCATTCGCTACAACGTCATCGAAGCCTTCGACCAGCCATGGAAAAGCGCCATGGAAGGCACGGTCGGCGCCAATTGGGGCCTGTTCGACGAAAGCTGGCAGCCAAAATACGACCTGTCAGGCCCCGTCGTCGAACAGCCCTATTGGCCGCTGGGGGCCGCCTTCGCCGCGCTGGTGGCGATCGGACTCGCCGTTCACCAGCGCCGCCGGGCGGTGGAGATGAGTTGGCCGCGCGTGGCGGCCGCCGGCCTCGTGCTTGCGGTCGCGACCTATGCCGGCAGCCGCGCCGCCCTCGAGGCCGTGATCTATTCCTATATGCCGGGGCCGGAGGCCTGGGCCCTGTTCAAGGCCGTGATCGCCAATGGCGTCGCCGTGACCCTGTTCGTCACCGCCTGCCGCATCCTGGACGACGACCGGCGCGCGCGGGCCGGCGGCTGGGTGGTGGCGGCGGGTGACCTGATGCTGGTGCTGGCGACCGGGCTCGCCTTCGTCCTGTCGTTCCTGATGGTGGTCGGCGTCACCGACGACATCCTGATGCCCTTGCTGCCACGGTCGACCATCGATCTTCTGTGGCCGCTGCTGCCGGTCGACGGGCGCTATCGCGACTTCCCGACCGCCTATCTGGCGATCGCCGCCCTGGCCCCGCCCATCGTCGCCGGCCTCGCCGCCGCGACCGGACGCGACCGCTTCCTGGACCGTCTCGCCTTCGGGCGGATCTTCGGCACGGTCGATCGGGCACCGCCCCGGGGCCGGGCCTGGTTCGCGGCCGCCACCGGCCTCGGCTTTCTCGCCATGGCCGGCGGGTTGATCACGGTCGAGGGCACGGCGAATGTCGAAGCCTGGGTCTGGGCCGCCTGCCTCGTCCTGCTGGCGCTGCCCTTCGCCGCCTCAGTCCGCTTGCATTGGGTCGAATAGGCCGCGCGGATCCTCCACCGCCACCAGCCACAGATCGGGGTCGCGCCGGACGGCCCGCTCGAGGCGTTCGGACAGCGCCATCGGATCGAGCGCCGCGCCGCCATCGGCCGGGGCCCAGACAAGCGTCCCCGCGCCGTCGCGCACCCGGTCATAGAGCCTTGTTCCGGCGGCGAAACGATCGACCAGGAGCATGAGACCGCCGGCGTCCTCATCGCCCTTCCGCTGTACGACGGCGACGAGGCCCCGCACCTCCAGGGCGCGGATCAGGGCCTGCACGGCAAGGCGGGTCTTCAGGCGGGGTTCGGGGGTCATGGCCGTTCCGGGTTCGAGGACGCCCCAGACATAGCGAAGGCGGCGCCGGGTGAAAACCCGCGCCGCCCCGGAACACCTCGTCACGAGGTCCCGGCCTTCGCCGGGACGACGCGATCCTATGGGCGTCAGGCCGCCAGCTTGGCGGCGACGGTGGCCACATGCCTGCCCTGGAAGCGGGCGATGGTCAGTTCGTTCTCGGAGGGCTGGCGGCTGCCGTCGCCGCCGGCGATGGTCGAGGCACCATAGGGGGAGCCGCCGGTGATTTCGTCCATGCGCGACAGGCCGGGCTCCGAGAAGGGCACGCCGACGACCACGAAACCATGGTGCAGCAGGGTGGTATGGAACGACAGGATGGTCGATTCCTGGCCCGCGTGCTGGGTGGCGGAAGAGGTGAAGACGCTGCCGACCTTGCCGATCAGCGCGCCCTTGGCCCAGAGACCGCCGGTCTGGTCGAGAAAATTGCGCATCTGGCCGGTCATCATGCCGAAGCGGGTCGGCGTGCCGAAGATCACGGCGTCGTAATCCGCCAGTTCGCCGGGCGCGGCGACGGGCGCAGCCTGATCCGGCTTCATGCCGAACTGCTTCATGGTCTCGGCATCCATCAGCTCGGGCACGCGCTTCACCGTGACCTCGACCCCCTCGACCGAAGCCGCGCCCTCGGCGACGGCCTTGGCCATGGTCTCGATGTGGCCATAGCTGGAGTGATAGAGAACGAGCACTTTGGTCATGATCGTGGTCCTTTGGTTCGATCCGTGACGCAAAGCTAGTGTCTCGCCGATCTCTTGATAATCCGGCCCCTTGGAACATAATCGTTTCGGAAACGGAAACAGTGAGGCGGTGATGGATCGGCTGGCAGCCATGGCGGTATTCCGCCGGGTGGTGGAACTGGGCTCCTTCGCCGGGGCGGCACGGGACCTCAACATGTCCAATGCCGCGACCAGCAAGCAGATCGCGGCGCTGGAGGCCCATCTGGGCGCCCAGCTCCTTCACCGCACCACGCGGCGCCTGTCCCTGACCGAGACGGGGCGCGCCGTCTATGAGCGCGGCGTGCGCCTGCTGGACGATCTGGCCGATCTCGAACAGGCGGTCGGCACCATGGAGGCGAAGCCGCGCGGCACGCTCCGCGTCAATGCCCCGCTGTCCTTCGGCCTCGCGGCCCTCGGGCCCATGCTGCCCCACTTCATGGACAGCTACCCCGACATCACGGTCGACCTGGTGATGAGCGACCGTCTGGTCGACCTGGTGGAGGAAGGTTTCGACGTCGGCATCCGCATCCGTACCGATCTCGGCGACACCAGCATGATCGGCCGGCGCATCGGCGGCGTGAAGCCCGTCGTCTGCGCCTCGCCCGATTACCTGGCCCGGCACGGCACGCCCCGCGTGCCCGAGGATCTGATGGATCACGAATGCCTGCACTACACGCTCAGCGCCACGGGCGACGAATGGCATTTCTTCGATGCTTCGGGCAACGAGAAGCGGATCCGGGTTTCGGGTCGGCTGTCGGCCAACAATGGCGACGTGTTGCGCAACGCCGCCGTCGCCGGGCTCGGAATCTGGCGCACGCCGGATTTCCTGGCGGAAGGCGAGGTGGCGGCCGGCCGCCTGGTGCCCATCGATCTCGGCGGTTACCGGCTTTCGGACCATTCGATCTTCGTGATCTATCCGCCGGCCCGTCACCTGAGCCCGAAGGTGCGCGCCTTCGTCGACTTCATGGTCAATGTGGTGGGCGTTCGCTGCAACGGGCGCGGCGCACCTTGAGCATCGCCGTCAGTGGCTGCGCGCTTCCTCGACCAGGGGCGTCACCACTTCGTGGATCGCGGGCCAGACGCCCTGCTTGCGCCAGCGGGTGTAGCGGTTGCAGACCGTGGCATAGGGCCCGTAATAGGAGGCCGGCCAGTCGCGCCAGCGCCCGCCCGCGTGCAGCATGTGCAGAATGCCGGAAATGATACGCCGGTCGTCGGCGCGCGGCGCGCCCCGGCCGGGATTCGGCAACAGGGGTTCGACCTTCTCCCAGGCTTCGTCGTTCAGCCAGAAGTATTGCTTCATGCCTTACGCTCCCTTGACCGATCAGGTGGCCGAGACGCCGCCGTCGACCGCCAGCATCTGGCCCGTGACGTGGCGTGACGCATCCGAGGCCAGGAAGGCCACGGCGCCCATCATGTCCTCGTCGCCGCCGAGACGGCCGAGCGGCGTCGCCTCCACGACCTGTTGCTCGAAACGGTCGAGCAGACCCTGGGACATCTTCGAGGGGAAGAAGCCGGGGCAGATGGCGTTGACGTTGATGTTGTAACGCCCCCATTCCGCCGCCAGCGCCCGCGTGAAGTTCACCACCGCGCCCTTCGAGGTGTTGTAGGCGATGGTGAACATCGAGAGATTGGGCGGATTGCCGCCGAGCCCGGCGATGGAGGCGATGTTGATGACCTTGCCGCCGCCCTGGGGAATGAAGGCGCGCTTGCCCACCGCCTGCGAAAGCGCGAAGACCGCGTCGATGTTCAGGGTCATGACCTTGCGCCACGCCGCCTCGGGGTAATCCTCGGCGGTCGCGCCCCAGGTGGCGCCGGCATTGTTGACCAGGATGTCGATCCGCCCGAAGCGCGCCATCACGGCCTCGACCAGACGTTGCACCGCGCCGCCCGAGAGATCGCCGAGATCGACGGGGACCGACAGGGTCTCGACACCCATCGCCGTCAGCTTCGCCTCGGCGGCTTCGAGTTCGGCGGGCTTCCGGGCCGCGATCGCGACCTTGGCGCCCAATTCGCCCAGCGCCTCGGCCATCTGCAGGCCGAGGCCGCGCGAGCCGCCGGTGACGAGGGCGACCTTGCCGGAGAGGTCGAACAGGGATTTCACGCTCATGGCTACGCTCTCGATTACTGGACGCGGCGCAGTTCGAGCTTGCCGATCTGGTTGCGGTGAACCTCGTCCGGGCCGTCGGCGAGGCGAAGCGTGCGGGCGCCGGCATAGGCATAGGCGAGGCCGAAGTCGTTGGAGACGCCGCCGCCGCCATGGGCCTGGATCGCCCAGTCGATCACCTTGCAGGCCATGTTGGGCGCCGCCACCTTGATCATGGCGATTTCCTTGGCCGCGACCTTGTTGCCGTAGCGATCCATCTTGTCGGCCGCATTGAGGGTGAGGAAACGGCACTGGTCGATCATGATGCGTGCCTCGGCGATGCGCTCCAGCGTCACGGTCTGTTCCGCCACGGTCTTGCCGAAGGCGACCCGGCTCTTCACCCGCTTGCACATCTTCTCCAGCGCGCGTTCGGCGAGGCCGATCAGGCGCATGCAATGATGGATGCGGCCCGGGCCCAGGCGGCCCTGGGCGATCTCGAAGCCCCGCCCCTCGCCGAGGAGGATGTTGCCGGCGGGCACGCGCACATTCTCGAACAGAACCTCGCCGTGGCCATGGGGCGCGTCGTCATAGCCGAAGACGGGCAGCGCACGAAGCACCGTAATGCCGGGCGTGTCGCGCGGCACCACGATCATGGACTGCTGCAGGTGCCGGTTCGGGTTCGCCGGATCGGTCTTGCCCATGAAGATGAAGACCTTGCAGCGCGGATCATTCGCGCCCGACGACCACCACTTGCGGCCGTTGATCACGTAGTTGTCGCCCTCGCGCATGATCGAGCTCTGGATGTTGGTGGCGTCCGACGACGCGACCTCGGGCTCGGTCATGGCGAAGCACGAACGGATCTCGCCGTTCAGCAAGGGCTCCAGCCATTGCTTCTTCATCTCCTCGCTGCCGTAGCGTTCCAGCACTTCCATGTTGCCGGTGTCGGGGGCGGAGCAGTTGAAGACTTCCGGCGCCCAGGCGACCCGGCCCATCAATTCGCAGAGCGGCGCATATTCGAGGTTGGTGAGACCGGCGCCGCGTTCCGATTCCGGCAGGAACAGGTTCCAGAGGCCGGCCGCCTTGGCCTTCCGCTTCAATTCCTCGACCACCTTGGTCGGCTGCCAGCGGTCGCCTTCCGCGACCTCCTCCTCGAAACGGGCTTCGTTCGGGAAGATATGCTCGTCCATGAAGGCGGAGACCCGCTCCATCAGGCCCTTCACCTTGTCGGAATATTCGAAATCCATGACGAAACCTTTCCGGTCTCAGCGCGGCAGGCGCAGCGTGTTGGTGGGCTGGCGTTCCTCGAGAATGTCCTGCATGCGGACCTCGATCGCCTTTTTGATCGTCGGATGGGTGATGATGTAGAAGTGATTGTCGCGCACGGCATCGAGGGTGATGCGCGCGATATCGGCGGCGGTCAGCTTGCCCGACGCGATCGCCTTCTTCAGGACCTCGGTATAGAAGGCCGAGTCCGGGTTGGAATCGGCCAGTTCCGCCGGTCGGTTGCGCTCCGACTCGCCGATCCCGGTCGGCACGAAGGCCGGGCACAGCACCGAGACGTCGATCGGATGGCCGGCGATGCGCAATTCATGGTGCAGGCACTCGGAGAGCGTGACGACGCCGTGCTTCGAGACGCAATAGACGCTCGACCCCGGCGGCGAGACGAGGCCGGCGGCGGATGCCGTATTCACCACATGGGCGGGCTGGCCCTGGGCCAGCATGCGCGGCACGAAGCTGCGGATGCCGTGAACGACGCCCATCAGGTTGACGTCCAGCACCCATTTCCATTCGTCGAGGGTGGTGGTCCAGGTCGGGCCGGAAACCGCCACGCCCGCATTGTTGAAAAGAAGATGGGCGGCACCGAAGCGGCCGTAGGTCGCTTCCGCCAGGGCTTCGACGTCGTCGGGCTTCGAGACGTCGCAGCGCCGCTCCATGGTTTCGGTGCCGGCGGGCAGCAGGGCGACGGTCGCCCCGATGCCCGCCTCGTCCCTGTCGGCGAGGGCGAGCTTCATGCCCGCCGCCGCGCATTGGATCGCCAGTTCGCGGCCGAAACCGCTGGCCGCCCCGGTGATCACCGCGATCTTGCCGTTCAGGTCCTGCACCCCGTTCTCCCCCGCTTGCTCTTTGTTTGTTGTGATTGCGGTCGTTCTTGTCTGCCCCGCCTGTTCGTGGCGGCGGGTTGCGCAGAGGGTAGCCCGGGAATACCCTGCGTCTAATGAATGTTTTTGAGCAGGACACATAAATTCCATGCATGTCGGGCGGATGGACCTTAACCTCCTCGTGGTGCTGGACGCGATCTTCACCGAGGGCGGCATCACCCAGGCGGCGGCGAAGCTGAATCTGACCCAGCCGGCGGTCAGCCACGCCCTCGCCCGGCTGCGCGACCTGCTCGGCGATCCCCTGTTCGTGCGCGCCGGGCGCGGCCTGACGCCGACACCCTTTGCCCGCAACCTGATTCATCCCGTGCGCGAATCCCTGCGCGGGCTGGAGATCGCGCTTTCCGAAGCGGCGCATTTCGATCCCGCCAACAGCCGGCGGCGCTTCGTCCTCGGCATTCGCGACGTGCTCGAGGCACGCATCCTGCCCGCCCTTCTCCACCGCATCACGGAAGAGGCGCCGGGCGTCGACCTGTCGGCGATCCATATCGACCGGCGCGAATTGGAAGGCGAGTTGGCGGCCGGCCGGGTCGATGCCGCCCTCGACATCTGGCTGGGCCTGCCGGAACGCATCCACCGCCGCCTGATGATGGAGGACCGCTTCATCGTCGTCGTCCGCAACGGCCATCCCAGGGTGCGGGGCCGGATCGATCTCGACGGCTATCTGGCGGAACAGCATGTGCTGGTCTCCGCCCGCACCTCCGGCCCCGGGCTGGAGGACCTGGAATTGACGCGCCTCGGCCACAGCCGCCACGTGCGCCTGCGCTGCCAGCATTACTTCGCGGGCTGCCGGGTGGTCAGCCAGACCGACCTGATCCTGACCATGACGGAACATTACGCCCGCATCACCAACCGCCCCTTCGCCAATCAGATCCTGCCCTTCCCCGTGGAGGGGCCGGGCCTCGACGCCTATCTCTATTGGCATGCCAATGTCGAGACGGATCCCGCCAACCTTTGGTTGCGCCGCGTGATCGCCGAGACAATGGCATCTCTGCCCACGCGAGACCTCTAGCCACCCCATGTTGCGCCCATATCGGTTCAAACTTCGGCCAACGCATCCATTCCGAAGGCGGTTTGGCTCCAATTAAGTAGATGACCGACTCTAACCTCGGGTATGACGCAGCGCGCAAAAACTCGGCTCGCGACGCCGATGCCCGATCGCGGACAGGAGCCGGCCCGGACGACGACGTTCGAGGCGACGGCCTGGATCGTCGATCTGCAGCTTGCCGACAATCTTGTTCAAGACATTGATTCTTTTACATCAGTGTCAGAAAAAGCCCGAGCCGCGCGCCTGATTCGCCCGGCGGACCGCCTTCGCTTCACCCGTGGCCGGGCCGCGCTGCGCCGGATCCTGTCGCGCCAGACCGATATTGCGCCGCAGCATCTGGATATCGTGCCGGACGAGGCGGGCCGCCCGCGCCTTGCCGGTAACAACCAATTCGATTTCAATTGTTCCCGGACCGGCAATTTTACCGTGGTCGCCCTGTCACGCCGCTGCCGCCTCGGCGTCGACATCGAACGCCGCCGCGACGATTTCCCCTGCACGCAATTGGCGCGCAGTTTCTTCTCGCCGGCGGAGAACCGGGCCCTGGAGCGTCTGCCGGCGGAACGCCACACGGCGGGCTTCTTCCAGGCCTGGGTGTCCAAGGAGGCCTGCGTGAAAGCCTGGGGCATGGGGCTTTCCCTGCCTCTCGACAGTTTCGACGTGGAGGCGGACCCGCGCCGGGCGCCGGCCCTGCTGGCGCGGCGCGGCGCCACCGCCCCCCTCTGGCTCCACGAGATCGAGGGACCGGCGGGCCATGCCGTCGCCCTCGCCTCCGACCGGCCGCTCGGCCGGATCGACGTCAGACCCGTGACATTGGCCGATCTCTGCGGTCCCGCCGGCGGGCACTGAAGGCGCGAAGAGGTTCGGAATGCCGCCCCATCGGGATCAATGCCCCTGTCAGGCCGCCCGCGCTGTTCCTACCATGCGCGCGGTCTTCACAGTTCGGGGGCGGCCCTGATGCGCATCACCATTCTCGCCGTCGGCACCCAGGGTGACGTGCGGCCCTTCATCGCCCTGTCGCGGGAACTCCAGGCCCGGGGGCACGAGATCACCATCACCACCGGGCGCAATTTCGAGGACCTGATCCGCGGACACGGCATCGGTTTCTCGCCCATGACGGCGGACTACGAGAAACTCATGCGCAACTCGCCCGAACTGGTCGAGCGCGGCATGAACCTGGTCCAGGGCACGCGCATCATGCGCGGCCTGCTGCACGACATGGCCCAGCACTGGGCCGAGGAAGGGCGCGCGGCCTGCGAAGGCGCCGAGCTGATCGTCGGCCAGGGGTCGGGCACCGTGCTTGCCATGTCGCTGGCCGAAGCCTTCGGCGTGCCCTCGGTCCAGGTGCAGTTCCAGCCGGTCACGCCGTGCAGCGACATTCCGCCGGTCATGCTGCCGCAAAGCCCGTTCCGCCTGCCCGGCTTCATCAACCGCGGCCTCTATCACGGGCTGCGCATCACCATCTGGCAATTGTTCAAGGAAGCGATCAACGACGTGGTGCGCAAGGACCTGGGCCTGCCGCCGGTGACCTATTCGGACGTCTATCGCAACCTGTCGCCGGAACGCCGCCGCGTGCTCTATGCCTATTCGGAAGCCGTCCTGCCCCGCTCCCGCGACTGGACCGAGTTGGCGCAGGTGACAGGCTACTGGTTCCTCGACGAAGGCGCCGACTGGACGCCGCCCGACGATCTGGCCCGTTTCCTGGAGGCCGGGGAAAAGCCTGTCTACATCGGCTTCGGCTCCATGCTGACCCAGAAGGCCGAGGCCGTGACCCGCATGGTGCTGGGCGCCGTGAAGGAGATCGGCTGCCGCGCCGTGCTGGCGACCGGCTGGGGTGGCCTTTCCGCCGATCCGAGCCTGGCCGATGCCAATGTCTTCGTCCTGAAGCAGGCGCCGCACGACTGGCTGTTTCCGCGCATGGCGGGCGCCGTCCATCATGGCGGCGCCGGCACCACCGCCGCCGCCTGCCGTGCCGGCATCCCCTCCCTGATCATGCCCTTCATCACCGAACAGGCCTTCTGGTCGGGCCGGCTGGAGGAGAAGGGCATCGCGCCGCCGCGCCTCAACCGCAAGACCGTGACCCAGGGCGCCTTCAAGCGCGGCATCACCCGCCTGCTGGACCCCGCCATGAAGACACGCGCCGAAGCCGTCGGCGCGAAGATCCGGGCGGAGGACGGCATCGGCCGCGCCATCGACCAGTTGACCGAATGGGGCCTGCTGACCCAGGGTGAGCCCCAGCCGACCGAATCCGCGACAAGGGCAAATGCTGTCTGATTATCAAGCCGCCGCCGCCGAAACCTCGCGGCGCCTTCGCCGGCGCTGGACCGGGCTGGACCTGCGCGCGCGCCTGATCCTGGGCGGCATCGCCGGCGGCCTGCTGATCGGACTTCTCGCCTATGCCGCCGGCGGCAAGGGGGCCATGCCGGATTTCGCCACGGCCGAGGTGCCGGTCGTCACCGGCACCATCGACAAGCGGCCCATTCCCGTCTTCCTCGACGGGATCGGCACGGTCCAGGCCTCGAAGACGGTGCAGATCCGCCCCCGGGTCGACGGCGAGATCCTGGAAATCCGCTTCGAGGAAGGCCAGGACGTCGCCGCCGGCGACATTCTCGCCGTGATCGACCCGCGCACCTATGAAGCGAACTTCCATCAGGCGGAAGCCAATCTGCTGCGCGATCAGGCGCAGTTGAAGGATGCGCGGTCGAACCTGCGCCGTCTCGAATCCATCGGCGAATTCGCCAGCCGCAAGGCGGTGGACAATCAACGCGCCCAGGTCGCGCAATTCGAGGCCCTGGTCGCCGCCAGCACCGCACAGGTCGCCCATGCCAAGGCACAGCTGGACGACGCCACCGTGCGCTCGCCCATCGCCGGGCGCACCGGGCTGCGCCAGATGGACGTCGGCAATCTGGTCCGGGCCGGCGATCCGACGCCGCTGGTCACGGTGACCCAGCTCGATCCCGTGTCGGTCCTGTTCACCCTGAACGCCGACAATCTGCCGCTGATCGTCGACGGCATGGCGGCGGGCCCCCTGCCGGTCGAAGCCTATGGCAAGGACAACCGCAGTCTTCTCGCTACCGGCAGCCTCGACCTCGTCGACAATCAGATCGACCAGGCGACCGGCACGGTGAAGCTGAAGGCCAGTTTCCCCAACCCCGACCACCGCCTGTGGCCCGGGCAATTCGTCAACGCCCGGCTCCGCGTCGCGATCTATCAGGGCCTCAGCGTCGCCGCGACGGCGATCCAGCAGGGTCCGAACGGCGCCTATCTCTGGACCATCGACGGCGACGGCAAGGCCGGCATGCGCAGCGTCGTCGTCACCCGGCTCCAGGACGGCACCGCCCTGATCACGTCGAGCCTGCCGCCCGGCCAGAAGGTGGTGATCGACGGGCAATACAAGCTCCAGCCCGGCGTGGCCACCGTGCCCGCGCCGGCCCAGCCGGAAGCGCCCATCGCCGGCTCCAGCCGCCCCGACGCCTGAGGGTCCGGGCCATGAACATCGCACGGCCCTTCATCCTTCGGCCGGTGGCCACCACGCTGCTGACCATCGGCATCATCCTGCTCGGCTTTCTCGGCTATCGCCTGCTGCCGGTCACCGCCCTGCCGACCGTGGATTTCCCGACGATCCAGGTGACCGCCCGCCTGCCCGGCGCCGCCCCCGACGTCATGGCCTCCCTGGTGACGACACCGCTGGAACACAGCCTGGGTCAGATCTCGGGTCTGTCCACCATGCGTTCCGTCTCGTCCTTCGGAACCAGCCAGATCACCCTGCAATTCGACCTCTCGCGCGATATCGACGCCGCGGCCCAGGACGTTCAGGCCCAGATCAACGGTGCCGCCGGCCTGCTGCCCCTCGACCTGATGCCCAGCCGCCCGACCTATTCCAAGGTCAATCCGGCCGATACGCCGGTGCTGATCCTGGCCATGACGTCGGGCGAACTGCCGCTGCGCGCCGTCAATGATTATGCCGATACGCTGGTCGCCCAGAAACTGTCCCAGGTGCCGGGTGTCGGCCTCGTCACCATCGAAGGCGGACAGAAGGCGGCGGTGCGCATTCAGGTCAATCCGGTCGCCCTCGCCGGCCTCGGCCTGTCGCTGGAGGACGTGCGCCTCGCCGTCCGGACCTCGACGGTGGACAGCCCCAAGGGCGGCATCGACGGCCCGCGCCAATCGTTCCAGATCAGTGCCGACGACCAATTGCTGGACGCCGACGCCTATCGCGACCAGATCGTCGCCCAGAAGGACGGCGCCCCGGTGCGCCTGGGCGATGTCGCCAAGGTCACCGACAGTGTCGAGAACGACCGCATGGCCGGCTGGTACGACGGTCGCCCCGCCGTGCTTCTGAACATCCAGCGCCAGCCCGGCGCCAATATCATCGAAGTGGTCGACGCCATCCACGCCCTGTTGCCGGGCCTGCGCGCCGCCCTGCCGCCGACCGTGAAGCTGGAAGTCCTGACCGACCGGACGGACATGATCCGCGCCGCGATCCACGAGGTGCAGTTCACCCTGCTGCTCTCGATCGCCCTCGTCGTCATGGTGATCTTCCTCTTCCTGCGCAAGCTCTGGGCGACGGTGATCCCCAGCGTCACCCTGCCGGTCTCGCTGATCGCGACCTTCGGGGTGATGGCGCTGGCCGGCTTCAGCCTGGACAATCTTTCCCTGATGGCGCTGACGGTGGCGACCGGCTTCGTCGTCGACGATGCCATCGTCATGATCGAGAACATCGTCCGCCATATGGAGGAGGGCAAGAAGCCGCTCGCCGCCGCCATCGACGGCGCACGCCAGATCGGCTTCACCATCGTCTCCCTCACCGTCTCCCTGATCGCGGTGTTCATCCCCCTGCTGCTGATGGATGGGGTGATCGGGCGGCTGTTCCATGAATTCGCCATCACGCTCTCCGCCGCCGTCGCCATTTCCGCCGTCGTCTCCCTGACCCTGACGCCGATGATGTGCGCCCATCTCCTGCAGCGCGACCGGACGGACAAGCCGCCGGGCCGGATCATCGCCTGGAGCGAGACGGTGTTGGACGACGCGCTGGCTTTCTACGAGCGCACGCTCCGCACCGTGCTGCGCCATCAGCGCGAGACCCTGATGGTTGCGATCGCCACCATCGCCGGCACGCTCTTTCTCTATGTCGTGGTGCCCAAGGGCTTCCTGCCGCAGCAGGACACCGGCCTGATCATCGGCGTGACCGACGCCGCCCCGGATATTTCCTTCGCCGCCATGGCGGCGCGCCAGCAGCGGATCGCCGACACCGTCCGCAAGGACGAGGCGGTCGCCGGCGTCAGCGCCTTCGTCGGCACGGGCACGATCAACACGACCGGCAATGCCGGGCGCCTGTTCATCGCGCTCAAACCCCACGGCGAGCGCGGCGATAGCGCCGACACGGTCATGCGCCGCCTGAAGGCCGCGGTCGGCGACGTGCAGGGTGTCAGCCTCTATCTGCAATCGGCCCAGGAATTGACCGTCGGCACCAATAACGCCCGGACCCAGTTCCAATATCTGTTGCAGGGCACGGCGGCGGCGGATCTGAACCTCTGGTCCGGGCGACTGATGGCGGAATTGCGGAATTATCCGGCGCTGGCCGACGTCGCCTCCGACGCCCAGGCCGGCGGCCTCGAGGCGGCGCTGACCATCGACCGCGATGCCGCCGCCCGCCTGGGGCTTTCCATCGGCGACATCAACGACGCCCTCTACAACGCCTTCGGCCAGCGCCAGATCGCCACCATCTATACCCAGACCAACCAATACCGCTTGATCCTGGAGGTGGCGCCGGAATTCCGCGAGGATGCGGAGGCATTCCGCTTCACCTATGTGAAATCGGCCGGCGGGGAGATGGTGCCGCTGTCCGCCTTCACCCGCCTCGAACAGAAGGCGACGCCGCTCGCGCTGATGCACCAGGGCCTGTTCCCGGCGGTCACCCTGTCGTTCAATCTGGCCCCCGGCTATTCCCTGGGCGACGCGACCGAGGCGATCCACGAGGCGGAGGCGGCGATCGCCATGCCGGATTCGATCGGGCGCAGCTTCGTCGGCAGCGCCGCCGAATTCGGCCGCTCGCGCGAGACGGAAGCCCTGCTGATCCTGGCCGCCCTGGTCACGGTCTATATCGTCCTCGGCATCCTCTACGAGAGTTACATCCACCCGATCACCATTCTCTCCACCCTGCCGTCCGCCGGCATCGGCGCCCTTCTCGGCCTGATGCTGTTCGGCAAGCAGTTGGACGTGATCTCGCTGATCGGGATCATCCTCTTGATCGGCATCGTGAAGAAGAATGCGATCATGATGATCGACTTCGCGCTGGAGGAGGAACGCAGCCACGGCAAGCCGCCGGAGGAAGCCATTTTCAGGGCCTGCCTGCTGCGCTTTCGCCCGATCATGATGACCACCATGGCCGCCCTGCTGGGCGCCGTGCCGCTGGCCGTCGCGGGCGGCACGGGGGCGGAGATCCGCCAGCCGCTGGGCATCGCCATCGTCGGCGGGCTGATCCTGTCCCAGGTGATCAGCCTCTATACGACACCGGTGATCTATCTCGCCTTCGATCGCCTGCAACGGCGCCTGAAGGCCCTCGGCGGGCGTCGGCCGGCAGCGGCCGAATAGCGCCCATGATCGCCGATCCCTTCATCCGCCGGCCGGTGGCGACCACATTGGTCATGCTGGGCACGCTGCTGCTCGGCATCGTCGCCTATTTCAGCCTGCCGGTCTCTTCCATGCCCATCGTCGACCTGCCGACGGTGGTGGTGCGCGCCAGCCTGCCCGGCGCCAGCCCGGAGACTATGGCCGCCGCCGTCGCCACCCCCCTGGAACGCCAGATGGGCGTGATCGGCGGCCTGACGGAACTGACCGCGATCAATGCCGTCGGCGGCACCACCATCGTCGCCCAATTCGACATCGGCCGCGACGTCGACGCGGTGGCGCGCGACGTCCAGGCCGCGATCAATGCCGCCGCCGCCTTCCTGCCCGCCGACATGCCGGCGCCGCCCTTCTACATCAAGGCCAATCCCAACATCTTCCCCGTGATCACCATGGCGCTGGCCAGCGACATCCTGCCGGCGGCGGAAGTCTATGGTTTCGCCGATCAGATCCTGTCCCAGAAACTCTCGCGCCTGCCGGGCGTCTCCCAGGTCTCGATCTCGGGCGCGGACAAGGCGGCCGTCCGGGTCGCGGTCGATCCCTTGCGCCTCTCCGCCCTCGGTCTTTCGATGGAGGACCTGCGCGCCGCCATGGGCGCCGTTTCCAACCTCGGGCCGAAGGGCGCGCTGGATGGGCCGGAGCGGGTGCTGACCATCGGCGCCGACGATCAATTGGCCGATGCGGAAGCCTGGCGCGGCCAGATCGTCGCCTGGCGCGCCGGTGCCCCCATCCGCCTCGGCGATATCGCCCTCGTTACCGACGACGTCTCCAATCTGAAGGTCGGATCCTGGCTGAACGGCAAGCGCGCCGTGCTGGTCGAGGTGCGTAAGCGCCCGGGCGCCAATACGATCGATGTCGTCGATGCCGTCCGCGCCGAACTGCAGTCGCTTCGCCCCGTATTGCCGCCGGCGATCGAGGTTCAGGTGGTGGCGGACCGGACCCGGATCCTGCGCGCCGGCATCATGGACCTGCAACTCACCCTGCTGCTGTCGACGGCGTTGGTGGTGCTGGTGATCGCCCTGTTTCTCCGCCGTTTCTGGGCGACCTTCATCCCCAGCGTGACCATTCCCGTCGCCATCTGCGGCACCTTCGCGGTCATGTATCTGCTGGGCTACAGTCTCGACAATCTGTCGATCATGGCCCTGATCCTGGCCATCGGCTTCATCGTCGACGATACGGTCGTGATGATCGAAAACGTCTTTCGCCTGATCGAACAGGGCGAGACGCCGATGGCGGCGGCGGCCAAGGGCGCGCGTCAGATCGCCTTCACCGTCGTCTCCCTGACCGCGTCCCTGCTGGCGGCGCTGATCCCGATCCTGTTCATGCCCGGCATTCTGGGCCGTTTCTTCCAGGAATTCGGCGTGACCCTGGCGGTCGCGATCGTGCTCTCCGCCTTCATCTCGCTGACCGTCACGCCCATGATGTGCGGCCATCTGCTGCCGACGCCGGACCAGGAGAAGGCGCCCGGGCGATTTTCGACCGCCGTCGAGACGTTCCTCCAGCGCGTGACCGATGCCTATGGCCGGGGCCTCGACGCCGCGCTGGGCCGGCCCTGGACCATGCTGGGTGTCGTCTTCGGCGCCATGATCCTGGGGCTGTCCCTGTTCGGCGCCGTGCCCAAGGGCTTTCTGCCCAAGCAGGACACGGGCGTGATCAAGGGCGTGACCGATGCCCCGCCCGACATTTCCTTCGAGGCCATGCGCGAGCGTCAGGCCGAGGCGACGCGCGTGATCCTGGCCGATCCGGCGGTCGACAGCGTCTCCTCCTTCGTCGGCGTCGGCCTGTTCAATTCGATCAACAACGGCAATCTGACCGTGAACCTGAAGGGTTTCGACGAACGCGACGTCAGCGCGCAGGAGGTCGTCGATCGCCTGCGCCCCAAGCTCGCCGCGCTCTACGGTATCGACACCTATCTCTCGCCGGTCGACGATTTCGGTGTCGGCGGCAGGGCCGGGCGCGCCGCCTATCAATACACGCTGACCGGCGCCGATCTGCCGAAGCTGGAAACCTGGGTCGCGCGCATGCGCGATGCCATGCGCGGCATGCCGGAACTGGCCGACGTCTCGACCGACCAGAACGCGAACGGTCTCTCCGCCCATCTGGTGATCGACCGCGAGAATGCGGCGCGCTTCGGCGTTTCCGTCGCCGCCATCGATCTCGCGCTCTACAATGCCTTCGGCCAGCGCCAGATCGCCACCATCTACAAGGAATTCGACCAGTCCAAGGTGGTGATGGAGGTGACGGCCGAGAACCGCATGGATCTCGCCGCCCTGGACCGGCTGCATGTCACCGGGGGCGAGGGCCAGCAGGTGCCGCTGTCCAGCGTGACCCGGACGGAAATCGGCCTTTCGCCCGTGCAGATCAACCACATGGGCCAGGTGCCGGCCATCACCGTGGGCTTCAATCTGGCGCCGGGCGTGGCGCTGGGCGATGCCATGGACCGGATCCGGGAAAAGGCCGTAGCGATCAACCTGCCGCCCGACATCCAGGGCCTCTTCGCCGGCGACGCCAAGGCGGCATCGGACGCCGATCAGGCCCAGGGCTGGATGCTGCTGGGTGCCATCGTCGCCATCTATCTCGTGCTCGGCATGCTCTATGAGAGCTATGCCCATCCCCTGACCATCCTCTCGACCCTGCCGTCGTCCGGCGTCGGCGCCTTGATCGCGCTTTTGATCACGGGCACCGAATTCTCCTTCATCGCCGCGATCGCCCTGATCCTGCTGATCGGCATCGTCATGAAGAATGCGATCATGATGGTCGATTTCGCCCTGGTCGCGGAACGCGAGCTGGGACTTTCACCGCGCGACGCCATCGTGCGCGCGGCCAAACTGCGCTTCCGCCCCATCACCATGACCACAATGGCCGCCGTCTTCGGCGCCGTGCCGCTGGCGATCGGCATCGGCATCGGCTCCGAAATGCGCCAGCCGCTGGGCATCGCCATCGTCGGCGGCCTGCTGGCGGCCCAGATGGTGACGATCTATACGACCCCCGTGGTCTATGTCGCGATCGACCGGCTGCGCGGCCGGCACCGCTCGCGCTGGCTGCCCTCGGACCTGCCCGCCGAATGACCCATTCTTCCGCCGCCGGACGTTTCATCCTCTTCACCATTCTGCTGGATGCCATGGGTTACGGCCTGGTGGCGCCGGTCGTGCCCCATCTGGTGGAAAGCCTGGTGAGCGGCGGCCCGGCGGAAGCCAGCACCGCCTTCGGCGCCATGCAGGCCGCCTATGCCGCCGCCACCTTCGTCTGCGCCCCCCTTCTGGGCCGCCTGTCGGACCGTTACGGGCGCCGGCCCGTGCTGCTGATCGCCATGGCCGGCGCCACCCTCGATCACATCGTCGCGGCCCTGGCGGGATCGGTCTGGCTGCTGTTCGGCGCGCGTTTCGTCGCCGGCATCTGCGGCGCCAGCACCGCCGCCGCCACCGCCTATGTCGCGGACGTCTCGCGGCCCGACGATCGCGGCCGCGCCTTCGCCATCGCGGGCGCCACCTTCGCCATCGGCTTCGTCTCCGGCCCCGCGATCGGCGGATTGCTCGGCGAATTCGGGCCGCGCGTGCCCTTTGTCGCGGCCGCGATCCTGACCGGCATCAACGTGCTCTACGGTTTCTTCGTCCTGCCCGAGAGTCTGGCGCCCGAAAAGCGAAAGGCGCTGGATCTCGCCGCCATCAATCCGCTGTCGGGCCTGATGGCCTGGCGCCGCAACCGCGTCGTCGCGGGGCTGATGGCCGTGGTCTTCCTGTTCATGCTGGCCCATTCCGGGGTGCAGGCGACCTGGGTCCTGTTCACCGGCGTCCAATTGGGCTGGGGCCCGCGCGAGGTCGGGATTTCGCTCGGCGTGCTGGGCATCACCGCCATCCTCGCCCAGGCCGGTTTCGCACCACAGATGATCCGGCGCCTCGGCCCCGGGCGCACCCTGCTGATCGGGCTTGTCGCCATGACCCTGTTCTGCACCGCCCTCGCCTTCGTGACGGCGGGCTGGCAACTCTATGCCGCCCTCGTCTTCATGCCCTTCGCCATGGCGGCGGCGCCGGCCGTGCAGGCGCTGACCTCGACGTCCGTCGGCGACGACGAACAGGGGCTTCTCCAGGGCACGATCAGCGGCGTCACCGGCCTTGCCGCCGTCGCCGGCCCCCTGACCGGCGCCTTCGTCTTCCGCCATTTCATCGGTCCGTCGACGCCCGTCCACTTCCCCGGCGCCGCCTTCCTGCTGGCGGCCGTGCTCGGCCTCGCCGCCGTCGCCATCGCGACACGGGCCCTGCGACGCTGATCAGGGATGGGCGCGGTCGTGCCAGGCGGCGGCGGTCAGCAGGGCGATGACGGCGGCATAATATTCGTCGTCCGGCTGCGTGACCTCGGCCGCGACGTCGCGGACGCCGAGGACCAGACCGGCGACCGCCCGCATCCCGCGCGAGCCCTGATAGTCGGCGATGGCGCCGGTGGCGAGATCGGCCCAGGCCGGCAGCCGCCCGGCGTAACCGGTGAAATAGCCGCGCAGGGGCCCGAACTGCTCCGCCGGTGCCCGCCCCCAGGCGAGATAGAGTGCTACCCGGAAGGCATCGAAGCCGAAACGCGGCGGCCAGCCCGGCGCCGGCGCCAGACGCCCGTCCCCGGTCACCACCAGCCAGTCCGGCGGCAGGCCATAGCGCCCGAAACGGGCATCCAGCAAAAGGGTGAAGCCATCGGCGATCACCCGGTCCCAGCCCTCCTCCGGCGCTGCCGCGTGAAAGGCCAGGAAAGCCGGAAACACGAGGTAGGACGGATTGACGATGACGTCGCCGGGCTTGCCCGCCTCGCCCTCGGTGCGGAACCCCTCGACGCCCGGCAGCAGCAGGTGACGCCCGACGTGCTCGATCACCAGCTTCTCGCGGATCGCCCGGCGGATCTCGGCGCCGGCTTCGGTCAGTCCGGGATCTTCCCAGCGGCTGCCGGCACGCATCAGGGCCCAGGCGATGAAGATGTCGCCGTCCGCCGCATCGTTGCGGTCGGGCACCGGATCACCGGCGCCGGGCACCCAGCGCCAGGCGAACAGCGCATCCTGTTCGCGCCGCAGGTGATCCCGCGTCCAGCCCCAGATCAGGTCGAAGGCCGGCCGGTCGTTCGCGATCACGGCCAGCAGCATGGCGAAGCCCTGGCCCTCGCTGTGGCTGACGCCGTCGTTGCCGTTGTCGGCGATGCGGCCGTCCGGCTTCAGGAAACGGCCCTTGAAATCGGTCCAGGGCACTGGCGCCTGGGCGGTCGCCACGCCGCCCAGCGCGCCGAACACGATCGCCGCAAGGAGGACGAGGCGCGCGAGAGCCCGCATGCCTTACCGGCCGTAGACCAGTTCGACCGTCTCGCCCCCAAGAGTGCCGGTATGGCGGGCCTTCAGATCGGCGCTGCCGCCGGCATGCTCCAGCCAATGGCCGTAGAGCCCTTCGAGCAGCGCCGCCATGGCCTGGCCGGTGGTGGACGACGGGCGGACCGGCAGGCCGCCGTGGCGGATGCGGATGCCCGCCTCGACCTCCGACAGGCGCACCCAGCCCCAGCGCCTGGCGGTCAGGGCCGCGTTCATCAGGCCTTCCAGGGCTTCCAGGGTCTCCACCGCCTCGAGGCTCATGCCGCGTGCCATATGGCCGCCGACGAGACGCAGAAAGGCGGCCGCGTCGTCGCCGCTGGCCATGGCGAACAATTCCTCGACCACGGCGTCGAGGAACAGCGGCAGCGGCCCTTCGGTACGCAGCGCGAGGGCATAGAGGCTTTCCGGATCGGTGACGTCGGAGGTGGCGGTCGCGGGTGCGGCGGGACGGGCGAACATGCTCATGGCAGCACCTCGTCGACCAAATGCTTCACGTAGAACATGACCGAACTCTCCGAAAACTCGCCGAAACTGTCGTAGGACGCGGCGCCGCCGACCGTGGTGCGGTCGTCGATCTCATAGTCGAAACTGCCGTGGATATTGCCGCCGACGCCGCTCTCGCTGACGGCCGGATAATAGGACGAGGAGATCAGGCCGGCGTCGGCCTCCTGATCGAGGATGCTCTGATAGGCGGCATTGGTCGGGAAATAGGGCGAGGCTTCCTTGTCGTAGGACTGGTAGCCGATGGCGCCGCCGAGACCATATTGCCATTTGCCGTCGCGGCTCTTGCCCTCGTAGTCGACCGGGATCGCCAGGGAAATCAGGTTCTGCGGGCTGAAATAGCCGCCGTGGCCGAAGGTGAATTCGCCGAGATTGCGGTCGTAGTCGGTATAGCTCAGGTTGAGGCCGACCTTCAGCTCGCTGCGCTCGGTGCGATAGGGGCGGAAATAGGCGCCGACCGTCGCCTCGACCTGGCTGTTGTCGGCGACATTCTCGCCCTCCAGCTCGTAATAGCCGCCGCCGGCATAGAGGCCGACATTGCCGTCGTCCGAGGCGAACATGACGCGACCGCCGGTCCGCGTGACGCCGCCCCAGGTCTCGCCGGTGAAGGGATCCTCGGTCCCGGCGAAGGCCAGCATGCTGTCGGTCACGGCGCGCCGCTCCGCCGTGATCGAGACCTGCGCGGTATCGGACAGGCGCGGCGTCCAATTGACGCCGCCGACCACGTTCTCGACCGCGAAGCCGAGCGGCGAAGTACCGACATCGACCGTCAGCGGCCCGTTGGCATAGGCGAGATTGAGCCCGAGGCCGGTCGTCTTCTGCGACGGCGCGCGCCGGAGCGCGGCGAGGCGCGCCGAATCGAAGGCATAGATCTCGGTCGCGATGGCGGCGTCCAGGGTCGCTTCCTGGGCCGTGGTCAGGAAGGTCCGGATCGTCGGGTTGAGGGTGACGAAAGTGCTGAGCGCGGCATCGGCATTGGCCGCCAGGGCGTCGGTGATCGCCGTCTGCAGATCGCTCGAAAGGGCAGCGACGATGTCGGGATTGGCGGCGGTGAAATCCGCCAGCGGCGTCACCGTGGGCGCCGTGATGGCCGCCCCCAGGATCGATTTCTGTTCCGTCGTCAGATAGTTCCAGACGTTGGGGTTGCTGGTGACCAGCGTCTCCAGTTCGTCGCGATTGGTCTCGGTGACCTCGGTCGGCACCAGGGGATTGAGGGCGAAGCGCTGGGCGCCGATGTCCGATGCGGTGCCGGCATCGAGACTGATGGGGGTCGCGGTCAGGGTCAGACGGCCATCGCCGAAGGGCGATACCGAAGCCGAGAAATCGGCCCCCAGTTCCGTCAGTTCCGAAAGTCCGGATTCGCCGTCGCGCGAACGAAGCCGCACGTCGCCCCTCACGAAGGCGACCGTCTGCTCCCGCAGTTCGGCGAGCTGACGGTCGATGTCCCGGGCCATCGGATCATTGGCGAGCGCGGGCGACGGCGCGGCGGCATATTCGACCGCGACCGGTGCCGCCCCCGGCGGCGGATAGGTCACCTGCGGCGGCGTCAACGGCTGGCCATAGGCGCCGACCGTGCCGGCGGGGGCCGTTGTTTCGGCCGGGCCCTCGGGCGGGACATAGACCGAGCGGATTTCCGATCCGGGCAGATAGAGCCCGCCGGACGTCGCGCCGGAAGCGGCGGTCCGGGGCATCAGCGCCGCCTCGGTCGCGACCGGGCGTGGGCGGTCGGGCGCGGCGGGCGGTGCGGGGGCGGCGACGATGGTTGGGCGCGCGGGCAGGATTCGGGGCAGGATTCGGGGCCGGGCCGGGGCCGCCGCCGGTTCCTCGATCCGGGTCAGGGTCGTCGGCGCCGATACGTCGGCGGGCCCTTCTTCCGCCCGGCGGAACGGATTGCCGGTGGCCATGGCGATCGTCGTGACCGCCGGCGTACCACGGCCCGCCGCCAGCCGATCCGCGGCGGCGCGAAGGTCCGGATCGCCCGGCAGGCGCGCCAGCGCCGTCGCCAGCAGGCGCCCGGCCGTTGCCGGATCGCCCGCGCCGATCGCGGCGTCGACCGCGCCCCGGATCAGGATCGGGTCATCGGGATCGACGGTCAGCAGGCGGCCATAGACCGCGAGCGCCTCGCGGTGCAGGCCGCCGGCATCGTAGAGACGCGCGAGCGCCGCCTGCAGGCCGGCATCGTCGGCGGTCAGGGCCAGGGCCATCGCGATGACGTCATAGGCTTCCGCAAGCTGCCCGGCGGCGCGCAGCCGGTCGGCCCGCGCGGCCGCCACCACGGCGTTCAGCCGCGCGACCCCGTCGCGATCCATGCCCGGCGTCTGTTCCAGCCGATTGAGCAGGGCCAGCGCCTCGGCGTCGAGGCCAGCGCCGGCCAGCAGCGCCACATGGCCGGCATAGCGCGCGGCCGGCCCCCGCAGCGGTCCTTGCGCGTCCTGACGGACGTGCGCCAGGGCCGCCGCCTGCGGCGTGGTGGCGGCGGCAGCCGCCTGCGGCATCACGGCGGCGGGATCCGCCGTGCGGGGCGTGGCGCGCGACAGCGCGGCTTCGAGGCCTGCGACGGCACCGTCGTCGTCGGGCGCCACGCGGCGGAGCAACCCGAGCCAGCCCCGGGCGGCGGCGAGATCGCCGTCCTCGACGGCAAAGAGGCCGAGGTGCCGAATCACGGCCGGATCGCGCGGCGCCAGGGCATAGACGCGCTGCATGGCCTGGACCGCCAGATCGGCCCGGCCCTGGGCGCGCCAGAACGCCGCCTGTTCCAGAAGCGTGCCGACCGCGTCCTTCGCGGGCACGGCATCCGCCGGACCGGGAGTCGCGGCGGCGGCCAGCGGCGACAGGGCGAGCACCAGCGCGAACAGTGCCGGCGAATGCCGCATTCCCGGCCTGCGCCGCCGCGCGTTCCGGAACATGCCGTCCGTCATGGGCCGGCCCGCCGGTGCGGACGCCCCGATCGATTGCCCGCGCTTCATGTCATGCCCCGATGTCATGTCGTCGCCTTTCGGCGAAGCCGCGCCTTGGTGATCAGCCGCAGCAAAGTGTAGACCACGATGCCGATCAGGACCATGGCGCCCACCGCGAACGCGATCAGCACCAGGGGCCTGTTGCGGAAATACCAGCGCAGTTCGCCATAGAACCCGAGACTGCCGACCGTATAGGTGTCGCCGACGCGGAAGCTGCGCATGGCATTGCCGTCCAGCACCGCGAGATCGCCCTGCACCGCCGCGTTGACGTCGGGATCGTTGAGGGACCTGACGAGGATCGGCAGCCGTTCGCTCTTGCTCGCCACCACCATGACGAGGGAGCGGTCGTCCGCCCCGCCGATCCGTTCGCCGACGAGCCCGGCGAAATCCGGGCTGGTCATCAGAAGCTCGCCCGCCTCGCGCTGCTGTTCGACCCAGTCGTCGCCGTCGAGGAGCGCGTAGGCGCGGTCGATCGGCCGGCCGGTCGCGATCGCCAGGCGCCCGTCCGCGACCCGGAGCGGCCCGTCCGTCGCCAGCCGCTCGAGATTCAGGCGGTCGCCCAGCGTGCCGACGACGATCACGTCCCGGCCGCGCGCCGGCGCCAGATCGCCCGTGCCGAACAGCAGCGTGAGGCGCAGCGGCGGAAAGCCGGTGAATTCCGTGAAGCGCCCCATGAGGTCGAGGAAGGCGCGAATCTCGTCCGCCTTCGGGCGTTCGGGCAGGATCACCGCGGTCTCGCCCATGTCGGCGTATTTCGTGTAGGGGAAACCGGCACCGGCGAAGAACGACAGATTGGGCATCACCGCGAAACGTTCCGCGCCCGAGATGTCGAGGGTCGAATCCGGGTCGATCGCCGAAACCACGTTGGTCGGCAGCACGCCTTCGCATTCGCCCTTCTTCCTCGGCCGGAGATCGTAGAAGAATTCGAGCCGGTTCCGGCCGTAGACCTGGAACGGCGGCACCTTCACCCGGGCTTCGTTCAGGACGAAATCGTCGCCCACGATGTCGCGCACGTCGTCGAGCAGGTTGGGCCCCGTCGCCGGCAGGGACTTCAGATATTGGCCGTTGATCGAAACGTCGAGGCGCGAGCGTTCCAGATCCATCCATTCGCCGCGCGGATAGCGGTAGCGCACCACCATCGGCAGGCCCCGGTCGCTCCAGACGAAGAGATCGGGCGCGGTGCGGAAGGGTACGCCGAGCGGCCCCGGAATCAGACCGTAGCCCTGCAAGGTGTCGGGTTCCACCAGCTCGCCGAAACGCACCGGACGGTCGTCCGGCACCCAGCGCGGCGCGTCATAGGCCTCGCGCGGCGCCACCTTGGGCGTTCCGACCGTGGCGCTGGGGCCGGTCAGCGTGACCGAGCCGAGCGCGAGGGTCGCCGCCGCCGCGTTCAGTTCCGCGTCGTTCCGCCCGGCGATCAGCAGGATGCGGCCGCCGCCCCGGTTGGCGACATTGGCGATGGTCGGGCCGGTCAGGGCGGGCAGGTCGAGACCCGCCGGCGCGCTCTGCGGCGTCGCCACGACGACATGGTCGCCGGTCGCGACGGAACCGAGGGTGACCGGGAAGTCGGCGCCGCGTTCGCCCGCCTCGGCGGCGAAGTAACCCGCGACGACCGCCGCCGCCTTCAGAAGCTCGGGCGAGGGATTGGGCGGCAGCGCGATCGGCAGCTTCAGCGCCTTGCGCTCCGCCGCGTCGAAGAAGGGCGCCGGCAGCGCCGCGAGGTCCGTCGCCGGCGGCAGCGACTGCAGGGTGAGATCGAGGCGCGTCGCGTTGTCGATGATCGACCACAGGCTGCTGTGGACCGGGTCCTCGCATTCCATCGTGTAATGGGCGATGACACGGACGCCGACACGGTTGCGGCGGACGAAGAGCGCCGGGTTGACCGGAATCTCCACCTTCATGCCGCCCGCATTCTCGCGCGGGAGGGCGACGGTGCCGACGACGACGCCGTTCACCAGCGCCGAGAGATGGGACAGGTCCGGTATCAGCGACGGCGAATAGGCGAATTCGACCGTGATCTTGGCCGCCGTCACCACTTCGTCCTGACGGATGTCGAGGGGAAAGCCGATCTCGGATTCGACGCCGAGCAGGCGGAGAGGTTCGCGCGCGCCGAGATCCTGCAGGCTGACGGTGACGTTGCGCGAACCGGCCGCCGGCGCGGCCGGGACCGCCGGCACATAGGGGGCGGACGTGGCGGGTGCCATGGCCGCCGGCGCGGGCGCGGCAGGCCCTTCCGTCGGACGCGGCGGCACGCCGGGCGGGGCCGACGCGGCGGGAGACGCCGATCCGGGCGCCACGGTGGGCCTCGAGTCCGGGCCGGGGTCCAGGCCTTCCGGCGGCTGCGGCATCCTTGCGCCGGTGGCCCCGGCGTCCGTCGTCGGGCCGGCGTCCGGCGCCGCCGTGCCGGGCACGAGCTGTACCGGCGCATTCTGGGCCCTGGCATCGGGCGCGGCCCCGAAGCCGAGGGCCAGCGCCGCCGCCAGGGCGAAGGGAAGCGCGCCGCGCAGGACGCCGCCGGCGGCGGGTGCCCGCGCATCGGCCACGCGGGCGCCGGGTACGCGGGCACCGGGCACCATCGTGCGCGAGGGCACGTCCTGAACCGCGGCCGCGATCTCGGCCGCCGGTTTCGGCTGCGCGGCGGGCGCCGCCTTGGGACGCCAGCGCAGGAACAGGCCGAAGGTCGCCCGCAGGATCGAGAAGACGGCGCGGGAGGGCTTGTCGAGTGGGCGCGTGCGGCGCTCCACCCAGGCGTCGGCGCGCCCGAAGACGACGCCGACGAGAAGACGATAGAGGGATACGGGCATTTCACCGAAACTGATACGCAGGCTGTCGCCGTTGATCGCGACGCCGGTCGCGGGGAAGACTTCGGTCCGGTCGGCGACCGGAAATTCGACGGCCTCGACGTCCTCGGCCTCGATCACGGTGCCTTCGGGCATGCGGAGCATGGCCCCCCCCATGGACATGTTGACGGTCGTCGCGCAGACGGCATGGCCCGTCGCCGTGAACACGGTGACGGGCATGATGATGGGCAGGCGGATGGTGCGGCGGATCTGCCTGGTCTCGAAGGCCGCCGCCATCGCCCCCATCAGGATCACTGCGTTGAACGAGGCCCAGGCCACGTTCATCAGGAGCACGTCGCGGATCGTCTCGTCGCCCCAGACGTAGATCAGACGATAGACGCCGATGCCGAGGCCGAGCACGACGAGGACCAGGGTGAAGATGTGGAAGCGGGCGATGCGGAAATCGAAATACTCCCGCTCGAGAAGGCCGCCCTTCTCGGTCACGTTGAACTTGCCGAGGCGCGGATTGATCATGGCGGCGAGCACCGGCCAGACCAGATGGAACGACAGCGACGTCTCGTAGAGCTCGCCCCAGAAGGTCAGGCGATAGGGACCGTGCACCCGGGTGTTGGTCAGGGCCGCGTGCAGCAGGTGCGGCCCCGCATAGGCGAGCACCATGGGCGCCGTCGAGGCGATGATGTTCTCGTTCAGGAGCAGGAAGGCGATGGGCGCGGTCAGGAACACGATGCGTGGCAGGGCGAACTGGAAGTGCAGCATGGCGTTCAGGTAGCAGAGGCGCTGCGCCAGGGTCAGCTTGCCGCCGAACAGCGGGTTCTCGCGCCGCAGGATCTGGGTCATGCCGCGCGCCCAGCGCACGCGCTGGCCGACGTGCAGCACCAGGCGCTCCGTCGCCCGGCCGGCGGCGAGGGCGACGTCGAGATAGGCGGTGTTCCAGCCGCGCTTCTGCATGCGAAGCGCGGTATGGGCGTCCTCGGTCACGGTCTCGACCGCGAAGCCGCCGACGTCGTCCAGGGCCGCGCGCCGGATGACGGCGCAGGAGCCGCAGAAGAAGGCGGCATTCCAGAGGTCGTTGCCCTTCTGCACCGGGCCGTAGAACAGCTCGCCCTCGTTCGGGATCGAGGCGCCGCCCCGGATGTTCCGCTCGAAGGGATCGGGCGAATAGAAATGGTGCGGGGTCTGCACCAGGGCGAGAGCCGGATCGGTCAGGAAGCCGCCGACGGTCATCTGCAGGAAGCCGCGCGTGGTCACATGGTCGGCATCGAAGACGGCGATCAGGTCGCCGTCGGTCAGCTTCAGGGCGTGATTCAGGTTGCCCGCCTTGGCATGGGCATTGTCGGGCCGGACGATGTAGCCCGCGCCGGCCTTTTCGGCGAATTCGCGGAACTGCTCGCGCCGGCCGTCGTCGAGCACATAGACCCGCAGCTTGTCTTCCGGATAGTCGAGGTTGAGGGCCGCCAGGATCGTATCGGCGACGATTTCCAGTTCCTCGTTGTAGGTCGGGATGTAGACGTCGACCGTCGGCCAGAGCGAGGTATCGTCCGGCAGTTTCTCGGCCGGGCGGTCGAGGGGGGCCGCGGTCTGGAAGAAGCCGAGGATCAGGATCAGCCAGGCATAGATTTCGGCCATCACCAGACCGACGCCCAGGAAGCCGCCGAACCAATTGGTGAAATCCAGGGTCTCGGTCAGGCGCCAGTAGAGATAGCGCGTGGAGACCAGCACCGAGAGCATGCTGAGCACCATGGTGATCGGCTGGGAGCGGAGCCGGTTCACCAGAAGCGCGATCAGGAAGACCAGGGCGCCGAAGATCAGTTGCTGGCGAAGATCGAGGGGCGCCACGATCACCGGCACCGACAGCAGCATGCCGAAGCCGATGACCAGATAGAGCACCCAGCGCGGCAGCGCCTCGAGCGGGACGAGCTGTTCGGTGAACCAGCCCGAACCCGGGCGGATGCGCCGGTACCAGGGCTCGCGCGGGGGGGCCTCGCCGGTTACGGCCATTTGCGCGCCTCCCCGGCTTCGCCGTCTTCGGGCGCCGCGTCCTCGGCCGTCTCGGCTGTGTCGTCGGCCTCGCCCTTCAGGCGCAGCGAGAGGCGTTCCGCGACCGCGCGGATGTCGCGCGCGGCGACGCCGCTCGGCGCCTGTTCGAAGACCGAACGCTGCCAGCCGATCGCCTCGGCGGCGCCTTCGTCGCGATAGACCTGGCCGAGCAGGCTTTCGGGAATGCGGCCCGAGATGAAGTCGGTGACCATGCGGCTGAGACGGCGGCGCGGGTCGACCTGGTTGACCACCACGAGGGGCCGCTTGTCGCCGTAGAAATGCCCGCGCTCGATGAGCGGCAACAGGGACAGCGATGTGGCATCCGCCAGCAATACCGAGATATGGAGCGCGCCCACGCCGTCGAGGGCGCGGAGCGCGGGTGCCGGGCCCGGCGGCAGATCCGCCAGCACGACCCAGTCCGGCCGTTCCAGGATCGGGCCGAGGCCGCGCTGCAGATAGTCCGGCTCCTCCATCAGGTGGCGCTCGAAGAGAATGCGCTCCTGTTCCGTCACCTGGCCATAGGGCAGGACGAAGACGCCCGAATCCGTCGGCAGGGCGAGATTCGGCCATTCCTCCGGCTGGTCATGGGCGGCGACATAGCCGCGCCCGTCGGCAAGCTCGATCCCGAAATGGAGCCGCAGGCTGTTCTGGACGTCGAAGTCCATCGCCACGACCCCCCACCCGAGATCATGGAGAGCAATCGCCACATTGGCCGCCAGTGTCGTCTTGCCGACACCGCCCTTGGGTGAGGAGAAGGCGACGACCGGCATCAGCGCAGTCTGTCGAACAGGGTTCGAAGCGGTGTGCCCCGGGGCGGCGGCCGCTCGGCGGACGCCACGGTCTGCCGCTGGAAGATCCGGCCGAGGCCGGTGCCGGATGCGGGCGGCGCCTGTGCATGGCTCTCGGATCTGGGGTTTTCCTGGCGCGGCGCGGCGCCCGGGACATGCCGGGTATCGGGCGCGGCCCTGGCCGGGACATGTCTCGGCCTCACGGAATTCTCGGGCCCCACGGATTTTTCGGGCGTCCCGGCTTTCCGGGGCGTCGCGGGGGCCTTCAGCAGATCGTCGACGGCGGCGACCAGCGGCAAATCCTCAGCGCCATCGCTCCGTCGCCTGGAGAGCGCCCCGATGTCCTTGTATTTGCCTTGTTCGCCTTCGAGCCCCATCGCCCTGAAGAGCCTCGAGGTGTCGTCAGATTTCGCCATTCCGCCACCCGCGCCGAATCGTTGAAGTCGCGTGGGATGTCCCCAAGATTTCCACCCGATTCGGGGCATATTAACGGAATCAGTGACTCTAGCGCAAACATTGCCACGGCCGCGCCGCCCTAGACTTTCATCTCGTCTCCCACAACCCAGAAATCCGGAACGCGCGTCGACTAACCGGTGCGCCGGTCGCTCGCGGCGTCACGGCGCGCGATTTGGCCCGCGATATGGGCGGCATCCCGCGCGATGCCGGAGAACCGGCCCGAACCCCAGGTATGAAGCCACGGCAGGCCGAGGAAATAGAGCCCCGGCACGGCCGAAACGCCCCGCCGATGGGTGGGATAGCCCTTGCCGTCGAAGGCCGGCACCTCGACCCAGGTGAAGTTGGAGCGAAAGCCGGTGGCCCAGATCACGGTGGCGATGCCGGCCTCGGCCAGGTCGATCGCGGGCACGAGCGCGCCCGGCCGCCAGGGCGCGACATAGGGCGCATCCACCGGCGCCTCGATCCCCTTGGCCGCGATATGGGCGTCGATGCCCGCGCGGATGCGATTGTAGGTCTCGTCGGCGGCATCGAGGTTGCGGGCCAGATCGTCGGCGAAATGGAGCCGGCCGCCGGCGACGTTCGTCAGGCGGCCGTGCAGTTCCATGCCTTCGAGAGCGAAGCGGCGCAGGTCGATCTCGCGCCCGCCGTCGCGGCCCGTCAGATAGTGATTGGCCTTGCCGCGCACCCTTTCCTTCAGGGGGTGGCGTTCGATCGGCATGTCGTAATGGCCCATGTCGTGCAGCCATTCGACCGCATCGCGGCCGCGATAGCGGCGCGGCGCGCGCGGCGCGCTGCCGACGCAGAGATGGACCTTGCGCCCTTCGATGTGCAGGTCCTCGGCGATCTGGCAGCCCGACTGGCCGGACCCGACCACGAGGACGGCGCCGGGCGGCAGGGCGGCGGCATTGCGATAGCGCGACGAATGGATCTGCGCGACGGACGCCGGCAGGCGCTCCGCCACCCGCGGGATCGACGGGATGTGATAGCCGCCGACCGCGATCACCACCTGATCGGCGGTGAAGGTGCCGGCGCTGGTCTCCAGTTCGAAGCCGGCGCCGTCGCGGCGGCGCAGGGCATCGACGGTGACGCCGGTGCGCAAGGGCGGCCGCGTCCGTTCGACATAGGCGTCGATATAATCGAGCACCTCGTCCTTCTTCATGAAGCCGAAGGGATCCTGCCCGGGATAGGGAAAGCCCGGCAGCTGGCACTGCCAATTGGGCGTCACCAGGCAGAAATTGTCCCAGCGTTCCGTGCGCCAGGCGTGACCCGGGCGGTGCTTCTCGAGAACGAGATGCTCGATCCCCGCCTCCTGCAGGAAATAGCTGATGGACAGGCCGGCCTGGCCGCCACCGACGACGATGACCGGGTAATGGGTATTGGGCGTAGTCATGGCTTCGATCCCGACTTCGACATGGCGGAAATGGTGACGGTGGCGCCGGGATTGCCGGCATGGCGGGCCGCCGTCCGTTCGATCCGGGCGAGTTGCCCCATGGCCCGCGAGCAGGGATAGCCGTAGCGGGCCTTCACCCTGTCGCTGGCGGCGCCGAGGCCGGCGCGGCTGCGCGCCACGAATTCGGCGATTTCGTATGTGGCGCCGGGCGCCAGATGGTCTGTGATGGCGGTCGACGGCGAATAGCAGGTCTCGTCGGTGCCGTCGGGCCAGCGGACGTCGAACCAGACTTCAGGCATGGCGCCGCCCTCCCCCCGGCCCGGCTCCCGTTCCCGGCGCGCAGCCGATGAGCGGGCTTTCGTTGAAGTCCCAGACCGGCGCGACGTCGCCCGCGCCGTCGGTGATGGTGACCAGGCCGCTTCCGTCGCAGGCACCGACATCGGCGCAGGCGATGCCGGCGGCGGCGAAACGCGCGATCACCGTCTCCGCATTGCCCGGCGGCACGGCGAGGACGAAACCGAAGCTCGGAAACGACACCAGCCAGCGATCGAGATCGATGCCCGGCGGTCTTGGAATGCAGCCGACGTCGATCATGGCGCCGAGCCCCGAACATTCGAGCAGCATGAGCGCGGTGCCGACGGCGCCCGCCATGCTGATGTCCTTGGCCGCCTTGGCGAGACCGGCTTCGGCGAGCGCCGGCAGGATCTCGATCTCGGCGCGGAGCCGGGGCGGATTGCCGTTGCTGCTGCAATCCCAATAGGGATGCGGATCGCGATAGCGCCCGCGCAGGTCGATCGCCATCAGGAGGCGGTCGCCCGGCGCCGCGTCGAAACTGGTCAGCAGGCGTTTCGCCCGGCCGATGATGGCGACCGACAATTGCTCGCCGCCGGGATTGCGGGTGTTGCTGTGGCCGCCGACGATGGGCACGCCATAGGCGGCGCTGGCGGCGGCGAGCCCGCCCAGGATGGGGCCGGCATGGGCGCTGTCGCGCGCCCACAACGCGTCGACCACGGCGACCGGGCGCCCGCCCATGGCGGCGATGTCGGAGACATTGACCATCACGCCGCAATAGCCGGCGAACCAGGGTTCCGCCTGGACGAAATCGGCAAGAAAACCTTCGATCGCGAACAGCAGGTAACCGTCGCCGTCCGGGATCGCCGCGCAATCGTCGCCCACGGCGATGGGCGCGCCGCCGAGACCGAGGGCGCCCATGACGGCGTCGATGTCGCGCTTGTGACCGAGGCCCCGGGCCTCGGCGAGGCGTCTGGCGAGGGCGGCCATGCTCACCGTTCTCTCCGGATCAGGACCTGGAAGCCGCGCGCGCCGTCGGCGAAGGGGGGATAATGCGCGAGATCCGCTTCCATGAAATGGTGGGGCCTGCCGTGGCAATCGACGACCTCGATCGTGCGCCAATGCAGGCGGTGGAACAGGGGCGCGTTGGCGGCCTGGACATGGGCCGTGAAACGCCGCGCGCCCCTTGCCGTCGCGGTCGAGACCGCAAGCTGGATCAAGGCCCCGCCCAGCGCGCCGAGACGCCGCCAGGCGGGATCGACGGCGAGACGCGAGCCGGACCAGTGCCCCGGCGCCTCCTCGTTGATGCGGACGGTGCCGACCACCTGATCGGCGACGCCGAAGATCGGCGCCAGGGCGACCAGGGGCACGGCCGAGCCGTCCCGCGCGTCGCCGTCGTCGCCGGTGAAGATCCGCTGTTCGCGGCAGAAGACGAGACGGCGCAGATCACGCGCGTCCGCCAACTCCCACGATGCCGTGACCAGCTTCACCCGCGCTTCGCCGCTGACATAGGGCAGGATCGGCTCGAACAGCATGGTTCAATTCTCCGACTCTGCGGGGGCCTCGAAGGCCGAGAGCGCGGAACACGCCCCGCATTTGCCGCAGCCCGCCTTGATGTCGGCCGATCGCAGCCCCCCCGCCTTCAGCATGGCGCCGAGCGGGCCCAGCAGCTCGCGCATGAAGGCGGGCGACGGTGTCGGATGATCCTCGAGGGGCGTGCCGCTGATCGGCACGAAGGGCACCACGAAGGGATAGACGCCGAGGCCGATCAGGGTCTCGCAGATCGACAGGATCGCTTCTCTCGTGTCGCCGAGACCGGCCAGAATATAGGTCGAGACCTGGCCCCGGCCGAAGACGGGCACGGCGGCCGAGAAAGCGTCGAGATAGCGTGAGACGGGCACGGACGCCTTGCCCGGCATGATCGCCCGGCGCAGGTCGGGCGTGACCACTTCGAGATGCATGCCGAGAGCGTCGATCCCCGCCGCCTTCATGCGGTGGAACCATTGATCGTCGTCCGGTGGTTCGCATTGGCCCTGAATCGGCAAGTCGACCGCCGCCTTGACCGCGAAGGCACTGTCGCACAGCACGGCGGCGCCCCGGTCGGTGACGTTGGGCGTGCCGGTCGTCATCACCATGTGCTTCACGCCGTCGAGAAGGACGGCGGCGCGCGCCACTTCCGCCAGTTGTTCCGGCGTCTTGTGGGCGATGGTGCGCCCGGCCGCCAGCGACTGGCCGATGGCGCAGAAGCGGCAGGTCTTGGTCCGGCTCTGATAGCGGATGCAGGTTTGCAGGATGGTGGTCGCCAGCACGTCCCTTCCATGGAGCGTGGCGATCTGGGAATAGGGTACGCCGTCCAGGGTCTGCATCGCATAGAAGCGCGGCTGCAGCGGGAAGCTGACCTCGCCCACCACCGTGCCGTCGCGCCGGATGGTGGAGACGCCGGCGGCGTCGGGCACCGAGGCGACGTAGGGCGAGGCGAAGGCGCCCGCCGTATGGACCGGCACCATCACCGTGCGGCCCTCGATGGTCATCGCCTTGTGGTCCGACGGGCCGGCGCCGCCACGGCGGCTGGGCGCGCCCGCGCCTGGATCAGCCAGCCGGACCCCGAAGGACTGCAATTCGGTGATCAGAGATTGCTGCGTCGTCGGTTTCATCGCGGTCCATCCTCGGCTCGGGCAGATCGTTTGGAACGGGGGCGGTTGCGCCGGTCGCGGTCGTCATGACCCGGGCCGGGCGATCGTCTAGGTGAAGGGAGAGGAGTTCAGGCCGGGCGTAATGGCCGACCGAATCCATCATGCGCTTTCGCTTGGTGATCAGATTCATGTCCAGATCGGCGATCACCATGCCCTCCCCCTCCGTCAGGGGCGGGGCCAGGTGCTTGCCCTCGGGGCTGACGATCGCCGTGCAGCAGCCACCGCGCAGCCCCTTCTGCAGGGCGGGATCGGGGGTGATGGCCGCGATCTGATCCTCGGTCAGCCAGCCCGTGGCATTGACCACGAAACAGCCGGACTCGAGGGCGTGGTGGCGGATCGTCACTTCCATCTGGTCGCCGAACACGGGCCCGACCATGGACCCCGGGAACTGGCTGGCGTGGATCTCCTCGTGCTGGGCCATCAGGCTGTAGCGCGCGAGGGGGTTGTAGTGTTCCCAGCAGGCGAGCGCGCCGAGGCGGCCCACGGCGGTCGGCACGACACGAAGCCCCGCGCCGTCGCCCTGGCCCCAGATCATGCGCTCGTGAAAGGTGGGCGTGATCTTGCGCCGGTGCAGCACCAGGCTGCCGTCGGCATCGAAGACGAGCTGGGCATTGTAGAGGGTGCCGTGGTCGCGCTCGTTGACGCCGAGGACGACCACGATGCCCTTCTCCGCCGCCATGCGCGAGACCGCCCTTGTCACGGGCCCCGGCACCGCGACCGCATGGTCGTAGAGCCGGAGATGGTCGGCACCGGTCGCGACGGGCGGATGGACGAAGGAGAAATAGGGATAGTAGGGCACGAAGGTCTCGGGAAAGACCACCAGCCCCGCCCCCCTGTCCGCCGCCTCGGCGGTGGCGTTCAACACCCGCTCGAGCGTGCCGTCGGGCCGCGCGATGTCGGGCGCGATCTGGACCGCCGCGGCCCGGATCCTACGTCCATCCGCCGTCATGTCAGAGCGTCCAGGTGTTGACGATGAAGGCGTTGTCGCGCCGGTGGAGCAGGATCAGATCCATGACGTCCAGCGGGTTGATCGGCGTGATGCCCTTGATCAGCGACGGCTCGCCATGGCCGTAGAGGGCCTGGAGCGCGAAGCGGCAGGCATAGACCTTGCCCCCCTCGCCCATGAACTTGACGATCTGGTTGTTCATGGCGAGATGGCCGGGGAAGGCCTCGTCGCCCAGGGTGGGAAAGCCCCGCTGAACCCCGAGGGTGACACCGGGACCATAGAGCAGGACCGAGGTTTCGAACCCCTTGCGCAGCAGGCGGGTCGCCTGCAGCAGGTTGACGAGGCCGATGGAGCCTTCGAAGGCGACCGTGTGGAAGGTGACCAGCGCCTTCTCACCCGGTTGGGCCTTCACGTCCTCGAATACCTTTTCCTCGTAGTCGACGAAGAAATCGCCCTTCTCGTGGGCGGGTTTGGTAACTGCGGGCATCGCCTTTTCTCCGAACTGTGGTTGCCGAAATCCGCGCGCTGGACAGGCCTCGGATTGCAAACGCCGTGCCAGTCAAATATCTGCACAATCAATAGTCAGAAGCATTTCAATGCGATCAATAAATGCATTCAATTAGGCCCTGCCGGGAGAATCACCGATGCCTGCAAATTGGGCTGTGATGCGAATCCGGGCACGCATGTGCGCTTTTTTTAATCAATCCAGATCGCGTCGCGGTGCGCCGAAATGGCCTTGGCCCGCGCGTTCGGCCCGATACCCGAAGCGACCATCCCTGCCGATACCCCTGAGATCCTGCGGCTGTCGGAATTCCGGGCCGGGAGGCGGCTGGCGCCGCCGACGGCGGCGTGCAAGCGAAGCCCGCTTGCGTGCCGCATCATCGGGGCGTTTAATGAAAGACAGCATTGATGGTCGCGCCGACCCCCAAGGGCCGGATGCAGTCTTTGCATCTCAACTTCGATGCAGTCAATCAGGGCGCATCTGGCCCATTTGATGCAGTCAATTCGGGCAGGTCGTGGAATGTCGCGCAAAATCGTCGGATGGGTCCCGCACATCGGGAAGACGAGCCGCCCCCACTACATCGCCATCGCCGACGCCATCGAGACCGACATGCGCGCCGGGCGTCTGGCCCCGAACGATCGCCTGCCGCCCCAGCGCCGGCTGGCGGAACAACTCGGCCTGAACTTCACCACCGTCGCCCGCGCCTATGTCGAGGCGCAGCGCCGCGGCCTGATCGAATCCCGGGTCGGCGCGGGCAGTTTCGTGCGCACCGTCATGCCGGCGTCGGGGGCTCGGCCGGCGCGGCCGCTCGAACTCGCCGACATGACCATGAACCTGCCGCCGGAGCCCCGCGATCCGGCGCTTCTGGAACGGATGCGCCGGGGCCTGGTCGAGATCGGCGCCGATCTCAACGTGCTGCTGCGCTATCAGGGTTTCGGCGGCGCGCCCACGGACAAGGAAGTGGCGGTGCGCTGGCTGGCGCGCCACCGCCTGGACACGACCGCTGACCGCCTGCTGATCTGTCCCGGCGCCCACAGCGCCCTTCTCGCCATTCTGGGCACCCTGGCGCGCCCGGGCGACGCCGTCGCCTGCGAGGCCCTGACCTATCCGGGGGTCCGCGCGCTGACGGCGCAACTGGGCCTGCGCCTGATCGGCGTGCCGACCGACGGCGAGGGCATGATCGCCGATGCCTTCGAGGCGGTCTGCCGCGAGCATGCGCCCAAGGCGCTCTACTGCAATCCGACCCTGCTCAATCCGACGACGGCGACGATCTCGCAGCGCCGGCGTCAGGCCCTGATCGCGGTGGCGCGGCGCCACGGCGTGAAGATCGTCGAGGACGACGCCTATGGCTTCATCCCGGTGTCGCCGCCGCCGGCCTTCGCCACGCTCGCGCCCGAAATCACCTATTACGTCTCGGGCCTTGCCAAGAGCCTCGGCGCGGGCCTGCGCATCGCCTATCTGGTGGCGCCCGACGTGCGCAGCGTCTGGCCGCTCGCCGCCTCGCTCCGGGCCGCGACGGTGATGGCCTCGCCCCTGACGGTGGCGCTGGCCACTCAGTGGATCGAGGACGGCGTCGCCGAGCAATTGCTGACCGCCGTGCGCGAGGAATCGCGCGCGCGCCAGGTCCTGGTGCGCGAGATCCTGCCGGCCGGCACCTACGACACCGATCCCGAAGCGTTCCACGTCTGGATCCACCTGCCGCCGCCCTGGACCCGGGCGGGCTTCGCCGCCCACATGCGCCATTCCGGCATCGGTGTCGTCGGCAGCGATGCCTTCAATGTGGGCGGCACGCCGCCGGAGGCGGTGCGCGTCTGCCTGGGCGGCGTGCTGGACCGCCAGGCGACCCGTCAGGCCCTGGAATTCGTGGCGGACGCCATGAATCACCCGGCGCCGGCGGCGACGGCCAGCGTCATCTGATTTTTCGGAAGTGAAGGGCGGGCCGCCAGGCGGGGGGCGGCCCCGTGATCAGGCCAGGGCCGGAACCGAGGATTCGAAGCCCGGGGTGCCGATGTTCACCGGCAGGCCCAGCAGGTAGTTGCGCATGCGCTCGCGGCACAGATCGGTCGGCGCGATCAGGGTGCGGCGGCGGTCCGAGGGATCGGGACGCTTCTGCAGCCAGCCGGTCGAGACCAGTTCGTCGATCTTGCGCATGGCGGTGGTCGACGGCAGCGTCGTCGCGTGACAGGCGCTGGTGACGGACACCACCCGATGCAGCAGCGACTGCTCGATCAGATAGAGCAGGATTTCCCAATTGGCGTCACCGTCGACACAGGACGGCAGCAGCTTGTCGCGGAAGCGACGCGCGGCCTGCAACGCCTTGATGCGGTGAAGCATCTCCCCCTCTTCCGGGGCCTGGCCGGGCAGGGTACGGGGCGGATTGACCACCAGACGGTGGACCGGCTGCGCCGGGCCGGCGCTGGGCGGCGGCGCGGCCGCGGGCCGGGCGAGCGGCGACGTCGCCGGCGTGATCGATTCGCGCGAGAGCCGCACGGCGGCATTCTCTATCGTCGAGGTCAGTTCCTTCGCCTTGGCCAGGGTCTCGGCGAGCTGGGTCGAGAGGTCGCGGTCGTTGCCCTTGGCGTCCCGGCGCTGATCCAGCGCCTCGGCGGCGCGATGGATCGCGGCGACGAGTTGATCGAGATCGACCGGCTTCACCAGGAAGTCGAGCACACCGAGCTTCAGGGCGTTGATGGCCCGGTCGAGATCGGCGAAGGCGGAAAACAGGATGGTTTCGAATACCCGGGGGCTGCCGCCGAAATGGCGCAACTCGCGCACGAGGTCGAGACCGCTGAGGCCCGGCATCTGCATGTCGGTGACGAGGAGGAAGGGCTCCGATTCGGCCAGCATCTGCTCCAGCGCCTCGGCCGGCACGGAGAAGGCCTTGACCACGAACCCCTTGAGCTTCAGGAAATCGCCCACCTCCTCAACGATCGAGGCATCGTCGTCGATCACATAGACAGGTGTCGAGATCGCGTTCGAACGATTGGGACCAGACGTCATCTGAAACTCCACCTCCCCCATTTGGGCGGACATGAACCCTTTATGCCTTTTCAGACACGAAATGGAAGTGATTCCATCCGCGCCGACCGAGCCGGCTCAACCGGCTTCATGCTGGTTGGGACTATACCCAAACATCATAAACAAATCATAAACTGATCCAAAACCGAATGATTCGCGATAGTCGCGCCCCCGGAACAATGTAATTTCGGCAGACGCCAAAGCGGGAGAAATTTACGCCGTATTCACGAAGTTTCCTTAACATGCGTTAATCTCTGCGTCGGATACGCCGGCCGGACGGACGAATAAGGGTAAAAGTCCGCGCATGAGGCGAATCCGGGGATTTGATTCCCGCAGGGCTTTGGCAGAAGGCCGATCGAGCTTCGTTTCGAAGTTCGTGGGCAAGGGGCGAGGGAAGCGGTTGTGAAGATTAAGGCGCGCGCAACAGTACCGGCTTATCGTGCGGCACCGTCGGGCGCGAAGCGCCCGGTCCCGAAGGCATCGGGCGCGAAACGCCCGACCTTGAAAGGCTGAGGACCATGGTCGACGTCGCCGATGCCGGCGCCCGCGCCCCCCTGCCCGACCTTCTCAGCCTCGCGGCCGATTTCACCTGGCGCACCGGCGCCGACTTCAGGGTCGAGGATGCATCGCCCCTCGACGTCGCCTGCGATCCCGCCGTCATCCAACTCCTGCGCGGCGCCAGGCTGGACCGCCTCGCGCAGCGCACCCTCTACCCCGCCCAGGGCGAGGCGTTCAGCGATCTCCTGCACCGACAGGTGCCCATGCGCGACGTCGCCCTCAGCTTCGTGCAGCGCGACGGTTCGGTCGCCAATTTCACCCTGACCGGCACGCCGCAGGACGGCGGCGGCTATGTCGGCGTCGGCAAGGTCTGGAGCGGCCGGCCCTTCGACGAACAGCACCGGGGCGAATTGGTCGAACTGCTGGAACGCGCCGAAGCCAACCGGAACCGCGAAATGCGCCTGCGCGAGGAGGCGGACGTCCTCCTCGCCTCGTTGCGCGCCCTGATCCAGCCGAGCCCGCTGGCCGACAAATGCGCCGATCTGTTCAATCTGTTCTCGCGCCTGCTGCGCTTCGACGAAGCCCTGGTGGTGCGCCGGCGCACCCGCGACGAACTGCTGGCGGTGGTCGCCACCGATCCGCGCCTGACCGGCCTGCAATGGCCGCCGGGCGACGTCATCAACGCCGCCCTGATGGGCGAGGCGCTGCTGGTCGAGGATCTGGCGACCGTGCGGGAATGGAACGATTTCCCCGACATCATGCGCGAACGCTTCCGCAATGCCCTGGTGGCGCCGATCACCATCGGCAACGAGGCGGCGATGCTGGTCGCGCTGCACGCGCGGCCCGGCTTCTTCGAACCGTCGCAACTGGCCCTGATGCAGCGCCTCAGCCTGATCGCCACCCAGGCCTTCGAGGTCGACGAGCAGAAGAACGTGCTGATCAACACGGCCAAGCTCGCCACGCTCGGCGAGCTGATGACCGTTATCGCCCATGAGATCAGCCAGCCGCTGTCGGTCATCGCCATGGCCGTGAAGAATGCCAAGCTGGCGCTCGAGGCGGTCGGCGAGAGCAATCACGGCATGGCCGCCGAACGCGCCATCGTCGACAGCAAGCTGGACCGCATCCACGATCAGGCGCTGCGCGCCGGCGAGATCATCAGCGCGATCCGCACCCTCGCCCATCCGGACCGCCGCACCCTGGGGCTGCGCCCCGTCTCGGTCACCGAGATCATGGACAACATCCGCAACCTGACGGAGGGTTCGCTGCGCAACCGCGGCATCGAGCTGATCTGCGAGGCGCCACCCTATTGCCGGGCGCTGAAGGCCAATCCGGTGTCGCTGCAGCAGGTGTTCCTGAACCTGGTGGTGAACGCGCGCGACGCGATCACGGAATACTGCAAGCGCCGGGGCGAACCGACCAAGGGCGTGATCCATGTCGCCGTCTATGACGACGGTGTCTCCGACCGCCTGGTGGTCGAGGTCCAGGATACGGGCGGCGGCATCCCGGCCGACGTCATGAACCGTATTTTCGACGCATTCTTCACCTTGAAGGAGGTGGGACACGGCAGCGGACTGGGACTCGCCATCTGCCGCACGCTGATGACCGACATGGGCGGCAACATCGCCGCCTTCAACCGGGAGGGAGGCGCTGTCTTCCGCCTGGAGATACCGACCTATGTCGAGGAAGCGGCCAGCTGACGATGAATGTCGCGAGCAACAAGACGGACAAGAAGCCGACCATTCTGGTGGTGGACGATGATTTCGATCTGCGCACCGAACTGGCGGAACTGTTCGGCCGCGTCGGCTACAGCGTGCTCGAGGCCGCCAATGGGATCGAGGCGGTGGAGATCGCCCGTGACCAGCGGCCCGACGTCGTCCTGATGGATGTCGGCATGCCGCAGCTGGGCGGCGTGCGCGCCGCCGAGATCATGACCCTGCTGCGCCACACCGAGCAGGTGGTGCTGATGAGCGGCAATCCGGAAATGGTGGCCGAGGCCGCGTCGCACCGCGGACTGGCGCCGATCGTCCTCAACAAGCCGCTCAGCTTCGACATCTGCCGCCGCGTGATCGACAGTCTGGTGAAGGCCGGCGGCTGACCGCGCCGCCGACATGACGGGATGCCGGCGGCAGCCTCAGTCGGGGCTGCCCGGCCCGGCGCTCAACGAAACCCCCTCGCCGCCGGCCCCACCCTTGCCGATCGAATCCAGATAGTTCTGATAGATCTTGTCGAGCTCCGGCCCGCCGCTGATGGCGCGCGCCCCGCGCGAGGCGTTCTGGGCCTGGATGATCGAGCGCGTACGGGCGAAGGGCGGCAGCACCGGCGTCGCCGTCCCGCCGGTGCTGAGGCTGGTCGGGCCGGACTGGGCGCGCGCCGGCGCCGGGACGACCATGGCCGCGGCGAAGGCCAAGGCCGAAGCGAGCAGGACACCGGCGACGATCGCCGCCGGCGAAACGGTAATGGCCTGAACCCGGGCCCGGGCGCGCGACTGATTGTATCGTGTCATGGCTGCCAACTCCGAACGAAGGAAAGGGTGGCGCCGCGTTCCTCTTCGGGGATGCGGGCCAGAATCTTGGGCACTTCGGCCTCGCGGCCGCTCTTCATCGCCGCGATGGCGAAATTGGTCCTGATCTGTGTGCTCTCGGGACTCAACTGGCTGGCGCGAGCCAGCACGTCATAGGCCTCAGCGTAGTCCTCGATCTTCATGAGGGCGAAGCCGTAATTGTTCAGGACGCGCGAATCCGTCGGCGCGGCCTTCGCGGCGCGGGCATATTGCGGCACCGCTCCCTTCCAGTCGCCGACCTTGGCGCGCACCTGGCCGAGCCCGAACGCCGCGACGGGCTGGATGCGCCGCCGGTCGAGCTGGATGTAGATCTGGTCCGCCTCGTCGGTCTGGCCGGTGCGCAGCAGCGCCTCGCCCTTCAGGGACAGGGCTTCGACATCGCCCGGGTGGCGCCCCAGGTAATCGTCGAGGAAGGCCAGCGCCGCCTGGGACTGGCCGCGTTCGTTCATGCCCCGGATCAGCGCGATATAGAGCTGGTCCTCCTCTGGCGTCGGCGCGTTCGACGCCACGCCGTCGACGGACCGGGTCGGCGCCGAGCGGGCGCAACCGGTCGTCAGCACGGCCGCCGCCAAGACGATGCCGAGGGCGCGACAGGCGGCCGAACAGGAACGCCGGATGGTCATCCGTTCACCCGGGCGAAGCCGTCGATCAGACGGGTGACCGCCGGCGCGCCGATCACGATCAGCAGCGGCGGCATCATGAACAGCATCATGATCACCGTCATCTGCGTCATGCGCTTGCCGATGGTGGACCGGGCATTGTTCATGCGCCGTTCGATCAGCGTGTCGGAAAACACCTTCAGGGCCTGGGTCAGTTCGGTGCCATGGGCCAGCGACTGGATCAGCAGGGCCGAGAATTCGCGGCCTTCGTCGATCGCGAGGCGCGCGCCCCAGCGCTGCAGCGAGACCTCGTAGCCCTTGCCCTGGTCGATGTCGTTCACGAGCCGGTCGAGGGTGGCCTTGATGGTGCCGAGGCCGTCCGCCTCTTCCTGGGTCAGGTGGCGGAACGCCTGTTCGATCGAGGCGCCGGAGCGCACGAGAAGTAGCAGCATGTCGATCATGAACGGCAGTTCGCGCTCGATGCGCCGCCGCCGCGCCGCCGCCATGCTGGAGAGGAAGTAGCGCGGCACCAGATAGCCGACGGCGAAACCGGTGAGACAGAGGAACAGCGCCGTCGTCATGCTCCAGAACCCGAGACCGACGCCGAAGCCGATCAGGGCGAGGGCGATCGCCGCGACCAGCCGCAGGCCCGCCAGCCAATAGGGCGCGCCCGCGTCGTAGCGCCCGACGGACCGCATGATCTGTTCGAATTCGGCGATGGTGCTGGCGCTGCTCGTGGTCGCGCGGCCGATCGTCTCGAAGAAACCGCCCTCGTCGCGATCCTCCTCGACGATGGCGTCGGTCCGGCCGACATCCGCCAGACGGCCGCGCAGGCGGCGGTCGTTGCTCATGCCGCGCATCTCGTCCAGAACCACGTTGCTGCCGACGAAGAGGAGCAGCAGCCCGGAGAGCACGAAGGCTATGGAGACGAAGAAGATCGCCGACATCATCGCGCCCCTCTCAATATTCGACCTTCATCATGCGGCGCATGATGAGAATGCCGACGACTTCGAGCCCGATCGCGAGCCACAGCGCGGTCTGCCCTTCCTCGACGAAATAGTCGAGATAGGAGGGGTTCATCACCATGATGGCGACCGCGACCAGGGGCGGGATCGCCACCATGACGATGGCGGTCGAGCGAAGTTCCGACGACAGCGACTTGAATTCGCTGCGCACCCTTGTCCGATCGCGCAGCACCCGGGCCAGATGCTCCAGGATATAGCCGAGATTGCCGCCGTAGCGCAGGTTGGTGCGCACGATCATGGCCAGCATCGCCAGTTCCGCGATCCCCAGGCGCTGGGCCTGCACCCGCAGCGCGTCCGGCAGCGGCACGCCGATCTTGAGGCGCAGTGCCACGGGATCGAGATAGCACCGCGTCGCGTCCCCCGAATAGGCGAGCGCCTTGTCGAAGGCCTGAACCTGGCTGTTGCCGGTGGAGACGAGCTGGCGCAGCCGCTCGAGGAAATTGGGCAATTCCTCGAGGAAGGCGTTCACCTGCTTGTCGGCCGCATTCGACAGCAGCATGTAGGCGAGGCCCACATAGGCGAGGCCGGCCGCCAGGCCGCCGAGCAGGCCGAGGAACCAGATGGCCACCGCGGCGACGACGAAGAGCCCCGCGATGAAGGCGACGAAACGTTCCGGCGTCACCTTCCAGTCGGCCTGCATCAGACGCCGGGTGATGCCGGAGGACGACATCATCAGGCGCGCCATCAGGCGTTCCGTCTCCATCATCTCCTCGTCGCCCTCGAAGCCGCCGCCGACCGAGCGGCTGAGGCTTGCGAGACGGGCGCGGTAACGCTTGTCGACGTTCCTGTCGTGGAGATAGGCGTCGACCAGGTAACCCGCCGCGACGATGATCAGAATGGCGAGACCGATCTGGATCATGATCTCTCTCCCGGGCCTCAGGGCCGCCCGTCGAAGCGGCCGACGCCGCCGCCGAAGCCGGTGCCGGCGACCGTGGCCAGACGTTCCTGGAACGCGGAATGGCGCGTGACCATGACGAAGGAGCCCTGGCCCGGCGCGCCCGGATTCTCGCGGTAGCGGAAGCGTTCGTTCTGGACGATGGTCTCCCCCTCCATGCCCACCACCTCGGCGATGGAGATCACCTTGCGGGCGCCGGAGGACAGGCGCTGGACCTGGACGACGACCTGGACCGCCGAGGTGATCTGCTTGCGCACCGTGGCGACATCCGCCTTCATGCCGCCGAAGGAGAGCAGCAGTTCGAGGCGGCTCATGGCGTCCTGGGGCGAATTGGCGTGGACCGTCGCCATCGAGCCGTCGTGGCCCGTGGTCATGGCCTGCACCATTTCGACCGCCTCGCCGCCGCGGATTTCGCCGAGGATGATGCGGTCGGGACGCATGCGAAGGGCATTCTTCACGAGATCGCGCGCCGTAATCTCGGGCGTGCCGTCGGCCGACGGCGGCCGGGTCTCGAGGCGCACCACATGGGACTGGCGAAGCTGCAGCTCCGCCGCGTCCTCGATGGTGACGATGCGTTCCGTCGCCGAGATGAAGCCCGACAGGATGTTCAGCATCGTCGTCTTGCCCGAGCCTGTCCGGCCCGAGATCAGGACGTTCAGGCGCGAGCGCACGGCGGCGGCCAGATAGTCGACCATTTCCTGGCTGATGGTGCCGGTGCGGATCAGGTCGTGGATCTTGAGGGGGATGCGCTTGAACTTGCGGATCGAGACCGTGGCGCCGTCGAGGGCGATCGGCGGGATCACGATGTTCACGCGGCTGCCGTCCTTCAGACGGGCATCCACGAAGGGCGAAGCCTCGTCGACCCGGCGCCCGATGGGGCTGACGATGCGCTGGATGATGTTCATCAGATGGGCGTCGTCGCGAAAGCGCGTGGTGACCTTCTCCAGGACGCCGCTGCGCTCGACATAGACCCGGTTCGGGCCGTTGACGATGATGTCGTCCACCGTGGTGTCGGCCAGCAGGGGTTCGAGCGGGCCGAGGCCGACGATCTCGAAGAAGACGTCGTCCAGCAGGCGCTCGCGCTCGGCGGCGTTGAGGGCGACGCCGGCGCCGGCGACGACCACCGAGATGGCGCGGCTGATCTCGCTGCGCACCACTTCGCCGTTCGCCTTGTCGGGCGTGAAGCCGCGCTTCTCGAGATAGTCGTGGACGATGGTGAGGGCGCGGAACTTCAGCTCCTGATAGAGCGGCGACGTGTAGATGTCGCCGTCGCCGCGCCCGCCCGGCACATTGGTCGGGAAGGCCGGAACGCCGAGGGGAACATTGCCGCCGGAACCGCCTGCTTCACGCATCGCCTACTCCTGACCTCAACGGGAACCGGAACGGCCGATGCCGAACCGCGAGAGAATGCCTCCCGCCGCGATGCGGGACTGGGTCGCCGCGACCTGGGAGGGCGCCGCCGGCGCGGCCGGGGCCTTGCCCCCCGATGCCGGCATCTGGCTCGCCACGACGGCATCGACCACCGTGCGCACGGCCTTCGAGACGGCCGAACTGCCGTCCGCCACCAGCATGGTGCCGAGGTTGCGCTGGCCGTCCATGAACTGACGGTCCTCGGGCACGACGAAGGGCCGCCCCTTGGCCCTGAGCGCCGTCGCGATCTCCTCCGGCGCCGGCGGCATCCGCGCGACATGGCGCGACACCACCAGGGTGAAATCCGGATCCTTGTTGATCGAGCGGCGCATGCGGTCGAGCACCATGGAGGCGCCGTGGATCGAGGTCATCGACTGGTCGACGACGAGGATCGCGGCATTGGCATCGACGAAGATGCGGTCCGCCACGCGCGGCGCCAGCGGCCGGTTCACATCGATCACGATCGCCGTGAAATAGGAGCGCAGCACGTCGACGAGCTGGGACAGATCCCCCTCGCCCGCGATCTGGGCGTTCTCGTCATCGACCGCGAGCGGCAGGACGAACAGGCGCGGCGCCTTGGTCTGGGCGAAGGCGCCTTCGATCAGGGTCGAATCGAGACGCCCGATGTCACCCAGGGCATCGGTCATGAAATAGGATGCCTTGATCCCCAGAAGGTCCACCGACTCGGACGGCGGAAAGCCGAAATCGAGCAGCAGCACGCGCTCGTTGGGCCCCGCGCGGCGCGCCAGTTCGGCGGCCATGGCGACCGCGATCGAGGTCGAGCCGACGCCGGGCTTCGGGCCCATCACGGCGACGATGCGGGCGGAATGGCCGCCGCGCTTCGCCGGCCGCGACTGCAGCAGCCAATCCATCTGGGCGATCAGGTCGTCGGAGGCGAAATCCTTGTCGATGACGTCGTTGGCGCCGGCCCGCATGGCGGGGATCAGCGCATTGGCGCTGATGTTGTAGCTGGCGACCACGAGCGGGATCGTCGGCTGTTCCGCCTTCAGGCTGACGATCAGCTCGGTGATGTTGCGGCCGTCCCAGGCGACGTCGTCGAGATCGACGATGATCGCCTCGACGCCCGTCGATTCGATCAGGCCGCGCAGGGTTTCGAGCTGCGGCAGGCCGCGCACGACGCTGCAGCGGGAGAACAGTGCCGAGGTGACACGTTCGGCGAAGTCTTCGTCGCTCGAGACGACGAGAATGGCGCGACGTTCCGAAGTCATGGCATCAGCCCGTATTGCGGCAGGACATCGCGCAGGCGGTTGCGGCCCATCAGCATGTCGCCGAGTGAGGGATCATAGTTCTGCAGGTCGGTGCCGGGCATGGGCGGCAGGCTGCGCGGATCGATGGGCGAGACCAGCCGCGGCGTCGCCACGATGATCAGTTCCTGACGCTCGCGCGTGGTCTGCTGGCGCCGGAAGAAGGCGCCGATGACCGGCAGGTCGCCGAGGATCGGAATGGCGTCGTCCGCATCCGCCGAGGTCGACGACATGAGGCCGGCGAGCACGAAGCTCTGGCCGTCGCCGAGTTCGAGGGTCGAGGACGCGCCGCGCCGGGTGAGGCCCGGAACCTGCGTGCCCTGGATGGTCACGCCGTTGCCGTAGTCGAGTTCGGAAACCTCGGGCGCCAGGTTCAGCAGGATGCGGCTGGAACTGAGCACCGTGGCCGAGACCTTGAGGCGGATGCCGAATTCCTTGTAGTCGACGGTGATCGTGTCGGAATTGTCCTGCGGCACCGGGATCGGCACTTCGCCGCCGACGATGAATTCCGCGGTCTCGCCGGAGCGGACCAGCAGCGTCGGCTCGGCCAGGATCTGCGCGAGCTTGGCGCCCGAGAGCACGCCGAGCACGGCCGAGAGGTCGGACCCCGGCAGGCGCAGCAGCACGTTCAGGGCGTCCGCCACCGGCGAGACGCCGCTGAGATCGCCGGTGATAGAGCCGCTCGGCGACGCCACCGCGAATTCGAAGCTGTTGGAAGAGCCCGAGCGGAAATCGAAGCCGAGGCGCTTCAGCGTTGTGGTCGAAAGCGCGGCGAACTTGATCTCCACGCTGACCATCTGCTGCTGCATGACCTGGATCTGGTCGGTCACACCGTCCGGGAAATAGCGCGCGGCGAGGCGGAGCGCCCGGGCATGGGCCTCGTTCGACGAGACCGAACCCTTGAGCGCGACCGTGCCGCCCGCCGTATCGACCCGCACGGTGCCCAGCTCGGGATCCTCGCGCAGGTCGCGCGCGAGGTCGCCCACGCTCAGCGGCACCACCACCGGGTAGACATAGGCGGTCTCGCCGCCCACTTCCCAGACGATCAGATTGGTGCGGCCCGGCTTCAGGCCGAGCAGCAGGATGTCCTGCGGCCCGACCACGCGGCCGGTCACCGTGGCCGGATCGCCGATCGCCACCCGCTCGATCGGGGTGCCGAGGCTCAGCGGCGTCTGCACGCCGGGCTGGATCACCAGGGTCGGCCGGTTGACGTAGTCCGCCGCCCGGGCCTCAGGGACGCCGATGCCGTCGACACAGGGCGCCACCAGGGCGAGAGCGGTGGCGGCGACGGCCGACAGCGCGAGGCGCCGAAGACCGGACGGGGGATTCGTTGCGGACATCGCGGCAAGGCCTCGCGGCGCCACCGGATTCTCGGGAACCCGAAGCATCTTCATCTCACTCATGGCACCGCCTGCTTACCCGTGTTGGTCCCAAGGATGACTTCCACCTGACGGGGCGCGACCACGGCCGGCGCCGGCAGGGCTTCGCCGCTGTCGGAGACCGGCTGCTGGCGCGCGGCGCCCAGCAGGTCTTCCAGGCGAACCGGCTTGACCTCGTCCTTCTCCTCGTCGGCCGGATTGCGCAGCGCCAGGTAGAAACTGCCCGACTGCTTGGCGACGGCGAGCACCAGCGCCTGTTCCGGGGTGACGGCCACCGTGATGTTCTGCATGCGCACGGCCTGCTGATCGTTCTCGATGGTCAGTGCCTCGCCGACCGAGAGAACCTTCAGCGCCTGGAGCACCACGCGGCTTTCGCGGCGTTCCGGGTTGCCGCCCTCCTCGGGCGGGCCGAGGGCGTTGTTGGCGAGCACGAGCTGGATGTCGACGATGTCGTCGGCACGCAGGAAGTTGCCGACCGCGACCTCGTCGTTCACACGGATCGCCACCGCCCGCATGCCTTCCGGCACCAGGACCGAAAGCCCGGGCTTGGCATCGTCGCCGGGGGCGAGGATCGTGCTCTGGAGGAGGATCTGGCCGGCCGGCAGCGCCGTCAGCGCGATCGCGTCGACCGCCAGCTTCGGCTCCGACAGCGAGCCGACGGGCGCCGGCCCCTGGACGCGAAGGGTGGTGACCTGTTCGGCCGTGATCTTGGCACCGCGGCCGATGTTCTTCAGCGCGACGACGACGGGCACCAGATCCTCGCGCGGGGCCGCCGCGACGGGCCGGCCGTCGCTGGCCGGCGGTGGCGGCGGTGGCCGCCGCATGGAGTTTATACCGTAGACGATGAGGCCCACGGCAATCGCCACGAGCACCACCCCCAAGATCAACCGAAACTTAGATCGCCCCATCGGACCGCGCCCCTGACAAGGTTGTCCAAAGACCAGGCCTCACCCGCGACCGAGGACCGGCCACCGACTCAACCGTTAACACCACGCCAATCTGGCGCAATTTGGTAAAGGCTTCGTTTGCGTTCTGGACGCACATGGGCATTCCCCCCCGGTGCGCGATCCCCCGCCTTCCGCACATCCACCGCGGTAACTATAATCGAACTGGCCGCAGACAGAACCGAATAACGGCCAAACAGGTGTAAGTTTGTGGAGAATTCGGGCCGACCTACCGCATTGCGGTAGGAAGCCTGCCCATGCCACCGCAAGCGGGTCGGGACGCCCGCGAGACCCGCGCCGCGAGACCGCGCTGAAACCGGTCGCGGCCCGAATCGGTCACGGTTCCGTAACCCGGAACGCCCTGTCCGGAACGCCCTGTCCGGAGCGCCCTGTCCGGACCGCCGGCGCCGCCTCCCGGAACCACCGTTCGGGAGCGCGCCGCTCAGGGGAAGGGGATGGAGATGCCGCCGCCGGCCGAGCTGCCGCGGCCGGTACCGCCACTGGCGCCGCCCTTGAGCCGGGCACCGCAGGCGCCGAGCGCGGAGACCATGCCCACGACCAGCGCCATGGCGACGATCTTGCGCAGGTTCGCCCGGCGAAGGATTGGTTTCATGTCGCTTCCGTTCCCGAAGGGATGCAGGAGCCAAGGACCATAGCGGAGAGGCGGCCGCGCTGCAAACGGGCCGCCCCCTCCGGAGCCGGATCAGGCCGAAACGGATCAGGCCGAAACGGATCAGGCACCGAGGCCGCCGAGCAGGCCGGTCAGGCCGCTCAGGCTGGCGCCGTCGCCCGAAAGGCCGCCGGCGAGTCCGCCGAGGAGGCCTTCGAGCAGGTCGTTCACGCCGTCGAGCACCGGGTCGAGGGCACCGACGTCGGGATCGACCAGCGCGTCGACCAGGCCGGTCACCGGACCGAGGGCGCCCGCGTCCTCGGACGTCAGCTCGTTCAGCTGCCCGGTGAGGGCGGCCAGCGCGCCGGTATCCGGGTCGACGAGACCATCGACCAGATCGCCGACGCCCTCGAGCGGCGTCCCGTCCAGCAGGTTGGCGACCGTATCCTGGACGACGTCGATCAGGCCTTCGTCGGTCGTGCCGTCGGCGGCCATGAAGTCGCCGAGCGCATTGCTCGACAGACCGCCCGTCAGCCCGCCGGTGAGACCGGCCAGGATGTCGTTCAGGCCCGAGATCAGGGGCTCCAGCGCCTGGTCCTGGGTATTGACCAGGGCGTTCACCAGATCGGTGACCGCGCCGAGCGCACCGTCGTCCGACGAGGTCAGATCCTCGAGCGCGCCGGTCAGCGCCGAGAGCGCGCCGTCGTTCGGGTCGAGCAGGCCGACGATCAGATCGTTCAGCGGTTCGAGCACGGTGCCTTCGGTCAGATTGTCGACGAGATCCTGGACCGCGCAGATGGCGCCGTCGCCGCAATTCGCCGTGTCGCCGTCGGGGGTCTCGGGATCGGGATCGATGTCACCGAACGGGTCACCGCCGTTCAGCGCGCTGCCGACGAGGCTGATCTGGCGCAGACCGAAGCCGGCACCGCCCGAGGTGAAGAAATTGGGACGTCCCAGGTTGCGGTGCATGTCGATCAGGGTCGGGCCGCCCGCCTGCTTGGTGCGGTCGGTCGCGAGCAGGTTGGTGGCGCTGTTGAAGTAGAACTTCACGCCGCCGTAACCCATGGAGCCCTGCTGGTCGAAGACGCCGGTGGCGAACAGGGCCATGCCCGGAATGTCGGTGAGCAGGGCCTCGAGCTGGATGTCGCCGCCGATCTCGGTCTCCTCGGAATAGGAGACACCGCCGCCGATGCGCAGGTTCGGGTTGGCGTAGATCGAGATGCCGGCGCGGCCATAGGCGCCGTCCATCACGTCGCCCGTCTGATAGCCCACGAGAGCCTCGAGGGTGACCGAGTCGAGATAATATTCGGCGATGCCCGCGACCGCGTATTGCGCCGTGCCCTCGACGTAGTAGCCGCCGCCGGCGACGCCGATCAGGCCGCTCTGGGGATCACGGAAGAAGAGTTGGGCCGCGCCGCCGGCAAAGCCCGCCTCGTCCGCCGCGAAGCCGGCCACGCCGTCCACCTGCAGCCCCAGGCTGTCGCCGAGGGGGATGGTGATGGTGGGCGCGCCGCCGTAGGTGCCGCCGTTCTCGTCGCCACCGCCGAACAACTCGAGATTGAAGCTGGTTTCGGCGACGGCGCGTTCGCCGTAACCGAACTGGTCGCCGGAGATCGGATAGCTTTCCTGCGCGGTCGCGAAGGCGGTTCCGAACAGTACGGCCATGGCCGTCGTCGCGAAGAGAGCCAATTTAGGCGAAGGATTCATCTTCATTTCTTGCAAGCCCCTGTGCACGAGTCCGGAAACGGCCCCTTGCCCAATACCGGATCGAAACCACGATTCAGGTGCCCGGCCCATGACCCGAGGCTCGACAATCGAGACCGGAAATGAGAAGCCGCCGTACTGAAATCGTCCCTCCCGTCTTACACAGCATTAGTCCCCGCATCGAATATGATTGTTCCTCAATCCGGGTATAATGAGGGAAATTGCTCCAAATCGGATGTAACGGCTCGCCGCAAAACGGGAGGAAAATGGCGCCTTTGTTCCTTGACCCCGACCCATGGTCCTTCAAAGTTGCGTCAAGGATATGCAGGACGGGTGCCGGTGCCCGAGCGAGGCTCGGCCCGCCGGATCGAGGCTCGCCCCAGGGACGGCGTGAGGCTTTCGAACGGGTTCGACGGCGCTGAAACGCGACCGGGTCGAAAAACACCCAGGTTCCGGCATCGAAGGATGTGACGCGCTCCAGTCTCTGGGGGCCGGTCTTCGGGGGAAGGATCGGCGGCGGCACGAAGGGCGCCGGGTTCGGCGCCGGTCGGGCGGCAGGGGGCATGGTCCGCCGAATAAAGGGGATGCTCCCGAAACCACGGGAGCCGAGGTGAACGAGTGGCTATGATGGGACACGCCTTGACGAGCAGCCCGCAAACAGGACCGCAGGTCTTGCTGGTCGACAGCAATATCGAGCGCAGCCGCCATCTCCGGGAGCATCTGGCGTCCTGGGGCTTCGCCGTGACCGTCGCCCACGACGGCTATTCGGGGCTGCGCCACATCATGAGCACCTGGCCGGAACTGATCGTCGTCGACGCCGAATTGAAGGGGTGGTCGTCCTCGGTCGTGATCGACGGGGCGGTCCGCCTCGGTTCGCGGGCGCCGGTGATCATGTTGACCGAGCAGGGCCAGAACACCGCGTCGCGCTCGTCGCGCCGCCGGGTCATCGGCATCATCGAGAATCCCAATTCCGTCAGCGAATTGCGCGCCGTCATGATGAACGCGCTGTCCAAGGTCTCGAACGAGGGCCAGGGCGCGGGCGACAATTTCGACATCGCCTGAGGGTGCCGCCCCAAAGGCGTTCGCCCCAAGTCCTTTCCCGGGGGCCTTTCCGGGCGCCCGCCTTGCCGCAGTGCACACGAAAGGCTTTCGCTCGGCGGCGAACCGCCTTAGCCTTGAAACCGTAATGACGGGCGAGACGGGGTGCCGGGGCGGCGCCGCGTCTGCGAGGGGGCGGACTATCGGCGCATGAATGATGCGACAATCACGGATGACGGGACCGTTGCGGGCGATGCCACCCTCAAGGTCGACGGTATTCACAAGCGCTTCGGCAACCTCGAGGTTCTGAAGGGCATCTCGCTCTCCGCCAGCAAGGGCGACGTCATTTCCCTGATCGGGGCATCGGGCTCGGGCAAGAGCACCTTCCTGCGCTGCATCAATCTCCTGGAGACGCCCGACGCCGGCGACATTCGCGTGGAAGGCGAATTGATCCGCATGAAGCCGGATCGCGACGGCCGCTCCGTCCCCGCCGATCTGCGTCAGGTCGACCGTATCCGCGCCAAGCTCGGCATGGTGTTCCAGAGCTTCAATCTCTGGTCCCACATGACCGTGCTGCAGAATGTGATCGAGGCCCCGGTCCATGTCCTGAAGAAGCCGAAGGCGGAGGCGATCGCGGAGGCCGAGGCGCTGCTCGCCAAGGTCGGCCTGGCCGAACGGCGCAGCTATTACCCCGCCCATCTCTCCGGCGGCCAGCAGCAGCGCGTCGCCATCGCGCGGGCGCTGGCCATGAATCCGGCCGTCATGCTGTTCGACGAACCGACCTCGGCCCTCGATCCCGAACTGGTGGGCGAAGTGCTGAAGGTCATGCGCGACCTCGCCGAAGAGGGACGGACCATGCTGGTGGTCACCCACGAGATGGCCTTCGCCCGCGATGTCTCCTCCACCGTCATGTTCCTGCACCAGGGCAAGGTCGAGGAGGAGGGCCCGCCCTCGCAGGTCTTCCGCGACCCGGCGTCGGAACGATGCCGCCAGTTCCTGGCCAAGCACCTCTGAGCCGGATGTCCGCATGACGGCGACATCTGTCCCCGAAATGGTCGCCGAACCGGTCGTCGCCGGCGGCTTCCTCTCCTTCCTCGGCGACCTTCTGGGCTGGGTGATCGCCGCGATCGTCGGCCTCTTCCACCTCGTCGGCCTCGGCCTCGATCTGCTGTTCCGCCTGCTCGGCCTCATCTGGTGGCCCGTCGGTCGTGTGCTCGGCCTCGCCGTCGATGCCCTCGGCTGGGTCTTCGGCGGCATCGGCAGCGCGCTCTATGATTTTCTCGGCGCCGAATTCCCCGGCACCCTGCCCTATATCGACCTGATCGGCTTCGGCCAGGGCGGCTGGGGCGACGATCTGTGGGAAGGGCTGCAACTGACCATGCAGCTTGCGGTCATCTCGCTCGCGATCGGTCTTGCCATCGGCTTCATGGGCGCCGGCGCCAAGCTCGCGCCCTCGAAGGCGCTGAACCGGATCGGCAATCTCTATACCGTGCTGATCCGCGGCCTGCCCGAACTGCTCACCCTGCTGCTGATCTACTACGGCATCCAGTTCGGCATCCAGGCCCTGATCGAGGCGGTGCGCCTGCCCGACCTCTGCGCCGGCCTCGGCCTGCCCGACAAGCTCGACCTGATCGATCTCGGCGACGGCGCGCGATCCTTCTGCGCCACCGAGACGGTGGACGTCTCCAGTTTCGCCGCCGGCGTCGTCGCCCTTTCCCTCGTCTTCGGCGCCTTCGCGACCGAAGTGCTGCGCGGCGCCATCCTGGCCGTGCCCAGGGGGCAGCTCGAGGCGGCACGGGCCATCGGCATGTCGCGCCCCCTCGTGATCCGCCGCATTCTCGTGCCCCAGGTCTGGCGCTTCGCCCTGCCCGGCCTCGGCAACCTGTGGCTCAACCTCGTGAAGGACACCTCCCTGGTCTCGGTGATCGCGCTCGACGAATTGATGCGCAAGACCAGCATCGCGGTCGGCGTCACCAAGGAACCCTTCCTGTTCTACGGCGCCACCTGTCTCCTCTATCTGGCGGTCACCGGCGTTTCCATGACCGTCTTCGCGCGCGCCGAACGCTGGGCCTCGCGCGGCGTGCGCCGGGCCTGAGGGGGAGGACGCGATGGAACCGGAAACCCTTCCCCCCGCGGCCGAGCCGGACGGCGGCACCTTCGACTTCGTCTGGGATGCGGTCGGCGGCGTCTTCTCCGGGCTGCTGTGGCTCCTCGAACATGTCGTCGGCGCCTTCGTATGGGCCGGTGGCCAGTTCAAATACGCGCTCCGCCAGATATGGCTCTTCCTGGGCGACATTCTGGCGCCCGTGCTCGATCCGATCGGCGCGGTCATTACCGAGCATCTGCCGATCCTCGGCAAATACGGGCCGAAGCTGCTGGACGGCCTGTGGACCACCTTCGAACTGGTCTCGCTGTCGCTGCTCATCGGCGGCATCCTGGCCGTTCCGGTGGCGCTGTCGCTGCTGTCGCGCTTCCTGCCGCTGCGCTGGATGGCCACGGGTTACATCTTCTTCTTCCGGGGCACGCCGCTGCTGGCGCAGATCTTCCTCATCTACTACGGCTCGGGCCAGTTCCGGCCGTTCTTCGAGGATCTCGGGCTGTGGGGCATGTTCCGCGAAGCCTATTGGTGCGCGCTGCTCGCCTTCAGCCTGAACACGGCGGCCTATACCGGCGAGATCCTGCGCGGCGGCATCCAGGGCGTGCCGGCGGGCGAGATCGAGGCGGCCAAGGCCCTGGGCATGAGCCGTTTCATGATCCTGCGCCGCGTCATCCTGCCCGGCGCCTATCGGATCGCCCTTCCCGCCTATGGCAACGAGATCATCCTGATGATCAAGGCGAGCGCGGTCGCCATGGTGGTGACCATCCTGGATCTCATGGGCCAGACCAAGCGCGCCTATGCCCAGACCTTCTCGTTCGAGGTCTATCTCTATGCCGCCGTGCTCTATCTGATGCTGACCTGGGTGCTCAGCCGGGCGTGGAAACGGCTGGAGGACTGGATGAACCCCCAGCGCCGCCCGCCCGCGCATCTGGCGGGGAAGTAAGGTCTATCCCGTCGTTCAAATACAACTCGTCGTCCATCCCCTGCTCGTCGTCCCGGCGAAGGCCGGGACCTCATGACGAGAAGGCGCCTTTTCCTGGGAAAGGTCCCGGCCTTCGCCGGGACGACGACGAAACTTATGGCCTCAATCCCGCCAGAAGCGGTCCTGGACCAGAACCTCGCCCCATTGGCTGCGCAGGTTCTTGCGCTTGCGCTCCAGGGCGGCGCCGTAGAAGCCGGTCAGCACGCCCTCGGCGAAGGCACGGCTGGAATCCGAACGGCCCAGGGTGACGATCAGGCGCTGGGAGACCGCCATGTCGTTCAATTCGCCCAGGAAATCCTGCAGGCCCGCGAGCCCGTCGAGGAAACGGCGCACCTCGCGCGCGTCGAACAGGGACCCGAAGAATTCGAGCGCATAGCGCAGGCGCTTGATCTCGATGCGCAGGCCATGCAGGGCCTCGGCCTCCAACTGCATGATGCGCCGGCCGCGCTGGCGCACGCGCTTGAAATGGGCGTCCAGCACGTCGGCGGCGAATTTCTTCACCGGCCCGTCCAGCTTGCCCGTCTCGCCGCCCTCGCGCCATTCGCGCGCGGCGACGAAGCGCCCCAGGGTGAGGGCGAGGCGGGTGTGGCGCTCGTCCTCGATCGCGCCGCGCGCCAGGCCGTAGCCGATGCGCCGCTCGCTGTCGGCCTGGAGCATGATGCGGTCGAAGCGGGCATCGGGCCCCAGCGCCTTGAACACGGGGCCCGCGACATCGCCGATGAAGACGTCCCAGTCCCGCGCCGGGCCCAGGCTGTTGGCCAGCCATTTCACCTCGTCCGAGAGGGCGTTCGACGGTTCGGGCCCCAGGATGCGGCGGAACACCTTGAAGCCGGAACGCAGCCGGCGCAGCGCGACGCGCATCTGGTGCACGCCTTCGACGTCGGTGCCGTCCAGCACCGCCTCGACATTGGCCAGCCAATGGCTTGTGCAGTCCTGGACGATGGCGGCGAAGGCGTCGCAGGCGCTCATATCCTCGTGCAGGCTCAGCTTCTCGGCCTTCACGGGCTTGGCGACGCGCCCGGTGGCGAGGCGGGAGCCGCGCTCCGCCTTGGATTCGACCAGCACGCGCACCGGCACCTGTTCGGCGACGGCGAGCGCCAGCGCGAAGAGATCGGCGGGATCGCCCGCCTTCAGCTCGAATTCGATTTCGGAGATCACCGCCTCGCCCTTGCCGGCGGCGCGGATCGCGCCCTCGTCCACAGCGACCTCGACCTCGCCCCCGGTGCCGAGGGCCAGATGGCGCAGGTTGCGCTTGAACTCGGTCTCGAACACGGCTTCGAGGGCGTCGGCGCCGAGGGCCCTGGTGTCGAGCACGCTGTCGACCGTGCCGGGCGGAAAGGCATCGAGATCGGGCACCGTGTCGCGGCTCTCGATCTCCCATTCCCGGCGGGTGGCGAGGCCGGCCAGGCTCTTCACCGGGACCTTCACGCCGTGGATGCGCTTGCGCCCGTCCTCGCGCACGCGGAGCGTGACCTTGCCCTTGGCGAGGCTGCGCTCGGCGGTGTCGAAATAGATCGTCTTGAGGCTTCGGTTGCGCGCCGGCGAGATATTGCCCCGCGTCAGCAGCGGCAGGCGCCGCAATCGGGGCAGATCGTCGGGATCGACCGCCAGTTTCAGTTCGACTTCCGATGACATCAGACCAGGTCCTTCGGTATCACGAACAGATCGAGGGCGGCCTTGCGCCGGCTCAGCGCCGACCACACCCCGATGTCGCTGCGGATGACGGCAAGCCCGGCCGTCGGAAACTTCTCGGCCATGCGGGCTTCCGCCGTGCTGCCCGTGGGTGCCACCAGGGCGCCCGCCAGATCCTCCAGCCCGGGATTATGCCCGACGAGCATGACGCTCGATGCATCGTCGCCGAGCCGGCGCAGACGGTCGAGCAGGCTGGCGGCGGGGGCGAGATAGAGGTCGCGCTCGATCAGGGCCGGCGCGTCGTCGCCGACCACGGCCTGGATCCGGGCCAGGGTTTCGCGCGTGCGCCGCGCGGTCGAACACAGGATGACGTCGGGCAGCAGGGCCTTTTGATGCAGGAAGGCGGCGACCAGCCCGGCCGCCCTCTCCCCGCGCGGCGCCAGCGGACGGTCGTGGTCGTCGAGCGTGGCATCGTCCCAACTCGACTTGGCGTGGCGCAGGAGGATCACGGTCTTCATCTTTTTCCCGGTCACGGAACGGCGACAATCTGCAGTCTGCGCGTCGAACATAGCCGCCCGATCGCGATCGTGGCTAGGTGGTGCAATCCGCAATGTGGCACAACGACAGGCGCGATTTGCCGCGCCCCCGGGGGCGGGCGGGGCGCTTCGGGATCAGAGGCGGCGGTAGCGGGCCTGCACCGCATGCTCGATAGCGACGGCGTCGAGACGGGAAAGCTTCAGGCCGTGGCGGATGATCTGCAACAGGCGGACCTCGAACAATTCGATATGGCTGTCGACCGCCGCCAGTTCGCAGGCGAGCACATAGGCGGTGTCGCGCAGTTCCGCCGGCAGGCTGACCCGGATCATGCTCATCACTTCGTCCATGCCGTTCGGGGCATGGAGCATGGCGCCGCAGGCGCGGGCCGAATCCGGCAGCTTGTCGGGATCGTAGTCGCGGAATACCGGCAGGGTCTTCACGATCTCGCCGATCGAATGCAGTTCAGCGTTGGTCATGTCGCCGTCCGCGGCGGCCACGCAGACCATCACCCAGATCAATGCGTCGTGATGGCTGATGCGTTCGGTCATTGCCGTTCCGTCCCTCATGCAGTGTCGGCCGGCAGGAATAGAGGATCGCCACCGAAGGAGCAAGCTCAACCGAGGAAAGCCCGCACCGCCGCCACCGCTTCGGCGAGGCCGAGACGCCGGACCTCGACCGCTTCGGGAAAGGCCGGCAGCAGACGGGTTGGCGTCATGGCGTCGAGGAGGACGAAGACGCCCCGGTCGCCGCCCTGGCGGATCAGCCGGCCGAAGGCCTGGCGCAGGCGAAAGCGCACCAGCATGTCGTCATAGGCGGCACCCCCGAAGGCATCGCGCCGTGCCCGATGCAGCAGGCTGGGGCGCGGCCAGGGCACCCGGTCGAAGACGATGAGGCGGAGCGCCCGGCCCGGCACGTCGACACCGTCGCGCACCGCGTCGGTCCCCAGCAGGCAGGCGTTTTCTTCCGCCCGGAACAGATCGACCAGGGTGCCCGCGTCCATGGGATCGACATGTTGGGCGAACAGCCGGATGCCCGCTTCGTCCAGCGGTTTCTCGATCCGGGCATGAACCCGGCGCAGGCGATCGACCGCCGTGAACAGCCCGAGACCGCCGCCCCCCGCCGCCAGAAACAGGCTGCGATAGGCAGCCGCGACTTCGTCCGCCTCGTCGCGGCGGACATCGTTCACGATCAGCACGCGGGCCTGCTCGCCGTAATCGAAGGGGGAGGCGAAGCTGGCGCGTTTCGCCGGCAGGATCAGATGGCCGGCACCGGTGCGCGCCTCCGCCGCCTGCCAGTCGTCGACCTGTTGTGGCCCGCTGTCGCGCAGCGTCGCCGAGGTGACGAGCACGCCGTGGGTGCGTTCCAGCAGGGCGCCGGTCAGGGGCAGGGTCGGGTCCAGCCAATGGCGGTGCAGGCCGATGTCGGTCTCGCGCCCCCGGTCGCGCTCGATCGCCAGCCAGTCGACGAATTGCTCCGCCGGTTCCTCGCCCAGGCTGCGCAGCATGGCGCGCCAGGCGGTGACCGGCTGCACCAGGCGGCGGTCGAGGCTGCGGATGCCCGCTTCCATGCGAAGGCGCGTCGGCGTGTCGAGATCCTCCGCCTCCTCGTCGAGACGTTTGGCGAGGCGCGTCTTCAGCGCCGCCGCCGGCTCCAGCAGGCGGCGCAGCAGGCCGTCGAGGGTGATCGCCGCATCCATCAGGCTGGACGGCAGTTCGATCACCGGGGCTTCCAGGGCGAAGCCGCCGCGCGCATCGATCGCCCTTGCGGCGACGCAGCGCCGGACCTCGCACATGAACTGCTCGGCGAAACCGACCGGCGCCTTGCCCGCGACCCGCGCCTGCCAGCCCTCCCCCGGCAGGCCGGCGGCGGCGAGGCGCAGCGCCTCCAGCGCCTGTTCGGCGCCCTCGTCGCCCACCACCAGATCGCCGATCCGCTTGTCGATGCCCCGGCCCCGGCCGGCGCGGCGGTGCCCCGCCTCGGCGCCGCGCACCCAGCGCCGCAGTTCCGCCGCCTCGGCCCCGGTCAGATGGGCGGAGAAGGCATTGTCGGCAGCATCGAAGACCTGATGGCCCTCGTCGAAGACATAGCGGGTGGGCAGATCCTTGGCCTCGGTCGCCAGCGCCGCCTGGATCATCACCAGGGCATGATTGGCAATGACGATTTCCGCCGTCTTGGCCTTGGCCCGGGCGCGTTCGATGAAGCATTTGCGGAAATGGGCGCAGGCCGAATGGATGCATTCGCCGCGCCGGTCGGTCAGCGCACCGAGGCGGGCGCCGTGCAGCAGTTCGATCGCCCAGGTCGGGAAATCGCCGCCCACCATGTCGCCGTCCCGTGTCGCCCGCGCCCAGCGCGCGACGAGGCCCACCGCGACCGCATCGGTGCCCGGCGCCACGCCGCCCGGCCCCGCCACTTCCTCGAGATTGAGCAGGCAGAGATAGTTCTCCCGCCCCTTGCGGATCACCGCCTTCCGCGCCTTTTCCGCCGGATCGGGATAGAGACGCGACAGTTCCCGGTCCAACTGCCGCTGCAGGTTCTTGGTATAGGTGGAGAGCCAGACCGCCGCCCGGTTCTTCCGCGCCCAGACCGCCGCCGGCGCGATATAGCCCAGCGTCTTGCCGATGCCCGTGCCGGCCTCGGCCAGCACCACGCGCGGCACCCCGGCGACGTCACGGAGCGCGAAAGCTTCCGCCACGCAAGCGGCATAATCGCCCTGGGCCGGCCGCGCCTCCGCCCCCGGCCCCTTCAGGGTCTCCAGCGCCGCACGCGCCTCGTCGCCCGTCACGGGCACGCCGAGGGGCGGCGGCACCGGCGGCGGCTCCTCCCATTCCGGCAGGCGGTTCCAGACGTCGAGCCCGGTCCCCCGCCCCTCGCCGCCGTCGGCCCGCCCCAGCGCCGCCAACACCAGCGGCGCCCAGGGCCACCCGGCCCGGCCCATGGTGAAGGCCACGCGGGCAGCCTCCGCCCCGTCCCGCGCCTCGCGCAATTCGCCGAGCAGGCGCGCCGCGACCGCCGGCAGCACCATCGCCTCCTCCACCAGATCGCGCGGCGCATCGAAGCCGAAGACGAGCGCCAGCCCCGCCGGGCTCGGCAGGCAGAATTGCGCCGGCCGCACGAAGGCGAAGAGTTCGAGAATGTCGAAACAGCGGAACCGCGCGACATCGAGCCGTCGCGCCGTCAGCGGCCCATGGGCCAGCAGCACGGGCGCCCGCGCCGCCCGCCGTGCCGCTTCACCGAGGCCGAGTTCCTCGACCTCCCCATCCCCATGCACCACGACCGCCTGCCCCACCCCCACGACCAGGGCGGGGATGTCGAGTACGTCTGTGGCGGGCACGGGAAACGATTCGGACATCGAGGGATGATAGCGGGAGGAAACGATTGACGCGAAGGCCGCGGGCGGAGGCCATTGCTTGTTCAGTTGGCTATTCCCAGATATATTACAGGTTAGAAATTCAGGAGTACGCTGTGAGCAAGTCGCAAAAGCGCGCCATCGACGCCTATCGTGCCCGTCTCAGTGCACGTGGGCTCGCCCGTTTCGAAGTCCTGGGCCGCGACGCGGACCGCGACCTGATCCGCGCTTTTGCCCGCCGCCTGGCGGAAGACGATCGCGACGCGGCGCGCCTACGCGCCGTGGTCGGTCAGGCGATCGCCGGTGAACCGCCACAGGCCGGCGGTATCCTGGCGGCCCTTCGCCGCTCGCCGCTGGTGGGAGCCGACCTTCATATCGAGCGCGACCGTAACGAAGGCCGCGAGGTCGACCTGTGACCCGCTATCTCATCGACACCAATATCATCAGCAATGTCGTCAAGCCTCAGCCGTCCGACGCGCTGCTCGCCTGGATGGCCGTACAGCATGACGAAACCCTATTCGTCTCGAGCTTGACCATCGCCGAACTCAGGCGTGGCATTCTGGAAAAGCCGCGTGGCAGAAAGCGCGATGCGCTCGAAGCCTGGTTCTCCGGCCCCGAAGGCCCGCAGTCCCTCTTCGCCGGCCGTATCCTTCCCTTCGACGCTGATGCCGCGCTGATTTGGGCCCAACTGATGGCGGACGGAAAAGCCGCCGGCCGCCCCCGCAGCGCCCTCGACATGATCATCGCCGCGACGGCGGAAGCGAACGGTTGTGTAGTGGTGACAGATAACGAGCGGGACTTCGAGGGGCTGGAAATGGTCAACCCAATGCGCGGACAGATCTGACGGCTCGACATCGGCACTGCTCCGCGAACCCGACCAAGGCGCATCGTCGGACCGCCGCCCCATTGACGCTCCCGTCCGCGCGCCTTACGAACACGCCTGCAACAAGGAGTTCTGCGAAATGTCGAGCGAGATCCGTGAGCTGGCGATGAAGGCCCGTGCCTGGCCCTTCGAGGAGGCCCGGAAACTGCTGGCGCGGATGGAGAAACACCCGGCGGTTCTCGACAAGGGCTACATCCTGTTCGAGACCGGCTATGGTCCGTCGGGCCTGCCGCATATCGGCACCTTCGGCGAAGTGTCGCGCACGACCATGGTGCGCCATGCCTTCCACGTACTGACGGACGGCAAGGTGCCGACGCGCCTGCTGTGCTTCTCGGATGATATGGACGGCATGCGCAAGGTGCCCGACAATGTGCCCCAGCGCGAACTGCTTCAGGCGAACCTGGGCAAGCCGCTGACCAAGGTGCCGGATCCCTTCGGCAAGTTCGAGAGCTTCGGCCATCACAACAATGCGATGCTGCGCTCGTTCCTCGATCATTTCGGCTTCGAATACGAGTTCGCCTCGGCCTCGGATTATTACGCCGAGGGCAGGCTGGACGACATGCTGATCCGCATGCTCGAAGTCTACGACAAGGTGATGGCGATCATGCTGCCGACGCTTCGGGACGAGCGGCGCCAGACCTATGCCCCCTTCCTGCCCGTCCACCCGAAGACCGGCATCGTCATGCAGGTGCCGATCGAGGGCCATGACGCGGCCAAGGGCCTGATCCGCTGGACCGATCCGGAGACCGGCGAGACATTCGAGACCCCGGTCACCGGCGGCGGCTGCAAGGCGCAGTGGAAGCCCGACTGGGCGCTGCGCTGGGCGGCGCTCGGCGTCGACTACGAGATGTCGGGCAAGGACCATATCGACAATGTGAAGACGTCGAGCAAGATCTGCCGCGCGCTGGGCGCCCTGCCGCCCGACGGCTTCAACTACGAACTCTTCCTCGACGAGAACGGCCAGAAGATCTCGAAGTCCAAGGGCAACGGCCTGACCATCGAGGAATGGCTGACCTATGCCAGCCCGGAAAGCCTGTCGCTGTTCATGTACAATCAGCCGAAGACGGCGAAGCGGCTCTATTTCGACGTGATCCCGCGCCAGGTGGACGATTACTTCGCCCATCTCGCCGCCTATCCGGGTCAGGATGCGGCCAAGCAACTCGAAAACCCCGTCTATCACATCCATTCGGGCGCGCCGCCCGTCGTGGATCTGCCGATCACCTTCGGCCTGCTGCTGAACCTCGCCGGTGTCGTCGCCTCCGAGGACAAGGCGGTGCTGTGGGGCTTCATCCAGCGCTATGCCCCGGGGGCGACGCCGGAGAACCTGCCGGCGCTGGATGCCATGGTCGGCCATGCCATCGCCTATTTCCGCGACTACGAGAAGCCGCACCGCCGGTTCCGCCTGCCGAGCGAGATGGAGGCCAAGGCCCTGACCGACCTCGCCGCCCATCTCGAGGCCGACCCCGCGGACAAGAGCGCGGAGGCGCTCCAGACCGAGGTCTTCGAGATCGGCAAGCGTTACGAATTCGCCAGCCTGCGCGACTGGTTCAAATGCTGCTACGAAGTGCTGTTCGGCGAAGCCCAGGGCCCGCGCATGGGCTCCTTCATCGCGCTGTTCGGCGTCGCCAATTCGGCGGCCCTGATCCGCAAGGCCCTGGCCGGCGACCTGGCGGCGGGCAAGGACGCGGCCTGAGGGGTAAAGCGCCCGGCAGCGGCGTTTCGCCCCTCACCCAACCCTCTCCCCAAAGGGGCAAGGGCTTTGACCGAGCGCGGAGCAGGCTCCCTCGCCCCGCTTGCGGGGAGAGGGTGGGGGTGAGGGGTAATCCTACTGCCAGGACGCGTTTTAATTCAGGAGCGGGCGATGACTGACGCCATTGTCTACAAGGTGATGGACCAGACGGCCTGGAACACGTTCCAGGCCGCCGGCACCTTCGCGGGCGCGGCGGTCGATGTCGCCGACGGCTTCATCCATTTCTCGGCCGCGCATCAGGTCCGGGGCACGCTGGACAAGCATTTCGCGGGGGCCACGGATCTGTGGCTGGTCGCCGTCGATACGGCCCGCCTCGGCCCCGCGCTGAAATGGGAAGTGTCGCGCGGGGGCGACCTCTTCCCCCATCTCTACGCCAGCCTGAATCTTTCGGCGGTGATCGGCGCCGCGCCACTGCCGACAGGGGCGGACGGGCGCCACGATGCGGCCTCGGCCGTCTCCTCGTCGTCCTCGGGCGGAACGTAATCCCGGATCCGGGTCGAGATGCGGCGCGCGGCGCGCAGCAGGATCTCGCCGATGCGGGCTTCGTCGCGTTCGGCGGCGGGGGCGGCCAGGGCGGCGACCACGCGTTCACCCTCGCCGAACACTGGCACCGCCACCCGGAGATGGCCGAGCGGCCCCTCGCCCGCATGGACGGCGAAGCCGACCCGGCGCTGCACGCGCAGCGACTGGCGGAAAGCCCCCCAGTCGGCACCGAGGCCGGCCCGCGCCACGGCGGGCGCCGAGACGTCGTAGAAGCGGCGGAGCCGGCGCGCATTCTCGCAGGCGAGAAGGACGCGGGCGGCCGCGCTGTCCAGCATGCCGGCCGAAAGCCCGCGCTGAAGCCCGGCCGCGGCTGCCCTGTCGGGGGCCGCCGTATCGGGGGCTATTGTATCGGGGGCCGTCTCGACATGGGTCACCACCACCTGGTCACGAAAGGATTCAACCACCGCGACGAGGCCGGTCGCCCGCGCCAGTTCGGTGATCTGCGGACCGCCCGCCACCAGCAGCGGGTCGTAGAGACGGATCAGCCGGTCGAGCCCGATCACCGCCGGGCCGAGGCTGTAGGCACCGTCGGCACCGGCGGAAACCAGGCCCGCGCCGCTCAGGCTCTTGAAATAGCGATAGATGGTCGAACGGGAATAGCCGGTGCGGGCGATGGCCTGTTCCACCGTCCAGCGCGGCCGCTCCGCCGCGAAGAGTTCCAGTATCCGCAACATCCGATCGAGACTGCTCATCCCAGTGCCTCCAAGAAGAGGGACGAGGTCCGACCTTTGGCCTCATCCTTCTTCTGATACGGAATTGCGGAGCGTTCCGATCAGTCCGATTTCAACTTCCACGTTTTGGCCCGCTTTCAGCCACGGCGGCGGCTCCTGCCCGGCGGCGACGCCCGACGGCGTGCCGGTCGCGATCACGTCGCCCGGATGCAGCGTGGTGAAGGACGAGAGATAGGCGATGATCTCCGGGATGCGGAAGATCATGTCGCCGGTATTGCCTTCCTGGCGGAGGACGCCGTCGACCCGTGTCGTCAGGGACAGGGCGTGGGGGTCCGGCACTTCGTCGGCCGTCACCATGAAGGGGCCGAAACCGCCGGTGCCCGGAAAATTCTTGCCCGGCGTGAACTGGCTTGTGTGGCGCTGGAAATCGCGCACGGAAGCATCCTGGAAACAGGCATAGCCCGCGACATGGGCCATGGCGTCGGCGGCGCGGACATGGCGCGCCGGGCGCCCGATGATCACCGCCAATTCGCCCTCGTAGTCGAAATGCGTCGAATTGACGGGCAGGATCAGACTGTCGCCATGGGCGACCAGCGTATCGGCGAAGCGGGTGAAGACGGTCGGGTAGGGCGGCGGCTGGCGCCCCATCTCCTTGGCGTGGTCGGCGTAATTGACGCCGATGCAGAGAATTTTCTGAGGCGTCGGCACCGGCGGCAGCAGCCTGACGTGATCGAGCGCGAAATCGGGCGCGAAACGCGCCACCATGACGCCGGCCTTGCCCAGGGTGTTGGCGATGCAATCCTTGACCGTCGGCGCGTCGGCGCCGAGCCGGGCGCCGAGGTCGACGATCCCGCCATCCTTCACCGCCCCATAGCCGAGACGCTGACCATCGAGGAACGAGACGAGCTTCATGACGATCTCCAGGGAACAGGAAGCCGACGAACGGGCCCCGGCGCAAGAAAAGCGCATTCCATTGCCCGTCGTCCACCATGAAGCCTATGCCCCGCCCCTGCCCGAAGGTCACCGCTTCCCCATGGGCAAATTCGCCGCCCTGTTCGCGCGCCTGCAGGCCCTGGGCCTCGCCGGGCCCGGCCATCTGCACGTCCCGGCGCCGATTGCGCGGGACGCCCTGCTCCGCGTCCACGATGCCGCCTATGTCGATGCCGTGCTGACCCTGAGCGTGCCGCCGGCGATCGCGCGGCGAATCGGCCTGCCGGTCGATGCCGGGGTCGCGCGCCGCGCCCTCCTCGCCTCCGGCGGCACATTGGCGACGGCGCGGCTGGCGCTTCGGGCCGGCGTCGCCTGCAACACGGCGGGCGGCAGCCATCACGCCAGGCCCGAGACCGGGGCCGGCTTCTGCGTCTTCAACGATGTCGCGGTGGCGGTCCGCGCGCTTCAGGCGGCGGGGAAGATCAAGCGTGCCCTGATCGTCGATCTCGATGTCCATCAGGGCGACGGCACGGCGGCGATCTTCGCGGACGACGGCGACGTCTTCACCCTATCCGTCCATTGCGGCGCCAATTTCCCGGTCCGGAAGGAACCGAGCGACCTCGACGTCGACCTCGCCCCCGGCACCGGCGACGACGCCTATCTGGCGGCCCTGGCCCCCGCCCTCGAAACCGCGCTGGCCGCCGGCCCCTTCGACATCGCCTTCTACAATGCGGGCGTCGACGTCCACGCCGAGGACCGCCTGGGCCGCCTCGCCCTGACCGACGCCGGCATCGCCGCCCGCGACCGCCATGTGATCGCCCGCCTGCGCCATGCCGGCCTGCCGGTCGCTTCCGTCATCGGCGGCGGCTATATGAACGATGTCGAAGCCCTGGCGGACCGCCACGCCATCCTGCACCAGACGGCGGCGGCGATCCTGGCGGCGGAAGGCTGATCAGCCCGCGATGGGGGGCTGGAAGCTGAGGCCCATGTCCCAGGGGAAATAGATCCAGGTGTCCTGGCTGACCTCTGTCACGAAAGTATCGACCAGGGGGCGGCCCATGGGCTTGGCATAGACCGTGGCGAAATGGGCCTTGGGCAGCATGTCGCGGACGATGCGCGCCGTCTTGCCGGTGTCGACCAGATCGTCGATCAGCAGGATCTCGCTGCCGCCGTCGGCGGCGAGTTCGGCCAGTTCGGGCGCCAGGCCCTTCATCACCAGCGTATCGCCCTGTTCCTTGTAGTCGTGGTAGGAGGCGATGCAGATCGTGTCGATCAGGCGGATGTTCAATTCGCGGGCGACGATCAGCGCCGGCACCAGGCCGCCGCGCGTGATGCAGGCGATCGCCTTGTAGGTCCGCTCGCCCGCGGTCAGGCGCCAGGTCAGGGCGCGGGCGTCACGGTGGAACTGTTCCCAGGAAACCGGAAAGGCCTTTTGGCCGCTCGCCTCGCTCATCGCGCCTCACCCCAAAAGCAAGAAGGGCGACCCGTCGGGGTCGCCCTTTCTTCTGCATCAGACGGTTGGTGGAGCCAAGGGGAGTCGAACCCCTGACCTCTTGAATGCCATTCAAGCGCTCTCCCAACTGAGCTATGGCCCCATACCGTCTAACCCGCTGATTCCACTACCTTTTCGCTTTCGCGAGGGCGCGTCCCCTGCGGAGCGCGGACATTATGGGCAGTCCGCGATCCGGTCAAGAGTTTTTTAGCGGTCCTTGTCGTCGTCGTCGAGGTCCAGATCGGCGTCGACCACGTCCTCCAGATTCTCGTCGTCGTCATCGTCGTCGTCGAGAATCGAATCATCGTCATCGTCGTCGTCCATGGCGTCCTCGACGTCGATATCGTCGCCGTCGCCATCCTCGTCGTCGTCACCGCCGTCGGCGATGATGTCCTCCTCGTCGCCGTCCAGCTCGTCGATGCCGTCGTCATCATCTTCTTCGTCGTCGGAATCGCCGTCCGCATCCTCGTCGTCGACGTCCTCGTCCTCCGAATCCTCGTCCTCGACGACTGCGGCGGCGGCTGCGGCGGCGGCCTTCGCCTTGGCGGCCTTGGTGTCGGGCCGCGAGCGACGGACCTTCAGGGCGGCTTCGGGCTCGAACACCGCTTCACACTTCGGACACACGATCGGGTCGCGGCCCATGTCGTAAAAGCGTGCACCGCAGGACAGGCAATGCCGCTTCACGCCCCATTCCGGTTTGGCCAAGGTCGTCCTCCCAGTGAAGATCAGGCAAGCGAAAATCAGGGCGTGGCTTTGCCATGAAGTGTACGGTCTGTCAAAGCGATTGGCGACGTGGTAAGCGCAGGCCTGTCGATTCTGCAGTTCGAGACGGTACCGTGCCTGCCCTGAGCGCCAAAACGAGCCCCGCCCTGACCGGAAACGTGACGGTCCCCGGGGACAAGTCGATTTCCCATCGCGCCCTGATTCTCGGCGGTGTCGCCGTCGGCCGGACCGAGGTGACCGGCCTCCTCGAAGGCGAGGACGTGCTGCACACGGCCGAATGCATGCGCCGCCTGGGGGCGACGGTGGAACGCCTCGGCCCCGGACATTGGCAGGTCGACGGCGTCGGCGTGGGCGGCCTGATCGAGCCCGCCGACATTCTGGACATGGGCAATTCCGGCACCGGCGCCCGCCTGCTGATGGGTCTCGTCGCCGGCCATCCGGTGACCGCGATCTTCACCGGCGATGCTTCCCTGAACCGCCGTCCCATGGCGCGGGTCACCGATCCGCTGTCGCGCATGGGCGCGCGCTTCGTCGGCCGGGCCGGCGGGCGGCTGCCGCTGGCGGTGGTCGGCGCGCGGGCGCCGATGCCGATCGAATACCGCCTGCCCGTCGCCTCGGCCCAGGTGAAATCGGCGATCCTGCTGGCCGGGCTGTGCGCCCCGGGCGAGACCACGGTGATCGAGCCCGAGCCGACGCGCGATCATTCCGAACGCCTGCTCGGCCATTTCGGCGCCGAGGTCAGGGTGGTCGACGGCGCCGACGGCGAGCGCCGGGTCACCCTGCGCGGCCAGCCGGAGCTGACCGCCGCCCCCGTGGTGGTGCCCGGCGATCCCTCCTCCGCCGCCTTTCCCGTGGTCGCCGCCCTGATCGTGCCGGGCTCGGACGTCACCGTGGAGAACGTCGGCCTCAACCCGCTGCGCGCCGGCCTGTTCGACACGCTGATCGAAATGGGCGCCGACATCGCCTATCTGAACCGCCGCGTCGAAGGGGGCGAGCCGGTCGCCGACCTGCGCGTGCGCCATTCCGCCCTGAAGGGCGTGACCGTGCCCGCCAGCCGCGCCCCCGCCATGATCGACGAATATCCCGTGCTGGCCGTCGCCGCCGCCTTCGCCGAGGGCACCACGCGCATGAACGGCCTCGCGGAGCTTCGGGTGAAGGAGAGCGACCGCCTGGCCGCCGTCGCCGCCGGCCTCGCCGCCAACGGCATCGCCCATGAGGCGGGGCCGGACTACCTCCACGTCAAGGGCGGCGCGGTCGCGGGCGGCGGCACGGTCGCCACCCATCTCGATCATCGCATCGCCATGTCCTTCCTGGTCATGGGGCTGGCCGCCGGGGCCCCGGTGACGGTGGACGACGTGCGCATGATCGACACTTCCTTCCCGGGATTCGCGGCCATGATGACCGGCCTCGGAGCCGTCTTCTCATGAGTGGTGCCGGGTCCGAGCACGGCGCCTTCGTCGTCGCCATCGACGGACCGGCCGCCGCCGGCAAGGGTACGTTGGCAAGGCGGCTCGCGGACGAGTTCGGCTTCGCCTACCTCGATACCGGCTCGCTCTATCGCGCCGTGGCGCTCGCCCTGATCCGCGCCGGCCTGCCCGCACCGGACGAGGCGGAGGCGGAGGCGGCCGCCCGCGCCCTCGATTTCGCCCTGCTCGCCTCGCCCGACCTTCGGCGCGAGGAGACGGGCAATCTGGCCTCCGTCGTCGCGGCCATGCCCGCCGTGCGCGCCGCCCTCGTGGATGCCCAGCGCCAGTTCGGCGCCAGGCCGCCCGGCGGCAAGCCCGGCGCCGTCATCGACGGCCGCGACATCGGTACCGTGATCTGCCCGGACGCGCCCGTGAAACTGTTCCTGACCGCCAGCACCGAAGCCCGCGCGCTGCGCCGTTTCCGCGAGCTTACGGCGAAGGACCAGCCGGCCGACATGGCCCGCATCAGGGCCGAGATCGAGGCCCGCGACGCCCGCGACGCCGGCCGCGCCACCGCCCCCCTGAAGGCGGCCGACGATGCCCACTTGCTGGACACCTCGGATTTGGCTATTGAAGAGGTCTTCGCCAAGGCGAAGGCCATCATCGAGAGGGCGCGGCAATCGCGGACCTGAACAGGCGTGATCCCGAAACGCGGGGGGCCTGGGCGGGAAGTCCGTGGTTCCCGTGCTTTTTGTCATGCGTGCCCCCGGGGAGAAAACCCGTATTCGGGTAGGGGGAAGACCGCCGGAGACAACCGGCAGGCCGGTAAGAATTGTTAGGAGACTGCTGAGAATGACCGAGTTCAAAGAGAATTTCGCGGAGATGCTGGAAGAGTCCTTCGGGACCGCCAATTCTCTCGAAGGTACCGTGATCGAAGGGCGTGTCGTTTCGATCGAGAATGATTTCGCGGTGATCGACGTCGGCCTGAAGGCCGAGGGTCGGGTCGCGCTGAAGGAATTCGCTGCTCCCGGCCAGAAGGCCGAACTGAAGCCCGGCGACATCGTCGAGGTCTATCTGGAGCGCATGGAAAACGCGATGGGCGAAGCGGTGATCAGCCGCGAGAAGGCCCGCCGCGAGGAAGCCTGGACCATCCTGGAGCGCGCGTTCGAGAACGGCCAGCGCGTCGAGGGTGTGATCTTCGGCCGCGTCAAGGGCGGTTTCACCGTCGACCTTTCGGGCGCCGTGGCCTTCCTGCCCGGCAGCCAGGTCGATGTCCGCCCGGTGCGCGACATCACCCCGCTGATGGGCGTGCCCCAACCCTTCCAGATCCTGAAGATGGACCGTCGCCGCGGCAATATCGTCGTGTCGCGCCGCGCCGTCCTCGAGGAGACCCGCGCCGAGGCCCGCTCGGAACTGGTCGCCAACCTCAAGGAAGGCCAGATCCTGGAAGGCGTGGTCAAGAACATCACCGACTATGGTGCGTTCGTCGACCTGGGCGGTGTGGACGGCCTGCTGCACGTGACCGACATCGCGTGGCGCCGCGTCAACCACCCGTCCGAGGCGCTGACCATCGGCCAGACCGTGAAGGTCCAGGTCATCCGCGTGAACCCGGAAACCCAGCGCATCTCGCTCGGCATGAAGCAGCTTCTCGCGGATCCGTGGGATGGTGTCGCCGCCAAGTATCCGATGGGCGTGAAGTTCCTCGGCCGCGTGACCAACATCACCGACTACGGCGCCTTCGTGGAGCTGGAGCCGGGCGTCGAGGGTCTGGTCCACGTCTCCGAGATGAGCTGGACCAAGAAGAACGTCCACCCGGGCAAGATCGTCTCCACCTCGCAGGAAGTGGAAGTGATGGTGCTCGAGGTCGACGCCAACAAGCGCCGCATCTCGCTCGGCCTGAAGCAGTGCCTGGAGAACCCGTGGTCGGCCTTCGCCGCCATGCATCCCCAGGGCACCGAGATCGAGGGCGAGGTCAAGAACATCACCGAATTCGGTCTGTTCATCGGTCTCGACGGCGGTGTGGACGGCATGGTCCACCTCTCCGACCTCGACTGGAACCGTCCTGGCGAACAGGCGATCCAGGACTACAAGAAGGGCGACATGGTGCGTGCCGTGGTTCTCGACGTCGATGTCGAGAAGGAGCGCATCTCGCTCGGCGTTAAGCAGCTCGCGCGCGACCCGCTGGCCAATGCCAACGAAATGCGCAAGGGCTCGGTCGTCACCGGCACCGTGGTCGAAGTGAACGACGGCGGCGTCGAGGTCGAGGTGGGCGAGGATGGCCTGCGCGGCTTCATCCGCCGTGCCGACCTGGCGCGCGACCGTCAGGACCAGCGTCCGGAACGCTTCGCCGTGGGCGACAAGATCGACGCCAAGATCACCAACGTCGATCGTGCCACCCGCAAGCTCTCGCTCTCCATCAAGGCGCGCGAGATCGAGGAAGAGAAGGAAGCGGTCGCCCAGTACGGTTCGTCCGACAGCGGCGCCTCCCTCGGCGACATCCTGGGTGCGGCCATGTCCAAGGCCCGCGCCAAGGCGGAGGCGGAAGCCGACGAGGAGTAATCCTCGAACATCTGTCCGCTCAGGCGGAAGGACACGGGGCGCGCCAGCGATGGCGCGCCCCGACTGTTTCGAGGTCCGCGCGCGCCGACAATGGCGTGCCCGGATCGCTTTCGGAGGTGGCGGGCCGCCGTCAGTCGAGCCCGGTCTTGCCCGGGGCCCAATAGGCCTTGGTGGAAATGCGGGCGGCGGGGACGGCGTGGCGTTTCAGGGCCCGGCGCAGGCGCTGTATGGTGCCGGCCTTGCCGGTCAGGACGAAGGCGGCGCCGGTGGCGGCGAGGGCCGGCAGGGCGGCTTCCATCCCGGCCAGATGGCCGTCGCCGGCCGTGCGGGCGAACAGCCGGGCATCGCCGAGACCGAGATGGGCCGCGACGGCGCGGCAGGCTTCGACATCCCCGACCTCGAAATGGCAGGACACCCGACGGGACTCGTCCTGGCGCGACAGCGCGTGGCCGAGGCCGATCGAGGTTTCGTCGCCGAAGACGGCGAGCGGCCCCGCAACGGCCCCGACGTCCAGGGAGCGGCGCGGGCCGAAGACATCGCAGGCCGCACCGGGCGCGAGCCCGCGGACCCAGGCGGCGCCCGGCCCGTCGCCATGCATGAAGCCGAGGAGGCGGCTGCGGCCGCGTCCCGCGTCCCAGTCCATCGGCGTATAGGTCCGCGTGACGAAGGCGGAGCCCATGGCGATCTGTGCCTTCTGGCCGGGGATCCAGGCAACGTCCCGAAGGGCCGGGCCCTCGAGGGTGATCAGGCGGAAATCCGGGGCCAGGTCTTCGATCGCGGCGATCGTCGCGCGCTTCATCAGGAGCCGCAGGAGCGCCTGGTTCAGCCGGCCGGGAGCCCTGGCGGCGGGGGTTTCGGTCGATGCCATCGCGAGCCTCACAGGGTCCTGACGGTGAATTCGTTGCCGCGGCCCTCATCGATCGGCAGCGGCCGCGAAGCGTAGCCATTCGCGCCGTCGCGGACATAGTCCAGATAGCCGGGATCGAAGGCGTTTTCGCCGAGGATCACGGCGCCGCGCCGCAACCCGGGCTCGATCATTCTGAGGACCGGCAGATAGAGCGCGAAGGCACCGTCGAGCAGCAGGAGATCGACCGGCCCGCCGACGTCTTCGAGCGTATCGAGGGCGTCGCCTTCACGGATGTCGACCAGATCGGCAAGCCCCGCCGCGTCCAGATTGGCGCGCGCCCGCGAGGCCTTGGCGGGCTCGAACTCGGAACCGACGAGGTGGCCGCCGCCATTGTCGCGCAGCGCCGCCGCGAGATAGATCGTCGAGACGCCCATCGACGTGCCGAATTCGACGATCCGGACAGCCCGGCAGGCCCGGGCGATCATGTAGAGGAAACGGCCGCAGGCCCGCGTGACGTTGAGGAAATGATCGGCATGGTCACTGCAGACCGCCCGATAGTCCAGCCGCTCCGCCGCGATCAGGCCCGCCGCCGTCTGTTCCAGCGTGGCGCCGGACGCCGCCATCGCGGCCCCGACCTCCGCGAAATAGCGGCCGTCCGCGACCTCGCCCTCCCGATGGAGCCGATCCAGAACCCGGGTCACCGGTCCGCTGTCCAACGTGTTCACGCCACATCCTTCCAAAGACGCGAAAGCCACCGAAGCCCCCGACAGGTGCAGGGCGAGGATAGGCGGGCCGGAACTTGGCGTCATTTCGAAAGCATGACATAATATTATTCAATCCGGCCAATATCATGATCCTTTCGAAGGCGCAGCATGCCGATCCTGACGTCACCGCCCGACGAAGCCGAATGGGTCGACCCCGACGAACTGCCCCGCTCAGTCGTGACCTTCGGTTTCGCCTCGGCCGATTTTCGCGGCGTCGAACTGGCCCCCCACCGCCACGCGAAGGGGCAGATCATCCTGGTGCAGCAGGGCGCCCTTCGATGCGAGGTCGAGGGCGGCCTGTGGAGCGTGCCGCCGCGCAGCGCTCTCTGGATTCCCGGCGGCGCGCTCCATGCGATCAGGATCGAGGGCCCGCTCGAAGGCTACAACGCCTTCGTCGATCCGACGGTGAACGCGGCCCTGCCCGACGCCTGCCGTGCCGTCTCGGTGACGCCATTGCTCCGCGAACTTCTCGTCCGCGCCGCGCATCTGCCCGCGCTCTACGAGGAGGGCGGCGCCAATTCGCGGCTGGTGGCGGTGCTGCTCGACGAGCTCGCGGCGGCGAAGGTCGAGGATCTGCACCTGCCGATGCCGGCGGACGCCCGCCTGCGCGCGATCCTCGACGAAATGCTGGCCGCGCCGGCGGACCGCGAGCCGCTGGCGGCCTGGGCGAAGCGTGCCGGCATGAGCGGGCGAACCCTGGCGAGGCGCGTGCGCCGGGAAACCGGCATGAGTTTCGGGCGCTGGCGCCAGCAGTTCGGTGTCATGCTGGCCGTGAACCGGCTGGCCGGCGGCGCCACGATCCAGCAGGTCGCCGCCGATCTCGGCTACGAGAGCGTGCCGAGTTTCGCGACGATGTTCCGGAAAGTCCTCGGCACCTCGCCGGGACGCTATATGGCGGAGCGGCACGCGGGCCGGTCCGGGCCGGCCGCGGCCTGAACCGGATCGGCACCCGCCCGCGACGGGTGCCGCGGCCGCGCTAGCGGTCGGCGTCCCGGACGATGGTGGTCGGGTCGCGAACCCAGGCTTCCTCCGTGGCGGCGAGCAGCTGGCCGGGCCACATCAGGAAGTTCGGCGGCACCGCCAGCGCCGTGTCGCGCACGAACGGCCTGGCCGCGGCGAGCGCCCAGCGCGGCGACGGAATGGCGCCGCGCGGCAGGCGCGCTTGAGGGGTATCCGAGTCTGCCATGCCTTCCTCCCATCAGCATGTCGATTGAAGAGATACCCCCGACGTTCTCGATCGTTGAAGAAGGTGATTACCCCACATGTTTTCGATTTTTTTCCGGGAATGACACAACCCAGAATATATTTTTCGCGACGGAATGAGAGGAGTGTTTCCCGCCGCCGATCGCCGACCGTCGGGCGTCACCCGGCCACCGCACGCCATTCCAAGCCGAAGCGCGCCAGATATTTCCGCAGGCGATCGGCGTCGTTGGCGGTGCTGCGGCGGGTGCGCGAGGCGTTGAAGAGAGTGCGGCCGGCGTCGGAAAGGGTACGACTGGCGCGGCAGACGCGGATGACATCGGCGAGTTGAACGCGGTCGAAGCGGTCGATCGCGGCAAGGGCATCCGCGGTGAGGAATTCGGACAGGAGGTCGCCCGCGCCCGCTTCGTCCGCCCGCGCCTGGCCGGACCAGAGCCGGCGCAGGCGGGCGATTTCGACGTCGACCGTCTCGGTATCGATGCGGCCCCGGGGCGCGAGGGTCGCCATGCGCGTGATGCTGGCGGCGAGATCGCGGAAATTGCCGGGCCAGGAGGCATCGGGGGCGGTGGCGAAGGCGAGATAGCGCTGGCGGGCTTCCTTGTTGAAGCTGACGCGGTCTCCTTCCCGTTCGGCGAAACGGTCGAGCTCGTAGTCGAGATTGGGCTCGATGTCCTCGCGCCGGGCGGCGAGGCCGGGAAGGCGGAAGGTCCACAGGTTCAGGCGGGCATAGAGATCCTCGCGGAAGGCGCCGGCCGAAACCGCTTCGCCCAGGTCACGGTTGGTGCCGGCGATCAGTTGAAAATCCGATGCCGCCTCCCTGTCGGAGCCGACGGGGAGGAAACGCTTGTCCTCGATCGCGCGAAGAATCATCGCCTGTTCGTCGAGGCCGAGTTCGCCGATCTCGTCGAGAAACAGCATGCCCCGGTCGGCCGCGCGCAACAGCCCGGGCCGATCCGAGACGGCGCCGGTAAAGGCCCCTTTCCGGTGGCCGAACAGGGCGGACATGGCATTGTCGCCCTTCAGGGTCGCGCAATTCACCTCGATGAAGCTGCCGGCGACCTGATGCTTCAGGCGCTTCAATTCGTGAATGCGTCGAGCGAGCTGGCTCTTGCCCGCGCCGGTCGGGCCCATCAGCAGAACCGGCGCGCGGGAGCGCAGCGCCACGCGCTCGATCTCGTCGATCATGCGGTTGAAGGCGCCATTCCGGGTCTCGATGCCGGACTTGAGGAAGGACGCGCTCTCGGCGCTGGCGGCGGCGAAACGGGTGGCGATACTGTCGTAACGCGACAGGTCCAGGTCGATGATGCTGTAGCTGCCGGCCGGCCTGATCTCCCCGCGCGACGGCTGGGTCTGGAGCAGGCGCCCGGGCAGGTCGCGCGCCTCGGTCAGGAGGAACAGGCAGATCTGCATCACATGGGTGCCGGTGGTGATGTGGATCAGATAGTCCTCCGCCTCGGGATCGAAGGCCTGGCCCCGCGCGAAGTCGAGCAAGGTGCCGTAAACCTCCTCGAAATCCCAAGGATCCTTGAAGTCGAGGCGGCGCAGATCGACCGACGTCTCGGGTGAGACAGCACGCACGTCTTCCGTCACATAGGCCGCCAGCCGGTCGTGCGCCTTGCCATGCAGCAGGATCAGCCGGTCGACCCGCAGATCGTCATGCATGGCAAGGCCGACCGTCGGCCGCCACTTGTTCCAGCGCGACGGCCCGAACTTGCTGGCATCGAGGGTGGAGCCCAGGAATCCGATCACGGTCAGCGGTTTCATAATTTAGATAATAGGATAAAATCCGATCTTAATCGATATTATTTTTCCATTCGGCCAAATGCCATCATCTCGCCTGGAAAATTATTATCCGTTCAATTTCAATAACTTATAGAAAACTCACCGATCATCATCGGGATTGGCATGCCTTCTGCAGATCATCCAGCGTCGGTCAGGCGAAGGCGCCGCCGGCGGACGGAATGGGGGGCGGCCGGATCGAGCCGGTCGCCCCCGGGATGAAGGAGTTGGACGATGGCCAACAAGGGATTGTTCGCGAGCGCCGTGGCCATGCTGCTGCCGAGCACCGACACGCGGAACCGCGCGGGGGCGCAGGCCTATGACTATGCGCCGGCCGCCAAGCTCGCCCAACTGGCGGCGACCGGCACCCTGTCCGAGACGTTCTATGCCGGCGCCGAGACGCAGCTTGCCGACGTGCTGGAGGCCGCCCGCAAGCTCGACCCGCTGTTCGTCGCCAAGGCGGCGGTCTATGCGCGGACGTCGGGCGCGATGAAGGATATGCCGACCCTGCTGACCGCCTATCTGACCGTCGCCGATCCCGACCTCGCGGTTCGCGTCTTCGGCCGGGTGATCGACAATGGCCGCATGCTGCGCAATTTCGTGCAGATCATGCGGTCGGGTCAGGTCGGGAGGAAGTCGCTGGGCACGCGGCCGAAGCGCCTGGTGCAGAACTGGCTGGAGCGGGCCTCGATGCGCGACCTGATGGCCGCCGCGACCGGTGGCGATCCGAGCCTGGCGGACATCGTGAAGATGGTCCACCCCAAGCCGGCGGACGCCGTGCGGAAGGCTTTCTACGGCTGGCTGCTGGACCGTCCCTACGACGTCGCCGCCCTGCCGGCGGAGATCGCCGCCTTCGAGGCCTGGAAGCGCGACGGCACGCTGCCGCTGCCGCCCGTGCCCTTCGAATGGCTGACCAGCTTCCCGCTGACCACGGCGCAATGGTGCGAGCTTTCGGAGCGGATGGGGTGGCAGGCGCTGCGCATGAATCTGAACACCCTGGCGCGCAATGGCGTGCTGGAGGAGAAGCGGGTACTGGAACGCGTGGCCGAAAGGCTCGCGGATCAAGACACGCTGCACAAGGTCCGGCCCCTGCCCTATCAGCTCATGATGGCGCTGGGTCAGGTCTCGAACGGTGTGCCGCTGGCGGTTCAGGCGGCGCTGGAGGAGGCGTTGGAGTTCTCGCTGCGTGCCGTGCCGAAAGTGCCGGGCCGCGTGGTGGTCTGCCCCGATGTTTCGGGGTCGATGCATTCGCCGGCGACGGGTTACCGCAAGGGCGCCACGTCCAAGGTTACCTGCATCGATGTCGCCGCGCTGTTCGCGGCGGCCATGCTGCGCACCAACCGGCAGGCCCGCGTGCTGCCCTTCGGCACCACGGTATATCCGGTCGCCCTGCCCCCGGATGACCGTCTTGCGGTCAATACGGCGCGTCTGGCGGCGTTGAATGGTGGCGGGACCAATGTCTCGGCGCCGCTCGCCCTGCTGGCCGACGAGAAGGCGGAGGTCGATCTGGTGGTCATCGTCTCGGACAATCAGTCCTGGGTCGATGCCACGCGGTACGGCGCCACGGCGACGATGCTGGAATGGCAACGGATCGTGAAACGGAACCCGCAGGCGAAACTCGTCTGCATCGATATCCAGCCCTATGGCACCGCCCAGGCGACCGGACGGCCGGAAATTCTGAATGTCGGAGGGTTCTCCGACGCGGTCTTCGACGTGATCGCGCGCTTCGTCTCGGGCGAGACGCGCGACTGGGTCGGGATCGTCGAACAGACGGAGGTTTGAGAACAGGGATCGTGGCGAATGCTGGCGGGACTACACGTCACAACCGCGAGGCCCGACGAGTAAAGCGCCCCGACGCCCGCAAGGGCATGGGGAGATGCGGGTTCGAACCCCGCCGCCGACACGTAGCTTAAGGGCCGCGTCTCGCCGTCTCTCGTCGCCACGATCCCCCCCCCTAACCCCATGGCGAATGCCTGGCGGACTACATGGACTGTCACTCCCCGGGTCGCGGGTTCGACGCCTGTCGGGCCGGCAAAACGGTCGCTAGCTTCGCGCTAGAGTGAGGCATGTCCGCCATATGCCTGGTCGCCATGGACCATTTCGATGCTGGCGAATGCCGGCGGGACTACTTGGACAGAGCGCCCACATCCGTGTGGGAGGCGGTGGTTCAACTCCACCTCCGGGCAACCGGATAGCTCAGGCACCGTCTCGCCCTCCGTCGTCGCCAGTCCGAGCCGAAGCGCGGCGAATGCCGGCGGGACTACATTTAGGCAGTCAGGAGGTTCGAATCCTCCCCTCATGGCGAGAGCCATGGGAGAAATGTCTCGCCAATCGCTGGTCGTCGCGTGGAGGCACGACAGAGAAGGACAAGTGAGGTCAGCCATGACCGAGAAGACTTACGACATCCAGCACGTCGAAGGCGGCGTGCCGATCAAGATGTGGACGAAGGGCGTGCCGGTCGACGACAAGGCGCGGGTACAGCTCGCCAATGCGGCGCGGATGCCCTTCATCTACCGCCACATGGCGGCCATGCCCGACGTCCATGTCGGCATCGGCGCCACCGTGGGTTCGGTGATCCCGACCAAGGGCGCGGTGATTCCGGCGGCGGTCGGCGTCGACATCGGCTGCGGCATGATGGCGGCGCGGACCTCGCTGACGGCGATGGATCTGCCCGACAGTCTGGAAGGCATCCGTTCGGCGATCGAGCAGGCCGTGCCCCATGGCCGCGCCGTCGGCCGGGGCAAGCGCGACAACGGAAGCTGGGGCGATCCCGGCCCCGAGATCGTCGCCGCCTGGGCGACGCTGGCCGATCGTTTCGACCGGATCGCGGCCAAGTATCCCCGGCTGAAGAAGGCGAACAGCCTCGTGCATCTGGGGACGCTGGGCACCGGCAATCACTTCATCGAGATCTGCCTCGATACCGAGCAGCGGGTGTGGATCATGCTCCACTCCGGCTCGCGCGGGGTGGGCAATGCCATCGGCAGCTTCTTCATCGAGCTGGCGAAGCAGGATATGCGGAAGTGGTTCGTCAATCTGCCCGACGAGAATCTGGCCTATTTCCCGGAAGGGACCGACCATTTCGACGATTACGTCGAGGCGGTCGAATGGGCCCAGGATTTCGCCGCGCTGAACCGGCGGACGATGATGACCAATGTGATCCGGGCGCTGCGCGGCCGGATCGCCAAGCCCTTCGACGCCGAGCTGGAGGCGGTGAACTGCCACCACAATTACGTGGCGCGGGAAAACCACTTCGGCGCCAACGTGCTCGTGACCCGGAAGGGCGCGGTGCGCGCGGCCAAGGGGGCGATGGGCATCATTCCGGGCTCGATGGGGGCGAAGTCCTTCATCGTGCGTGGTCTCGGCAACGCCGAGGCGTTCGACAGCTGCAGCCATGGCGCGGGACGCGTCATGTCCCGCCACGAGGCCAAGCGCCAGGTGACGCTGGAGGAACACATCCACGACACCGAAGGCGTCGAATGCCGCAAGGACGCGGGCGTGATCGACGAAACGCCCAAGGCCTACAAGCCGATCGAAGCCGTGATGGCCGCCCAGGCCGATCTGGTGGAGATCGTCCACACCCTGAAGCAGGTGGTGTGCGTGAAGGGCTGAGGCCCTTCACGCCGCCCATTTAGAGGACATCATGATCACGATCGACGGGGCCGAAGGCGAAGGCGGCGGGCAGGTGGTGCGCAATGCGCTCGCCCTGTCGCTCGCGACCGGCCAGCCCTTCCGGATCACCAATATTCGGGGCGGCCGCGAAAAGCCGGGCCTGATGCGCCAGCATCTGACCGCGGTGGAGGCTGCCTGCGCCATCGCCGATGCGACCTGTGACGGCGCGGCCGTCGGGGCGTCCGAAATCACCTTCCACCCCGGCACCGTCCGCGCGGGCGACTATCATTTCGCGGTCGGCACCGCGGGCTCGACCAGCCTCGTGCTGCAGACGGTGCTGATGCCGCTGGTGATGGCGGGCGCGCCGTCGCGCCTCGTGCTCGAGGGCGGCACCCACAATATGCAGGCGCCGCCCTTCGATTTCATCGATCGCTGTTTCCTGCCGGTGCTGAATCGCTTGGGTCCCCGCGTCACGGCCCGGCTGATACGCCACGGCTTCTATCCGCGCGGCGGCGGCCGGGTGGAGATCGAGATCGCGCCCGCGCCGCTGTCCCCGGTCGATTGCCTCGATCGCGGCGCGCCCCTCTCCGTATCGGCGACGGCGCTGATCGCCGGCCTGCCGTTCGACATCGTCACGCGCGAGATCGAGACGGCGCGGCGGTTCCTGGATTGGCCGGAAGAGGCCTTCGCCACGCATGAACTGCCCGCGGATCGCGGACCGGGCAACGTGCTGCTGCTGGAGGCCGCTTTCGAACGGGGAACGGAGATTGTGACGGGTTTCGGCAAGATCGGCACCTCGGCCCAGTCGCTGGCCAAGACGGCGGCCCAACGCATGGCGGGCTTCATCGGCTCGGCGGCTTTCGCCGGCCCCTATCTGGCGGACCAACTGCTGCTGCCCTTCGCGCTCGCCGGCGGCGGCGCCTTTACCACGGTGAAGCCGAGCCGGCACAGCCTGACGGCGGCGGATGTGATCGCCCGCTTTACGGGCCAGCGCTGGACCTTCGCCGCGCAGGACGACGGCACCCATCTCGCGCGACGGATCTGAGCGGCGAAAATGGAACGCGGACCGGGATCGTCGATCCCGGTCCGCGCCCGCCCCGACCCCCAAGTTTTCAGTGAGCCCTTATGCCTGGTGGATGGGGACCTCGGACGCCGCATCGGCTTGTACCGCCGTTTCGCCGGCGCCCGTCGCTCGGTGCAATGGGATAAGCCGTATGCATTCGTCAGAATGCAAACTTCTTATCATTTAAGGCTTTTATCCGGCGAAACAAGATCCGCCGGTTTCGTCACGTGAGACAGGCGGACGCGACGTCACGATCCTATCGCTTCGGTGGCAGCGGGACGAGGGCGGAGGTGCGGCGCATGTAGTCGGCAAAGCCGGGGCGGCGCTCCAGGCTGCGCTGGTCCATGAAGGGAATGCTGGCGAAAAGGAACATGGCGGTCATGGCCAGGGCGCCGGGTGCGATCCACCACCAGAATTGCGGCGCGGCGGCAAGGCCGAAGAGCATGAGGCCCCACCAGAAGCTCATCTCGCCGAAATAATTGGGGTGGCGCGACCAGGCCCAGAGCCCGCTCTGGATGAAGCTGCCCGGCTGCTTCCTCGCGACGAAGGCGTGAAGCTGGCGATCGGCGACGGTCTCGATCGCGATGGCGCCCAGGGTGACGGCGACCGCCACCGCGTCGAGAAGGCCGAAGGGCGCCCGGCCGAAATTCATGACGGCGTAGACCGGCAGGCATCCGAGGAAGACCTGCACGGTCGGGAACAGATGGATGCCGAAGAGATCGGCGAGGATGGCGGCCTTGCCCGCGCGCTGGCGCACCAGCGGATAGCGCCAGTCCTCATGGCCCAGGCCGCCCCAATGGATGGCCCAATTCGCCGTCAGCCGGATGCCCCACAGGACGACCAGCACGATCACCGCCAGCGCGCGCAGACCGTCGATCGCGTCGCCCCCCGTCGCGTACCAATGGACCGCCAGCAGGGGCGGAATCACACTCCAATAGGCGTCGTAGAAGCTGGAATTGCCATAGGCCCGGCTGAAACCGAAGATCACCAGGGTGGCGACGACATCCGCCGCCAGGGCATCCCAGGGCGCCGGCAGGCCTACACCATGGAGGCCGGCACCGTAGAGGACGGCGGCCCCCGCCGCCACGCACAGCCCGTAGGCGATGACGATCGCCAGGTTGTCGGCCGGTCTTGCCGCCATGTCCTTCCCCCCCTCGCCCGGGCTTTCCACCCGTCCCCGGAGGGCAGTCTAGCGGAGCCCCGGCCGGGCCGCGCGGGGAAATCGGCGCTCAGCGCTTGCGCACGAATTCCGTGCGCAGCACGAGGCCCTTGATGCCTTCGAAGCGGCAGTCGATCTCTTCGGGGTCGGCGGTCAGGCGGATCGACTTGATCACCGTGCCCTGCTTCAGGGTCTGGCTGGTGCCCTTCACCTTCAGATCCTTGACCAGGGCGACCGAATCGCCATCGGCCAGAATGTTGCCGGCGGCGTCGCGCACCTCGACCGGACCGGCCGTCGCGGCGGCCTCGGCCGCCATCTCCGACGCCGGGCGCCATTCGCCGGTCGCCTCGTCATAGACGTATTCGTCGTCGTCCTGGGCCATGGACATCTCCCGTTTCTCGAAACGAGGGCATGTCTACGCGCAAGCCCCCGTCTTCACCAAACGGAAAGAACGGCGCGGATCAGGCGGACAGAAGCCCCGCCTCTTCCCGCGCCAGGATGCCGGCCGCGTCGAGACTGCGGATCGGCCGGCCCGCCGGCAGTTCGCCGGCGGCGAGCAGGCCGAGATAACGGGCGCAGCAGACCCGGAGGAACGAGGTGAAATTGCCCGGGTCGTGGCCCGCATCGACCGCCTCGTCGTGCAGGCGCGCGATCAGGCGGTTCACGGTCAGGCCGTCGCGGGCGGCGATCTCTTCCAGGATACGCCAGAAATAATCTTCCAGCCGGATGCTGGTGACCATGCCGCCGAGGCGGAGCGATTTGGCCCGGCTGGCCCAGAGCGACGGATCGGCGCCGATGAAGAGTCTGCACATCGTCTTCCTCCCCTTTTGCCTTTCCGCGAGGCTACGCCCGCGAAGCGCCCGGCGCCAAGTCCTTCCGGCCTACTCCGCCGCCTGGGCGGCCGCGCCCTTGCCGAGCACGGCCATGAACTGGGCGAGCCAGGCGGGATGGGCGGGCCAGGCCGGGGCCGTCACCAGATTGCCGTCGGTGATCGCGCCGTCGACCGGGATTTCGGCGAAGGCGCCGCCGGCCAGCTCCACCTCGGGCGCGCAGGCGGGATAGGCCGAGACGCGGCACCCCTTCAGGACACCGGCGGCGGCCAGGAGCTGCGGCCCGTGGCAGATGGCGGCGACCGGCTTGCCGGCCGAGAAGAAATGGCGGACGAGGGCGAGCACGTCGCCGTTCAGGCGCAGATATTCGGGCGCCCGGCCGCCCGGCACCACCAGGGCGTCATAGGCCGCGGGATCGACCTCGGCGAATGTCGCGTTCAGGGCGAACTTGTGGCCGGGCTTTTCGGAATAGGTCTGGTCGCCCTCGAAATCATGGATCGCGGTCGCCACCGTGTCACCCGCCGCCTTGCCCGGGCACACCGCGTCCACCCGGTGGCCGCAGGCCTGAAGCGCCTGGAAGGGCACCATGGTCTCGTAGTCCTCGACGAAATCGCCGACGATCATCAGGATCTTCTGGCCGCTCATCTTGTCCTCCCGTCACGGCCGGTTCTCGTTGTTCCGGCCCGGACCGATGGTAGGACGGCGCGAACGGCGACGGGTATTAGGCGCCTACTACACGACACGGCGGCGGATCGCCCGGCCGTCACATGAAACTGCGCCACGCCAGCCAGATCAGGAAAACCGCGGTCACGGTGACGACATAGCCGGGGCCCGTGTCGATGAACTGGACGACCTGATGGACATAGCCCGACAGGCTGACGGACGAGGCCGGCAGATAAGCAAGCATCGCACAACTCTCCTCTTGTCTCGCAACGTCCGGCGCCTGAAAGCCCCGCCGGAAGTTGCATTCATTTTGGAGACAACATACCCCAATGTGACAAAGAGTCATGAGTTGCGCGGGCTTCGGGCGCGACAATTGCCCCCACGCCCGAAAGACGATGCGAATATTGGGAGGACCGGACGATTTGTCGCGCCCGAGGCGCGGCGGGTTGGAAAAATCGTTTGCCGGATGGGGACTTGCGGCTAACCTCGGCGCCTCGCCAGGGGATGGACGCCATCGGAGTTCTGGACATGAGCGGCACCGACGACCTTCTGCTCGACCGCCGCATGCTGCGCCGGCGCCTCGGCCGGTGGCGCCTCCTGGCCCTGCTCGCACTGGTGGCGCTGGCGGTCGTGCTGGTGCCCGCCGCCTTCGACGGCAGCCTGCGCCCCCATGTCGCGCGGGTGACGATTGCCGGCGTCATCGTCGCCGACGACGACCAGGTGAAACTGTTGAGGCGCCTGGCCGAGGACGATCTGGTCAGCGCCGTCATTCTGGAGATCGACAGCCCCGGGGGCACCACCGTCGGCGGCGAGGCGCTTTTCAAGGCGATCCGCCAGCTCGCGGACAAGAAGCCCGTGGTGGCTTCGATCGGCACTCTCGGCACCTCCGCCGCCTATCTGATCGCGACGGCGGCGGACCGGATCTATGCCTATGAGACGTCGCTGACCGGATCCATCGGCGTGCTGATCCAGGCGCCCGACTTCTCGAAGCTGATGGATCAGGTCGGCATCGCCATGAACGAGATCAAGTCCGCGCCCCTGAAGGCCGCCCCCTCCCCCTTCGAGACCATGTCGCCAGCGGCGGAAGCGGCCCTGCAGGGCGTGATCGACGACAGTTTCACCTGGTTCAAGGGCCTGGTGGCGGAACGCCGCGGGCTTTCGGGCGAATCGCTCGCCCGGGTGACCGACGGGCGCATCTTCACCGGCCGCCAGGCGCTCGACCTCAAACTCGTCGACGCCCTCGGGGCCGAGACGGAAATCCTCGCCTGGCTGCGGGACGAAAAGGGCCTGCCGGCGGGCACGCCGGTGATCGACGTCGAGGCCGAGGATTTCGATCTGGACACCATCCTGAGCGGAAAAGCCTTTGTTCCTAAATGGCTTACCCTTGACGGGCTGACCTCGGTTTGGCACCCTCGGCTCGATTGACGGCTGAATGCGGGGGATTTCCGGGCCATGATCAAGTCTGAACTGATCCTGCGCCTCGCCGCCGCCAACCCCCATCTGTACCAACGCGATGTCGAGAGGATCGTCTCCACCATCTTTCAGGAGGTGGCGGACGCCCTGGCGCGCGGCGACCGGGTGGAGATCCGGGGCTTCGGTGCCTTCTCGGTGAAGAGCCGGCCGGCCCGCACCGGACGCAACCCGCGCACCGGCGAAGCGGTCGAGGTGGCGGAGAAATTCGTGCCCTTCTTCAAGACCGGCAAGGAACTCCGCGAACGGCTCAACGTCGACGGCGAGGATCAGGAAGACGATACCCCCGCCAGCGAAGGCAAGCGCGCCGAGGGCTGACCGCCGGCCGCCCGATCGATAGAGACCAGGACCGAGCACGACCTGGATCGACCGGAAGCAAGGATCGAGATATGAAACTCCGCAACCTGCTGATCACCCTGCCCGTGATCATCGTCGTCGTCGCCCTGGCGCTGGCCAACCGGCGCCCGGTCGTGCTGTCGTTCGACCCGTTCAACACGGCGACGGCCGGCAACGGCGTCGAGGTTCCCCTGTTCATCGCCCTGTTCGGCGCCCTGATCATCGGCATCCTGATCGGCGGCACCGTCGCCTGGGGTGCCGGCCTGAAGCGCCGCCGCGTCCTGAAGCGCCGGGTGAAGATCGTCGAGCGCGACCTCGCCACCGCCCAGAAGACGGCGCCGGCCGAAGCTGCGCCCGCGCCGGGCACCGCCATCACGGTTCACGGCGGCGCCGGCCTCGCCACCGCGCCGGCAGCCGCCCCGTTACCGGCCACCCAAGTGCCCGCCACCCTGCCATGACCGCATCGGCCGCCCCGGCCGGACCCGAGGACGAAGCGGGACCGCGCCATCTGGGCGCGGCGGCGGCACGCGCCGCGCTTGCCTATCCGGCCCTGATCGACGCGCTGGGCGATGCTTTCGCCGCCAGCCGGATCGAGGCGCCGCTGCGCGGTCACTACCCCATGAACGACGGTGCGGGCGCGACCAATATCTTTCTGGTCATGCCGGCCTTCGAGGCCGGCGGCTACAGCGGCGTGAAGCTGGTCACGGTGGCCCCGGGCAATGGCGCGCGCGGTCTCGATTCGGTGATCGGTCTCTATGTCCTGTTCGATGCCGTGACCGGCCGCCCCCTGCTGACCGTCGACGGCTCCGCCCTGACGGTCCGGCGCACCGCCGCCGCCTCGGCCCTGGCCGCCCGCCATCTGGCGCGGCCGGACGCGGCGACCCTGCTGATGGTCGGTGCCGGCAATCTGGCGCCCCATGCGATCGAAGCCCACCGCGCCGTCCGGCCGGGCCTCGCCCGCGTGCTCGTCTGGAACCGGAACCCGGACAAGGCCCGCGCGCTCGCCGCCGCCACGCCGGGCGGCGAGGCCATCGCGGATCTGGAGGCCGCCGTGCGCGCGGCCGATATCGTCTGTGCCGTCACCATGAGCCGGACGCCGCTGATCCGGGGTGCCTGGCTGCAACCGGGCACCCATGTCGACCTGATCGGCGGCTTCACGCCCGAGATGCGCGAGGCGGACGACGATGCGGTGGCCCGCGCCACGCTCTTCGTCGATACCCGCGAAGGCGCCCTGCACGAGGCGGGCGACCTGGCCGATCCCATCGGGCGCGGGGTGATCGGGCCGGGCGACATCGCCGCCGACCTCGCCGAACTCGCCGCCGGGCGGCACCCCGGCCGGCGTGACGCCGGGGAGATCACCCTGTTCAAATCCGTCGGCACCGCGCTCGAAGACCTCGCCGGCGCCGCCTTCCTTCATCGCAGCGTGACCTCATGAAACTCGTCATCGTCGGCGGCGGGCTCTACGGCCTTTCGGTCGCCCGCGCCGCCATCGCCCGGGGCCACGCGGTCACCGTGATCGAACAGGGCCGGGTGCCCGACCCATTGGCCTCCTCCGTCGATCGCCACCGGCTGATCCGTTACCCCTACGGCGAGTTGGACGGCTATGCCGCCATGATCGGCGACGCCTTTACCGCCTGGGACGGGGTCTGGCGCGATCTCGGCCGCCGCCATTACGTCGAGACCGGAACCCTGGCCCATCATTTCGCGCCGGGCGACTGGGCCGATCTGTCCGCCGCCTCCCTCGACCGGCTCGGCATCGGCTACGAGCGCCTGTCGCCGGCCGAACTGGATCGGCGCTTTCCCATGCTGTCGGCCGAGGCCGCGATCGACGCCCTGTGGCTGCCGAGCGGCGGTGCCCTGCTGGCGGACCGCATCGTCGGCGGTCTCGGCGATCTCGTGCGGGCCAGAGGCGAATTGATCGAAGGCGTGGCGGTCACCGATCTCGATCCCGCCCGCGCCGCCGCCTTACTTGCCGACGGCCGCCGCATCGAGGGCGACCGCCTGGTCGTCGCGGCCGGGGTCTGGACGCCCCGGCTGATCCCCGATCTGGCCGCGACGCTGCGCCCCGTCCGCCAGGTCGTGACCTATGCGAAGGTGCCCGAAAAATGGCGCGCCGCCTGGGCCGCCGGGCCCATGCTGCTGGAACTCCAGCCGGACGAGAGTTTCTATGCCGTGCCGCCGGTCGACGGCTATGGCTTGAAGGTCGGCGATCATCGCATGGCCGGCGGTCCCGACGATCCGGAAGCCCGGCGCGGCGCGAGCGCCGAGGAAGCCCGCACGATCTGGCAGGCCGCCCGCCGCCGGCTGCGCGATTTCGACGACTACCGCATCCTCGAAGCCAAGACCTGCCTCTATACCGTGACGGAAGGGGAGCGTTTCGCGATCCGGCCCGTGGAGCGGGCGCTGGTGCTGTCCTGCTGTTCCGGCCACGGCTTCAAGTTCGGTCCCCTGGTGGGCGAGCGGGTGGCGGCCCATCTCGACGGCGACGGAGATATCGCCAGCCTGCAACGCTGGGCCGCCGGCGGGATGCTATAGTCCGCGCCATGACGGGTTTCGTGAAAATCTGCGGGCTGAGCACGCCGGAGACGGTGGATGCCGCCGTCGCCCATGGCGCGAGCCATGTCGGCTTCGTGTTCTTCCCCCGTTCGCCCCGCAACGTCGCGCCGGCCGTGGCGGGCCGCCTGATCGCGCGCCTGCCGGACAGCGTCACCCCCGTCGCCCTGATGGTCGATGCGGACGACGACACGATCGCCGCGATCCTGGCCGAGGCGCCGGTGCGCATCCTCCAGGCCCACGGCAGGGAGAGCCCGGAACGGGTGGCGGCGATCCGTGCGCGCTTCGGCCTGCCCGTCATGAAGGCGGTCGGTATCGCCGAAACGGGCGATGTCGCCCGGGCCCATGGCTACGAAGCCGCCGCCGACCTGTTGCTCCTCGACGCCAAAGCGCCTAAGAAGGGCCTTCCCGGTGGCAACGGACTTGCCTTCGACTGGGGCCTGATCGCCGGGGAACGGTGGTCGCGGCCCTGGTTTCTGGCGGGAGGCTTGAGGCCCGACACTGTCGCCGACGCGATCCGTACATCCGGTGCCTCGGCGGTCGACGTGTCGAGCGGCGTCGAAAGCGCGCCGGGGGTGAAGGATATCGGCCTGATCGCCGCCTTTCTGTCGGCGGCACGGGCGCAGTTCGAGGGTTGATCATGGTCCAGGCGGCTTCGGCGACGCCCAATTCTTTCCGTACTGGCCCGGACGAGCACGGCCATTTCGGCATTCACGGCGGGCGTTTCGTCGCCGAGACCCTGATGCCCCTGATCCTCGACCTCGAGAAAGCCTATGAGACGGCGCGCAAGGATCCGGCCTTCCGCGCCGAACTGACCTATTTCCTGACTCACTATGTGGGTCGGCCCAGCCCGCTCTATTTCGCCGAGCGGCTGACGGATCATTTCGGCGGCGCCAAGATCTATCTGAAGCGCGAGGAGCTGAACCACACCGGCGCCCATAAGATCAACAATTGCATCGGCCAGATCCTGCTGGCCAAGCGCATGGGCAAGAAGCGCATCATCGCCGAGACCGGCGCCGGCCAGCATGGCGTGGCGACGGCGACCGTGGCGGCGCGCTTCGGCCTGCCCTGCACCATCTACATGGGCGAGACCGACATCGAGCGCCAATCCCCCAACGTCTTCCGCATGAAGCTGCTGGGCGCCGAGGTGAAGTCGGTCACGTCGGGCTCGCGCACCCTGAAGGACGCCATGAACGAGGCCCTGCGCGACTGGGTGACCACGGTCGAGGACACGTTCTACATCATCGGCACGGTGGCGGGCCCGCACCCCTATCCGGCCATGGTGCGCGATTTCCAGGCCGTCATCGGCCACGAGGCCAAGGCCCAGATGATGAAGGCGGAAGGCCGCCTGCCGGATACGCTGGTCGCCTGCGTCGGCGGCGGCTCCAATGCCCTCGGCCTGTTCCACCCCTTCCTGGACGAGCCGGACGTGCGCATGGACGCGGTCGAGGCCGCCGGTCTTGGCCTCGAGACGGGCAAGCATGCCGCCTCGCTGGCCAAGGGCCGGCCCGGCGTGCTGCACGGCAACCGCACCTATCTGCTGCAGGACGACGACGGCCAGATCATCGAGGCCCATTCGATTTCCGCCGGCCTCGACTATCCCGGCATCGGGCCGGAACATTCCTGGCTGCATGACATCGGCCGGGTGAACTTCGTCTCGGCGACCGACCAGGAGGCGCTGGACGCCTTCCAGCTCTGCGCCAGGCTCGAAGGCATCATCCCCGCCCTCGAATCCTCCCACGCCCTCGCCCATGTCGCGCGCATCGCCGGCGACCTGCCGAAGGATCACGTCATCCTGGTCAATCTGTCGGGCCGGGGCGACAAGGACATCTTCACCGTCGCCAAAGCGCTGGGAGCCGAACTGTGACCGTCGCCCGTATCGAAGCCCGTTTCGCCGCCCTGAAGGAAGAGGGCAGGCCCGGCCTCGTGGTCTTCGTCACCGCCGGCGATCCCGATCTCGAAACCTCGCTGGAAGTGATCAAGGGCCTGCCGGCGGCGGGCGCCGACCTCATCGAACTGGGCATGCCCTTCACCGATCCCATGGCCGATGGCCCTGCGATCCAGGCCGCCGGGCTGCGCGCCCTGAACGGCGGCCAGACGCTGCGGAAGACGCTCGACCTCGTGCGCCGCTTCCGCGAGGATGACGCGACGGCGCCGATCATCCTGATGGGTTACTTCAACCCGATCTATTCCTATGGCGTAGCGGCCTTCCTGACCGATGCCAAGATGGCCGGCATCGACGGCCTGATCGTCGTCGACCTGCCGACCGAGGAAGATCCCGAACTCTGCCTGCCGGCGATGGCCGAGGATCTGGCCTTCATCCGCCTGGCGACGCCGACCACCGACGAGGCGCGCCTGCCGACCGTGCTGCGCAACACATCGGGTTTCGTCTATTACGTCTCGATCAACGGCATCACCGGCTCGGCCGCGCCCGACACGGCGGCCGTCAGCGCCGCCGTGACCCGGCTGAAGGGCCATACCGACCTGCCCGTCGCCGTCGGCTTCGGCATCCGCACGCCGGAACAGGCCGCCGCCATCGGCGCCACCGCCGATGCCGCCGTGGTCGGCAGCGCCGTCGTCTCCATGATCGGCACGGCCGCCGCCGAGGGGCTTTCCGGCCCCGACCTCGCCGCCCGCGTCAATGCCTTCGTCGCCACCCTGGCGGAAGGCGTTCGCGGCGCGCGGCGCAGCGCCGCCTGAACGACAGTCCGCAGAAAGCGTCCGGAGCAAGCCCATGGCCAATTGGTTGAACGACGTCGTCCGGCCCAAGATCCGCGCCGCCTTCGTCCGCCGCGAAACGCCCGACAACCTGTGGGCCAAATGCCCCGGCTGCGACCAGATGCTGTTCCACCGCGAGCTGACCGAGAACCATCAGGTCTGCCACCATTGCGGTTACCACATGCGTCTCGGCCTCGATGACCGTATCGCCCTGCTGATGGACCCCGGCTTCACCCTGGTGCCGATCCCCGAGGTGCCGGCGGACCCCCTGAAGTTCAAGGACGAGAAGAGTTACGTCGCGCGCATGAAGGATGCCCGCGCCAAGACCGGTCAGAGCGACGCCATGGCCGTCGCCTATGGCACGATGGACAGCCTGGGCGTCGTCATCGCGGTGCAGAATTTCGCCTTCATGGGCGGCTCCATGGGCCTTGCGGTCGGCGAGGCGCTGGTGACGGCGGCGGAACGCGCCGTGGACCACGGCGTGCCGCTGATCGTCGTCACGGCGGCGGGCGGTGCGCGCATGCAGGAAGGCATCCTGTCGCTGATGCAGATGCCGCGCTCGACCGTCGCGGTCGAAATGGTGCGGGACGCCGGGCTGCCCTATATCGTCGTCCTGACCGATCCCACCACCGGCGGCGTCACCGCCTCCTTCGCCATGCTGGGCGACATCCAGATCGCCGAGCCGGGCGCCCTGATCGGCTTTGCCGGCCAGCGCGTGATCGAACAGACGATCCGCGAGAAACTGCCCGAAGGCTTCCAGCGCGCCGAATATCTGCTGGAACACGGCATCATCGACATGGTCGTGCCGCGCAAGGACCTGAAGGCCAAGCTTGCCCGGATCATCGGCCTGATGACCAACCAGAAGCCGGTGCCCGTGCCCGTCGCCCTGCCGGCGCCGGAAGCTGAACAGCCGACGGTCTGAGCCCCGGCTTCGACGCGATCCCGGCCTTCGCCGGGATGACGGCATTCCTGGAGCGTCGCCCCGGCGAAGGCCGGGGCCTTTCGACGAATAGTCCATCATGACCACCAGCGACGCCGTCCTCGACCGCCTGACCCGGCTGCACCCGAAGAAGATCGACCTGTCCCTCGGCCGGATGGAGCGCCTGCTCGCCCGGCTCGGCCATCCCGAGCGTTCGCTGCCGCCGGTGGTCCATGTCGCCGGCACCAACGGCAAGGGCTCGACCGTCGCCTATCTGCGCGCCATGGCCGAGGCGGCGGGGCTGCGCGTCCATGCCTATACCTCGCCTCATCTGGTGCGCTTCAACGAACGCATCCGCCTTGCCGGCGACCTGATCCCCGAAGCCGACCTGACCGCGCTTCTGGAGGAATGCGAGCGCGCCAACGGCGATTCCCCGATCACCTTCTTCGAGGTGACGACGGCGGCGGCCCTGCTCGCCTTCTCCCGCGTGCCGGCCGATCTCCTGCTGCTCGAGGTCGGGCTGGGCGGGCGGCTGGACGCGACCAATGTGGTGGCGCGGCCGCAGGTCGTGGTGATCACCCCCGTCGATCTCGACCACAAGGAATTCCTCGGCTCGTCGATCGAAACCATTGCGGGGGAAAAGGCGGGCATCATGAAGCCCGACGTGCCCACCGTGATCGGCCCCCAGCCGATGGAAGCCCTGACCGTCTTCTGCGAGCGCGCCGATATTCTGGACGCGCCGCTGATCGTCGCCGGCGCCGATTTCACCGTGCGGGAAGCGCCCGACGGCGGTTTCTTCTTTTCGGGGGCCGGTCATGCGGACTGGCACCTGCCCCGCCCCGCCCTGTCGGGCCGGCATCAGATCGAGAATGCGGCGGGTGCGGTCGCCGCCGCCCTCCTCCTCGACCTGCCGGAAACGGCGATCGCCGATGGCCTGACCCGGGCCGAATGGCCGGCCCGCCTGCAACGTCTGACCCACGGCCCCCTGGTGGACGCGCTGCCGGCGGGCGCCGAACTCTGGCTGGACGGGGGTCATAATCCCCATGCCGCGCGCGCCCTGGCCGCGACCCTCGGCGCCATGGCCGAGGCGGACGAAAGGCCCCTGGCCCTCGTCGCCGGGCTGCTGTCGACCAAGGATGCGGCCGGTTTCTTCGGTGCTTACGTGGGGCTGCTGCCGCCCGTCGTCGCGGTGACCATCGAGGGGGAAGCGGCGTCGCGCCCCGCCGCCGAGGTGGCGGAGGCGGCGACACGGGCGGGCCTCGTCGCCGAGCCGGCCGACGGTCTGACGGCCGCCGTCGTGCGTGCGGCCGCGCTGGCGGGATCCGGTGCCCGGGTGCTGATCTGCGGTTCGCTCTATCTCGCCGGGCGGGTGCTGGCGGCGAACGGCTGAGGCGTCAGCCGCCCACCAGATCGCGGAGCGAATCCGCCATCGCCTTCGGCTCCATGTCGTGAGCATAGACCTGCTTCAGATGGCCGTCCGGCCCCATCAGATAGAGCAGGGCGGAATGATCCATCGTGTAGTCGTCGCCTTCGCCCCGGCGTACCGCGACGACCCGATAGGTCTTGAGCACCGCGTCGATCTGCGCGCGCGAACCGGTCAGGCCCGTGATGCGCGGATCGAAGGAGGACGTATATTCCTTCATCTCGGCCGCGCCGTCGCGCTCCGGATCGACGGTGACGAAGAGGGGCTGGATCCGGTCCGCCGCCGGCCCCAGCAGGCGCAGCGTCTCCGACATGTCGGCCAGCGTCGTCGGACAGACGTCCGGGCAGAAGGTGAAGCCGAAGAACACCAGCAGATATTTCCCCGGCCAGCTCTTCTCGGTGACCGGCTTGCCGTCGCCGTCGATCAGGCTGAAGGGACCGCCCACGGCGCCGGCCAGTTCGTGGTCCGGCGGCCCCCCCTCGACGGTCGTGCCGTCGCCCGCCAGGCGCCGGTCGATCGTGTTCAGGCTGATCAGGGTGAGCACGGCGATCACGACGAGGCCGGCGACGATGAGGATGGGCTTCTGGTATCGCATGGCCGCCAAGTGACCCCCTCGCGGGCGCCGCGTCAAGTCCTCCGCATGTCGCGCCGGCGGGCCGCCCCGGCTAGAAGCGCAGCACCGTCTTGAACCAGAAGCGGTCGCCTTCCGGCTTGTAGGCGCTGAACACTTCGTGCTGCCAGGTCGCGATCATCTGGAAGCCGTCGACCGCCAGGCGGGCCGAGGGTCCGATCGCCAGCACCTCGCCCCTGAAGCCGTCGAACAAGGCATCGAGCGCGGCATCGGCGACCGGATCGTCGATTTCGTCGCCCGTGGTCTGCACGTAGTAATAGCCCGCGACGCCGGCCTCCCAGCTTCCGAAGTTCCAGCCCGCGCCGAAGTCGACATGGAATTCCTGACCGGAGCGATAGCCGGCGCCGGTCGGATTGAAGGGCGTCACGGCGCCTTCGTCGTTCCTGAAATTGAAGTCGTACATGAATTTGGCGGTGAGCTCGAGGCCCGTCGGGTCGAGATAGCCGACGGCCAGTATCGGCTCGATGTTGAAATGGTTGCGGCCGATGTTGGCGAGCGCCAGGGGATCATAGGCGGCGGTCGGAATGTTGAAATCGATCCCGAAGACATAGTGCATGCGTTCGCCGTGCCAGCCGAGAACGATGGGATCGATGTTGAGATCGCCGAGGCCCGCCGCGCTGTCCGACACGCCGCCGGCCTCGACCGAAAGCTGGACGATCGGCACGATGACCTGAAAGGCCCAGGTGGCGCCGAGGAGTGTTCGATCGGTGACGTGGACGAAGCGCAGGGCCTCGATGGTTCCCGAAAGCTCGAAATCCGGGATCAGTTCGTCTCCGTCACCGTCGTTGAAGCGGCCGGCCTCGTAATACATCACGTAATTGAGCCAATAGGTGCCGGGGGGCGGCAGCGCGCTGGCATAGAGGCCCTCGGCGCCGTTCGGATAGATGCCGCCGCCCATCTCCGTGGCGTTGGCCCTTGCGACCACGGCCGACATCGACGCGGCGACCGCGAGTGTCACGATCTCTCTCCTCACCATCACCTCCCGGCGGTCCCGACGGCCGCGGTGCTGTTTGTCGTTGGGGTGGGCCCGCGGGTCGCGGACCGGGGCATGAAGCCCAACTGTCGCCGGAACGAGACGCCCGACCACCCCCCGATTGGCCGGGGGCCACCCCGGCGAACGTGGCCGGATGCGGCCCGGCCGGCAGGTCCGGCCCGGATGTATGCATATGCGGTCTTCGGTCAGGGCATGGCTTGTGGGCTACGATCGCGGAAGGGTTCGTGCTTTATTGCTCGAAATTGCAGCCGGGACATGCTGCCGCGCCCAAGCCGACCGGTGCATCATGTCCGACGGGCGAGCCCTCGGGATGGGCCGGCCGAATGCGATGGGCCGTCGCCGCAGGACCGCCACCGCGCAACGCATAGAAACGGGATTTCAGCCAAAGTGACTTCAGCAGAACGCGAACGGCCTTGCCTCGACTCCGAACCGACCGCCGATGCCGACGGTCTGAAGTCCCCCTGTTTCGATGGCCCGCTGAGCGATTCCGAGCTGGACGAACTGATCAACCTGCTGATCGAATCGATCCGCGCCGGCGCCAAGGTCGCCGCCGTCTTCGCCTGCCGGGCCTCGTGCCAGGACAAGCGCGGCATGTATCTGGACATCCAGGCCGATTGCTCGCGCGGGATCCAGGAGCTCTCGCGTGTGCTGAAAGCGCGCGGGATCGAGCCTTCGGATGCCACCAACGGCTTCTTCGACCGGGCCATGGAACTGCCCGAACGCGCCGATCGCATCGCCTTCTTCGTGCGCGGTCAGGCCTGGCTGCACGCCACCCTGCAGGAAGCCCTGCCCCATATCCAGGACGCCGACGTTGCCGCCGTGTTCCGCACCTGCGCCGAACAGGTCGAGCGCAACCGCCAGCGCGCCCTTGCCTATCAGCCCGCCGCCTGATCCCCGCCCCTTCCCATGTTGATGGCCCTGCTCTTCGCTGTCGGCCTTGCGCTGCTGGTCGCCTTCATCGGCCGCGGCATGCTGCCGGCGCCTTGGAACCGCGTGGTCTTCCTGGTGCTGGGGGTGCCGGCCTTCGGGCTCCTCGCCCTCGGTCTCGGGCTGACGATCTATTCCTACGCCACCTGCAACGAGAGCACGGTGACCGAGCACTCCAATGCCGACCGGACGCGCATCATGGCGATCCATGTCGTCGACTGCGGCGACCCCGACGCCCTCACCCATGACGTCACCGTCTCCCTCTCGGTGAACGGCAAGCGCCTGGACCGCACCATTCTGCGCAGCCACGGCCGCCCCTCGCCGACGGAGGTCGAGGACCTCGGCCACCATCGTTTCCGCGTCACCATGAGCGACGGCACCAGCCACGAGACCACGCTCGCCGGCGAGGACGCCCTGCCGGACCGCGTCTGGTCCATCATCGAAGGCAAGATCCTGGACTGAGTGGACGCGGGCGGTGCCGTCACTTACGTTGACGTCAACGTAAGGGGAGGTTGAGCATGAAGGTATCCGAGGCCCTGGACAGCCGTCTGTCCGTGCGCCGTTTCCTGCCGACGCCGGTCGCGCCCGAGACCATCCGCACCATTCTGGAAACCGCGAAGCGCGCGCCGTCCGGCGGCAACCTCCAGCCCTGGCACGTCTATGTCGCGACCGGCGACGCGCTGGAGGCGATCAAGACCCTGATCCGCGATCGCCTGCCCGACGCGCCGAAGGGCGAGGGCACGGAATATCACATCTATCCCCCGGATCTGACCGAGCCCTATCGCACGAGGCGCTGGCGCGTCGGCGAGCAGCTCTACGCCTCGATCGGGGTCGAACGGGAGAACAAGATCGGCCGCCTGGTGCAATTCGCCCAGAATTTCGAATTCTTCGGCGCGCCCGCCGCCCTCTTCTTCTGCATCGACCGCCAGATGCAGCAGGGCCAATGGGCCGATCTCGGCATGTTCATGCAGTCGATCATGCTGCTGGCCCGGGAATACGGTCTCGATACCTGCGCGCAGGAAGCCTGGGCGATATGGTATAAGAGCCTGGGCGAACATCTGCGGATCCCGGACCATCTGATGCTCTTCGCGGGCATGGCGCTCGGCCATCGCGATCCCGAAGCCGCGATCAACCGGTTCCGCAGCGAACGTGCGCCGCTCGAGGAATTCGCCACATTCCTCGGCGGCTGAGGGCGCAAGTCAGGGGGAAGCGCATGGCCGTCACCGAACTGCTGATCGAGGGGCGCGGACGGGAACTGGCGCCGGGCTTCGAAGTCCGGCGCATTCTGCCGGCGCCGGACCGGCGCCATGTCGGCCCCTTCGTCTTCCTCGACCACATGGGGCCGGTGGACGCAGGACCGCGCGGCATCGCCGACGTCCGGCCCCATCCCCACATCGGCCTCGCCACCGTCACCTGGCTGTTCTCGGGCGAGATCGTCCACCGCGACAGCCTGGGTTACGTCCAGCCGATCCGCCCGGGCGAATTGAACTGGATGAGCGCGGGTCGCGCCATCACCCATTCCGAACGCATGCCCGAGGATCCGCCGGGCGGCACCGTCCATCTGCACGGCGTCCAGGCCTGGGTCGCCCTGCCCCGGGCGATGGAGGAGAGCGAACCCTTCTTCACCCATGTCGGCCAGGACGTGCTGCCCGTGGTCTACGAGCAGGGCGCGCGCCTGACCGTGATCGCGGGCCGCGCCTTCGACGTCGAATCCCCGCTCGAGACGCCGTCGCCGCTGTTCTATGTCGAGGCGAAGCTCGATCCGGGCGGCGTCATCACCCTGCCCGACGAATACGCGGAGCGTGCGGCCTATGTCGCCGAAGGCTGCGTGACGACACCCGACGGCGAGGTCGGCGCCGGCACCCTGGCGGTCTTCGCGCCGGGCCAGCCGGTGACCATCAGGGCCGAGACCGGTGCCCGCGCCATGCTGCTGGGCGGCGCCCCCCTGGATGGGGAACGTCACATCCACTGGAATTTCGTCGCCTCCGACAAGGCCATGATCGAGCGGGCGCGCCAGGAATGGCGGGACGGCAAATTCCCCGCCGTCCCCGGCGAGACCGAATTCATCCCCCTGCCCCCTGCGTGAGCATTCCCCTCACCCCCACCCTCTCCCCGCAAGCGGGGCGGGGGAGTCCGCCGCGCGCGACATAAAGGCCCTCGCCCCTTTGGGGAGAGGGTTGGGTGAGGGGCGAAACGCCGCACTCAAAAAAACATCCGCCATCCCGGCGCGGGCCGGGATCTCACAACGAGAAGGCACCCTCTTCGGACAAGGGCCCCGGCCTGCGCCGGGGCGACGAGTCTCTTGAAATCATTCCCCCGGCGCCGGGCTGACCGCGCCGGCTTCCATCTCGTCGTCCGGCAGTTTCTTCGGCGCGAGCAGGAGATACATGGCGGGCGTCACCAGCCGCGACAGGAAGGTCGAGGTGACGAGGCCGCCGATGATGACGATGGCGAGCGGGGAATAGAGCCCCGACCCCTCGACCGCCAGCGGCGTCAGGCCGCCGATCGCGGTCATGGAGGTCAGCAGGACCGGCAGGAAGCGGATCTCGCCCGCGCGTTCGATCGCCTCCTTCAGGCCGACGCCCTGGCGCCGGAGCTGGGTCGTGAAGTCGACCAGCAGGATCGAATTCTTGATCTCGATGCCGATCAGGGCGATGAAGCCGACGACCGCCGTGAAGCTGAGGGTGTAACCCGTCAGGTAAAGCGCGGTCAGGCCGCCGACGATGCCGAGCGGAATGACGCCCGCGACCACCGCCGAGGAAGAGAAGCTGCGAAACTCCAGGATCAGCACGGCGAGAATGCCGAAAACGGCGACCAGGATGGCGTCCGAGAGACCGGCGAAGCTGTTCTTGCGCGCCTCCGTCTCGCCGCCGACGGCGATGCGATAGCCCGGCGGCAGATCGAGCGCGCGCACCTGTTTCAGAACCTCGCCGGTCACCCGTTCCGTATTGTACTCGGTCTTCACATGGGCGGTGACGGTGACCGAGCGTTGGCGGTCGTAGCGGTCGATGCGCGCCGGCCCCGCCTCGAAGCGCGGATCGGTCACGCTGGCGAGCGGGGTGGAGCCCGTCGCGGTCGGGACATAGATGGCGCCGAGGGCGGTGAGATCATGCCGCGTCGCCATGGGCGCGCGCACGGTGACGGGATAGTCGTCGCCATCCGCCTCGCGGAAATTGGCGACCTGTTCGCCGGACAGCGCAAGACGCACGACCCGGTCGATGGCCCCGGCCGGCACGCCCAGCACCGCCGCCTTGGCACTGTCGACCCCGAGGTCGAGATCGGTGCGGTCGAGGCGCAGCGGATTGACCACGTCGCGGGTGCCCGGGGTCGCTTCGACCAGGCGCGTGACGCGGCCGGCGAGATCCTTCAGCACATCGAGCTGCGGCCCGGTGATGCGGAAGGCGACCGGTGCCTCGATCGGCGGGCCGTTCTGGAAGATGCGCACCACGATCTGGGCGCCGGGATAGAGGTCGAGGCGGGCGCGCAGATCGTCGATGATGGCGGGGCTGGTGCGGCTGTCCCAATGATCCAGTTCGGCGAAGACGGCACCATGGGTCGGGTCTTCCTCGCGCGGGATGATGTTGTAGAAGATGCGCGGGTTGCCGTGGCCGGTGTTGGTCATCACCCACTTCAGGCCGTCGATCTTCTGCACCTCGCCCTCGACATAGCGGACGGCGGCGTCGGTCTCGGCCATGGGGGCGCCGTCGGGCAGGTCGACGTCGACCAGGAACCAGCGCGAATCCGCCGGCGGGAACAGGGAGAAGCCGATGCGCGGCACCAGCATGATCGAGCCGGCGAAGAGCGCCAGCGCGATCAGGCAGGTGATCAGCGGCCGCCCCAGCGCGACATGCAGCAGCGGGCGATAGATGGTGTGGATGCCCTTCATGATCGCGCGCAGCAGGGCATTGCCTTCCGGATCCTCGTGGCGCGAGAGAATGCGGCTGGCGAGGAAGGGGATGATGGTCAGCGAGACGAAGAGCGAGGCGCCGACGGTATAGAGCACCGAGACCGGCAGGGAGCGGATGAATTTGCCCGAGCCCTCGGGCAGGAACAGCAGCGGCACGAAGGCCAGCATCAGGGTCGCGGTGCAGCCGAGCACGGCGACGGCGATCTGGTCCATGCCGGCGATCGCCGCCTGGGTCCGGTTCATGCCCTCGCGCAGATGCCGGGCGATATTCTCGGTCACCACGATCGAATCGTCGACCAGAAGCCCGAGCGCCAGCACGAAACCCGCGATCGAAAGCTGATTCAGGGAGAAGCCCGAGAACTGCAGCACGGTGACGCCGATCGCCAGCGACAGCGGGATCGACATCATGACCACGATCGAGGCCCGAAAACCCAGCGGCAGCAGGGTGATGAGCACGAGGCCGAGCGCGATGGCGAAATCGCGGAACAGATTGGACAGGCGGTGATGGACCGAGACCGACTGATCGAAGCCGCGTTCCAGGTGGATGTTGGGCGGCAACTCGGCTTCGAATTCGTCGAGAAGGGCGTAGATCTCGTCCCGGATCTTGAAGACGTTCTGGCCGTCCTTCTGGTTCGCCGTGATGAAGACCGCCGGATGGCCGTTGTAACGCGCGACGTGGTTGGCTTCATCCGCCGCCCAGCTCACCTCGGCGACGTCGCGGACCTTGACGACGGTGCCTTCATGGGCCGCGATCACCGTATTGCCGACATCGTCCAGCGTGTCGAAATCACCCGTCGCCTTCACGTTGAAGCGGCGCGCGCCGGCATGGACGGCACCGATCGGCACGCTCGCCCCTTCCGCCTTCAGGGCGTCGGCGACGGCGGACACGGGAATGCCGAGGCTGGCGAGCCGGCCGAGATCGGCCGCCACCCGCACTTCGGTGCGCGGCTCGCCCCACATTTCGGTGTCGAGCACGCCGTCGACCCTGGCCAGCAGATCCTTCAGGGTGCGGCCCCGCTCCTCCAGCTCGCGCGCGGGCGCGGTGTCGGAGACCAGAGCGATCTGGACGAAGTTGGTCAGGTTGATCTTGATCTTCTTCATTTCCAGACGGACGAGACCATCGGGCAGGGTGCCGCGGATCGCATTCACCTCGCGCACGACCTGGTCGAACTTCCGCTCGGGATCGCTGCTCCAGTCGAATTCGACGACGATGCTGGCGACACCGTCGCGCGACTTGGATTCGATCTTCTTCAACTCGTCGAGGCCGGCGACCGCGTCCTCGATCGGGTCGGTGACCAGTTTCTCCATGTCCAGGGGATCGGCCCCCGGCAGCACCGCCACGATCGAGACGATGGGCATGGGAAAGCTCGGATCCTCCGCCCGCGGGATCGAGAACAGGGCCGAGACCCCCATGGCCGCCAGCATGGCGAAGACGATCAGGGTGAATTGCCACTGACGAACGGAAAAGGCGCCGATCTTGCCCATGCCCCTGCCCCCCTGTGCCCGTTCAGCGCGCCGCGGCCGCGCCGCCTTCGCGCAGCGCCACCTGGTCGGTCACGGTGACCGGATCGCCGTCGCGCAGATAGCCGGCGCCGGCCGAGACCACCTGTTCGCCGGGCGCGAGGCCGTCGCGGATGATCACGTCCTCGCCGGACAGCGAACCGAAGAGGACGCGGCGGCGCACGACGGACGAGGTTTCGGGGTCGACGACATAGACACTGCCCTCGGCGCCGAAACCTTCGAGGATGGCGGAGGCCGGGATCATCACCACGCGCGCGGCGCCGGCCGCCTTCGGGCGGATCGCCACCTCGGCGACGAGGCCGGAGGGCACCACGAGGCTTTCGTCGTCCAGCGACAGTTCGACCATGAAGGCGCCGGTGCGCATGTCGCCCTTGGGCGCGATGCGGCTGACGCGCGCGGCGGCGGGGGTCTCGATCCCCGGCAGGCGCACTTCGGCGACGTCGCCGAGGGCGATCTTCACGACTTCGCGGTCGGCGATGCCGACCTTGACCACCTGGCCCGAATCCCGGTCGCCCAGGGTGAGCACGGGCTGACCGGCGGGCACGATCTGGCCCGGCTCGATCATGCGGGACAGGATGACGCCGGCGGCGGGGGCGCGGATTTCCGCCAGACTGCGGTTGAAGGCGACGCTGTCGCGCCCGGCGATGGCCAGCTTCAGCATGGTGCGGGCATCATCCAGCCGCGCCTTGGAGGCATAGCCGTTCTCGACCAGGGGGGCGACGCGGGCGACGTCGCGCTGCGCCTTCTCGACATTGGCGACCGCTTCGCGCCATTGGGCATCGATCTCCGCCGTGTCGAGCACGGCGAGGGACTGGTCGGCGGCGACGATGTCGCCGACGTCGACCGAGAAATCCTTGGCCACGCCGCCGATCTTGAACGACATCGCCAGCTCGCGCTTGTAGGCGACGAAGCCGCTGCCGCGGATGTCGTCGGCATGGGGCGCCAGCACCGCGGGGGCGACGGCCACGGGCCGGGGCGGCGTCTCGGTGCCTTCGGCGGACTGGGCCTTGCCGTCGCCGCAGGCGGCCAGCGCCGTGAGCGCCAGCACGGCCACGACGCGGACCGCCGAGCGGCCGATGCGGGAACGGCCGACAGCGCCCGACCTGCGGTCGGCGGTATCGCTCTGGCGCGCGGCGCTCTGGAGCGGGAGCATGGTCGCCTCCGGTTAACGGTGATAACTTTACAGTGTTAAATTACTCCATTCCGCTGTAGGGTCAAGCCATGTTGAACGATCACGACTCCCCTCCCCGGCGGCGCCTGACCGCCGACCAGCGGCGCAGCCAGATCCTGGAGGCGGCGCGCCAGCTCTTCATCGAGGAGGGGGTGGTGAAGGTCTCCATGCGGCGCATCGCGGCCCGCGCGGGGGTGACGCCGACGCTGATCTATCATCACTTCGCCGACAAGGAATCCCTGCTGCTCGCCGTCTGCGAGGACTTCTTCCTGGGCCTGATCGAGGCGAGTGAGGCGTCCCTGGCCGCGACACTGGCAACGGACGAGCCTTTCGCGCGCCTGCGCCACCTGATGCGAGGCTATGTCGATTTCGGCCTGGCCAATCCGGATGTCTATCGCCTGGTCTTCATGACGCCGCTGGCCGGCCTGAAGCGCGAGAAATTGTCTCACCACAGTCATCGTGCGCGCCCCGGCGACACCCCGCCGCCGGAGGAAGAAAGCTTCGGCATGCGCGCCTTCGCCCTGCTGGAGGACGAGATCCGCCGCCTGATCGAGGCCGGCGCCCTGAAGCCGGCGGAGGCCGGCACCCTGGCCGAGATCGTCTGGGCGGCCGGCCATGGCATCGTGTCCCTGCTGATCACCCATGGCGACTTCCAGTGGACCGCGACCGACGCGCTGATCACCCTCTCGATCGACTCCATCCTCCACGGCATCGCCGCCTGATTTCCCCCGAACGGAAGCGCGTCATCCCGGCGCAGGCCGGGGTATCGTAACGAAGAAGGTAACTTTCCTGGACAAGGCCCCGGCCTTCGCCGGGGCGACGAGATATCGTGAGGCGTCAGGCCGACGGCCCGTCGCCTTTCGCCATGCGGGCCTCGATCGCGTCCAGCACCGGCATCAGATCGGCGACCGAATCGATGACATAGTCGACGCCGAGTGCGCGGTGCTTCGCCTCCGCTTCCGCGCGCCGCGCCGCCTGTTCGTCCGCGCCCAGCGCCTGCCATTCGGCGAGCGAGAGACCGACCATGTTGCCGGAGACCGACAGGCCGACGGTCCAGGTGCCGGCGGCCTTGCCTTCCAGGATGCCGGGTTCGGTGTCGTCCACCTTCACCACCGCCGCCGGCGGGAAGACGCCGATGTCGGCGAAGGTGCGATACATCATCAGGGGGCCGGGACGGCCGTCCGCCAGATCGCCGGCGCAGACCAGATTGTCGGGCACGTAACCGGCCGCGGCCGCGATGGGCGTCAGGCGTTCCATGATGCTGCGGACATAGCCGGTGGTGGAGCCGATCCTGAGACCGCGCGCGCGACACGTGGCAACGGTTTCCACCGCGCCCGGGATCATGTCGGCGTAGTCGGTCACCACCGCCTCGTTGAGGGGGACGAAGACGTCGTAGACGGCATCGATATCCGCCTCCCCCGGGGCATGGCCATGAGCCGCCCGCCAGCGCGCGGCGATGGCGGGATCGGCCATCAGGGCGGCGATATGGGCACGTTTGGGCAGGCCCATGGGGCCCCGCGCCTCGTCGATCGAAATCTCGACGCCGAGCCGCCCATAGGCTTCGACGAAGGCGCCCATGGGGGCGCGCGAACCGAAATCGACCATGGTGCCCGCCCAGTCGAAGACGACGGCCTTGAGGTGGGTGAAGGGCGTTTCGGTCATGGCTGCGGCTTCCTGCGAGAAAGCCGCAGCCTAGCCCAAAGCTGTTGCAGTGCAATGGCGGCGAAGGAACCTATTTCCGGCGCATGGCGTCGAGCAGGGCGGCCCCCAGGCTGCCTTGCTGGCTGCGCTCCTCGCGCTTCGGCGGCATGGCGTTGCGGCGCGGCCCGTCGTTGCGATCCCGCGGTCCCTGGGGCCGGGGCGGCGCCTCGCCCTTCCGCATGGAGAGCGAGATGCGCTTTCGCTTCACGTCGACTTCCAGCACCTTCACCTTCACCACGTCGCCCGCCTTCACCACTTCCGACGGGTCCTTGACGAAGCGGTCGGCCAATTGGCTGACGTGAACCAGACCGTCCTGATGGACGCCGATGTCGACGAAGGCGCCGAAGGCGGCGACATTGGTCACCGTGCCTTCCAGCATCATGCCCGGCTTCAGGTCCGTGAGTTCCTCGACGCCGTCGGCGAAGCTGGCGGTCCTGAATTCCGGGCGGGGGTCGCGGCCCGGCTTTTCCAGTTCGGCGAGAATGTCCTTCACGGTCGGCAGGCCGAAACGCTCGTCCACGAAATCGGCGGGATCGAGCGCCTTCAACTGGCGCGCATCGCCCATCAGGCTGCGCAGATCGCGGCCGCAGGCAGCGACGATCCGCTTGGCGACACCATAGGCTTCGGGATGCACCGACGATGCGTCCAGCGGCTCGGCACCGTTCGGAATGCGCAGGAAACCGGCGCATTGCTCGAAGGTCCGGGGGCCAAGGCGCGCGACCGACAGCAGGTCCTTCCGCGTGCCGAAGGGACCATGGGCGTTGCGATGCGCAACCACCGCTTCCGCCAGCGAGGCGCCGAGACCCGAGACCCGCGACAGCAGGGAAGCGGAAGCGGTGTTGAGGTCGACGCCGACCGCGTTCACCGCATCCTCGACCACGGCATCCAGCGCCCGGGCCAGGCGGTGCTGGTCGACGTCGTGCTGATATTGCCCGACGCCGATCGACTTCGGCTCGATCTTCACCAGTTCCGCCAGGGGATCCTGCAGGCGCCGCGCGATCGAGACGGCGCCGCGCAGCGAGACGTCGAGATCGGGAAATTCGGCCGCCGCCAGCGCCGAGGCGGAATAGACCGAGGCGCCGGCCTCGGACACAACGACCTTGATCGGGCGCTTTTCCGCCGGCAGGTCCGCGATCAGGTCGGCCGCCATGCGGTCGGTCTCGCGGCTCGCCGTGCCATTGCCGATGGCGACCAGTTCGACGCCATGCTTCAGGATCAGATGGCCCAGCGTCGCCTGGGCCCCGCGCAGATCGTTCCTGGGCTGGAAGGGATAGACGGTCGCCGTATCCAGCAGCTTGCCGGTGCCATCCACCACCGCGACCTTGACCCCGGTGCGGATGCCGGGGTCAAGTCCCATGGTGGCGCGGGAGCCGGCGGGCGCCGCCAGCAGGATATCCTTGAGGTTCCGGGCGAAAACCTGGATCGCCTCTTCCTCCGCCCGCTCGCACATGTCGTTCATCAGGTCGATGGAGAGATGCAGCGACAGTTTCACCCGCCAGCACCAGCGCGCCACGTCGCCCAGCCATTTCTCCGCCGCATTGGGGGCTTTGGGGTCGATGCCGAAGGCGCCCATGATGCGCGCCTCCACAGGCTTCACCGGCGTGTCCAGATCCTTGTCGATCTCGATGTCGAGGGTGAGAACCTCCTCGTTACGGCCGCGCAGCATGGCGAGCGCACGGTGGCTCGGCACGTTCGTCCAGCGTTCCTCGTGGTCGAAATAATCGCTGAACTTGGCGCCCGCCTCCGCCTTGCCCTCGATCAGGCGGGCATGGATGGTCGCGTTCTCCTTCATGTAGGCACGAAGGTTGCCGACCAGATCGGCGTCTTCCGCCATCTTCTCCATGACGATGTCGCGCGCCCCGTCCAGCGCCGCCTTCACGTCCGGCACCTCCTCGCCCAGATAGGCCGTGGCGGCCTCCTGCGGCACGATGGAGCGGTCGGCCAGGATCGCCTCCGCCAGGGGGCCGAGGCCGCGCTCGCGGGCGATCTCCGCCTTGGTGCGGCGCTTCGGCTTGAAGGGCAGATAGATGTCCTCGAGCTCCGCCTTGGTCTCCACCGTCTCGATCTTCCGGCGCAATTCATCCGTCAGCTTGCCCTGGCCCTCGATCGTCTCGAGCACCGTCTTCCGCCGGGCCGCCAGTTCGCGCAGATAGGAGAGACGTTCCTCCAGCGTGCGGAGCTGGGTGTCGTCCAGCCCGCCGGTCACCTCCTTCCGGTAGCGCGCGATGAAGGGCACGGTTGACCCGCCGTCCAACAGCTCGATCGCGGCATTGACCTGATCGGGTTTCGCCAGGATCTCGGCGGCGATGGTACGGGCGATGCGAAGGGTGTCGGCGCTCATGAATCGGACCCTGTTCTTTCGGGGCTGCGACCATAATTCATGGCGGGGCGCGGGGGAACGCCGCTAAGGCCGATGGATCACGATGTCGAAACCTTCGTCCGCTCCGGGGGGCACGAAGAAGCTCGATATATGGTCGAATTCGGCATCGGTCGGGGCGTATTCATGGGCCCCGGCGGCGTTCCGCGCATGCATCCGGGCCCTGCAGACCTCGATCGGCGTATCGAGGACATGCATCCGGTGATTGGCGCCCGATCGTTCGACGATCTCGCGCATCCAGACGCGCGTGGCCGGCGTATTGGCCGGAAAGTCGAGCACGACGGAGAGCCCGCCCCGCAGCAGATCCGCGACATGGGGCCCCATGAGGGCCCGAAGCCTCGCCGCGCGCTCCACATAGGCGGCGACCGTGGTGATTTCACCGGCATAGAGCCGGGACAGCCAGGTATCCTCGGCGATGACGATGGCCCGATCGGTGGCGGCGAGGCGGGCGGCGAGGGTCGATTTGCCGGCGGCGACCCGGCCGCACAGAAGGTGCAGCATCGCCCCGCGGCGGGGGTCTTCGGACATGGGTGGACTTTCAACGGGCGCAGTTCAGGGATTCAGGGCGAGCGGAACCCGGCCCGACGGATCAGGCCGGGTGGCTAATTCGAAGGCCCGCGCGGGGCGATGCGCCGTGAACGGTGAAAGTCATGGGCAAAGCCTATCGCCTGCCCGCCCTTTCGCCAAAGAAAAAGGGCCGCGCTGTCGCCAGCGCGGCCCCTTGTCTTCGAGCGTTCGGCTTAGTGGCCGAAAGCCTTCACGATTTCCTCGGTCACCTTCTTGGCGTCACCGAAGAGCATCATGGTGTTGTCGCGGAAGAACAGTTCGTTGTCGACGCCGGCATAGCCCGAGGACATGCCGCGCTTCACGAACAGAACCGTCTTCGCCTTGTCCACCTCGAGGATGGGCATGCCGTAGATCGGCGAGGCCTTGTCGGTCTTGGCCGCCGGGTTGGTCACGTCGTTGGCGCCGATGACGAAGACCACGTCGGTCTGCGAGAAGGCCGAGTTGATGTCTTCCAGCTCGAACACTTCGTCGTAGGGGACCGAGGCTTCCGCCAGCAGCACGTTCATGTGACCCGGCATGCGGCCCGCCACCGGATGGATGGCATAGGAGACCTTCACGCCCTCTTCCTTCAGGAAGTCGGCCATTTCACGCAGCGCATGCTGGGCCTGGGACACCGCCATGCCATAGCCCGGCACGATGATCACGGACCCCGCGTTCTTCATGATGAAGGCCGCATCGTCCGCCGAACCCTGCTTCACCGGGCGCGCCTCGCGGGCACCGCCCGCCGCCGCCGCGTCGCCCGCGTCGGCACCGAAGCCGCCGAGGATGACGCTGATGAAGGAGCGGTTCATGCCCTTGCACATGATGTAGGACAGGATCGCGCCCGACGAACCCACCAGCGAACCGGTGATGATCAGCGCCGTGTTCTGCAGCGTGAAGCCGATGCCGGCCGCCGCCCAACCCGAATAGGAGTTGAGCATGGAGACCACCACCGGCATGTCGGCGCCGCCGATCGGAATGATCAGGGTGATGCCGATGCCGAAGGACAGCAGGGTCGCCAGCCAGAACGCCCAGAGCGCATCGCCGCCCGAGGCGATGAAGATCACCAGCAGGAGGACGATCACCGAGGCGATGGCGATGTTGATCAGGTGGCGCGCCGGCAGCAGGATCGGGGAACCCGACATGTTGCCGTTCAGCTTGGCGAAGGCGATGATCGAGCCCGAGAAGGTGATCGCGCCGATGATGACGCCGAGACCCATCTCGATCAGGCTCTGCGCATGCAGATGACCCGGGGTGCCGATGCCGTAATTGTCCGGCGAATAGAGCGCCGCGAAGGCGACCAGCACCGCCGCCATGCCGACGAGGCTGTGGAAGGCCGCGACGAGCTGGGGCATGGAGGTCATGGGCACGCGCTTGGCGACGACGCCGCCGATGCCGCCGCCGATGCCGAGCGCGAGCACGATCAGGAACACCGTGATGATGTCGAGACCGGGCCAGACCTGGGAGGAGACCAGCGTGGTCACGACCGCGATGGTCATGCCGATCATGCCGTAGCGGTTACCCGCACGGGACGTCGCCGGAGACGAGAGGCCGCGCAGCGCCAGAATGAACAGGACGCCGGAGACCAGGTAGAGGAAGGCCGCGAGATTGGGATTCATCGTCAGCCCCTCACTTCTCTTTCTTCTTGTACATGGCGAGCATTCGGCTGGTCACCATGAACCCGCCGAAGATGTTCACCGCCGCGAAGACCACGGCGATGAAGCCGAGGATCTTCGAGAACCAGTTGGCACTGGAAATGCCGGGCACCGCGATCGCGATCACGGCGCCGACGATGATCACCGAGGAGATCGCGTTGGTCACCGCCATCAGCGGCGTGTGCAGGGCGGGGGTCACGCTCCAGACGACGTAATAGCCGACGAAGACGGCCAGCACGAAGATGGAGAGGAAGAAAATGAAATCATCGACCATGGTCCAGCTCTCCTCAGGCCGAAGCGAAGGCGGGGTGCACCACGGCGCCATCCTTGGTCAGGATGGAAGCCTTGATGATCTCGTCTTCCCAGTCGATCGCAAGCTGCCGGGTCTCCTTGGAGACCAGCGGCGTGATGAAGTTCAGCAGGTTCTTGGCGAAGAGCTGCGAGGAATCGACGCAGGTCCGGCTCGGCACGTTCAGGTGGCCGATGATCTTCACGCCATTGTCGGTCACGACGATCTCGCCCGGGCGCGACAGCGGGCAGTTGCCGCCCTGCTCCACCGCCAGATCGACGATCACCGAGCCCGGCTTCATCGTGGCGACCATTTCCGGCGAGACCAGAACCGGCGCGGGCCGGCCCGGGATCAGCGCGGTGGTGATCACGATGTCCTGCTTCTTGATGGTGTCCGCGATCAGGGCCGCCTGCTTTTCCTGATATTCCTTGGACATTTCCTTGGCGTAGCCGCCGGCGGTCTGGGCGTTCTTGAACTCGTCGTCCATGACCGCGACGAAGGTACCGCCAAGCGATTCCACCTGCTCCTTGGTGGCCGGGCGGACGTCGGTCGCGGAGACGATGGCGCCGAGGCGCTTCGCCGTCGCGATGGCCTGCAGGCCGGCGACGCCGACACCCATGATCAGGGCGCGCGCGGGGGCGACGGTGCCCGCCGCCGTCATCATCATCGGGATGGCGCGGGAATATTCATAGGCCGCGTCGATGACCGCGCGGTAACCCGCGAGGTTCGCCTGGGACGACAGGATGTCCATCGACTGCGCACGGGTGATGCGCGGCACGAATTCCATGGCGAAGGCGTCGATGCCGGCATCGGCATAGGCCTTCACGCTGTCGCGGTCGGCATAGGGGTTGAGGCCGGCGATGAGGATGGCACCGCGCTTGTAGTAGGCCAGTTCCTCGGGCATCGGGCGCTGGACGTGGAACACCACGTCGGCGTCGGCGATGGTCGAGGCCGCATCCGGCGCGATCTTGGCGCCGGCGGCGGAAAAGGCGTCGTCCGTGACCGCGGAATCGAGACCGGCACCGGCCTCGATCACCACCTCGGCGCCGAGCGCGATCAGTTTCTTGACGGATTCGGGAGAGGCGGCGACACGCTTTTCGTTCGGCCGCCGCTCCCTTGGAATGGCAATCCTCATCTGGCCCCCAGATTAGAGCGGAAGAAATGAAAGGGGCGGAGAGGCCGGCCGCACACGACCGGTCCCCCGCCCGTGCGGCATCAGAGCAGGAAGATCGCCATGAGCACCAGCAGGGCGATCGTCCCGATGATCCCCCATTTGGTCAGGCTCATGAACAGCGTGTAGGTCTTCCGATGTTCGGTGATGTCCATGTTCATGGCGTGGTTCCCGAGGTTCCCCAGCGATCCGAGATTTTGGCGCAACCCAAAATCCGGCGCCGAGTGCAGATCAAATATGTTCTCGTTTGTCCGCCCCCGCCGATGGACGGCGCCACCGGCCCGGACAGACCCCTTTTTCAGGCGCGCACTATTACAAAAGGGGCCAGAGCAAACAAGCATTCTTGTTGCGGGGCGGAATGACGCCGCGACATCGAGGCCGCGCGAGCGATCCTCAGGATGCCGCCTCGCGCTCCATCTCCAGAAGCCGGCGCTTCCTCGCCGTGCCCCAGCGATAGCCGGTGAGGGAACCGTCGGCCCCGACGGCACGGTGACAGGGGACCAGGATCGAGACCGGATTGGCGCCGCAGGCCCGGCCCACCGCCCGTGCCGCGCCGGGCTTGCCGATCGCCGCCGCCAATGCGCCATAGGTTCTGGTCTCGCCGATCGGAATGGCGCGCAGCGCCTGCCAGACCGAAATCTCGAAAGCCGTGCCGCGCAGGTCGAGGGGCAGGTCGCCGCCGGCATCCGGCTCCGCCGCCCGCGCCGCCACCGCCGCCAGCAGGGGTTCGATATGGCCTTCGTCCCGGATCAGGCGGGCGTTCGGGAAGCGCATGGCGAGATCGGCGGCCAGAAGCGCCTCGTCCTCGCCCATGAAGAGGGCGGCGATGCCCCGTTCGGTCGCCGCCACCAGGGTCAGGCCGAAGACCGTGGGCACGATGCCCCAGTAGAGATCGAAACCGCCTGCGCGGAGCTTGGCCGGGGTCGTCCCGGTCGCCTGCTTCACGGCGCGATAGGCGTCCGAGACCGCACCATAGCCGGCTTCATAGAGGGCGCTCGCGACCTGATCGCCCTTGGCCAGCGCGGCAACCAGCCGGCCCTGCTTGCAGCCGGCGGCGTAATCGCGGGGCGACATGCCGGTCAGGCGCTTGAACAGGCGCTGGAAATGAAAGGGGGAGAGATGGACGGCTTCGGCCAGTGCCCCCAGGGTCGGCGCCGCTTCCCCCGCTTCCAGGGTCTCGCGGATCAGGCGGCAGGCGGTCTCCACCGCTTGCCCGGCGCGGGCGGCGGCGGCCGGCGCCGCCTGGTCCGGCCGGCAGCGCTTGCAGGGGCGAAAGCCCGCCGCCTCGGCCGAGGCCAGGTCGGCGAAGAATCGCGTGTTCTCGCGCTTCGGCCGGCGCGAGGCGCAACCGGGCCGGCACACCACGCCGGTGGTGACCACGCCGTAGAGGAAGTCCGGCCCGGCCGCCGCCTCGCCGGTCAGGCGCGCCCAGCAGGCGTCTTCGTCGAGGGCGGGGGCGATGGAAAGGGCGGTCGGCATGGCGGGCTTCTCTCGAGGGTCTGTTCGCGACAAGGCCAGCATCGGCGATGGCGGGGCGACAGGCTGCCCTGTTCTTGCGCTCTAATTCTTGTCGCGGAGCGTGATGACCTTGAAGATCCCGGTGCCGGTCGCGATCAGCGTATCGCCGGTCCAGAGCCTTCCCTGGATGGTGCGAAAGGCACCGTCCTCCGCCACCACCTTGCCGGTCCCTTCGACCCAGGCGCCGAAGGGCGCGCCCGCGATGAAGTCCAGCACCAGGCGGACGGTGATCCAGTTCCGCCCCGTGCGGTGGGAGATGGCATGGCCGAAGGAGACGTCGGCGAACCCCATCAGCATGCCTCCGTGGCAGTTGTTCAGGGTGTTCAGGTGATGCGTCCCCACCCGAAACGCCCGGGTGAAGCCGCCGTCCGGCTCGGCGCGCTCGTAGAGGGGACCGACGGCGAGGCCGTAGCCGCTGCGCCAGGGCAGACGGCGAAATCCCTCGGGAATCGCCTCCGCCGCGTCGATGTCGTTCTGTGTGTCCATGGCAGCATTCGGGCCGGGGGCTCCGCCGCCTGTCAAGCCGCGAGGTTCAGCGCACCAGAAGCGGCGCGGCGAGGATGGCGCGGAACGGCAGCAGGCTGGGGTTCGGGCGGATGAATTCGACCTCGCCCCAGGATTCGCCCAGTTCCACCCAGCCCTGGGCGCGATAGAAGGCGCGCACCGCGCCGTTGCTGGCCTCGCAGCGCAGATGGGCGCCGGGGCGCAGGCGCCGCGTCGCTTCCGCCAGCAGCAGGGCGCCGACACCCCGACCCTGCGCCGCGGGCGCGACGAAGAGCAGGTCGATCTCGTTGGCCGGCGGGTCGAAGCCGGCGAAGCCGACGATGTCGCCGCCCCGTTCCGCCACGATCAGATCGAGATCGGCCGTCGCCAGCGAGAAGTCCTCGAAGGCGAAACGGTCGGCCGGAACATGCGGCTTGGCGCGCCGCCGCGCGTCGAGAAAGATTTCGGCGCAGGCCCAGATATCGCCCGCTTCGACCGTCCTCGCGCGGAGTAAGGCATCCTCCGCCATGCTGTCCCCCCTCCTGCCGTATCCGGCAGGTCCCTATGCCGTGGCCCGCTTCGCGTGACAGCCGACCAGATGGTCGTCGACCATGCCGACCGCCTGCATGAAGGCATAGACGATGGTCGGCCCGACGAAGCGGAAGCCGTATTGCTTCAGCGCCTTGGACATCGCCTTGGCCTCCGCGCTCTCCGTCGGGGCCTGGCCGATGGTCTCCCAGGCATTCACGATCGGCGCACCGCCGACGAACGACCAGAGGAAGCGCGAGAAATCGCCCTCGCGCGCCTCGATCTCCAGATAACCCCGGGCATTGCCGATGGTTGCCTCGATCTTGCCGCGATGGCGCACGATGCCGGCATCGGCCAGCGCCGCCGCCACCTCCGCCTCGCCCCATTCGGCGAGGCGTTTGGGCTCGAACCCCTCGAAGCGGCGGCGGAAGCCGTCGCGCTTCCTGAGGATCGTGATCCAGGCGAGGCCGGCCTGGAAACCATCCAGCATCAGCTTCTCGAACAGGGCTCGGCCGTCCCGTTCGGGCACGCCCCATTCCTCGTCGTGATAGGCCATGTAATCGGGCGCCGTGCCGCACCAGGGGCAGCGTTGCCTGCCGTCCTCATGCAGGATCAGGCCGCCAGTCACGACGCCGGCCCCGCCAGATAGGGCGGCGCGCTGGGCCGGACGACCGTATCGCCCGCGACGAAGACCTGCCCCTCGTCGGCCCCCGGATCCATATATTCGAGGCGCATGACCGCAAGGCCGACGCCGGCGACGGCGCTGCGCATCGCCCCCGCCTCGCGCCCGCCCAGCAGAATCGGCGTATCGGGCGCCGGCACCTCGGCCGCGGGATCGAATTCGACCCGATAGAGCCGCTTGCGGATCGTCGCGCGGTGCTTGGTGCGCGCCGTCAGCTCCTGGCCGACATAGCAGCCCTTGGTGAAGGAGACGCCGTGCAGTTCCTCGAAATTATTCTCGAGCAGGAAGCCCCGGTCGACGGCGATGTCGCGCGAACCGTCGGGCACGCCGAGACCGATGCGCAGGCGGTCGTAAGCCTCCTCCGGCGCGTCGGGGGTGATGCCGGCGGCGGCCAGCGCCGCCTCGACCGCCCCTTGCGGCCCGATCAGGCGGACGCCGAGATCGGCGACGCGGGGATCGACGAAGGCGCTGGCACCGCCGTCGAGGGGACGGGCGGCGCCGGCCGTCGCCGCCAGGCCGAAAGCATCCGCCGCGCCGGGCCCGAAGACGGCGATCACCGCCGCGTCGGCCGCCGGGGCGATGTCGATCTTGGCGCGCAGACGATACATGGTCAGCCGGCGCTGAAGATCGGGCAGGCGCTCCGCCTCGCTGTCGATCAGCACCCTGTCGCCCGCGCGGGCCATGATCAGCTCGTGCAGGAACTTGCCCTGGGGCGTCAGCAGCGCGGCGAAGAGCGCGTGTTCGGGGGTCAGCAGCTTGGTGTCGTTGGACACCAGCCCCTGCAGGAAATCCGTCACTTCGGCGCCTTCGAGCGCGAGCACGCCCCGGCGGGTCAGCCGCGTGGCGGCCGGTCGATCGTCTGTCGTCATGGCATCAGAGTTCGGCCCGGGCGGGCATGCTGTCAAGGGCGTGGCGCGCCCGTTATGCTTGCCGGCGCATGGTGCAATTCCGCCCGTGCATGGTCGCGCCCGATGGCGATCGCGCGCTCGAAGGCGCGCCAGTTCAGGAAGTCGATCTCCTCGACCGGCGGCTTCAGGCAGAGGTCGGCCAGGCGCTCCGCCGGGGTCTTCACCGTGCCGGCCCGCAGCAGAGTCTCGAAGATGCCGGGCATGCGCGGGCGCCGGCGCAGGATCAGGCGCTCGAACCAGGTTTCCTCCGGCCGCGCGCCCGGCGCCGAGAAGGCGACCGCCTCGCCCACGTCGACCGCGATCACCGGGCCCCGGCCCATCTCGCGCATGGGCCCGACCGGCAGATTGTCCAAGACGCCGCCGTCCGCGAAGATCTCGCCGTCGGGGTTCACCCAGGGCGGCATGACGCCGGGAATGGCGACACCGGCGCGCAGCCAGCGCCACAGCGGGCCCCGGCGATGCACCGCCAGCGTGCCCCGGGTCAGATTGGTCGAGGTGCAGAAGAAGGGCAGCCACAGATCCTCGATCCGGCGCTCGCCGAAGGCTTCGCGCAGGCGCCGGGTGACCCGCCGGCCGGCGGTGAGCGCGACCAGGGGCAGTGTGAAGTCGCGCATCGGATCGCTGTCGACGAAGGCCCGGCGAAACCGGGCCTCGGCGTCATGGGCGTCCCAATGAAGCGCCGCGCCGACGCCGACGATCGCGCCCATGGAACTGCCGCCCACCATGTCGATGGCGATCCCCGCCTCGGCGAGTGCCCGCAACACGCCGAGATGGGCGAAGCCCCTGGCGCCGCCGCCCGACAGCACGAGGCCGATCGCCTTGCCCGCCATCTGGCGGGCGAGACGCGCGGCATCGCCCCAGACGCCCGAGCGCACATGATGATGCAGGGCGAGCGGCCGCCCGCCCAGGAAGGCGGCGCTGCCGTCGGGCTGAAGCCGGTCGGGCGGGTGCAGAAGGACGAGTTCGAGGGCGACGCCGCGTTCATGGGCGACATCTTCCAGCGGGTGGCGGCGGCGCGGTTCGGGATCGTCGGCGCCGGCGACGATCAGACAGCGGTCGGCCTGGCGCAGGCACAGCAGGCTCCATGGTCCGGCGCTTTCGTCGGCCTGATAGAGCACGAAATCATGGGCGCTCTCGATGTCGTGGAACCAGTCGGTCTGATGGCCGGCGCCCTCCGCCTCGGTGATCTCCGCGACCTTGCCGTAGAGGCGGAGCGCCCGGGCGAGGTCGCGCCTAAGCCCCGTGCAGTCACGCACGCCGCCCAGCGGCAGCAGCACGATCGAATGCGGTCCATCGGGCGGCGCGCCGGCCGGATGTTCGTGCAGCAACTCCAGCCGGGCGACGATCTGCCGGGTCAGGCGCAGCATGGATTTGGGATGGCGGGTGACCAATTGCTCGAAGGCCAGGCGGTCGAGGCGCAGCACCTCGCAGTCGCGTTCCGCCACCGCATGGGCGGAACGCGGGCGCCCGCTGACCAGCGCCATTTCGCCCACCACTTCGCCGGCGCGGACCCGGGCGATGCGCCGGCGCGCCCCGTCCGGGGCCTCGCGCATGACCGCGATACTGCCGCGCAGCAGGACGTAGAGCGCGTCGCCCGGCTCGCCCTGGGCGAACAGCAGGCTGCCGCCCGGCAGGCTGTACCAGGCGGCGTGATCGACCACGTCCCGCCTTGCATCGGCATCGAGATCGGCGAAGAGGGCGATACCGTCGATCAGGCAGGGCGCCCCGGCGGTCGTGTCCACGGTCTCGGGCCGGGGGTTTCAGGCCAGGGACCAGCGGGCGTCGAGGCCGGGCCCCGGTTCGGCCCGCACCCTGCCCTGGTCGTGCAGATGCAGCAGATGGGCGAAGCTGGAGCGCGCCGCCGCCGGATAGAGCGCGGGATCGACCCCGGCATAGATCGTGGGCACCATGTCCATGATCGTCGCCGGTCCTGCCGCCAATTGGCCGAGAAGCTGGGCCTCGCGCTCGCCGCGATGGGCGATGAAGGCTTCGACATGGGTGCGCGGGTCGATGATGGCGGGGCCGTGGGTCGGCCAATAGGTTTCCTCGTCACGCGAAAGCAGGCGGCGCAGGCTTTCCATGTAATCGCCCATGTCGCCGTCGGGCGGGGTGATGACACTGGTCGACCAACCCATGACGTGATCGCCGGTGAACAACACCTTGGGCTCGCGCCAGGAAAAGCACAGGTGGTTGGAAGTGTGACCGGGGGTGTGCACCGCCTCGATGGTCCAGCCGGGGCCGGCGACCACGTCGCCATCGACCAGCCGGCGGTCGGGCACGAAGTCGAGGTCGCCGCCCTCCACCGCCTGCTGGCCCGCCGCCTCGGGCCTGCCGGCGCCATGGGGGCCGAAGCCGAAGGTGGGCGCCCCCGTTGCCTGGCGAAGGGGGGCGGCGCCCGGCGAATGATCGTGATGGGTGTGGGTGACCAGGATATGGCTGACCCGTTCCCCACCCAGGCCCGCCAGCAGGGCGTCGATATGGGCGGGATCGTCGGGGCCGGGGTCGATCACCGCCACCCGTCCCTCCCCCACCACATAGGTCCCGGTGCCATGGAAGGTGAAGGCGGACGGATTTTGCGCGACGATGCGGCGAAGCCCGGGGGCCACCGGCTCCAAGCGGCCGTATTCGAACGCCATGTCGCGGCGATAGGGGATCTGGACGGCCATGACGGTTCCTTCCCTCTTCTTTCATCAATAGGGCGGCGGGCCGGCGATCGCGAGCGCGAGCGCGGCCGCCAGCAGGCCGGGCCCGAAGGGCGGATCGTCGGACAGGCGCCGCATCACGAGGGCCGCCGCCCCGAGGATCGCGGTGACCAGACTGGCCGCCATGAAGCACCAGATCAGCGCGATCGGCCCGAGCCAGAAGCCGAGCCCGACAACCAGTTTCACGTCGCCGAGGCCGAGCCCATCCCGCCCCCGGATCATGCCGTAAAGCCGCCCGAAGGCCCAGAGCAGTGCCGCCCCGCCGATCCCCGCCGCCAGCGCCTCGACCACGCGCCCCGAAAGCGCCGCATCGAGAAGGCCGAGCGCGGCGACCGCCAGCGACCAGTCGTTCGGGATGCGGCGATGGGCGAAATCGAAGGCGGCGGTGGCAAAGGCGATGGCGCCGAGCACCGCGAGCAGGGCGCCGTGGGGCGAGATCCCGAAGCGCCAGAGCGCGAGGCCGCCATAGAGCCCGGACAGCCCCCACCACAGCCAGCCGAGGCCGGGCACGGCCAATGCGCGATGGGCCGCCAGCAGCCGGTTCACCCTGAGCGCGACATGCCCCGCCAGCAGACCGAGCACGACGCCGGCGGCCGGCGCCGCCACGGCCATATCCATGCCCCCCTCAGCCATTTCCGCCCACGGCGAGCAGGACCAGCGGCAGGCTCAGCGCCGCCGTCGCCCCGAGGAGATCGCCGGTCTGCCCGCCGAGGTTCTGGCGCCCGACCATGGCCATGACCACACCGGCGAACAGAACCGCGACCGCGACGGCGAAGACGCCCCAGCCGAAACAGACCACGCCGATACCGATGCCATAGACCAGGGCCGCCCCGCCGGCCTCGCGCGGCGGCTCGCCCAGCCCGGCGCCGAGGCCGTCGGCGCGGGCCGGCGGCAGCAGTACGAGGGGGATCAGCAAAGCGATGCGCGCCGCCGCATTGGCGCCGATCAGGGCGAAGACCAGGGTCCAGATGCCCGCCCCCGCCCCGATACTCGCCCCCGCCCCGATACCCGCCCCCGCAAGGCCGGCGAGCAGCACGAGCCGCGCCGACAGCAGCAGCCACAAGGCGACGGCGCCGAAGGCCCCGATCCGGCTGTCGCGCATGATGGCAAGCCGCGTCTCGCGGTCACGGCCGCCGAAACTGTCGGCGACATCGGCGAAGCCATCCTCGTGCAGGGCGCCGGTGACCAGCAGTTCGACGGCGATGGCGACGATCGCCACCGACCACGGGCCGAGCCCGAAGCCCGCCCCGATCAGGGCGCCGAGGGCGGCGAGCCCGCCCACGAGGGCACCGACCAGGGGAAAGCACCAGACCGTGCGGCCGAGACGGGCGGCCGGTATCTCGCGCGGCCTGCCCACCGGCAGGCGGGTGAACAGGCCGAGCACGAATTTGAATTCATCGAGTGGCGTGGGCGGCGCGGGCTGGTCGGCGTGCATTTGTCGCTTCTTGTCTCGGCCCCGAAGGGGTACAGCATGGGGCCCTTTTGCAAGAACGTGCCAGCTTTAGCCATGACGATCAAACCGCCCGTCGATCTCGCCGGCCTCCGCCGGCTGATCCAGGCCATGCCCGAAGGCGACGAAATCGCGGCCAGTGCCGCCGCCGCCCGCGACGCCGTTCTGACCAAGCCGCCCGGTGCCCTCGGCCGGCTGGAGGATCTGGCGATCCATCTGGCGCGCTGGCAGGGCCGGGCACGGCCGGGCGCCGAATCGATTCGGATCGCGGTCTTCGCCGGCAACCACGGCATCGCCGGCGCCGGGGTCTCGCCCTATCCGGCCAGCGTGACGGCGCAGATGGTGGCGAATTTCGACAACGGTGGCGCCGCCATCAATGCGCTCGCCCGCGCCATCGGTGCCGATCTGGTGGTGACGCCCCTCGACCTCGACCGCCCGACGGCCGATTTCCGTAGCGCCCCTGCCCTGTCCGAAGATGAATTCATCGCCGCCGTCGCCGCCGGCTTCGCCACGGTCGAACCGGGCCTCGACCTCATCTGCCTCGGCGAGATGGGCATCGGCAATACGACGGTGGCGGCGGCGCTCGCGGCCGGTCTCTTCGGCGGCACGGCGGAGGAATGGGTAGGCCCCGGTACCGGTGCCTCGGGCGCCGTGCTCGCCACCAAGATCGCCGCCGTCGCCGGCGCCGCCGCCTTCCACCGCACGGAGAGCGACGATCCCCTCGACCTCGCCCGGCGGCTCGGCGGACGCGAATTGGCCGCCATGCTGGGCGCCTGCATCGCCGCGCGCCACGCCCGCGTGCCCGTGATCCTCGACGGTTATGTCGCGACGGCCGCCGTCGCCCCCCTGGCACTGCTCCGCGATGGCGGCCTGGACCATGCCATTGCCGGCCATTGCTCCGCCGAGCCGGCGCACCGCCGCCTGCTCGACCGCCTCGGCCTCCTGCCCCTTCTCGACCTCGGCATGCGTCTTGGCGAGGCTTCGGGCGCCGCCGTCGCCGCCAGCCTCCTCCGCGCCGCCGCCCGCACCCACGGCGAAATGGCGAGCTTCACCGAAGCCGGCGTCGACGGCAAAGCCTGAGGCTCCACCCCTCACCCCCACCCTCTCCCCGCAAGCGGGGCGAGGGAGTCCGGTCCGAGCCCGCTCCAAGCCCTCGCCCCTCAGGGGAGAGGGTCGGGTGAGGGGCGAAGCACCGCCCTCTCCGGATGAAGGCCCCGGCCTTCGCCGGGGCGACGAGACATTGGTGAGGCGCCCCCAAGCGTCATCCCGGCGAAGGCCGGGATCTTGCGACGAGAAGGCGCTTTCGCCCCCTCAGACGTGCTGGCCGCCGTTGATGTGGAGTTCGGCGCCGGTGACGTAGGAGGATTGTTCGGTGCAGAGGAAATAGATCGCCTTGGCCACTTCGGCGGTGGAGCCGAGACGCCGCAGCGGGATCTGCTCGACCAGTTTTTCCGTGCCCGGCGAGAGAATCGCGGTTTCGATCTCGCCCGGCGAGATGGCGTTGACGCGAACGCCCAGGGGCCCGAAGTCCGCCGCCATTTCGCGGGTCAGGGCGGCCAGCGCCGCCTTGGACGTCGCATAGGCGGAACCGGCGAAGGGATGGACCCGGGAGCCGGCGATGGAGGTCACGTTGACGATCGCGCCCTGGGCGGCCTGGAGTTCCTGCATCAGGCCGCGCGCCAGCAGGACGGGGGCGAAGAAATTCACTCGGAACACCTGGTCCCAGGTCTCGTAGTCCGTGGCGATGGTGCCGAGCCGGCTGCCGCCCGCGCCCTTGGGCGAGATGCCGGCGTTGTTGACCAGGGCGTCGAGCCTTCCGTCGATCAGGCGGCTGCGCATCTCCTCGATCACATGGGGCATGGCGTCGATATCGGCGAGATCGATCTGGACGTGATCCTCCGGCCCGGCCGCCCAGGGGCAATTCTCGGGAAAGGGCTGGCGCGACAGGGTGATCACCCGCCAGCCGGCGGAGGAGAAGCGCTTCACGGTGGCGTGGCCGATCCCCCGGCTGGCACCGGTCAGAATCAGGGTACGGCGGTCGTTTTCGATCACGGGCATGGGCCTGGGCTTCGTCTGTGCCCCGGGGAACGCGGGGGCTTCGGCGCGACCATATCAGACGCCGATGCGCTCCGCATGGCCGTCGTGCTCATCGACGCCCTCGGGGTCTTCGTGAATGATGACCTCCGCCCCCGGATAGGCTTCGATCAGCGATCGTTCCACTGCCTCCGCGACCTCATGGGCCTCGCGCAGCGCCATGTCGGCATCGAGCACGAGATGGAGCTGGATGAAGGTCGAAAGGCCGGAACGCCGCGTGCGCAGGTCGTGGAAGGCCAGCACGCGGTCGTGGCCTTTCACGATGGCGATGATATGCGCCCGCTCCTCGTCCGGCAGTTCGCGGTCCATCAGCATGTCGAGGGCACCGCGCCCGATGCCCCAGGCGCCATGCAACAGAACGCCCGCGATGGCGAGCGCGATGATGCCGTCCGCCCGCAGGAAACCGAATTCGCCGGCCAGCACCAGGGCCAGGATGACCCCGGCATTGGACAGGAGATCGCCCAGGTAGTGCAGCCGGTCGCCCGCCACGGCGATGGAGCCGGTGCGCGCCGCCACCCGCTGCTGATAGGTGACGAGGCCGAGGGTGAGCACGATGGAGACCACCATCACCACGATGCCGAGCGCGCCGTGATCCACCGTCTCGGGCGTCACGATGCGGTCGATCGCCTTGAACAGCAGGAAGACGCCGGAGCCGGTGACGATGGCGGATTGAAGGAGGCCGGCCAGCGCCTCCGCCTTGCCGTGGCCGAAGCGGTGCTCGCGGTCGGCCGGCGTGGTCGCCTGATGGACGGCATAGAGCGTCGCCAGCGATGCCGCCGCATCGAGCGCCGAATCGACCAGGCTGGACATGATGGCGACCGAACCCGACAGGGCATAGGCGACGGTCTTGATGACGATGAGCACCACGGCGACGCCGACCGAAACCATGGTCGCCCGGCGCATGGACCGGGCGGCGTCGGCGACATCGGCCATCGCGCCGGCCGTCATGGTGTGATTTCCGCTCATGCCCGATGATCACCCATCCGCCGCGCCGCCTCAAGCGCGGCGGATGCCGCCGATCTCGGGGATACCGGTCTCAGGGATAAAGGCGATGGACGCGCCAGCCCTGGCCATCGGGGGTGAAGACCACCCGGTCGTGCAGGCGGAACGGCCGGTCCTGCCAGAATTCGATCCGCGCGGGCGTCACCCGAAAGCCGGACCAATGGGGCGGGCGCGGCACGTCGCGCCCCTCGTAGCGCGCCGCGACCTCGGCGATGCGGGCCTCGAAGTCGGCGCGGGCGGCGAGCGGGCGGGACTGGTCGCTGGCCCAGGCGCCGATCTGGGAATCACGGGGACGCGAGGCGAAATATTCGTCCGCCTCGGCATCCTCGACCGGGGCCACCGGACCGGTGATCCGCACCTGGCGGCGCAGGCCCTTCCAGTGGAAATTCAGCCCGGCCCTGGGCTGGCCCAGGAGGGCGCGGCCCTTGTCGCTCTCGAAATTGGTGTAGAAGACGAAGCCCCGCGCGTCGTAACCCTTCATCAGGACGACCCGCACCGAGGGCTGGCCTTCGCCATCGACGGTCGCCAGCGCCATGGCGTTCGGATCGTTGGTTTCCGTCGCGCCCGCCTCGTCGAACCACGTGGCGAAGAGGGCGAAGGGGCCGCGCTCGGCCAGCGCGGCGTCGTCCAGGGACGACAGAAGATCGGACGTGGCGGACATGGGCAGGCACTCCAGTCGGGTCGGACAACGGAACATGGCGCCGCGCCGAGCACAAGCCGGGCAAGAGCGCCATTTTCGCATGGCGGCATGCCGCGCTTGAGGGGGCGCGGGAGACGTCTATAATCCGCGCGCTTTAGGTGCCGCCTTGAGGGAGATCAGCCTATGTCGAACGGCGCCGGCCTGATGGCTGGAAAACGCGGACTTGTGATGGGGGTCGCCAACGACCGTTCCATTGCCTGGGGTATCGCCAAGGCGATCCACGCCCAGGGTGGTCAGCTCGCCTTCACCTATCTGGGCGAGGCGCTGGAGCGCCGCGTCCGTCCGCTGGCGGCCGAGGTCGGCACGCCGGATGATCTGGTGATCCCCTGTGACGTCGCCGAGTTGGAGTCGATCGACACCACCTTCGCGATCCTGAAGGAGAAATGGGGCACGATCGACTTCGTGGTCCACGCCATCGCCTATTCCGACAAGGAAGAGCTGAAGGGCCGCTACGTCGATACGACGCCGGAGAACTTCAAGCAGAGCATGTATATCTCGTGCTTCTCCTTCACGGCGGTGGCCCAGCGCGCGGAAGCGTTGATGCCGAACGGCGGCTCCCTGATCACGCTGACCTATTACGGCGCTGAAAAGGTGATGCCGCATTACAACGTGATGGGTGTCGCCAAGGCCGCGCTCGAGGCTTCGGTGCGCTATCTCGCGGTCGATCTCGGCAAGAACGGGATCCGGGTGAACGCGCTTTCGGCCGGCCCGATCAAGACCCTGGCGGCTTCCGCGATCGGCGATTTCCGCCTGATCCTGAAGTGGAACGAATACAACTCGCCCCTGAAGCGCAACGTCACCATCGACGATGTCGGCGGTGCCGGCCTCTATCTGGTGTCGGACCTGTCGCGCGGCGTCTCGGGCGAGGTGCATCACGTCGATTCGGGCTATCACGTCGTCGGCATGAAGGCCGCCGACGCGCCGGATCTGTCGGTGATCTAATACAAAGGAAAGTCGTCATCCAGGCAGAAGGCCGGGATCTTTGGGGAGCAAAGGCGCCAAAAACGCCCTCCCCGTCGAAAGGTCCCGGCCTGCGCCGGGACGACGCGTTTTTGATGCAAGTGTCCCGAGGTCGAGCAAAGGCATGTCCCACAACAGTTTCGGTCACCTCTTCCGTGTCACCACCTGGGGCGAGAGCCACGGGCCGGCGCTCGGCTGCGTGGTCGACGGCGTGCCGCCGCGCCTGCCCCTGACCGAGGCGGACATCCAGGGCTTTCTCGACAAGCGCAAGCCCGGCCAGAACCGCTTCACCACCCAGCGCCGCGAGCCGGACGAGGTGAAGATCCTGTCCGGCACCTACGAGGGCCTGACCACGGGCACCCCGATCAGCCTGATGATCGAGAACACGGACCAGCGTTCGAAGGATTATTCCGAGATCGCCAAGACCTTCCGCCCCGGCCACGCCGATTTCACCTATCAGGTCAAATACGGTATCCGCGATCCGCGCGGCGGCGGGCGCTCCTCGGCCCGCGAGACGGCGGCAAGGGTCGCCGCCGGCGCCATCGCCCGCAAGGTGCTGGGCCCGGACGTCACCATTCGCGGCGCCCTGATCCAGGTGGGCGCCCGTCTGATCGACCGCGCGCGCTGGGACTGGGCGGAAGTGGACAATAATCCCTTCTTCTGCCCGGACGCCGAGACCGCGAAACTCTGGGAAGCGGATCTCGACGCCGTCCGCAAGGCCGGGTCATCGGTCGGGGCAGTGATCGAAGTCGTCGCTTCGGGCGTGCCCGCCGGCCTCGGCGCGCCGCTCTACGGCAAGCTCGATTCGGATCTCGCCGCCGCGCTGATGTCGATCAATGCGGTGAAGGGCGTCGAGATCGGCGCCGGTTTCGCCGCCGCCGCCCTTCAGGGCGAAGAGAATGCGGACGAGATGGAAATGGCCAACGGCCGCGTCGCCTTTCGCTCCAACAAGGCGGGCGGCATCCTGGGCGGCATCTCGACGGGGCAGGAGGTGGTGGCGCGCTTCGCGGTGAAGCCCACCTCCTCCATCCTGACCCCGCGCGATTCGGTCACCGTCTCGGGCGAGAATACGGAAGTCGTCACCAAGGGCCGTCACGACCCCTGCGTCGGCATCCGCGCCGTGCCCGTGGGCGAGGCGATGATGGCCTGCGTCCTGGCCGACCACCTGATGCGCCACAGGGCCCAAGTAGGATAGGGCCCAAGTAGGATAGGGCCCAGGTGGGCTGACGACGCCTCAGCGCGCCAGCCAGCTTTCCGTATCGGTCACCTGGGCATAGGCAAAGCCCAGCGCCGACATGAAGGCGGCATGGACGTCCGCCGCCGGCACCTTGCGTCCGCCGGCCTCGATGTCGAGGGTGGCGCAGGCATCCTCCACCACCGTCACCTGATAGCCGAGATCGGCCGCCGCCCGCGTCGCCGCGTCGACGCACATATGGCTCATGCTGCCGACGATGGTGACGGCTTCGACGCCGGCTTCCTTCAGGGTGGCGTCGAGGGGCGTGTTCAGGAAGGCATTCACCGCATTCTTCACGATCACCGGCTCGCCGGCCAGGGGGGCCGCCTTGGGGTGGATCGCCGCGCCCTCGCTGCCGGGCGCGAAGAAGGGCGCCGCCTCCATCGGGAATTCATGGCGGATGTGGATCACCTTGTCGCCCTTGGCGCGGGCCGCCGCGATCACCTGCGCCGCCTTGTCCGCCGCCGCCTCGACCCCGACCAGGGGCCATTTGCCGCCGGGGAAGTAATCCTTCTGGATGTCGACCACGATCACCGCATGCTTGCTCATCGTCTTTCCTCCTGGTCTCGAAGACGCATCTTGATAGCGCGGCGGCTTTCGGGTTTGGATTGGCGGGACCGACAATGAACGGGGCAAAACCGACAAAGCGATGACCGAGATCGCCCTGCTGCTCTATCCCGGTGCTCAGATGGCCGCGATCCACGGCCTGACCGACATTTTCGCCGTAGCCGGGCGGCTGGCGCGGGACCGGCTGGGGCCGGAGGCATTGGCGCCGCGGGTCTGCCATTGGTCGGCCGGGCCGGACGGCGTCCTGGCCTGCACTTTCGACAATGCGCCGGGCATGCCCCATGCGCCGCGCTTCGTGATCGCGCCGCCGTCCCTGGCGCCCCTGCCGACGGGCGATTCCTTCCGCCCCTTCGCCGACTGGATGCGCGCGGCCCATGCCGGCGGCGCAGTGCTCGGCTCGGTCTGCGCCGGGGCTTTCGTGCTGGCCGAAACCGGGCTGCTGGACGGGCGCCGCGCCACCACCCATTGGGGCTATGCCGAGCGTCTGGCGCGCGCGCACCCGGCGATCAGGGTCGATGCCGGCCCCCTGGTCATCGACGAGGGCGACATCGTCACCGCCGGCGGCGTCATGGCCTGGACCGATCTCGGCCTGGTGCTGGTCGAGCGCCTGATGGGCCCGACCCTGATGCTGGAGACCGCGCGCTTCCTGCTGATCGATCCGCCGGGACGCGAGCAGCGGCCCTATGAACGCTTTCGCCCGCGCCTCGACCATGGCGACGCGGCGATCCTGGCGGTCCAGCACTGGCTGGCGGCGACTGGGGCGAAAGGTGCCGATCTCGCCGCCATGACAGCGAGGGCGAGGCTGGAGGAACGCACCTTCCTGCGCCGTTTCCGCAAGGCGACGGGCCTGCGCCCAACCGAATATTGCCAGCAGATCCGGATCGAGAAGGCGCGCGAGATGCTGGAACTCGGCAATCTGCCGATCGATGCCGTTGCCCATGACGTCGGCTACGACGATCCCGCCAGCTTCCGCCGCCTGTTCCAGCGCCTGACCGGCCTTTCCCCCGGCGACTACCGCCGCCGTTTCCGCGCGGCGCGGGACTAGAGGTCCAGGAAGAAACGCAGGATCGCTTCGGTCGCGTTCAGATTGCCGCTGCTGCGCCCGCTCTTCCGTTCGCCCAACTGGCTCGACAGCGGCGGCCAGGCATGGCCCCCGCCCTCGATCCAGAGGCCGCGCAGCCGGACACCGCCCGCGCAGCCGCCATAATCGGACCGGCGGACCCGTGTGCCGTCGTCGACCGTCGCGGGCAGCGGCGTATCGCGGGGCGTCGCGGCGCAGCCGGCCGCGGCGGCGAAGCGCGCCAGCGAATCGGGGGCCGCGATCACCTCGCCCCGCTCGCAGAAGACCTTGGCGACATGGGCGCAGACGAGGCCGCCGGCGAAGGGCACGATCGGATCCTCCACACCGTTGACGGCAAGGACCGAGATCGGCCGCGACGGCCGGCAGGCGCCGGCAATCGGCTTCGGCACGGCGCCGATCACGGGGGCGATGGCGGCGACCAGATCCGCCGCCTCGCAGCCGACGCGCCAGGCCATCATGCCGCCGTTGGACGCCCCGGTGACGAAGACCCGGCGGCGGTCCAGAGGCACGCGGCGGGCGATGTCGTCCACCAGGGCGCGCATGAAGGCGACATCGTCGATGCCGGCCTCGGACGAGGCGAGCGTGCCACGCCCGTCGTTCCAGCGCAGGGTCTGGCGGCGGCCGGGCTCGCGATAGGCGTCCGGATAGGCGACGGCGATCCCCATGCGCTCCACATAGGCGCCGAAGCCGAGATGGCGGGCCATCTTCTCCCCGGTGCCATAGGTCCCGTGCAGCACGATGACCAGGGGCAGCGGCCCGCCCGCCGGCGCGCGCGGCACGTCCAGCAGATAGTGGCGCTGGCGTCCGTCCGCCGTCGTCAGGTCGAATTCGGCCGGCGCCGCCCGCCCCGTCCCCGGCATGGCGAGGGCCAGCAGAAGGAGAAGAAGGGCGGCACCGCGCGTCATGGCGCCGCCACGCCCCAGAACTTCAGCAGTTCGAGCGAGGAACAGACGCCGACGTCGCTGACCAGTTGGGAGAGGCCTTGCGGTTCGACGCCGCAGCCGTGGGCGGCATCGACCGGCACCGAATGGCCGATACCCTGGAGATCGACATATTGCACCGCCGGGCGACCATCCGGGCCGGTCCATGTCTCGCGCCGGTAGGGGCCGACCGTGTCGATGACCGGCGCGTCGTTCTGCAGGCCCATCAGGCCCAGCCACTGGTTGCGCACGCGCGGTCCGTTGGACGGCCCGATCATCAGGTCGTCGCTGCCGTGCCAGACCGAGAGGCGCGGCCAGGGGCCCTTCCAGTCGATCCGCTCGGTGATGCGGGCGGCGAGATCCGCCGCGTCCTCGGTGCCGAAGCCGGCCATGGCGTAGGGCGCCACCACCATCGCCCGGCTCTGGCCCACCGGCAGGCTGCCGAAGGTGCCGCCGCCGGCGATCAGGTCCGGGTAGCTGGCCATGAGGATCAGCGCCATGCTGCCGCCCGCCGAATGGCCGGTGACGAAGATCCGTGCCGGATCGAGGTCGAAGGTGCGCACCATGGCGGTGATCATCGAATGGATGGAGACCGGCTCGTCGCCGTCCGGTCCCTGCTCCCAGGCGTTGAACCACTGGAAGCAATAGTTGATGTCGTTGAAGACGTTCTGCCCCGGCATCAGGACGGCGAAACCATATTGGTCGGCCAGGGTGAGCCAGCCGGTCTCGTCGGCATATTCCTCGGCGTGCTGGAAGCAATGATGCAGGGCCACCACCAGGGGCGCGCCGGGGGCGAGGCCGGCCGGCACATAGGCCTTCATGGAAAGGCCGGCGGGGTTGGGCCCGAATTCCTCGTAGTCGGTGGCGCGACTGACGTCGACGGGCCGTTGGAGCGCGCAACCGGAGGCCGCCATGACCGCCAGGATGACGAACAGGATGCGAAGCAAGGGCGACTTCCCCGAAATCCCAATGTTTTGGGTGTCTTACTGTGTCTCCGGCCGACGATCGGCCTCGGCGCACCTTGCGGGCTCGACCTTTGCTTTGCAAGCCCCGCCCCGCGGCCTATAGTCCGCGCCGGACGGTGCCGCCCCCAAGACCGAAAACGATGCGCGTTCCCCAGGACATTCTGCTGATCATCGCGAGTCTCGTGTTTCTCGCCTTCACCATCGGCTATCTGCTGCATTTCCGCCGGCCGGAAGGCACGCCCTGGCCCATGCGCCTGCTGGCCGTGCTGTCGGGGGCCACGACGGGCGGTATCATCGCCGAGATCACCGACACCCGCGCCACCTGGACCAGCTTCGCCGCCGGCCTCGCGCTGATGGGCGCCGCCGGCGCGCTCTACGCCTGGACCATCCTGACCACGCGGCGCCAGCGCCTGTCGGTCGCCTTTTCCGGCGACCAGCCCGATTTCCTGCTGCAGGACGGGCCCTATCGCCTGGTCCGCCACCCGTTCTATACCGCCTATCTGCTCTATTGGCTGGGCGGTGTCTGCGCCGCGCGGGAGCCCTTGCTGCTGCTCGCCGTCGCGGTCATGGCCATCGGCTTCGCCGCCGCCGCCCGGCGCGAGGAGGGCAAATTCGCCGCCAGTACCCTGGCCGGGGCCTATGACGCCTATCGCGCCCGCACCGGCATGTTCCTGCCGCGCCTGACACGCCGGGGCTGACACCATGTCCGTGTCACCCGACGCGGGCCGACGGCGCCGCGAGCTGGACCTGCTGCGAATCTTCGCCTGCTTCATCCAGTTCCCGTTCCATACCGCCAAGGTCTTCGATTTCGACCCGGCCTATCACGTGAAGAACGCCGTCGCCTCCGGCGCGCTGGATCTCTTCGCCGCCTTCTCGCATGTCTGGCGGATGCCGCTGTTCTTCTTCATCGCGGGCTTCGCGGCGGCGACCGCGCTGTCGTCGCGCACCACCGGCTTCTTCGTCTTCGATCGCTTCAAGCGCCTGCTGCCGCCGCTCCTCGTCGGACTGCTGCTGTTCGCGCCGGCGATCAAATATCTGGAGCGGCTGGGCGGCATCGATCTGCGCCCCAGCGGGCTGCGCCACCCGCCCGGTCCCTTTCACGAGAATTATCTCGACTTCTACTACGGCTTCTTCACCCATCTGAACCAGTTCACCTGGTCGCACCTCTGGTTCCTGGTCTATCTGCTGCTGTTCACCCTGCTGTTCACCGGGCTGATGCGCCGGATCGCGCTGTCCTACGACCGCTGGCGGGGTCATGTCGGCTGGCTGCTGGCGCCGGCCCTGATCGCGGCGGCGGCCGAGATCCTGCTGCGTCCGCGCTTCGGCGACCTGCCCAATCTGTCGAGCGATTTCGCCAATCTGACGATCGAGGTCACCTGTTTCCTGATGGGCGCGATCGTCTCGCGCCAGCCCCGGATCGAGGCCGTGGTGACGGCAAGGCCGCTGAGCCTGCTGGCCCTCGGTTTCCTGTCGTTCGCGGTCTATTACGCCGGGCAGGCCGGCCTGCCCCACGACGTCGCGCCGCCGTTCTGGGCGCTCGGCGCGCGGGGGATCGCCGCCTGGTGCTTCGTCGCCGGGCTGCTGGGCCTCGGGCGGCGCTGGCAGCGCCCGCATGGCGCCTTCGACCGCTATATGACGGAGGCGACCCTGCCGCTCTACGTGCTGCACCACCTGCCGGTGGTGGCGCTGGCCTTCATCGTGGTGCCGCTGGAGATGGCCCTGTGGCTGAAGGCGGCGGTGATCTGCCTCGGCTCGATCACCGTCACCTTCGCCGCCTATCACCTGATCGTCCGGCCCTTCGGCCCGACCCGCTTCCTCTTCGGCCTGAAGCCCAGGAGGCGCTGAGAGACGAAGCCTCAGGCCGCCTTCGACTGGGTGGCGCCGGGGGCGAGCATGTATTCGGCCGCCTTTTCCGCCGTCATGATGGTCGGGGCATTGGTATTGCCGCCGATCAGCGTCGGATGGATCGAGGCATCGACCACCGACAGGCCTTCCAGCCCGTGGACACGGCATTTGTCGTCCACCACCGCCATGTCGTCATGGCCCATCTTGCAGGTGCCGACCGGGTGATAGACCGTCTCGGCGTTGCGGCGCAGATAGGCTTCGATCTCGGCGTCGGTCTGCGCCTGTTCCCAGGTGAAGTCGTGGTTGGGCGCCACCTTGTCGGCGAAGGCCTGGTCCTTGATGACGTCGCGCGAGAGCTTGAAGGCCCGGATCAGGCATTCGACGTCCTCGCGCTCGGCCAGGTAATTGGGGTCGATCGCGGGATCGGCGAAGGGATCGGCCGACTTGATCCACAGGCGCCCGATCGACTGCGGCCGCAACTGGCAGGCATGGGTCGAGAAGCCGTGGCCGAACTTGGTGTTCAGACCGTGGTTCTCGAGGATCGCCGGAATGAAATGCATCTGCACGTCGGGGCGCGGATCGTCCGGATTGGTGCGCGCGAAACAGCCCGCCTCGGCGACATTGGTGGTGTAGATGCCGCGCTTGCGGGTCCAGTAGTCGATCAGCCCCATGGGGCCGCGCCACGCCATGCGCCACGAGAAGCCATAGGACTCTGCGGTCTTCGTGCGCTGCTGGAGGGTGATGTCGAGATGGTCGCGCAGGTTCTTGCCCACCCCCGGCAATTCGTGGCGGACGGTGACGCCGGCGGCCTTCAGGTCGGCCGGATCGCCGATGCCCGAAAGCTGGAGCACCTGGGGCGAATTGATGGCGCCGCCGCACAGCACCACGCTCTCCGCCGCTTCCTCGTAGCGCACGGCCCCCTTCTGACGGAAGCGCACGCCGCGCGCCCGCTTGCCGTCGAGTTCGATGCTCATGACATGGGCGGCGGTCTCGATGGTCAGGTTCGGGCGCTCCATGATCTCCCACAGATAGGCGCGGGCGGCGGAATAGCGCTGCCCTTCCTTCTGGGTGAGCTGGTAATAGCCGATGCCTTCCTGTTCGGCGCCGTTGAAATCCGTCGTCTCGCTCAGGCCCCAGCGCTTGCCGGCCTCGATATAGAGGTTGCACAGGGGATTGGGATGGCGCGGATCGGTGACGTTCAGCGGCCCGTGGTTGCCGTGATACTGGTCCGTGATGCGCTCGTTGTGCTCCGACTTCCGGAAATAGGGCAGGCAACGGTCGTAGGACCAGTCCTCGAGCCCGAGGGCCGCCCAGTCGTCGTAGTCGCCCCGGTGGCCGCGGGTATAGATCATCGCATTGATGGAGGAGGAACCGCCGAGCGTCTTGCCGCGCGGCCAGAACATCTCGCGCCCGTCCATATGCTTCTGGGCGACGGTGTGGAAACCCCAGTTGCGGGTCTTCGAGCGCATGAGCGCGACGACGCCGAAGGGCATCTGCACCGACCAGTGCCTGTCCGTCGGCCCGGCCTCGAGCAGCAGGACCTTGGTGTTCGGATTGGCCGACAGCCGATTGGCCATCACGCAACCCGCCGACCCCGCACCGACGATGATGTAGTCGTACATGTTCCCTCTCCCCGGGCCTTATCTCTTGGCCGGTTCCCCGACGTTCCGCGAGAACCGACAAATTGTCAGTCGTCAAAATACCGCAACGAACCGGCGAGAAAAGCAAAAATTGCGCTGTGGCGGATGCACCGTTTCCAACGCCGGCGGGGTTCGACCATAGGGGATGCAGGCGCGGGTTGCGAGAAGCCGGACCTGTGGGGGCCGGAGCATTCCCACGCCCTCGCATTCCGGATCGGGGCCGTCGTGGCGGCCACCGCCGATTCCATGGCATTCTGTAGCCGGCCTGCGTGCCAGCCAGGAGGCGTCGTGCTCGCGCATCTGAAGTCGCTGATCGAGACCCGCTTTCCCCGCGCCTTCGCCCTGCTCGCCGATCTGCGCGACGGCCGGGCGATGAAGGACGGCGAAGCGGAGATGTGCCTTCTGCGCGAGATCGTCTCGGCCGGGGAGACGGCGTGCGACGTCGGCGCCAACCGCGGCCTCTACAGTTTCTGGCTGCTGCGCCTCGGGGCGCGGGTCTTCGCCTTCGAGCCCAATCCGCGCCTGGTCCGGATCATGCGCCTGCGTTTTCGCCGGGCGCTGGCCGAGGGGCGCCTGACGGTCACCGCCTGCGCCGCGAGCGATCGGGCCGGTGACGCCGTGCTCCACGTCCCGTCGGAGGCTTCCGCCCTCGCCACGGTCGAGAATGCGGCGATCGCCCGGATGGACGGGACGACGGCGGAAGACATGAACGTGCCGCGCGCCCGCCTGGACGATCTCGTCCGGGAGGAGACCGTCGATTTCGTGAAGATCGACGTCGAGGGTCACGAACTGGCGGTGGTCGAGGGCGCGCGAACCATCATCGGCCGCGATCTGCCGACCCTGCTGATCGAGGCGGAGGAACGCCATCGCCCCGGTGCCGTCGCCTCGCTGCGTACCGCACTCGCGCCTTTCGGCTTCGAGGGTTTCTATTTCGATCAGGGGCGTCTCCACCCGATCGCCGGCTTCGATCCGCCGCGCCATCAGAATATCGGGGCGCTGAATGCCGCCGGCACCCTGAAGCGTCCCGGCACCACCTATATCAACAACTTCCTCTTCGTCGCCCGGCCCGAGGTGCGCGCGCGTCTGGGCGGCCGGATCGTCGAGGGCTGAGGCTCAGGCTTCCACGCCCGCGGCCGCCAGCGCCGCCGCCTGGCGATCCGCGACCACCCCGGCATCGAAGCCGTCCAGCGCGTCGTTGAACAGGCGGTACCAATTGTGGTGGGCATCGAGATGCAGGAAGACGGAGCCGAGGCCGATGGCCGCGCGGTCCATGAAGACGAATTCGCGCGGCGGGCGCAGCGGCCCGAGATCCTTGAGGCGGCGGTGCACCTCCATCATCTCGCGCCGTCCGTATTGGGCGGGAGAGACGCCGTCGGCGATGCTGCGCACCCGGTCGTCCAGCAGCGGACCATAGATGAAGCGGGCCCATATGTTCAGGGTCTCGATCATCTCGTTGGTCAGATTGCCGAAGCCCCAGGTTTCATAGGCATGGACGGCGCGGGCCTCGTCCCCCGTTTCGAGGGCGCGGTAGAGATCGACCACGCCGGCGACGAAACGATTGGGGAAGATCCGGATGCAGCCGTAGTCGAGAAGGTTGATGCCCTCGCCCCCGTCCCGGACCGTGTAATTGCCGAGGTGCGGATCGCCGTGGATGATGCCGACCCGGGCGAAGGGCAGCCACCAGGCGCGGAACAGCACCTGTGCCAGATGGTTGCGCATCTCCTCGGCGGCGCCCTTCCAATCCAGGATCGGGGTGCCGTCCAGCCACGTCATGGTCAGCAGGCGGCGGGTGGAGAGTTCGGCCATGGGCACCGGCACGCGGATCGCCGTCTCCTCCGCGAGGACGGCGCCGTAGAGGCGCATGTGCGCCGCCTCGCGCTTGTAATCCAGCTCTTCCCGCAGGCGGTCCGAGATTTCCTCGTAGATTTCCGCCGTGTCGATCACGCTCGACATGCGCTTGTGGATGGAGAGAGCGAGCTTCAATTGCTTCAGATCGGCTTCGACGGCCGAGAGCATGTCGGGATATTGCAGCTTCACGGCCAGCGCGGTGCCGTCATGCGTCGTCGCGCGATGCACCTGGCCGAGGGAGGCGGCACCCACCGCCTCCTGCCCGAAGTCGGCGAAACGGCCGCGCCAGTCGGGGCCGAGTTCGGCGCTCATCCGCCTTCGCACGAAGGGCCAGCCCATGGACGGGGCCTGGGACTGCAGGGTCGCCAGTTCCTTGGCGAATTCCTCCGGCACCGCGTCGGGCACGGTCGCCAGGATCTGGGCGACCTTCATCAAGGGCCCCTTCAGGCCCCCCAGGGCGCTGCGCAATTCGCCGGCGATCTTGGCGTAATCCGCCTCGGTGCCGGTGATGCGGCGCCCGGCCTCGCGCATGGCGAGACCGCCCATGGCGCCCGTTACCTTGGCGTAACGGCGGGCGCGGCTGGTGAAACGATTGCCTTCCGCGTCCCGCTCGTCATCCATGGTGTTACATCGCCTCGAGCTGGTCGATGAAGCCGGAGACCACGTTCAGGCCCTTGGACCAGAAGGCGGGATCCGAAGCGTCGAGCCCGAAGGGCGCCAGCAGTTCCTTGTGGCGCAGCGTGCCGCCGGCCTTCAGCATCTCGAAATACTTCTGCTGGAAGCCCGCCTCGGCGCCCTCGTAGACGGCGTAGAGCGAATTCACCAGGCAGTCGCCGAAGGCATAGGCATAGACGTAGAACGGTGAATGGATGAAATGCGGGATGTAGCACCAATAGGCTTCGTAACCCGCATTCATGGTGATTGCCGGGCCCAGGCTCTCGCTCTGGATCTCCAGCCAGATCTCGCCCAGGCGCTCCGCCGTCAGTTCCGACTTGCGGCGTTCGTCGTGGACGCGGCATTCGAACTGATAGAAGGCGGTCTGGCGCACCACGGTGTTGATCATGTCCTCCACCTTGGTGGCGAGCAGGATCTTGCGCCTCGCCGGGTCCGTCTCCTTGCGCAGCAGCGCCTGGAAGGTCAGCATCTCGCCGAAGACCGAAGCCGTCTCGGCCAGGGTCAGCGGCGTATCGGCCATCAAGGTGCCCTGGTCGGCCGCCAGGATCTGGTGGACGCCGTGGCCCAATTCGTGGGCCAGCGTCATCACGTCCCGCGTCTTGCCCTGATAGTTCAGCAGCAGATAGGGATGGGCCGAGGGCACGGTCGGATGGGCGAAGGCGCCGGGGGACTTGCCGGGGCGCACCGGCGCGTCGATCCAGGCGGCATCGAAGAAGCGCCGGCCGATCGCCGCCATCTCGGGCGAGAAGTCGCCATAGGCGCCCAGCACCGTGTCACGCGCCTCGTTCCAGGGAATGTCGCGATCGTCGCCGCTGGGCAGCGGCGCGTTGCGGTCCCAGAAGTTCAGCGCGTCCATGCCGAACCACTTGGCCTTCAGGGCGTAATAGCGGTGGGAGAGCTTGGGATAGGCGTCGCGCACCGCCGCCACCAGGGCATCGACCACCTCGGCCTCGACGGCGTTCGAGAGGTGGCGGGCCGAGGCGGGCTGGGGATAGTGACGCCAGCGGTCCTCGATCTCCTTGTCCTTGGCGAGCGTATTGGTGATCAGCGCGAAGAGCCGGATGTTCTTCTGAAAGACGCCGGTCAGGGCCGTGGCCGCCTTTTCGCGCACCTTCGGATCGCGGTCGGACAGGAGGTGCAGGGCTTCCGCGCTGGTCAGATCCTTGCCGTCGATCGGGAAGCGCAGGCCGGCGAAAGTCTCGTCGAACAGGCGGGTCCAGGCGGCCCGGCCGGCGACATATTTCTCGTGCAGCAGCTTCTCGATCTCGTCCGAGAGCTGATGAGGGCGATAGGCGCGAAGATCGCGCAGCCAGGGCCGGTAATGGGCGAAGCCCGGCGCCTCGGCCAGCTTCGCCTCGAGCACCGCGTCGTCCAGCTTGTTCAGCTCGAGGGTGAAGAACAGCAGGGCGCTGGAGATGTCGGTCAGGCGTTCCTGGGTCGACTGGCTGAACTGGGCGATCTTGGGATCGGCCATATTGCCGGCATAGACGAGACCGGCGTAGGAGCCGATCCGCCCCATCAGATCCTGGATCCTTTCGTAGCGCGCCATGGCTTCGCCGAGGGTGGCGCCCGGCAGGTCCGCCAGCTTGCCCTCATAGTCCGCGGCGAAGGCTTTGACGGCGGCCTCGGCCTCGTCGAAGGCGGCCGCCAGTTCCGGCGAATCGGTGCCCGGGAAAAGGTCGGTCAGGTCCCATTCCGGCAGCACGCCCAGCGTGCCGGTGTCCAATTCGTCTTTCCTGATGGCTTCACTCATGGCCGTTCCTCACCGCGAACCGTCGGAGATTTCCCGATCATAGCGATATGGGGCGCCCTTCGCGCCCTTTGAAGAGGGCCGGCGGTCAGCCGCCGATCGCCCCCTCGTGCATGCCCAGCGCCTCGAGATAGAGTTCGAGGATGGCGTCCATCTCCTGACGCTCGGCCTTGTCGATCTTGCGGAGCCGGATCACCTGGCGCAGCACCTTGGTGTCGAAGCCGTTGCCCTTGGCCTCGGCATAGACTTCGCGGATGTCGGCGGCCAGCGCCGCCTTCTCTTCTTCGAGCCGCTCGATACGGGCGACGAACTGGCGCAACTGCTCGCCTGCGATGCCGACGACTTCGGCCATGGGAACCTCTCTATGGGCAGGGAAAACTCGGGCCCGGACGTTAGCCGGGGGCGCCCTGCCTTGGCAATCGGCGACGTATGCGGAATTTTTCACGACGGCGTTGACAAGCCCCGAACGGAAGGGTATCAACCCGGCCTCGCACCTGCCCAGGTGGCGGAATTGGTAGACGCGCTAGCTTCAGGTGCTAGTGCCCGTAAGGGCGTGGAAGTTCGAGTCTTCTCCTGGGCACCATCGGATTTTGAGGCCGCGCCATGACCGTGACGCTCCACAAGGGCGACCTGCCGGCCGATCTCGATCTCGGCCCCGTCGTCGCGATCGACACCGAGACCATGGGGCTGAACCCCCACCGCGACCGTCTCTGCCTCGTCCAGCTTTCCTCCGGTGACGGCACCGCCCATCTGGTGCAGATCGCCCTCGGCCAGACCGAGGCGCCGAATCTCGCCCGCATGCTGACCGATCCCGCGGTCCTCAAGCTGTTCCATTTCGCGCGCTTCGACATCGCCGCCCTGAAGAACGGGCTGGGCGTCGTCACCGCGCCTGTCTATTGCACCAAGATCGCCTCGAAGCTGGTCCGCACCTTCACCGACCGCCACGGCCTCAGCTATCTGTGCCGCGACCTTCTCGGCGTCGAGCTTTCGAAACAGCAACAGTCCTCGGACTGGGGCGCCGAAACCCTGACCGAGGCCCAGCTCGCCTATGCCGCCTCGGACGTCCTCCATCTGCACGATCTGAAGGCGAAGTTCGACGACCTTCTGGCGCGCGAGGGGCGCACGGGTCTGGCGCAGGCCTGCTATGATTTCCTGCCGAGCCGCGCCCTGCTGGACCTCGGCGGCTGGCCTGACGTAGACATATTCGCGCATTGACCGCGCCCCGGGGCCGGCCGGGCCGGCGCTGATCGACTGTCGCGGTCCCGCTGGTGCCGCCCATTGGCCGATGCAGCCCATAGGCCGGTGCAGCCCTAAGGCCGGTGCAGCCCTGTGCAACGAACGAAGAGCCGCCCCTTGTCCAGTCCCGCCGCCCATCCGTCCGCCGACGACCTGACCGAAGCCCGCCGCGTCCTGGCGGTGGAGGCCGATGGCCTCGCCCTGCTGGCCGCATCCCTGGGCCAGCCGTTCCGCGACGCGGTCGGACTGATCGACGGCGCGCGCGGCCGGGTCATCGTCTCGGGCATGGGCAAGTCGGGCCTCGTCGGGCGGAAGATCGCCGCCACCCTGTCGTCCACCGGCACGCCCGCCTATTTCGTCCACCCGGCGGAGGCGAGCCACGGCGACCTCGGCATGATCAGCCCGGACGACGTGGTGCTGTGCCTGTCCAATTCCGGCGAGACCCAGGAACTGGCCGACATCATCGGCTACACCAGGCGCCACCACATTCCCGTCGTCTCCATCACCTCGGGCGGGGAAAGCACCCTCGCCAAGGCGAGCGACATCACCCTGGTGCTGCCGGCGGCGCCGGAGGCCTGCCCCCTCGGCCTGGCCCCGACCACTTCGACCACCATGCAGCTCGCCCTCGGCGATGCGCTGGCGGTGGCGCTGATGGCGCGGCGCGGCTTCACGGCGGAAGAGTTCAAGTCGTTTCATCCGGGCGGCAAGCTGGGCAACCGTCTCGCCTATGTCGGCGACCTGATGCACACCGGCGACGAGATCCCCCTGACCGAGCCGGGCGAGCGGATGGAACGGGTGATCCTGACCATGACCTCCGGCCGTTTCGGCTGCGCCGGCGTGGTCGACAGCGCGGGCCACCTGCTGGGCGTGATCACCGACGGTGACCTTCGCCGCAAGATGGGGCCGAGCCTCCTGTCCCTGCCGGCGTCCGAGGTCATGACGAGGTCGCCCCGGGTCACCCGGGCCGGCGCCCTCTGCGCCGAGGCGCTCTATGTCATGAACGCCAGCGCGATCACCGCGCTGTTCGTGGTCGACGACGCCAACCGGCCGGTCGGCATCCTGCACGTCCACGATCTGCTGCGCGCGGGAATCGTCTGAGATGGCGCGCCGGTCACCCTTTCCGGACCGGGCCCGCGCCGCCGCGCCCACGACCGGACGGGTCTACAGCCGCTTCGTCGGCCTGATGAAGGTGGTGCTGCCGCTGGTCGCCCTGGCGTTGCTGGCGGCGGTACTGATCTGGCCGTCGATCGACAGCCGCCGCGACCTCGGCCTGTCCTACGAGGACATGGAGATCAGGGCGGACGGGCTCGAGATGGTCGAGCCCATCCTGACCGGCGTCGACGACCGCGGCCGGCCCTATGTCATCGCCGCCAAGGGCGCCACCGCCGACGGGCTGGAGCCGACCCAGGTGACGCTGCGCGACATCGAGGCCGATCTCGCCATGGAGGACGACAAGCCGGTGAAGGTGGTCGCCGCCACCGGCCTCTACCGCATCAAGGAAGAGACGCTGCGGCTCGACGGCGGCGTCACCGTCAGCCTGTCGGACGGACACACCGTCGATCTGGACAGCGTGCTGATCGATCTTGCCAAGGGCACCGCTTCGAGCGACAAGCGGGTCGTCGGTTCGGGGCCGTCCGGCCGGATCGAGGCGGACGGTATGAACGCCAGCGATGGTGGCCATGTGCTCCGTTTTGAGGGTAACGTCAGGGCCGTGATCACACGCGGCGAACCGTGACGCGGTGCAGGGTTTTGGAGATCGCTCGATGAAGACGACATTCGGGACGACGGCAGTCGGGATTCCGCGCCGGATGGCCGCCGCCGGCCTCCTTATCGGTCTGGTCGGGATCGGTCTGGTCGGGATCGGCCTGGTCGGGACGGGCCCCGCGATCGCCCAGAACGGACCGCCGCGCCTGAACTTCAATTCGAGCGCGCCGATCGAGATCGTCGCCGACAGTCTCGAAGTGCAGGACAGCGCCTCTTCCGCCGTCTTCGCCGGCAATGTGAAGGTGACCCAGGCGAACATGATCCTGCGCGCCGACCGGCTGGAAGTGATCTATGCCGGCGGCAGCGTCGCCGACGGCGCCGAAGGCCCCTCGGGCATCGAGCGGATCACGGCCCGGGGCAATGTCTTCGTCACCTCGGGCGAGGATACGGCCCAGGGCTCGCTTGCCGTCTACGAGCCCGGCAAGGGCACGGTGACCATGACCGGCGCGGTCATCCTGACCCGGGGCGAGAACGTCCTGAAGGGCAGCCGCCTGGTGGTCGACCTGAACACCGGCCGCAGCGTCATGTCGGGCGGCGGCGGCACCGGGGACGATCGCGTCAAGGGCCTGATCGTACCCGGACAGGCTCCAGGACAAGCCCAGGGACAATGAACGAGAGCTCCCCCATCGCCGATGCCGAGGCGCCGCTGGTCGAGACCGGGCTGGTCGCCCATTCCATCGGCAAGATCTACAACAAGCGCCCCGTGGTGCGCGGCGTCAGCCTGAATCTGCAGCGCGGCGAGGTGGTCGGCCTGCTCGGCCCGAACGGCGCGGGCAAGACCACCTGCTTCTACATGATCTCGGGCCTGATCGCGCCCGACTACGGCAAGATCCTCTATGACGGGCGCGACGTCACGGGCCTGCCGATGTATCGCCGCGCGCGCCTCGGCATCGGTTACCTGCCCCAGGAAGCGTCGATCTTCCGCGGCCTCTCGGTCGAGGACAACATTCGCGCCGTCCTGGAGATCGTGGAGACCGAGCGCGACCGCCGCGAGGCGATCCTCGACGACCTGCTGGCCGAATTCCACATCGCCCATCTGCGCAAGACCTCGTCCGTCGCCCTCTCGGGCGGGGAGCGGCGCCGCGTCGAGATCGCGCGGGCGCTGGCCACCGGGCCCAGCTTCATCCTCCTCGACGAGCCGCTGGCCGGCATCGACCCGATCGCGGTCGACGACATCCGCAACCTGATCTCCCACCTCAAGGATCGCGGCATCGGCGTGCTGATCACGGACCACAATGTCCGCGAAACGCTGGACATGATCGACAGGGCCTACATTATTCACGAGGGGCAGGTTCTGATGGAAGGATCGCCCGACGAGGTGGTCGTCCACGAGGGCGTGCGCCGCGTCTATCTCGGTGACAGGTTCAGTCTTTGACCGGCCCGGCCCATCCGTTGGCCGGTGCCCTGACGGAATAGGGAAATGGCGATCACGCAACGGCTGGAGCTGAAGCAGGGCCAGTCGCTGGTGATGACCCCGCAGCTTCAGCAGGCGATCAAACTGTTGCAGCTGAGCCAGATGGAACTGGCCGCCTTCGTCGAGCAGGAGCTGGAGCGCAACCCCCTGCTCACCCAGGACGACGGCGAGCCGGAACGGCCGGAGGCGGCGGATGCCGCCGCCGCCGAGACCAGGCCGGCCGGCGACGGCCCGACGGGCATCGACCGCGACATCCGCGACGGGCGCGACATGGGCGAGCCCGCGTCGAGCCTGCAGGACGGCTATGACAACGTCTTCGGCGACGACGCCGTGAGCGACCGCGCCGACATCCAGGCCCACGGCCCCGACGATCTGACCGAAACCTCCTGGGGCGGCATCGGCGCCGGCGGCAGGGCCGATTTCGACGACGGCGATTTCTCGGGCGACGATCGCCTGGTTTCCGCCGTTTCGCTGCGCGACCACCTGATGGCCCAGCTTTCGGAACTGGCGCTCGACGACGTCTCGCGCCTGATGGCCGCCAATCTGGTCGATTCCCTGGACGAGGCCGGCTATCTGACCGAGGAGACGGCGGATATCGCGGAACGGCTCGGCATCGAGATCGAGGCGCTCGAAGATCTTCTCGCCACCCTGCAGTCGCTCGATCCGCCCGGCGTGTTCGCCCGTTCGCTCCAGGAATGCCTGGAGATACAATGCCGCGAGGCGGACCGCCTCGATCCCTCGATGGCGGCGGTGCTCGCCCATCTCGACCTCGTCGCGCGGCGCGACCTCGCCGCCCTCGCGCGTTTCGCCGGCGTCGACGACGAGGAGGTGGTGGAGATCATCAAGGAGATCCGCACCCTCAACCCGAAGCCCGGTCACGCCTTCGATTCATCGCCGGTGCAGGCGGTGGTGCCGGACGTCTACATCCGCCGGGGCCCCGACGAGGACTGGCTGATCGAGCTGAATGCCGAGACCATGCCCCGCGTGCTCATCGACCGGCGCTACATGACGCGCATCTCGGGATCGGAAGCGGCGCGCAAGGACGACAAGGCCTATCTGTCGGAATGCCTCGCTTCCGCCAACTGGCTGGTGAAGGCGCTGGATCAGCGCGCGCGCACCATCCTGAAGGTCGCGACCTCCCTTGTGCGGCAACAGGACAGCTTCCTGCGCCACGGCATTTCCCATCTGCGGCCGATGAACCTGAAGTCGATCGCGGAAGAGATCGGCATGCATGAATCGACCGTCTCGCGCGTCACCGCCAACAAATGGGTATGGACGCCACGCGGCCTGTTCGAGATGAAGTTCTTCTTCACCGCCGCCATCGGCTCGACCGACGGCACGGCCGCCCATTCCGCCGAATCGGTGCGCCACCGCATCCGCCAGCTCATCGACGGCGAGGCGCCGAAGGCGATCCTGTCGGACGACAAGCTGGTCGAACTGCTGAAACAGGACGGCATCGACATCGCCCGGCGCACGGTCGCCAAGTACCGCGAGGCCATGGGCATCGGCTCGTCGACCGAAAGGCGCCGACAGAAGGCGTCGCGCCTCGGCTGAGCGCGGCCGGCCGCCGTTCCGGCCTGCGGAAAATGCTGGTTCCGGTCGCTCTGCTCTGGAATCCGGGCACGTTAGCTCGTAAGTATGAATTGACGGGCTCGATGTCCGATGGCGGCCCAGGGGAACGGCCGCCGGGTGCGGCCGAAGCCGGAAGGCGTTCAAAACCCGACGGCAGGGGCCACGGGACATCGGGTGTCCGTCCAAGCGCCCCAACTTCAAGCGCAGGCACATCATGAAGCTGATCATTTCCGGCAAACAGATCGACGTCGGCGACGCTCTCCGCACCCATGTGACGGAGCGTCTGGCCGCCCTCGTCGGCAAATACTACGACAGCCCGATCGACGCGACGGTCACCTTCTCGCGCGAGGCACATCTCTTCCATACGGACATCACCGTCCATTTCGGCGCGGGCCTGACGGTCAACGCCCAGGGCGAAGGCACCGAAATCTACGGGAGCTTCGACGTCGCCTCCGACCGCGCCGAAAAGCGGCTGCGGCGCTACAAGCGGCGGCTGAAGAACCACCACCACGGCGCGACGCGGACCCTGGAACCAGCCCTCTCCTATGTCATCTCCCCGCGCGAGGACGACGAGGACGAGAGCGACGCCCATGTCGACGGCGCGCCCCTCGTGATCGCGGAAAACGAGTCGGAAATCGAGACCCTGACGGTCTCGGAAGCCGTGTTCCGCCTTGATCTCGGGGCGCATCCCGCCATGATGTTCCGGAATAGCGCCAACGGCGGTCTGAACGTTGTCTACCGGCGCCCCGACGGCAACATCGGATGGATCGAGCCGAACAAGCCTTCGAGTGGCGTCGCGGTGTGAGGCATTTGTCTTGGAGCTTAACACCATCATCAGCCCTGAGGGCGTGATTGCCGACCTCAAGGCGAACAGCAAGAAGCAAGCCTTGCAGGAATTGTCCGTTCGGGCCGCCGGCATCACCGGCGTGTCCGACCGGACCATTCTCGACACGCTGCTCGAGCGCGAACGCCTCGGCACCACGGGTGTCGGCCAGGGCATCGCCATTCCCCACGGCAAGCTGGGGGAAATCGACCGGCTGTTCGGCCTGTTCGCGCGTCTTGCCGATCCGATCGAATTCGAGTCGATCGACGAACAGCCCGTGGATCTCGTATTCCTGCTGCTGGCGCCCCAGGGCGCCGGGGCGGACCATCTGAAGGCGCTGGCCCGCGTTTCCCGCCTGCTGCGGGACAAGGACGTCTGCGAGAAGCTGCGCCACTGCGATTCGGTCGAGGCGATCTACGCCCTGCTGACCGACAACGCGCGCCCGCACGCCGCCTGATCCCTTTACCCCCTGATCCCTTTACCCCACGACTTCCGGCATTTTGCGGCTTCCGGCGATCGGGCGCCCGGCCGATTGGCACGACCGGGCGGTCCAATCAGGCCGGGCGGTCCAAGCAGGTCAGTGCACGCTGAGCGGCATCATCTCGTACTGGCGGGCGGCGGCGAAGGCCTGGTCCCGGTCCGCGAGCAGGGCGAGCAGGGCACCATCGGCGCCATGGACGGCGACCACGTCCTTGCCCTCGACATGCACGGGCTTGACGTAGACCAGGGAGCCGTCGCCGAGCGCGGCCAGGGCTTCCGGCGTGATGTGCCGGATATCGGGATTTTCGTTGATAGCGGTCATGGTCATATCCTCCGCTGGATGCCTCATCTTGAGCGCATCAAGCTTAACGGGCCGTATCAGGCCTCGCCGTTCGGGCCCGAAATCTTCCCGGCACCCGAATCCTCGTTGTCGAGCGCGTCCGCCACGCCCCGCGAACCACCGTCGATGGGAATCGAACGGACCACGCTGGCCGGCACCGGCCGGCGCAGATCGATGTGCAGCAGGCCGTTGTCGAGGCCGGCGCGCACGATTTCGATCCCTTCCGCCAGGACGAAGGCCTTCTGAAACTGGCGCGCGGCGATGCCGCGGTGCAGATAGACCTTCTTGTCGTCCTCGGCCACCTGCCGGCCGCGCACGATCAGCTGATTGTCCTCGATCGTGACCGACAGGTCCTCGCGCGAGAAACCCGCGACGGCGAGGGTGATGCGCAGCGCATTGCTGCCCGTCTGCTCGATGTTGTACGGCGGATAGCCGTCGGTCGCCGATTTGGCCACCCGGTCGAGCACCCGCTCCATATGGTCGAAACCCAGGAGGAGCGGAGAATTGAATACCGACAAGCGCGTCATAAGCCTTGCACCCATTGATCTGCGGCCCCCGAAACCCAGGCGATCCGCGACGGGACGTCGGCGGGGGCCCCGAAGGCACCCCCGCGCTTCTATGATCTGGCGAGCAGGTCGACAAAATCAAGAGGTGGCAAAATCAAGAGGCGGCAAATCTAGAGGCATCGGGGCAGGCCTGTCCTCGGCGCAACGCCCGAGTCGCCTTCGCCCCCGCTTCGGTATAAGATCCGACCGACTAGCGCCATCGTACCAGAAGAGTCCCGCCCCCATTCGCGAGGAATGGCGGAGATGGGGCCGCTCGAACGGGGAACGGCCATGAGGAACGGACCGCTCGTCGCCGTCATCGGCGGCGGCATCGCCGGGCAGAGCGCCGCCGCGGTACTGGCCGCGGCCGGCGCGCTCGTCACCGTGTTCGACAAGGCGCGGGGCGCCGGCGGGCGCCTGTCCACCCGGCGCGACGCCGGCCTGCAATGGGATCACGGCGCGCAATATTTCACCGTCCGCGACCCGGCGCTGAAGGCCCGCGTGGCGCAGCTGAGCGCCAACGGCACGATCGCTTCCTGGAACGGCGTGATCGGCACCCTCGGCCCCAACGGCTTCGTGCCGGAGGACCGGACCGAACCCCGATTCGTCGGCCACCCGCGCATGAGTGCCCTGGTCGGGGCATTGGGCAGCGGCGCCACGGTTTACGGCGTCGAACTGCGCGAGATCGCGCCGCGTGGTCCGCGCCTGACCGTGACCGACCGCCAGGGGGAACATTTCGGCCCCTATGACGCCGTCGTCGTAGCGACGCCGGCCCCTCAGGCCGTGCCCCTTCTCGCCCTCGAACCGGCACTTGCAGCCGCCGTCGCGGAGGTCGAGACGGCCCCCTGCTGGGCCTTGATGCTGGCCTTCGACAAGCCCCTGGACCTCGGCTTCGACGGTGCCTTCGTCGCGCCGGAGACGACGGGCGGCACATTGGCGTGGATCGCGCGGGACAGCGCGAAACCCGGCCGCGATCCGGCGGGGGCCGAAACCTGGGTCGCCCATGCCGGCCCGGACTGGAGCCGCACCCATCTCGAGGATCCGCCGGAGGTGGTGGCGGCCCTGATGACCGCGGCCTTCGTCGCCGCCACCGATCGGTCGATGCCGCCGATCGCCGCTTTCGCCCATCGCTGGCGCCACGCCATGACCACGCGACCGTTGGGCCGGCCCTTCATCCTGGATCCGCGCCGGCCGATCGGCGCCTGCGGCGACTGGTGCCTGGGAGCGCGGATCGAGGGCGCCTTCGTCTCGGGCCGGGCCCTCGGCGCGGCCATGGCGGCGCGCCTCGGCCTGTCGCCGGATCAGGCTTCCAGTTCGGCGTCCCAGTAGAGATAGTCGTTCCAGGAATGATGCAGGTAATTGGGCGGGAAACTGCGCCCGACTTCCTGCAACTGGCCGACCGTCGGCACATAAGGCCGGGAGCGCAGGTGCATCCCGCTCTCACGCAGCATGCGGCCGCCCTTGCGCAGGTTGCAGGGCGAGCAGGCGGTGATGATGTTGTCCCAGGTCGTGCGCCCGCCCAGGCTGCGCGGCAGCACGTGGTCGAAGGTCAGATCCTCCGTCCGGCCGCAGTACTGGCACGAGAAGCGGTCGCGCAGGAAGACGTTGAACCGGGTGAAGGCGGGATGGCGCGCCGGCTTCACATAGGTCTTCAGACAGACCACCGAGGGCAGCCGGATCTCGGCGCTGGGGCTGCGCACCGTCCGCTCGTATTCGGAGAGGATGTTCACGCGCCCGAGGAAGACCGCCTTGATGGCGTCCTGCCAGGACCATAGGCTGAGAGGGAAATAGGATAGCGGCCGGTAATCAGCGTTGAGGACCAGCGCCGGACAGGCCTCCACCGGATGGGACATCGCGTTCATCTACCGCCTCGCCCTTATTGACCGCCTCACTTCGCGACGATTCGCACCTAAGCCCGCTATTCCGCCTCTGACCCGTTTCGCGTTGCACTTGAAATCGCCGAACCGACAATTCCGTGACCTGAATTGTGACAATGCTTGCGGTTCGACGCCAGCAAAATACAACATGCAGTGTGACGCCATCGTGACGTCCACGTCATTTCGTGAAAGAAGTGTCGAAAGGCGCACTCAGCAAGAGGCGCACTCAGGCGCCGAGCGCGCCTTCGGGATCGAGCAGCATCCGGCACAGGAATTCGCCGCCCAGCGCCAGACCTTCGGGCCCGATGCCGTGGCCCAGCCCGCGTTCCACATGGGATTGCAGGGACAGCCCGGCCTCGGTCAGGGCCTCGACCGCGCGATGCAGCGCGGCGACCGGCACGATGGGATCCTGATCGCCGTGGACGAGGAGGATCGGCGGACGCGACGTCATCTCGGCCTCGAGCACGGCGCCGGCGCCGGCCAGCGCCCCGGAGAAGCCGACGACGGCGGCGGGCGGCCGGGCCCGCCTCAGGCCGACATGCAGCGCCATCATGCAGCCCTGGCTGAAACCGACCAGGGCCAGATTGTCGTCGCCGAGCCCGAGGCGTTCCAGTTCCGCGTCGATGAAGGCATCGAGCACGGGCGCCGCCGCGCGAGCGCCCGAAAGACGCTCTTCCTCGGAAAAATCGGTGAGCGGGAACCATTGCCGGCCGAAGCCCGCCATGTCGCAGGGCTCCGGCCCGTCCGGCGCCACGAAATAGGCATCCGGCAGCAGGCGCCGCCAATAGGGCGCGAGGCCGATCAGATCCTCGCCATCGGCACCGAAGCCGTGGATGAGCACGATCAACTGGCGCGCGGGGCGGTCCTGCATCGGGGCAAGCCGCGGCCCATCGATCCGGCTCATGCGAAAACTCCTGCACCTCGAGACGTCTGGCTTCATCATGAAGACGAATCGCGTCACGAAAAGAAAGTCCGAATTGGTCCCAATCCCCCCCATGATCACACGTTTCGCGCCGAGCCCGACGGGTGCATTGCACCTGGGCCATGCCTATGCCGCCTGGATCGCCCATGATCGCGCCCGCGCCGCCGGCGGCCGTTTCCTGCTGCGGCTGGAGGATATCGACCACACCCGCTGCCGTCCCGAATTCGAGGCCGGCATCCTGGCGGACCTGGCCTGGCTGGGCATCGCCTGGGACGGGCCGGTGCGCCGCCAGTCGGCGCATTTCGCCGACTATGCCGAGGCTCTTGCCCGGCTCGAGGCGATGGGCGTGATCTATCCCTGCTTCTGCACCAGGGCGGAGATCGCGGCGGAGGTCGCCGCCGCGCCCGGCGCGCCCCAGGGACCGGCCGGCCCGCTCTATCCCGGCACCTGCCGCCACCTGAGCGACGACGCCCGCGCCGCCCGCATGGCCGAGGGCCGCGATCATGCGCTGCGCCTCGACGTCGCGCGGGCGACTGCTCTCGCCGGCGGCCCGCTCACCTGGGTCGACGAGAAGGCGGGCCGGCAGACGGCCCGTCCCGAGATGCTGGGCGACGTGGTGCTGGCCCGGAAGGAGACCCCGACCTCCTATCACCTGGCGGTCACGGTCGACGATGCCCTGCAGGGCGTTACCCTGGTGACGCGCGCCATCGATCTCTTTTCAGCGACCCATGTCCACCGGCTGCTGCAGGCGCTGCTGGACCTGCCCGTGCCTCTCTATCACCACCACGGTCTCGTGATGGGAGAGGACGGCCTGCGCCTCGCCAAGCGCGACAGGGCGCTCGCGCTCGCCGCCATGCGCGCGGCCGGCGAGAGCCCGGCGGCGCTGCGCCGGCGCCTCGGCCTGCCGCCTTGCCCGGGCGCGGCGGCTCCCTTACCTTGCGCCGGTCAGGTGGAGGAAGAGTGACGATGAAAAGCCAGAAGATGGTCGAATATGCGGCGCCGCTTTGCGAATTGGTGGAGCCCGATCCCATCCCCGAAGGCGGCGAGGTGGTGGTGCGGATCTCGCGCTGCGGCGTCTGCCATTCCGATCTCCACATCTACGAGGGCTATTTCGAGATGGGCGGCGGCAACCGCCTGGACGTGCGCGGCGGCCGCAAGCTGCCCTTCGTCCTGGGCCACGAGATCGTCGGCACCGTGATCGCCGTCGGGCCGGAGGCCGGGGGCGTCGCCGTCGGCGATCGCCGGGTGGTCTTTCCCTGGATCGGCTGCGGCGCCTGCCCGACCTGCGCGCGCGGCCTCGAGCATCTGTGCCCCAAGGGCCGCCATCTGGGCGTCAATGTCGATGGCGGTTACAGCGATACGGTGAAGATCCCGCACGCCCGTTATCTCCTCGATTACACCGGCATCGACGAGGATCGCGCCGGTCCGCTCGCCTGCTCGGGCCTGACCGCCTATTCCGCGATGAAGAAGATCCCGCCGGCGGGCGCCAGCGATCCGCTGCTGATCGTCGGCGCGGGCGGCGTCGGCCTGATGGCGATCCAGGTCGCCAAGGCGCTCTACCCCGCCGCCCCGATCGTCGTCGCCGAGATCGATCCGGCCAAGGCCGAGGCGGCCAAGGCCGCCGGCGCCTCGGAGGTGATCGACCCCCGGGAGAAGGAAAGCCTGGCCCGCCTGCAGAAGGGCCTCGGCGGCGTCCACGCCGCCTTCGACTTCGTCGGCGCGGAACAGACCCTGCAACTCGCCATCCGGGGCCTGCGCCGGGGCGGCACGGCGGTCGTCGTCGGTCTGTTCGGCGGCGCGCTGTCGATGCCCATTCCCCTGTTCCCGTGGAACGGCATCTCGGTCGTCGGCTCCTATGTCGGCAGCCTGCCCGAACTGGCGGAACTGCTGGACCTCGTGAAGGCCGGCAAGGTGGCGCCCATTCCTGTCACGCTGCGCCCCATGGCCGAGGCGACCGACGCCCTGCACGACCTGAAGGCGGGCAAGGTGGTCGGCCGTACCGTGCTGACAGCGTGATCCCTCAGGTGGCGGCGGCGGGCACCGCCCGCCGTGCCATCATGAGCGACAGCAAGGCGGCGAGAAGCCCGGTCGCGCCCGCGATGACGAAGGCTTCCAGGTAATTCCCCTGCACGGTCCGCATGTAGCCGGCGAAAAAGGCGGCGGCGGCGGCGCCGACCTGATGGCCGGCGACGATCCAGCCGAAGATCACCGGCGCGTCGCGCTCGCCGAAATGATCGGTGGTCAGGCGCAGCGTCGGCGGCACGGTGGCGATCCAGTCCAGCCCGAAGAAGATCGAGAAGATCGCCAGGCTGAACAGATCGAAATCCGAATGGATCAGGAAGATCAGCGACAGCCCCCGAATGCCGTAATAGACGAAGAGCAGTTTCCGGGGGTCGAAGCGATCGGTCAGCCAGCCGGACAGCGTGGTGCCGGCAAGGTCGAACAGCCCCATGGCCGCCAGCAGGCCGGCCGCCTGCACTTCGGGAATGCCGCGATCGCCGCAGAGCGCGATCAGATGGGTGCCGACCAGCCCGTTGGTGGTGAAGCCGCAGATGAAGAACGTGGCGAAGAGATACCAGAACGCCTTCGCCCGCATGGCACGGCCGAGGGTGGCGAAAGTGGCGCCCACCATGCGGCCGACGTTGGCCGGCGGGGCGGGCGCGACGGCGCCCGCCGCCGCCTCGGTCGCGCCATAGGGCAATTGTCCGATGGCGGCCGGATCCTCCGGCACCAGCCACCAGACGAGGGGGATCAGCGCGGCGGCGGCGGCGGCGCAGGCGAGCACGACCGCCTGCCAGCCGAAAGCGTCCGCCAGCGCCGCCAGGGCGGGCAGGAACAGCAGGGTGCCGGTGGCGGCGCTGGCGGTCAGCAGCCCCATCATCAGGCCCCGGTTGGTGGCGAACCAGCGGTTCACCACCGTCGCCCCGAGGACGAGGGCGACGCTACCCGACGCCAGGCCCGACATCACGCCCCAGGTGGCGAGCAATTGCCAGGCGCTGTCCATGAACGAGGACGCGGCGGCGGAAAACGCCATCAGGGCAAGGGCGCCGAGCATGACCCGACGCACGCCGAGACCGACCATCAGGGTCGCGGCGAAGGGCCCGACCAGCCCGTAGAGGAAGATTCCGACGGCGGCGGAGAGCGAGATCGTGTCCCGGCTCCAGCCGAAACCGGCCTCGAGCGGGAGGATCAGGACACCCGGCGCTGAGCGTTGCCCGGCCGAGACCAGCAGGGCGAGGAAGACCACGCCCGCGACGACGAACGCATATTTCTGGCCAAGAGACCCGGGACGGATTATCTTCATGTGACTGACCGGTACGTTTCAGGCTCGCCCTTCATACGTACCGATCGGTAACATCGTCAACCTGCAGTTTTCGCATGACCGTATCCCAGACTCCCATGGACCGCCCCAAGCGCGCCGTGGACCGTATCCGCGAGGCCGCGCGCGAACTCTTCTACCGCCGGGGCATACGCGACGTCGGGGTGGAGGAGATCGTGACCACGGCGGGTGTCACCAAGCCCAGCCTCTATCGCGCCTTCGCCTCCAAGGACGAATTGGCCGCCGCCTATATCCGCGACTATGACGCCGAATTCTGGGCGCGTTTCGAGCGTGTCACCGCGCCCTTCGCCGACGACGGCCGCGCCGCGATCCTGGCCTGGCTGCAATCGGTCGAGGACCGGACCCGGACGACGCTCTATCGGGGCTGCGGCATGACCAATGCGGCGGTCGAATATCCGGACCGCGGCCATCCGGCGCGCCGGGCCGCCGTCGCCAACAAGAGGGAATACCGCCGCCGCCTGCGCGCTCTGGCCGCCCGGGCCGGCGCCCCCGACCCCGCCATGCTGGGCGACGCCCTGCTCCTGCTGATCGAAGGATCCTATGCCAGTGCGCAATTGTTCGACGGCGACGGCCCGGCGATCCATCTGGTCGCGGCCGGCCAAGCCTTGATCGACAGGGCCCTGACCGACGCCGCCCTCACGCCTGTTCCATCGTCAGGGCCTGTTCCGCCTTCAGATAATCGATGAAGGCCCGCAAGGGCGCGGGCATCAGGTGCCGGCTGGGGCAATAGAGGAAGGGACCGGGAAATTCCTCCCACCAGTCCCGCATGATCGGCACCAGGCGCCCCGCCGCGATCGACGGCGCCAATTGTTCCTCGAAGCCCGAGATCACGCCCTGCCCCGCCTCGGCCGCGGCCAGCAGCACTTCGATCGCATTGCCGATCAGTGGCCCGGCCGGATCGACCCGCACCGATTCCCCCGCCTTCTCGAATTCCCAGGCCGGGCTCACGCCATTGAGGAAGCGGTGACGCAGGCAGCGGTGGTCCAACAGGTCGCGCGGATGCCGGGGCGTGCCATGCGCCGCGAGATAGGAAGGCGCGGCGGCGATCGCATAGCGCTGCACCCGGGGGCCGATGGGCACGGCGATCATGTCCTGTTCCAGGCGTTCGCCATAGCGCACACCGGCGTCATAGCCGGCCGCCAGCACGTCGATGAAACTGTCCTCCGCCATCACCTCGACCGTGACGCCGGGATGGCGCGCCAGAAAACCGGCGACGATCGGCGGCAGCATGGTCCGCGCCACGATGCCCGGCACATTGAGGCGCAGCGTGCCGGTCGGGCTGTCGCGAAAGCCGTTCACCACGTCGAGGGCGGCGCGCACTTCACCCAGGGCCGGCTGCAGGCGCTCCAGAAGGCGCTGTCCCGCCTCCGTCGGGGTGACGCTGCGGGTCGTGCGGTTGAGCAGGCGCACGCCCAGGCTTTCCTCCAGCCGGCGCACGGCTTCCGACAGGCCCGAGGCGGAAAGGCCGCGCAAACGCGCCGCACGGCGGAAACTGCGCTCTTGCGCCACCAGCATCAGGATTTCCAGGTCGGACAGATCGGGCGGCCGCATTGTTCGATATTTCGCACGAGGTGTTCAGATAATGCCCGATTATCGAACGCCGAGGAAGGGCGCATGGTCTGGCCATCAAACGCGAAGGAGCGAGCGATGGAACAGCGGAAACTAGGCACCACGGGCCCCATGGTCTCGGCCCTGGGCCTCGGCTGCATGGGCATGTCCGACGACTTCTACGGCCCCGCCGACCGGGCGGAGGCGATCGCCACCATTCATGCCGCGCTGGATGCCGGCATCGACCTGCTGGATACCGGCGATTTCTACGCCTCCGGCGACAATGAGATGCTGATCGGCGAGGCCCTGGCGGCGGTGCCGCGCGAGCGTTATCGCCTGTCGGTGAAATTCGGCGCGCTGCGCGATCCGGGCGGCGCCTTCATCGGCTATGACGGCAGGCCGGCGGCGGTGCGCAACTTCCTGGCCATGAGCCTGAAGCGCCTGCGGACCGACCATATCGACGTCTACCGCCTGTCGCGCCTGGACCCCGACGTGCCGATCGAGGATACGGTCGGCGCCATCGCCGACATGGCGAAGGCGGGCTGGGTGCGCCACATCGGCCTTTCCGAAATGGGCGCGGAGACGATCCGCCGGGCCGCCGCCGTCCACCCGATCACCGACCTGCAGATCGAATATTCCCTGATCTCGCGCGGTATCGAGGACAGGATCCTGCCGGTCTGCCGCGAACACGGCATCGCCGTCACCGCCTATGGCGTGCTGTCGCGCGGCCTGATCTCCGGCCATTGGCAGGCGGGCGAGCAGCGAAGCGGCGACTTCCGCGCCTTCTCCCCGCGCTTTTCGGCGGAGAACCTGGACCACAATCTGGCCCTGGTCGATGCGATCCGCGCCCTGGCCGAGACGAAGGGGGTGTCCGTCGCCCAAATCGCCATCGCCTGGGTGCTGGCCCAGGGCCCGGACATCGTGCCCCTGATCGGCGCGCGCCGCCGCGACCGCCTGGCCGAGAGCCTCGGCGCGCTCGAGGTCTCGCTGACGGCCGAGGATCTCGCCGCCCTCGAACAGGCGGTGCCGAAGGGCGCCGCCCGGGGCGAGCGCTATCCCGCTCCCTTGATGCGGCATCTCGACAGCGAGCGGTGAAAACCGGCGCCGGGGCTGACATGCGGCCCCGGCGTCCCCATACTATTGGAAGTGAGACCCTGAACGTGGAGCATGATCATGACCAAGGACAGGGGCAAAGATCTTGCCGTCGAGAAGCCCCTCATCGATCCCATCGACGAAGCGAGCGACGAGTCCTTCCCCGCCAGCGATGCCCCCGCCTTCACGCCTGCCCATGCCGGCGGCCCCTCGGCGGTGGCGGACGAGACCGGGAAGCCGCCGAAGAAGCCCGACTGAGGCGACGGGCGGCCCGTCTATCCGGCCGCCCCCGCCGGCTCGACCTCGATCGTGACATGGGAGAGTGCGCTTAGCGCCGAAAGCCGGGCCTTGTAGTCCGACGGCTCCCGCGGCGCGCTCGAAACCAGCGCGACGATGGCCGCATGGTGGCCCGGCCCGATCTGCCAGACATGGAGATCGGTGATCCGGTCCGCCTCGGTCTCGATCGCCTTGCGGATATCGCCGGCCAGATCCTCGCCCTCGGGCACGCGGTCGAGGAGGACCGCCCCGGACTCCCGGATCAGGCCCCAGGACCAGCGCGCAATCACCAGCGCCCCCACCACGCCCATCAGCGGATCCGCCCAGAGCCAGCCATAGGCCCGCCCCAGGAGGAGCGCCACGATGGCGAGGATCGAGGTCAGCGCATCCGCCAGGACATGCAGATAGGCGGCGCGCAGGTTGTTGTCGCGGCCATGGTGATGGTGATCGTCGCCGTGATCATGATCATGGTGGTGATGGCCGTGGTGGTGACCATGATCGTCGCGGAGCAGCCAGGCGCAGGCCAGATTGACGGCAAGGCCGATGACGGCGACGGCGATCGCCTGCTCGAAGCCGATCGCCACCGGCTGCGCCAGCCGCATCACGCTTTCCCACCCGATCAGCAGCGCGACCAGCGCCAAGATCACCGCGCTGGCGAAAGCGCCGAGATCGCCGAGCTTGCCGGTGCCGAAGCTGAAACGGCGATCGTTCGCGTGCCAGCGGGCATAGAGATAGGTCAGCGCCGCGATCAGCATGGCGGCGGCATGGGTCGACATGTGCCAGCCGTCGGCGACCAGCGCCATCGAGCCATAGACCGTGCCCGCCGCGATCTCGACCACCATGGTCGTCGCCGTCAGGGCGATGACCAGCCGGACCCGGCGCTCGTTGCGGCGATGGTCGGTGCCGAGGAAATTATGCCCGTGGGTATGGGACGAGATGTCTTGCGCCGCCATGTGCCGTCGCTCCTGGCTATTTCATGTAGGTGCGGATGATGTCGATCAGCGCCGCGCCGCCCTGCCGGCGCTCGGCCTCGGTTTCGGCCTCGACGACATGCTCCAGCAGATGGCCTTCCATCACTTCCGCCGTCAGGCCGCCCATGGCGCCCCGAACCGAGGCGAGCTGGCGCAGGATCTCGCCGCAGGGCTTCTCCGCCTCCAGCGCGCGCTCGATCCCTTCGAGCTGCCCCTTCAGGCGTCGAACCCGCGCGACCAGCCTGTCCTTGTCACGGATGGTATGTGCCATGGCGCCGCCCTTATAGTATAGGGGGTTATATTATGAGACATCTCCCTGCGTCACAATGCCGGATTTCGCCGCCCGTCGCGCCGCCGCTTGCTATGCTCGCGGCGCCGGACACGCGTCCGGCCAAGGTGCCGGCGTTTCGACCGGCGGATGAGGGAGCGAAATCATGGGTCGCGTTGCGGGAAAAATCGCGTTGGTCACCGGTGCCGCCAAGGGCATCGGGCGGGAAGCGGCACTCGTCCTCGCACGGGAAGGCGCCGCGGTCGCGGTGACCGACCTCGACGAGGAAGCCGGCCGCAAGGTCGTGGCGGAGATCACCGCCGCCGGGGGCAAGGCCCTGTTCCGGCGTCAGGACGTCGCCGACGAGGCGGCATGGGAAGCCACGATCGCCGCCCTGGTCGCGGCCTTCGGCGGGCTCGACATCCTGGTGAACAACGCCGGCGTCGCGCTGGCCGGCAGCGTCGAGGACACCAGCCTGGAGGATTGGCGCTGGCTGATGTCGATCAATCTGGATGGCGTCTTCCTCGGCACCAAGCACGCCATCAAGGCGATGAAGGCGCGGGGCGGCGGCTCCATCGTCAACCTGTCGTCGATCGAGGGCATCATCGGCGACGCCAATCTGGCCGCCTATAACGCCAGCAAGGGCGGTGTCCGCATCTTCACCAAATCGGCCGCGCTGCATTGCGCCCAGGCGGGTTACGGCATCCGCGTCAATTCGGTCCATCCGGGTTACATCTGGACGCCCATGGTCGAGGGCTATCTGGACGGCACCGAGGATCCGGCCGCCGGCAAGGAAGGCCTGATCGCGCTGCACCCCATCGGCCATCTCGGCGTCGCCGCCGACATCGCCAACGGCATCCTCTATCTCGCCTCCGACGAGTCCGCCTTCATGACCGGCAGCGAACTGGTGATCGACGGCGGCTATACCGCGCGCTGAACCGGCCCCGGCCCTTCCGCATGTCGAAAAACGGGCGCCCTCTCGGGCGCCAGGACAATCGGGAAACGGGCGCCCTCTCGGGCGCCCGAAACGGTATCATATTACCAAAATGCCCCTGAGGACGCATAGCGGTTGGGCTTCGCCGCCATAATCGTGCTATAGGATGTGCGACGCCCTCCCATTCACCCTGCCGCAAACGGGTTGAACGGTGCTTCCAGGTGTCCTGTCAGTTGCCCGTCGGCAGCCGTGACGCAGCGACACCACCTTTCAGCGCGGCCTGTGTGAACTCCCTCGGTCCCCTCTCGTGAGCGTGCGGGCCTCGTGACCTTGCGTCCGGGCGCTCGTGGCCTTGGGGACCTCATTCTTCTCACTACCCCGAAGGAGGAAACGATGAGACTGAAGACCATCATCATGGCGGCCGTCGCCGCTTTCGCGTTCCCTGCGCTGGCGCAGGCGGCCGATTGCGGCAAGGTGTCGATCACCGAGATGAACTGGGCCTCGGGTTCCGTCGTAACCAATGTCGCGAAGTTTCTGATGGAACAAGGCTATGGTTGCGAAGTGACGGTGGTACCGTCCGACACGGTGCCCGCGGTGACATCCGTCGCCGAAAACGGCCAGCCCGACATCGTCACCGAACTGTGGCTGAATTCCGCCGGCGAGGCCTATACCAAGCTCGAGGACCAGGGCAAGGTGAAGCGCCTCGGCAAGGTGCTGGAGCCCGGCGGCGTCGAAGGCTGGTGGATCCCCGCCTATCTGGCCGAGGCCCATCCCGAGCTGAAGACCATCGACGGCGTGCTGGCCCATCCCGAACTGGTCGGCGGCACGTTCAACAACTGCCCCGACGGCTGGGGCTGCCGCATCGTCAACGACAATCTGATCAAGGCGCTGGACCTCGAAGGTCACGGCGTGAAGGTGTTCAACCACGGCTCGGGCGAGACGCTGGCCACCTCCATGGCGTCGGCCTATGAGAAGAAGGAGCCCTGGTTCGGCTACTACTGGGCGCCGACCGCGCTGCTTGGCAAATACGACATGGTTTCGGTCGACCTCGGCGAATACAAGGCCGACGTCCACACCGCCAACCAGAGCCCCGACAACCCGAATCCGGGCGTCTCGTCCTTCCCGGCAGCCCCCGTGCTGACCTCGGTGACCACCGATTTCGCCGAGCGCAAGCCGGAGATCGCCGAGCTGATGAGCAAGATGACCTTCTCGGTCGACCACATGAACGGCGTGGTCGCCTGGATGGACGAGAACAATGCCTCGGGCGAGGAAGCCGCCGTCTACTACCTGACGACCTACAAGGACGTCTGGAAGGACTGGCTGAGCGACGCCGCGCGCGAAAAGCTCACCGCCGTCCTGAACTGACGGATCGCCCTGAACTGACCGCGTCGAGACCGGTGGGGTGGCAGCGATGCCGCCCCGCCGTTTTCGCTGCCCTCATCAGGAGACCCCTGTATGGCAACCTATGACTTTCTGTTCGATGGCCTCGGCCTTCGCGACTGGTGCGACGCCGGCCATTCGTCGGCGCCCATGTCCATGGCCGACCTCATCGCCCGCTCCAAGGGAACCGAGGCACCCGCCGCTTCGGTCTGGGACCTCCCCTTTCCCTCGATGGATGCCTTCAACGACGCCTGCTCGAACTTTCCCCAGGCGCGCGAACTGACCAAGGGCCTCGAAGAAGGCTTCCTGGCGATCAAGGACCAGTTGAGCCTGGTGCTCGACCCGATCACCGAGCCGCTGAACTGGTTCCTCAACGGGGCGCTGTGGCTGTTCCAGTCGACGCCGTGGTGGGTCGTGATCCCGATCCTGCTCATCGTCGTCCAGCTCGTCTCGCGTACCACGAAGCTTACGGTGTTCGTGGCGGCCTGCATCGTCTTCCTGGCCTTCATCGGCTATTACGACTATGCGATGCAGACCCTCGCGATCATCTTCGTCTGCGCGTTTCTCTGTGTGCTGATCGGCGTTCCCATCGGCATCGCCATGTCGCGCAGCGACACGGTCCAGCGCTTCACCATTCCGATCCTGGACATGCTGCAGACCCTGCCGCCCTTCGTCTATCTGATCCCGCTGATCTTCCTGTTCTCGGTGACCGAGCCGAAGCTCTACGGCGTCGCCATCATCCCCTATGCCATCGTGCCGGTGATCCGCCTGACCAACCTCGGCATCCGCCTCGTCAACGAGGAAGTGATCGAGGCGGCGAATGCCTTCGGCATGACCTCCTGGCAGAAGCTGACCGGGGTGCAGATCCCGCTGGCGCTGCCGACCATCATGGCCGGCGTCAACCAGACCATCATGATGAGCCTCTCCATGGTCGTCATCGCGTCGCTGGTCTCGGCACCGGGTCTCGGCGTCCTGGTGCTGCGCGGCATCCGCAACCTGGAACTCGGCGTCGGCCTGGTCTCGGGCTTCGGCATCGTGCTGCTCGCCGTCATCCTGGACCGGGTGACGAAGGCGGCGCTGGCGCGCGTCAACGCCTCGCAGAAGCAGTGAGGGGCGCGGCATGAGCAACGACAGCGACATCAAGATTTCGATCCGTCACCTCTACAAGATCTTCGGCGCCGATCCGAAGAGCGTGCTGCCCCAGGTCCTCGACGGCATGGGCAAGGCGGAACTGTGGGACAGCCACAAGCACGTGCTCGGCCTGAAGGACATCAACGTCGACATGCGGGCGGGCAAGATCACCGTCATCATGGGCCTGTCCGGCTCGGGCAAATCGACCCTGATCCGCCACCTCAACCGTCTCATCGAACCGACGGCGGGGGAGGTCGTGGTCGACGGCGAGGACGTGCTCGCCTACGACGAGCGCAAGCTGCGCGGCCTGCGGCGCCGGAAGATGTCCATGGTGTTCCAGAAGTTCGCCCTGCTGCCCCACCGCACCGTGCTCGACAATGCCGGCACGGCGCTGGAGGTCCAGGGCGTCGGGCGGAAGGCGCGGGAAGACGAAGCCCGCAAGTGGCTTGCCCGGGTCGGCCTCGAAGGCCAGGAGGAGCAATATCCCCACCAGCTTTCGGGCGGCATGCAGCAGCGCGTCGGCATCGCCCGGGCGCTGACCTCCAATGCCGACGTCATGCTGATGGACGAAGCCTTCTCCGCCCTCGATCCGCTGATCCGGACCGACATGCAGAACCTGCTCCTCGAACTTCAGGACGAGTTGCAGAAGACCATCGTCTTCATCACCCATGACCTCGACGAGGCGCTGAAGCTGGCGGACCATCTGGTGATCCTGAAGGACGGCCAGGTCGTCCAGCAAGGCGAGCCCCAGCGCATCCTGCTGGAACCGGCCGATCCCTATATCGTCGACTTCATTTCCGACATCAATCGCGCCCGCGTGCTGCGCGTGCGCTCGGTCATGGAGCCAACGGTGGCGGTGCATGCCGATCTGGCGGGCGATGTCGACTACAACGACAACCTCGAATCCGTCATCGCGCTGTCGGGCGGCGACACCAATCTGTCCTATCGCGTCACCAAGCGCGGCAAGCAGGTCGGCATCCTCTCGGTCCAGGACCTGGTCCGCGCCCTGGTGCCGACCGGCCCCAGCGAGGGCGACAGCACGAATTGAATTGGTCGGGCGCCGTCACATGGCGCCCGGCTCTTTCACGCTTCTTGAAGATTGAGGCGACGCTCGATCCGATCCATGCGGTTTTCGAGCCGATCGATCCGCCGGTTGACGCCGGCCAGCCCCTCCTCGACGGCGGTCGCCCGCGCCTTCAGGTCACCGATATCGTCGATGAGCCTGTCCAGCTTTTCATCCAGCCGGCGCAGGTAGCGCGGGGTCAGGTTTTCGGGATCGTCCGCCATGCCGGTCTCCTCACGAAAAGCCTACGGCCAATCGCGGATTTCGCCGAGCAGCGCCGCGCGAACTCGTGATCGCGCGGCGCCCCTTGCCGTCGCCTCAGGCGGCGACCGGCAGTTCGTCGATCATGGCGACGATGTCGGCCATGATGTCGGTGAGCTGATAGTCCTTCGGCGTATAGACGCGGGCGACGCCCGACGCCTTCAGCTTGGCCTCGTCCTCCGGCGGGATGATGCCGCCGACGATGACCGGCACGTCGGCGATGCCCGCCTCGCGCATCTTCTCCATGACGTCGGTGACCAGCGCGACATGGCTGCCCGAGAGGATGGAGAGGCCGACGACGTGAACGCCTTCCTCGAGGGCGGCGTTGACGATCTGCGCGGGCGTCAGGCGGATGCCCTCGTAGACCACTTCCATGCCGGCGTCGCGGGCACGGACGGCGATCTGTTCGGCGCCGTTGGAATGGCCGTCGAGGCCGGGCTTGCCGACCAGGAACTTCAGCCGGCGACCGAGCTTGGCCGAGACCGCGTCGACCTTCTGGCGCACCGCTGCCATGTCGCCGGCGGGCGACGAGGCGGCACGGGCGACACCCGTGGGCGCGCGATATTCGCCGAAGACCTCGCGCAGCACCTGGCCCCATTCGCCGGTGGTGACACCCGCATGGGCGGCGGCGATGGAGGGTTCCATGATGTTGCGGCCTTCGACCGCGGCGCTGCGCAGGCCCTCGATCGCGGCCGCCACCTTCTTGTCGTCGCGCGCGGCACGCCACGCCTTCAGGCGTTCCACCTGTTCGGTCTCGGCGGCGTCGTCGACCACCAGGATCGAACCCTCGTCGCCGGTGGCGAGCGGGCTCGGCGCCGATTCCGTGAACTTGTTCACGCCGACCACGGTCATCTCGCCCGATTCGATGGAGGCGAGACGCGCCGCATTACTCTCGACCAGGCGCTGCTTCATGTAGGAGGATTCGACCGCCGCGATGGCGCCGCCCATGGCCTCGATACGGGCCAGTTCCTCCATCGCCGCCGCCTTCAGTTCTGCGACCTTGCGGCCCACTTCCGTGGAGCCGTTGAAGATGTCGCCGAATTCGAGGAGATCGGTCTCGAACGCCAGGATCTGCTGGCAGCGCAGCGACCATTGCTGGTCCCAGGGCCGCGGCAAGCCCAGCGCCTCGTTCCAGGCCGGAAGCTGGACCGAACGGGCGCGGGCGTCCTTGGAGAGCGTCACCGCCAGCATTTCGAGGAGGATGCGGTAGACGTTGTTTTCGGGCTGCTGCTCGGTCAGGCCCAGGCTGTTCACCTGCACGCCGTAGCGGAAGCGCCGGAAGCGTTCTTCCTGAACGCCATAGCGGTTCAGGGTGATCTCGTCCCAGAGCTCGGTGAAGGCGCGCATCTTGCAGATTTCGGTCAGGAAGCGGATGCCCGCGTTGACGAAGAAGGAGATGCGGCCCACCACCTTGGGCAAGTCGGCGGCCGGCACCTGGCCCGCCTTCTTCACCTCGTCCAGCACCGCCTGGGCGGTCGCCAGCGCATAGGCCAGTTCCTGGACCGGCGTCGCGCCCGCTTCCTGCAGATGGTAGGAGCAGACGTTCATCGGGTTCCACTTCGGCACTTCCTTATAGGTGAAGGAAATGACGTCGGCGATCAGGCGCATCGAGGGCTGGGGCGGGAAGATATAGGTCCCGCGCGACAGATATTCCTTGATGATGTCGTTCTGCGTGGTGCCCTGGAGATCGGCGCGCGCCGCTCCCTGGTCCTCCGCCGTGGCGATATAGAGCGAGAGCAGCCAGGCCGCCGTCGCATTGATCGTCATCGACGTGTTCATGCGCCCCAGCGGGATGCCGTCGAACAGGGTGCGCATGTCGCCCATATGGGAGATCGGCACGCCGACCTTGCCCACCTCGCCCCGCGACAGCACATGATCGGCGTCATAGCCGGTCTGGGTCGGCAGGTCGAAGGCTACTGACAAGCCTGTTTGTCCGCGCGCCAGATTCGTGCGATAGAGAGCATTCGAGGCTGCGGCCGACGAATGGCCGGAATAGGTCCGGATCAACCAGGGCTTGTCCCTGGGGGGCGTTGCCCCGTCCGGCGCCATGCTCTCACGCTTGCTGTCACTCATTGCATATTCCCCACGTATCGCAACTTTCTGGCTCTAAACGGGCCTTTAAACGTGCTGGCATTACTCTTTTGCAGCATATCCGATGCCATATTATTCAAATAGCATGTTGTGCGACGCAAAATAAACTTGCAACTCGACGCCACTGCATCCAAAACTCCGCCCCTATCCGGTGCACCACGATGCAATATGATCTGGGTGGAACCGGCAAACGGGGCGATCAACGACCCGACGGACGAACGACGGAGCGCGAGGGACTGAGATGACCGTGACCACGACGGGCCTGCCGATCAAGGATCTTTATGAAATTGGCGAGATTCCGCCGCTTGGCCATGTGCCGAAGGAAATGTACGCCTGGGTGATCCGCCGCGAGCGCCACGGCCCGCCCGAGGAAGGCATGCAGCTCGAGAAGATGCCCGTGCCCGAGATCGGCGAGGACGAGGTCCTGCTGCTCGTGATGGCCGCCGGCGTCAACTACAATGGTGTCTGGGCCAGCCTGGGCATCCCGGTTTCCACCTTCGACGTCCACAAGAAGGATTATCACATCACCGGGTCCGACGCGTCGGGCGTGGTGTGGAAGGTCGGCGCCAAGGTGAAGCGCTGGAAGGTCGGCGACGAAGTCGTGGTCCATTGCAATCAGGACGACGGTGACGACGAAGAGTGCAACGGCGGCGACCCGATGTTCTCGCCGTCCCAGCGCATCTACGGCTATGAGACCGCCGACGGTTCCTTCGCCCAGTTCACGGTCGTGCAGGCGCGCCAACTCATGAAGCGCCCGCAGCACCTGACCTGGGAAGAGAGCGCCTGCTACACCCTGACGCTGGCGACCGCCTATCGCATGCTGTTCGGCCATCGCCCGCACATCCTGCGGCCGGGTCACAACGTCCTGGTCTGGGGTGCCTCGGGCGGCCTCGGCTCCATGGCGATCCAGCTCATCTCGATCTCGGGCGCCAACCCGATCGGCATCATCTCGGACGAGACGAAGCGCGACTTCGTCATGTCGCTGGGTGCCAAGGGCGTGATCAACCGCAACGACTTCAAGTGCTGGGGCCAGCTGCCCAAGGTCAATTCGCCGGAATTCGACGCCTTCATGAAGGAAGCGCGCAAGTTCGGCAAGGCGATCTGGGACATCACCGGCAAGGGCAACGACGTCGACTTCGTGTTCGAGCACCCGGGCGAGGCGACCTTCCCGGTCTCCACCTTCGTCGTGAAGCGCGGCGGCATGGTGGTGTTCTGCGCCGGCACCTCGGGCTTCAACATCACCTTCGACGCCCGCTTCGTCTGGATGCGCCAGAAGCGTATCCAGGGCAGCCACTTCGCCAACCTGATGCAGGCGTCCCAGGCGAACCAGCTCGTGATCGAGCGCCGCCTCGATCCCTGCATGTCGGAAGTCTTCTCCTTCGAGGATATTCCGCGCGCGCATACCAAGATGTGGAAGAACCAGCACAAGCCCGGCAACATGGCGGTGATGGTCTCGGCCAAATATCCGGGCCTGCGCACGATGGAAGACACCATCGAAGCCGGTTACGCCGGCCGCTGAAGAACAAGACAGAGCAACACGTAGAGAAGTACCCGAGGAGCGCGCCATGAGCCTTGCCGCCACATCCACCGAAGCCGCTACCGACATCGTCCTGGCCGATCTCTTCGGCAAGGCGGCGGAAGCGGTAGACGCGGCGGACAAGCTCCTCGGTCAGGCGAAGGCGGCCGTCTTCGCCAAGGTCGCCATCGACGGCAAGGTCTCGGGCGCCAAGCTCGAGACCGAGCAGTTCGCCGCCCACGGCCTCGCCTGGCTCGCGACCTATGTCGAGAGCCTGCGCCAGCTCCTGCACTGGGCCGAGAACCTGAAGGCCGAGGGCAAGCTGGGCCGTCTCGAAACCCTGATGCTGCAGGCGGGCTTCGGCGAATATCTGGCCCAGATCGAGGGCGGCATCCCGATGAGCCAGGGCGAGGTCGTCCGCCCTGCCGACTACGGCCTGACCGAGGAACAGGTCGAGGCCTATATGGCGGTGCCCGGCGTCTCCGCCCTGCTCCATGCCGGCAATACCGCCGCCGTCCGCGCGGCGATCGCCGATGGCATCGCCGACGGCCTTTCGTCCGGCTTCGGCGACATGGGCCTGGACGAGACCATGGCCATGGTCAGCGACAGCTTCCGCCGCTTCGCCGAGGACAAGGTCATCCCGTTTGCCCACGAATGGCACCTGAAGGATGAATTCATTCCGCTGGAGATCATTTCGGAACTGGCGGAACTGGGCGTCTTCGGCCTGACCCTGCCGGAGGAATACGGCGGCCACGGCATGGGCAAGACCGCCATGTGCGTGGTGACCGAGGAATTGTCGCGCGGCTATATCGGCGTCGGCTCCCTCGGCACCCGCGCCGAGATCTTCTGCGAACTGGTCATGGCCGGCGGCACCGAGGATCAGAAGCAGAAGTGGCTGCCCCTGATCGCCGGCGGCGAACTGCTGCCGACCGCCGTCTTCACCGAACCCAACACGGGCTCCGACCTCGGCTCGCTGCGCACCCGGGCGGTGCTGGACGGCGACGTCTACAAGGTGACCGGCAACAAGACCTGGATCACCCATGCGGCCCGCGCCGACGTGATGACCCTGCTGGCCCGCACCAATCCGGCCGAGCCGGGCTACAAGGGCCTCTCGATGTTCCTCGCCGAAAAGCAGCGCGGCGACGATGACAAGCCCTTCCCCACCCCCGGCATGACCGGCGGCGAGATCAAGGTGCTCGGCTATCGCGGCATGAAGGAATATGAGATCGGCTTCGACGGCTTCGAGGTGAAGGCGGAGAACCTGCTGGGCCAGAAGGAAGGCCAGGGCTTCAAGCAGCTCATGACCACCTTCGAATCGGCCCGTATCCAGACCGCCGCGCGCGCCGTCGGCGTCGCCCAATGCGCCCTGGAACTCGGGCTGCGCTATGCCCAGGAACGCGTCCAGTTCGGCAAGCCGATCTATGCCTTCCCGCGCGTCTACGGCAAGCTGGCCTGGGCCGCGGTCGAGGTCATGATCGCGCGCCAGATCACCTTCTTCGCCGCGCGCGAGAAGGATGCGGAACGGCGCTGCGACCTCGAGGCCGGCATGGCCAAGCTGCTGGGGGCGCGCGTCGCCTGGGCGACCGCCGACAACGCCATGCAGATCCACGGCGGCAACGGCTATGCCGAGGAATATCCGATCTCCCGCGTGCTGTGCGACGCCCGCATCCTCAACGTCTTCGAGGGCGCGGCCGAGATCCAGGCCAACGTCATCGCCCGCCGCCTGCTGGAAGGCGGCAACTGATCATGGATGCGGTGGATGTGGCGGCGCGCTTCGGCGCGCAGGCCCTGCCCGCCTGTTCCGCCCATCTGGGCTTTTCCCTGGTCCGTTTCGATGCCGCCGCGCGCGAACTGGAGGCGACCTTCGAGGGCAAGCCGGAATTCTGCAATCCCCGTGGTGTCGTCCAGGGCGGCTTTCAGGCCGCCATGCTGGACGACGTCATGGCGGTCGCGCTGATTCTCTCGACCGAGGGGCGCTTCGTGCCCCCGACCCTGGAACTGAAACTCTCCTATTTCGAGCCGGTCATGCCCGGCACCGTCCGCGCCAAGGGCCGCGTGCTGCGCCTCGGCCGCTCCATCACCTTCCTCGAAGGCGATCTGCTGGGCCCGGACGACAGCCTTCTCGTCCGCGCCTCGGCGACGGCGAAGCTGCTACGGATCGGCTGATCCCCTCGCCCTATTTACGTCGCCCCGGCGTAGGCCGGGGCCTTTCAACAAAAAAGGCGCCCCTCGCTCGAAGGGCGCCTTCTCTTTCACGTGGTCCCGGCCTTCTGCCTGGACGACGCGTTATTTCATCGGATCAGGCGGCGAGCGCCATGCCCGACTTGATCAGCATCCAGACGACAATGGCGGCACCGCCCATCCAGACCAGGGTGCGCAGCGCACCGATATTGGCGAGATAGATCGCGGTATAGACCAGACGGACGGCGATATAGATCATCGCCCATTGGTCCAGCCACGCCTTGTCGATGCCGGCGACGAAGCACAGGATGACCGCGCCGACGAAGGGCGCGACCGCCTCGTTGTGGTTGTTGTGGGCCCAATAGGCGCGCTGGCGCCAGCCGGTCTGCTTCTCCAGCCAGATGCGCGGCGAATTATTGTCGTAGTCCTTACCCGCCGAAACCTTGCCGACGATGTTGGTCAGCGCCGGCATGAGGATTGCGATCAGGATACAGATCACTGCGATGGACATAGGGTCTCCCCCCTAGTTGTTATGCGCAACAGCGGAGAGATAGCAGCACTCGGCGCAGCCGGAAAGCGAACCTTCACGCTCGCCCCCGGGGATTCGACGGCGATACGGCGAAACCCTTGCCGCCCCGACGTCAGGCGAAATATGCCGCCAGCCACAGCCTCCACGCGGGTGCCGGCATTTCACGCGCCGGCGGCCAGCAGCGCGGCGAGGCCTTCGCGATAGGTCGGATAGGCGAGGGTGACGCCCAATTCCGCGCGCATGCGCCGATTCGAAACCCGTTTCGATTCGCCCCAGAAACTGCGGGCCATGGGGCTCAGGTCCGCCGCCTCGAAATCGACACGCGGCGGCCGGGGCAGGCCGGCCAGATCGGCGGCATGCTCGATCACCGCCCAGGGCGGCGCGGGCTCGTCATCGCAGATATTATAGGCGCGCCCCGGGTTCGGTGCCGCGATCGAGGCCGCCAGCGCCGCCGCGATGTCGTCGACATGAATGCGGCTGAACACCTGGCCTTCCTTCACGATGGCCCTTGCCGTGCCGGCGCGGAGCTGGGCGATGGCATTCCGGCCGGGACCATAGATCCCCGGCAGGCGAAAAACATGGAGCGGCAGGCCGGTCGCGGCCCAGCCAGCTTCCGCCGCGACCCGCCGCTGGCCCCGGTCCGAGACCGGGGCCAGCGGCGATTCCTCGTCCACCCAATCGCCGCCCCGATCGCCGTAGACCCCGGTGGTCGAGAGATAACCGGCCCATTCGATGCCGCGAAGGCGCGCCAGATCCGCGCCATGGAGATCGAGCACCGGATCCCCCGCCGCATCCGGCGGCACCGTCGAAAGGATGTGGCTGGCCCCCGCGAGCGCGGCGCCGAAATCCGCCAGCGGGCGGTCGCGGTCCATCAGATGAACCTCCAGCCCCCGGGCGCGCAGGCGATCGGCCTTTTCCGGGCTTCTGACCGTGCCGGCCACGGAAAAGCCACGGGCCCGCACTATCTCCGCCAGCGCGAGCGCCGTGTAACCGAGACCGAAACAGAACAGGCGGGGCATGCGCGGCCTTGCATCGCGATAGAGGACGAAGGACTTTAGGCACCATGCCGCCGATCAGACAAGTCGCCCCCCTTCTCGCCTTTTCGCTGGCGCTGCTCGCCACCGGCGGGGCGCGGGCCATCACCTATGGCGAATGCACGGCCCTGGTCGAACAGTCGCCGGGCGAAGGCTATAAGGCCGCGATCAATTGGGCCGCCCGCACCGACGATCCCGGCGCCCAGCATTGCGCCGTCCTCGCCGAAGTGGCGCTGCAACGCTATGCGGCGGGGGCCGAGCGCCTGAGCCGGCTGATCGACCAGACCGCCAATCCCTACGAGGCGGCCGCCCTGCTCGGCCAGCTCGGCAATATCCGCATGCTGGACGGCAAGCCGGATCTCGCCGTCGCCGCCTTCACCCGCGCCCTGAACAATACGCCGAACGATCCGGAGACCCTGGCGGACCGGGCGCGGGCCTATGCCGCCCTCGGCCATTGGCCGCGCGCCGTGCGCGACCTCGACGCGGCGGTGCAGATCGACGACGGCGACCCCGAACTCTATCTCCTCTTTGCGACGGCGCTGCGCGAGGCGGGCAAGCCGGACGAGGCGCTGGGGGCCGTCGAACGCGCGCTGCGCCTTGCCCCGGACGAGCCGGCGATCCTCCTCGAGCGGGGCCGCATCCGCCTGATCCGGGGCGACCGCAAGGGCGCGGGCCAGGATTGGCAGGCGGTCAAGGCGAATGCCCCCGCCGGCCCGATCCGCGACGCCGCCGACGCCAGCCTCAAGGCCCTGGAGAAGACGAAGGGCCAGTAAGCGCCGCCCATTCGGCGCGTACCGACGGATCGGGCTCGTCCCGTCCCGCCGCCTCGATCCCCGCCCGCGCCCCCGCCAGCCGGCCCAGGGCCCAGACCGCCATGCCCCGGACCAGCGGGCTGTCGTCATCCAGCCGGGCGCGGACGACGGGCAGGAAGCCCGGATCCCCCGTATTGCCGATGGCGATCATGACGTTGCGCAGGAAACGGTCGCGCCCGATGCGCTTCGCCGGCGTCGTCGCGAAGAATTGCCGGAAGCCGGCATCGTCCAGCATCGCCATTTCGGCCAGTCGGGGCGCCGCCAGGTCGGCCCGCTCCGACAGTTTGGCGTCATGCGAGGCTTCGGCCCATTTGTTCCAGGGGCAGACCGCCAGGCAATCGTCGCAGCCATAGATGCGATTGCCGATGGCGGCGCGGAATTCGGCCGGGATCACGCCCGCGTATTCGATGGTCAGATAGGCGATGCAGCGCCGCGCGTCGAGTTGATAGGGCGCGGGGAAGGCATCGGTCGGGCAGACGTCGAGACAGCGCCGGCAGGTGCCGCAATGATCCGCTTCCGGCACGTCGGGCGAAAGGTCCGCCGTGGTGAAGAGCGCGCCGAGGAAGAGCCAGGAGCCATGCTCGCGGCTGACCAGATTGCTGTGCTTGCCCTGCCAGCCGATGCCCGCGGCCTGGGCCAGGGGCTTTTCCATGACGGGCGCCGTATCGACGAAGACCTTCACTTCGGCCGGGAGTTTCCGGGCCGCCCATTGCGCCAGCATCTTGAGCCGGCCCTTCATGACGTCGTGATAGTCGCGCATGCGGGCATAGGCGGCGATCACGCCCCGGTCGCGCCGGGCCAGCAGATCGTCGTTGACGCTTTCGGGCCCGTAGTTCGAGGCGACCATGACGATCGAGCGGACCTCGGGCCAGAGCCGGCGGGGATCGGCGCGGCGCCCGGCGGTTTCCGCCATCCACTCCATGTCGCCGTGGCGGCCTTCCGCCAGCCAATGGCGGAACAGCCCGTCGCGGCCGAGATGGGCGATCGCATCGGGGGCGGCGAAGCCCACCTGGTCGAAGCCGAGCCGCCGAGCTTCCGCGCCGAGGGCGATGCGGGGATCGGCGGCGCCCGCCATGGTCAGAAGTCGAGGTCGGCGTAATGGGGCGGCGCCCGCATGCCGGCGACACTGTCGGCCAGCAGGGGCCGGAAACTGGGCCGCGACTTCACCCGGGCGTACCAATCCTTGGCGCGCGGGAAATCCTCCCACGGCACGTCGCCCAGATAGTCGATGCACGACAGATGGGCGGCGGCGGCGATGTCGGCGAGACCGAATTCGCTGCCCGCCAGCCAGCGCCGGCGCTCCGACAATTCGGCGATATAATCGAGATGCGGGCCGATGAACTGCTTGCCGATCCGCAGCGCCGCCGAATCCGGATTGCCCAGGCCGAAGAAGCGCTTGGTCACCTTCTCGAACACCAGGTTGAGGCCGACCTCGGCGTGGAACTTGCCGTCGAACCAGGCGACGATGCGCCGGGTCTCCGCGCGTTCCGCGGCGTTCCGGCCGAGCATCGGGCGTTCGGGATAGACTTCGTCGAGATATTCGACGATGGCGCTCGAATCGGCGACCACCTGCCCGCCCTCGTCCTCGAGCACGGGAACCTGTCCCGCGGGATTGAGCGCCAGGAACTCGGGACGTCGCTCCCAGACCCTCTCCTGGCTCAGTTCGAAGTCGAGCCCCTTTTCCTTGAGGGCGAGCCGGACCTTGCGGCTGAATGGCGACAGGGGCATGTGGTGAAGGATGCGCATGGCCGCGACTTTAGGGGCCGTCCGGGCGGCGGGCAAGATCGTCCGTCATCCGGGCGCGAGGAGATCGCGCAGCCGCAGCAGGCAGGCCGAAAAGGCGGAGAGATCGGTCATCGCCGCACCCGCCGGGGCTGCATGGGTGACGACCGGCACCCGGCCCTCGATGAGTGCGGCATCGATCATCAGATTGTCGCCGAAGCCGAATTCCTCGACCAGCAGACCGTCGCGATCGACGGGCCGGCCCTCGGCATCCTTGCCGAGGGGGGCGCCGTTCCAGGCCGCCACCCGATCGCGATAGCCGTCGATCACATTGCGATAGCCAAGGACGGGCTTGCCCCGGCCGAGGGCGAAGCCGACCTCGAACACGGTGCCGGCATCGGCACCGGGCCCGCGAAACGGGCTGAGGTTGGCGATCACCGCATCCGCCTCGCGAATCAGCGCGATATTGGCGCGGAAGATGGCCACGCCCGCCTCCTGCGGCGAAAGCCCGTCCCCGGGCGCCGCGCCATCCAGGGGATAGAGCCCCTCGAAACCGAAAGCGGCACAAAGCGCCTGTTTCGCCCGCCCGAGCGCCACCGCCTCGGCATGAAAGACCTCGGGCCCGGCGAGATAGATCTTGAGTGAGGGCATGAGCGACTCGCGTAAACCCGGACATCATAGACCGGAACCGATCGTCACGCGGCCCTAGCCGGTCACCGTATGGCTGTGGCCCCACCAGAGCGGTGCCGCGTTGACGGGGCCCGGCTGCAACGTCGTGCCATCGAGGGACAGCATGCCGCCCCAATAGCCGGTGACCAGCCAGTGCCGCCCGTCCGCTGAAGGCGCGATGCCGCAGGGCCAGTGAAGGCCGAGCCGGTCGGTTTCGATCAGCCGCAAGGTGCGCCCGCCGGCGCCGTCGAAGACGGCGACGAGATGGCTGGACGGAAAGGTGATCCAGACGCGGTCGGTCGCGGGGTCGTGAGCGATCGACAGGGCCTGGCGGGCGCGGTCCTCGGTGCCCTTCATCAGCGGGACCGCCTCTGCGCCGTCGCGGCGGACCGGTGCCGCCGGGGCGTAGGTCAGGCCGGGTCCCGCCACCGGATCGCCGCCGGCCGAACCGCCCGATGCCGCCGCCTCCAGCCGCGCCAGGACGGCGAAGACCCGGTCGAGGGCGGGCGCCGCCAGATGGCGCAATTCGGCGCGCAGATCGGCGGGGGCGAAACGCGCCACCAGCTTGCCGCTGGCCAGTTCGATGATCGCGGCGCAGGGCGCCAGGATGTGGGGAATGGTGGTGAGGGCGAAATCGCCGTCCGCGACCACCGTGCTGCCGTAATTGGCGACCACCAGATGGCGCCCGTCCGCCGTCAGCCGGATGTCGTGGGGGCGCAGGCCATGACTGGAGAAATCGGCGACGGGACGCAGGCTCGCCGCCTCGCGGATGACGACGCGGCCGGCCATCCGGGCGAGATCGCCCGCGCGGTCGGGGCCCGCAGGCACCGCCGGCGCGCGTTCGGTGACGGCGATGTGGCGCCCGTCCGGCAGGGCGACGGCGTGACCGCCGAAATGCCAGCCCGGCCGCAGGGTTTCGGCCATGGCGACGAGGTCGAGGCTGGCGGCATCGAAGGCCACCATGGTCCGCCCCTCCATCCCGGCGAAGATCCCGATGCCCGCCGCCGGCACCAGCGCCGTGCCATGGCCACGCAGCGGATAGGCCGCCCGGCGCGGCGGCGCGTCCGGCGCCGCCAGATCGAGGACGGAGAGCAGCGTCCGGGGACCGTCCCATCCCGCCGGCAGCCGGGCGACGCCCGGTTGGTCGACGAGCAGGCCGCCACGCCCCAGGGCTTCCAGGCTGCGATACCCCGGTACGAGGAGACGGCCGGGCGATGTCGCCGCCCCGGCCATTCCGGCGAGGGGGCCGGCTTCGGCGGTGGCGGCGCCGAGCACCGCCATCGCCACCGTCAGCAGCCGGCGCCGGGTGATCGGCGACCGGCCGGAAGCGCCACCGTCAGTGGCCACCGCCACCGCCCTTCCGCTCGCCGGGGCCGCCATCGTCGGACGTCGGCTTCGGCGGCTTGACCTCCTCGGTCAGCGGATCGCTCCAATTGCCGTAGCCACCGTCGCCGGGAAGCTTGGTGACCGAACTCGGCCCCAGGTAATTGTCCGAGGTCCAGGTGGCGACGGGCTTGCCCGTGCCGTCCGAAAGCTGCGTCACCGTATAGGTGTGCAGGCTGCCGTATTCGATGCCGGGCACGCGATAGCCGCTGTAGGTATAGACCTTGACCGTATGGTCGGACGGGATGTCGCCCTTGTCCTTCATGTCCTGAAGGGAACTGGCGATCGCCTGGCCGCGCGTCTTCGAGGCATCGACGCAACTGCCGCCCGACAGGTTGAAGACATTGCTGTAGATCGTGGTGCCCGCCGTCTCGCTGGACGCCTTGCGGACCGCCGCGTCGACCTTGTCGATGTCGAGCGGCTTTTCGGGCTGCGGCTGATTCGCGCCGTATTCGTTGATGGCGTCGGCATAGTCCATCAACGCCCCGCAGCCGCCGAGACCGCCGACGAGACAGGACGCAAGCACGATGCGATGGATGGTCTTCATGGTCATGGCACGCCCCCTCAACGGACTTCGAAGAAGGACACGGCGAAGGCGCCCTTGGCACCGGTGCCGGCCATGGTGAATTCGAACAGGGCGACGGCGGCGCCGTCCCGCGTCTCGACCGAATAGCGCGCGTCGGCGAAGGCGGTCATGTCGATCGGCTGTGGATCTTTCTCGGCCGACGCCACCAGGGTGCCGAGATCGGCGGGCCAACGGCCCGTGGCGCGCTGATAGCGCACGAGAGCGTCGCGCACCCATTGCACGGGCGCCTCATTGTCCACCGTCATGTCGCCCAGGATCGGCTTTTCGGCTGCGAACGATGCCGATGCCGGCACCCCCGCGATGATGAGTGCCGCCCCCAAGGCCGCGCTCAACCCCAGTCGTTTCCGCATGTCTTCAGCCCTTATTTCACGATCTCGACATGGAGAACCATAGGGCGGGACGGGCGGCGCAAATATGCGCTGGATCAATTTTCCCTGAATGCCGCATCCGGCGGCTGAACGAAAAACGGCCGGGGAATCCCCGGCCGTTCGTTCGAGCCCGCGTCGCGTCAGGCGGTCTTCAGCGCCGATTCGTCCGACAGCGGATGCGCCAGACGCTTGATCATCTCCTTCGGGCAGACCTGCCAGAAACGATCGATCTCGCGCTCCCAGTCCGAGAGCAGGCGGGTCGCCAGCGGCGAGCCTGTCTCCGCCATGTGGCGCTCGACCAGTTCCTTCAGCACGCCTTCCCAATGGGCGGAGGCGAGGCGCTGGAAGACCACGGTCTCGTCGTTCACCCGCATCGGGAAATCGTCGTGCGGGTCGTAGAGGAAGGCCATGCCGCCCGACATGCCGGCACCGAAGTTGTCGCCCACCGGGCCGAGGATGACCGCCGTGCCGCCGGTCATGTATTCGCAGCCGTTGGAGCCGCAGCCCTCGATCACCGTCGTCGCACCCGAGTTGCGGACGGCGAAGCGCTCGCCCGCCTTGCCGCCGGCGAACAGATAGCCGGCGGTGGCGCCATAGAGCACCGTATTGCCGATGATCGTGTTCTCCTGCGGGACGAGCGGCGAGGAGGTGGTGGTGCGGACCACGATGGTGCCGCCGGAGAGGCCCTTGCCGACATAGTCGTTGGCGTCGCCGTAAACCTTCAGCTTCACGCCCTTCACCGCGAAGGCGCCCAGGGACTGGCCGCCGGAGCCGCGCAGCGAGACCTCGATATGGCCGTGGTCCAGCCCGTCCATGCCGAACTTGCGGACGACATGGGACGACAGGCGCGTGCCGATGGCGCGCTGCGTGTTGCGGATGGAATAGGTCAGCTGCATCTTCTCGCCGCGCTCGAAGACCGCCGCCGCATCCTTGACCATCTGGGCGTCCAGGGTCTCGGGCACTTCGTTCCGGCCCTCGATCACCGAATGGCGGGCATAGGGACCCGAATCCGGCGTGACCAGCAGGGGGTTGAGGTCGAGATCGTCGAGGTGGTGATGACCGCGACTGACCTGACGCAGCAGGTCGACCCGGCCGATCGCCTCGTCCAGCGAACGCAGGCCCAGCGAAGCCAGAACCTCGCGCACCTCCTCCGCGATGAAGGAGAACAGGTTCACGACCTTTTCGGCCGAACCGTCGAACTTCTCGCGCATCGCCGGGTCCTGGGTGCAGACACCGACCGGGCAGGTGTTCGACTGGCACTGGCGGACCATGATGCAGCCGAGCGCGACCAGGCTGGCGGTGCCGACGCCATATTCCTCCGCCCCCATGAGGGCGGCCATGACGACGTCGCGGCCGGTCTTGATGCCGCCGTCGGTACGCAGCGTCACCGAATGGCGCAGCCGGTTCAGGGTCAGCACCTGATTGGCTTCGGTCAGGCCCATTTCCCACGGCAGGCCGGCATATTTGATCGACGTCTGGGGCGAGGCGCCCGTGCCGCCGACATGGCCGGAGATCAGGATCACGTCGGCCTTCGCCTTGGCGACGCCGGCGGCGATGGTGCCGATGCCCGAGCCCGCGACCAGCTTCACGCAGACCCTGGCCGTCGGGTTGATCTGCTTCAGGTCGTAGATGAGCTGCGCCAGATCCTCGATCGAATAGATGTCGTGGTGCGGCGGCGGCGAGATCAGGGTGACGCCCGGCGTCGAATGGCGCAGGCGCGCGATCTCGACCGTCGCCTTGAAGCCGGGGAGCTGGCCGCCCTCGCCGGGCTTGGCGCCCTGGGCGACCTTGATCTCCAGCTCGCGGGCCTGGTTCAGATATTCCGCCGTGACGCCGAAACGGCCCGACGCCACCTGCTTGATGGGCGAATTGGCATTGTCGCCATTGGCGCGCGGCGTGAAGCGTTCCCGGCCCTCGCCGCCCTCGCCGGAATCGGCCTTGGCGCCGATCCGGTTCATGGCGATGGTCAGGGTCTCGTGGGCCTCGGCCGAAAGCGCGCCCAGCGACATGCCGGGGGTTACGAAGCGCTTGCGGATCGAGGTGATCGATTCGACGTCCTCGATCGGGATCGGCACGCCCGCCGGCTTGAACTCCAGGAGATCGCGCAGCGAGATCGGCGCCCTTGCGTGAATACCCTGGGAGTACTTCTTGTAGAGCGTATAGCTGTCGCTGGAGACCGCCTGCTGCAGCAGGTGGACCAGCCCGCCTTCCCAGGCGTGCAGCTCGCCGCTCTTGCGGAAGCGGTAGAGACCGCCGACTGGCAGCGACGCCACTTCGGCGTCGAAGGCGCGGGCATGGAGTTCCAGCACCTTCTTCTGGATGCCGGGCAGGCCGATGCCGGAGATGCGCGACTGCATGCCGGGAAAGAATTCGGCGACCAGGGCGCGCGACAGCCCGACGGCCTCGAAGTTGTAGCCGCCGCGATAGGAGGAGACCACCGAGATCCCCATCTTCGACATGATCTTCAGAAGTCCCTGATTGATGGACTCCTTGAAGCGGGCGATGCAGTCGGCGTGGCTGAGACCGGGGAACAGGCCCCGTTCCAGCCGGTCGGCGATGCAGGCTTCGGCCAGATAGGCGTTCACCGTGGTCGCACCGCAGCCGATCAGCACGGCGAACATATGGGTGTCGAGACATTCGCCCGAGCGCACGTTCAACGAGGTGAAGGTGCGCAACCCGCGCCGCACGAGATGGCTGTGGATGCCGCCGACGGCCAGCACCATGGGGATCGCCGCGCGGTCGTCGGAAATCGCCTCGTCGCTCAGGATCAGATGGCCATAGCCCTGGCGCACCGCATCCTCCGCCTCCTGGCGGATTCGCGCGACCGCGCCCTTCAGCGCGTCGGGCCCACCCTTGGCCGGGAAGGTGCAGTCGATCTCGGCGAGCGAGTCGCCCATGTATTTCCTCAACTCCAGAAGCTCGCCGGAGGAGACGACGGGGCTTTCCAGCACCAGGACGTTGGCCTGGCTGGAATCCTGGGCCAGCACGTTCTTCAGGTTGCCGAAGCGCGTCTTCAGGCTCATCACCCGATGCTCGCGCAGGGGGTCGATGGGCGGGTTGGTGACCTGGCTGAAGTTCTGGCGGAAGTAATGGTGCAGGGGCCGGTACTTCTCGGACAGGACGGCCAGCGGCGCGTCGTCGCCCATGGAACCGATGGCTTCCTTGCCGTCCTCCACCATGGGCTGGAGGATCAGTTCCATGTCCTCGTGCGACATGCCGGCGGCGAGTTGGCGCATGCGCAGTTCGGCGCGCTCGTAGGGCACGGGTTCCTTGGCCGGCCTGATCTTCTCGTCCAGTTCGACGATCGACTTTGTCCATTCGACGTAGGGATGCGCCGCCGCCAGCTTGTCCTTCATCTCGCGGTCGTGATAGAGGCGCCCCTCGCCGAGGTCGACAGCGATCATCTGGCCGGGGCCGAGCGCGCCCTTCTCGACGATGTCGGCTTCGGACAGCAGCACCATGCCGGTCTCGGACCCCATGACGAGGAGGCCGTCGCGCGTGATCGTGTAGCGCATGGGACGAAGGCCGTTCCGGTCGAGACCGCCGACGATCCAGCGCCCGTCGGTCATGGCCAGCGCCGCCGGACCGTCCCAGGGCTCCATCACCGAATTGACATATGCATACATGGCGCGATGCGCGTCCGGCATGGTCGACTTCTTCGACCAGGCTTCCGGCACCAGGAAGGTCTTGGCCAGCGGCGCGGAACGCCCGGCGCGCACCAGCACCTCGAAGACATTGTCGAGGGAGGACGAGTCGGAGCCGCCCGGCTGGATCACCGGCTTGATGTCGTCGGAATATTCGCCGAAGGCTTCCGAGACCATGCGGATCTCATGGCTCTTCATCCAGTTGACGTTGCCCTTCCAGGTGTTGATCTCGCCGTTGTGGGCGAGCATGCGGAAGGGCTGCGCCAGCTTCCACTTGGGGAAGGTGTTGGTCGAATAGCGCTGGTGATAGATCGCGAAGGAGGAGACGAAACGCTCGTCCGTCAGGTCGGGATAGAAATTCTCGAGATCGGCCGCGAGGAACATGCCCTTGTAGATCAGCGAGCGGCACGACAGCGAGCACAGATAGAAATCCGTCGACAGATTGGCCTCGAGCGCGCGGCGCTCGATCCGGCGGCGGATGATGAACAGCTTGCGCTCGAATTCGTCGGCGGAGAGGTCCGCCGGGTGTTCGATCATGATCTGCTCGATCTCGGGGCGGGTGGCGTTCGCCTTCTCGCCGATGACCGAAATGTCGACCGGCACCTGGCGCCAGCCGTAGATGTAGAAGCCGAAGTTCAGGATCTCCTGCTCGACCACGGTCCGGCAGGCTTCCTGCTGGCCGAAATCGGTGCGCGGCAGGAACACCATGCCGACGGCGAGCCCGCGGTCGGACGGCGCATGGCCGGTGGCGCGGACATGGTCCGTGAAGAAGTCCTGCGGGATCTCGATGTGGATGCCGGCGCCGTCGCCGGTCTTGCCGTCGGCATCGACCGCGCCGCGGTGCCAGACCGCCTTCAGGGCGTCGATGCCGGCGCGCACCACTTCGCGGCGCGGGCTGCCGTCGATGGCCGCGACGAGGCCGACGCCGCAACTGTCCTTCTCGTCCTCATGGGCATACATGCCCTGGGCGTCCAGGCGCGCCGTTTCCGCCAGCCAATGGGCGACGAATTCCGAACCGCTCTCGATCTTCTTGCTCATATCCGTCCCTCCGACGCTCAGGAGGCCTTGGCGAGGCCGGCTTCGGCCTTTGCCTTCAAGTAAAGGTGCATCTGGTCGGCGACGTCGCGGCCGTCGCGGATCGCCCAGACCACGAGTGAGGCGCCACGGACGATGTCGCCCGCGGCGAAGACGCCGTCGAGGCTGGTCATCTGGGTGCGGAAGTCGACCTTCAGGGTGCCCCAGCGCGACACGGCGAGTTCCGGCGCGCCGAACATCAGCGGCAGTTCCTCGGGATCGAAGCCCAGCGCCTTGATGACGAGATCGGCCGGGTGATTGACCGACGAACCCTCGATCACCTCGGGCGTCTGGCGGCCGCTCGAATCCGGCAGGCCGAGACGCATGCGGTTCGCCTTCACCGCCGTCACCTTGCCGTCGCCGAGAAACGCCTGCGGCGCCGACAGCCAGACGAATTCGACGCCTTCCTCCTCGGCGTTCTTCACCTCGCGCTGGGAACCCGGCATGTTCTCCTTGTCCCGGCGATAGAGGCATTTCACCGATTTGGCGCCCTGGCGGACGGCGGTGCGGACACAGTCCATGGCGGTGTCGCCGCCGCCGATGACGACGACGTGCTTTCCGTTGGCGTTCAATTCACCGCTTTCGTATTCCGGCACCTTGTCGCCCATGGAGACCTTGTTGGAGGCGGTCAGATAGGTCATGGCCGGCAGCACGCCGTCGAGCCCGGCCCCCGGCAGGGCGACGTCGCGCGCCTTGTAGACGCCGGTCGAGATCAGGATCGCGTCGTGCTTCTCGCGGAGATCATCGAGGCTGGCGTCGGTGCCGACGGCGAAGTTCAGGTGGAACTTGACGCCCTGGGCCTCGAGCAGCTCGGCACGGCGGTTGACCACCGTCTTTTCCAGCTTGAAGCCCGGGATGCCGTAGATCAGCAGGCCGCCGACGCGGTCGTAGCGGTCGTAGACATGGACCTCGTAGCCCTTGGCGCGCAGCATCTCGGCGGCGGCGAGGCCGGCGGGCCCGGCACCGATGACGCCGACCGAAAGGCCGATCTCCTTGCGCGGCAGGCGCGGCTTAACCCAGCCCTTCTCCCAGGCGGTGTCGGTCAGGAATTTCTCGACCGAGCCGATGGTGACCGAGTTGAAATCCTTCTCGATCACGCAATTGCCTTCGCACAGGCGATCCTGCGGGCAGATGCGGCCGCAGACTTCCGGCATGGAATTGGTCGCCTGGGACAGTTCATAGGCTTCCTGCAGACGGCCTTCGGCGGTCAGCTTCAGCCAGTCGGGGATATTGTTCGAGAGCGGACAATGGACCTGGCAGAAGGGAATGCCGCATTGCGAGCAGCGCCCGGCTTGATCCTGGGCCGAGGGCTGGACGAAATTCGCGTAGATCTCGCCGAAGTCCTTCACCCGGTCGTCGGCGGCGCGCTTCGCGGGCATCTCCTGCTCGCGCGAGACGAATTTCAGCATCTTGTTCTCAGCCATGGCGCACTCCTCACGGCCCAAAGTGTCGATCGGCCCTGTTCGCCGGCGCTGTTTGCCGGCCCTGTCTGCGCGGCCCCTGCACCATCGGGAAGCGCCGTCGGCGCGGCGCGCACGTCACGGCTTCCCGGGGGCGGGCCGCCGGATATGGTTCGTAGATACGCGCAATTTTTCCGATCGCAAAGCAAAAAATCAGCTTTAGGGAAACTTTACTGACCTATTTTCCGAAGAACGCACAGGTTATCGGCTGCAGCGATCAGATTTTAGGCAAAAATAGTACCGAAATGAGAACTATATCGCGGCGCGGCAGAACCGGCCCCACCCCGGCCGGCGGGCCCGACAGCCTTGATTTGAAACGATTTTTCGGAAACCGTCGAGCCTGTTTCGCGCGACATCATTCGCAGACGCAAAATTCCTGCCGCCAAAACGAAAAGGCCGCCCGAAGCGGCTGGCTTCGGGCGGCCCGATCGGCGAACGGCGCCGGGTCAGCCTTCGGCCGCGCTCGGCGTGCTGTACTGCCCGGTCTTGCGGAAACGGATCAGATAGGCCGGCACGATCGCCTCGACGGAATCCGGAGTGATGCCGAAAGCCTCGAACCCGGGCGCGCCCTCCGCCACCACATTGTCCGTCTCGAGCAGCTTCACCTGGTCGGTCGTGATCGGGGCGCCGGGCAGCCAGCCGATGGCGGCGGCCTGCATGCGCGCGATGGCCCAGGGCACGGAGATCAGCGCGGCCTTGCGCTCGGTCGCCTTCAGGATCACTTCCATCAGTTCGCGGAAGCTGTAGACCGTGGGCCCGCCCAGTTCGAAGGGCGTTTCGGCCGGGGCGACCTCGCCCTCGGCCAGGGCCACGACGGCATCCGCGACGTCGCCGACATAGACGGGCTGGAACCTGGTCTCGCCGCCGCCGATCAGGGGCAGCGCGGGGACGTAGCGCACCATATTGGCGAAGCGGTTGAAGAACTTGTCCTCCGGCCCGAAGATCAGCGAGGCGCGCACGATGGCGGCGCCGGGGAAGGCTTCCTTCACCGCCGTCTCGCCCATGGCCTTGGTGCGGGCGTATTCGGATTCGGACTGGGGATCGGCACCGATCGCCGACATCTGGACGAAGCGCGCGACGCCGGCTTCCCGGGCCGCCAGGGCGACGCGCTTCGCGCCTTCGGCCTGGACCATGTGGAAGCTCTGGCTGCTGGTCTCCGACAGGATGCCGACCAGATTGATGACCGCGTCCGCGCCCTCGACCGCCGCCTTGATGGACGGCCCGTGGCGCACGTTGGCCTGGACCAGGACGACCTGCCCGACGTCGCCCATGGGGCGCAGGAAGCCCGCTTCCTGCGGGCGGCGTACCGCGACCCGCACGCGCCAGCCCTTCTTGGCCAGCCGTTTGACGACGTAGCGCCCGACGAAACCGGAACCACCGAATACCGTCACCAGCCTGTCGGCCATGGATACACCCCTGCAAACGCGATCAGCTTTCGCGCACCATATCCAATCCGGGCGTTCCCGCCAATCCCGCCGGACGTCGACCTTGGCGGGGTATCCGGCCTTGCACGGTATGCGCCCTTTGGCATCATGCAGGCGTGTCCGACGCCGCCCCCGAGCCCATACCCGATTCCGCATCGCCCACCGCTTTGGCGTCCCCGGTCCTTGCGGTCGACGGCCTGGTGAAGCATTTCGGGCCCGTGAAGGCGGTGGACGGCGTCAGTTTCGGCATCGCGCCCGGCACCGTCACCGGGCTTCTGGGCGGCAATGGCGCCGGCAAGACCACCCTGATCGCCATGATCCTGGGCCTCGTCGCGCCGACCGCCGGCACCATCCGGCTCGAAGGCGCGGACATGGCCGCGGCGCCGTCGAAGGCGCGCGCGGCGATGAATTTCTCCTCCCCCTACGTCGATCTGCCGCACCGCCTGACGGTGGCGGAGAACCTGACGGTCTTCGCCCGCCTCTATGGCGTGGCCGAGCCGCGCCGCCGGGTCGCCGAAATGGCGGAGCGGCTGGACCTGAGCGATCTGCTGCGCCGGCCGACCGGGCGGCTGTCGGCCGGCCAGCGCACGCGCGTCGCGCTGGCCAAGGCCCTGATCAACCGGCCGCGCCTTCTCCTCCTCGACGAGCCGACCGCCTCCCTCGATCCCGACACGGCGGACTGGGTGCGGCGCTATCTCCTCGACTATCAGCGCGAGAGCGGGGCCGCCATCCTGCTCGCCTCCCACAATATGGCCGAGGTGGAGCGGCTGTGCGCCGACGTCCTCATGATGCGCCAGGGCAAGGTGGTCGACCACGACACGCCGGCCGGCCTGCTGGCCCGCTATGGCCGCGACGATCTGGAGGCGGTCTTCCTCGACATCGCCCGTGGACGCGACATCGGCGGCGGCCCGGGCCGGCAGGACGGAGGGATTTCGCCGTGATGGGCCGGATCGGCGCCCTTGCGCTCCGTCACTGGTATCTGTTGCGCTCGTCCTGGCCGCGGCTGATCGATCTCGTCTACTGGCCGACCGTGCAGATGCTGACCTGGGGCTTCATCACCCTGTTCCTCACCCCCGTGAACGGCCCCGCGCTGCAGGGCGTGGCCGCGCTTCTCGGCGCCGCGATCCTGTGGGACGTGCTGCTGCGCGCCCAATTGGGCACCACCATGTCCTTTCTCGAGGAAATGTATTCCCGCAACCTCGGCCATCTGCTGGCGAGTCCGCTGCGCCCGGTCGAGATGATGCTGGCGCTGGCCTTCGTCGGCCTGCTCCGCACCCTGGTCGGCATGATCCCGACCAGCCTGCTGGCGATCTGGTTCTTCGGCTATTCCGTCTACGGCATGGGTCTGGCGCTGGCCGCATTCTTCGCCATCCTGATGGCCATGGGCTGGGCCGTGTCCTTCTTCATCGCCGGGCTGATCATGCGCGTCGGCCTCGGGGCGGAGGCGCTGGCCTGGGGCCTCGTCTTCGCCATCGCGCCGCTGTCGGCGGTGTTCTATCCGGTCGCGGTGCTGCCCGAATTCCTGCATCCGATCGCGCTGGCCCTGCCGTCGACCCATGTCTTCGAGGGCATGCGCGCCCTGCTGCTGGACGGCACCCTGGATCCGCATCACCTGGTGATGGGGGCGCTCCTCGATCTGGTTTATCTCGGCCTTGGGATTGCCGCGTTTCTCGGCTTTCATGGCGCCGCGCGCCGGAACGGCCGCCTGTTGCAGATGGGAGAATGACGGGAACCGGATGCGATCGCCGGTTTTCTAATCATATCGAGGAAACGGAAGGAATACCGACATGCAGACGATCTCGCGGCGCGACCTGATGGGCGGCGCGATCACCGCCATCACCATCGCAGGCGTCGCCGCCGCCCCCGCCTTCGCCGCCAGCGAACAGCAGGAACTGGTGGACCGGGCGCGCATCACCATCGACAGCCTCGGTCAGGAACCTTCCTACGGCGACATGCGTGCCTTCCTGGCCCGCTCTCACGGCTGTCTCGTGGTGCCGCAGCTCCTGAAGGCCGGTTTCATCATCGGCGGTTCTGGCGGCGACGGCCTGCTGCTGGGCCGCAGCGCCTCGAACGGCAGCTGGTCGGCGCCCGCCTTCTACACGCTGGCCGCCGGGTCCGTCGGCCTGCAGGTCGGCGCCCAATCGTCGGAAGTCGTGCTGGTCATCAACAATGCGCGCGGCCTCGAAGCCATCCTGAAGAACGAGATGAAGCTGGGCGCCGACGCCTCGGTCGCGGTCGGCCCGGTCGGCACCGGCGTCGAGGCGGCGACCACCACCAATTTCCGCGCCGACATCTATTCCTATGCCCGCTCGAAGGGTCTCTTCGCGGGGGCTTCGCTCGAGGGCGCCGGCATCCTCTCGGCCGAGAGCTGGAACCGGGCCTATTACGGCAAGGCGGTGAACCCGCGCGACATCGTGGTCAACCGCCTGGTCGACAATGCGGGCGCCAATGCCCTGAAGGCCGCCCTGGTCCGGGCCGCCCGCGCCTGACCTAGAGCAGGGCGGCCGCGACGCTGCCCGCGAGCAGCAGCACGAACCAGAGCGCGTGGGCCCGGTCCACCAGGGTCCGGGCCCCCGCCAATCGGGCGGCGGGCACCGTCGCCACCAGCCCGGCGGCGTCGAGCGAGGCACCGAGGGCCCGCACCGCCGGCGGCGGCAGCAACGCCGGCCCCGGCCAGCGGCCGAAGCCGATCAGCAGGGCGGCGAGGAAGGACGCCGGGGCCGTGACGATGCCATGGGCCGCCCGGACGGCCAGGACGAAGCGATCCTCCGGCACGGTTTCGAGCCCTTCGACCAGCCATTGCCCCGCCTTCACCAGGAAGGCGCCGGGCAGGCCCAGCAGCATGTAGCCGAGCGTGATCCCCACCACGCCGTCGGAAAAACGCAGCGCCAGCCGGTCGCAGGCGACCCGGCCGACCTGAACCGCGCGGCCGGGCGCCATGCCCTCGACCCCGGCGACGGCGCGCCGTGCCGCCGCCCGCGCGCCCTGAAAGCCGATGCCAGCGGCCAGCAGCAGGATCTCGACACCCAGCGCGATGTCGCGCCCCGCCCAATGGGACAGGCCTTCCGCCAGCACCCGCCCGCAGGCGAGCGCCGCCAGCGCCACCACGGCCCACAACAGGAAGCCCCGGGACTGCCGCGTCTCCACCGGCCGTTCGGGCCGGTTCAACCGGCGCGTCAGGTCCTCGACCGCCCGCGTCACCGGCCGGGGGGCCAGCGCGCGGCGGCGCGGCCACAGGCGGTCGATCATCAGTGCCACCAGGACCGGGCCCGCCGGCTGCGCGGCGAGTTCATCGACGATTTGCGCGATCACCGGCCCGAAATCCCCCTGGCCCCACCGCTTCCCTCGGTTCCCGCGGTCTCCATTGCACGGCCCGCATTGTCGCGGCACCGTTCCTTCGCGACAAGAGGCCTTCCGGGACGGGCGGCGAGCGGCTAGGTTCCGTCATTCCCGCTCGAGGCCGCCTTGCATTCGTTCCCCGTCCTGTCCTTCGCCGTCCTTTGCGCCGCCCTGATGACCGGAGCCTGCGCCAAGCCTCGCCCGGCGCCGGCACCGCAACCCGCGCCGGACGTGACGGCGCCCGCCCGCGCCGCTTTCGGTGACCACATGGAACGCTATCACGGCGGCCCCCTGACCCGCATGATCGACGAATTGGGCCCGCCGACCCAGCAGCGCGACAGCAGCGACGGCGGCAAGATCGCGGTCTGGCGCCGCAAGGGCGAAGTGATGGTCAAGGGCGAGGCCGTCGATCAGCAATGCGACGTCACCGCCCTGGTCGGCCCGGGCGGCAAGGTCGACGGCATCGTCGGCGGCGGCAACATCCTGTTCTGCGTCGACAGTTTCGTGCCGCCCTCGGTGGCGGTCACGCCGCCCCCGCCCGTCGATCTCTATGCCCTGCCGTCCAGGCCCGAGGACGAAACGGAAGAAGAACAGGTTCCCTGAGCGCCGGTTTCATTCGCCGGCCCCGGCCTCATTCGCTGGCGCCGGTCTCCGTCGGCGGGGCCTCCAGCGTACCGGTGCCGAGCGCCGTGGCGATCCGCGCCAGGACCAGGGCGCGCAGGGTCGGTTCGCCGAGATTGCGGCCGATCTCATAGGCGGCATCGAGATCGCCCGCCGCCAATTGGGCGAGCGCCAGATTGGCGGCGCCGATGTCGCGGTTGCCCGTGCTCTGGAGTTCGGCGACGGCGGTGGTCACCGCGTCGACCCTGCCGCGTTCGGCGAAGATGCTGGCGAGTTCGAGAGCGACATCCTCGCGCTCCGGCGATTCGGCCATGCGCTGCAGCGAGCGGAAAGCCCCCTCGGCATCCCCCGAGCGGGCGAGCAGTTCGGCCAGCGCGCCGATCGCCGACTGGCGCGCCTGCTGGCCCGTGATCGCCTCGCAGGCCTCGAGCGCCATGGGCAGGTCGCCCGCATCGGCGGCGCCGCCGACCACGGCCTGAAGGGCGGCATCGCGGGTCTGGACGTCGGTGATCTCCTCGACCACGGCGCGGGCCTCGGCCAGGCGGTGGCGGTCGGCCAGCGCGGCGACGGCACCGCGGAGCGCGATGTCGCGCACCATGGGGTCGGACCGGCCCCGCGCCGCCTCGATGCCATAGCCGACGAGACCGCCGGCAATGGCGGCGGCGGGCACCATGCTCTCGATTTCGTCCAGGGTCTCGGGGGTCTGGCCGCGCACCGCCTCGACCGCGCCGGCAAAGGCCTGGCGGGCCCTGCCGTCGTCCCCCGCGAGGCCGAGCGCGGTCCCCATGTCGAGGAGAATGAAGGCCTGCTCGCGCGCGTCCGGCGCCTCTCCCAGATGATCGAGCACGAGGTCGGCGGCGGTGAGCGCGCCCTGCCTCAGGCCCTTCTGGCCGAAGCGCAATGCCGCCCGGCGCAGGACCTGGAGCCGGCGCTGCGCCTCCTCGAGACTGTCGGCGATGGCGAGCGCGCGGGGCACGTCCGCCATGTCGATCGCCGCCGCCGCCGCCGTCTGGCGCAGCCGCCCGAGAAGGCCCGGATCGCCGATCACGGCGAGCAGGCGCACGGCATCGTCCAGCACGCGGCCGGCCGCCGGATCGCGCCGCCCGGCCATGGCGCGGGCGACCTCCACCAGGGCCCGGAAACGCTGTTCCGGATCCTCCACGGCGCGGGCCAGCGCGATCCCGACGGAGACCGAGCCCTGGCGCACCAGGGCCGAGGCGACGGCGGCGCTGGCATCGCCCCGCCCGTCGCTGTCGACGATCCGCCCGACCAGGGCGGCGGCGCGCTCCGCCTCGCCCTTGCCGGCGGCGATCAGCGCCCCCTGGGTCAGGGCGTCGTCGCGCACCGGCGCGTCCTCGATCCGGCCGATGATGTCGTCGACCGCCGCCCAGTCACCCGCCTTGGCCCGTTCCTCGGCGATGGTCGAAACCACCAGGCCGCGTTCGTTCACATCGGGGATCTGGGTCGCGCTGGCGAGGGCGGTTTCGATCAGGTTGACGGCGGCAACCGCCGCCTGCGCCCCGGCCCCCGGCACGAGCAGCGCGGCGGCCAGGGCGAATACCGGAAGACGGCGGGCGGAAGCGAGGAAGGAAGGCATGAGAAGGCGAAACCGCAGAACCGGAACAGGGGCGACATCATGCCCATTCGCCGCCGCCTTGACCAGTGCCCCGACCAGTGCCCCGACCGGTGCCTCGGGGACCGGCCGGGGGCCGCGGCGGTGGGGCCGATACCCGCGATGATCGCGTGAAATCGCGCATTGCGAGGAAAAATGCGCTCGTCACGATCAACGGAACGGATCTAGTCTTTGTCCCGCGGGCGGCGCGAAGGGCGCCTGCCCCGGGATGGCATCACGGAGGGAATCATGACTCGACGGTCGAAAATGGGGCGGACGGCAACAATGCGATCGGGCACGCGGTCGGGTATGCAGTCGTCGGGAGCCATGCGGACGCTGGCGACCGCCGCCGTGACGGCCGCGGCGCTGGGCTTCGGTTTCGCCGGCCAGGCCCAGGCGGCGAAGACCCTCGTCTACTGCTCGGAAGGCAGCCCCGAGAATTTCAACCCGCAGCTCAACACCACCGGCACCTCCTTCGATGCCGCGCGTCCGGTCTACGACCGGCTGATCGACTTCATTCCGGGCACCACCCAGACCCGCCCGGGCCTTGCCGAATCCTGGACCGTTTCCGAGGACGGCCTGACCTATGAATTCAAGCTGCGCCAGGGCGTGAAGATCCATGCCAGCAAGACCTTCACCCCGACGCGCGACTTCAACGCCGACGACGTGCTGTTCTCGTTCGAGCGCATGTGGAAGGCGGACAACCCCTATCACGGCGTCTCCGGCGGCTCTTACGACTACTTCGGCGACATGGGCATGGCCGATCTGATCGGCTCGATCGAGAAGGTCGACGACTATACCGTCCGCTTCGTCCTGACCAAGCCGAACGCTCCCTTCATCGCCAATCTGGCCATGGATTTCGCCGCCATCCTGTCGGCCGAATATGCCGATGCCATGCTGAAGGCCGGCACGCCCGAGAAGGTCGACCAGGAGCCGGTCGGCACCGGCCCCTTCACCTTCGTCGCCTATCAGAAGGACGCGGTCATCCGCTACACGGCGTTCGACGACTATTGGGCCGGCAAGCCGAAGCTCGACAATCTGATCTTCGCCATCACGCCCGACGCCTCGACCCGCTGGGCCAAGCTGAAGGCGGACGAATGCCAGGTCATGCCCTATCCCAATCCGCAGGACCTGGAGACCATGAAGGGCACGGCCGGCGTCACCCTGCTGCAGCAGCCGGGCCTCAATGTCGGCTACATGGCCTTCAACACCCAGAAGCCGCCCTTCGACAAGGCGGAGGTGCGGCAGGCGCTGTCGATGGCGATCGACAAGGAAGCGATCATCAAGGCGGTCTATGGCGCCGCCGGCCAGCCGGCCAAGAACCCGATCCCGCCCACCATCTGGTCCTATAACGACAGTATCGAGGATTACCCCTATGATCCCGAGAAGGCGAAGGCGATGCTGGCGGAAGCCGGCGTGACCACGCCGATGGAGACCGACGTCTGGGCCATGCCGGTGCAGCGCCCCTACAACCCGGACGCCAAGAAGATCGCCGAGCTGATCCAGGCGGATCTGGCCAAGGTCGGCCTGAATGCGAAGGTCGTCACCTACGAATGGGGCGAATATCGCAAGCGCTGCCAGGCCGGCGAGCACGACATGTGTCAGCTGGGCTGGACCGGCGACAACGGCGATCCCGACAATTTCCTCTACAATCTGCTCGGTTGCGATGCCGCGCGTCCCGGCGGCTCCAACATCGCCAAGTGGTGCGACAAGGAATTCGACGATCTGGTGCGCAAGGCCCAGACCGTCCCCGACACCGCGGAACGCACCAAGCTCTACGAGGAAGCCCAGGTCGTCTTCCACAGGGAGGCCCCCTGGTTCGTGATCGCCCATTCGATCGTCTCCGAGCCGATCAGCGACAAGGTGGTGAACTACAAGATCAGCCCGCTGGGCAGCCACGAGTTCAAGGAAGTCGACATGAAGTGAGGGGGTAACCCCTCGCTTTCCACCTCGTCTCTTTCGCGCGTCGCCCCGGCGAAGGCCGGGGCCTTTCGGGGAGGGAGTTCCTTCCCCGCGGGATCCCGGCCTTCGCCGGGATGACGCCCGGACATAAAGCAAAGGGCCTGAATGCTCCGTTTCCTGGCCTCTCGACTGATCGTCCTCGTCCCCACCCTGCTGGGCGTCATCCTTCTCGCCTTCTTCCTGGTGCGGCAGCTGCACGGCGATGCCGTCGAGGTCCGGGCCGGGGAGCGCGGCATCACCGAGGAGCAATTGGCGGAACGGCGCCACGCCCTCGGTCTCGACCGGCCGCTGCACGAACAATTCCTTTCCTATCTGGGCGACGTGGTGCAGGGCGATCTCGGCAAGTCCTATGTCACCCAGCGCCCGGTGCTGGACGAATTCGCCGAACTGTTCCCCGCCACCATCGAGCTTTCCGTGGTGGCCATGATCTTCGCCATCGTCATCGGCCTGCCCGCCGGCATTTTGGCGGCGCTGACACGGGGCAGTTTCCTCGATCACGGGGTGATGGGGGCGGCCCTGACCGGCTATTCCATGCCGATCTTCTGGTGGGCGATCCTGCTGATCGTACTGTTCTCCAACACTCTCGGCCTGACCCCGGTCTCGGGCCGGCTGGACATCCTCTATTACATCGAGCCGACGACCGGCTTCATGCTGATCGACACCCTGCTGTCGGACGAGGCGGGCGCCTTCTGGTCCGCCCTGCATCACCTGATCCTGCCTTCCATCGTGCTCGGCACCATTCCGCTCGCCGTGATCGCGCGCATGACGCGCTCCGCCATGCTGGAAGTGCTGGGGGAGGACTACATCCGGACCGCCAGGGCCAAGGGCCTGTCGCCCAGGCGCGTGATCTGGGTCCACGCGCTTCGTAACGCACTCATTCCCGTGGTCACGGTGATCGGGCTGCAGACCGGCACCCTGCTCGCCGGCGCCGTTCTGACCGAGACGATCTTTTCATGGCCGGGGGTGGGCAAATGGCTGATCGACGCCATCGGCCGGCGCGACTTCCCGGCCGTGCAGGGCGGCATCCTGCTGATCGCCATGACCATCATCGCCGTCAATCTGGTCGTAGACCTGCTCTATGGCCTGATCAATCCGAGGATCCGGTTGCAGAAATGAGCACGGTCAGCGAAACCACCCCCGCCCCTCCGGCGCCGCTGCTCGCCTTCTGGCGCGATTTCAGCCGCAACCGGGGCGCCCTCGCCGGGCTTCTGTTCATCCTGCTGGTCGTCTTCTGCGCCGTCTTCGCGCCGATCGTGGCGCCCCATGCCGCCGATACCCAGTACCGCGACAATTTCCTCACCGCCCCGCCCTGGGCCGGCGGCGACGACTGGCGTTTCCTGCTCGGCACCGACGACGTCGGACGCGACATCCTTTCGCGCATCATGTGGGGCTCGCAGCTCTCGCTCTTCATCGGGGCGATCGTGGTCACCCTGTCGCTGGGCGTCGGCGTGCTGCTGGGCCTCGTCGCCGGCTTCTCGCGCGGGCTGCTGGACCAGTTCATCATGCGCCTGATGGACGTCCTGATGGCGATCCCGAGCCTGCTTCTCGCGGTCGCCATCGTCGCCGTGCTCGGCCCGTCCCTGACCAATGCCATGATCGCCATCGCCATCGTCGTGCTGCCCCATTACGTGCGCCTGACGCGGGCGACCGTGATCGGCGAACTGGCCAAGGATTACGTCACCGCCAGCCGCATCGCCGGTGCCGGCATCCTGCGCATGATGATGATCGTGGTCCTGCCCAATTGCCTGGCGCCGCTGATCGTGCAGGCGACACTGGGCTTTTCCTCCGCCATTCTCGATGCCGCCGCGCTCGGCTTCCTCGGCCTCGGCGCCCAGCCGCCGACGCCCGAATGGGGCACCATGCTGGCGGACGCCAAGAAATTCGTGCAGTCGGGCCATTGGTGGGTCGTCACCTTCCCGGGCCTCGCCATCCTGCTGACCGTGCTCGCCTTCAATCTGCTGGGCGACGGTCTGCGCGACGCCCTCGATCCCAAGCTGAAGGAGCGGTGAGATGGCGCTCCTTGAAATCCGCGATCTTTCGGTGCGCTTCGGCCGCTTCCAGGCGGTCTCCGGCGTCGACATGACGGTCGAGGCCGGCGAGATCGTCGGCGTCGTCGGCGAGAGCGGCTCGGGCAAATCCGTCACTTCGCTGGCGGTCATGGGCCTCATCGATGCGCCGGGCAAGGTGACGGCGAAATCCATGGCCTTCGACGGACGGGATCTTCTGGCGCTGTCGGCCAAGGCGCGCCGCCGCCTCCTGGGCCGCGACATCGCCATGATCTTCCAGGAGCCGATGACCAGCCTGAACCCGTCCTATACCGTCGGTTTCCAGATCGAGGAAGTGCTGGCCATTCACGGCCTGAAGGATCGCCGGAAGCGCCGCGAACGCGCCGTCGAACTCCTGGAAATGGTCGGCATCCCCGATGCCGGCCGGCGCCTGTCGTCTTTCCCGCACCAGCTTTCGGGCGGCATGAACCAGCGCGTGATGATCGCCATGAGCGTCGCCCTCGATCCCCGCCTGCTGATCGCCGACGAGCCGACGACCGCCCTCGACGTCACCATCCAGGCGCAGATCCTGCGCCTCCTCGTCGATCTCCAGCGTCAGAAGGGCATGGGTCTCGTCTTCATCACCCATGACCTCGGCGTGCTGGCCGAAATCGCCGACCGGGTCATCGTCATGTATGCCGGCGAAGTGGTCGAAATGGCGACCACCGCCGACCTCTTCGCCCGGCCTGCCCATCCCTATACCGCCGCCCTGTTGAACGCCCTGCCCGACCGCGCCGTCGTCGAAGCGAAAGTGACGGGCTGGCGCGGCCGCCTGCCGGCGATCCCGGGCGTCGTGCCCGGCCCCTTCGACCGGCCGGCCGGCTGCCTGCTGCAACCGCGCTGCGCCTTCGCCGACGAACGCTGCGTGGCGGTACACCCGGACCTTCTGCCGGGCGGGAATGGCGCCGTGCGCTGCCACCGGCCCCTGATGCCCGACGGCCAGCCCGGCCCCGATCGAATGGAGGTGCCGGCATGAGCGCCGAAACCGTTCTCGAAGCCGTCGACCTGCGCAAGACCTATCAGATCCCGCGCGGCCCCTTCCGCAAGCCGCGCGACCTTCACGCCGTCAACGGCGTCTCCTTCGCCCTGACGCCGGGCCGCACGCTCGCCATCGTCGGCGAGAGCGGCTGCGGCAAGTCCACGCTCGCGCGCCAGCTCACCCTGATCGAAAGCCCGAGCGGCGGCCGCCTGCTGATCGACGGCAAGGATGCCGGCGCGCCATCGAAGGACGAGCGCAAGGCACTGCGCCGCTCGGTGCAGATGGTGTTCCAGAACCCCTATGGTTCCCTGAACCCGCGCCGCACCATCGGCGCCGCCCTGGCGGAACCGCTGATCATCAATACCGATCTGGATGCGAAGGCGCGCGGCGAAGCGGTGGAGGCCATGCTGACCAAGGTCGGCCTGCGCCCCGAGCACGCCGACCGCTATCCGCATATGTTTTCCGGCGGCCAGCGCCAGCGCATCGCCATCGCCCGCGCCCTGATGCTGCGCCCCCGCATCCTGGTGGCGGACGAGCCGGTCTCGGCCCTCGACGTCTCGGTTCAGGCCCAGGTGCTCAATCTGCTGATGGACCTGCAGGAGGAAATGGGCCTCGCCATGGTCTTCATCAGCCATGATCTCGGCGTCGTCCGCTTCGTCGCCGACGAGGTTCTGGTGATGTATCTCGGCCTGCCGGTCGAACAGGCGCCCGCCGCGACCCTGTTCGGGGCCCCGCGCCATCCCTATACCAAGGCCCTGCTGGCGGCCCGGCCCCAGATCGACCCGGACGAACGCGCCGGCCGCCCGGCGCCCCTCAGCGGCGAACTGCCCTCCCCCCTGAATCCGCCGAGCGGCTGCGTCTTCCGCACCCGCTGCCCCCTGGCGACGGACCGCTGCGCGGCGGAACGCCCGGCACTGCGCCCCGTGGGCGACAGCCTGACCGCCTGCCATTTCGCCGACTGATCCCGATCCGTCGCCCCGGCGCAGGCCGGGTCCCTTCGACGGAAAGGCGCCTTCCGGTCATCGGGTTCCGGCCTTCGCCGGAACGGCGGATGGATGACTCTGCCCGATTTTTATGTATGCAATTTTCAGCAATAGCACATTTTTTAATCACTATATCACGTCAGCGCGAAAAACAGGCAACCCTCTCGCTAATGCTTTTCCCAATGAATCCACATGGTTAACGTCGCGGCGCGAAATGTATGCAATTTGGCACGATGCTTGAAATGCAAGACGCGTCCAAATGTTGAGGGGGCGTTGCCATGAACCGTCGCGATTTTCTGAAGACAGCTTCGACCGCCGCCGTGGTCGCCGGAACGGGGGTCGCCGCGCCGTCGATCATCTCGCCCGCCAGGGCCGACGCCCGGCAGGAGTCCCTGCTGATCGTTTCCGAGAACGGCCCGAACAACCTGGACATCCACGGCGTCGGCACCAATGTGCCCGGCTATGAGGTGAGCTGGAACTGCTACGACCGGCTGATCAGCCACGAGATGAAGTCCGGCCCGAACGGCGTGCCCTATTACGACCGCGACAAGTTCAAACCGGAATTGGCGGAGGACATGAACGTCGGCGACATGTCGGCGACCTTCAAGCTGCGCAAGGATGCCGTGTTCCAGGACGGCACGCCGGTGACCGCCGCCGACGTCAAATGGTCGCTCGACCGCGCGGTTTCGGTCGGCGGCTTCCCGACCTTCCAGATGAAGGCCGGTTCCCTGGAACAGACCGACCAGTTCGTCGTCGTCGACGACCACACGGTGCGCGTGGATTTCCTGCGCAAGGACCGTCTGACCATTCCCGATCTCGCGGTGATCGTGCCCTGCATCGTCAATTCCCAACTGGTGAAGAAGCACGCCACGGCCGATGACCCCTGGGGTCTCGAATACACGAAGCAGAACACCGCCGGTTCCGGCGCCTACAAGGTGGTGCGCTGGCGTTCCGGCACCGAAGTCGTGCTCGAACGCCACGAGGATTGGAAGGGCGGTCCGAAGCCCGCGCTGAAGCGCATCATCTGGCGCATCGTGCCCTCGGCCGGCAACCGCCGCGCCCTCCTCGAGCGCGGCGACGCCGATCTGTCCTTCGATCTGCCGTCCAAGGATTTCGCCGAGATGAAGCAGGACGGCAAGCTGTCCCTGGTCTCGACGCCCTATTCCAACGGTATCCAATACATCGGCATGAACGTGACCCAGCCGCCCTTCGACAATGTGAAGGTCCGGCAGGCCGTCGCCTATGCCCTGCCCTATCAGAAGATCATCGACGCCGTGATGTTCGGCCTGGCCAAGCCCATGTTCGGGGCCGCCGCCGACACGCCGACCGAAGTCGCCTGGCCGCAGCCCCACAAGTATTTCACCGACCTCGACAAGGCCCGCGCCCTGCTGGCCGAGGCCGGTTACCCGAACGGTTTCGAGACCACGCTGTCCTTCAACCTCGGCTTCGCCGGGGTGAACGAACCCCTCTGCATCCTGGTGCAGGAAAGCCTGGCCCAGATCGGCATCAAGACCACGATCAACAAGATTCCGGGCGCCAACTGGCGAACGGAGTTGATCAAGAAGGAGATGCCCCTGATCACCAACGTCTTCTCGGGCTGGCTGGACTATCCGGAATATTTCTTCTTCTGGTGCTATCACGGCCAGAACGCGGTCTTCAACACGATGAGCTATCAGTCGCCCGAAATGGACGCCATGATCGACGGCGCCCGCGCCGCCGCGGCCAATGGCGACACCATGGCCTACGAGAAGGACGTGAAGGACTTCGTCGACCTCGCCTTCGAGGAAGTGCCGCGCATCCCGCTCTATCAGCCCTATGTCAACGTCGCGATGCAGCCGAACGTCAGCGGTTACCAGTACTGGTTCCACCGCCGCCTCGACTACCGCAGCCTCGCGAAGGCTTGATCCCGCCCGCCGCCCCGGTTCCGCCGGGGCGGCACTTCGTGGATGTCCATTGACGGAGGCGTAACATGTTGAGTTCGTTCCTGCGCCGGCTGGCCACCGCCATTCCAAGCCTGATCGGCGTGATCATCGTCACTTTCCTGCTGACCCGCGTGCTGCCGGGCGACACCGCCGCCTATTTCGCCGGCCCCGCCGCGACGCCCGAGGCGATCGAGGAAATCCGCGTCAAGCTCGGCCTCGACAAGTCGATTCCGGAGCAATTCGTCGACTATGTCGGCGCCCTCGTGCAGGGCGATCTCGGTTCGTCGCTGACCACCGGCCAGCCGGTGATCCAGGACATCATCGACCGCCTGCCGGCGTCCGCCGAACTCACCCTGTTCGGCCTCTTCATCGCCATCGCCGTCGCCGTGCCGCTGGGCATTCTGGCGGCCGTGCGCCAGGGCTCGTGGATCGATCACCTGTGCCGCATCGTCGCCACCGCCGGCGTCTCGCTGCCGGTGTTCTTCACCGGCCTGCTGCTGGTCTATGTCTTCTACTACATCCTCGGCTGGGCGCCGGCGCCGCTCGGCCGGCTCGACGTCTTCGCCTTTCCGCCCGATCCGATCACCGGCTTCCTGCTGATCGACTGCGTGCTGGTCGGCGATTGGGAGACGCTGGGCTCCGCGCTCGCCCAACTGGCGGTGCCTTCGGCGACGCTGGCGATCTTCGCGCTGGCCCCGATCACCCGTATCACCAGGGCTTCCATGCTGTCGGTGCTGTCGTCGGAATTCGTCCGCACGGCCAGGGCCTCCGGCCTGTCGCCCTTCAAGGTGATCGTCGGCTATGCCTTTCGAAACGCCATGCTGCCGGTGATCACCACGCTGGGCATGGTGTTCTCCTTCCTGCTCGGCGCGAACGTGCTCGTCGAGAAGGTCTTCGCCTGGCCCGGCATCGGCTCCTATGCCGTCGAGGCGCTGATCGCGTCCGATTACGCGCCGGTGCAGGGTTTCGTGCTCGCCATGGCGATCATGTATGTCGTGCTCAACCTGTTGATCGACCTCCTCTACGGGGTGATCGACCCGCGCGTGAGGATCGAGGGATGACCGCCGTGACCGATACCGCCCCCACCGCGCCGCCCGCCTCCGGCCTGATGGCGACGCTGCGCCACGCCCGCCACGTGATCGGGGAGAACCCGGTCACCGGGCTGTCCTTCGGGCTCTTCGCCCTGTTCCTGGTGGCCGCCGTGATCGGGCCCTGGATCGTGCCCTATGATCCCTTCGAATCCGATACCGCCGCCGCCCTTCAGGCGCCGTCGGCGGCCCATTGGTTCGGCACCGACCAGGTCGGGCGCGACATCTTCAGCCGCGTCGTCGCCGCCACCCGCCTCGACATGGCGATCGCCATCTTCTCGGTGGCCCTGGTCTTCGTCGTGGGCGGGCTCGCGGGTGTCGCCGCCGGTTACTTCGGCGGCTGGACCGACCGCATCGTCGGGCGCCTGGCCGACACCATCATGGCGTTCCCGCTGTTCGTGCTGGCCATGGGCATCGTCGCGGCGCTGGGCAATACGGTGACAAACATCGTCATCGCCACCGCCATCGTGAATTTCCCGCTCTATGCCCGTATCGCGCGGTCGGAGGCGAATATCCGGCGCGAGGCGGGCTTCGTGCAGGCCGCGCGCCTGACCGGCAATTCCGAGATGCGCACGGTGCTGACCCAGATCGTGCCCAACATCCTGCCGATCATGATGGTGCAGATGTCGCTCACCATGGGCTACGCCATCCTGAACGCCGCCGGCCTCTCCTTCATCGGTCTCGGCGTCCGGCCGCCGACGCCGGAATGGGGCATCATGGTCGCGGAAGGCGCCGCCTTCATCGTCTCCGGCGAATGGTGGATCGCGCTCTTCCCCGGCCTCGCCCTCATGCTCGCCGTGTTCTGCTTCAACCTGATGGGCGATGGTCTGCGCGACATCATCGACCCGCAGCGCCGCACCTGAGGAGACGCCCATGACTGCCGTCCCCCTGCTCGAGGTCAAGGACCTCACGGTCGAATTCTCCACCCGGCGCGGCATCGTGCAGGCGGTCAAGGAGGTGAACCTCACGGTGCCCAAGGGCGAGATCGTCGGCGTCGTCGGCGAATCGGGCTCGGGCAAATCCGTCACCTCCTATGCCGTCATGCGCATCCTGGACCGGGTGGGACGGATCGCCCGGGGCACCATCACCTATACCAGCCTCGACCTCGTCGGCGCGTCGGAACCCGAGATGCGCGACCTGCGCGGGCGCGAGATGTCGATGATCTTCCAGAACCCGCGCCTCGCGCTCAACCCGATCCGCAAGGTCGGCAAGCAGCTCGAGGACGTTCTTCTGCAACACGCCCAGGCCGATGCCCGCGACGTGACCCAGAAGGCGATCGAGCTTCTGGAACAGGTCCGTATCGCCCGGCCGGAGGAGCGTTACCACGCCTATCCCTTCGAACTGTCGGGCGGCATGTGCCAGCGCATCGTCATCGCGCTTGCACTCGCCTGCAAACCCCAATTGCTCATCGCGGACGAGCCGACCACCGGCCTCGACGTCACCACCCAGAAGGCGGTGATGGATCTGGTGGTCGATCTGGTCCGGGCACGCGGCATGTCGGCGATCCTGATCACCCACGACCTCGGCCTCGCCGCCGCCTATTGCGACAAGGTCGTCGTCATGGAGAAGGGCCGCGTGGTCGAGACCGCGACCTCGATCGACATTTTCCGCGCCCCCGAGGCCGCCTATACCCGGAAACTGATGCGCGCCACGCCGCGCCCCGGCATCACGCTCCACGATCTCCTGCCCGAGGAGACGCCGGCACCGGCACCGATCGCCCCCCATCGGATCGGCGAACCGCTGCTGGTGGTCGAGGATCTGGTGAAGGAATACAAGCGCCAGGCCCCGCCCGCGCGGCTTGCCACGATGTTCGGCAAGAAAGTGGAACCGCCGCCGCCCTTCCGCGCGGTCGACGGCATTTCCTTCACCGTGAACCGGGGCGAAAGCGTCGGCCTCGTCGGGGAGAGCGGCTGTGGCAAGTCGACCACCTCCACCATCGTCATGCGCCTGATCGACGCCAGCGGCGGGCGCATCACCTTCGACGGGGAAGACATCGGCGCCCTGCCGGCCCGGGGCTTCGCCTCCCACCCGATGCGCAAGCGGATCCAGATGGTGTTCCAGGATCCGACCGAAAGCCTGAACCCGCGCTATACCGTCTCACGCGCCATCGCCGATCCGCTGCTGCGCATGGGCGGTTACAAGGGGGGCGCGCGCCTGCGCGACAAGGTCGCCGAACTCGCCACCATGGTCGGCTTTCCCCTGGATCTGTTGGATCGCTTCCCGCATCAGCTTTCGGGCGGGCAGAAGGCGCGCGTGGGCATCGCCCGGGCGATCGCGCTCAACCCCGATCTGGTGATCCTGGACGAGCCGACCGCCGCCCTCGACGTCTCGGTGCAGGCGGTGGTGCTGAACCTGTTGCAGCATCTGAAGGAAACGCTCGGCATGAGCTATCTCTTCGTCAGCCACGATCTTCACGTCGTGCGCCTGCTGTGCGACCGGGTGATCGTCATGCGCCAGGGCCGCATCGTCGAGGAAGGCACGGCCGAACAGGTGCTGGAAGCGCCCCAGGCGGATTACACCAGGGAGCTGATCTCGGCGATCCCGCATCCGCCGGTGTGACGCTCTTCCTGAAACGATTGGTGTTTCGCCCCTCACCCACCCCTCTCCCCAAAGGGGCGAGGGCCTGGACCGAGCCCCAAACGAACTCCCTCGCCCCGCTTGCGGGGAGAGGGTTGGGGTGAGGGGGAAGCCTCAGACGAAGGCTGCCGGCACTTCCGAGAAACGCAGCGGTTCGCCGAGGGCCGGCCCCGGCACTTCGCCGTCGCGCATCACGATATGGCCGCGGATGATCGTGGCCATGGGCCAGCCGGTCACGCTCATACCCTCGAACGGGCTCCAGCCGCAGCGGCTGGCGAGCCAGTCACCCGTGATCTCCCGCGTCGCCGCCAGGTCGACCAGGGTCAAGTCGGCGTCGTAACCGACGGCGATGCGGCCCTTGGCCGCCAGGCCGAAGATGCGCTGGGCGCCGGCACTGGTCAGATCCACCACCCGCTCCAGGGTCAGCGCGCCTTTCGAGGCGTGATCGAGCAGCAGGGGCAGCAGGGTCTGCACGCCGGGCATGCCGGAGGGCGAATTGGGATAGGGCTTCGCCTTTTCCGCCGCCGTATGGGGCGCATGGTCGGAACCGATGACGTCGACGATACCGGCCCGCACCGCCTCCCAGAGGCCGAGGCGGTGATGTTCCTCGCGGATCGGCGGGTTCATCTGGGCATGGGTGCCGAGGCGGCGATAGGCGTCGGGCGCGGAGAGGGTCAGGTGCTGGGGCGTCGTCTCCACCGTCACCAGATCCTTGTGGGTGCCCAGGAATTCCATCTCCTCCTTCGTCGTCACGTGGAGGATATGGATACGCCTGCCGTGGCGCCGCGCGATGGCGACGGCGCGCCTGGTCGCCATCATGGCGGAGACGGGATCGCGCCAGTTGCAATGATCGGCGACATCGCCGCTGTCGGCGATGGGACGGCGCTCCTTCAGGCGATATTCGTCCTCGGCGTGAATGGCGATGCGGCGCCGGCCGGTGGTCAGCACCTTCTCCAGCGCCTCGTCCTCGGCCACCAGAAGGGAGCCGGTGGAAGCCCCCATGAAGACCTTGATCCCGGCACAGCCCGCCATCGCCTCCATGGCCGCCAGCGCACCCATATTGTCCTCGGTCGCACCGGCATAGAAGGCGTGGTCGCAGAACATGCGGCCCTTGGCCCGGCGCAGCTTCTCGTCCAGGGCGTCGGGCGTGGTGGTCGAGGGGTTGGTGTTCGGCATTTCGAAGACGGCCGTAACCCCGCCCTTCACCGCCGCCAGGGAACCCGTGGCCAGGTCTTCCTTGTGATCGAGGCCGGGTTCGCGGAAATGCACCTGGCTGTCGATCACGCCAGGCAGGACGTGAAGCCCGGTGGCATCGAAGCGTTCGCCCGCGTCGGCCCGCGACAGATCGCCGATGGCGGCGATGCACCCGCCGATCACGCCGACGTCGCCGACGCCCCGTCCGTTCTGGTTGACGATGGTGCCGCCGGTGACGACGAGGTCGTAGGTGCCGGTCATGATCGGGTCCTCAGCCTGCGGAAAGACAATCGAAGATGTCGCCTTCGGGCATCAGGCCACGCATGTGCCGGCGATGCCAGAGGGCGAAGAAGAGAAGCCGCCAGCGCGCCGCGCCATGTTCCTTGGCGCCGTCGCGGAACAGGGCTTCGATACGGTCGGGATGCGCGATTTCCGCGATGCCGGGATCGCGCCCCAGAAGCGGCGCCAGCCGGGCGCCATGATCCGCGATCCATTTTTCGACCGGCACGGTGAAGCCCTGCTTCCTGGCGAAGGGTTCCGCCGCCGGCACGTTCCGTTCGACCCAGCGGCGCAGCAGATATTTGCCCATGCGGCCCCGGATCTTCAGTTTCGCGGGCAGGCGCCAGGCGACGGCCGCGACCGCCGGGTCCAGCATCGGCGTCCGCCCCTCGACGCCATGATGCATCAGGCAGCGGTCGAGTTTGATGAGAAGGTCGTTGGGCAGCCAGTCGGCGCAATCGATCGCCTGGGCATGGCGCAGGCGATCGCCGCCGGCCAATGCCCCGACCTCGTCGCCGACCGCCTCGAAGCGCCTGCGCCAGCCGTCACCGCCCTGGCGCAACAGGCCCGGCAGGGCATCGAAGGGCCCCTTGGCGCGCATGGCGCGACCACCGAACAGGCGCGGGCGCAGCAGGCGGCGGTAACGACCGTAACCGGCGAAGAGTTCGTCGCCGCCCTCGCCCGACAGCACGACCTTGATCCCCGCCGCGCGCGCCGCCGCCGCCAGCTTGAAGGTGGGCAGGGCCGCGTAATCCGCCGCCGGATCGTCCAGCGCCGCCGCCACAAGGGGCAGCAGGGTCAGAAAATCGGCTTCAGTGAATTCGACCTCGTGGTGCCGCGCGCCCGCCCAATCGGCGACCGCTTTCGCCTTCGCCCGCTCGTCCGCCGCCGCCGTACCGGGGAACCAGGCGGTGAAGGCTTCGACCGGACGATCCATCTGGCGCTTCATCATGGCGAGCACGGCACTGCTGTCGATCCCGCCCGACAGGAACATGCCATAGGGCACGTCCGATCGCCGGTGCACGTCGACACTGTCGGCGAAGGCGGTATCGAAGGCCGTCAGCGCCTCGTCTTCACTGCGGATCTCGGGCCCCGGCTCCAGCGCCGGCAGGCGCCGGGTCGCGGTGATCCGGCCGCGTTCCACCACGACCTGCTGGCCCGGCAGCAAGCGGTGGATGCCTTCGAAGGCGGTATCGGCGCCGATCTGGAACTGCAACTGCAGCAATTCCTCGACCGATTCACGCCGCAGCACGGGCGGGACGAGACCGGAGGCGACGATCGCCTGCGGCTCCGAGGCGAAGACGAGACCGGCCGAAGTCTCGGCGACATAGAGCGGCTTGATGCCGAAGCGGTCGCGCGCCAGCACCAGCCGCGCCGCCGCCATGTCGTGAATGGCCAGCGCATACATGCCGCGCAGCGGCGCCTGGAAGCCGAGGCCGTGATCCTCGTAGAGCGGGATCGGCACCTCGCAGTCGGATTGCGAGACGAAGGCGAAACCCCGCAGGTCGCGCTTCAATTCGCGGTAATTGTAAATCTCGCCATTGCCGACCAGGGAAATGCCGTTCGCCCGTACGAAGGGCTGGTCGCCGGTCGCGAGATCGATGATGGCGAGGCGCTGCTGAAGGAGTGCGGTATCGCCCGAAACATGGCGGCCCATGCCGTCCGGCCCGCGATGGGCGAGCGCGGCATCCATCCGGTCGAGCACGGCGGCATCGGGCGCGCCGCCGTCCAGGGTCATCAGGCCGGCGATGCCGCACATGGCGTCTCTCCATCGGCCTTGGCGGGGACGGCGGGCTTGCCCGAAATGCGCTCGAAGAAGTCGAGCCATTGGCGAACGACGGAGACTTCCGAGAATTCGGCCTCGTAACGGGTCTTGCCGGCAGCGGCGAGGCGCGCGCCCAGCAGGCGGTCGGCGTCGATCCTGGCGATCGCGGTCGCCAGTGCCGGCACGTCGTCCACCGGCACCAGAAGGCCGTCCTCCTCGTGACGCAGCAGGGTCTTCGGGCCGGAAGCGGCGGCAGCCACCACCGGCCGCCCGGCGGCCCAGGCTTCGGCGACGACATTGCCGAAGGGCTCGTGGCGCGAGGGGCAGCAGAAGATGTCGGCGGCGGCCACCAGATTGGCCGCATCCTCGCGCCAGCCGAGGAAGGAGACCCGGTCGGTCACGCCCAGTTCCCCCGCCAGCGCCTTCAGCGCCGCCTCCTCCGGCCCCGAACCGGCGAGCCAGAGATGGACGCCGGGAACCAGGGCCAAGGCCTTCAACAGGGTATCGAACGCCTTGTTCACGTGGAGCCTGCCCAGCGCCACCACCAGGGTCACATTGGACGGCGTGCCGATGGTCGCGCGGGCGACCGCCGGCCCCCTGGGCGGATCGACGAAGTTTGGCACGTGATGAACCCGCTCCGCCGGCCAGCCCTTGTCGCGCAGATAGGCGCAGATACCTGGCGTATTGCCGACCAGATGATGGCAGTCGCGGTAATACTTCGGATCGTAATAGCCGCCGAGGCGCCCGACCTTCAGGAAGTTCCGGCCGGCGACCGGGCTCGACGGGCAGATGGCACTGGCGCGATTGGCCCAGGTGACGACGATGTCGGGCCCGAATTCGGCGATCGCCCGGCGAAACCGCCAGCGGCTGAGGAGGTCGAGATAGGGACTGCCGAAACCCGTCTCCAGGGTCGGCACGCCGGCGCCGTCGAGGGCGCGGCGGCGTTCGGCGACCGGGCGCGTAACGGCCATCTGGTCCAGCCCGGCCCGGGTCAGCGCCGGCACGAGACGGGCATAGAAAGCCTCGGCCCCGCCCCGGGGCGCGCCGGCGATAGCCTGGATCACACGCATGCGCATCCACTAGCCCTTTTGCCCGGCAGCGTCAAACGACGGGATGACATTGGGCGACGAGATCCCCAATATTCAGGGCTCCGAAGTTCGGCCAAGTTCCCACGGACATGGCCGCAGACGCGAAACGCCACATGGACGCAGAAGACATCGCCGCCGTCGCCCGCTTCCGTGAGCGTCTCGCCGCCGGGGAGGAAGAATTGGTGCCCGCCGCCATGGTCGCGCGCCTGATCGGGGGCGAGAACCCGGTCAAGGTCTGGCGCGAGCATCGTGGCATGGCCGCCCGCGCGCTCGCGGAAGCGGCGGGCCTGTCCCAGGCCCATGTCAGCCAGATCGAGGGCGGAAAGCGCGACGGTTCCGTCCGCGCCATGAAGGCGATCGCCGATGCCCTCGGCATCACGATCGACGATCTCGTCTGATCACGCTCCCCCCAAGGGAGAGGGATGACATCGCGAGAATTTCATGCTGCACTGCAACAGCGTCATCCTGGTGCCATATCCCGTAGACTGATGGCGTGAACGAGGAGAGTGCGTATGGGCAGCAGCAGGCGCGGCGACCGTGTCGCCTATCGCGAGATGGGTGTTCGCTATGACGAGCGGACGGGCCGCTTCTACCTGCCGCCCCATCTGGCGGTCTGGTTCGAGGCGGCGGTTCCGGCCGATGTGCCCGTGCCCCGGATCCATGAAACGCATTTCGCCCGGCTGGCCCGCACATTGCGCGAATCCGGTGCCCCCGCGACCGTGGTCGCCGCCAAGCTGCAGCAATTGCTGAACGCCGAGGCGGATGCGGCGCCGCGCGGGATCGCGGTCGAGGAATTGCTCTGACACCGCCCCGGAAAGACCGGGGCGGTACCGAGGGTCTTACTCCGCCGCGACGATGGTCGGCAGCTTGTAGTCCTTGAAGTCCTCGCGCAGCTTGGTCTTCAGGAGCTTGCCGGTCGCGGTATGCGGCAGTTCGTCGACGAAGACGACGTCGTCGGGCATCCACCATTTGGCGATCTTGCCGCCCAGATAGGCGACCATCTCGTCCTTGGTGAGGTCCTGGCCGGGCTTCTTCACCACGATCAGCAGCGGACGCTCGTCCCACTTCGGGTGATAGACGCCGATCACCGCCGCCTCGGCGACGGCCGGATGGCCGACCGCGGCATTCTCGAGATCGATGGACGAGATCCATTCGCCGCCCGACTTGATCACGTCCTTGGCGCGGTCGGTGATCTGCATGAAGCCCTCGGGGTCGAGGGTCGCCACGTCGCCGGTGTCGAAATAGCCGTCCTTGTCCAGGATGTCGCCGCCGTCGCCCTTGATGTAGGAGCCGGCGATCCAGGGCCCGCGCACCATGAGATGGCCGAAGGCGACGCCGTCGCGCGGCAGCTCGTTGCCGTCGTCGTCGGTGATCTTCATGTCGACCAGATAGACGGCACGGCCCTGCTTGCACTGGATGTCGAGACGCTTCTCGAGGGGCAGGGTCTCCATGCCGGCCTTGAGCGCGCCGAGGGTGCCGAGCGGGCTCATCTCGGTCATGCCCCAGGCGTGGCAGACGGTGACGCCGTATTTGGTCTCGAAGGTCTCGATCATGCTGCGCGGCGCCGCCGAACCGCCGATGACCACCCGCTTCAGGGTGGTGAGCGGGCGATTGTCCTTCTCGAGATACTGCAGCAGCATCAGCCACACGGTCGGCACCGCCGCCGTCATGGTAACGCCTTCGGTCTCCAGCAGTTCATAGATGCTGGCCCCGTCCATGGCGGCGCCCGGCATCACCAGCTTGGCGCCGGCCATCGGCGCGCCGTAGGGGATGGACCAGGCGTTGGCGTGGAACATCGGCACCACCGGCAGGATGGTATCGGCCGAGCCCATGCCCAGCGCGTCCTTGCCGTTCGCCACCATGGAATGCAGCGCGGTGGAGCGATGGGAATAGAGCACGCCCTTCGGATTGCCCGTGGTGCCCGAGGTATAGCAGAGCGACGAGGCGGTGTTCTCGTCGAACTCCGGCCATTCGAAGTCCTCCGACGCGCCTTCGACCAGTTCCTCATAGCAGAGGGCGCCGGGGATCTTGGTCTCGGGCATATGGGCCCGGTCGGTCATGATGATGAAATGCTTCACGCCCGAAAGATGCGGCAGCAGCTTCTCGATCAGCGGCACGAAGGTCAGGTCGACCAGAAGCGCCTTGTCCTCGGCGTGATTGGCGATATAGGCGATCTGGTCAGGGAACAGGCGCGGGTTGATGGTGTGGCACACCATGCCCTGGCCGGAGACGCCGTACCAGACTTCCAGGTGGCGATAGGTGTTCCACGCCAGCGTGCCGACCACGTCGCCGAAGCCGAGCCCGAGGCCCTTCAGGCCGTTGGCGAGCTTGCGGGCGCGGCGCTCGCAATCGGCATAGGTGTAACGGTGGATCGGTCCTTCCACCGTGCGGGTCACGATTTCCCGGTCCTTGTGATAGGTCGCGGCGAACGTCAGGAACGAGGAAATCAGGAGCGGCCGCTCCTGCATCAATCCACGCATGCTCTCCCCCTTATTATTGCCCTGGGCTGGATAACCAACAGCACTTAAGTGCTGTGCGACCCGACGTCAACACCACCCGAACGGATGGGGGGACGGGCGCCACCCTCAATGGTCCGAAAAACGCGGCCGCCGCCGCCGCGATACCGCGACACCGCTGTCCGAAAGCCGACAGGGGGGTCGGAAGCGCGCCTCTCGTGTCGGGCCGGAAAGCGCCGATCTCCGCCATTCCGCCATTGGTACGGCTCTTGCTGCCCGGGGGCCGAGGAAAGCGAACTTCAGGTCACAGGAGCATTCTCATGGCCAACATCACATTCTCGTCGCCGCGCATGAGCCGGGACGTCACCGTCTATGCCGTCGCCGGCGACCGCGCGACCGTTCTCGGCGTCGCCAAGCAGCACAGGATCCCCATTCCCTTCGACTGTCAGGACGGCGAATGCGGCTCGTGCCTGATCGAGGTCAGCCACCTCGAGGCGCCGACCAAATACAGCAAATACGGCATCGCCCTGACCGAGAAGGAAAAGGAAGCCCTGAAGCAGCTCGGCAGGATCACCAAGGAAGAGCTGTTCGAGGCGGAAGTGAACGACATGCCGCCGCGCTTTCGCCTGGCCTGCCAATATTTCGTCCGCAACGAGAACATCCTGGTGAAATTCGAGGGCGACGAGACGCTGCCGGCGCAGGCGCCCCACATCACACCCGCCGCCAAGCACTTCAAGGGCGGAATAGAGATTGGCTCGGTCGAGACCTTCCTCGGCTATGCCGTCAAGGTCGAGCAGGACGCCGCCATCCATTTCGACGGCCTCGCGGAAAAGATGGAGGAATGCGGCAACGGCGAAGTGGCGCGCCTGTTCCGCCAGCTCGCCGCCTTCTCGCGCCTGCACCTTGGCGAGGCCAAGGCCCGGGCCGGCGAGATCGCCGACGACCTCGAAGTGCCGCCCGACTACGTCTGGCCCGACCATGCGACGCCGGAGCGGACTTCGCTGATGGCGGGCGATCCGGCGCTGACCCGGCTCGACGCGCTGAAGGCGGCGCTCCAGGGCGAGACGCGGGGCTATGAATTCTATCTGTCGGTCAAGGCGAAGGCGAAGGATCCGGAGATCGCCCGCATGGCCCGGCTCTTCGTCAAGGAAGAGGCGGAACACGTGAAGATCCTGGAAGCCTGGATCACGCGCGAGGAATGGGCGATCGCCCATCCCCACGCCGAGCCGGTGGCCTGAAGGCGCCGCCATGCAGACCGTCGAGGAATTTCTGGCCCACGCCATCCAGTTGGAGCGCGAGGCGGCGGAGCGTTTCGGCCTCCTGGCCGACGCCATGGTCTCCAGCGGCAATCACGCCGTGGGGAAACTGTTTCGCCAACTGGCGGATTACTCGCGCCTCCATCTCGCCGACGCGCGAGAGCGGGCGGGCTTTCGCACGATCCCCGAACTCGCGCCCGGCGATTTCGTCTGGCCCGATGCCGAGAGCCCGGAATCGGCGGCGATCTGGGCCGTCGATCCGCTGATCGGCGTCGACGAGGCGTTGCGGACCGCGCTTGCGGCCGAGACGGCGGGCCACGGCTATTACGCCGCCGTCCTCGCTTCGGCCAGCGATCCCGAGATCATCGCCTTCGCCCGTGAATTCGCCGAGGAAGAGGCGGGCCACGTCGCCGAACTGGAACGATGGATCGCGGCACGCGCGGCGGGGCAGGCGGCCCCCGCCGCGGGCTGAGCGCCCCCGCTCAGCGCATGTTGGAGGGGATGCGGACGATCTCGCCGTCGAAGGCGAATTCGCCCCATCCCCGATGGTGCATCGTCGCCGCCCCGGCCTTGGCCGGATCGTGCCAGGCCTTCACCGCCTCCAGGATGAACATGTTGTAGGCGCGGATCATCTTCCGGTCGGTCACCCGGCATTCGATATTGGCGATACATTCGGGCAGCAGCGGCGGCGCCACCAGATCGGCCTTGCGGCGGCGCAGGTCGAAGCGATCGAACTTGTCCACCGACCGGCCGGAGCAATTGCCGATCCCGACCACCCGGTCCGCCATGGTCGCCGGCGGCACCGCGATCACGCATTCGCCGGTCCGCTCCAACGCCGCGAAGCTGTGGCCGTTGGCGGAGACGATGCAGGCGATGCCCGGCGGCTCGAATTCCAGCATCATGTGCCAGGACATGGCCATGACGTTGGCCCGGCCTTCGTCGGCCGTGATCAGCAGCGTTACAGGCCCGGGCTCCAGCAGGCGATAGACGTCGGCCAGTGGCAGAACCCTCATGTCGCCTTCCCCCTCAACAGATTTCGGCCAGCCAGGACGTGAACATGCGGGCGGCCCCGGTCCGGTCGCGGCCGGGGCGCCAGGCCAGCCAATAGGTTTCGGGCGCCGGCACGGTCAGCGCGAAGGGCTGCACCAGGCGCCCCGCCGCCAGATCGTCGCCGACGAAGGACCGGTGGCCGAGCGCCACACCGAGCCCGGCGACTGCCGCCGACAGCGCCTGGGCCGAGGAATCGAACAGCCGCAGCGACACGGGCGCCAAATCGGCGACACCTGCGGCGTCGAGCCAGCGTGCCCAATCCCCGGCGCGCACCGGCGCCTCGACCGCGAGGCGCGGCACGCCGGCCAGATCCGCCGGCCGGTGCAGGGCGGCGGCGACGGCGGGGGCGGCGACCGGGAACATGTCGTCCGGCATCAGAAGCCGCGCTTCGAGCCCCGGCCAGTCCCCGGCCGACCGGCCCAGCAGGATGCCGAGATCGGCGGTGCCGTCGCGCAGCTTGTCGAGGGGGGCGCTGGCGGTCGCGAGGCGCAGGTCCATGGCCGGGTGGCGGGCCTCGAAATCGCCGAGGCGCGGGATCAGCCAGCGCATGGCGAAGGTCGGCAGCACGGCGACGGTCAGGCTGTCGCCGCCGGCATCGTCGACCCGGGCCACCGCTTCGGCGATCAGGCCGAAGGCATCGGTCAGGCGCGGCAGCAGCAGGGCGCCGGTCGCGGTCGGGGTCAGGCGGCCCTTGTCGCGCCGGAACAGCGCGGTGCCGAGATCGGCCTCGAGCAGGCGCAGCTGCTGGCTCACCGCCGGCTGGGAGACGTTGAGATCGCGCGCGGCGGCCGCCACGCCGCCCAGGCGGAACACCGCCTCGGCGGCGCGCATGGCGTTCAGGGAAGGCAGGCGCCGGTTCATGGCGAAACTTTAGAATTTCTTATGCCCATGTCACAAGTCGCGAATGGACGGCGGTACGATATCAAGGGAAAACCGATCATCAGCGAAGGAGATCATGATGATCGGCTTATGGGTTCCGGTGACCCTGGCGGCGGCCGGGCTGCAGACCCTGCGCACCGCCCAGCAGAAGCATCTGACGGGCGTGATCGGGCAGAACGGCGCCCATTTCGCGCGCTATTTCTATGGCGCGCCGCTGGCCGCCGCGCTCCTGCTGGCACTCGGCCTGTCGGGCCGGTCGATCCCGCTGCCGGGCACCGGTTTCGCCCTCTACGGCATATTGGGCAGCCTGGCGCAGATCATCGCCACCGGCTGCCTGATCCACGCCTTCACGCTGCGCAATTTCACCGTCGCCACCGTGTTCTCGAAGACCGAGACGATCCAGGCCGCCCTGCTCTCCCTGATCGTGCTGGGCGAAGGCTTGAGCGGCGGCGGCTGGCTGGCCATCGCCGTCGGCTTCGCCGGTCTCGTCCTGCTGACCACGCGGCGCGGCGACGGGCTGGCCAGCCTGGCCGTGGCCTTTCGCGCGCCGGCGACCGTCTATGGTCTCGCCTCCGGCTTCTTCTTCGCCCTGTCGAGCGTCGGCGTGCGCTCCGCCGCCCTGGCCCTGCCCGAGGGCGACGCGCTGATCCGCGCCGCGACCACCCTGGCGGCGACCACGGCGTTCCAGACCCTGGTCATGGGGACCTGGCTGGTCCTGGCCGACCGGAAGGCGCTCGCCGGCGCGCTGGGCCGGGCGCGGCGCCCGGCGGCCACCGTCGGCATCATGTCGGTGGTCGGGTCCTTCGGCTGGTTCCTGGCGATGACCCTGGAGCCTGTGGCCCATGTCCGGGCGCTGGCCCAGATCGAGATCGTCTTCACCATCGCCATGACCGTGCTGGTGTTCCACGAGAGACCCAGCCCGCGAGACTACGCCGGCGTCGGGCTGATCGTCGCAAGCGTGCTGATACTGCTATTGGCTAGGTGATTTCCGTGGCCAAGGGCGCTATGGTCCGCGCCGATTTCGCAGATTCTCTATCCGGGGGACCAGAATGGACATCAGCAAGGTTGCGATCGGCAAGAACCCGCCCGAGGACATCAATGTCGTCATCGAGATCCCGCAGGGCGGCGTGCCGGTCAAATACGAGCTGGACAAGGAATCGGGCGCGCTCTTCGTCGACCGCTTCCTGCACACGGCCATGTACTACCCGGGCAACTACGGCTTCATCCCGCACACCAAGTCGGGCGACGGCGATCCGGCGGACGTGATCGTGATCGGCCAGTCGCCGGTCGCCGCCGCCTCGATCATCCGGGCGCGCCCGATCGGCGCCCTCCTCATGGAGGACGAGAGCGGCGAGGACGAGAAGATCATCGCCGTGCCGGTCGACAAGCTGCATCCCTTCTACAAGGACGTGAAGTCCTATGAGGATCTGCCCTCGATCCTGTGCGAGCAGATCGCCCACTTCTTCCAGCACTACAAGGACCTGGAGAAGGGCAAATGGGTGACCATCGTGAAATGGGTCGGGCCCGAGGACTCGAAGAAACTGATCCTGGAAGCGATCGAACGGGCGAAATAAAGCCGCGCCGTTTACCTTTCAGCGCGATTTCGCATGGATACGGGCCCTTAAATCGGGCCCGTATTCGTTTTTGCATGACGATGCCGCCCTCCCCCCAGATGCGCTGTTGCATGGTGCAGCCGCCCCCTCTACCTCTGGCCGCGAAACGCCGCGCGAGGGGGCCCGCCGGCGCGCCGGGTCCGGCCGACGAAGTACGGAAAAGCGTCGCGAAAAGACGCTAGACTTCGGGCCGCGGCCACGGCCGGTGGAAACGTTCGGCAAAGCGAGAGAAACGGGCAATGACCAAGGCACCGCGCATCGAGATCCCCCACGGCATGGATCTGACGCAGAACCCCCGCCTGAACAAGGGCACCGCCTTCACCGAGGAAGAGCGCGAGGCCTTCGGCCTGATCGGCCTGCTGCCCGAGGGCATCGACAATGTCGAGAACCGCCTGAAGCGGGTCATGCTCCAGCTCTCCAAGAAGTCGACCGACATGGGGCGCTACATCTTCCTGCAGTCGCTCTACGACAACGACCGCACGCTGTTCTACAAGACGATCATGTCGGACCCGGTGCGCTTCATGCCCATCGTCTATACCCCGACCGTCGGCGCCGCCTGCCAGACCTACGGCCACATCATGCGCCGGCCGAAGGGCATCTATCTCGGCATCAACCGCAAGGGCCGCATCGCCGAGATCCTGCGCCACTGGCCGGAGGAGGACATCCGCTTCATCGTCGTGACCGACGGCGAGCGCATCCTCGGCCTCGGCGATCTCGGCACCAACGGCATGGGCATCCCGATCGGCAAGCTGAACCTCTATACCGCCTGCGCCGGCGTGCCGCCGCGCCTGACCCTGCCGGTCATGATCGACGTCGGCACCAACAACGAGGATCTGCTGCGCGATCCGCTCTATCTGGGCCTCAAGCAGGCGCGGGTGCGCGGCAAGGAATATGACGAGTTCCTGGAGGAATTCGTGATGGCGGTGCAGGAAGTCTTCCCGCGCTGCTGCATCCAGTTCGAGGATTTCGCCAACGTCAACGCCGTGCCCCTGCTGGAGCGCTACCGCGATCGCGTGTCCTGCTTCAACGACGACATCCAGGGCACCGCCGGAGTCGCGGTCGCCGGCGTGCTGGCGGCGCTGCGCATCACCGGGAAATCCCTGAAGGACCAGCGTTTCCTGTTCCTCGGCGCGGGTTCGGCCGGCACCGGCATCGCCAACCTGCTGTCCCAGGTGATGCATCAGGCCGGCCTGTCGATCGAGGAGGCGCGGGCGCGCTGCCATCTCTTCGACATCGAGGGCCTTGTGGTCGACAGCCGCAACGACCTCGCCAGCTTCCAGCGCCCCTTCGCCCACAAGGGCGAGCAACTGCGCAGCTTCGTCGAGGCGGTCGAGGCCCTGAAGCCGACCGGCATCATCGGCGTCTCCGCCGTCGCCAAGGCCTTCACCCAGGAGGTGATCGAGGCGATGGCGCGGATCAACGAGCGCCCCATCGTCTTCCCCTATTCGAATCCGACCAGCCACGCCGAATGCACGGCGGAGGAAGCCTACAAATGGTCCGAAGGGCGGGCCATCTTCGCCTCCGGCAGCCCATTCCCACCGGTCCGCATCGGCGACAAGACCCTGGTCCCCGGCCAGGGCAACAATGTCTACATCTTCCCGGCCATCGGCCTCGCGGTCTATGCCACCGAGGCGAGCCGGGTGACCGACGGCATGTTCATCACGGCGGCGCGCGCCGTCGCCGAACAGGTGACCGACGCCGATCTCGAGGCCGGGCTGATCTATCCGCCCCTGTCGGGCATCCTCGAAGCCTCGGTCCAGGTCGCGGTGAAGGTCGCGGAACAGATCTTCAAGGAAGGCCAGGCCCGCGTGCCCGAGCCCGAGGACCTGGAACTCTACATCCGCTCGCGCATGTGGCGCCCGGTCTACAAGCAACTCCTCTGACCCCGCCCCGGGTGATCAAGTTTCGGGCAGTGCCCGAAGCCTGCACAAGATGCGTTCACCCTCTCGACGGCGGCGCCGTCTTCGGGTTCAATCGACGCGGGCGGTCGACCTGCGTTGCGTGCCCATGTTTTTAAAGCCGGTGAACCCGAGCGCGGTGACTTCGGAGCGAGCATGACCATCAGGGTGGCCCTCAATCACAAGACGACCTACAAATACGACCGTCTGGTCAACCTCGGTCCACAGACCATCCGGCTGCGCCCCGCGCCGCATTGCCGGACCCCGGTAACCGGATACTCGCTGCGAATCACCCCGACCGTCCATTTCCTGAACTGGCAGCAGGATCCGCAGTCGAACTATCTCGCCCGCGTCGTCTTTCCCGAAAAGACCCGGGAATTCGAGGTCGAGGTCGATCTGGTCGCCGAGATGGCGATCATCAACCCCTTCGACTTCTTCCTGGAAAAGGCCGCGGAACGCGCGCCCTTCGCCTATGAGCCGCATCTGGCGCACGAGTTGAAGCCCTATCTGGAGGTGCCGCCGCCGGGCCCCGAACTCACCGCCCTTCTGGCCAAGGTGGACCGGCGCCAGCGCGGTACGGTCGACTTCCTGGTCGATCTGAACCGCCTCGTGCATCGCCATGTGTCCTACGTGATCCGCATGGAACCGGGCGTGCAGACCCCGGAAGAGACCCTGACCCTGCAGAAGGGCTCGTGCCGCGATTCGGCCTGGCTGCTGGTGCATCTGCTGCGCCACCTGAAGCTGGCCGCGCGTTTCGTCTCGGGTTACCTGATCCAGCTCGCGCCCGACGTGAAGTCGCTGGACGGCCCCTCCGGCACCGAGGTCGACTTCACCGATCTCCACGCCTGGACCGAAGTCTATCTGCCGGGGGCCGGCTGGGTCGGCCTCGATCCGACCTCGGGCCTCTTCGCGGGCGAGGGCCATCTGCCGCTCGCCTGCTCGCCCGAGCCGGGCAGCGCCGCGCCCATCACCGGCGCCGTCGACGAGGCCGGAGTCGAATTCGACTTCTCCATGTCGATCACCCGCATCGTCGAGGCGGCCCGCGTCACCAAGCCCTATACCGAGGAGCAATGGGAGCGGATCGTCGCCTCCGGCGACGCGGTCGAGGAGAAGCTGGTGGCGGGCGACGTGCGCCTGACCATGGGCGGCGAGCCGACCTTCGTCTCGATCGACGATTTCGACGGTGGCGAGTGGAATACCGAGGCACTCGGCCCGACCAAGCGCGGCCTCGCCAATACCCTCGTCCACAAGCTCAAGAATCGCTACGCCCCGGGCGGCGTGCTGCATTATGGCCAGGGCAAGTGGTATCCGGGCGAAAGCCTGCCGCGCTGGGCGCTCGGCTGCTTCTGGCGCGCCGACGGCGAGCCGCTATGGCAGAACCCGAAATATCTGGGCGACGAGAACGTGAACTACGGCTTCACCCTGGAACAGGGCGAAACCTTTCTCATGACCCTCGCCGACAAGCTGAAGGTCTCGCCCGAGAATACGATCGCCGCCTTCGAGGACCCCTGGTACTGGATGTGGCGCGAGCGGCGCCTGCCGGTCAACGTCGATCCCCTGGAGAACCACATCGAGGACAAGGAGGAGCGCGAGCGCATGAGCCGCGTCTTCGACCAGGGCCTCGACACGCCCACCGGCTTCGTCCTGCCGCTCGAATGCTGGATGACCGTCGACGGCCCGCTGTGGCAGGCGAAACCCTGGAAGTTCCGTTCGAAGCGCGTCTTCCTGACCCCGGGCGATTCGCCGGTCGGCTATCGCCTGCCGCTGCAGAGCCTGCCCTGGGTGAAGAAGGAGGATTATCCCTACCACTTCGAGGAAGATCCCTTCGCCCCGCGCCCGCCCCTGCCGACCACCGCCTCCGGCCCCGTCGCCCAGGTGCCCGGGCGCCTGCCGGTGCGGCCGCTGCCGCCGCCGGACCCGATGCAACCCTTCGCGCCCCAGGGCAATTTCGTCGGCGTCTCCATGCCCGGCGTCATCCGCACCGCGCTCTCGGTCGAGATCCGGAACGGGCGGCTCTATATCTTCATGCCGCCGCAATCCTATCTCGAAGCCTGGGTCGACCTGATCGAGAAGATCGAGGAGACGGCGATCGCCCTCGACATGCCGGTGATCCTGGAAGGTTACGGCCCGCCCAAGGACTGGCGCCTGAAGAACATCATGGTGACGCCGGATCCGGGCGTGATCGAGGTGAACATCCACCCGTCGCGGTCGTGGCGCGAGCTGGTGGACATCACCACCACCCTCTACGACGACGCGCGCGAGACCCGCCTCGCCTCCGAGAAATTCATGATCGACGGGCGCCATGTCGGCACCGGCGGCGGCAACCACATCGTGGTCGGCGGCGCCCGGCCGGAGGACAGCCCGTTCCTGCGCCGGCCGCACCTGCTGCGCAGCCTGCTGTGCTACTGGCAGAACCACCCGAGCCTCTCCTATCTGTTCTCGGGCATGTTCCTCGGCCCGACCAGTCAGGCGCCGCGCATCGACGAGGCGCGCCATGATTCGCTCTACGAGCTCGAGATCGCCTTCCGTCAGGTGCCCGACCATACGGACGTGCCGTCCTGGCTGGTCGATCGCCTGTTCCGCCACCTGCTGGCGGATGTGACCGGCAACACCCATCGCTCCGAGTTCTGCATCGACAAGCTGTTCTCGCCCGATTCCTCGTCCGGCCGGCTCGGCCTTCTCGAACTGCGCGCCTTCGAAATGCCGCCGCACGCCCGCATGTCCTGCGTGCAGCAATTGATCCTGCGGGCCCTGATCGCGCATTTCTGGGACCATCCCTATCCGGCGCGCCTGGTGCGCTGGGGCACGGAACTGCACGACCGCTTCCTGCTGCCCCATTTCGTCGCGGAAGACCTGGACGACGTGGTGGCGGATCTCCAGCAATGGGGCTTCACCTTCGAGCGCGAATGGCTGGATCCCCATTTCGAGTTCCGCTTCCCGCACTACGGCACCATCCATCAGCGCGGCCTGACCCTCGAGCTGCGTCAGGCGCTGGAGCCCTGGCACGTGCTGGGCGAGGAAGGCTTCGCCGGCGGCACGGTGCGTTTCGTCGACAGTTCGGTCGAACGCATCCAGGTGAAGGTGAACGGCATGACCGACGGCCGCCACGCGGTTGCCGTCAACGGCATGCGCGTGCCCCTGACCTCGACCGGGCGGGAGGGCGAATATGTCGCCGCCGTGCGCTTCCGCGCGTGGCAGCCGGCCTCCGCCCTGCATCCGACGATTCCGCCCCATGGACCGCTGGTGTTCGACATCGTCGACGAATGGTCGAACCGCGCGATCGGCGGCTGCACCTATCACGTCTCGCATCCCGGCGGGCGCAACTATGTAACGGCACCGGTCAACGCCTATGAGGCGGAAGGCCGGCGCCTGTCGCGCTTCTTCAGCTTCGGCCACACCCCGGGTCCGATGACCCTGGGGCCGGTCGAAATCTCGAAGGAATTCCCGCTGACGCTGGACCTGCGCCGGCAATAGGCGGCACCTCTTCCCCGGAAGCCGACGCTTTCGGGGAGGACTCGCGAAATTGACTGCATCGTGATCGGCGAATTGACTGCAACAATTCGCTCTAGGAATGATCGGGATTTTCATGGCGGCGCCCGACCTGCCTGATACGATGGCCCGCGTGAGTCTGGCGATCGAACCCCAAGGCCCCGAGGACGGGGCGCAAATCCCCCTGCCCCTGCCCGGCGGTGCCGCCGCCGGCGAACCGCAGGCCGTGGGCCGCTATCTGCCCCAGCCCGGCGTCTTCGACGAATGCGTCGACGCCGATGCCCATCTGCGCCCGCACTGGCGCGAGCTGTTCGAGAATCTCTCGGCTTTCGGTCCGGGCGAATTCGGCGAGCGGACGGAACGCGCGCGCCAGCTCCTGCACGACAATGGCGTCACCTACAATGTCTATGGCGATCCCCGCAACGCCGCCCGCGCGATCGAGCTGGATCTCGTGCCGCTCGTCATTTCCGAAGCCGAATGGGCGGAGGTCGAGGCCGGCCTGATCCAGCGCGCGCGCCTGATGAACAGCCTGCTGGCCGATCTCTACGGCGAGCAGCGCAGCCTGAAGGACGGCGTGCTGCATCCCGGCGTGGTCGAGGGCAATCCCGACTATCTGCGGGCCCTGCGGGGTTTTCGCGCCCCGGGCGACATCTGGCTGCATGTCTATGCCGTCGATCTGGTGCGCGGGCCGGATGGGCGCTGGCTGGTCGTCGGCGACCGGACGCGGACCCCGGCCGGCCCCGGCTACGCCCTCGAGAACCGCATCATCACCTCGCGCTCCCTGGCGGAGGCCTACCGCGCCATCAAGGTGAAGCGCCTCGCCGCCTGGTTCGACCGCCTGCGCCAGACGCTGCGCGCGCTGGCGCCCTGGACGCGCTATCCCCGCATCGTCCTTCTGACGCCCGGCCCCTACAACGAGACCTATTTCGAACACGCCTATCTGGCGCGCTATCTCGGCTATACGCTGGTCGAGGGCAACGACCTGACGGTGCGCGGCGACCGCGTCTTCCTGAAGACGCTGGGCGGGCTGGAGCCGGTCGACGTCATCCTGCGCCGGGTCGACGACGATTTCTGCGACCCCCTGGAACTGCGCGGCGATTCGCCCTTCGGCGTCGCCGGCTTGGTGCAGGCGGTGCTGGCCGGCCATGTCGTGGTCGCCAATGCGCTGGGTTCGGGCCTCGCCGAGACGCCGGCCATCATCCCCTATCTGCCCGCCCTGTCGCGGCATCTGCTGGGCGAGGAACTGGCGCTGCCCAATCTGGACACGGTCTGGGCGGGCGAGGCCCAGGGCCGCGCGCGGCTGACCGCGACCGGCGGCAATTACGCGCTGCGCCCGGCCTTTCCGCGCATCGGCGTGCCCGCGCCCGGGGACGGCGAGGCCTGGGGCCGGCACCTGGACTACCGGCCCTATGACGCCGTCGGCCAGGCGCCGGTCCGGCTGTCGACCGCGCCCTGCTTCACGCCGGAAGGGGTGCGCCCGCGCCCCGTGGTGCTGCGCGCCTTCCTGACCGCGACGGAGAAGGGCTTTTCGGTCATGCCCGGCGGCCTGGTGCGGATCGCGCCGACCACCGACCGCCCCATCCTGCACCTGCAGCAGAGCGGGCTTTCGAAGGATGCCTGGGTGCTGTCGTCGGGCCCGGTCGAACAATTCAGCCTGCTGCGCCCGCCCGATACCGCGGTCGAGGTCCGGCGCCAGGGCAACAATCTGCCGAGCCGCGTGGCCGACGATCTCTATTGGGTCGGGCGCTATGCCGAGCGTGCCGAATTCGGCGTCCGCGCCCTTCGTGCCGTCATCCAGCGCCTGACCGACGGCGGCGGCCCCCAGGGCAATGTCGAGATCGGGCCGGGCGTCGCCTTCCTTGCCTCGATCGGCGAAATCACGCCCGAACTGGCGGAACTGGCGACCACGGACCGGGAGGCTTTCGACGCCGAGCTCCTGCCCATGCTGATCGACGAATTCCGCGCCGGCGGCTTCGCCTCGGCGGTCCGGCGCCTGAACATGAACACCGGCATGGTGCGCGACCGCCTGTCGGTCGACATGACCCGCGTCCTCCTGCATCTGCACGGCCAGATCGAGGAAGTGGGCAAGGCGACGCCGGGCGATTACGTCGGCCTGCTCGACTGCTTCGATTCGATCGTCGCCTCCATGGCGGCGCTGTCCGGCCTCGGCATGGAGAACATGACCCGGGGCCAGGCCTGGCGCTTCATGGATCTCGGCCGGCGCATCGAGAGGGCGGTCTGCGCCATCTCGCTGACCCGCGACCTCATCATCGGCGGCGAGGACGGGGAGAATCGCGCCCTCGACCTCGCGCTCGAGGTGGCCGACAGCTTCATGACCTATCGCGCGCGCTATTTCACCGGCGCGCAATTCGCCCCGGTGCTCGACCTCCTGCTGCTGGACGAGGCCAATCCGCGCTCGCTGGCGCGCCAGATGTGGGCGCTGGCCGACCACGTCGAGAATCTGCCGCGCGAACGCGGCGCCTTCGGCTCGGGCGCCGCCCGCCTGCTGGCCCAGACCGCGCTCGCCGAATTGCGCGCGGCGGAGATCCAGCGCCTGGCCGGGGCCGGCGCCGACGGCCGCAACAGCGAGCTCGAAGCCCTTCTCGAAGCGGTCAGCGTCACCCTGCCCGAACTGTCCGACATCATTTCCCAGACCTATTTCAGCCATGCCCTGGCGGTCCGGCCGGGCGGCCCGATCCGCACGGTGAGCACGCCATGATCCGCTATCAGGCCCGCCACAACACGGTCTACGACTATGGCGATCCGGTCACCCTGTCCCACCATCTGGCGCATCTGAAGCCGCGCGACAGCGCGCGCCAGAGATTGCTGAAGCACGAGTTGCGGGTGGTGCCGGAACCTTCGACCTGGAACGAACGGACGGACGGCTTCGGCAATCCCATCGTCCAGTTCGCCATGGAGGAGCCGCATCAGCGCCTGATCGTCGAATCCGTGATCGAGATCGAGATCAAGGCGGCGAAACCGCCCGCCGACGAGGATTGCCCGGCCTGGGACCTGCTCCGCGCCCGTCTCGACGAGGCGGCGCCCGACACTTTGTCCATCCATACCTTCCGCCAGGATTCGACCCTGGTCGAGGCGGCGGCCGAATTCGCCGACTATGCGGCGCCCGATTTCACGCCGGGGCGTCCGATCGTGGCCGCCGTCCGCGCCCTGACCAGCCGCATTCACGAGGAATTCGCCTTCGACCCGCAGGCGACCACGGTGACCACGCCGCCGAGCGAGGTCCTGGAGGTGAAACGCGGCGTGTGTCAGGATTTCGCCCATCTGATGATCGCCTGCCTGCGCTCGGTCGGGCTGCCGGCCCGCTATGTCAGCGGTTACCTGCGGACGACGCCGCCGCCGGGCCGGCCGCGCCTCGTCGGCGCCGACCAGTCCCACGCCTGGGTTGCGGTCTGGATCGGCGGCGACCGCTGGCTGGAATTCGACCCGACCAACGACTGCATCCCCTCCCTCGACCACATCACCGTCGCCCACGGCCGCGACTACGACGATGTCGCGCCCTTGCGCGGCATCATCGTCGGCGGCGGCCCGCACCGGCTTCAGGTCGGGGTCGACGTGGTGCCGGTCAAGAATGAGGCAGCACCGAAGGTCTAGCGCCGGATCTGCCGATTTTTGATGCGGTGCATCGATCGAGTTTGCTAGGCTCGACATCGGGATGAAGAGAGGACTTGGATGAGCGGCATTCTCTCCCGATACGATCACGGACCTTTCTTTTGCGAGATCATGGGGAGTTCGGGAACCCCGCCCGCAGAACACACGGCAGCCATCCGCGAGCGCCTCGCCGAACTGGATCTGGATGCCCTCCAGCGCCGCGCCGAGGATGCTGAACGCGAACTCTACAACCTCGGCATCACCTTCACCGTCTATTCGGAAAAGGACGCGATCGACCGCATCCTGCCGTTCGACGTGATCCCCCGGGTGATCAGCAAGGAGGACTGGGCCTGGCTGGAGGCCGGGGTAATTCAGCGGGTTACCGCCATAAACCTGTTCCTGGCCGATATCTACGGGCCCCAGCACGTCCTGAAGGACGGCCTGATCCCGCCGGAACTGGTGCTGCAGAACAGCAACTTCCAGCCCGCCATGATCGGCGTGAAGGTGCCCCACAACGCCTATGCCAGCATCTGCGGCATCGACCTCGTCAGGGACGACAACGGCCGCTTCATGGTGCTCGAGGACAATGCCAGGACCCCGTCGGGCGTGTCCTACGTGCTCGAGAACCGCAACATGATGTTGCGGGCCTTCCCGGACATGACCACCGACATCTCGATCCGCCCGGTCGACAACTATGGCCCCAAGCTGCAGGAGGCCATGGTCGAGATCGCGCCGGAGGAGATCACCGACCCGCAGGTCGTGCTGCTCTCGCCGGGCACCTACAATTCCGCCTATTTCGAGCACATCTTCCTCGCCCGCGAGATGGGCGTGCCCCTGGTCGAGGGCCGCGACCTCGTCGTCGAGAACGACCGCGTCTACATGAAGACCACCGGCGGGCTGGAGCCGGTGCACACGATCTACCGGCGCCTGAACGACGATTTTCTCGATCCCGAGGTGTTCCGCCCCGAATCGACCCTGGGCGTGCCGGGCCTGATGCGGGCGCTCCGGGCCGGCAATGTGGCGCTGGCCAATTCGGTCGGCACCGGCGTCGCCGACGACAAGGCGGTCTATGCCTATATGCCGCGCCTGATCAAATACTATCTGCAGCAGGATCCGATCCTCGACAATGTCGAGACCTTCATCTGCCGCGAACCCGACGCGCTGGCCTATACGCTCGATAATCTCGACAAGCTCGTCGTCAAGCCGGTGGCCGAATCCGGCGGCTATGGCATCACGGTCGGCCCGAAGGCGAGTCAGGAGGAGTTGGAGGCCTGCCGCGCCAATCTCCTGAAGGATCCGGCGAACTACATCAGCCAGCCGACGATCCAGCTCTCGGTCTGCCCGACCCTGGTCGAGGGCGAGGTCGAACCCCGCCACGTCGATCTCCGCCCCTTCGCCATCACCGGCAAATCCACCTGGGTCCTGCCCGGCGGTCTCACCCGGGTCGCGATGCGTCGCGGCTCGCTCGTCGTCAACTCCAGCCAGGGAGGCGGGTCGAAAGACACGTGGGTGCTTGGCTAGACTTCTTGCCCGTTTCGCCGAAGACATGTTCTGGCTCGCCCGCAATATGGAGCGGGCCGAGAACCTGGCGCGTATTCTCGACGTCAACGAGACCTTCAGCCGCGACGCGCGCGGCTCGCAGAACTGGCTGTCGATCGTGCATCTGCACGCCGATGCCGAACCCTTCTTCAAGAAGCACCAGGCCGCGACCGCGAACACGGTGATCCACTACTATATGCTGGATGCCGAGAACCCGAGCTCGATCCTGTCGTGCCTGAAGATGGCCCGGGACAACGCCCGCACGCTGCGCCCGCTGATCTCGACCGAGCTGTGGACGCAGATCAACATGTTCCATGCCTGGATGAAGGGTCTGAGCCCGGTCGAGGTCGGCCGCGCCGATCTCTCGCGGGTGTGCAGCAAGATCAAGGAAGGCTGCCAGACCCACACCGGCATCCTGGAAGGCACGCTGTACCGCGACGAGGGCTGGTATTTCTATCAGCTCGGCAAGCTTCTGGAACGCGCGGACCAAAGTACCCGCATGCTCGACATCAAGTATCACATGCTGCTGCCGAGCGCCGCCGAGGTGGGCTCCCCCCTCGATGTGTCGCAGTGGAACGCGCTTCTGCGCTCCGCCGCCGGCTATCACGCCTATCGCCGGGTCCAGCCGCGCGGCATGAGCCCGGCCTCGGTCGCCGGCTTCCTGATCTTCAACCCGGCCTTCCCGCGCTCGCTGGCGGTCTGCGTCGCCCAGATCGACGAGATCGTCATGCGCCTGCGCCAGCGCTACGGCCTGCGGGCGGGCAACCGCACCCTGGAAATCCTCGACGGCATTCGCGGCACCCTCGCCAACCGCTCGATCGAGATGGTGCTGGGCGGCGGGCTGCACGAATTCCTGGACTGGGTGCAGTTGCAGCTGATCTCCATCACCGACGATCTCGGCATGTCGTTCTTCGGCCATTCGGCGACGCCCGACCAGGCGGCCTGATCCCCGGGGTCCCGATCCCCGGAGTCCCGCCCCCTTCGCGCCGCCCCCGTCTCGTCTTTCGGGGGCGGCGCTGCTATTCTGCCGGACGACATCCGGGGGGATGGGGGTTCGATGACATTTTCCGCGATCTTCAGCCGAGCCGCGCGCGCCGCCGCGGCACTGGTCCTGGCGCTGTCCCTCGGCGCGGTGCCTGCCCATGCCGGGCGCCGGGTCGATGAATTCTCGTCCGGTTTCTGGACCACCTACGCCTATCAGAACGACGACGGCAGCTTCGGCCATTGCGGCATGGAAACGCGCTTCGACGACGGCCTGATGCTCGCCATCCTGCTGGCGACGAACGGCGTCAACATCGTCATGCTGAACGATGCCTGGCGGTTGAAGCCGGGCGGACGCTCGTCGATGACCGTCCGGATCGACCGGCGCTACAGCAACGCCCTGCCCGTCGGTTTCGCGGGCGACGACGCCATGATCGCCGGCATCGGCTTCGATCCCGAGTTCTGGAGCGCCTTCAAGGCCGGTCTCGAAATGCGGCTGGAACTGGCGGACGGGCGGTCCTGGAACGTCAGCCTGAAGGGTTCCAACAAGGCGACCCAGGCGCTCACCCTCTGCTACGACCTCTATTCGCCCGAAGGCCGCAAGGGCATGTTCAAATAAAGGGGAGCACAGCCATGCGATCCATCCTTTCCTGCCTCTTGGCCCTGGTGCTGACCGCTGCCGCGACCCAGGCGCTGGCCGGCAAGCGGCTGGACAAGGTGGTCGAGGGCTTCTGGACCGCCTATGCCTATGAAAACGACGACGGCGCCTTCAGCCATTGCAGCGTCGAGACCAGGTTCAAGGACGGCATGACGCTGGGCCTGCGGGCCTATGACGGCGGCTTCAACCTGCATCTCGAGAACGACGACTGGCAGATGGACACCGACGGCCGCTCGGCGGTCGAGGTGGTGATCGCCGGCGCCTACGACCGTTTCACCAGCATGACCGTGGTCTCGAACCGGGAACTGCGCGCGGGCTTCGGCTTCGACAAGGCGTTCTGGAAGGCGTTCCGCGCCGGCAACACCATGCGTCTCACCCTGGCCGACGGCCGCGCCTGGAGCATCGACCTGAAGGGCACGTCGACGACGGCCGGCGCGGTCGAGAGCTGCTATCGCCGCCATTTCGCCAAGCGCGCATCGGCCCTGTTCGACTAGCCGCCTCTAATAGTCGAACTTGTAGTTGAGGCCGACGGCGGAACTGTCGGCCTGGCCGATGCTGCCCTCGACGGTGACCCGGGGATAGACCTCGACCTCGATGTTGACCGAGCCCGAATTGGGTGTCAGCCCCTGCTCGAACCCGAGATAGACGCCGTCGGCGATATAGCGCCCGGCCGACAGGCTGGTGCCCGCCAGGGCGCCGCCCGAACCGCTGGTGTCGGCGCTGTCGTCCGAGCCGATGTCCAGCCGATCGAGGCCGAGCGCGTCGCGCACCCCGCCCAGGACGTCGCCGCCGCCCTTGCCGCTCAGCTCCAGCGCCGTCTGGCCGAGACGGATCGCCTGGCTGGTGGTCAGATTGGCGACGGAACGCCCGAACAGCACCCGGCTCAGCACTTCGTCGTTGGGTAGCGCCGGTTCCGACGACAGGTCGATCTTCAGGGCGGTCACCGGGCCGGTGATGGCGATCTTGGCCTCGACGTCGTCCGCCGGGGCGGAGGCGATCACCGTGATCTGCGGCGGCGCCCCGAGGCCCGAAGGGAAGGTCAGCGATCCCTCGGAAATGGCGAAGGGCCGGCCCGCCAGCGTATAGGTGCCGCGCACCACCTCGAAGCCGCCGCGCGCATCCGGCGCGGTGATCGGCCCCGCCAGTTTCAGGTTGCCGCGCCATTCGGAATCGAGGCCCCGGCCCCGGACGAAGAATTGCCCCGGCGCCTCGACCGTGAGGTCGATATGGCCGACCGCCGGAGGCTTGCCCTTCGCGTCGCCGCCGGGCACCGACAGATCCGTCGGCGCCTGGCCGCCGCCGGCATCGCGCACCTCGACCACCGGCACGGAGACCGGGACCCTGGCCGAGATTTCGACGTTGCCGCGCTGGATCACCACCTTGCCCGTCACCTCGGGCGCGGTCGCGGTGCCCTTGACCGTCATGTCGATGTCGCCCGAGGTGGTGGCGAGATCGAGTCGGGTGAAGCGCAGGCCCACGGCCTTGATCGCCGCGTCGAGGGCGAAATCGCCGTCCGCCGTCTGCCGGGCGGAGCCGGTGCCGGTTAGCGTGCCGCCCTCGCCGTCGGTCGCGGTCAGGCTTTCGATGGTGGCGCTTTCCCCGGTGAAGGCCAGCGCCATCTCCATGTCGCGCAGTTCGAAGCCGGACAGACCGTTGGTGAAGCGTCCCTTGCTCAGGGTCAGGCGCCCGGTCGGCTCCGGCGCGCCGACGCTGCCGCCGACACGGGCGTCCACGGCCAGCCGGCCCCGGATCTCGTTGTCGCCGAGGGGGAGCAGGGGCGCCAGCCGGCGCAGATTGGCGTTCACCTGGAGCGCGACGTCCATCGCGCCCTTTTCGTCCGGCATGGGGATGCCGCCGTCGATGCGCACGGGAATGGTGCCGGTTGCCCTGATCTCGGCCTCGCGGATGCCGGTGACGGCGAGATCGAGATCCGCCTGATTACGCCGCCACTTGATGGTGGCATCCAGATCGGGGCGCGGCATGTCGGCCACGGCGACGTCGACCACCGAGGCCGGCGGGCGCAGCCCGCGCCCCGCCAGCGTCAGTTCGCCCGCGGCACCGTCGAGGCTGAGGGTCAGGTCGACCGTGCCCCCGGGCAGATCCGCCGCCGGCATCAGGCCGGCGAGATCGGCGAAATCGAAGCCGGTGACCGACAGCTTGCCGGCCATCGCCCGACCGAGCGTGACGCCACCCTCCGCCCGGGCCTTGCCGAAGGCGAGCGCGATGTCCCTCACCGCCGTCTGGGGGCCGAGCGCGACCGTGAGCGGCTTGCGCAGCCCGAAGGGCGTCTCGGCCAATTGCCCGTCGAGCTTCGCGACGGTCAGTTGCGGTACGGCCCCCCGGGCATCGAAACTGCCCTTGCCCGAAAGGCCGAGCGGCGCCGGCACGCCGCCCGCAAGATCCACGGTAAAGGCGACATTGTCGAAGGACGCGAGATCCGCCTTGGCGGCGAGGCGGTCGATCACGGCCTTGCCGCTGGCGACGGCGCTCGCCGTCACCTCGGCCCGGCCGCGCCCGGCGCCCAGCAGATCGTCCAGCGCCGCCTTGGCCGAAAGCCGGCCCACGGTGACGCCCGAGGCGGCGATGTCGCGCCCGTCCAGGGTCAGGTCGGCGCCCTGGCCACCGTTCCGGGGCGCCAGCGCGAGATCGATGTTCAAGGCCCCGGCCAGCTTCTGCCCGGCGAGGGCGGAAAAGCCGTCGAGCCGCGCGGCCGCGATCTTCAGGCCGCCCGTAATCTCCCCCGTCTCCAGGCCATAGGCGACGTCGCCGCCGATCCTGGCACCGAGGGCGGTGCCGTCGATGGCGCTGACCACCGCCCTTTCGCCGTCGAACAGGAGATCGGCGCCGAGAGCGACCGGCCATGCCCCGCCCAGCGCCAGATCGAAACGCCCGCTCGAGGTGCCGGCGGCGGGATCGGGTGTCGCCTTCATGACCAGGCTGGGGTCGCCGACTTCGGTGCCGCCGACGGACAGAGCCTTGCCGTCGACGGTGAGATCGATCACCGGCAGGTCGATGGTGCCGCCGACGGTACCGTCGACATGGGCGCTGCCCGATATGCCGCCCGCCTCGAGCCGGGCCAGATCCTCCGCCACCAGGGCGAGCTTGGCCTCGATCGCGCCGTCGGCCGGATCGAAACGGCCGGAAGCGTCGAGCGTGGCGGCGGCGGTGCGCAGCGCCAGCGTCTCGACCGTGATGCCGGCCGTCGCGTAGCGCCCGGCCAGGGTGACGTCGGGCGCGGCGCCCAGAAGCCGCGGCAGCGGATCCTCGTCCGCGCCGCCGATGTCCTTGCCCGCGATCGCGACCGAGAAGCCGAGATCCGGGTCCGCCAGCATGCCATCGACCGAGAGGCGCGCCGTCGCCCCCCCGGTGAGCCCGCCCGCCGGCAGATCCGCCAGCCTGGGCAGGGCGACGTCGAAAGTGCCGGTCAGGCCGTCGAAATGCTCGGCCAATGCCAAGGTGCCGGCGATCGCCGCCCCCGGTGCCTCGACCCCGAGGCGCGAGACCTCGACATGGCCGGTATCGAGGGCGGCGACGGCGGCCAGCGTCACCCGGCCGGGGCGGAGCGCCGGCGGCACGGCGGCCAGGGCCGGCAGATCGGCGTCGGGCGCCAGATCGATGGTCGCGTTGAGGGAGGCGTCGCGCCCATCCTCCAACAGACCGTCGGCCTTGAGGGCGAGGCCGTTTGCCGCCAGCGTCAGGCCGCGCAGGAGAAGGCGCGATCCGGCCATTTCGGCCTCGAGGCCGATGTCGAGCCCCGGCGCCTCGCCCGCCAGCAGGGGCGCGATCTCGGGCGGGGCGAAGGGGCCGGGATCGGCCTTGGCCACCAGGGCGAGGGCGATGCCTTCCGCCGTCCGCGCCAGCTGCAGACGCCCGTCGAGGCCGGCACCGGCCGCGGCGGCCTCGATCCTGGCATCGAAGGCGGTGAGAGGGCCTTCGCCTTCGACGGCGAGATGGATGGGGCGGTCGCCGGGCAGGCCGGCGATGCGCGAGATCGGCCCCCCCGCCGGTTCGTCCAGCACGAGGTTGAGGGTCAGCACGTCGTCCGCCGGCCGGTGCAGGGCTTCGACGTCGAGGCGCGGCGCGTGCTCCCCTTCGAGGGGGGAGAGGGCCAGGGTCAGCCCGGCCGCCCCCGCGTCGTCGACGCCGAGACGCCCGTTCAGGGCGAGGCGCGTCGCCTCCCCCGCCACGGCGGGATCGAGCACGATCTCCGCGACCGCGAGCCGGTCGACGGCGAGCCCCTTGGGCAGGCTCGGCACCGAAAGATCCATCGGCTCGTCGCTGGGCGGCGTTTCCTCGGCACCGCCGGCGGGCAGGCGGTGGAGCGTGAGGCGTTCCGCCTCGACCTTTTCGACATGGATGCGCCCGCCGATCAGGGCCCAGGGATCTAGGGAGACGGCGGCCTGCTCCAGCACCAGCCATGTGCCGTCCCCGTCGCCCAGTTCGACCCGGGCGAGACGCGGGCCGAAAGGCATGCCGCCCGAAAGCCCGTCCAGCTTCAGGGCGAAATCGGGGCCGGAGACCATGTCCGAAACCTGTTCGGCGATCATGGTCTTCACCGCCGGCACCTGCAGCGCGCCGAGGACCGCGCCGATCAGGACGAGGGGCACGGCCAGCGTGATCCCGGTCCATTTCAGGGCGCGGGGCAGGCGCCGCTTCCGCGCGGGATCGGGCCTGGGGTTCGGATTGGGCGTGGGGTTCGGGGCAGGGTTCGGGGTGGTCATGCCGTCGCCTCCCTCAGAACGCCTGGCCGATGGAAATATAGATCTGCACGATATCGTCGCTGTCGCGCTTGCCCGAGACCGGCGTCGCCACGTCGAGGCGCAGCGGCCCGATGGGCGAGCGATAGCGCAGCCCAAGGCCGGCGCCGATGAAGAGATCGGCACCGAAGTCGGGCAGGCTGTCGTCATAGACGCTGCCGACGTCGACGAAGGGTACGACGCCGATGCTTTCGGTCACGCGCCAGCGCAATTCCACGGCGCCGGTCAGCATCGATTTGCCGCCCTGGGGATCGCCGTCGACGCCGAGCGGGCCGGCCGCCTGATAGGCGAAGCCCCGCACCGAATTGCCGCCGCCGGCATAGAATCGCTTGTCCGCCGGCAGCGACAGGGTGGAGCCGCCGAAGGTGGCGCCGAGGGCCGCACGCAGTGCCAGCACGTAATCCTCGGCATCGTCGAGGGGCAGATAGGTGGAACCGCTGGCCTGGCCGACGATGAAGGTGCCCGCCGTCCCCGCGAGGTCGTAATAGGGTGTCAGGGCGAAGGTCAGGCGATGGCCGTTGGTCGGATCCAGGGCATCGTTGGAGGTATCGTTGCGCGCCACCACGGGCAGTCCGAACAGGGTGTAGTTCTCGGTCTTGCCGTTGTCGTCGATCGCGCTCTGCTCGAAGGTCAGGCCGCCCGAAAAGAACCATTGCGGCGAATAGCGCCATTCGAGGCCGCCGCCGATCAGAAGGCTGTCGCGGTCGTAGGCGTCGAGTTCCTCCTGCGCCGCCTCGGCCTGGAACACGAGATCGACGCCGTTCCATTCGAAATCCGGCTTCTTCGCCTTGGCCGCCAGGGAATAGCCGGTCATCGCCACATCGGCGGTCACGCGCAGCGATTCGCGCCCGCCCAGCAGGTTGCGGTGTTCCCAGAAGGCGCGCACGCCCGCGCCCTCGCTGGTCGAATAGCGGATGCCGCCGCCGATGGTGCGCGGCGGCGATTCCGTCAGGCGGATCAGGACCGGGGCCACCGTCCCGCCCGCCGGCGGGCGTTCGAGGTCGATGTTCACGCCGCGCAGCAGGCCGGTGGCGACGAAGGCCTGGCGCGTCTCCTCGACCTTGTCGATGTCGACGATCTCGCCCTCCTCCCAGCGGATCAGGGCGCGCGCCGGCTTGTCCTTCAGGCGCTCCAGCCCCTCGAAGCGGACCGGGCCGAAGGTGACGCGGGGACCGTAGTCGATGGCCCAGGTCACGTTCACCACGCCGGCGTCGCGGTCCAGCACGACATCGCGGTGATCGACCCGGGCGAAGGGCCGGCCCTGGCGGCCGAGATAGGAGAGGATCGTGCCTTCGCTGTCCAGCACGGGCTGCGCCTCGTAGGGCTGGCCTTCCTTCAGCGCCATGAGGAGGGGCGGCGGCGACAGCCCGGGGCCGAGGGCGACGCCGCCCGGATCGGTCATGCGGATGGTGCCGACGTCATAGCGCGGACCGGCCGTCACCTTGACGGCGACGGGCACGGGCTCCGCCTCCTCGTCGGTCTCGACCTCGATCCTGGCATCGAAATAGCCATAGGCGTTCAGGACCTGGCGGATCCGTTCGAGATCGCCCCGGATGCGGTTGCGCAGCGCCGTGCGGCTGGGCGGCGGCTCGTCCTTGCGGGCGATCAGCTCGCTCGTCTCCTCGAACAGGTTGCGGGTGGTCTCGTCCGGCATGCCGGTCAGGGAGAAGGCATAGGGCGTCCGCGCCAGCGCGATGCCGGGCTGGCCGAGCAGCAGAAGCACCAGCCCGACGAGCATTCCCCAATTCCATCGACCCCGCACATTCCCCCCTGACCGCAAGTTCCGCCGTTCCCGCACTTCAAAGCCGACCCGCATTCCGCTAGCGTCCCACCATCATGAATTCAGACACCCATTCGGAGCCCCGCGCCCCGGACTCCCCGACCCCCATCGGCCTCTACCGGCTGGCGTGGCCGTTCCTTCGCCATCTTGACCCGGAAACCGCCCATGGTCTCGCCCTCGGCATGCTCCGGCGCGGTCTTTTTCCCTCATGCGGCGAAAAAGATCCTCAATCCCTCGCGGTCGCGGCCATGGGGATCGCCTTCGCCAATCCGATCGGTCTGGCCGCGGGCTTCGACAAGAACGCCGTCGCCGCGCGCCATCTCCGCCGCCTCGGCTTCGGCTTCGCGGAAGTGGGCGGCGTCACGCCCAAGCCCCAGCCGGGCAATCCTCGCCCAAGGCTGTTTCGGCTTGATGGCGATTTCGCGGCGATCAACCGCATGGGCTTCAACAACGAAGGCGAAATCGCGGTCGCCGCGCGGGTGCGCGCGGCGCGGCGGCCGGGCTTTCCGCTGGGGGTCAACCTCGCCAGCAATACGTCGTCCGACGCCCCGGCCGAGGATTTCGTGCGCCTCGTGCAGACTTTCGCGCCCATCGCCGACTACCTCACCGTGGATGTCTCCTGTCCGAACACGAAGAACGGGCGCATGTTCCAGGATCCCGGGCGGCTCGACGATCTGCTGCGCCGCCTGCTCGACGTGCGGGGCGGCTGCAGGACGCCGATGCTGGTCAAGCTGGCCTCCGACCTGACGGAGGCGGAGGCGCTGGCGATCGCGGCGGTGACGCTGCGCCACGGTCTCGCCGGCCTCGTCGTCGCCAACACGAGCGCGGCGCGCCCGACCAGCCTGACCGACCTGAAGCAGATCGAACGCGGCGGCCTGTCGGGCCGGCCGGTCTTTCCCGCCTCGACCGCGCTGCTGGCCGCGATCCGCCGCGAATCGGGGCCGGAGGCGGTGCTCGTCGGGGTCGGCGGCGTCTTCACCGGGGCGGACGCCTACGCCAAGATCCGCGCCGGCGCCAATCTGATCCAGCTCTATACCGGCATGGTGTTTCGAGGCCCCGCCATCGCCCGCGCCATCAAGCGCGAATTGGCCGATCTGCTGGCCAGGGACGGTTTCGCCAGCGTGGCGGATGCTGTGGGCGACGGCAGCAAGGCTTGATCGGCCAGTTCGCGCTTGACTAAGTTGCACGAAATACCACCCTTCACCCATTGGATGAAGGCAATGGTGATGGGATGCGTAACTGCAATCGGTTCGTGGTCTTGATGCTGGCCGTCCTCGGCCTTGCCTCCTGCGCCACGGAAACCTCGCCATCGGCGGCTCCCCCGGGCGACACAGCCACCAACAAGGCACCGGCCAGCGCGCCCCTCGCCGACAATCTGATCGCCGCCACCGCCGGCGGCACGGCGGCATTCCGCAGCGACGAGAATGGCAACGTCGTCCATATCCAGAGCGGCATGACGTGCCCACCGACGAATGCCGCAGGCAACGTCGCGCTGGAAAGGCTCTTCATCTTCCCGAACAGCCCGCCCGGTGATGACGTCGGTTGCGACTATGTGATGGCACCGACCGAGGACTTGCCGGGTGGCCGGGTCTCCCTTTACGCCACTCGAAACCGAGGCATGTCTGCGGCCGACTATCTGGCAGCCTCGGTCGGACAGATCGTCGCGTTCCACGGTACCGCGCAATCGAGCAAGGTCCCGGTTCTCACGGTCAAGGGCCTGGGTCCGATCGAGGGCCAGGGCTTTGTCATCGCCATGAATGGCCAGCGCATGAAAAGCGGTGTCTGGGTCACGGTCGTCGGCGATTGGCTGGTGAAAATCCGTGCGACCTATCCGCTGATAGACAGCGCCGACAACCCGGCAATGGCGATCCGTGCGGACGTCATTGCTGCGATGTGGATCGTGCAGCCTGCATTTTCGATCCAGAAAGCCGCGCAAGATTGATCGCCGCTGGCCGGACTCAGCCGCCGGTGACGGTGCCTAGCATGGCTGTTTCGCGCTCATGATACTCGCTGAATAACTACGCATGGAGTGGGGCAAATGAAGATTCTCCGAGGCCGTATGGTCGCGATCGCCGCCGCAATGGCGCTGGCCTCCTGCGCCGCCAATGGTCAGTCGACATCTGGCGCGCCAACCAACAATTCGAAGAATGAAACCTCCGCGGCCGCATTCGCCCAAGCCATGATCGACAAGATCGAGAATGGGAATCTCGTTTTCGAAATCAGCGGCAAAGACTCGGTGCGGCATATTCAAAGCGGCATGATCTGTTCTTTTGCTAAGGCACCACCGAGATCGGCTCTGACACGACTGGAAATTTCACGGGATATGCCAATCGGCGACGGCGTCAGCTGCTATTACAAGATTTTGGACATCGTGAATCTGGCCATCGAAGTCAGCCGGAAACCGGGGCAAGATTCGGCAAAAATAATCGCGGACATGAAAAAGGATATCCTGGAAAGCTACACAGGCATCAAGCCTGTCGAATATCAATCTTTGAACAATAATCGCCTAGGCCCCGTCGAGGTAGCGGCCTTCATATTGCCGCGCGACGACGGCGATATAAAGACGATCCTATCAACGACAATGGTTGGAGGCTGGTCAATCGAGGTGGTCGCGGCTTTTCGTCTTGCGGATAGCGCGGATCCCCCGGAATTGATCATGGCGCAGAGGATGGGCGAAACCATCGCCGCGCTTTGGATTCTGCCAGCAGCGGTCTCCGTTCTCGAGGCCAGCCAGCATTGATTCCCCCTCACATCGCCGTGAGTTCGCCGCCCTTCCAGACGTAGTAGACGACGCCCGGACGGGCGAGGTCGCCGTTGGCGTCGAAGGCGATTTCGCCGAGCACCGTGGTGAAGCGGTTGACGCGGATGGTGGCGGCAAGGCGCTTGCCGTCGATCGCGGCCGTCGGGTTGGGCTTCACCACGGGGCGCAGCGCCGCCGACAGGACCTCGGCCGCCGCGAAGGCGTTCATGGCGTAACCCGACGGGTCCAGGCCGAGAGCGGTCATCTTCTCGACCGCCTTGGCGGCGCCCGGATAGGTCAGGGGATTGCGCGCGAAGGTGATGATGGCGCCATCCGCCGCCTTGCCCGCGGCCTCGGCGAAATCGGCGCTGGCGAGCGCGTCCGGACCGACGATCGAAGCCGTGACCCCGCCCTGGCGGAGCGCCTTCACCACCTGACCGGCGGCGGCGGGGGCCGCGACGACGAAGACCACGCCGGCGCCCGAGGCCTTCACCTTGGCCGCCGCCGACTTGGCCGAGAGGTCCGAGCCGAGCGTGAGGTCGACCGCCGGTGCCGGCAGTTCGAGCTTGGCGAGGGCGGCGGTGAAGGCATGGACCAATTGCTGGCCGTAGACCGAGGCGTCGCGCACCACCGCGACCTTCTTGCCCGCCATGCTCTGCTTCACGAGGGCGGCGGTGATGATGCCCTGATAGTCGTCGCGCCAGACCGTGCGGAACACCATGCCGCCGCCGGGCGGCGCATCGGCTGTCAGGCGCGGATCGGTGGAGCCGGGCGTGATCATGACGACATCGGCCGGGCCATAGACGGCGGCGGCCGCGCGGCTGGCGGCGGAACAGAAATGGCCGATCACGGCGGTGACGCCCGCGTCGACCAGATCCGCCGCCGCCTTGGCCGCACCGCCGGCCGTGCAGCCATCGTCGGCGGTGACCAGCCTGACCGGACGGCCTTCGATGCCGCCGTTGGTGTTGATCACCTTGATGGCGAATTCCGTGCCGGTCTTCATCTGCTGGCCGAAGGCCGCCTGCGACCCGGTCAGGGGGGCGGCGAGGCCGAGCACGATTTCGGGCAGGGCACTGGCCGTCTCGCCGGCCGCGGTCGGATCCGGGGCCCGGTCGCCCCGGGTCCAGAACCAGGCGACGGCGGCACCGAACGCGATGATGGCCACCAGTCCCAGCAACAGCTTGCGCATACCCCTGCCCCTTCCCGAGCATTCCACCCGCCGACGCTAAGGGGCGTCACGATTCGGCGCAACCGCCACTGCCCCCAAGAGCGCGGCGAACCTGGTTTACCGGACGCGACGGCGGCCCTTTCGCCCTTCTTCCCGCGAGCGCGGGGATGGGGCAAGGGCCGAAACACCGGCGCCGAAACGAAAGAGGCCCGGCCGTTACCGGCCGGGCCTCCGATCGCGCGGATGGCAGGGATTACTTCTGTTCGGCGTAATTGCCGTTCGACCATTCGTACATGACGTATTCCGGATCCTTCACGTCGCCCTTGGCGTCGAAGCCGAGGGTGCCGAGCACGGTCGGGAAGGAACCGGCGCGAACCGCTTCGGCCACCTTTTCGGTGTCGGTGCCGCCGGCCGTCTTCACCGCCTCGGCCCAGACCTGGATCGCGGCATAGGTGTAGAGGGTGTAGCCCTCGGGGTCATAGCCGCCGGCCTTGAATTCCTCGACCACGCTGGCTGCTTCCGCCTTGTTGCGCGGATCGGGGGCGAAGGTGAAGAGGAAGCCTTCGCCGGCCTCGCCGGTGATCGACCACAGTTCGGCGGTGTTCTGGGCATCGCCCGAGATGAAGGTCGCCTCGAGGCCCTGTTCCGCCGCCTGGCGGATGATCAGGCCGGCCTCGGTGTGATAGCCGCCGATATAGACGACTTCGATGCCTTCCGACTTCATCTTGGAGACGAGGGCCGAGAAGTCCTTGTCGCCCTGGGTATAGGCTTCATACATGGCGGGCGCGGCGCCGCCGGCCTCGAGGCCCTTCATGGTCTCGTCGGCCAGGCCCTTGCCGTAGGCCGACTTGTCGTGAAGGATCGCGACCTTCTTGCCGGGGAACTTGTCCATGATGTACTTGGACGCGGTGGCGCCCTGGTAATCGTCGCGGCCGCAGGTGCGGAAGACGTTGATCCAGCCCTTTTCCGCCGCTTCGTCGGTCAGCGCCGGATTGGTCGAGGCCGGCGACATCATCAGCACGTCGCTGTCGGCATAGACCGCCGAGGCCGGGATCGACGACGACGAGCAGAAGTGGCCGGCGACGAATACGACGCCCTTGTTGACGAGGTCATTGGCGACCGCGACCGCCTGCTTCGGGTCGCAGGCATCGTCACCCACCTCGAGCTTCAGCATTTCGCCGTTCACGCCGCCGGCGGCGTTGATGTCCTTGATCGCCTGTTCGGCGCCACGCTTCATCTGTTCGCCGAAAGCCGCGTATTGGCCGGTCATCGGACCCGCGGTCGCGATGGTGATGTCGGCGTGCGCGGCACCCGCGACGCCGAGGCCGGCAAGCAGGGCAACGGCGGCGAGCCCGGATTTCAGCTGCTTCATGCGATCCTCCGATATTCTCCCCCCACGGTCCCGCCGCCGGAATGGCGGCCAAGTGACGTGTGGCAGGGCAAGAGCCTAGACACAACGGCACGGCCCGGCAACGGGCCGATGCCGGATTCGAACGCTATTCCGGGGCCCTCTCGCGCCAGGCGAGGGGGCCCGCCGCTTCGTAGAGCCAGGGATATTGCCGCACCATCTTGGCCGCCAGGGTCAGCCGGTGGCCGAGCAGCGCATAGGCGGACAGGATCAGCCCGTCGAGCACGTAACCCTGGAGTGACCAGAGGTGCCCCGAGAACAGACCCCAATGCAGGAAACGGTCGAACAGGGCGACGCCGAAGCCGGCCGCGACCGCCATCCAGGCCGGACGCCAGCCCTCGGCGACGGCCTGACCGGCAAGGAAGCTGCAGCCGCCGAAGATGACCAGGGTCAGGCCGATGAAGGGGCCGAGGGTGGTGTCGAAGACCGCTTCCATCGCTCAATGCCCCCCTTCGAGATAGGCGGCGCGCACTTCCTCGTTGCCAAGGAGTTCGGCCGAGGTTCCGCTCATCTGCACCTTGCCGCCGGCCAGCACATAGGCCCGGTGGGCGAGCTTCAGGGCGTGGAAGGCGTTCTGTTCGACCAGGAACACGGTCATGCCCTGTTCGGCGTTGATCTCGCGGATCACCTGGAAGATCTGGCGCACGATGATCGGGGCGAGGCCGAGCGACGGCTCGTCGAGAAGCAGCAGCCGGGGCCGGCTCATCAGGGCGCGGGCGATCGCCAGCATCTGCTGTTCGCCGCCCGACAGCGTGCCGCCGCGCTGGTTCTGGCGCTCCTTCAGGCGCGGGAACATGGTGAAGGCGCGCTCCAGATCCTGGTCGAAGTGGGCGGGGTCGGTGACCACCGCGCCCATGCGCAGGTTTTCGAGCACGGTCATGCGCGGGAAGATGCGCCGCCCCTCCGGGCTTTGCGCGATGCCGAGACGCATGATGTGGTGCGTGGTCATGCCGGTGATGTCGCGGCCCTCGAAGATCACGCGCCCCGCGCTCGGCTTCGGCTTGCCGCACATGGACATCAAGAGTGTCGACTTGCCGGCGCCGTTGGCGCCGATCAGGGTGACGATCTCGCCCTCGTGGATCTCGACGTCGACGCCCTTCAGGGCCTCGATCGCGCCATAGGACGCGCGCAGCCCCTCGATCTTCAGCATGGGGGCGGTCATTCGACGACTCCTTCGGCCAGGGCCTCGGTCGTGTCGTCCTCGCCCAGGTAGGCGCGGATGACGTCCGGGTTCGCCTTGATCTCCGCCGGCGAGCCTTCGGCGATCTTCTTGCCGTAGTCGAGCACGACGATGTGGTCGGAGATGCCCATGACCACGCTCATGTCGTGCTCGATCAGCAGGATGCCGGCGCCGTAGTCGTTGCGGATCATCAGCAGCAGGGTGTTCAGCTCCGCCGATTCACGCGGGTTCAGGCCCGCCGCCGGCTCGTCGAGGCAGAGCAGCGCCGGGTCGGTGCACATGGCGCGCGCGATCTCCAGCCGGCGCTGATCGCCATAGGGCAGCGAGCCCGCCGGCTCGTCCGACCGGGGCAGGAGGCCGGTGCGGTCCAGCCAGAAGCGCGCCTTTTCGACCGCGTCGCGTTCCGCCGCGCGATAGGACGGCCAGCCGACGAGGCCGAGCAGGCTGTAGCCGCTGGCCAGCATCAGCTTGTTGTGCTGGGCGACCAGCAGGTTCTCCAGCACCGACATGCCGGCGAACAGCCGGATGTTCTGGAAGGTGCGCGCGACGCCGGCCGATTTGGTGATGCGGAAATCGTCGAGCCGTTCGAGGAGGTAGCTGTGGCCGGATTTGGCGTCGGTCAGGGTCAGGCGGCCGACGGTTGGCTTGTAGAAGCCGGTCAGGCAGTTGAAGACCGTGGTCTTGCCGGCGCCATTCGGTCCGATCACCGCCGTGATGCGGCCCGCCTCCGCCTCGAAGGAGACGTCGTTGATGGCGACGAGGCCGCCGAAGCGCATGGTCAGATGTTCGACCTTGAGGAGCGGCGCGGTCATGCGGCGGCCCCCTTCTTCAGCACGCTCTTGCGACCGTGGAGCAGCACCGTCGGGTCGCGATGGGCCAGGAGCCCGCGCGGGCGCCAGACCATGATCATGACCATGCCGAGACCGAAGACCAGCATGCGGTATTCCGCCAGGCCCCGGAAGGCCTCGGTCAGGCCGATGATCAGGATCGCGGCCAGCGCCACGCCCAATTGGCTGCCCATGCCGCCGAGCACGACGATCGCCAGGATCATCGCGGACTCGAGGAAGGTGAAGCTCTCGGGCGAGACGAAGCTCTGGGTCGTCGCGAAGAAGGAGCCGGCGAAGCCCGCGAACATGGCGCCGATGGCGAAGGCCGTCAGCTTGGTGTTGGTCGGATTGATGCCGAGCGCGCGGCACGCGATCTCGTCCTCGCGCAGCGCCTCCCAGGCCCGTCCGACCGGCAGGCGGCGGATGCGGATGGTGAAGAAGTTCACGACCAGCGCCAGCACCAGGATCAGATAGAAGAAGAACACCGCCCGGTGCAGCGGCGAGAAGTCGAGCCCGAAGAGCTGGTGGAACGTCACCTCGCCCTCCGGCGCGCGGCGCGCGAAGGGATAGCCGAAGAAGGTGAGCCGCGGGATCGAGCCGATGCCGTTCGGCCCCCCCGAGAAACTGGTCCAGTTCAGCAATACGATGCGAATGATCTCGCCGAAGCCGAGGGTCACGATGGCGAGATAGTCGCCGCGCAAGCGCAGCACCGGAAAGCCCAGCAGGATGCCGAAACTCGCCGCCAGCGCGCCGGCGATGGGCAGCGCGCCCCAGAAGCCGAAGCCGAAATCCTTGGACAGGATCGAATAGGTATAGGCGCCGACCGCGTAGAAGGCGACGTAGCCGAGATCGAGCAGCCCGGCGAGGCCGACCACGATGTTGAGCCCCCAGGCCAGCATCATGTAGGTCATGACCCGGATCGCCGTATCCATGATGTAGGAATTGGCGAAGGGCATCATGGGCAGCAGCACGGCGGCCGCCAGCATGGCGAAGCCGAGGCCCCGGGTGACGAGGCGGCGCAGGCGTTCCGCCTTGGCGTCCTCCTCGTCCGGGGCGCGGAGGACGGCCTGGGTCCGGCGCTCCTTCAACTGGCCGGCGATACCCCGGACGACCAGGGCGATGCCGGCCGCGACCGCCAGTACCTTCAGGAGTTCCGCCGGCCAGGGCAGCAGGAAGCCGGCGACCATGAGAAGCGCGCCGACGCCATAGGCGGGCAGCGCCAGGCCCCGTTCGCCGAGCGCGAGGCCGAAGCGCCCGAAGAAGACGATGACGATGCCCAGCGCCACTTCGGTGAAACGCATGTCGACCGTCAGCCGGCCGCCGGCATCGACCGTCTGCAGGCCGACGATGGGCCCGGTCAGCGCCATGGCGACCAGGGCGACGAGCACCGCGTCCTTGAGCGCGGCGAGGACCGGCGGCAGCGGGGCGGCCGGCGCGACGACGCTATTCGCAACGGCCATGGTCACACCTTCTCGATCTCGGGGCGGCCGAGAAGGCCGCTGGGCCGGAACAGGAGCACCAGGACGAGAATGGTGAAGGCCGCCACGTCCTTGTATTCGACGGAGAAATAGGCCGACCACAGCGCTTCGATCAGGCCGATCAGCAAGCCCCCGAGCACCGCCCCGGGCAGGGAGCCGATGCCGCCCAGCACCGCCGCCGTGAAGGCTTTGATGCCGGCGAGGAAGCCGATGTAGAAGTCGATCACGCCGTAATAGAGAGTGACCATCATGCCCGCGACGGCGGCGAGCGCGGCGCCCATGACGAAGGTCATGGAGATGGTGCGGTCGACGTCGATCCCGATGAGCGAGGCCATGGTGCGGTCCTGTTCGCAGGCGCGCTGGGCCCGGCCGAGGCTGGTCTGGGTGATGAGATAGGTGAAGCCCACCATCAGGACGATGGTCAGCACGATGATGAAGAGCTGGAGATAGGACAGGGTGACCGTGAAGCCCGAGGAACTGGTCATCAGTTCGAAGCCGCCGCGGATCACCGGCGGGATCGGCTTCGGGCGCGCGCCTTGCGAAATCTGCACGTAGTTCTGCAGGAAGATCGAGACGCCGATGGCCGAGATCAGCGGCGCCAGCCGGAACGAGCCGCGCAGCGGGCGATAGGCGACGCGTTCCACCGACCAGCCGTAGAGCGCGGTGATCGCCATCGACGCCAGCAGCACCATGAACAGCGCCAGCGGCACCCAGGTGACGCCGAGCAGCCCCATGACGATGATGCCGATGAGCGAGGTGAAGGCACCGATCATATAGACCTCGCCATGGGCGAAGTTGATCATGCCGATGATGCCGTAGACCATCGTGTAGCCGATGGCGATGAGGGCATAGACGGATCCGAGGGTGACGCCGTTGATCACCTGCTGAACCAGGTATTCCAAGGCTCAGCCCTCCGCCACTGACACGATGCGGGCCCCGCGACCCCGGATACAGTCGGGACCATGGGAGCGAATGGGGGGCCGTCGCCGGCCCGACGTCTTGCAAGACCTCAAATTCCAACCCCCAGCCCGATGGATTCGCTGGCCCGAAGGACTCGCCGGGCCGCGTTTCGCGAAAACGTTAGCCTCCATCGCAGGGCGCCGCAACGTGCCAGCGGATTGAATCGACACAATCCGCCGACGCGACCGGCGGTCAGCCCCCCAGATCAGCCGGGCCCGGCGATGCGCGCGATGATTTCCGCCAGGGTGTCGATCGCCTGTTCGCGGGTCATGCCGGGCAGGGGATTCAGGATGCTGTCCAGCACCGCCGAGCGGACCATGGCGGTCAGTATGAAACTGGCGACATGGGGGTGGGTGAACGGCTTCTCCGCCAGGGTGCGCATGTAGATCTGGCTGGCGAGCAGCAGCAGGCGCCCGCGCAGATTGGCGATCGCCGGCAGGTCGCGCAGGAAGGGGATCTCGTAGGTCAGGGCGCGCACCAGGGCGGCGCGGCGGTCGATGGCGTCGTAGACCACGGCCGCGATGCGCCGGTTGTCGGTGGGTCCCGCCAGCAGGCCCGTGCTGAAATCCGCCAGCACGTCGTCGACCACCCGCTCCACCACCTGGGCCACCACCGCCTCCTTGCCCGGGAAATATTGGTAGACCGAACCGATGCTGACCCCTGCCCGCTCGGCGATGTGATTGGTGGTCAGCGCGCCATAGCCGGTCTCGGCGAGAAGTTGAGCGGTGGCTTCGAGAACCGCTTCCACCGTGGCCCGGGAGCGGCCCTGGCCGGGACGCTTTTTCATGTTCAGATCAAAGGCTTGGGTCATAGGCGGCGCCCTCTTCTGCCAACGCGGAGCCATGTAAGTAGATGTGAATAATTGCTCATATACAATTCGGGAAACAACAGGAAAGCGGAGGACACGGTGACGATCGACGGATTGGCGGATTCCCGGACGGTGCCGGCGCGCTGGCGCGATCCGGACCATGACCCGGCGCCCTGGACCCTGCATCTGACCCGGCATTTCGGCCCACCCTCGGCCGATCCCGCGCGCCGCGCGGCGGTGCGCGCCGGCCTCGCGAAGGGCGATCCCCTGGCGGACGCTCTGGTCGCATGGATGGCGGGCAAGGGCGACGATGGGGCCAAGGGCAAGGGCTGGCGCCTGTTCGACAAGGCGCTGCGCGAAGGGATCGGGGCGATCGACGCCCCGGCCCCGGCGCTCGCCGCCTTCTTCGCCCAGATCGACCGGCGGCCCGACTGGGTGCGGGACGATCTCCTGCGTCTCGGCTGTCAGGTGGCGCTGTCGACCGGGCCCCTGCTTCGCTATGCGCTCGGCTCCGGCACCCTGATGGTCGGCTATTGCTCGAGCGCGATCGCCCGCGTCCTGGTGATGACCGGGGCACTCAGCGGGCGCACCTACAAGCGCCTGGAAGAGACAGGAAAATTCGCCGTCGACATTTTCGCCTCCGGCACCGTCGGGCGCTTCTCGGACGGTTTCGCCGCCGCCGTCCGGGTGCGGGTGATGCATGCCATGGTGCGCCGCGCCCTGACCGGCGATCCGCGCTGGCGCGCCGCCGACTGGGGCACGCCCATCAACCAGGCCGACATGTCGGCCACGGCGCTCGCCTTCTCGCTGGGCATGATCGGGCCTCTGATCGACATCGGCCTGACCCTGTCCCCTTCGGAGAAGGAGGGGGTGGTCCACCTGTGGCGCTATGTCGGTTACATCATGGGGGTGGAGGAAGCCCTGCTGCCGGACAGTTTCGCCCAGGCCTCGAGCCTGTTCAGCCTGCTCGTCCGCTCGCAGCCGGATGCCGACGACGACAGCCGGGCGCTTTCCAATGCCCTCCTGGGGGCGGGTCGGGAGGCCTTGAAGGATGTGCCCGGCCGGTTGGGGCGGGCCCTGGCCGATCTTGATGCCGCGTCCTACGCCGGTTTCTCGCGCCATATCATCGGCAAGGCGGCGGCCGACACGCTGGGTATTCCGGACAGTGGTTGGCGGCTGTTGCCCCGGGCGGCGCGCCCGGCGATCGCGGCCTTCAACGGCGCGCGGCGGGTGCCCATGGTCCGGGCCGGCGCGGCCCGTCTGCGCCTCGTCATGCTGCAGGCCCAGATCCGCAAGGCGTTCCGCGACCGCAAACCGCCGTTCGAGACGGGCGAAGGCAGCCCGCTCGAGGGGAAGAGCCGGGCTGCCTGACACCCCCGTCGAAACGGGGCGCCACCGCCGGGTATGGTCCCCCGGCGGTGGCTATCGCCGTCAGTGGAGCTTGCCCATCCACTCGGCGACTTCGTGCTCGGCTTCCCGCATGGTCTTGCCGTAGCGTTCCTGGATCCGGCCGATCAGGCGTTCCTGCTGGCCCTCGAGGGACTTCAGGTCGTCGTCGGTGAGATCGCCCCACCGCTCCTTCACCTGGCCGCGGATCTGCTTCCAATTGCCTTTCACGATGTCCCAGTTCATGGCGGGGCTCCTCAGTTCAGTTCCACCTCGGGCATCGCTTCGAGCTGATCGCGGGTCGCCGCGACGACGACGCGATATTCGCCGTCCTCGACCGGAGTGACGGTCAGATCGGCCAGGGCGATCGCGACTTCCTTGTCGCCGACGCCCAGAAAACCGCCGACCGAGACGATGGCGGCGCTGAAGGTATTGTTCTCGCCGATCACGAGATCGGTGACTTCACCCACCTCGTCGCCCGCGACATTGGTTACTTCGGTGCCGATCAGGTCGCCGGCGCGGAGCGCCGCGCCGATATGCACCGGATCGGCCGTCACCGAGGCTTCGGCACCGGCGGGCGGCACGGTGGCCTCGGGCGCGGTGGCCGGCGACATGGTCTCGGCGGCAATGGCGGGAACGGTGGCGCCGGCCAGAAGGGTGGTCAGCACGGCGGCGGTCATGGTCTTGTTCATCTTCGTCTCCTCTCTAGGTCATCTTCCGCAAGACAATGAAGCCAGTCCGAATATCGATGTATTCGTGTTCGAAACTTGGCGAAATGCGGTGAAATCGTGACCAGGTTTGATGACGATACGTGATCACACGTCGATCACGCTGAACCAACGACACCCCGTTGGATTTGTTCCGAGAAAAATTCCAGGAAATTTCATCGGGAATTCGGCGGGCCGAATGGGCGATTTTACGCTATCACTTCGGGAGGTGACTTGGCACGCGTGGCGGCGGGGGGCAGACAGCAGCCCTGCCCCCATGTGAATTGACAAACCACGGCGTTTCGATCATGTTCCCGCATCTTCGACGGATTTGTGTATCCGCCGCGCCTACGGGCGTCCGCCGGTCAGCGAGGTTTCGCCCACCGGCGCCCTTGGTGTTTGTGCAAACCTGATCGCCTTCGGGCCTAGGGGGAACCGGTTAGAGCTGATGTTCGAGAGTCTTTCCGATCGTCTGTCCGACGTCTTCGGCCGCCTGACCAAGAAGGGCGCGCTGACGGATTCCGACGTCGCGGAGGCGATGCGCGAAGTCCGCCTCGCCCTTCTCGAGGCCGATGTCGCCCTGCCCGTGGTCAAGGAGTTCGTCGCCGCCGTCAAGGAGAAGGCGATCGGCCAGGACGTCGTGCGCTCGGTCACCCCGGGCCAGATGGTGGTCAAGATCGTCCACGACCATCTGGTCGAGGTGCTGGGCGGGGGCGGCAATACCGACATCGACCTGAACGCGCCGGCGCCCGTGCCGATCATGATGGTCGGCCTGCAGGGCTCGGGCAAGACCACCACCACCGGCAAGATCGCCTATCGCCTGACCCATCGGGACAAGAAGAAGGTCCTGATGGCGTCGCTCGACACCCGCCGTCCGGCCGCCCAGGAGCAGCTGAAGGTGCTGGGCGAGCAGGCGAACGTGCCGACCCTGCCGATCATCGCCGGCCAGGGCCCGGTCGACATCGCCCGCCGCGCCATGACCGCGGCGAAGCTCCAGGGTTATGACGTCGTCATCCTCGACACCGCCGGCCGCCTGCACGTCGACGAAGCCCTGATGCAGGAGATCGAGGCGGTCAAGCGCGAGGCGAACCCGCATGAAGTAATGCTGGTCGCCGACAGCCTGACCGGCCAGGACGCGGTCACGGTGGCGCAGCAGTTCCACGAGCGCATCGGCCTGACCGGCATCGCGCTGACCCGTGTCGACGGCGACGGCCGCGGCGGCGCCGCGCTCTCGATGCGCGCGGTCACCGGCGTGCCCCTGAAGCTGATGGGTCTCGGCGAGAAGCTGGAAGCCCTCGAAGTCTTCCACGCCGACCGTATCGCCAACCGCATCCTCGGCATGGGCGACATCGTCTCCCTGGTCGAAAAGGCGGCGGAGACCATCGACCAGCAGGAAGCCGAGAAGATGGCGGCCAAGCTGGCGAAGGGGAAGTTCGACCTGGACGACCTGTCCCAGCAGCTGAAGCAGATGCGCAAGATGGGCGGCATGCAGGGCATGCTGGCCATGCTGCCCGGCGTCGCCAAGATGAAGGACCAGTTGGCCAAGGCCAATATCGACGACAAGGCGATCAAGCGCCAGGAGGCGATCATCTCCTCGATGACGCCGAAGGAGCGCAAGAACCCCCAGATCATCCAGGCGAAGCGCAAGATCCGCATCGCCAAGGGCTCCGGCACCACGGTGCAGGACGTGAACAAGTTGCTGAAACAGCATCAGCAGATGGCCGACATGATGAAGCGCATGGCCAAGCTCGGGAAGAAGGGCATGATGCGCGGCGGTCTCGGCGCCCTCTTCGGCGGTGGCGGCGGCATGCCCCCCGGCGGTTTCGGCGGCCCCGGCGGCGGATTTCCGCCCGGTGGCCTCGGCGGTCCCGGTGGCGGTTTCCCGCCCGGCGGCCTCAAGTGATCAACCCCATCCCATCCATTCGAACCCAACCCAATACGGAATTGACGAGAGAAGGAACCTTAGATGTCCGTTTCCATTCGCCTGTCGCGCGGCGGTGCCAAGAAGCGCCCCTACTACCGCATCGTGGTGGCCAACAGCCGTTCGCCGCGTGACGGCCGCTTCATCGAGCGCCTCGGCACCTATAATCCCCTGCTGCCGCAGGACCACGAGCAGCGCCTGACCCTGAACGAGGAACGCGTGAAGTACTGGCTGTCGCAAGGCGCCCAGCCCACCGACCGCGTCGCCAAGTTCCTCGGCTACAAGGGCATTGCCGCCGCCCCGGCGATCTCCGAGCAGCCGAAGAAGTCCGCCCCGAAGGCCAAGGCCCAGGAGCGCGCGAAGGCCGCCGCCGAGGCTGCCGAAGCCGCTGCGGCCGCCGCCGCCGAGGCCTGAGCCGCACGCCGTATCTGACAGGGTTCCATCGTCATGGCCGTCTCGACGAAGACATCGCCGCCCGCCGGCACCGCGACCCAGGTCGCGGTGGACGGGCCCGGCTTTGTCTGCGTCGGCGCCATCGCGGGGGCCCATGGCATCAGGGGCGAGGTGAAGGTGAAGCCCTTCACCGCCGATCCCCTGGATGTCGGATCCTATGGCCCGGTGCTCACGGCGCGCGGCACCAGCCTCGACCTCGAACCCCTGCGGGTCCAGGGCCAGGTGGTGGTCGCACGGATCGAAGGCATCGCGGACCGTAACGCGGCCGAGGCCCTGAAGGGCCTGCGCCTCTACGTCCCGCGCGACGCCCTGCCCGAGACGGACGACGAGGACGAATTCTACCATGCCGACCTCCTCGGCCTGCCCGTCGTCGACGCGGCGGGCGAGACCATCGGCACGGTGCGCACGATCCAGGATTTCGGCGCCGGCGACATGCTGGAAATCGCGCTGGCGGCGGGCGGCACCGCCTTCCTGCCCTTCACGCGCGAGACCGTGCCGACCGTCGACCTGAAGGCCGGGCGTCTGACCGCCGTGCCGCCCGAAGGCTGGCTGGCGGTGCCCGAGGCCAAGGAAGGGGACGACCGATGAACGCCCCCCTGAACGCCCCCTGGACCGCGAAAGTGCTGACCCTCTATCCGGAGATGTTCCCCGGCACGCTCGGCCATTCCCTGGCCGGCCGCGCCCTGGCGGACGATCTCTGGCGCCTGGAGGCCAGCGACATCCGGGCCTACGCCACCGACCGCCACCACATGGTGGACGACACCCCGGCCGGCGGCGGCCCGGGCATGGTGATGAAGCCGGACGTGGTGGCCCGCGCCATCGACGCGGCGCGCGCGGATTTCGCGGCGGCGCCGGTGCTCTATCTCTCGCCGCGCGGCAAGCCGCTCCATCAGGATCGGGTGCGCGCCCTGTCCGAGGGGCCGGGCGTCGTCCTCCTGTGCGGTCGCTTCGAGGGCGTCGACCAGCGGGTGATCGACGGCCGCGCCCTGGAAGAGGTTTCGATCGGCGACTTCGTCCTCTCCGGCGGGGAGCCGGCGGCGATCTGCCTGATCGACGCCGTCGTGCGCCTGATCCCCGGGGTGATGGGTGCCGCCGAGACCCTGGCGGAGGAGAGCTTCACCGGCGATCTCCTCGAATATCCGCATTACACCAGGCCGCAGGAATGGGAGGGACGGCGCGTGCCCGACGTCCTCCTGTCCGGACACCACGGCCGCATCTCTTCCTGGCGCCGCGAGCAGGCCGAAAGCCTGACGCGCGAACGCCGTCCCGACCTCTGGTCGCGCTATCTGGCCCGCGACGGCCGGGGGCCGCGACCGACCGACATGCAACCCATTGCCGTTTCTCGAAAGGACTGAACCCATGACCAACATCATCGACCAGCTCGAAGCCGAGCAGATCGCCGCGGTCACCGAAGGCAAGACCATTCCGGCCTTCCGCCCGGGCGACACCGTGAAGGTGAACGTGAAGGTCGTCGAAGGCACCCGCGAGCGTATCCAGGCTTTCGAAGGCCTGGTGATCGCCCGCAACAACAAGGGCGCCAACGCTTCCTTCACCGTGCGCAAGATCTCCTACGGCGAGGGCGTGGAGCGCGTGTTCCCGCTGTACTCCCCGCGTCTCGACTCGATCCAGGTGATCCGTCGCGGCAAGGTGCGTCGCGCGAAGCTCTATTACCTGCGCGCGCTGCGCGGCAAGGCGGCCCGCATCGTCGAGAAGGTCGACCGCCGCGAAGGCGCCAAGGGCGCGTCCAAGGGCGCGTAACGTCCATCTTCCCGCGTCATCCCGGCGCAGGCCGGGATCTCGTGGGGATTGGCGTCGAAAGGCCCCGGCCCGCGCCGGGGCGACGAGTGCTTTGTCAGGGAAAAGAAGAAGATGTCAGGTCCGCGCACGCTCTACGACAAGATCTGGGACAGCCATTTGGTCGACATGGCCGAGGACGGCACCGGCCTCCTCTACATCGACCGGCACCTCGTCCATGAAGTGACGAGCCCCCAGGCGTTCGAGGGCCTGCGCATGACCGGCCGCAGGGTCCACCGCCCCGAGGCGACTCTGGCCGTGCCCGATCATAACGTACCGACGACGGATCGTTCGAAAGGGATTTCCGATCCCGAATCCGCCCTGCAGGTCTCGACCCTCGAGGCGAACTGCAAGGAGTTCGGCGTCGAATATCTGGGCATGGAAGACATCCGCCAGGGCATCGTGCACATCGTCGGCCCGGAACAGGGCCTGACCCTGCCGGGCATGACCATCGTCTGCGGCGACAGCCACACGGCGACCCATGGCGCCTTCGGCTCGCTGGCCTTCGGCATCGGCACCTCCGAGGTCGAGCATGTGCTGGCCACCCAGACCCTGATCCAGAAGCGCTCCAAGAACATGCGCATCACGGTCGACGGCGAGCTGAGCCCGGCGGTGACCGCGAAGGACATCGTGCTGGCCATCATCGGCAAGATCGGCACGGCGGGCGCCACGGGTTACGTGGTCGAATTCGCCGGCTCGGCGATCCGCGGCCTTTCGATGGAAGGGCGCATGACCGTCTGCAACATGACGATCGAGGCGGGTGGCCGCGCCGGCCTGATCGCGCCGGACGAGACCACCTTCGCCTATGTCGCCGGCAAGCCGCGCGCGCCGAAGGCCGGCGGTTTCGAGCAGGCGGTTTCCTACTGGAAGACGCTGACGACCGACGAGGGCGCGGTGTTCGACAAGGAGATCTTCCTCGACGCCGCCGAGATCGTGCCCCAGGTGACCTGGGGCACCAGCCCCGAGGACGTCCTGCCCATCACCGCCAAGGTGCCGGACCCGGCCGACGTGGCGGACGAGGGCAAGCGCACCGCGATCACCCGTGCGCTCGCCTATATGGGCCTGACGCCGGGCACGCCGCTGGAAGAGGTGAAGATCGACCGGGTCTTCATCGGTTCCTGCACCAATGGTCGGATCGAGGATCTGCGCGCCGCCGCCGCCGTCGCCAAGGGCCGCAAGGTCGCCGCCCATGTCGGCGCCATGGTCGTGCCGGGCTCGGGTCTGGTGAAGGAGCAGGCGGAAGCCGAGGGGCTGGACAAGATCTTCCTCGAGGCCGGTTTCGAATGGCGCGAGCCGGGCTGTTCCATGTGCCTTGCCATGAACGCCGACCGGCTGGAGCCGGGCGAGCGCTGCGCCTCGACCTCGAACCGCAATTTCGAGGGCCGTCAGGGCCGTGGCGGCCGCACCCATCTGGTCAGCCCGGCCATGGCGGTCGCGGCGGCGGTCACCGGCCATCTGGCCGACATCCGCAAGATTTGATCCCGGGAGGTTACGATGGAACCCTTCAAGAAACTGACCGGCGTCGCCGCCCCCCTGGACCTGATCAATATCGACACCGATATGATCATCCCGAAGCAATTCCTGAAGACGATCAAGCGCACCGGTCTCGGCGTGAACCTCTTCGCCGAGATGCGCTATGACGACGACGGCAAGGAAAACCCGGATTTCGTGCTGAACCAGCCGGCCTGGCGGAAGGCGCAGATCCTGGTCGCCGGCGCCAATTTCGGCTGCGGCTCCAGCCGCGAGCATGCGCCCTGGGCGATCCTCGACTTCGGCATCCGCTGCGTCATCGCGCCGAGCTTCGCCGACATCTTCTACAACAATTGCTTCAAGAACGGCATCCTGCCGATCATCCTGCCGCAGGAACAGGTCGACCTCCTGATGGACGACGCCAAGCGCGGCGCCAATGCCATCGTCACCGTCGACCTGGAAAGCCAGGAAATCACGGGGCCGGACGGCGGCAAGATCAAGTTCGACGTCGATCCCTTCCGCAAGCATTGCCTGATCAACGGCCTGGACGACATCGGCCTGACGCTGGTGAAGAAGCCGTCGATCGACACCTTCGAGGACCGGCAGAAGCTGTCCCAGCCCTGGCTCTACGCCTGAGGCCACACGCTCGTCGTCCAAAAACTCGTCGTCCCGGCGCAGGCCGGGACCTTTCGACGGAAGGGGCACGGGCCCTACGCGGATGAAGATCCCGGCCTTCGCCGGGATGACGCCTGAAATAGATTTGAGGAAAAAATAATGGCCAACAAGGGCAAGCTCCTGATCCTGCCGGGCGACGGCATCGGTCCCGAAGTGATGCGCGAGGTTCGCCGCGTCATCGACTGGATGGCGAAGAAGCGCGGCATCACCTTCGAGGTCGAGGAAGCCCTGGTCGGCGGCGCCTCGATCGACGCCTACGGCAAGCCCGTCACCGACGAGACCATGGACATCGCCCTGGCCGCCGATGCCGTGCTGCTGGGCGCCGTGGGCGGTCCCAAGTGGGACGATCTGCCCTTCGAGGTGAAGCCGGAGCGCGGCCTGCTGCGCCTGCGCAAGGACCTCGGCCTGTTCGCCAACCTGCGCCCCGCCATGTGCTTCGACGCCCTGGTCGATGCCTCGACCCTGAAGCCCGAGATCGTGCGCGGCCTCGACATCATGATCGTGCGGGAACTCACCGGCGGCGTCTATTTCGGCACCCCGCGCGGTATCGAGACCCTGCCCGACGGCAGCCGCCGGGGCGTAAACACTCAGGTCTATACGACCGAGGAGATCCGCCGCGTCGCCCGCGTCGCCTTCGACATCGCGACCAAGCGCAACAACAAGGTTACCTCGTCCGAGAAGGCCAACGTCATGGAATCCGGCATTCTGTGGCGCGAGGAAGTGACCTTCGTCCACGACAAGGAATTCCCCGGCGTCGAGCTGTCGCATATGTACGCCGACAATTGCGCCATGCAACTCGTCCGCAATCCGAAGCAGTTCGACGTCATAGTGACCGACAACCTGTTCGGCGACCTGCTCTCCGATGCCGCCGCCATGCTCACCGGCTCGCTCGGCATGCTGCCCTCCGCCTCGCTGGGCGCGGCGGATGCCAACGGCAAGCGGAAGGCGATGTACGAGCCGGTCCACGGTTCGGCGCCCGACATCGCCGGCAAGGACCTGGCGAACCCGATCGCCACCCTGCTCTCCTTCGCCATGGCGCTGCGCTATTCCTTCGATCTCGGCGCCGAGGCCGATCTTCTGGAGAAGGCGGTCGAGAACGTGCTGGGCGGGGGCTTGCGCACCGGCGACATCATGCAGCCCGGCATGGCCAAGGTTTCGACCGGCGTCATGGGCGAGTCGATCGTCCGCGCCCTCGACAAGCTGGCCGCCTGACGCAAGGCGCTTCCCCGTCGGCGCATGGTCGGCGGGGAAGGACAGGCTTTCGAAATGGCCCGGAAACGCCTATATAGCGGGCCATGGACGGCATTCAATTCCTCAAGATGCATGGCCTCGGCAATGACTTCGTCATCGTCGACAGCCGCAACTCCCCCGTGGAGATCAACGAGACGCTGGCGCAGGCGATCGCCGACCGGCGCACGGGGGTCGGCTGCGACCAGTTGATCGTGCTGGAACCCTCGGCCGACGCCGACGTCTTCATGCGCATCTGGAACGCGGACGGCAGCCAGGCGGGCGCCTGTGGCAATGCCACGCGCTGCGTGGGCGCGCTGATGATCGCGGGCGCGCGGCGGAACGACGTCAGCATCGAGACCGTCGCCGGCATCCTCAAGGCATCCTCCGCACCCGACGGCTATATCACCGTCGACATGGGCCCGCCGCGCCTGGGCTGGGACCAGATCCCGCTGGCGCGCGCAATGGATACCGCCCGCCTCGACTATGCCGTGGCACCGGGCATCGCCAGCCCCGGCGCCGTCTCCATGGGCAATCCCCATGTGATCTTCTTCGTCGATGATGCCGAAAGCGTGAAGGTGGAGGCGCTGGGCCCGGTGGTCGAGAAGGATTCCCTGTTCCCCGAGCGGGCCAATGTCTCCTTCGTCTCGAAGAATGCCGACGGCTCCTTGCGCGTCGTCGTCTGGGAGCGCGGCGCCGGGCGCACGCCCGCCTGCGGGTCCGCCGCCTGCGCCGTCGTCGTCGCGGCCACCCGCCGGGGCCTGATCGAGCGCAAGGCCGCGATCTGGATGGACGGCGGCCGGCTCGACATGGAATGGCGGGCCGAGGACGATCACGTGATCATGACCGGCCCCGTCGCCGTCGCCTTTTCGGGTGTCATTGCCCTGCCGCCGCGCGTGCAGGCGGCCTGAGATCCGATGTCCGCCCCGCCCCCCGCATCAGGGATCGAGGTCATCACCTTCGGCTGCCGCCTCAACGCCTATGAATCCGAGGTGATGAAGCGGAACGCCGAGGATGCCGGCCTGGACCATGCGGTGATCGTCAACACCTGCGCCGTCACCGGCGAGGCGGTGCGCCAGGCGCGCCAGGCGATCCGGAAGGCAAGGCGCGACAATCCCGGTGCCCGCCTCATCGTCACCGGCTGCGCCGCCCAGATCGAGCCCGAACGCTTCGCCGAGATGGACGAGGTCGATCAGGTCATCGGCAATATGGAGAAGATGGTGGCGGAAGGTTTCCGCCCCGCATTCGGGCCCGACTTCGGCATCGATGCCGCCGAGAAGATCCGCGTCGCCGACATCATGGCGGTGACCGAGACCGCCGGCCATCTGGTGGAGGGTTTCGAGGGCCGCGCGCGGGCTTTCGTCCAGGTCCAGAACGGCTGCGATCACCGCTGCACCTTCTGCATCATTCCCTATGGCCGTGGCCCGTCCCGCTCCGTCCCCATGGGCGCCATCGTCGATGAGGTGCGCCGCCTCGCCGCCGCCGGCCACAACGAGGTGGTGCTGACCGGGGTCGATCTGACGTCCTATGGCGAGGATCTGCCGGGCCGGCCCAGCCTCGGCCAGCTCACCCGGCGCCTCCTCAAGGCCGTGCCCGAACTGCCGCGCCTGCGCATTTCCTCGATCGACGCGGCGGAGGCGGACGACGACCTGATCGCGGCCCTGGCCGAGGAAGAGCGCCTGATGCCCCATCTGCATCTCTCGCTCCAGGCCGGCAACGATCTGATCCTGAAGCGGATGAAGCGCCGCCACCTGCGCGACGATGCCATCCGCTTCGCCGCGCGCCTGCGCCAGGCCCGGCCCGACATCGTGCTGGGGGCCGATTTCATCGCCGGCTTCCCGACCGAGAGCGAAGAGGCGTTCGAGGATACGATGCGCCTCGTGGACGAGGCCGGGCTCACCTATCTCCACGTCTTTCCCTTCTCGCCCCGCCCGGACACGCCGGCCGCGAAGATGCCGCAGGTCGGCCGCGCCACCGCCAAGGCGCGCGCGGAGCGGCTGCGCGCCAAGGGGGCGGAGGCCCTCGCCCGCTTCCTCGACGGCCGCATCGGCCGGACCGAAAGCGCCATCGCCGAGACGGCGGATGTGGCCCGCACCGAACATTTCGCCCCCGTGCGGCTGGCCCGGCCGGCGGTGGCGGGCGAGATCGTGCCCGTGACCATTGCCGCCCGCGAGGGCGGGGAGTTGATTGCCGCATGAGTGATTTCGATCCCGCCCTCGAGGCCCCGACCGACGAGACCGGCGAGAAGAAGTCGGGCTGGCTCGGCCGCCTGAAGAAGGGCCTGTCGCGCTCTTCCTCCTCCCTCGGCCAGTCGATCTCGGGCCTGTTCAAGAAGCGCAAGCTGGACGACGAGACCCTGGACGAGCTGGAAGAGGCGCTGATCCGGGCCGACCTCGGCGTCGACGTCGCGGTCCATGTGCGCGAAGCCCTGACCAAGGGCCGCTTCGGCAAGGAAGTGACCGACGAGGAAGTGAAATCGGTCCTGGCGGAGGAAGTCGCCAAGATCCTGAAATATTCCGAAAAGCCCCTGGTGGTCGATGCCAGCCGCAAGCCCCATGTGATCCTGATGGTGGGCGTGAACGGCACCGGCAAGACCACCACCATCGGCAAGCTGGCCAGCCGCTTCAAGGCGCAGGGCCTGAAGGTCATGCTGGCGGCGGGCGATACCTTCCGCGCCGCCGCGATCGAACAGCTCGCGGTCTGGGGCGAACGCTCGGGCGTGCCCGTGATCACGCGGCCGCAAGGCTCGGACGCCGCCGGCCTCGCCTTCGACGCCCTCGATCAGGCGAAGCGCGAAGGCTATGACGTCCTCCTGATCGACACCGCCGGCCGCCTCCAGAACAAGGAGGGGCTGATGTCGGAACTGACCAAGATCATCCGCGTCATGAAGAAGCTGGATCCGGAGGCGCCGCACGACACGGTGATCGTGCTCGACGCCACGACGGGTCAGAACGCGGTCAATCAGGTCGACGTCTTCGAGCGCGTGGCCAAGATCACCGGCGTCATCATGACCAAGCTGGACGGCACCGCGCGCGGCGGCGTGCTGGTCGCCGTCGCCAAGAAATACTGGATGCCGATCCACGCCATCGGCGTCGGCGAGGGGATCGAGGATTTCCAGGACTTCAACGCCGAAGCCTTCGCCAAGGCTCTCGCCGGCGTCGCCGAGGGAGTGGTCTCGTGAGTGCTGAAAAGAGCGGCAGGCCCAAGGTCCACCCCCTGCTCCGCTTCGTCCTCGAGGCGGGGCCGCTCGCCGTCTTCTTCTATTGCAACACCAAATTCGGTCTCTTCACCGCGACCGGCGTCTTCATGGTCGCGACCGTGGTGGCGCTGGCGGTCGACTGGACGCTGGAGCGGCGCCTGCCGATCATGCCCCTGGTCTCGGGCGGTTTCGTGCTCGTCTTCGGCGGCCTGACCCTGATCCTTCAGGACGAACTCTTCATCAAGATGAAGCCGACCATCGTGAACAGCCTGTTCGCGATCGCGCTGTTCGGCGGCCTCGCCTTCGGGCGCGCCCTGCTGAAACCGATGTTCGGCGCCGCCTTCCAGCTGACCGAGGCGGGCTGGCGCGTGCTGACCGTGCGCTGGGCCTCGTTCTTCGTCGTGCTCGCGGTCCTGAACGAAGTGGTGTGGCGCAATTTCTCGACCGACACCTGGGTGGACTTCAAGGTCTTCGGCATCATGCCGATCACCATCCTCTTCACCCTCGCCCAGATGCCCCTGATCCTGAAGCACCAGCTTCCCGAGGAACAGGCCGAGGAACAGGCGGCGGAGTAACGCCCCCGTATTTTTTTCCCGTCATCCCGGCGAAGGCCGGGACCTTTCACCGGAAGTGGCGCCCCTGCCCCACGAGGTCCCGGCCTTCGCCGGGACGACGGGAACCGAGGTTTACGGCTTCTGCACGCCCGGAATGGTGACCCGGAAGGCGAGGATCGTGGTGTCGTTGTCGAGACCGGCGTCATAGGTATAGCCGGGCATCACGCCCTTCGTGGCCAGGAAGTCGTTGTCGTTGGCGACGAAGAGGATGTAGTCGTCCGGATGCGCGGGATCGAGAGCCGGCATCAGGGACATCGCCTCCCATTTCTCCGACAGGGTCAGGGTGGTGCCGCCCTTCGGCGCCGCCGTGTCGAGATTCATGCCGAAGCGCGCCAATTGGGCGCTGTTCAGCAGATTGATCAACTCGCCCGTGGCGACCGGGGTGATGGCGGGATCGAGCTTGCGGCCCTCCGAGATCGGCTTGGTCCCGGTCTCGTATTCGGTGCCGGCGAGATTGGTGGCGCCCGTGGTATCGGCCAGCAGGATCGACTTGTACATGATCGGCGTGGCCTTCTCGGTGCCGTAACCGGCACTGTCGCGCGCCAGCACCAGGAACTGGTGATCGTTCAGGGCGACCACTTCGCTCTGCGCCGCCGTCTTGTCCATCTTGCCGTCGCCCTTGGTGTCGACCAGGGGCAGTTGCAGGACGTAGTGGCCGACCGGCGCCTGGGGCGTCGGATCGCTCGACACGTCGTAGACGAGGACGCGGGTATTGCCGCGCTCGCCGCCCTTGCCGGCGCTGTCCTGCATGGTGGCGCTCTGCAGCACGGCGATCAGGGTCTTGCCGTCGGGGGTCAGCGCCGCCGCTTCCATGCCCTGATTGTTGCGCCGGCCGGTATCGGGCGCCTTCTTCGAATTATAGTTCAGCTTGCCCCCGGTCATGGGCGCCAGCGCCGGCACCGGCGGGATGAAGCCCGCCATCTTGCCGTCCGCATCGAACAGATAGATGCCGGCGGTATATTCGTCACCGACGTAGAAGCCGCCATCGGCGGTGAAGGCCACGGCCTCGGCGTCGAGGGCGACCTGGCGCGGGCCTTCGCCTTCGGGGCTCGGCAGGCTGTGGCCGTCCTGCACGGTGATGCCGGCATCGGGATCGAAGCCGGTGGTGGCCGTGCCGGCGAAATCGACCAGGGTCACGCCCTTGCCCGTCGGCGTCAGCACGATCTGGCTCTGGGATGCGACCTCGGCGGGCAGGTCCGCGCCGGCATAGGGCGTGAAGCGCAGGTCGAACTGCACCAGGCGGCCCGGATAGTCGGAATAGCGGTCGGCCGTGTTGTAACCCCGGTCCGGCAGGGAATAGAGGGTGGCGACATAGGCATCGCCGTCCTTCCGCCAGCTCGCCGGATCGATCGCCATGCCCGAGAAGGAACCGAGCGTCGTGCCCATGAAATCGAGGCTCGAGGCCGGTACCCGGCCGACGCCCAGCAGGCCCTGGTCGACATAGGCCACGCCGCCCATCTCCAGGGTGACCGGGCCGGTGGCGGTCGCGACATGGGCGCTGCCGTATTCGGCGGAAGCGCCGAAGGCCGGCGGCAGGCCGGCGAGAAGGGCGATGGCGGCATAGGCACCGCGCGACAGGAAGTGGCGCATGGGAATCCCCCGTCGAGAAAACTCGTGACGGTTTATGCGCCCGCCGGGCGTCCGTCCCGCGACGCTTCGGTGACGGTTGGATGACACGTCGGGCGGCAAAAACCGGCCCTGGACGGTGGAATTCCGCGTTACCATGGTCCTTTGAAGGGAGGGATCGTGATGTTGCGTCTCCTGTTCGTCCTCCTGATGCTGGCGCCCGTGGCGAAAGCCGCCGATGGGCCCCTGGTCGATGGTCCGGCGGTCGATGTCGCGCTGGTGCTGGCGGTCGATGCCTCGGGCAGTATCGACGCGGCGGAATTCGCCTTGCAGCGCCAGGGCATCGCCAGCGCCGTCACCCACCCTCGCGTGATCGACGTCATCGCCAATGGTCCGATCGGGCGGGTCGCCTTCGCCTATGTCGAATGGGGCGGGCCGGGCATGGCCGCCACCATGGTCGACTGGATGGTGGTGGTCGATGCCGCGGGGGCGGAGGCCTTCGCCGCTGCCGTGCTGGCGGCGCCGCGCTCGGCCCAGAGCTATAACGCCATCGGCGACGCCATCACCCATGGCACCGCGCTGCTTGCCGCCTGTCCCTGTTCGCCGCTGCGCCGGGTGATCGACATTTCGGGCGACAATCCGGACAACCGCAGCCATGTCGCGGCGCCCCTGGCGCGGGATGCCGCCGTCGCCGCCGGGATCACGGTGAACGGACTCGCGATCCTGAATTCGCCGCCGCCCGAAGGCATGGCCCATTGGCTGGTGCGCGACTACGAGGCGAATGTGATCGGCGGCGCCGGTGCCTTCGTCATGGCGGCCGAGGGGCGGGACGATTTCACCCGTGCCCTTCTCGACAAGCTGATCATCGAAATGTCGGGGATCGAGCCTGCGCCGTCAGAGCGGCGGCGGGCTGCGGCCGTCTTCCCCGGGCGGATTCAGGAAGGGCGCGAAACCGTGCTGGCCACGAACCCGTAGCCAGTCCTTCAGCGCCCAATGGACCGAGGGAAAGGCGAGATCGGCCCAGGGGATTTCGTCCCAATCGAACAGCCGTACCTCGAGGCTCTCGGGCCCGGCGGCGAAGCCGGGACGCGCCAGGGTGGCGCGATGGATCAACTGCACCTGGGAGATGCGCGGGATCGAATAGACCGCCAGCAGGGCGTCGATGGTGATTTCGACGCAGGCTTCCTCCCGCGCTTCACGGGCCGCCCCCTCGGCGACGGATTCGCCTTCCTCCATGAAGCCGGCGGGAATGGTCCAGAAGCCGAGGCGCGGCGGGATGGCACGCCGGGCCAGCAGGATGCGCCCCTCGTGGCTGATGACCGAGCCGACGACGATCTTGGGATTCACATAGTCGACGAAGCCGCAGGTGCGGCACACGCGGCGTTCGCGGTCGTCGCCGTCCGGCACCGCCATTTGGAAATGACGGTGGAAATGATGGGGATCGTCCGCCGGCGGCGGCTTCGCGCTGTCGTTCATGGCGGGGATTGTCGGCGCCGGTTGGGCGCCGTGGCAAGCCCTGTCGGGCGCGCCCGTCAGACCGAGAGGTCGATCAGGCGGCCGAGACCGGGCTGGAGCGGGCGGGGTGCCGTGCCCGGCGCCTCGCGCCGGGGCGCGGCCTGGGCGCCGCTGTCGCCGCCGATGCGGATATCGACGCCGCCGCGCGTGACCGGCGGCACCGCCTCCACCGTCTGGACAGCCGTGCCCTGCTGTGCGCCGACGGGCGGACGCGGCCCCGTGCCGCCCTGCTGGAGGGAGGCGAGCGCGGAGAGGATGGCGGGGCTCGGCTTGATGTCCATGGTGGTGGAGCTTTACGCCCCCTCCCTTAAGGATCGCTTAACAGGCAGAATCACGGCGCGGGAAAGCGGGCACGGGCGGCCGCCAGGCCTTCGGCGATGGCGGCATCGTCGGGGCGGAGCGCGGCGGCCTTCTCCCAGGCCGCGACCGCGTCCGGCCCGCGCCCCATCACCTCATAAGCGCGGGCGAGACGCAACCAGCCATCGACATCCCCCGGCTCGCGTTCCAGCCGCTCCGCGAGACGCGCCACCATGCCCTCGATCATGGCTTTCCGGTCGTCGGCGCTCATCTCGCCCGCCGCCTCGATGTCGGCGGCGCTGGGGCCGGGCGCTTCGGGCACGGGTTCGCCCGCCGCCTTCAAGCCGGCCTCGACCGCCGGGCGCAAGGGATCGTCGGTTTTCAGGTCGGCCAGGACGGCGCGCCACGCCGCCGCCGCCCCCGCCTTGTCGCCATCGGCGAAGCGGACATAGGCGGCGAAATGGCGAACCCCCGGATCGTCGGGCTGAAGGCCCTGGGCCTCGGTCACCAGTTTTCGCACTTCGGGCGTGACCTGCCCCTGGGCCGCCGCGATGCGCAGTTCGGCGGCGCCCAGGCGGGCCTCGACCGATTGGGGCACCAGGGCCGCCACTTTCTCGTAAGCCTCGGCCGCGTCGATCAGGCGGCCTTCCGAGGCGCGGACGCGCGCCATGAGGGCCCAGCCGCGCGGATCGTCCGGCGCCTCGGCCAGGCGCTTTTCGAGGGCATCGACCAGCTTGTCGGTCTCGGCGGCACTGCCGGCATCGGTCACCCGCTCGGCCAGGGGCTGGTCCGGCAGGCCGCCGGCACCCATGCGGTCATAGATCAGCGCGGCGGCGGCGGGCACGCCCAGCGCGACCGCGAGCGCCAGCACCAGGGACGGCTTGGCACGGGTTGCCGCCCCCTCCCCCACCTTCAGGAGACGGCGCTGAATCTCCAGGCGCGCGCCCTCGGCCTCGGCGGGGGCGATGGCGCCGCTTTCCTGTTCAGCCGCCAGTTCCTGCAACTGCGCGCGATAGACGGCGCGTTCGGCGGCGGCCTGATCCCGCGCCGGACCCGCCTTGAGCAGGGGGCGCAGCAGGACGATCGCGACGGCGGCCGCGAGCAGGGCGAAGAGGGCAAAGGTCACCCCCGGTCCTCCCGCAGCAATTCGTCGAGGCGTTTCTTCTCGTCGGCGTCGAGGGGTCGTGCCACGGCTTCCGCCGGGGCCGGCCCGCGGCGGCGCCACAGGACGATGGCGAGGCCCGCGCCCAGCACCACGAAGGGCCCGAGCCAGAGCGCCCAGGTCGACGGCTCGAACGGCGGGCGCAGCAATACCCATTCGCCGTAGCGATCGACCAGATAGGCCTGGATCGCCGCCTCGTCGTCGCCGGCCGCCAGGCGTTCGCGCACGATGCGGCGAAGATCGGCGGCCAAGGGCGCGTTGGAATCCTCGATCGACTGGTTCTGGCAGACGAGACAGCGAAGCCCGCGCGAAATCTCCCGCGCCTTCGCTTCCATCGCCGGATCGGCCATGGGCTCGTCGACACCGATCGCCAGCGCCGGGCCCATGCCGAGCATGAGCGCGAGGAGGAAGCCCGCCAGGCGCATCATTTCATCAGCCTCTCGGCCAGCGGCAGCATGTCGTTGCGGATCACGTCCTCGGTCAGGGGGCCGACGTGCTTCCACATGATCTGGCCGTCGGTGGAGACGAGATAGGTCTCGGGCACGCCGTAGACGCCCCAGTCGATCGCCACCCGGCCCGCCTGATCGACGCCGATGCGCTCATAAGGGTTACCCAATTGCTCGAGAAAGCCACGCGTGGCCGCCGGCTCGTCCTTATAGGCCATGCCGACGATGCGGATGCCCGGCACCTTGGTCAGCGCCGTCAGCAGCGGATGCTCGATCCGGCAGGGCGCGCACCAGGAGGCGAAGACATTGACCACCGTCACCGGGCCGTTGCGCAGATCGTCGGCGGACAGCCCCTTGCCGTCGTCGAGACCCGGCAGTTCGAACGCGGGCACCGGCTTGCCGATCAGGGCGGAGGGCAGTTCGGACGGATCCTTGCCCAGCCGCTCGTAGAACATGCTGCCGAGACCGATCATGACCGCCAGCGGCAGGGCCGCGATGAGGAAGCGATAGTTGCGCATGACGTCCCTATTCGGCCGCCTGGGGGCGTGGCGCCGCGCGGCGCACCGGCGCGCCGACCCGCAGCCGCCGGTCGGAGAGGGAGAAGAAGCCGCCCGCCGCCATCATCAGGCCGCCGGCCCAGATCCACATGACGAAGGGCTTCCAATAGATGCGGACGGCATGGCCCGGCCCCGTCTTCTCGCCGACGACGACATAGAGATCGCCGAGGATCGTGGGGTGGATCGCCGCCTCCGTCGTCTCCATTGGCGGGCTCTCGAAACGCCGCGTCTCGGGGAACATGGGGCCAAGGCCCGCGACCTCGAAGCGCCCGCGCGTCGCCGTATAGTTGGGACCCGGCACGTCCTCGACCCCCTCGAAGGTCAGGGACCAGCCCGCGATCTCGACCGTGTCGCCCTCTTTCATGATGCCGAGATGTTCCTCGGCGAAGCCGCTCGCCGCCGCGATGCCGAAGATCGAGACGGCAAGCCCCATATGGGCCAGCGACATGCCGACGGCGCCGCGCGGCAGCGCGACCAGACGGCGCAACGCGCCCGGGACGCCGCGCTTTCTGAACTGCACGCGTTCCAGCACCTCGACCACCACCGAACCCGCCAGGAAGAAGGCGACGATGAAGGCGAGCACCGGCAGCAGCGGGGCATCGACGGTCAGCCAGAAGACGAGCAGGCCCCCGACGGCCGAGGCGAGCGCGATGAATTTCAGCCGGCCGAGCACGCCCAACAGGTCGCCCCGCTTCCACGGCAGCAGCGGCCCGATGGCGAGCGCCACCATCAGCGGCACCATCAGGGGCATGAAGGTCGAATTGTAATAGGGCGGCCCGACCGAGACCTTGGCCCCGCCGAGGGCATCGAGGATCAGGGGATAGAGCGTGCCGAGGAGCACGGTCGCCGTCGCGGTGGCCAGGAGGAGATTGTTCAGGACCAGCGCGCCTTCGCGGCTGACGGTCTGGAACATGCCGCCGGGCTTCAGGGCGGGCGCGCGGACGGCATAGAGCGCCAGGGCGCCGCCGGTCACCGCCAGCAGGAAGATCAGGATGAAGAAGCCCCGCGTCGGATCGGAAGCGAAGGCATGGACCGAGGTCAGCACGCCGGAACGGACCAGGAAGGTGCCGAGCAGCGAGAGCGAGAAGGCGATGATGGCGAGCAGGATGGTCCAGCTCTTCAAGGTGTCGCGCTTCTCGACCACGATGGCGGAATGGAGCAGCGCGGTCGCCGCCAGCCAGGGCATGAGCGAGGCATTCTCGACCGGGTCCCAGAACCAGAAGCCGCCCCAGCCGAGTTCGTAATAGGCCCAATAGGAACCGCCGGTGATGCCGATGGTCAGCATGGCCCAGGCGGCGAGCGTCCAGGGCCGCACCCAGCGCGCCCAGGAGGGCGGCACGCGCCCCTCGATCAGGGCGGCGACGGCGAAGGAGAAGGCGATCGAAATGCCGACATAACCGGCATAGAGGAAGGGCGGATGAAAGGCGAGGCCGGGATCCTGGAGGATCGGGTTCAGGCCGTTGCCTTCCAGCGGTGCCGGATCGATGCGCGCGAAGGGATTGGAGGTGAAGAGCATGAAGGCGATGAAGCCGACGCCGACCAGCCCCTGCACCGACAGCACGCGGGCGCGGAACGTCTCGGGCAGATTGCGCCCGAAGACGGCGACCATGGCGCCGAACATCGTCAGCATCAGGGCCCAGAGCAGGAGCGATCCCTCGTGATTGCCCCAGACGCCGGTCACCTTGTAGAGCATCGGCTTCTTCGAATGGGAATTCTCGAAGACGTTGAGGACCGAGAAGTCCGAGGTCACATAGGCATGGACCAGGGCGGCGAAGGCGGCCGCCACCAGAAGGAACTGGAGGACGGCGGCATGATCGCCCAGGCGGATCGACGGGACATGGCCCCGGGCCGCGCCGGCCAGCGGCACGATGCCCTGCACCAGCGCCACGCAGAAGGCGAGGATCAGGGCGAAATGGCCGAATTCGGCGATGCCGGGGCTGCCGCTCATCGGGTGACCGCGGCTTCGGTGCCGGGATGCGGCGCGCTCGGCAGGGGATCGCCCTCCTGCCAGCGGCCGGATGCCTTCAGGGACTCGACCACTTCCTTCGGCATATAGGTCTCGTCGTGCTTGGCCAGCACTTCGGCGGCCTTCACCGTGCCGTCGGGCTGGCGGTGGCCTTCGGCGACCACGCCCTGACCTTCGCGGAACAGCGCCGGCAATATGCCGCGATAGGTGACATGGACGCTGGTCGCGAGGTCGGTGATGTTGAAGGCGACGGTGGTGCCGTCGTCGCTGCGCACGACGGAGCCCTGCTCCACCAGACCGCCGATCCTGATGCGCTGGGTCGGCGGCGGCGCCTTTTCGACGATCTCGGTCGGCGACAGGAAGAACACGAGCTGATCGCCGAGCGACGACAGCACGAGCCCGGCGGCGGCCCCGAGGCAGGCGAGCCCGGCGATGCCGATCATCAGGCGGCGGCGCTTTCTGGGTGTCATGCGGCGGTCCTCGGCCGGGCGCGGCGCGCCGGCCGCGAATGTTCCAGAAGGGCGAGCCGCGCTTCCGCGCTCTTCAGACGGCGCCAGGATGCGACGGCAAGCCCGATCACGACGAGGAAGGTGGTGCCGAAGGCGGGCCAGACGTATGCGGCATAACCGCCCATGGCGAGGAACTGCGCGAGGTCGTCCATGGCTCAGGCTTCCCGCGCGGCGATGCCGAGCGTCAGCGCCCGGATGCGCCGGCCGATCAATTCCGCCTTCATGCGCCACAGCAGCACGGTGACGAAATAGAGCTGGAAGGCGAGCGCGTTGATCGCCAGCGGCCACAGGATAGAGGCATCGATGGTCGGCCCGTCCATGCGGATCACCGAGGCCGGCTGATGCAGGGTGGACCACCAGTCGACCGAGAATTTCACGATCGGCACATTGACCGCGCCGACCAGGGCGAGGATGGCGGCGGCCCGGGCCGCGCGCTCCGGCTCGTCGATCGCGGACCAGAGCGCGATATAGCCGACATAGAGGAAGAACAGGACGAGCATGGAGGTGAGCCGTGCGTCCCACACCCACCAGGTCCCCCACATCGGTTCGCCCCAGAGGGAGCCGGTGATCAGCGCGATCAGGCAGAAGCCGGCGCCCAGCGGCGCCGCCGCCTTGGCCGCGACATCGGCCAGCGGATGTTTCCAGACCAATGCGACGAAACTCGCCACCGCCATGAAGGAATAGCCGAACATGGCGAGCCAGGCGGCCGGCACATGGACGAACATGATGCGCACCGTATCGCCCTGCTGATAGTCGGGCGGCGCGAAGCCCAGCCCCCAGACGAGGCCGGCGGCAAAGGCGAGCACGGTCGCCGCCGCGAGCCACGGCAGAAGCCGGTCGGCAAGGCGCATGAAGCGGGTCGGGTTCGCGAGGCGCGTCAGCATCATGAAGGTTTATCGCTCAGCATCGCGCGGAACAATATGATCGAAATCATTCTAGAGTGCCGCAAGGCGAAGTGCCGCAGCCGCGCCGAGGGTTCCGACCGGCAGGCTGACCAGCAGCACGGCCCCGAGCAGCGCCAGACTGGGCCCGGTATCGAGCCCCAGCATGGCGAGATCGACGGCGCCTGCCCCGAAGATCAGCACCGGCACATAGAGCGGCAGCACCAGGACCGCGATCAGGATGCCCGCGCGCCGCACCCCGACCGTGAGCCCGGCGCCCACCGCGCCGATCAGCGATAGGGTGGGCGTGCCGAGCAGCAGGGTCTTGCCCAGCATGATCGTGCCCGCCCCGTCGAGCCCGAGGAGAAGCGACAAAAGCGGCGACACGATGACCAGCGGCAGGCCGGTCGACAGCCAATGCGCCAGACATTTCGCCAGCACCACGAGGGAGGACGGCGCCCCCCCGGCCAGCAGCAGGTCGAGGCTGCCGTCCTCGAGATCCGCCTGGAACATCCGGTCGAGGGAGAGCAGGGTCGCCAGCAGCGCCCCGATCCAGATCACCGCCGGCGCCACGCGCGCCAGTTCCGCCCGCTCCGGCCCCGAGGCGAGAGGGAAGAGGGTCGCGGCAATGACGAAGAAGCCGACCACGAGCCCGACCGATCCGCCCTGCGCGAAGGCGAGGCGAAGGTCCCGGCGCAGCACGGCGAGAAAGGCGTTCATGACGACGCCCCCTGCCCCTCACCCATACGCGTCATCCCGGCGAAGGCCGGGATGACGATCGTGGATGGGATGGTGCCCCACCCCCCCTCGCCCCCCGCCAGGGGGGAGAGGGTTGGGGTGAGGAGAGTGTCGATGCCGCGCGCGATCATGCCGCCGGCTCCAGCGTGAACACCCGGGCGCCGGGCAGATCGAGGCCGTCGTGGGTGGCGAGCACGACCATGCCGCCGGCGGCGCGATGATCCCAGATCAGCCCTCCCAGGATCTCGATCGAGGCGGCATCGAGACTGACCGTCGGCTCGTCGAGAAGCCAGAGCGCGCGCGGCGCGAGCGCCAGCCGGGCCAGCCCGAGACGGCGCTTCTGCCCGGCGGAGAGAATGCCGGCCGGCAGGTCGGCGAGCGCGCCGAGGCCGAAACGATCGAGCGCGCCGTCGACGGCACCGACGGGCGTGCCCTCGAAGCGGGCCCAGAAGGCGAGATTCTGACGGGCGGTCAGGGCGAATTTCAGGGCGTCGCCATGACCGGCATAGCGCAGGCGCCGGCCATGTGCCTCGCGGTCGTCGGCAATGGCGGCGCCGTCCCAGGTGACGCGGCCGATGCTGGGCGCGAGCAGTCCGGCGAAGAGCCGCAGCAGGGTCGATTTGCCGGCGCCGTTCGGGCCGCGCAGCACCACCGCCTCGCCGAGCCCGACCGTCAGGTCGAGATCGGTGAAGACGGGCCGCTCGCCACGGATGATGCCGAGACCGGATGCCGCCAGCATGGAGGGATCATTCGACCTTGGCGCCGCCCCGGCCCGCGCCCTCGATGAAACGCCCGACGCCTTCGGCCGCCACTTCGAGCGACTGGATGCCGAGGTAGAATTCGTTCTGCAGGGCGCTGTCGAGGGAGAGGTTCCATTGCTCGTAGGCGGAGCGGCGATCGAAGCGCAGGCACGCCTGCGGCAGGGCCGCGATCTCCGCCGCCAACGCCTCGGCCGCCGCCCGCGCCTCGCCCTTGGGCACGACGCGATTGACGAGACCCATGGAAAGCGCCTCGGCGGCGGAGACGGCGCGCCCGGTGATGATCAGGTCGAGGGCACGGCCCTGGCCGATGATGCGCGGCAGGCGCACGGTGCCGCCGTCGATCAGCGGCACGCCGAAGCGCCGGCAGAAGACGCCGAGGATCGCGTCTTCCTCGGCGACGCGCATGTCGGCCCAGATCGCGAGTTCGAGACCGCCGGCAACGGCATGGCCGGCGATCGCGGCGATCACCGGCTTGGAGAGTTCGAGGCGCGTCGGGCCCATGGGGCCGTCGCCGTCGGGCTCTGTCCGATTGACGTTCTCGCCCGACGCGATGGCCTTCAGGTCGGCGCCGGCGCAGAAATTTCCGTGGTCGCCCCAGAGCACGGCGACATGCGCGTCGTCGTCGGCGTCGAAGGCGCGGAAGGCGTCGGCGAGGGCTTCCGCCGTCGGCCGGTCGACCGCGTTGCGGGCGTGCGGCCGCGACAGAATGATGGTGGTCACCGGCCCCTTGGTCTCGACATGCACCGCCACGACGCACCTCCTTGGCTCCGAATTTTGGCCGCATCATAGGCAAGCACGGCGCGCGAACCAGAAAAATCGCGCGAAAGCGCGGACCGCGACCATCGTCGGGACTTCACGAGCGGGGCGCGGCTCACTATGCTCGCAACCGATCCACGAGGCTGATCGCCGCGCCCATCCGTGACGTCCCTTCGTGTCGTCGCCCGTAACGTTCGCCGGCCCAGGTTTTCATCGAACCGCCGGCGAGCCGCTCGCCCCGAGATTTGCTCATTCATGGAGTCGCTCCGTGCCCTCTCTCGACAGTTTGAAGACCCGCAAGAAACTGACCGTCGGCAAGTCGTCCTACGACTACTTCAGCCTGAAGGCCGCCGAGAAGGAATTGGGGGACCTGTCGCTCCTCCCGGTCTCGCTCAAGGTTCTGCTCGAGAACCTGCTGCGCAACGAGAACGGCACCACGGTCACCGTCGACGACATCAAGGCCGTCGCCAAATGGCTGAAGAACAAGAAGTCGGATCGTGAGATCGCCTTCCGCCCCGCCCGCGTGCTGATGCAGGACTTCACCGGCGTGCCCGCCGTGGTCGATCTGGCCGCGATGCGCGACGCCATGGCCAACATGGGCGGCGACCCGAACAAGATCAATCCGCTGTCGCCCGTCGATCTCGTCATCGACCATTCGGTCATCGTCGACGAGTTCGGCAGCCGGGCCGCCTTCAAGGACAACGTGAAGTTCGAATACGAGCGCAACGCGGAGCGTTACGGCTTCCTGCGCTGGGGCCAGCAGGCCTTCGACAATTTCCGCGTCGTGCCGCCGGGCACCGGCATCTGCCACCAGGTGAACCTGGAATATCTGGCCCAGACCGTCTGGACCGCCAAGGAAGGCCGCGCCACCGTCGCCTATCCCGACACGCTGGTCGGCACCGACAGCCACACCACCATGGTGAACGGTCTCGCCGTGCTCGGCTGGGGCGTCGGCGGCATCGAGGCCGAGGCGGCCATGCTGGGCCAGCCGATCTCCATGCTGATTCCGGAGGTCGTCGGCTTCAAGCTGAAGGGCAAGCTGAAGGAAGGCACCACCGCGACCGACCTCGTGCTGACCGTCACCCAGATGCTCAGGAAGCAGGGCGTGGTCGGCAAGTTCGTCGAATTCTACGGCCCGGGCCTCGACCAACTCTCCCTCGCCGACCGCGCGACCATCGCCAACATGGCGCCCGAATATGGCGCCACCTGCGGCTTCTTCCCGATCGACCAGGAGACCATCAACTACCTGAAGTCGACGGGCCGCAAGGCCAGCCGCGTCGCCCTGGTCGAAGCCTATGCCAAGGCGAACGGCATGTGGCGCACCGCGCGCTCGAAGGACCCGGTGTTCACCGCGACCCTCGAACTCGACATCTCCACGGTCGAGCCCTCGCTGGCCGGCCCGCGCCGTCCGCAGGACCGCGTGCCCCTGTCGGGCGTGGCCGAGAACTTCATGTCGGAACTGGTGAAGCCGAAGCCCGGCTTCGACAAGGCCGGCAAGGAGAGCGAGCCGGTGAAGGTGAAGAGCGGGAAATACGAGGTCGACCACGGCCATGTCACCATCGCCGCCATCACCTCGTGCACCAACACCTCGAACCCCAGCGTGATGCTGGGCGCCGGCCTGCTCGCCGCCAAGGCGGTGGAGATGGGCCTGAAGGTGAAGCCCTGGGTGAAGACGTCCCTGGCGCCGGGCTCCAAGGTCGTGACCGACTATCTGGCGAAGGCGGGCGTCGACAAGGCGCTGAACAAGCTGGGCTTCAATCTGGTCGGCTATGGCTGCACCACCTGCATCGGCAACTCCGGCCCGCTGCCGGAGGAAGTGGCCGAGGCGGTGACCAAGGGTGACCTGGTCGCGGGCGCCGTCATCTCCGGCAACCGCAACTTCGAGGGCCGCGTCAATCCGCTCGTGAAGGCGAACTATCTCGCCTCGCCCATGCTGGTGGTCGCCTATGCCATCGCCGGTTCGCTGAAGATCGACCTTACCAAGGAGCCGATCGGCACGGGCAAGGGCGGCAAGCCGGTCTACCTGAAGGACATCTGGCCCTCGAACCAGGAGATCACCGACACCGTCCGTAAATGCGTGACCGCCTCGCAGTTCCGCACCCAGTACAAGGACGTGTTCGGCGGCGACACCAACTGGAGGAAGGTGAAGACCACCCCGTCCCAGACCTACTCGTGGGACAACACGTCGACCTATATCCAGAACCCGCCCTATTTCGACAAGATGCCGGCCCAGCCGAAGGCGGTGTCGGAAGTCGTTGGCGCGCGCATCCTGGCGATGTTCGCCGACTCGATCACGACCGACCACATCTCGCCCGCCGGCAACATCAAGAAGGACAGCCCGGCCGGTAAGTACCTGACCAAGAACAAGGTCGACGTCGCCGACTTCAACCAGTACGGCGCCCGTCGCGGCAACCACGAGGTCATGATGCGCGGCACCTTCGCCAACATCCGCATCAAGAACGAACTGGTGCCGGGGACCGAGGGCGGCGTGACCATGTATTACGGCAAGCCGGGCGAGACGCCGAAGTCGACCAAGCCGGAATCCATCTACGACGCCTCGATGAAGTACCAGAAGGCGGGCGTGCCGCTGGTGGTCGTCGCCGGCAAGGAATATGGCACCGGCTCGTCGCGCGACTGGGCGGCGAAGGGCACCAACCTCCTCGGCGTCAAGGCCGTCATCGCCGAGAGCTTCGAGCGCATCCACCGCTCGAATCTGGTCGGCATGGGCGTGCTGCCCCTGATGTTCAAGGACGGCGCGGATCGCAAGTCGATCGGCTTCGAGGGCACCGACACCATCGATCTGGTGGGCTTCGCCGACAAGCTGACGCCGGGCATGGACGTCACCTGCCGCATCACCAAGGCGGACGGCACCGTGAAGGAAATCCCCCTCCTGCTCCGCATCGACACGGTGGACGAGGTCGAATACTTCAAGAACGGCGGCATCCTGCACTACGTCCTGCGCGGCCTCCTGGCCGCCTGATCACGCAGGCATCCAAGACCGAGGCCGGGGCGGCGACGCCCCGGCCTTTTTCGTCCTTCCTGGCCGGTGCCGGCGGGAAAGAGTTATCGTTTTTGGACTCCATCCCCCGGAAATTATCGTTTTTTGAGCCGGCTTATCATTTTCAGGGGTTGGCGCGAGCCCGTGAGCAACGCCCGCGCCCCACACGGCACCGGCAAATATCCGTCTCCCGTTAAGAACTTCTTCAGCAGAAACCGGGAAATTCTTGCCTAGAGCAAAGGATCCCGGGGCCGGATTCCGCGCGTATCGCGCGCGGTGCCCGACCCGAAACGAGAAGCGCCGGGGGCGACATGAACGAGCTGATCACGCGACTGAGGGCATTGGGGATGCGGCGCCTGCTGGTGCTCGGCGGGATCGCCGTCGTCGTCGTCGCCTTTCTCGCCTTCGCCATGAACCGCATGATGCAGCCGACCTATGGGCTGCTCTACGGCGATCTGGACCTGACCGACAGCGGCCGCATCGTCGAGAAGCTCGAGGGCATGAACGTGCCCTATCAACTGTCGTCGGACGGCACCCGCATCATGGTGCCGCAGGACCAGGTGGCGCGCCTGCGCATGGCCATGGCCGAGGAAGGCGTGCCGGCCGGCGGTTCCATGGGCTACGAGATCTTCGACCGTTCGGATTCGATCGGCACCACCAGCTTCGTCCAGAACATCAACCACCTGCGCGCCCTCGAGGGCGAGATCGCCCGCTCCATCGCCTCGATCGACCGCATCGCCGCCGCCCGCGTCCATCTGGTGCTGCCCCAGCGCCAGCTCTTCGCCCGCGAGACCGAGGCGCCCTCCGCCTCCATCGTGCTCAAGCTGAAGGCCGGCAATCTCGACGGCGGCCAGGTCCGCGCTATCCAGCAATTGACCGCCGCCGCCGTGCCGGGCCTGAAGGCCGACCGCGTCTCCATCGTCGACGACCGGGGCAACCTTCTGGCCGCCGGCGACGGCAACCTGCGCGAGACCGGCCCCGCCGAAGCGGTCGCCACCAAGACCCGCGAATACGAGACGCGCATGCGCCGGTCGCTCGAACAGCTCGTCGGCTCGTCCGTCGGCTTCGACAAGGTGCGCGCCGAGGTGACCGCCGAACTCGATTTCGACCGCATCACCACCCAGACCCAGACCTTCGACCCCGACGGCCAGGTCGTGCGCTCGACCCAGACCGTCACCGACCGCAGCCGCAACTCCGAGGGCGGCGCCACCGCCGTCACCGTGCAGGGCAATCTGCCGGGCACCCAGAACAACCAGGGCGGCGCCGGCGACCAGTCCAGCACCGACCGTTCGGAAGAGACCATCAACTACGAAATCTCGCGCACGGAACAGACCGTGGTGCAGGAAGGCGGCAGGGTGAAGCGCATGTCCGTCGCCATCCTGGTCGACGGCACCTATGACGTCGCCGCCGACGGCACCCGCACCTATCAGCCGCGCAGCCAGCAGGAACTGGACCAGTTGGAAGCCCTGGTGAAATCGGCCATGGGCTTCGACGACCAGCGCGGCGATCAGGTGCGCGTGGTCAACCTGCCCTTCGTCGACGCCACCATCGCCGACACCGGCCTGCCGGGCGAGGAAGGCTTTCTGGGCCTGACCAAATCCGACTTCTTCCGCATCGGCGAGATTGCCGTTCTCGGCCTCGTCGCCCTTTTGCTCACGCTCTTCGTCGTCCGCCCGCTGGTCGCGCGCATGCTGGCGCCGCTGGAAGGCGGCGGTCCGGCGCTTGCCGGCGCCGGCGCCATGGGTGGCGGCGGCCAGATGCAGATCCCCGGCCCGGGCGGTCAGGCGGCCATCGCCGGCCCCGACGGCATGCCCATGGCCATCGGCACGGATTCCGACGAATTCGAACAGATGGTCGACATCGCCAATATCGAGGGCCGCGTGAAGGCGTCGAGCTTGAAGAAGGTCGGCGAGATCGTCCAGCGCCACCCCGAGGAAGCGATCGCGATCATGCGCAACTGGATGTATCGGGAGTCCTGAGATGGCCATCAAGGACGAGAACCGCAACCTGACCGGCCCCGAGAAGGCGGCCATCCTGATGCTGGCGCTGGGCGAGGATCACGGCGCCCCCCTGTGGCGCCTGATGGACGACGACGAGATCAAGGAAATCTCCGCCGCCATGGCGACGCTCGGCCGCGTCCAGGCCAGCATGGTGGAGCGCGTGTTCGTCGAATTCGCCTCGAACATGACCACCTCCGGCAACCTCATCGGTTCCTTCGAATCGACCGAGCGCCTGCTGTCCAAATCCCTGCCGAACGATCGCGTGACCCAGATCATGGAAGAGATCCGGGGCCCCGCCGGCCGCACCATGTGGGACAAGCTCGGCAATGTGAACGAACAGGTTCTGGCGGCCTATCTGAAGAACGAGTATCCCCAGACCGTCGCCGTCGTCCTGTCCAAGATCAAGCCGGAGCATGCCGCCCGCGTGCTCTCCAACCTGCCCGAGGATTTCGCCCTCGAGGTGGTGAACCGCATGCTGCGCATGGAATCGGTGCAGAAGGAGGTTCTGGACAAGGTGGAGCAGACGCTGCGCACCGAGTTCATGTCCAACCTGGCGCGCACCGCGAGGCGTGACGCCCACGAATTGATCGCCGAGATCTTCAACAATCTCGACCGCGCCACCGAATCCAAATTCATCACCGCGCTCGAGGAGCGCAGCCGCGAGAGCGCCGAGCGCATCAAGGCCCTGATGTTCACCTTCGAGGATCTGCAGAAACTGGATCCGGGCGGCGTCCAGGTGCTGATGCGCGCGATCGAGAAGAGCCGCCTCGCGCTCGCGCTCAAGGGCGCCTCAGACACGCTGCGCGACATGTTCTTCTCGAACATGTCGGAACGCGCGGCAAAGCTCCTCCGCGAGGAGATGGAACAGATGGGGCCCGTCCGTCTGCGCGACGTCGACGAAGCCCAGATGCAGATGGTGCAGACCGCCAAGGAACTCGCCGCCCAGGGCCAGATCGTCCTCGCCGAGAGCCGGGGCGACGACGAGCTGATCTATTGAGCCGGGGAGACGCGGGATGACCGGCAAACCGGTGAAATTCACCTTCGACAACGCCTTCGACGCGGCGCCGCGCCAGAAGCTCCCGGTGGCGCCGCCTCCGCCGAGCTTCGGCGAGGAAGACATGGCCGCCGCCCGCGCCGCCGCCTTCGCCGAGGGCGAGGCCGCCGGCCGGGCCGAACAGGCCGCCGCCGAGCAGGCCCGCCTCGCCGATGCTGCCGCGCGCCTGGTCGAGGCCCTGGACGGCATCGCCGGCCATCTGGCCGCCGGCGAACGCCAGCTCCGCGCCGATGCCGCCGAACTCGGCCATGCCGTCGCGCGCCGCCTGTGCGAGGCCCTGACAGAGGACATGCCCATGGCCGAAATGGAAGCCATGGTCGCCAGCACCCTCGCGGACCTTCGCGACGAACCCCGGGTCGTCGTCCATGTCGCCACCGCCTTGCTCGATGCCGCCAAGGCGATGTTCGAGGCGACCGCCGCGGACCAGGCCTTTCCCGGCAAGCTTCTCGTCCTCGGCGACGGCGATCTCGCCCCCGGCGACGTCCGCGTCGAATGGGCGCACGGCGGCGTGCTGCGCGATGCCGCCGCGCTCGAGAAGGCGGTCTCGTCCGCCGTAACCCGTTTCATTACCGCACAGCGCCGTTGAGCCCAGGGACGGAACCATGGCAGCCGACAACGACATGAATTTCGAAGAACTGCAGTCGCCCCAGGGCGACGCCCCCGACGAGAGCGACGTCATCCGTTCCGCCCAGGAACTGGAGGCGGTGTTCGACATCCCGGTCGCGGTCTCCGCCGTGCTCGGCAAGTCGAAGCTCCAGGTCAGCCAGCTCCTTCGCATCGGCAAGGGAGCCGTCATCGAGCTGGACCGCAAGGTCGGCGAGGCGATCGACATCTATGTGAACAACCGCCTGGTCGCCCGCGGCGAAGTCGTGGTGGTGGAGGACCGTCTGGGCGTCACCATGACGGAAATCATCAAGGGCGACCGGCGCTGAGGGGAGATTGAACATGCGGTTGATGATCGTCGGCTCCCTGTCGGGCGAATTCGGCGCGGCTTCCAAGATCGCCATGGCGCGCGGCGCCAAGGTGGCCCATGCCGATTCGGTCGAAGGCGCCCTGAACGCGCTTCGTTCCGGACGCGGCGCCGATCTCCTGATGGTCGACGTCCGTCTCGACATCGCGGCCCTGATCCAGGCGCTGGCGGGCGAGCACATCCATGTCCCCGTCGTCGCCTGCGGCATCGGCACCGATACCCGCGCCGCCGTGCTGGCGATCCGCGCGGGCGCCAAGGAATATGTCCCCCTGCCGCCGGAACCGGAACTGATCGCCGCCGTCCTCGAGGCCGTCGCCGAGGAAAGCCACAACCTGATCTTCCGCGACCCGGCCATGGCCGAGGTCGTGCGCCTGGCCGACCAGGTGGCGCCCAGCGAAGCCTCGATCCTGATAACCGGCGAGAGCGGCACCGGCAAGGAAGTGATGGCGCGCTACGTGCACCGCAAGAGCCGGCGCGCCAACGCCCCCTTCGTCTCGGTCAATTGCGCCGCGATCCCCGAGAACCTCCTCGAAAGCGAACTCTTCGGCCACGAGAAGGGCGCCTTCACCGGCGCCGTCGCGCGCCGCATCGGCAAGTTCGAGGAAGCCAACGGCGGCACCCTGCTGCTCGACGAAATCTCGGAGATGGACGTGCGCCTGCAGGCGAAGCTGCTGCGCGCGATCCAGGAACGTGAGATCGACCGGGTGGGCGGCGGAAAGCCGGTGAAGGTCGACATCCGCGTCGTCGCCACATCGAACCGCGACCTTGCGGAAGAAGTGCGCAAGGGCACCTTCCGCGAGGATCTGCTGTTCCGCCTGAACGTCGTCAACCTGAAGATCCCGGCGCTGCGCCAGCGCCCGGCCGACATCCTGCTGCTGGCCGATCACTTCGCCCGAAAATACGCGGACCTGAACGCGACCGGCGCCAAGGTGATCACCGACGACGCGCGCAAGCTCCTGCTCGGCTACGGCTGGAAGGGCAATGTGCGCGAGCTGGAGAACACCATGCATCGCGCCGTGCTGCTGTCGGCCGGCCCGACCATCGAACCCTCGGCGATCGTGCTGCCGGACGGCAGCCGCCCGGCCGAGGCGGCAAATCCGACCGCCGCCGCGGCGTCGATCGCGGTCGCCGCCGGCGCCGCCCACAACGGCGCGGGCGGGCAGGCCGGGCGCGGCCTGGTCGGCCGAACCGTGGCCGACGTGGAACGCGACCTGATCCTCGACACCCTGGACCACTGCCTGGGCAACCGCACCCATGCCGCCAACATCCTGGGCATCTCGATCCGGACTTTGCGCAACAAGCTGAAGCAATATACCGACGAAGGCGTCACCGTGCCCCTGCCCGGTGAAGCCCGCACCGCCCTCTGACCCCGGAAGGCGCCATGAGCGACGCGAACAACGGCAGAAGCTTCGACGTCCAGGGGTTCCTGAACCGCCTGCAGACGACGCTGCGCAGCGGCGACATCATGCTGGCGGCGGGCGTCACGGTCATCCTGACCGTGCTGATCTTCCCGATGCCGAGTTGGCTGCTGGACATCGCCCTGGCGCTGTCGGTGACCCTCAGCGTGCTCATCCTGATGACGTCGCTGTTCATCGAGAAGCCGCTCGACTTCTCGGCCTTTCCGACCGTCCTGCTGATCGCGACCATGTTGCGGCTGTCGCTGAACCTGGCGTCGACGCGGCTCATCCTCGAATTCGGCCACGAGGGGACCCATGCCGCCGGCGACGTCATCGGCGCCTTCGGCGGCCTCATCATGGGCGGCAACTTCCTGATCGGCGTCATCGTCTTCGCGATCCTGGTGATCGTGAACTTCGTCGTCATCACCAAGGGTTCGGGCCGCATCGCCGAGGTCGCGGCGCGCTTCACCCTGGACGCCATGCCCGGCAAGCAGATGGCGATCGACGCCGATCTCTCGGCCGGCATCATCGACGAGAACGAGGCGCGCAAGCGCCGCACCGAGCTGGAACAGGAATCGACCTTCTTCGGCGCCATGGACGGTGCCGCCAAATTCGTGCGCGGCGATGCCGTCGCCGGCCTGCTGATCACCGCGATCAACCTGATCGGCGGCATCGTCATCGGCACCATGCAGGCCGACATGTCGGCGGGCGATGCCATGCGCACCTATTCGACCCTGACCGTCGGCGACGGCCTGGTCTCCCAGTTCCCGGCCCTGATCGTCTCGACCGCCGCCGGCCTGATGGTCACCAAGGGCGGCACGCGGGGCAGCGCCGACAAGGCCCTGTTCGGCCAGTTGGGCGGTTCCGCCCGGGCCATGGGCATGGCCGCCGCGCTCGCCTTCGTGCTGGCGCTGCTGCCCGGCATGCCGGCGCTGCCCTTCCTGATCCTCGCCGCCGGCGCCGGCTATGCCGCGTTCCGGATCGAGCGCAAGCAGACGGCCGAGGCGGCGGCGGAGACCCGCCGCATCGAGACCGAGCAGAAGCGCGCCGTGCCGGCGGAGGAGCCGATCTCCTCGGCGCTCGCGATCGACAGCCTGCGCCTCGAACTCGGCTATGGCCTGATCGCCCTGATCAACGATACCTCGGGGCCGCGCATCACCGACCAGATCAAGGCCCTGCGCCGCCAGATCGCGGCCGAGATGGGCTTCGTGATGCCGTCCGTCCGCATCCTCGACAACGTCCAGCTTCCGTCCAACACCTATGTCCTGCGGCTGAAGGAGATGGAGGCGGGCAAGGGCGACATCCGCCCCCACATGCTGCTGGTCATGGACCCCCGGGGCGAGCCGGTCAGCCTGCCGGGCGAGCCGACGGTGGAGCCGACCTTCGGCCTGACCGCCACCTGGGTCGATCCCTCGCTGCGCGAGGAGGCGCAGTTCCGCGGCCTGACCGTGGTCGATCCCGCGACCGTGGTGACCACCCATCTGACCGAGATGATCAAGGACAACATGGCCGAACTGTTGTCCTATGCCGAGACCCAGAAGCTGCTCGACGAATTGCCGAAACCGCAGCAGAAGCTGGTCTCGGACCTGATTCCGTCGCGCTTCACCCTGGCAGGCGTGCAGCGCGTCCTTCAACAGTTGCTGTCCGAACGGATCTCGATCCGCGACCTGCCCACCATCCTGGAAGGCATCGGCGAGGCGGTCGGCTACAGCCAGAACATCATGGTCATCACCGAGCATGTGCGCAGCCGCCTGGCGCGCCAGATCTCCTTCTCCAACACCGGCCCCAGCGGCTATATTCCGCTGCTGCCGCTGTCACCCGACTGGGAGCAGGCCTTCGCCGAGGCCCTGATCGGCCCGGGCGAGGAAAAGCAGTTGACGCTGGCCCCCACCCGGCTGCAGCAATTCATCCAGGCGGTGAAGCAGGCCTTCGACCGGATCGCCGCCGACGGTGAACTGCCGGTGCTGCTGACCAGCCCGGCGATCCGCCCCTATGTCCGGTCCATCGTCGAACGTTTCCGGCCGCAGACGGTGGTCATGTCGCAGAATGAAATCCACCCCCGCGCGCGCATCCGCACGCTCGGCCAGATCTGACGGAGGGACTGAGCGTTGCGGCTTCGCACCTTCCACGCCGACAGCATGGCGGACGCCATGGCCGAGATCCGCAAGGTTCTGGGCCCCGACGCCATCATCGTCTCGACCAGGCGTGCCGCGCGCGGCAAGGTCGAGGTGGTGGCGGCGATCGAGAATCCGCCGCCCGCGCCCGAGCCCCTGCACGCTCCCCCCCCGCCCGACCCGCGCGACGCCCTGGGCCGGCGCCCCGATCCCTTCGCGCGCCACCGCCCGGAAGGTTCGGACCCGATCGAGTCGCTGCTGGCCGACCGCCTGGCGCAGATCAACGAGCCGACTCGCAGCGCCCCCCTGGAAAGCCAGACGCGGGACGCCTTCTCGCGCCAGATCACCCGCGCCCTCGACTATCACCGCACGCCCCGGCGCCAGGTCGAGCGGCTGGTCCGGATCGCCGCCGCCTTCGAGGGCGGCACGCCGTCCGACGCGCTGACCCACGCCTTCTCGACCCTGCTGCGCTTCCAGCCCCTGGCCGATCCGCCGACCCGCTCGATCATGCTTGTTGGCACGCCGGGCGTCGGCAAGACCGTGGTCACCGCCAAGATCGCGGCGCGCGCCGCCGCCGCCGGGGCGCCGCTGCGCGTCGTCTCGACCGACACCCTGAAGGCGGGCGCCACGGCCCAGCTCGAAGCCTATCTGCGGGCGATGAACCAGCCCCTCGGGCTTGCCGCCAATCCGGCGGAACTGGCGAAGACCGAACACGGCGGCGCCCGCGCGCGCCGCGCCGTGATCGACACCGCCGGGGTCAATCCCTTCGACGAACAGGAAATGACCCAACTCACCCGTCTTCTCGCCGCCGCCGACGTCGAACCCGTGATGGTGATGGCGGCCGGCACCGACGCCCATGACGCCATGGACACGGCCCGCGCCTTCGCCCGCCTGGGGGCACGGCGCATGATCGTGACCCGGCTGGACGCGACACGGCGCCTGGGCAGCCTGATCGCGGCGGCGGAGGCCGGCGGCCTCGCCATCGCGGAAGTCAGCGCCAGCCCCTTCGTCGGCCAGGGCCTGCGCCCCATCGGCGCCGCCGACCTCGCCCGCCTGATCATGCAGGACTACGACCACATCGAAGCCGATCCTTCCCTCGAGGAGGCCGCCCAATGAACACCGAATCCATCGTCGCCCTGAATCCGTCCCCCGGCAATTCGTCCCTCGGTGCCGCCCAGCGGCGGAACGAGGCGCGTCGCATCACGGCCATCGCCTCGGGCAAGGGCGGCGTCGGCAAGACCTGGCTGGCCATCACGCTGTCCCATGCGCTGGCCCGCGCCGGCCAGCGCGTGCTGCTGTTCGACGGCGACCTCGGCCTCGCCAATGTCGACATCCAGTTGGGCCTGATGCCCGAACAGGACCTGGGCGCCGTGGTCGCCAGCGGCGCCGATGTCGGTGCCGCCGTCACCCATGTCGATTCGACCGGCTTCGACGTCATCGCCGGCAAATCGGGCTCCGGCGCGCTGTCGTCCCTGACCCGCCAGGAAGTGGCGTCGCTGCGCCAGGGCGTCCTCGACATCGCGCCGCGCTACGACGACGTCATCGTCGACATCGGCGCCGGCATCGACACGACCCAACTCGTGCTCGCCTCGATCGGCGGCACCGTCCTCGTCGTCGTCACGGACGAGCCGACCTCCCTGACCGATGCCTATGCCTTCATCAAGGTGGCAAACCGGCTGACGCCGCGCCCGGACATGCGCGTCGTCGTCAACATGGCGAGTTCCAGGACCGAGGGCGAGCGCACCTACGGCACCCTGAAACGCGCCTGCGAGAGCTTCCTGAAATTCTCGCCGCCGCTGGCCGGCATCATCCGCCGAGACGCCAAGGTGAAGGACGCCATCCGTTACCAGACGCCGTTCCTGACCCGCCATCCGAACGCGGACGCCGCCGCCGACGTCGAAGCCCTGGCCGGCCAATTGGCCAAGGCGACGCCGGCCTGACCGCGAGGCACCGGTGGCCACCGATCCGGTGAACGGCCCGCTGGCCACGCCGCGCCTCGGCACGGCGACGGACAATGCGCGCCAGTCGCTGGATCCCGGCGCGGCCCGCCTGCGCCAGCAGGGCGGCGCGCCGAACCAGGGCGATCCCGGCGCGGCCCCGCCCCAGCCCCATCCCCTGTCGGGCCCCGCCGTGCGGCTCGCCGCCGAACTGCTGCGCCTCGACCCCGGTCTGATCCTGGAAGCGCTGACCGGCGGTCCGGACGAGGCCGGCCGCCCGACCGTGATCACCAATGCCGGCATGTTCGCCGTCACCGACGACGGCGTCGCGCTGCCGCCGCCGGGCGCCCCGCTGTCGCTGGAGGTGATCGGATCGGGCGAGCTGCTCTCCGTCATGCTGCGCGGCGCGGCGGCGCGCGGCCTCTCCGGGCGCTTCGACCTGCAGTTTCTCGGCAACGCCCCGCCGACGGGCGAGGCCATGGCGGACCGTACCCTCTATCGCGCCGTGCAGATGTCGGCCGACGGCGCCACCCGCGCCTCCCTGGCGGTCCATGTCGGCACTGCCGGCGGCGCGGAGGGCAAGGTCCTGCCGGCCCTGGTGACGGCACGGCGCCCCCTGCCCGACGGCACGGTCAGCCTGACCCTGCGGGCCGCCGACGGCAGTGCCGTCACCATCGCCGACGCGCCGCCCGCCATCGCCACCGGCACCAGGCTGCTGCTCGAAGTGGTGGATCGGCGCCCCATGGCCGCGGCCGGCCCGGCGGCGACCGCCAAGTCCCCGGGCGTGCCCACCGTCGCCTCGGCGCCGACCGTGGTGCAGGAATTCGTCGCCGGGCGCGATGCCGTCACCACCCTGGCGCCCCTGCTGGCGGAAAGGGACGCGGTCCTGCCGGCGCTGGCACGCCTCGTCCCCGGCCTCGCCCAGGAAGGCGGTCAGGGATTGTCCGTGGCCCTGCTGGGTGCGGCCCTGAAATTCCGTGATTTCCGACGTTTCATCGGCCCCGAGCGCGAGACGCGGGTGCTGTCGCGGGCGGGCCCCGCGCCCCTGTTGCGCGCCGGCGCGGCACTGACCGAATTCGCCAAGGCGGCGACGGCCGAGGATACGCCCGGCGGCTGGCGCGTCGTGCCCCTGCCCTTCTTCGACGGGCGCGAGATCGTACCCGTCACGCTGTTCGTCCACCGCCAGGCGTCTTCAGATTCCGAAGAGGCCCCGGCCGGTGGCGACGAAACGCAACGCGGATCGTCGAAAGGCGGGCGCTCGCGCTTCGTCGTCCGGGTCGAACTCAGCCGCCTCGGCCCGCTGATGATCGACGGCTTCGCCCAGGAAGGCCGGATCGACACCCTGCTGCGCAGCCGCACGGCCCTGGACGAGGGATTGCGCGACGAATTGACCGGGCGCTACGGCGCCGTGCTCGGCCTCTCGGGCCTCGCCGGCACGCTGACCTTCCAGGTGGAGGACAATCCGCTCGGCAACATCGATTTCGGCAGCGATGCCGATGCCCGGAAGGGCGGCGGGATTTCGATCGAGGCCTGATGCCTCGGGAAGCCTGATGCGTCAGGTCGGGCGCCGGCGGTGCTGGACCAGCGCGATCTCGTCCAATTCGCCCTGTTCCTCGCGATCGGCGGCGGCGCGGCGCTGGCGCGCCTTGAGATCGACCGCGATTTCGTAACGCTTCACGTCCTGAAAGGCGATGGCGACGGCATTGGCCGCCGCCTCGATCCGGGGTACGAGTTCGTCGATGGTGCGCAGCATGGTCTGGCGGCGCTGGCGCGCGCCCGCCAGATAGCGGGTGAATTGGCGCAGCGCCTCCGGCCCTTCGCCGGCGGCCTTGCGCTCGCGTTCGATCTCGGCGTCGAGCAGCAGGATCTTGTGATCCATCTCGGCGCGCATCTGTTCCAGCTCGGCCAGCACGCGGCGCTTTTCGTCGAGCTGGCGCTGGTGCAGGCGGATCAGGGTCGGCAGGCCGCGCTTATTCGCCATCGTCCGCCTCCATCACCGGGGCCAGGATCTCGGCGAGCGCGGCATAGCCCTCGTCCAGGCTCGCCTCCTCCGCCTTGCCCTGGGAGAGAAATGCCTCGAGGGCGGGATGCAGTTCGATGGACGTGTCGACTTCCGGGTTGGCGCCCTGGCGATAGGCGCCGAGGCGGATCATCTCCGACATGTCCTCATAGGCCGCCATGTAACGCCGAGCGGTCCTGACCAGGGCATTCTGTTCCGGCGTGTTGCAGCCCGGCATGGTGCGGCTGACGGAACGCAGGATGTTCACCGCCGGAAAGCGGCCGCGTTCCGCGATCCCGCGTTCCAGCACGATATGGCCGTCCAGGATGCCGCGCACCGCGTCCGCCACCGGCTCGTTGTGATCGTCGCCCTCGACCAGCACGGTGAAGAGGCCGGTGATCGAGCCCTTGCCGGTGCCGGGCCCGGCGCGTTCCAGAAGCTTGGGCAGTTCGGCGAAGACGGTCGGCGTATAGCCCTTGGAGGTCGGCGGCTCGCCGCCCGAAAGGCCGATCTCGCGCTGGGCCATGGCGAAGCGCGTGACCGAATCCATCAGGCACAGCACGTCCTTGCCCTGGTCGCGGAAATATTCCGCGACGGTCAGGGTCATATGGGCGGCCTGGCGGCGCATGAGGGCGCTTTCGTCCGAGGTGGCGACGACGACGACCGACCGGGCGAGGCCTTCCGGCCCCAGATCGTCCTCGATGAATTCGCGGGCCTCGCGGCCGCGTTCGCCGACCAGGCCGATGACGATGACGTCGGCCCCCGAATAGCGCGCCAGCATGGAGAGCAGCGAGGATTTGCCGACGCCGGAACCGGCGAAGATGCCCATGCGCTGGCCCCGGCAGCACGACAGGAAAGTGTTCAGGGCGCGGACGCCGAGTTCGATCTTGGCGCCGACGCGCTTTCGCTGATGGGCGGGCGGCGGCTGGCGGCGCAGGGGATAGGCTTCGGCGCCGCGCGGCAGTTCGCCGCCGCCGTCGACCGGGCGCCCCAGGGAGTCGACGACCCGGCCCAGCCATTGATCGCAGGGAAAGACCGCCGCCGTGCCGTCCTCGATGATCACGCGCGAGCCCATGCCCACGCTGTCGATCGGGCCGAAGGGCATGGCCAGCGCCCTTGTTTCGGAAAAGCCGACGACTTCCGCCAGGGTCTCGCGCCCGTCGCGCCCGACGAGGCGCATGCGCGAGCCGATGCCGACCATGCCCTTGACCCCGGCCACTTCGACCACCAGGCCCTGCACGGCCACGACCCGGGCGAAGCGGGTGGTGGTGGACATGGCGGCGATTTCGGCGATCAGGGCTTGCAACGGGCCGGCTCCGGGACGATGGGCGGACAGCCGCAGGAGTGTGCGCCCGGGATCCTTAACCGGCGGTAAAGCACGCCCGGTCCGGAGCGGCATGCGGCATTGCCGAAAAAGAACCACGCGAAGAAAATTGCAGTCTATCCGGTTGCATTCGTCGGCACCGGCGGGCACATTAACCTTTGTAAATCGTTGACGAGGCGGCGCGACGCGCGGGGGGAGGTCCAATGCGTGTTCTACTGATCGAGGACGATCCTCAACTGTCGAAGAGCATCGAGCTCATGCTCGGTTCCGAAGGGCTGAACGTCTATGCGACGGATCTCGGCGAGGAAGGGCTCGATCTCGGCAAGCTCTACGACTACGACATCATCCTCCTGGACCTGAACCTGCCGGACATGAGCGGCTTCGACGTCCTGAAGAAGCTGAGGGCATCGCGCGTCGAAACCCCGATCCTGATCCTGACCGGCATCGGCGGCCTCGACTCCAAGGTGAAGGGCCTCGGCTTCGGCGCGGACGACTATGTCACCAAGCCCTTCCACCGGGAGGAACTGGTGGCGCGCATCCATGCCATCGTGCGGCGCTCCAAGGGCCATTCCCAGTCCCAGATCAAGACCGGCCGCATGACCGTGAACCTCGACGCCAAGACGGTCGAGGTGGACGGACGGCCGGTGCATCTGACCGGCAAGGAATACGGCATGCTCGAGCTGCTGTCGCTGCGCAAGGGCACCACCCTGACCAAGGAGATGTTCCTCAACCATCTCTACGGCGGCATGGACGAGCCCGAACTGAAGATCATCGACGTCTTCATCTGCAAGCTGCGCAAGAAGCTGGCGCAGGCGACCGGCGGCGACAACTACATCGAGACGGTCTGGGGCCGGGGCTATGTCTTGCGCGATTCCGCCGGTGACGAGGAAGCGCCGGCCGGCAAGACGCGTACCGCCTGATCCATCCATCCCCAGCCTTGGCAGGGCGCAATTCAATCGAAAGTTGAATTTTTCGGCCAATAACCGGATCGACAGCCAGGGAATTGTGACATCAAATACCCTCGCCTTTCGGGCAGAGGACAGGACAGTTTGTTCACGATGTGGGAATCATGATCGCCAAGGCGGAACACCTGCCTTCCCTTTTCGATCGCCGGTGGCTGATCGACGCCCTCGACCGCCGCGCTACCGACGCGCGTCTCGGCCTCGTCCTGTTCAAGATCAACGGCCTGTCTGCAATCGAGGATCTGCACGGCCTGTCGGGCCGTGACCGGGCCATCGCCGGCCTCGGCGAGCGCCTGGCGGAGCGGCTGCACGAAATCGCCATCGGCCATTTCTTCGCGGACGAATTCTTTGCCCTGGTCGACGGCGAGGCGGACGTCGACCTGAAGGTCCGCCAGATCGTGGACCGGGCGATGGCGGCCATGATGCTGCCGATCGACATCGCCGGCCATCCGGTGCGCATCGATCTGCGCATGGGCGTCGTGCTGGCGCCGGACCATGGCGCCTCGGCCGAGGAACTGCTGTCGCGCGCCATCACCTCGCTCAACGTCGCGGCGCGCCATCACCTCGCCGTCGCCTATTTCGACGAGGACGTGAGCCGCACCGCCCAGGACCGCGCGGCGATCAACGGCGAATTGCGCAATGCCCTGGAACGGGGCGAATTCGAGATCTTCCTGCAGCCGAAGGCCAAGCTGCCGGGCAACGAACTTGTGGGCTTCGAGGCCCTGCTGCGCTGGCATCGGCCGGGCCACGGCCTGGTCGCCCCCGCCAGCTTCATCCCCCTGGCGGAGGAGAGCGGCCTGATCCGCGAGATCGACGTCTGGGTCGTGGAACGCGCCTGCGCCGCGATCAAGCGCATCAATACCGCCTTCGGCACCGATTTCACGGTTTCCGTCAATGCCTCCGCCAACGAACTCGACGCCAGCACCTATGTCCTGACCGTGCGCGACGTGCTGCGCGACAGCGGCATCCCGCCCCATTGGCTCGAGATCGAGATGACCGAGACGACGATCGCGGAGGACATGCTGGCGGCCTCCGCCCTGCTGGCGGAATTCCGCACCATGGGCGTGAAGGTCTCGATCGACGATTTCGGCATGGGCTATTCGTCGCTGCACCGGCTGCGCCATTTCCCGGTCAGCGGCCTGAAGATCGACCGCTCCTTCGTCTGCGAACTGGCGATGTCGAAGATCGCGCGGGTGATCATCCGGGCGACCATCGAACTCGGTCACGCGCTCGGCCTGCAGATCATCGCGGAAGGGGTGGAGACGGCCGCCCAGGCGGCGGACCTCGCGTCGCTCGGGGTCGACGTCTATCAGGGCTACTACCTGTCCCGGGCCCTGCCCGAGAGCGAGTTGTTCCTCTGGCTCCAGGACAAGCTGTACCGGCTGCCCACGGCGACCTGAAGGGCCGCCGCGGGGTCCGGTCACGCGGGCGTCACTTGCCCGCGAGCTTGCGCTTGTTCGCTTCGTCTTCCATCAGCTCGTACCACATGGCGTTCAGGACGGCGAAGGCGGCGGCCAGCGGCAGGCCGAGCAACCAGGCGAAATACCACATCTCTCGTTCTCCTCTGGCTCAGTAGGCGTGACCGCCCTTGCGGGTGATGTCCGACGGCTCGACCTTGCCCCACAGGATCTTGTAGACCCAGGCGGTATAGGCCAGCACGAGCGGCAGGAAGATCAGGGTCACCACCAGCATGATGAACAGGGTCAGATGGCTCGACGAGGCGTCGAAGACCATCAGGCTGGCACGGGGGTCCACCGACGACGGCAGGATGAAGGGAAACATCGAGACGCCGACGCTGGAGATGATGCCGAAGATCGACAGGAACGACCCGGTGAAGGTCACGCCCGGCCGCTTCGCCCCGAAACCGACGAAGGCGAGGAAGGCGCCGAGCAGGCCGAGCGCGGGCGCGATCAGCAGCAGCGGATAGGCGCCGTAATTGGCGAACCAGGCGCCCGGCAGCACCGCCGCCGTCTTCAGCAGCGGGTTGGACGGACCCGCCATGTCGCCGCCCGAGGTGACCGCATAGCCGTCCACCAGGAAGTAGAGGGCGATGCCGCCGAGGGCGTAGAGCACGAAGGTGGCGAAGGCCGCCGCCGTGCCGAAGGTGCGGGTGCGATCCGCCACCCGGCCCGAGGTCTTCATCACCAGCCAGGCCGCCCCGTGCATGACCAGCATGGCGACCGACAGCAGGCCGCACAGCAGGGCATAGGGATTCAGCAGGCCGAAGAAGGTGCCGTCGTAGAAGATCCGCAGATCGTCGTCGAGCCGGAAGGGCACGCCCTGGAGGACGTTGCCGACGGCGACGCCGAAGATCAGCGAAGGCACGAAACCGCCGACGAACAGCGCCCAGTCCCAGCCGCTGCGCCAGGTCGCGCTTTCGCGCTTCGAGCGGTACTTGAAGCCCACGGGCCGCAGGATGAGCGCGAACAGGGTCGCGAACATCGCCAGGTAGAAGCCCGAGAACGACACGGCGTAGAGCGGCGGCCAGGCGGCGAAGATGGCGCCGCCGCCCAGGATCAGCCACACCTGATTGCCTTCCCAGACCGGGCCGACGGTGTTGATGACGACCCGGCGCTCGACGTCGGTCTGGCCGACGAAGGGCAGCAGGGTGGCGACGCCGAGATCGAAGCCGTCGGTCGCCGCGAAGCCGATGAGGAGGACGCCGAGCAGCACCCACCAGATCAGGCGCAGGGTTTCGTAGTCGAGAAGCGTGTGAAGGATCATGGTCGTTACTCCGCGGGCACGATGGCAGGCGAGACCAGCTCGGCCTGCGGGTCGACGTCCTCTTCAGGCCCCTTGCGGATGGCCTTCAGCATCAGCCCCATTTCGATGACGATGAGCACGCTGTAGATGGCGACGAAGCCGACCAGCGTGAGCAGCAAGGTGCCGGCGCCCAGGCTGGAGACCGCCGCCGCCGTCGGCAGCACCCCTTCGATGATCCAGGGCTGGCGGCCGAATTCGGCGACGAACCAGCCGAGTTCCGCCGCGAGCCAGGGCAGCGGGATGCAGAACACGGCAAGGCGCAGCAGCCAGCGCCGCTTCAGCAGCGTGCGCCGGGTCGACAGCACGAAGAAGACACCGGTCAGCAGGATGAAGAAGAAGCCGAGCCCGACCATGATGCGGAAGGACCAGAACAGCGGGAAGACTTCCGGCACCGTGTCCCAGGCCGCCTGTTCGATCTGCGCCGGGGTCGCCGCGCGCGGATCGTCGACGTAACGCTTGAGCAGCAGCGCATAGCCGAGATCGGCGCCATTGTCCTCGAAGGCGGCCTTCACCGCCGGATCGACGGCATCCGTGCTGCCGGCGGCGCGGATCGTCTGGAGCGCGTCATAGGCGACGATGCCGCGCTGGATGCGGCCCTCCGCCTTGCCCACCAGTTCCTTGATGCCCGGCAGTTCCTCGGTCAGGCTGCGGGTGGTGATCAGGCCCATGACGGCCGGGATCTTCACCGTGTAGTGGGTCTCGCGCGCTTCCTGGTCGGGGAAGCCGATCAGGTTGAAGGCGGCGGGGGCCTCTTCCGTCTCCCACATGCCTTCCATGGCGGCCAGCTTCATCTTCTGATGCTCGGTCGCGAGGTAACCGCTTTCGTCACCCAGCACGACGACCGAGAGCGAGGCGGCGAGGCCGAAGGAGGCGGCGACCGTCATCGAACGCTTGGCGAGATCGATATGGCGGCCCTTCAGCGCGTACCAGGCCGAGACGCCGAGGACGAAGATCGAGGCCGTGACGTAACCGGCCGAGACCGTGTGCACGAATTTCGCCTGGGCGACGGAATTGAACAGCACCTCGAAGAAGTTGTTCACCTCCATGCGCATGGTCACCGGGTTGAACACGGAACCCACCGGGTTCTGCATCCAGCCGTTGGCGATCAGGATCCACAGCGCCGACAGGTTCGAGCCGAGCGCGACCGCCCAGGTCGCGGTCAGGTGACCGACCTTGGACATCCGGTCCCAGCCGAAGAAGAACAGGCCGACGAAGGTCGCCTCGAGGAAGAAGGCCATCAGGCCCTCGATCGCCAGCGGCGCCCCGAAGATGTCGCCGACGTAATGGCTGTAGTAGGACCAGTTCATGCCGAACTGGAATTCCATCACGATGCCGGTCGCGACGCCGAGCACGAAGTTGATGCCGAACAGCGTGCCCCAGAACTTGGTCATCTGACGCCAGATCGGACGGCCGGTCATGACATAGACCGTCTCCATGATGGCGAGCAGGATCGACAGCCCGAGCGTCAGGGGCACGAAGAGGAAGTGATAGAGGGCCGTCATCGCGAACTGCAGTCGCGAAAGGCCTACGATGTCCAGTTCCATGTCATTTCACGCCGGCATCCCTCCGGCGCCCTCCAGTTGGCCGTGCCCGTCGCCGGGCGTTACGCAACCTCGCTCTCAACCGGCCCGAAGGCCGGCGAGCATCTCTTCGAAAGCCGGTTCGCCCCGACGGGCCTCCCGGCTGATTCCGCCGCCGCCGACCATCAGCAGACGGTCGGCGATCGCCGCCTCGCGCCGCAGATGGGTGGCGAGAAGCAGCGTGTGTCCCGCCGCCGCCGCCCGGACCCGAGCGAGCACGTCGACGGCGGTTTCCCGATCCAGGCCCTCGGTCGGCTCGTCCAGGAGCCAGACCGGAGCGTTTCGGAGAAACATGCGGGCGAGCGCGAGGCGACGCCCCTGCCCTCCCGAAAGGCCGAGCCCGCCGTCGCCCAGCCGCGTTTCGAGACCGTCGGCCATCTCGCCGACATCGCCCGCGAGCCCGGCCGCCGTCAGCGCGGCCCAGAGGCGCGCCTCGTCCGCGTCGGGCGCCGCGAGGCGCAGGTTCTCGGCCAATGTGTCGCGGAACAATTCGCTGCGCTGGGTCAGCAGCGCCGTCGGCCGGACCGCGCAGCGCCCGGACCGGGGCGTGGCCTCGCCCGCGATCAGGGCGAGAAGGCTGGATTTGCCGGCCCCGCTCGGCCCGATCAGGGCGACGGTCTCGCCCGCCTCGATCCGCAGATCGAGGGCGGTGAAAACCGGTCGCGCCACGCCCTCATGGGCGAAATCGACATTGTCCAGGAGGACGGCGGTCGAGCCGTCGGGCCGCGCCGGCACCGGCATCTCGGCACCGTCCCGGATCCGGGGACCGAGACGATCGAGGGCCAGCAGGGTGCGTCCGATCTCGGCCGCGCCCCGGCGCAGCGCGCCGAAGGGTTCCATGACCGCGACGGCGATCAGCAGGGCGAAGGCGGCCAGCGGCGTGTCGATGCGCCCCGCTTCAACCAGAAGGCCGGCCCCCGCCAGCACCAGGGCGAGGGCGAGGCTGCCGGCGATGCCGAAGGCGAGGCCGGCGCCGGTCTCGATCCGGTTCAGGCGATCGTCGGCATCGGCCAGATAGGCATCGGCCCGGCGGACCGCATCGCGCTGGGCGGCGAGGCGGCCGGCCATGGCCAGTTCGGTCTGGCCGTCCACGAGATCGATGGTGCGGGCGCGCAGCGCCTCCAGCCCATGGGCGCGGCGCCGCGCCGGCCGGCGCCCGGCGAGCGCGGTCGCGACCGGCACCAGGATGCCGATGCCGCCGAGGAACAGCGCCAGCCCGAGGCCGAGCCAGGGCGCCAGCAGGCCGAGGGCGGTACCGGCGGCCAGCGTCGCGCCGAAGGCGGCCGAGAAGGGCACCATCAGGCGGAGATAGAGCCCGTCGAGGGCATCGATGTCGTTGGTCAGGCGGAACAGCAGGCGCGCCGGGCGGGCCAGCAGGTCGCGCGCCGCCGCCGGCCGGGCAAAACCCCGGAACAGGCGCGCGCGCAGATGGGCCAGCAGCGACAGGGTGGCGTCATGGGTCACCAGCCGCTCGCCATAACGCGATCCGGTGCGCCCGATCGCCAGCAGGCGGATGGCGGCGGCGGGCGCGAAGACGTCGAAGGCGAGCGCCGTCGCCGGGATCAGCCCGGCCAGCGCGGTCGCGGTGATGAACCAGCCCGACAGGCCGAGCAGCGCCATGCCGGCAAGCACGGTGACGACCGACAGCACGGCACCCAGCAGCAATTGCCGCCGGTCGGCCAGGGCCAGCAGATCCGCCAGGGTGTGGATCAGGCGACGGCTTGGCATGTCGACCTCCCGCCGATACGGATGGTGCGGTCCATGGCGGCGGCCAGCGCCGGGTCATGGGTCGCGACGATCAGGGTGACGCCCTCGGTCAGGCGCAGCAGGCCGGCCGTGACCTCTGCCGCCGTCTCGCGGTCGAGATGCGCCGTCGGCTCGTCCGCCAGCACGAGACCGAGGCCGGGGGTGGCGGCGGCCCGGGCGAGCGCGAGGCGCAGCGCCTCCCCGCCCGAAAGGCCGAGGCCGCCTTCGCCGAGATCGCGCGCGGCACCCGGCCCGGCGACATGCTGGAGCGCCGCCTCGGCCACCGCCGTCTCGACCGTGGCCAGATCCACCTCGGGCCGGCCGAGGGCGATATTGGCGCGCAGCGTGCCGGCGAAGAAATGCGGCCGCTGGCCGATCCAGGCCATGCCCTGGCGCAGATCCGCCGCCGTTTCGGCGGTCATCAGACGGTCGCCGATGGCGATGCGCCCGCCCGAAGCCGGGGCCAGCCCGCCGATCAGCGACAGCAGGGTCGATTTGCCGGCGCCGCTGGGGCCGAGCACGGCGATTCTCTCCCCCGGGCGGACATGCAGGTCGAAATGATCGAAGACCGGGGCGGGCGCGCCCTCGTGACCAAAGGAGAGGCCGCGCAGGTCCACCGACAGCGCACCGGCGCGGGCAGGCACCCGGCTTCCGGCCGAAAGCGCGCCCGGCATCTCGAGCCCCGGCGCCATCAGGCCGTCCAGCGCGGCAAGGCCGGCGACACCGGCGGCACGGTCGTGCCAGACGGCGGAGAGATCGCGCAGCGGCTCGAAGAAGGCCGGCGCCAGGAGGAGCACGAACAGCGCCTCGCCGAGGCCGAGGGTGCCGCCCCAGGCGCCGAAACCGATCTGGCCGAGCAGATGGAAGCCGACATAGACCGCGACCATGGCGACGCCGAGGGCGGAGAAGAGTTCGAGGACGGCGGACGACAGGAAGGCGATGCGCAGCACCGCCATGGTGCGCTCCTTCAGGCTGACGGCGGCGCCGTGGACCCGATTCGCCGTCGTCTCGACCGCGCCGAGGCCGCGAATGGTGGCAAGGCCGCGCAGGCGGTCCAGCAGGAAGGCGTTCATGTCGCCCATCTCCGCCAGCTGGGCCTCGCTCGCCGCCTTGGCGCGCCAGCCGACCAGGGCCATGAACAGGGGGATCAGCGGCGCCGCGACCAGGAGGATCAGGGCCGCCGTCCAGGAAAAGAAGAAGACCGCGCCGGCGATGACGAAGGGCAGCACCATCACGCGCATCCGCACCGGCTTGTAGCGCGACAGATAGGGCAGCACCGCTTCCGCCTGTTCGGCGATGACGCTGGCGGCGAGACCGGCGGGATGGCGCCGCGTGTCGAGCGGCGAGCCGGCGGCGAGAACATCGACCGCCCGGGCCCGCGCGGCGCTCAGCACATGCCGGGCCTTGCGGTAGGAAAGCCGGGCGCCGAGGGCATCGAGCGCGGCACGCAGCACGCCGAGGAGACCGACCGCGACCGCCGGCCACAGCACGGCATCGACGCCGCCGCCATCCGCCAGCCGTTGCACGGCAAGGGCGATGAAGCCCGCCTGGGGCAGCCAGACGAAGGCGGCGAGCATGGACAGAAGGGATCCGCCATCGACCGCACCCCGCCCTTCGGCCGTCGCGGTTTCCCGGCGGAAATCAGCTTCCCCCGGGGGAGAAGAAGGCGATCGGCGTTGCGAGTACGGTTTCATGTAAGCGGCTTTGCATGGTTCCGTAACTTCGAATAATTCTTGAAGTTACGTTATGCTTTGAAGAACTTCCGGGCAAGGCTACACGCCCTGCCTGCGACTTCATTGATCACGATCAACACCCGCATTCCGGTATTTCTGCATCGCACGCGCCGCGGGACTGCGGAAACCGGGCGGTGGCGCGTTTCCCTGTGCGGGCGCATCGGATCTGTGTGCAGGACGGAAAACGGAGGGTGGAGGGACCGCTCGGCGTCGACGACCGCGCGGAGACGCGGGACTCGGTCGGCGGGAAGGACGCGTTCGGCGTCACCCGACGGTCGGGGGCCCTCTCGGCTGGACGCCGACGGCATGGACCAGGAACGGAGCAGAGAGGGGCTGCTGTATCCATTCCGGATCGCCATGCCGCCCGGGCACGGCCAGCGCGGCGAGCACGGGGGCGACGAAGTTACCGCCGTGCTCCATGGTGAAGCAGACTTGGCAGTGAGGGGTGCGGCCGACAGGTTGCCGGTCGGTCGGCGCTTTGCCGCCCGCCGGCGCCGCCGCGCCGAAGCCGCACAAGTCCGCGAAGGCCAGGGCAAGCGCGCGGTCCGCGGTGTTCCGGGCGCCCGACATCGGGGACAGCGGCGCGACGAGATGGACCAGCAGGGCAAAGAGCGCCGCCAGCGCCGGCATCGGGCGCCATGCTGTGCGTCTGGACCTGCGGACGACCGTCACGTCGGTTCTCCACTTCATCGATAGCGAAACCATATGCCTCTCCCCATCCAGGCTGAATGGGACAGAACGGCACATGTCACATCGTCGCGGATCAAAGCGTCGCAGGCGCGGAATCGGCTGAAAACCGAATGTTCTCAAGGGCTCGTACCGCAATATGGGATGACCGCGAACATCGGGCGACGGTTTCGGACGCGGGTGCGTTCCGCGCTGGAATTTTTTAAACTTTACGATTATATATAATGAAATTCCGGAAGCCGGACCTCGATTCCACCAGCCAGAGAACCCGACATGAGCCAGTTTCTGTTGCCCACCCTGGGCGGTGCGCTGATCGCATTTTCCGCCGTCCTCATGATGGCGATGCTGGGCCGTATCGCCGGCATCAGCGGCATTTTCGGCGGCCTGCTGCCGCCGGCCCCCGCCACGGGCGGCGAGGCCGCGCTGCGCCTCGCCTTCGTCGTCGGCCTCCTTGGCGGGCCCTTGCTGCTCGGGCTTCTGACCGGCGACACCGGCATCGGCGCCCCGACCGTCGACCTGCCCATGATGATCGTCGGCGGCTTTCTGGTCGGCATCGGCACGGCGCTCGGCTCGGGCTGCACGTCCGGCCACGGCATCTGCGGCCTTTCGCGGCTCTCGCCCCGCAGCCTGGTCGCCGTCGCCACCTTCATGGCGACCGGTGTCGCCACCGTCTTCGTCGTCCGCCACCTGTTCTGATCGGGAAACGCCGCCATGGCCCGCATTCTCACCGCCCTCGTCATCGGCCTCATCTTCGGCCTCGGTCTCGCCGTCGCCGGCATGACCGATCCCGCCAAGGTTCTCGGCTTTCTCGATCTGGCCGGCGACTGGGATCCTTCCCTCGCCTTCGTCATGGGCGCCGGCGTGATCGTCACCTTCATCGGCTACAAGCTGGTGCTGAGCCGCAGCGGCCCCGTGCTGGCCGGCGCGTTCCAGATCCCGACCCGCAGGGACATCGACTTGAACCTCGTCGCCGGCGCCGCCCTCTTCGGCATCGGCTGGGGCCTCGCCGGCTATTGCCCCGGGCCCGCGCTGTCGTCCCTGGTCTCGGGCGCCCTGCCCGTGGTCGCCCTTGTCGCTTCCATGGCCGCCGGCATGGTCGTGGTGCGCGTGATCAAGGCCAGGGGTTGATGGCGGCCATTCCGCCCGACGTTGTGGAAGGCCTGCGCTGGGCGTCGCTCGGCGCCGGCACCCTGCTGATCGCCGGCTTCGAAACCTTCCAGCGCCACCGCCAGACCGCCCGCCAGCGCCATATCACCATGCGCGAGCGCTGGCTGGACTCGATCTTCGCCCGGCCCGGGCAGGAGATCATCGCGGTCCAGACCATCCGCAATTCCCTGATGGCCGCGACCATCGTCGCCTCGACGACGGTGATCGCCCTGATGGGCACCATCAGCCTGATCGGCCCGGTCGCCGTCCATCTGGCGCTCAAGGTCGCGGTCGGCCCGGGCGAGACCGCGGTCCATCCGATCCAGCTCGCGGTCGGCGGCCTCCTGGTCGCGACCCTGTTCACATCCTTCCTGTTCGCCACCCAGTCGGCACGCTTCTACAACCATCTCGGCTATCTGGCCGGCTTCGGCGGCCATGCGACCGACGACGACCGCCGCCAGGCGAAGCGCTATGTCGCGCTGGCCGGGCGCTACTACAGCGACAGCCTGCGCACCCTGATCTATCTGGCGCCCCTGATCGCCGGGATCCTGGAGCCCATGGCCGTCGTCTTCGGCGCCGGCGTCATCATCCTCACCCTGCGCTGGTTCGATCGCGGCGCGCCCCACCGGAACGACTGACATTCCATGCGAAAAGGGCCCGGCCGATTCTCTCGGCCGGGCCCTTTTCGTTACGCGACGGTCAGGAGACGAGGCGAGCCTCGGCCGCCGGTCCGGGGCCGCAGGTGCCGGGATCCAGCGCCCGCATCGCCGCCTGCTGGGACAGGAACACCTCGCCGGTCAGATGGTCGAGGAAATGGGTCCGCTTCAGACGGTCCATGACCGGGCCCTTCACCTCCGACAGATGGAATTTCACGCCCGCCGCCTTCAGGCGCTCGGCGATCGCCTCCAGGCTTTCGAGGGCGCTGGCGTCGATCATGTTCACGGCCGAGCACATCAGGACGACATGCTTCACCTCGGCGCGGCTGGCGACGAGGTCGTAGATCCGGTCCTCGAGGAAGCGGGCATTGGCGAAATAGAGGCTTTCGTCGACGCGGACCGTCAGCACCGCTTCGCTTTCGACTACCTTGTGACGCTCGACGTTGCGGAAATGCTCGGTCCCCGGCACGCGCCCGACGATCGCCATATGGGGCCGGCTGGTGCGGAACAGGAACAGCGCCAGGGAGACGGCGACGCCGGCGACGACACCGATCTCGACCCCGACGAAGAGCACGACGACGATGGTCACCGCCATGGCGACGGCATCGGCCTTGGAATAGTCCCAGGTCCGCTTCACGGCGCCGAGATCGACCAGCGACAGGACGGCGACGATGATGGTCGCGGCCAGCACCGCCTGGGGCAGCTTGGCGAAGAGATGGGACAGGAACAGGGTGGTCACCAGGATGCCGACGGCGGTGAAGACGCCGGCCATGGGGGTCTGGGCGCCGGCATCGAAATTGACCACCGAGCGCGAGAAGCCGCCGGTCACCGGAAAGCCGCCGGTCAGGGACGAGGCGACATTGGCGGCGCCGAGACCGACCAGTTCCGAATTGGCGTCGACGCGCTGGCGCCTTTTGGCCGCGAAGGTCTGGGCGACCGAGATCGATTCGACGAAGCCGATGATCGAGATCAGCAGCGCCGGCACGAAGAGATCGATCCAGAGATCGGGGTTCAGCAGGGGCAGGCCCATGGGCGGCAGGCCGCCCGGAATGGCGCCGACCACCTTCACCCCCTCGGCGTCGAGGGAGAGGCCGGCGACGGCGACGATCGAGACGATGACGGCGACCACCGGCCCCGTCTTGGCGACGATGTCGGCGGCGAGCGGGCCGAGGCCGATCCGGCGCAGCAGCGGCTTCAACTGCTTGCGCACCCAGAACAGGAAGCCGGTGGCGAGGACGCCGATCACCAGGGTGATCCAGTTGATGTCGGGGATCGAGGAGACGAGCTGGCCGACCAGATCGGGCATGGTGTCGCCCTTGGTCCTCACGCCGAAGAGATGCTTCAACTGGCTGGTCGCGATCAGGATGCCGGACGCGGTGATGAAGCCCGAGATCACCGAATGGGACAGGAAATTGGCCAGGAAGCCGAGGCGCAGCACGCCGAGCGCGATCAGGATCACACCCGATTCCATGGCGAGCACGATGGCCGCCGCCAGATAATCCTCGGTCCCGGTGGCGGCGATGCCGCCGACCGCGGTCGCGGTCATCAGCGAGACGACGGCGACGGGCCCGACCGCGAGCGCCCGGCTGGTGCCGAACAGGGCGTAGGCGACCAGCGGCAGGATCGAGGCATAGAGACCGATATGGGGCGGCAGGCCGGCGAGCATGGCATAGGCGAGACTCTGCGGCACCAGCATGATGGTGACCACCACGGCCGCGACCAGATCGCTGACCAGGGTGTCGCGTCGGTATTCGCGCGCCCATTCGAGGAAGGGCAGCGCGCGGATCAGGCGGGACGGCATGAAGAATTCCTCAGTTACGGGCCCGGAACTGGACGACGGCGGCCGGACCGCGGTGGCCCCGGCCCTCGTCCAGGACGATGTCGGGCGTGGCCAGATGCTCGATGGTCAGCGCGGCGAAATCCTCGCGCAGATCCTCGACCCCATAGAGCCAGTCGGGGTTTTTCGGACCGCCGGACTGGCGGCCGAGCTGTTCCTTGCGAAAGCCCTCGATCACGACGAGGCCGCGCGGGGCGAGCGCCCGGATCATCATGGCGTGGACCTGACGGCGGAGCGCGCGCGGCATATGGGCATAGACCGCGACCACGGCATCGGCACTGCCCGGCGCCGGCGTCCAGAGACCGAGATCCTGCTGGCGCACGGTGACCGGCAGGCGCAGCGCCCGCGCCCTGTCACGCAGTTGCTCGCAGGCGACGGCGGAAAGGTCGAGCGCCGTCACCTCGAAGCCGCGCGCGGACAGGGCCAGCGCGTTCCGCCCCTGACCTTCCGCGAGACAGAGCACCCGCGCCCCGGCCGGCAGGGCCAGGGCACAGTCCATGACGAAGCCGGACGGGGCGAGGCCGTAGAAAGCCTCGTCCGAGCCGAAGCGGGCGTCCCAGTCGGGGGCCGTCGAGACGGGCGCCTTCGCGCCGGTCGCCCGGGTGACGGCCTGCGCCATCACGACGCGCCCCCGCCCACGCGCTTCGACTTGGCGCAATCGTCGAGCGACGGGTTCTCCTCACGCTCCTGCGGCTCGTGGGGCAGGATGGTCGGCTTCGCCAGCCATTCGTGGCCCTTCAGCATGACGTCCCAATAGAGCGTCGGCAGCATCCTGGCCTTCAGGAACCAGGCGGTGCGGCGGGGCACCGCGGGATCCATCGGGAAGGTCGGCAGCAGCTTGCCGCCATAGCCGAATTCGGCCAGCACCACCTTGCCCTTCTCGACCGTCAGCGGGCACGAGCCGTAGCCGTCGTAGACCGCGTGCGGGCTCTTGCCCTCGAGGACGGCGAGCACATTCTCGGCCACCACCGGCGCCTGCTTGCGCACCGCCGCCGCGGTCTTGGCATTGGGCGCCGAGGAGGCGTCGCCCAGCGAGAAGACATTGCCGTAACGCTTGTGGCGCAGCGTCTCCTGATCGACGTCGACCCAGCCGGCGGCATCGGCGAAGGGCGAATTGCGGATGAATTCGGGCGCGGTCTGCGGCGGCACGACGTGGATCATGTCGAATTTCTTCTCGACGCGGGCGACCGTGCCGTCGGCCGCCTTGACGTCGAAGAAGGCGGTCTTGGCGGCACCGTCGATCGCCTTCAGGTTCGAGTTGAAGGCGAGATGGGCGCCGTATTTTTCGACGTATTTCATCAGCGGCGGCACGAAGGTGCCGACGCCGAAGAGCACGGCACCGGCATTGTCGAGCTCGACGTCGATATCCTTCAGGGCGCCGCTCTTCAGCCAGTGGTCGCAGGACAGATACATCGCCTTCTGCGGCGCGCCGGCGCATTTGATCGGCATGGGCGGCTGGGTGAAGATCGCCTTGCCCTTCTTCAGGCCCTGCACCAGTTCCCACGTATAGGGCGCCAGATCGAACAGATAGTTCGAGGTCACGCCGTTCTTGCCGAGCGTCTCCGACAGGCCCTCGATCAGGTCCCAGCGCAGTTGCAGGCCGGGCGCCACCACGAGGGTGCGATAGGCGAGACGGGTGCCGTCCTCCAGGACGACGAGATTGCGGTCGGGCTCGAAGCCGGCGGCGGCGGCGCGGATCCAGCGCACGCCATTGGGGATCGCCCGCTCCATCGAGCGTTCGGTCTTGGCCCGGTCGAAGGCGCCGCCGCCGACCAGGGTCCAGGCCGGCTGGTAGTAATGCTTGTCGCTGGGCTCGACGATCGCGATCGACAGCGACGGGCGGCGGCGGCGGATGCTGGCCGCGGTGGCGCAGCCGGCGGCACCGCCGCCGATGATCAGCACGTCGAAACTGGTGGAGCGGGTGAAGGGCAGGACCTCGCCGCCACCCGGCTGGCCGGCGGAAGCCGTCGCATCGAGGCGGGTGCGCAGGTTCGCCAGATCGTAGCCGGCCCCCGCCGCCGCCTCGACGATGGCGTCGGTCGAGAGGTGATGGGCTTCGGACAGCGCCCAGAGGGTGGTGGAGCGGGTGCCGGTGCGGCAGAAGGCGAGAACCGGGCCCTTCACCTCTTCGAGGGCGGCGGTGAAGGCCGCCACCGCCTCGTCCGTCACCTGGCCGGAAACCACGGGGATATGGCGGTAGTCGAGGCCGAGGCGCTTCGCCGCTTCGGCGATTTCGGCCGACGGGGGCTGCCCCGGCCCCTCGCCGTCGGGCCGGTTGTTGATGATCGCCCGGAAGCCCAGGGCGGACAGGCTTCCGACATCGCCGGTGGTGATCTGGGGGGCGACGGAAAGGAAGGGCGTCAGTTTCTTCAGGCTGTCCATCGGGGCGTTCCTCGCTTGATTATCGTTCGAAAGGGTTCGGCAAACTCACCGGCTCGGCACATTCACGGGCGGCCGGGTCCCCGAACGGCACCCGGCACCGCCATCGAGACGGTGCCGGGGCCGGGCCGCGGGGGGTGGGGAGAGCGGCCCTGGGGATCAGCGCTTGGCGACCGGACAGGTCCGGATGCCGAACAGCGTGTAGAGCGGGCACCAGGCGGTGCCGCCGGTGAACAGCGGCACCAGGCCGACCAGCCCGATCCACCGCGCGTTGCCCTCGAGGAGGAAGAGCAGCGACAGCAGGATCACGGCGGCGGCGAGGCGCAGCACCCGATCGACGGTTCCGACGTTGCGTTCCATGGCGGTGGACCTTTCCTTGCGCTCGGGGCGTGCCGTCCGTCAGAGCGCGTTGAGGGGGATCTTCAGATAGCGGGTGCCGTTGTCTTCCGGCGGGGGCAGTTCGCCCGCCCGCATGTTCACCTGGACCGACGGCAGGATGAGCCGGGGCATGGCCAGGGTGGCGTCACGCTTGGAGCGCATGGCGACGAAGTCTTCCTCCTTCACGCCGTCGTGGACGTGGATGTTCCGCTTCTTCTCCTCGCCCACCGTGGTCTCCCAGGCATAGGTGTCGCGGCCCGGCGCCTTGTAGTCGTGGCACATGAAGAGCCGCGTCTCGTCCGGCAGCGCGAAGATCTTCTGGATCGAACGGAACAGGGTGGTGGCGTCACCGCCGGGGAAGTCGCAGCGCGCCGTGCCGTAGTCCGGCATGAACAGCGTGTCGCCGACGAAACCGGCATCGCCGATCAGATAGGTCAGGCAGGCGGGCGTATGGCCGGGCGTGTGCATCACGCGGCCCTCGATCGTGCCGACCTTGAAGGTGTCGCCGTCGGCGAAGAGCTGGTCGAACTGGCGGCCGTCGGTGGCGAATTGCGGCTCGGCGTTGAACACCTTGCCGAAGATGCCCTGGACGACCTTGATGTTGGCGCCGATGGCGATCTTGCCGCCCAGCGCCTGCTTCAGATAGGGCGCGGCGGACAGATGATCGGCGTGGACATGGGTTTCCAGCAGCCATTCGACCGTCAGACCCTTCTCCTTCACGAAGGCGATGATCTTGTCGGCGGACTCGTGGGACGTGCGGCCCGAGTTCGGATCGTAGTCGAGCACCGAATCGACGATGGCCGCGGCTTTGGTGGCGGGGTCTTCGACCACATAGCTGACCGTGTAGGTCGGCTCGTCGAAGAAGGCATGGACGACGGGCTTCATGGTTTCTACTCCTGGGCGGCTTGCGCCATGTTTTATGATTACACTATTTATGATTTCGTAAAATTAAAATCAATACGAAATCACCTTCACCGTGGGATCGACCATCGTCGAAGCCACGGCGGGCGGCCTTGCCACCCCCACGCCGGCGGCCAGGGCGTCGGGCCCGAGGTCGCGGTTGGGGAGATAGAGGGCGCAGACTTCCACCGGCACGCCGGCGGCCATCAGGCCGTCCAGCAGGCCGCGCGGGCTGGCGCCCCTGGGCTTGAGGGGCGCGGTGGCGGCGGCCGGCGGTTCGCGGAGCGCGATATCGCCGGCCGCGTCGCAGAGCAGGATGCGAACCTCGGCCCCGGCCTTTCTGGACGCGGTGGCCAGCACCAGGGCCATGGCCTGGGTCTCGGGCGCGGGCGAGGTCACGATCGACAGGATCGTCGCCGGCTCGGCGGCGGCGAGCGGGGTGAAAGCGGCGGCGCCGGCGACGAGGAGGGCGGCGGCGAAACCGGGGCGCAGGGATTTCATGAGGGTTCCTTCCGACTGATCAGCTTTGCGGTGTGACGCGGATTTCGCGGCTGACGACGCCGGTATTGCCGTTGGCGGGGTCATGGGCATAGACGTCTATGCGCCAGAGGCCGGGGCGATCGAAGCGGAGCGGCACGGCATAACGGCTGCCCTCGCCCCCGGTCAGGGGCAGGTCGGGACGCGCTTCGCCGTCGACCGTGACATGGGCGGCGATCGCATAGGTATCGGCGTTCCAGAGACCGCCGGGGGTGACCGGACAGCCGCACATCATGGTCACCTTGGCGCCGAGGGTCAGGCTGTCGCCGACCGCGGCCGTCGCGGGCGTCTGGTCGAGATCGACGACGAAGCCCGGCACCTCGATCACCCAGCCGTCGCCTTCCGCGATGCCGAGACCCGGCATCAGCCACATGCGCGACGTGACCTCGACCGCCGAAGCCGGGTGATCGACGGGGCCGCGCAGGGCCACCTCGACCAGGGTCGGACGCGCGAGATCGATCACCGCCGAAAAGCCGGCATCGCCTTCGCCCGCCAGCGCATCACCCCGGGCACGCGGCGTCTTGATCAGGCGGGTGGTATCGCCCGTGCCGCCGGCCGTGACGCCCTCGGCGAGGACGGCGCCGGTCGCGGCATCGCGCAGGGTGACCGCCATGCCGCCCATGGAACTGCCGATGAATTTCGCATCGCGGCTGAGGGCGCGCACGGTGACCGGCGTATCCTCCGCCCCCGCCGGCAGGGCCAGGGTCCCGGCCAGCAGACCGCCGATCACCAGCTGCTTGGCCAGCAGTACCCTCGACAGGCTTCGAACGGACATCGCGGCATCTCCTTCTCCAGGGTTCTGGAGAAAGAAGATAGCCGCGCACGGGCCTCTTTCAATATATTTTTTCGTGAATTATAAATTATTGCAGCGCGGCAAGGCAAGCCGCCCCAGACCACAACCTATTGATTTTCATCAATGGTTGGGCTTTCGATCTGTTTTTATGATCGCAATATCAGCAAAACAATGCTTCTCTTTTAGAGAAATTATAAAATGATGGAGCCGTTCCGAGACGGAACACACCGCCCCCTCCGCCGGCCGTGCCCCCGAAAGGCCGGCGGTCAACGAATGAGGAAACAATGTCCGAAGCCCCCATCCCCGGCCTGCCGCGCCTGAATGAACCCGCCCCCTTCTTCAAGGCCCGCACCACGGCCGGCGAACGCTCCCTGACCGACTACAAGGGCAAGTGGCTGGTGCTGTTCTCGCACCCCGCCGACTTCACCCCGGTCTGCACCACCGAATTCATGGCCTTCGCGCGCCATGCCGATGCCTTCAAGGCGCTCGGCTGCGAATTGCTCGGCCTCTCTATCGACAGCATCTTCGCCCACATCGCCTGGATGCGCACGATCGACGAGAAGTTCGGCGTGAAGATCCCCTTCCCGATCATCGAGGATCTCTCGATGGAAGTGGCCATGGCCTACGGCATGATCCACCCGGGTGCCGGCGACACCTCGGCGGTGCGCGCCACCTTCATCATCGACCCGAACGGCATCCTGCGCGCCATGGTCTACTACCCCATGTCGAACGGCCGCTCGGTCGAGGAATTCCTGCGCCTGGTCGAGGCCCTGCAGACCACCGACGCGAACGGCGTCGCGACGCCCGAAGCCTGGAAGAAGGGCGAGCCGGTGATCGTGCCGCCGCCGAAGACCGCCGAGGATGCGGACACCCGTGCCGGCATGGGTTACGACTACACCGACTGGTTCTTCTCGAAGAAGTCTCTCTGAGGAAGCGCCCCTTTTCGGGAAGGCCCGACTGCAGGGACGCCGGCCGTCATTCCGCCGAAGGGCGGGACGGCCGGCGGACCGTCGGGAAGGCGGCCGCCTCGCCGGGCGCCGCCGCCCGCGCCGCCGGCAGACTGAGCGCCGCCGCGGTCGGAACACCCTTGGTGCCCGCATCCAAATGGGCGTCGTCGACCGGGGGACCGCCGCAGAACAGATTGTTCATGACGGCGATCATGGGCCGGGCCCTTTCGTCCGCCAGATGATAGATCACCGATTTGGCGTCGCGCCGGCCGGCGACGATGCCCGCCTCGCGCAGGATGCCCAATTGCTGCGACAGGGTCGGCTGGCGGATGCCGAGCTCGCTTTCGAGATCCGAGACCGAACGCTCGCCACTCAGCAGGTGGCACACGATCATCAGGCGGTTGGCGTTGGCCAGCACCTTCAGGAAATCGGCCGCATGATCGGCCATGTCCATCAATTCGGCCTGGGCCATCACTTTCGTCCCTTGCGAAGCTTGGACGGCGGAGGTGCGGCATCCTCGCCCGCATCGCCGTAATACCAGTCGCGCGCGCCCGGCGCGCCGAGGCGGCGACGCGCCTCCGGCAGGGCGAGCGGCGGCGGCGCCAGCACCGCCTCGCCTTCCCGCCAGTCGGCGGGAACCGAGCAGGTCCCCCCCTCCGCCGCCTTCAGGGCGGCGACGAGGCGCAGCAGTTCGTCGACCGAACGTCCGATCGACATCGGGTAATACTGGATCGCCTGGATCACCCCGTCCGGGTCGATGGCGAAGACGGCGCGGATCGTCGCCGTCGTGCCCGCGCTCGGATGGACCATGCCGAAGGCGCGCGAAATCGCCAGCGAGACATCCTCGACGATCGGGAAATCGATGGTGACGCCGAATTTCTCCTCGATCGCCAGGCTCCAGGCGATATGGGCGAAGAGACTGTCGACAGACAGCGCCACGATCTCGCAGTCGAGGGCCCGGAAGCGGTCGGCGGCACGGGCCAGCGCGACGAATTCCGAGGTGCAGACCGGCGTGAAATCGGCGGGATGGGACAGCAGCAGCACCCAGCGCCCGCGATAGGCCGACAGCGACACCGTGCCCATGGTCGAGCGGGCCTGGAAATCCGGCGCCGCCTCGCCGATCAGGGGCAGACGGTCGTAGAGATCGAAGCTGTTGGCGGATTCGGTCACGGGATGGCGCGCTCCGGTTCGGGGTACCGTCTCATATAGGCGCACCCCGGTAACAATTTCAATATTTTGAAAGTGACCGCGACAAAAGGCGCCCGTCGATCGCCGCGAGACCGGCGGCGATCAGCGCCATGCCGCCGAAATGCCGCGCGTCCAATGCCTCTCCGAGGAAAACCGCGCCCAGGAAGACGGCGCTGACCGGAATCAGGAAGGTGACCAGCGCGGCATTGGTCGCCCCGCTCGATTGCAGGATTCTGAAATAGATGCCATAGGCGAGCGCGGTGGAGAGCACGCCCGCGCCGACCACGGCGGCCACGGTCGGAACGGCGGGCATGGCCAGCGTCCAGGGCTGGTCGACGGCGAGCGCGAGCGGCAGCATCATCAGCGTCGCCGCCGTCACCTGCCCCGTCGCCGCCTCGATCGGCGCGATGCCGAGGCGGCGGAAGCGCCGCCCGAAGACGCCGGCGCAGGCATAGGAGAAGGCGGCGCCGAGAACGGCGATCATGCCGGCGAGATGCTGGCCCGCGCCGCCGAGCGCCGGCCCCAGCATCAGCGCGACGCCGAGAAAGCCGGTCACCACGCCGCCGAGACGGGCCGGCGTCATCTTCTCGTCGTCGGTCAGGACGTGGCCGACGACGACGGCGAAGAGCGGCGTGGTCGCGTTCAGGATCGCGGCGAGGCCGCTGGCGATCCAGCCCTGGCCGGTCACGATCAGGCTGAAGGGCACCATGTTGTTCAGGAAGCCCATGCCGATGCAGGCGAGCACGAAATCCCGCCCGCGTGGCAGGCGCCGGCCTTGCAGCGCCAGGAACCCGAGAAGGGCGAGCGCGGCGATGCCGACCCGGAGGGTGACGATGGTGAAGGGCGGCAGTTCGCGGACCGCGATCCCGGTGAAGAAGAAGGACCCGCCCCAGAGGACGGACAGCAGGCCGAGCAGACCCCAGTCCGCCGACGTCATTTTCAGGTTCAACTGCCGCTCCGAAAAAAAGCGGGCCCGGGTAACGACCCCCGGGCCCCGGTATCACGCGGCGGGCAGTTTGGCCGTGCGCGATACCGAACTTCTACCGCTGGCTTGCGCTCAAATCATTCGCACATGTCTTCGAGGGCGAGGCGGTCGCGCAGCACGATGTTGCGCGAGCGGGGAATGTCGATCAGGCCGTCGGCCTGAAGCTGGCTGAGGGTGCGGGAGACGGTCTCGATGGTCAGGCTGAGGTAGTCGGCGATGTCCTGGCGGCTCATCGGCAGGTCCAGGGCCTTCACGGCGTCGGCGCGCTCCGCCATGTCGAGGAGGAAGCCGGCGACGCGCTCGCAGGCCGACTTGTGGCTGAGCATGGCGATGTGCTCGCGGCTGCGCTGCAGGCCCTGCATCGCCAGACGGAACAGGGTCGTCGCGATGTTGCCCCGGCGCGTGGCCAGTTCGTTCAGGACCGAGCGGCGGACGACGAGGACGGTGGCTGGGCCCAGCGCCTCGGCCGAGCAATGGTGGCTGTCGTCCGTCTCGATGCCGAAATATTCGCCAGCCAGGTGGAAACCCTCGATCTGCCGGCGGCCGTCGCGAAGGATGCGGTAGCTCCGCACCCAGCCCGAAACGACCTTGTAGAGGCAGTCGGCGCGTTCGCCCTGACCGAAGATTTCCTCGCCGCGGGCGAAATGCATGACCTGGCCGACGTCCAGGGGCAGATCGTCACCCGTGCCGATGTGGGGGGGGAACACGGCGGGCGCGGGGGCGATATTGGCGATCTGCTGGGCGTAGAGGGGCTCGGCATACATGGTCGCTATCCTTCCCGAGGCGTTGGTCCTGACTGGCGAGAACAGGTCTACGCCCGGGACGGCGCGGCGAACATTCAGGACGCGCGCATAAGGAGGCCCCCATAAGGGATTTCCCCTAAGGGGAACTACCTAGGCCGACCTTGCTTTGGATCAAGGGCGGCCCGGTGTATTTCAGGGATATTCGCACCATGGATACCAGCCCTGTGACATACGGCGCCGCCGCGACCCGTCCCCGCATCGTCGTCATCGAAGACGATGCGGCGCTGCTCGACGCCCTCTCCTTCGCCCTCGACACCGAGGGTTACGAGACGCGGGGCTTCCTGGGCGAGGCCGACGTCCTGGAGGCGGGCGGCCTGGCCGACGCCGACTGCTTCGTGATCGACTATCTGCTGTCGCCCATGGACGGGCTGGAAGTACTGGCGGAACTGCGGCGCCTGGGCGCCACCGCCCCCGCCATCCTGATCACCACCAAGCCGGATCACCATTGCCGGCGCCGCGCCCGCCTGATGGGCGCCGCCATCGTCGAGAAGCCGCTGATGACCGACGCCCTCAGCCGCAAGATCCGCTCGCTGCTCTAGCGCACCAGAAGCGCCATGCGCACGAGGGCGGCCAGATTGTCGGCCTGCATCTTGGCCATGACCTTGGCGCGATAGATCTCGACCGTGCGCGGGCTGATGCCGAGGTCGCGGGCGATCACCTTGTTCGCCCGCCCGGCGACCACGCCGTCCAGCACCTCGCGCTCGCGGTCGGAGAGGCTCTTCATGCGCTCGACCACCAGGGTGGCGCCATCGTCGGCGGCGGGCGGCGCGAAGCGTTCCGCCGCCATGGCCAGGGCTTCGAGCAGGCGGTCCTCGGAAAAGGGCTTCTCGATGAAATCGACGACGCCGGCGCGCATCGCCTCGATCGCCAGCGGAATGTCGCCATGGCCGGTGATCATGACCACCGGCAAGCCGACGCCCAGGGCATTCAGCTTGTGCACCAGTTCGATCCCGGTCATGTCGGGCATGCGGACGTCGGTGACGATGCAGCCCGGCGCAAGATCCGCCAGCGCCGCCAGGAAGGCGGGGGCGGACTCGTAGGTGCGGACGTCGAAATCCGACGCTTCCAGCATGAAGGCGAGGCTTTCGCGCGCGCTTTCGTCGTCGTCGATGAGATGGATGAGCATCTCATGCGTCATCGTCTGTGCCTTCCGTCGGTAGGGGGGGCAGGGTGAAGCGGAAGATGGTGCCGCCGGCCGGATTTTCCTCGGCCCAGATGCGGCCGCCATGGGCGTCCACGATCGAGCGGGAAATCGACAGCCCCACGCCCATGCCCTGGGGTTTGGTCGTCATGAAGGGTTGGAACAGGCGTTGACGGATCTCTTCCGCGAGGCCGCTGCCCGTATCCGCGACGCTGATCTGGGCCTGGCCGTCGTCGCGCCGGACCGTGGCGATCACCAGGCTGCGGGTCGTCGAATCCTGCATCGCCTCGATCGCGTTGCGGATCAGGTTCAGAAGAACCTGCTGGATCTGCACCCGGTCGACGAAGACCGCGTTGGCCTCGGGCGAGAGCTGGAAGCGCACGTTGACCTGGCGTTCCTTGGCGCCGACCAGGGCCAGCGCCGCCGCCTCCTCGACCACCTTGGACAGATTCTCCACCGCGCGCTCGCCGTCGCCGCGGCTGACGAAATTGCGCATGCGGTGGATGATGTCGCCGGCGCGCAACGCCTGCTGCGACGCCTTCTGCATCGCTTCGCGGATCTTGGCGTCGTCCTCGGGCCGGCCGCGCTCGTGCAGGCGGCGCGCGCCCGTGAGCAGGTTGGCGATCGCCGACAGCGGCTGGTTCAACTCGTGCGCCAGCATCGACGCCATCTCGCCCACCGCCATCAGGCGCGAGACATGGACCAGTTCCGACTGCAGGTCCTGGAGCCGCGCCTCCACCTCCTGGCGTTCCGAGAGATCCTTGACGAAGCCGGTGAAGAAGGGCTCCGCCCCCTTGGCTTCGCCGACGTGGAGTTCCATCGGAAAGGTGCTGCCGTCCTTGCGCATGCCGACGATGACGCGGGCGAAACCGATGATCCGGCGCTCTCCCGTCCTCGCATAGCGCTCCAGATAGCCGTCGTGGGCCCGTGCATAGGGATCCGGCATCAGCAGGCTGACGTTCTTGCCCAGCGCCTCCGCCTCGGTCCAGCCGAACAGGCGTTCCGCCGCCGCGCTGAAGGAGCGCATGGTGCCGTGGCGGTCGATCACCACCATGGCGTCCGGCACCGTGTCGAGAATCGAGCGCAGATGGTCGGTCTTTTCCGCCGCCCGCCGCCGGGCCGCCAGATACCAGCCGCCGCCCAGCGAAACCGCGGCCCCGGTCAGCACGAAGGCGCCGACCGAGACGACGCCCGCCAGCCCCGGCGGCGGACCGCGCAGCAGAAAGACCGCCGCCAAGGTGGCGAGCAGCGTGGCGAAGAGCCCCGGCAGCAGCCCGCCATAGGCGGTCGCCGCCAGCACGCAGGCGAGAAACGGCAGGTAGAACGCCTGATCCGGCATGCCGCCGCCGGCCAGATGGCACAGCAGCGTGACGGCGCAGACCACCGCCACCGCAAGGCCGAAGGCCTGCGGTCGCTGGTCGCTGAACAATGCCGAATGCGTGGGGGTGCCCTTCATCCCCACCTCCGAGGAAGGAATCATTTTGTCCAAGAATAAATTGCAAAACCAAGGGAACAAGAGAAACCCTCGGAGCGCCTTCGCCGCCCTCCGTTTACCCCGCCCACTTGGGGGGGCGCAATCCGGTGCGGCCGGAAGAGAATGCGAAAAAACGGAGGACCCCATGAGCAGAGACGTGCTTGTCGCCGGCGTCGGCATGATTCCCTTCACAAAGCCGGGACAGAGCGATCCCTATCATGTCATGGGCGCCGCCGCCGCCAGGACGGCCCTCGAGGACGCGGGCATCGGCTACGACCAGGTGCAGCAGGCCTATGTCGGCTATGTCTACGGCGATTCGACCGCCGGCCAGGCCGCGGTCTATGGCGTCGGCCTGACCGGCATCCCTGTGATCAACGTCAACAACAATTGCTCCACCGGCTCGACCGCGCTGTTCCTCGCGCGCCAGGCGATCGAGAGCGGCACGGCCGACTGCGTGCTCGCCCTCGGCTTCGAGCAGATGGAACCCGGCGCCCTCGGCGCCGTGTTCGAGGACCGGCCGTCGCCGCTCTCGCGCTTCAACGACGAGATGCGCGACATCCAGGGCTTCGAGGACGATGTGCCCTTCGCCGCCCAGCATTTCGGCGGCGCCGGCCGCGCCCACCAGCAGCTCTACGGCACCAGGCCCGAAACCTTCGCCCGGATCTCGGTCAAGGCCCGCAGCCACGCCGCCAACAACCCCTTCGCCCTCTTCCGCAACCCGATCAGTCTCGAGGAAGTGATGGCGGCGAAGGAGATCTTCGCCCCCCTCACCCGGCTGCAATGCTGCCCGCCGACCTGCGGCGGCGCCGCGGCCATCCTGGTGTCGCGCGATTTCGCCAGGCGCCACGGCCTGACCCCGGCGGTGAAGATCGCCGCCCAGGCCATGACCACCGACAAGCCCTCGACCTTCGAGGCGCACGACATGCGCCGCGTCGTCGGCTACGACATGACCAGGGCGGCCGCCCAGCAGGTCTACGAGATGGCCGGCGTCGGGCCGGAGGACATCCGCGTCGCCGAACTGCACGACTGCTTCACGGCGAACGAACTGATCACCTACGAGGGCCTGGGCCTGACCCCGGAAGGCACGGCCGAACGCTTCATCCTGGACGGCCAGAACACCTATGGCGGCACCTGCGTGACCAATCCCTCGGGCGGGCTCCTGTCCAAGGGCCATCCGCTCGGCGCGACCGGCCTTGCCCAATGCACCGAACTGGTCTGGCAATTGCGCGGCACCGCCGGCCCCCGCCAGGTCGAGGGCGCGGAACTCGCGCTCCAGCACAATCTGGGCCTCGGCGGCGCCTGCGTCGTCACCCTCTATCAGAAGGCCTGACGCCGAAACACCGCGAAAAAGACGGACAAGGGAGAACAACCATGGAAGCGGCCCGCAGCCTCTCGCCCCAGGCGAATGCCGGTGAAATGCGCTATTGGCGCCTGGACAAGCGCCCGAAGATCGAGATCGAGGACGATTGCCTCTCGCTCCAGACCGTGCCCATCCCGGCCCTCGAAGAGGGACAGGTGCTGATGCGGGTGGTCTATCTCTCCCTCGACGCCACCAACCGGTTGTGGATGGAAGAGATCGAGAACATGTATATGCCGGCGGTGCCGCTGGGCACGCCCATGCTCGGCTTCGTGCTGGCCGAGGTGGCGGAGAGCCGCAACCCCGGCTTCCGGCCCGGCCAGATCGCCATGGGTCTCGGCCATTGGGCCAGCCATGTGGTGACCGACGGCGAGGGCTGGATGGCGCTCGACCGGCCGGACGGCATTCCCCTGTCCCTCGCCTTCGGCGTTCTCGCCATCGCCGGGCCGACCGCCTGGTTCGGCATGATGGACGTGGGCCGTCCCAAGCCCGGCGACACGGTGGTGGTCAGCGCCGCCGCCGGTGCCGCCGGGTCCTGCGCCGCCCAGATCGCCCGCCTGAAGGGCTGCCGCGTCATCGGCATCGCCGGCGGCGCCGACAAATGCGGCTGGCTGAAGGACGAGGCGAAGCTCGACGCCGTCGTCGACTACAAGACCGAGAATGTCGCGGAGGCCCTGCACCGCCTGGCGCCGGAGGGCATCGACATCCTCTATGAGAACGTCGGCGGCGACATCATGGATGCCTCCCTCGCCAACATGAAGCAGGGCGGCACGGTGGTGGTCTGCGGCCTGATCTCCACCTACAACGGCGGCGTCGGCGCCGGCGGCACGGGACCCAAGCTGTTCCACAACGTCATCATGAAGCGCCTGCGCATCCAGGGCTTCGTCGTGCTCGACTACATGGCGCGCTATGGCGAGGCCTGGGCGGAGCTGATCCCCTGGCTGCAGAAAGGCGAGTTGAAGTTCCGCCTCGACATCGTCGACGGCCTCGAAAAATCGGTGGATGCCCTGCGTTCCATGTATCACAGCGGCAACAGCGGCAAGCTGATGGTCCAGATCGGCGCGGAATCCTGATCAGTTCCGCGTAAGAGAGGGGGGCCGGCGGCGACGCCGGCCCCTTTTTCACTTGATCAGATGGACGTCGTAGGAAACGCCGCCATGGCCGACCTTGCCGACGCCGACCGCGACCACGTCGTTCAGCCAGACATAGTCCGGATGCCCGGTCTCGAAGGTGATGAGGCTGCGGAAGTAGTATTTCGCCGGATCGACCTTCTGCGCATTGGCGAAATCCATCACCTGCGGGATCAGGTCGGGCGGCACCACCAGCCGGCCGCCATAGGTCAGATGGATGAAGGCGCCGTCCGCGGTCTGGATCGCGAGCCGGACGTCGAGCACGCCCGAACCATCGTTCCGCATGCGGAACCAGTCGCCCCCGGCCACGATCCGGCCAGACAGCTTCGGCCCCTCGAAGGTACCGCCCTCGGCGACCAGGATCGGCAGCAGATGGCCGGCGGAACTGGCCCCGCCGTCGAGCGGCGGCAGCAGCGGCGCCTTCATGGAAAACAGGAATTCGGAATTCAGGGTCATTGTTTTTTCCTCCCCGAACCGTTCTAGCGCGTTCCGCCCCCGTCCACGCCCCCCCGACGGGTGGGGTAGTGCGATCGCCCGGCCGGGCCACACTGTGCCCGCCCATCAGACGGCACCAAGAAAATCAGGGAGACGAGACATGACATCCACCGACAGCACCCGCCTCGCCGGCAAGACCGCGCTGATCACCGGCGCCGCGCGCGGCCTCGGCGCCGAGACGGCGCGCACGCTCGGCAAGGCGGGGGCAGCCGTGGTCCTGACCGACATCCTGAGCGACGCCGGACAGGCGACGGCCGAGGCGCTGGCGGCCGACGGCATCGATGCCCGTTTCGTCACCCACGACGTGACCAGCGAAGCCGACTGGCAGCGCGTGGTTGACACCACGGTCGCGGCCTGCGGCGGTCTCGACATCCTGGTCAACAATGCCGGCATCGAAGTCGTCCACATGCTGGCGGACACCAGCCTCGAGATTTTCGAGAAGGTGATGCAGGTGAATTCGACCGGCACATTCCTCGGCATGAAGACCGCGGTCGCGGCCATGAAGCCGGGCGGGCCGGCCGGCCGGGGCGGCGCCATCGTCAACCTGTCGTCGATCGCCGGCCTCAGCGGCTTCGCCGGCGTCACCGCCTATTGCGCCTCGAAGGGGGCCGTTCGCCTGATGACCAAGGCGGTCGCCCTCGAATGCGCCGCGCTCGGCTATGGCATTCGGGTCAATTCGGTCCATCCGGGCCTCATCATGACCGCCATGGGCAAGGCCGCGGTCGAGCATTTCGTCGCCGCCGGCCTGGTGCCGGACGAGGAGGCCGCATCGGCCATCTTCGCCTCGCGTCAACCTCTCGGCGACGGCCGACCGAGCGACATCGCCGAGGCGATCCTCTATCTGTCGAGCGATGCGGCGCGCTGGGTCACCGGCACCGAACTCGCCGTCGACGGCGGCTTCAGCGCGGGCTGATCGAAGGCCCATTCAAAAAGCGTCACCCCGGCGACAGCCGGGGTGACGCGACGGGAGGGGCGCCTCTTCCGGATCAAGATCCCGGCCTTCTGCCTGGACGACGCTCACTGTTGTGTTACAGCACCCGCGCCCGCCGGGCCTGTCGCACGGCCTGGGTGCGGGTGTTGGCGCCGAGCTTCACGAAGATCTGCTTGGCGTACCATTTCACCGTCTCCGGCGTGATCGCCAGGGCGACCGCGATCTCCTTGTTGGTCAGGCCTTCCGCCATGCAGGCCAGCACCTCGCGCTCGCGCCCCGTGAGCTGCTGGTAGAGCGGCTGGGTCGCCGGTTCCTCCTCGCGCGTCGCGACGATCCGCTCGGGCACCGGCTTCTGCGGCCGATTGGCGTCGGCGAAACTGACCACTTCCGAACGCGATGCCGCCGGTTCCTTTCCGGGGTGCAGCAGATCGGCGATGAAGTCGCGCTTCGCCTTCGGCAGCATCTCGCCGATGGTGCTGGCCTCGACACCCTTCAGCAACGGCAGGAGATAGAGCCGCATCTCGCGGAAGATGCGCGTGAAGCCGCGTGGCATGGCGGCCGCCAGGGCATTGCGGAAGACGTCCAGCGCCTCGGCCTGTTCGCCGCAGGCCCAGAGCGAGGCGGCGAGCAGGATGCGCCCCTCGACCTGATCGCCGAAGCGGCCCATGGCTTCCGCCTTGGCCAGATATTCCTGAAGATAGGCGAGATTGCGCCGCGCCTCGCCCAGCACGCAATCGGCCCTGGCCATGCCGAGGCAGATGATCTCGTTGGTCACGCTGCGCGCCGTGCGGCCGAGCGCCTTCTCCTCGGGCTGGCGCATCTGTTCGAGACGGTTCAACAGATGGCGGACCTGGCGCCAGTCGTTGGCGAGCAGGGCGAAATGGAGACGCTGCACCAGGCAGGCGGCGACGATGCGGATGAAGCCGAGGCGATGGGCGATCGCCTCCAGCCGGTCGAGCCGCTCCAGGGCACGCTTCATGTCGCCGTCGGCGGCATGGACGCGGACCAGGGACAGCGGTCCCCGGATGCCGATGCTGGGCGGGGTGCGCGAACAGGCGATGTCGAAGCGCCCGGCCAGAAGCTTCTGCGCGCCCTCGAGATCGCCGAGATCATAGAGCAGGCCGGCGAGACAGGAGGCCGGCAGGCTGGCCGGCACCGAACGGCGCCCGCCCGCCTCCTCGCCGTGGCGCAGCGCCTCCTCGAAACAGTCGCGGGCCTTGGCGAAATCGCCGAGCTGTTCGTGGGCCTGTCCGATCACGCAGGCGGCATAGACGACGGTGAAGCGGCTGCGCTCCGCCGCCGACCAGCTTTCGCCGATCACCTGGGCGTCGAGGGCGGCGGCGAAATCGCCCTCCACGGTCTTGCAGTAGGTCAGGACATTGGCCAGCGCGCCGATCTTGAACTGATCGTCGCGCGGGCCGGAGGCCAGCCATTCCTCCGCCTGCTGCATGCCCTCGAAGGTCCGGTCGTTGAGGGCGTAGAAGGCCGCCTTCAGGGCCTGCAGCTCGAAATGCACGTGGCGGCCCGGATCGGGCCGCGCCGCCAGCGCCTTCTCGACGCCGGCGATGGTCGCCGCCGCCTCGTCCATGCGCATCGACAGCGTCAGCGCCCAGCCGACGTCGACCGAAAGATCCAGGCGCTCGACGAACAGGCTCTTGGGCAGGCGTTCGTACCAGCTCATGAGAAGGAGGATCTGCGCCGTCTCGACCAGGTGACGCGACTGGCGGGCGATCATGCCGATGGCACGCGCGGTATCGCCCTCCTCGATCGCGTGGTGGATCGCCTCCGATATCTCGCCCCGGGAGGAAAACCAGGTGGCGGCGCGCTTGTGCAGGGCGCGCAACTCCTCCGCCTCCATCTGGCCGACCTCGCCCGCCAGGAATTCCCGCAGCAGGGGATGCAGCCGGGCCCATCCCTCCGTCCCCTCGAGGGGGATGATGAAGGGCACTTCCTCGATCAGGCGGTGGATGCGCGCCTCGGAATCGGTGGTGTCCAGCAGCGTGTCGCAGAGATTGGGACAGAAGCGCGACAGGATCGAGACCCGCACCAGCCAGCGACGGTCTTCCTCGCCGATCTGGCGGAATACGGTTTCGCGGATGTAGTCCGTGATCTCCTTGGTCTCGCCGCAGAAGGTCTCGACGAATTCGGAGACGTTGCGCTTGCGGTTCAGCGACTGCGCGGCGAGGCAGAGACCGGCGACCCAGCCTTCGGTCGCCTGGTTCAGGGTGTCGATGTCGGTGAGGCGCAGCAGGTTGTGGCCGCGCAGGCGGAAGAATTCGATCGCCTCGGCGATGTCGAAGCGCATTTCGCCGATGTCGGTTTCCTGCACCCGGCCCTGCAGCTTCAGCCGCGACAGGCCGAGCCACATGGCGGGCCGCCCGGCGAGCACGAAATGCAGGTTCGGCGGCGCGTAATGCAGCAGGTCGTAGAGCACCGAGAGCACGGGCGCCGAATTGAGCTCGTGCACGTCGTCGAGGAAGACGTAGATGTCGTCGCCGAGTTGCTGCACTTCGTTGACGATGAAGCCCGCGACCTGGGACGGCGCCATGTTGCCCGACGCCGACAGGAAGGAGGTGCCCGTCTGCCGGTCGTTCTCGAAAGCCTGGTCGAGGGCGCCGAGCAGATATGTCAGCAGTTGCGTCGGCTCGTTGTCGTGGAAATCCAGACTGAGCCAGGCGACCCGGGCGCCATCGAAAAGAAGACGCTTTCGCCAATCCGCGAGAAGCGTCGTCTTGCCGAAGCCAGCGGGCGCCCGCACCATGGTGACAGTGTGAGCCGGCAGGTTCTCGAAATAATCGTCGAGATTCTTACGCCGCACGATATTGGTAAGCAGACTTGGCGGCAGAAATTTGGTTCTGACCAACATATCGGCACCACCCCGGGCTTTGGCCCGTTATCGTTATAGTTGCCTGTCGCGACGTCGATGCGCGTTACGCTCATCAACCCCGGCGTTGTCGCCGGCCGTTTCCTCCCCGTCGCATTTAAAACTATGCACTATTCGTTTGTCCGGCGCGAGCGGACTTGTTCCCGATCAGGCGACAGCATTCACCCGCCGCCGGGTCGCGAGGCCGATGTACCAGTCCAGCGCGGGCGGATTGGTCATGGCATCGCGGCTCGCGGCGCGTTCCGGCGCCCAATCCATGAGGATCTTGCGCACCGGGATCTCCATCTTCTTGCCGGTCAGCGTATAGGGAATGTCCGGGACCTGATGGATTTCGTCGGGCACGTGCCGCGGGCTGTAATCCTGACGCAACTTCGAGTTGATGGATTTCCGCATCTGATCGTCAAGCGTTACGCCGGGCGCCGTCTTGACGAACAGCGGCATGTAGAAGGTTCCGCCCGACAATTCACAACAAACGATCAGACTGTCGGCGACGCCTTCCACCTGTTCGACCGCGCGATAGATCTCGGAGGTGCCGATGCGCACGCCATAGCGGTTCAGGGTCGAGTCGGAACGACCGTAGATGTAACAGCCGCCGCGGTCGTTGATCTTGATGAAGTCGCCATGGCGCCAGACGCCCGGATAGACGTCGAAATAGGATTCGTGATAGCGCCGCCCGTCCTTGTCGCCCCAGAAGAAGACGGGCATGGAGGGGAAGGGCCGGGTCACCACCAGTTCGCCGACCGCGTCGAGTATTTCCTTGCCGTCGTCGTCGAAGGCGTGGACGTCCATGCCGAGCATCCGGGTCTGGATCTCGCCGGCATGGACCGGCAGGGTCGGCGAGGCGCCGACGAAGCCGGAGGCGATCTCCGTGCCGCCGCTCTGCGAGGTCAGCCAGAGATCCGATTTCACCGAGCGGTAGAACCAGGCGAAGCTCTCCGGCGTCGCGGGCGAGCCGCCCAGCAGGATCGAATCGAGGCGCGACAGGTCGAAGGTCTTGCCGGGCTCGAGACCCTGGCGCTCGAGGATCTGGACATAGGTCGGGCTGGCGCCGAAGCAGGTGGTGCCCGTATCCGCCGCCATCTTCCAGAGCACGTCGGGCGCCGGATGCACCGGGCTGCCGTCATAGGCGACCACGGCCGAGCCCATCAGCAGGCCGGCCAGCACGATGTTCCACATCACCCATCCGGTGGTCGTATAGAAGAAGATCACCGATTCCGGCTTCAGGTTCAGGTGGAAATGGGCGAGCTTCAGATGCTCCATCAGGGCGCCGACGTGGCTGTGGGCGATCGCCTTGGGCAAGCCCGTGGTGCCGGAGGAAAAGACGATCCACAGCGGATGGTCGAAGGGCACGCGCTCGTAGACGAAGAGATGGCGCGGCACCTCGGAATGGTCCAGCAATTCGCGCCACAGCATGGCGTCCGCGACCGGCGGCGTCTCCCGCGTCTCGTTCAGATAGGGCAGCCAGACGACGGTCTTCAGGGACGGCAGGGCGGCGACGATGGAGCGCACTTCCTCCGTCCGGTCGAAATCCTTGCCGCCGAAGCGATAGCCGTCGGCCGCGAACAGGACCTTGGGCTCGATCTGCGAGAAACGCTCGATCACCGTCTTCACGCCGAATTCGGGTGCGGCGCTGGACCAGATGGCGCCGATCGCCGTCGCCGCCAGCATGGCCACCGCCGTCTCCGGGATGTTCGGCATGTAGGAGACGACGCGGTCGCCCGGCTTCACGCCCAGCGCCCGCAACTGGGTGGCGACGATCCGCACCTGGCGTCCCAGTTCGCGTCTTGTCATGGCGCCGAGGGGGCGGATCTCCGAGAGGTGGTGGAGCGCGACCTCGTCCCCCTCGCCCTCGTGGCGCAGCATGTGCTCGGCGTAATTGACGTGGGAGCCTTCGAACCATCGAACCCCCGGCGCCATGTCGAGACGGTCGACGGCACGCAGATAGGGGGTGGAGGACGCCACTTCGAAATAGGCCCAGAGCGCCGTCCAGAAGCCTTCCGTGTCCTCGACCGACCAGCGCCAGAGGGCGTCGTAATCAGGGAAGTCCAGGCCCCGCGTCGCGCGCAGCCAGTTCATGAAGAGCATGACGTTCGAGGATTCGACGAATTGCTTCGACGGCGTCCACAGCAGATCGCCTTCCTTCACCATGGTCATTCCCCCAGTCTCATAATCAGTTCAGGGCCTGAAGCCGCGCGAGCACGGCCTCGGGCTGGGCGTCCGCCGGAACGGCCGCGAAGATGAAATCGCCCCCCTGGGGCGGCGGCGCGCCGTCGCGCCAGAAATCGGCGGCAAGGGCGATGCCGGTCGGAACGCCCGGCGCCGGCGTGGCGGCGACCTGGAAGTCGATGCCCGCCGGCACCGCCTCGCCGCCGTGCCGCAGGCCGACGTCCCAGCGATAGTGGCCGGCGATGTTCAGCACCGGACCGCAGGCGGCGACCACAGCATCGGCGGCGGCGCTGGCGGTTTCGAGCAGCAGGGCGTCGAGCCCGCTGTCGCCGAAGGCACGCAGGAAGTCGGCCATATACATGGCCGCGCTGTCCGCGTCCTCGGCATCGACCTCGCCCGCTTCCGTCCCAGCGAGATCCGCCGCCAGCGCGACGAAATCCGCCGGCGCCGGCAGGACGAGGGCCAGCGGAAGCCCCGCGTGGGACGCCCGGAGCCCGGCCAGGGTCGCGCGGATGTGATCGCGCGCGCCCTCGTCCGACAGCAGGGTCTTCAGCGGGTAGAGCAGGCGGCGGCGGGCCGACATCGCCTCGCCGAGCGCGGGATGCGCCGCCACCCAGGCCGTCAGCATGGGCGCCAACGGCAGCACCGCGACGTCGGGCCGAAGCAGGCCCTGCGCCTTGCGGTGCCAGTCGACGAGACGGGTGACATCCCCCCAGGGAATGTCGCCCGCGGCGAGCAGGCGCCCGCAATAGTCCGTGGCGTCGAGCCAGCGGGGGCGCCGCCCGCCCTTCGAGAGGAGATCGCGAAACGCCCCCATGCCGTCAGCCCTTCGCCGCCAGTTGCGCTTCGAGTTCGGCGATACGGACGTCGCGCGGGTCCGCCATGAAGATCGGCTGGATCGTGCCGGCGTCCAGCATCTGACGGGCGGCGCCGGCGCCGGTGTAGACCGTCGCCGGATCACCCCAGGAGCCATAGTAGGGCAGGTCCTCGGCCGGTGCCTCGGTCACCCAGTCGGCGACGAAGTCGGCATATTTCCGGCCCCGCGCCTTGCGGGCCGCCCGCTCGCCGGCGCGCGCCTTTTCGGTCGCCGCGACGTCGACGATCAGGGTCCGCTCGTCGTAGACGACGTGGTAGATGTCCCGAGCCGATTCATGGCTGATCAGGTCTTCGCGCAGATCCTGCATCACCGCTTCGGGATCGCGCTCCAGGACGTCGCCGTAACCGGCACCGGCGCCCTGGCAGATCATGTAGATCTCGCCTTCCTCCACCAGTTCGAAGGTCATGCCGGCGTCGGCCGTCAGGTAGCGGGCACCCTCGATCGGCTGCTCGTTCATCAGCTCGACGATGCCATAGGGGAAGCGCGCGGCGTTGCCTTCCTTCGCGAACCAGTCGAAGACGTTGACGTCCTTGACCTTGCCGATCGGATAGGCCGGGCAGTTGTAGCCGCCGAACAGGCCGGGGGCGGAACAGAACCACGAGCCGGACTGACCGGTCATGAAGCCCCACATGTTGGTGCCGCGCACGGTCACCATCTGCTCGTAGCCGAGGCCGCCGCGATACTTGCCCCAGCCCACGCGGTCCCGCGCCAGATGCTGGGCGATCAGGCGCACCATGGGCAGTTCCTCTTCCGCCAGCTCGTGCTCGCCGGTGTCGCACATGAAGCCGAACAGCGGCGAGACGGAATGTTCGCCATCGCGGTTCTCGCGGGCACCCTGGCCGTTGCCGTTGATGTCGGCGCAGAAATTGCCGGTCACGTCCATGTGCTGGGTCAGGCCGCCGTAGACGAAGGTGGCGGGCTGGTTGTACTGGCCGGCGATGGTCACGGTCGCCCGCGCCTTGGCGCCGTCCGGCAGGCCGTAGATGAACTTCGGGAAGGAAACCGTCGCCACGGTGATGGTCCTGAACATGGGCAGAAGGCTCATGGCGCAGGGCGCGTCGTTGTTGGCGTCGATCAGGGAATTGGGGTCCGTCTCGAAGTCGAAGGCGGCGAGAACGCCGAGGTTGTGCGGCAGGTCCGGCCAGATGTTCTGCAGGACGCCGGTGAGGAAACAGACCTTGGTCGAGCCGATCACCGCATTGATCGATCGGTTGGACAATTGGGGCGATGAGCCCCGGAAGTCCATGCACATGCGGTCGCCCTTCACCCGGGCGGCGCAGGCGATCTTGACCAGCGCGGGCTCCCGCAGGGTCGAGTCGATCCAGGTGTTGAAGCGCACCACGCCATCCGGCAGCTCCGCGATGCGGCGGTGCACCTCGGCCTCGGTATCCTCGAGGTTCCGGCGCAGATAGGCGACCAGCGCATCCTTGCCGAATTCCGCGATGACCGAGCGCACGCGCTCCATCAGTCGGATGCAGGCGTGCAGCTTCACCTTCACGTCCTCGTACTGCAGCTTCGGATCGCGCACCGAATTCTGCAGGAAGGTGAGGATGTCGCGCTTGACCTGGAAGTCCTCGACGATCCTGAACGGGCTCATCTTCAGCCCTTCGTCGAAGCGGGATTCGGCCTTGGCGGGCATGCCGCCCGGCTCGATCGCGCCGTTCTCGCCCTCGTGGATGGTGGACGAGACCCAGCACACCAGTTCGCCCTCGTGGAACACGGGCATCATCATCGACTGGTCGGTGTTGTGGATTCCGCCGTAACGCGAGTCGTTATGGATGAAGCCGTCGCCGTGGCGCACGCCGACCGACGGATCGTCGGTCCAGTACTTGTTGATGAACTTGATCGGATACTGGCAGACGCCGGCGAAGGTGACGATGCCGGCGGGCGAGATTTCCGAAAGATCGCCGCTCGCGGTGAAGATCGCCGTGACCAGATCGCCCCATTTGGCGCCCGGGGCGGCGCCCATCTGCTCGACCATGCGGAAGCTTTCCGACAGGGCGGAGATCACCCGCCCGCGCACCTGGTTCAGGAGGTGCGGGTCGTCGTGCTTCTTCATCGCCGCGTCTTCCATATCGGTCCGCGGCTCGAGATGGTGGTTGCGCATGATCGCGGGATCGGGGCCGTAGAAGAGCTGATGCTCGTCCACGAAATCCTGCAGGATCTTGCGCTCGCCGACGCTGAGCGTGGCGATCCCGGGCATGACGTTCATGGTTGCTCTCCTTCTTCTCAGGCGTCGATGCGGGTGAACCACACCGCGCCCTGGGCCGCCGCTTCATAGCGCCAGCCGGGTTCGACCAGATAGGTGGTGTGACTGGTGGTCACGATGGCCGGGCCGTCGATGACGACGCCGTGTTCCAGCGCCGCCTCGTCGTAGATCGCGGTCTCGATCGCGCCGTCGTGATCGACGAAGTGGCACGCGCGGGAGCCGACCGGCGCCGGGGTCGCGACACGCTTGTCGCCGGGATGGATGTTCTGGAAATCCACCGCATCGACCTCGACGAAGGAACAGACGCGGATGGTGTTGATGCGAACCCCCGCCTCCGCCGCCTGGCTGCCCTCGCCGAAACGGTCGCCATAGGATTTGTGGAATTGCCCGATCAGCTTCACCACGTCCGCGATCGAGGACAGGCGGGTCAGATCGGTCACCACCGTCGTCTGGACGCGCTGGTTGCCGTAGCGCATGTCGAGCTCCAGGCGATACTGGATCTTGTCTTCCGGCATGCCCTGGCGCAGCAGATCCTCGCGCCCGCGCCGCTCCAGTTCCTCCACCATGGCGTTGAAGGCCGGGAAGTCGGTGAAGAGCTGCTTCGTGTTGCTGTCGAACAGGACGGTGAAGGTCGACATCTCGTGGATGTGGAGCTGGCTGAGGTTGCCGGCGCCGCAGGCCGAGAAGACCGAGGCGAAGGGCGGTGCCAGGATGCGGCCGATGCCGAGACCGCGCGCGATGCCGCAGGCATGGAGCGGGCCGTTGCCGCCATAGGTGAGCAGCGTGAACTCGCTCGGCTCGTAACCGAAGCTGCGCAGCTCCGTCGCGACGCCGTTCGCCATGTCGAGGTCGACCGTGCTCTTGATCAGCTTGGCCGCATCGATCAGATCGAGATCGAGCGGATCGCAGATCTCGTCCTCCATGACCTGGCGGGCGCGCTTCGGGTTCAGCTTGATGTAACCGTTGGCGTAATTGCCCGGATCGAGATAGCCGAGGACGAGATCGGCATCGGTCACCGTCGGCTTCATGCCGCCGCGGTCGTAGCAGGCCGGGCCCGGATCCGACCCCGCGCTCTTCGGCCCGCATTGCACCGTGTCGTACATGCGGTTGTGCTGGGCGATGGAGCCGCCGCCGGAGCCGAGCGTGGCCAGATGGACCATCGGCACGGTCACCAGCCAGCGTTCGATGGTCGGCTGGAAGTCGTAGAACTTCACGCCGCCGTCGACGACGAGGCCGATGTCGTAGGAGGTGCCGCCCATGTCGGTGGCGACGACATTGCCGAGCCCGGCCTGTTTCGCCAGATGTTCCGCCGCCGCGATACCCGAGACCGGCCCGGAATGGACGGTCTGCAGCGCGTCGGTCGAGTTCAGCTGGGCCATGCCGCCCGAATTGTGGACGACCAGCATCGGCTTGTCGTAGCCGGAACCGCGCAGGTTGCGCTCCAGCGACGACAGGCCGAAATACATCACCTTGTGCAGGAAGGCGTCCATGATGGTCGACATGGAACGGACGTATTCGCCCTTCCGCCCCGCCACCTGATGGGACAGGAGAAGCGGCAGCGCGCCCAGCATGTGCTCGGGATAATCCTCGACGAAGATTTCCTGGATACGCAACTCGTGGGCCGGATTGACCACGGCGTTGGTCAGGGCGACGACGATCGCCTCGGCGCCGGCATCCACCAGGTCGCGGATCTGGACGCGCAGGTCGTTCTCGTCCAGCGGAATGACCACGTCGCCCCGATAGTCGATCCGCTCGCGCACGATGCGGATCATCTCGATCGGCACCAGCGGCAGGGGCCGTTCGGCGTTCGGAATGTCCTGCTGGGCCTTCATCGACAGGCCTTCGCCGTAGCCGCGGCCGCGCGACAGCGGCACGGTCGACTTGAAGCCCGCCGTGGTGATGAGGCCGATGCGCGGGCCCTGGCGTTCGATCAGGGCATTGGTGCCGAGGGTGGTCGCGTAGCGGACCGAATCGACCTCGGCCAGCATGGTCTCGCGGGTGGTACCGACCTCGCGGCAGGCGAAGTCCAGCGCCTCGTTGAAGCCGAGCGCCAGATTGTGCTTGGTGGTCAGGGCCTTGGACTGGACGTAGCGATCACCCCAGATCACGAAGCAATCGGTGAACGTGCCGCCGATATCGACAGAGACGCGCTTCATCGGGTCAGTCCTTCTGCGGGGCGTGGGCCGCGCCGTGGCCGTGGCCGTGGTGGTGGTGCTCGTGGCGCGGCGGTTCCTTGCCGGGGGTACGTTCGGTGACGGGCTTCCGCGTCGCCCATTGCGCCTTCAGGGCGTCGATGTCGAATTCGATGTCATGCACCGGCGGGTGACCGGGGACGGTATATTCGGTCTCGACCATCGTGCCGCAGTTCGGGCAGTAGAATTCGAGGATGCGGCACCATTTCGGATTCGGCGTATAGGTATGGCTGTAACGCTTCGGATCCAGCAGGGGCTTGTGGATTTCGGCGGGCTCGCGGTCGTAGACGAGCAGGCCTTCCTTGTAGTTGCCCCGCGCGTTGCCGATTTCATGGTTGCAGCTGCGGCATTCCCATTTCTCGGTGTCGAGATCGATGCGCAGATATTCGGTCACGAGAACCTTCACGGCTCTTCTCCTCAATTGTCGCGGGCGAGCATGGTGTCGCGGTTGGAATTGACGTCGAAGCGCCACCCCCGGCCGATACGCGCCGTGAAGAAGGCTTCCTCGAGGATGCAGGGACCGGTCGCCTCGGCGCCCGGGATCTGGTCCTCCAGGCGGTGGACGGCGAGTTCCGCCTCGCCGTCGCCGGGCAGGACCAGGCGGCGGCTGCCGGCGCTGCCGGCCGCCGTTCTGGGCGGTGCCGCGCCGTTGACGAGCTTGGCGTGATTGATGGCCCGGACCGCGCGCAGGCCGAGAACCAGGTCGTCCGCGCCCGCGAAGGCGGCCGGCAGCGGCGCCCCCGGGCTCCAGGGCTGTCCCTCCGTGTCGTTGCCGCCGTCACGCGACAGGCTCCAGTCCAGGCGGCAGTCGGAGAGCGCGAAACCTTCGGCGAACATGTCGCGATTGGCCTGGGCGGTCAGTTCGGCGACCGCCGCCTCGATCACCGCCGCGTCGCCCCTGCCGACCGACCGGTTGTAACCCTGCGCGATATCGGAAAAGCCGATGCCGAAGGCCGAGAAGACGGCGGCGAGACCGGGGATGATCACCCGCTTGATACCCGCCGCCTCGGCGATCGCGGTGACGACGAAGGGACCGGCGCCGCCGAAGGCCGCCAGTACCGTGTCCTGGTCGATCCGGGTGAAGGCCTTCAGGCTGTCGGCGACCTTGCCCACCCAGGCCTTTTCCGCCGCCGCCAGGGCGGTTTCGAGATCGACGCCGAGGGGTTCCGCCAATTCGCTGCGCACCGCCGCTTCGGCCCGGGCCTTGTCGAGGGACATGGCGCCGCCGAAATAGGTGGCGGGATCGATCAGGCCGGTCAGCAGGAAGACGTCGGTGATGGTCGGCCGCGTGCCGCCCAGGCCGAAGCAGGCCGGGCCCGGCGCGCCGCCGGCGGATTCGGGGCCGGCCTGGATGGCGCCGTCGACCACCTTCAGGATCGACGAACCGCCGACGCCGACACTGACGATTTCCGACAGCGGGAAGGAAATCTCGATGTCCTCCACCTCGCCGCGGCGGTTGGCGCGGGGCATGCCGCCCTCGACCAGGCCGATGTCGGTGGTGGTGCCGCCGATGTCCATGGTCAGCAGGCGCTTGAAACCGTAGTGCCCGGCCAGGGCGCGTGCGCCTTCCATGCCGCCCTGCGGGCCCGAGCCATAGGTCTTCACCGCGATGGTGCGGGCGACGCGGGACGAATCCCCGTCGTTGCGGAAGATCAGCAGCGGGTTCTGGTGCTTGTATTCGCGAAGAATGGCCTCGGCGTTATAGAGGAAGGTCTCCATCGCCGGATGCAGGAAGGCATTGATCAGGGCGGACCAGGTGCGGCGCACGGCGTCGCTGTCGTCCACCAGGTCGGATGCGCAGAGGGTCGGCACGACGCCCAGCAGGTGACGGGGAAACTTGCGCAGGATCGCCTTCTTCACCGCCTTCTCGGCGGTGCGATAGTCGTCGCCGGCGAAGGCGATGACGATGCGGTTGGCGCCGTCGTTGGTCAGCGCGTTGACCGCCGAGACCAGAGCGGTATCGAAGTCGCCGCCCTCGAGGGCGAGGTCGACCCTCTGGAGACGGGGCCCGACCAGCACCGAGAACATGTCGGCGGTGGCGCCGTTCGCCGTCAGGCCCGCGGTATCGTCGCCGGCGGCGACGATCAGGCCGAGGCGCGGCCCCTTCTTCTCCACGATGGCATTGGTGCCCTGGGTCGTCGAATAGCGGATGTGGTCCGTCGCCAGCAGCAGATCGACCAGCTTCTCCTCGCCATAGAGCGCAACCGAGGCTTTCTTCAGCCCCTCGAAGAAGCATTTCGAAAGGTCGTAGGGCGTGGTGATCGTCTTGGTGTGATGAACCTTGGCCCCGTCGATGACGCAGATGTCCGTCAGGGTGCCGCCGTTGTCGATATTGATGAGGAGACCCATGCCCACTCCCTCGTGTTCTGAGGCCACGCGGATGGGCTTGCGGCCCGCTCAGGGCGCAATTCTCCCGTCGTTGGACGCGCCGCCATTCCGACGATCACCGCCCAGTTGGGGGAACAGGCTCTGCCCGACGTTTCCTCGTTTCGTTGGATGCATCTTTGCCTCGACCGCGCCCGGCCTCTCCCCCCGATCGGGGGGAAATGTCGAGGGGTATGGGCGGGGGGGCCCCGGGTGACGGCGGAGGGGTCCGGCCCGTGCGGTGATTGTTTCTTTCGAATGAAGGGCTTGGATCGGCCCTCCGGCATTGACTATGATAATCATTCGCAAATACCCCTGTCCCTCAACGGCCGATCATCTCGATGAGACGGCCGATTTCGTGCGAGAGGGGCGAGCAAGGCATGTTTCGAGATCGTGGACTTCTGTTGCGGGGCGTCGCCCTCGGCGCGGTGATGACGGCGGGTTTCGGTCTGCGGGCTTTCGCGGAAGAGGGCGCGGCACCGGTCGTGCTCGACCCGGTGCTGGTCGAAGCCCAGGCCCCCAAGGCCCCGACCGTGACCACCGTCGACCGCGAAACCCTCGACCGGCGCCAGGTGGAGAGCATCGAGGACCTCGGCCAGCGCGTCGATCCTTCCATCACCTATGACCGGGATACCCGCAGCATCAATATCCGCGGCCTTTCGGAAAGCCGCGTGCGGACCACGCTGGACGGCATCCGCCTGCCCCATCTGGTCTATGGCGCGCGGGACGCCAGCGGTTCGGGCAGCGCCAAGCGCGGCGGCACCGATACCTTCGATTTCGGCGGCCTCTCGTCCCTCGACATCCAGAAGGGCGCGGATTCCTCCCTCTTCGGCTCGGGCGCGCTCGGCGGCGTGCTGGCGCTGCGCAGCCTCCAGCCCGAGGACATATTGACGGGCGACAAGGTCTTCGGCGGTCTCCTGAAGGGCGGCTACAGTTCCGCCGACGAGAGCTGGCGCGGCAATCTGGCGCTGGCCGGCCGCCACGGTGACACCTGGTTCCTGGCGCAGGGCGGTTACCGCCGGGGCAACGAGCTCGCGAGCCAGGGGTCGGTCGACACCTACGGCACCACCCGGACCAAGGCGGATCCCGCGGATTACGACCGCTACAACGCGATGATCACCGTGCATCAATATCTGGCGGCCGGTCATCGCCTGGGCCTGACGGCCGAGATCTTCGATCGGGAGGAAGACATCGATGCCCACAGCCTGTCCGGCAACACGAATTTCGCGCCGGGCGACTATCGGCAGACGGAGGAAAGCGAGCGCCAGCGTGTCTCCCTCGATTACAAGTTCACCGCCCCCGCCGCAGGCGGCTGGATCGACGAGGCGGAGGCGATCGCCTATTGGCAGAAGGTGAAGCTGACCAGCTTTCGCGACGCGGAACGCCAGACCAGCCCGGTCGGCGTCTTCGACCAGACCAACACCAACCAGGTGGAGGCCTTCGGCGTCGTCGGCAATGCGGTCAGCCGTTTCGATATCGGCGGCATCGGCAACACGCTGCGTTACGGCGGCGAATTCATCGCCGACGAGACGAGGCAGTTCAGCGACAGCGTGAACAACTGCCCGGCCTTCGCGATCCCCTTCTCCACCTGCTATTTCCTGCACGACGATCAGGCCGATGCTCCGGATGCCGAGGGTAAGACCGTCGGCCTCTACATCGAGGACAAGATCACGGTCGCCGGCGGCGCGGTCGCGGTGACTCCGGGTCTTCGCTACGATTGGTACGAACAGAAACCGCAGGACAATGCCGCCTATCAGGGCAATGCCAACTACAGCGGCCCGATCGCCGGTTCATCCGATTCGAAGCTGAGCCCCAAGGTTCTCCTCGAATGGTATCCCACCGACAATGTCACGCTGTTCGCCCAATGGGCGCAGGCGTTCCGGGCTCCGAGCCCGACGGAACTCTATCTGACCTATGGTTCGGTCGGTTCCTATCAGGTGATCGGCAATCCGGACCTGAAGCCCGAGACCAGCAACGGCTATGAAGTCGGCGCCAGTTTCGGCGACGAGGATCTGGGCGGCAAGATCACGGCCTATAAGAACTTCTATCGGAACTTTATCGACGAGGTGGATACCGGTGCCACCGCGAACTACCCCCTCGGGGTCACCGAATATGTCAACCGCGCCAAGGTCCATATCCAGGGCGTCGAATTGTCCGGCCAGTGGCGCTTCGCGCCGGGCTGGCGGACCTGGGCCAGCCTGGCCGTCCAGAGCGGCAAGGATGTCGATGTCGGGGAACATCTGAACTCGATCCCCCCGACCAAGACGATCCTCGGCCTGTCCTATGACGCGGCAACCTGGGGCGTCGCCGGCTCGGCGACCATCGCTTCAGGGCGCGAGAAGGTGGAGAACCCGCCGATGGTGCGTGGTTTCCCGCAGAGCGTGACCCACCTGCAGACCCCGTCCTACGAAGTCTTCGATCTGACCGGCTGGTGGGAACCCGGGTTCCTGCCCGGGGCCAAGCTGGAAGTCGGCCTGTTCAACGTCTTCGACGAGAAATATCGCAATGCCGTGGGCGTGCCCGACACCGCGACCCAGCCGGACGACTTCTATTCCGAGCCGGGCCGGAACTTCCGGGTCACCGCGACCTATCGTTTCTGATGCCGCGCCGCCGCCGGGCTGCCGGTTGACAGCCCGGCGGCACCATGCGATTGCAAATGCAAGTGACTCTTAAAATCTGCCCGGCTCCGACGGAAACAGCCATGCCCGACGATCTCGCCCCGCCCCAGCCCACCGATGTTGCCGCCCTCGCCCGGCGCCTCGCCGACCTGCGCGCGGCGGAGCCGGCGCTTCGTGCCCGCGAGGCCGCCGCCCGCCTCGGCATCAGCGAGGGGGAACTGGTCGCGCTGGGCTGCGGCACGGCCGCGACGGTCCGCCTGGCCCCACGCTTCACGGCGATCGTCGCCCGGCTGCCCGAACTGGGCGAGGTCATGGCCCTGACCCGGAACGAATCCTGCGTCCACGAGAAGGTCGGGCGCTACGACAAGCTCTCCCTCGAAGGCCATATCGGCCTCGTGCTCGATCCCGACATCGACCTGCGCATCTTTTTCGGCCATTGGGCCATGGGTTTCGCCCTTCGCGAAGACACCAAGGACGGCATCCGCCGCAGCCTGCAATTCTTCGACAAGGACGGCACGGCGGTTCACAAGGTCTATCTGCGGGCCGGCAGCGACATTGCCGCCTTCGACCGCCTCGTCGCTGATTTCACCGCCGACGGCCAGGGCCCGGAACAGCCGGTCTTCGCCGTCGCGCCGAAGCCGGCGGAACGCCCCGATGCGGCGATCGACGTCGGCGGCTTCGCCGCCGCCTGGCGCGCCCTGGAGGATACCCACGAGTTCTTCGCCCTGCTGCGCCGTTTCGACGTCCGCCGCGAACAGGCGCTGCGCCTGATCGGCGACGAATTCTGCCGCCCGCTCGACAGGGCCGCCATCCGCCCCTTGCTGGAAACCGCATCGGGCGAGGCCCTGCCGATCATGATCTTCGTCGGCAGTGCAGGCGTGATCCAGATCCACACCGGCCCCGTCGCCAACATCGTCGAGATGGGGCCCTGGATCAACGTGATGGACCCGGGCTTCAACCTGCATCTGCGTCTGGACCGGATCGCCAGCAGTTACGTGGTGAAGAAGCCCACGCGCGACGGCACCGTCACCTCGGTCGAACTGTTCGACGCCGAGGGCGATCTGATCGCCATGCTGTTCGGCAAGCGCAAGCCCGGCGAGATCGAACTGGACGCCTGGCGCCATCTGGTCGACGGCCTGCCGGGCCGGGCGTGATGCCGCGCCGCCTTCTCGCCGCCGCCCTCATCCTCTCCGCCCTCGCCGCGCCGGCGATGGCCGAGCCGGGCCGCATCGTCTCCCTCGACGGCTCGGCGACGGAAATTCTCTACCGTCTCGGCAAGGAGACGGATCTGGTCGCGACCGATCTGACCAGCACCTATCCGCCGGCGGTCTTCGCCCTGCCCAAGGTCGGCTATGTCCGCGCCCTGACGGCGGAAGGCGTCATCGCCTTCTCGCCCGATCTGATCATCGCGCCGCCGGACGCCGGTCCCGCCAATGCGATCGCGCAGATCGAGAGCGCGGGCATTCCCATCCGCACCCTGCCCGACGATCCCCGCCCCGACGGCATCGCCGAGAAGATCCGCGCCGTCGCCGCCCTGGTCGATGCCGAGGCGGCGGGGGATGCCCTGGCCGCCGAGGTTACCGCCGCCTTCGCCGAAACCTTCGCCACCGTCGGCCGGGCGACCAGCCGGCCCCGCGTGCTCTTCCTCCTCGACCTCGGCAAGGGCGCGCCGCTCGCCGGCGGCGACAGGACCTCGGCCGACGCCATGATCGCCATGGCCGGCGGCATCAACGCCGTGTCGGGCGTCACCGGCTTTCGCCCCGTCAGCACCGAGGCGATCGTCGCCGCCGCCCCCGACTATATCGTACTGATGGATCACGTCGCCGAGCGCCTGGGCGGCCCCGCCGCGATCGCCGCCCTCGCCCCCCTGGATCAGACCCCGGCGGGCCGGAACGGCGACATCGTGGTGATGGACGGGCTGTTTCTTCTCGGCTTCGGGCCGCGCACCCCGGCGGCGGTGCTGGAACTCGCCCGCCACATCCATCCCGAACTGGCCGCCCCATGACCGTGGGCACGGTCGCGGCGCCGGGGCAGGACGTGAGTGCCCGGCGCCGCCTGCGCGGCCTGGTGCTGGGCCTGCTGGGACTGGCCGTCGGCGGTGCCGCCATCGCCGGCCTCGGCCTCGGCCCGGTGCCGATTCCGCCCGGCGAGATTCTGGCCATGCTGTTCGGCCAGGCCCCGGCGGATCCCACCCATGGCGCCGTGCTCTTCGCCATCCGCCTGCCGCGCGTGATTCTGGGCATTCTGGTCGGGGCCGGCCTCGCGGTCGCGGGCGCCGCCTTCCAGGGCCTGTTCCGCAACCCGCTGGCCGATCCCGGGATCATCGGCGTCTCGTCGGGCGGCACGCTGGGCGCCGTCGGCTTCATCGTGCTCGGCCCCGCGCTGGGCCTCGATTTCGCCGGTATCCATGCCCTGCCGCTGGCCGCTTTCGCCGGGGCCCTGGGCGCGACCCTTCTCGTCGCCCGGATCGCGGCGCTGGCCGGCGGCTCGACCGCCGCCCTGCTGCTCGCCGGGATCGCCATCGCGGCACTCGCCGCCGCCGGCACCGGCCTTCTCGTCTTCGTCGGCGACGACCAGCAATTGCGCGCCCTGGTGTTCTGGACCATGGGCAGCCTGTCGGCGGCGCCGATCGACGGCATCCTCTGGGGCCTGCCGGCCCTGCTGGCGCCCCTCGTCGCCCTGCCCTGGCTGGCGCGCGCGCTCGACGCCATGCTGCTCGGCGAGCGCGAGGCCCATCACCTCGGGCTCGACGTCGTGCGCCTGAAGCGGATCGTCGTCGTCGCCACCAGCATCGGCGTCGGCGCGGCGGTGGCGCTTGCCGGGGTGATCGGCTTCATCGGCCTGATGGCGCCCCATCTCGCCCGCCTCGCGCTCGGGCCCGGGCATCGCCTGCTGCTGCCGGCGGCGGCGCTGATCGGCGCCTTCCTGATGCTGCTGGCCGATATCACCGCCCGCCTCGCCGTTGCCCCGGCCGAACTGCCGGTCGGCATCGTCACCGGCTGTATCGGCGGGCCCTTCTTCCTCTGGCTTCTGGTGCATCGCCGTGCTGGCCGCGCGTGAGCTGTCGTTGATCCTGCCGTCGGGCCGGCGCATTCTCGACCGTGCCTCACTCTCGGTCGCACCCGGGCAACTGACCGCCGTGATCGGCCCGAACGGCGCCGGCAAGTCCAGCCTGCTGCGCCTGCTGGCGGGCGAGGCGCGGCCGGCGGAAGGCCGCGCCGACCTGGACGAGACGCCGCTTGCCCGCCTGCGGGGGCGGGAGCGGGCGCGACGCATCGCCGTCCTGCCCCAGAGCACCCATCTCGATTTCGCCTTCAGGGTCTCGGAAGTCGTGGGCCTGGGCCGTCTGCCCCATGGCGACGACGAGACGCGGGGACGCGGCCGGGCCGTGGTCGCCGCCGCCCTGGCGCAGGTGGATCTCGCCGATTACGGCGACAGGCTCTACACCACGCTCTCCGGCGGCGAACAGCAGCGGGTGCAGCTCGCGCGCTGCCTCGCCCAGCTCGACCTCCTGGCCGGGGAACGGCCGGACCGGGCGCGCTATCTGTTGCTCGACGAACCGACCGCCAGCCTCGATCCGGCGCATCAGCTGGCCGTCATGACGCTGGCCCGCGATCTTTCGCGGCGCGGCCTCGGCGTGCTGGCGGTGCTGCACGACCTCGGCCTCGCGGCGTCGGTCTGCGATCGTCTGGTGGTGATGGCGGGCGGGCGCATCGTCGCCGACGGGCCGCCGGGCGCGACCCTCGATCGCGGCCTGATCGCCGCTGTCTATGGCATCGACGCGGAAGTGATCGCCAATCCGGTCGGCGGCGGGGTTCTGATCGCGCCCCGCGCCGCCCGTTGCCCCTGATCGGCCGTCGACCGGATCCGCCTAGAGCGCCTGCATGCGCGAGGCCGCCGGTTGCGGCGCGCGCCGGTCGAGAGCGGCGGCGATCAATTGCCGCATGCTGGAGAACGGCATGTCGTCGCCGACGACCCCGAAGACGCGGCGCGGCCCCTTTCGCTCGACCGTGGAAAGCGCCGGCTCGTTCAGCATGATCACCTTGGCCCGGGACCCGAGCCTGGCGACGCCGTCGATCACCCGCGCCGGCGCCCAGCCGCGCAGCCCGCCGTCGACCACGATGACGTCCGGCCGGCCATGAAGCACGCAGCGCATGCCCGAGTACCCGTCATAGGCGCCTTCGACTTCGAAGCCCCAAGACGAGATATAATGGAGAAGCACGGAACGGCGGTCGGCGTCGCCATCGATCACCAGGACCTTCGGCTTTTCTTCCATTTCGTCCATATTGATAGACACATTTACCTCGCGGCAACTTAAGTGACCCAATGCCATCCGCGTGCGCTTTCCCAATATGGTTAATTTTTTCATGATTCTTATTATCCATAGTCGACAACCCGGATATGTCTGGTCAATCGTCAAAACAACCATCATGTAACCGTTTTGGGTGCAGGCAACGCGGAACCCGAGGCCATCGCCGAGTGCTCCTGAACCGAGCGCGATGAGAATTGTCGGTCCTGCCCTGCGACAGCTTAAGAGCAGAGCTGAGCACATGGACAGCGGTGCCATGCTGACGCGAGCCAATGGCAGCTCGGCGCCTTTGCGGCTCATGCGCAGGCCGAGGTGCGGGCCGACAGGCTAGACCGCCGCGACATGGCAGTTGTGATCAACGCCTTGCGGGGTTGGGAAGACAATGGGGTATGGCGGCCTGCATAGGCTGATGTCTCCAGCCGTACCCTATACGCAGCCCTGCCCAACGGCGGGGCTGTTGCTTTGAGGGACCGTCGTCATCCGCTACCCTCGAATATCGTTGATAGGAGGGGACGAGAATGGGCGCGCTGGGTGGCATACCGCTTCTATTGAGAGCGGCGCAGGTAATTGCGAACAAGGCCCATGCGGAAGCTTCCGCAATTGTGGAGCAAATGGACAGAGAGGGTGGGCAGACCGTCTTCGTCAACAGATTGCGGACGGTCACTGTCGAGATCGAGGTTGCCGCCGTGGGCATATTTTCACTTTTTGAATCGCGGATGCAGCAGCACATTCCGCAAGGATCGTTCTTTGGCCAACTCAAGCAACGACTGAATGCTGCCGGCCGGAACAATCTCGCGGAGCGACTTCACTCTTACTATCTTGCCGTAAACGTGCTGAAGCACGGGCAAGGCGACAGCTACAATCAACTGCTGAACATCCCCAACCTCCCGTTCGAGGTGAAGCGGCCCGGTGACAGTTTTTTCGATGAGGGAGACATAAGCGAGCCTGAAGGGCTTGTTAACGTTACCTCACAGGGCTTCTTTGGAGGGTTAATCGATACGTTGGAAGAGGTGCGATTTTTCCTCGAACCCGCCTAGTAGGCCGCAGGCGATTGCAATGAGGAATCGGGCCGGCGCCCCTACCCCGCTTACGGTACGCTTAACGGCCTAGCTCGACCTGGCCAACGGCCAAAAGACCGTTTCCTAACCCATCGATTTAAAAAGGAAGGATTGGCGCGCCCGAAGAGATTCGAACTCCTGACCCTCAGATTCGTAGTCTGATGCTCTATCCAGCTGAGCTACGGGCGCGCTGTCCTGATGCGGCGGGGCCGCTTCGGAGGCCGGGAACCTAACCGAAGGGGTTCGGGCTTGCAACAGGGAAATGCGAAAAACATGGCTGGCCGGCGGCGGCGGCGGACGCGCGCCACGGGGGCCCCGGCGCCGCCTTGGGGCGGCTGGGGCGCGATCGGGGCGCCACCGAAGCGCGACCGATATGCAACGGACTGAATTCTTTGGCTTTGTCCGCTTGTGGCCTTTCCCCGCTGTGGCTAGTATCGCCCTGGCTTAAGGGGACGACTAGGTGCGGATCGGCTGGGCGAGGCAGACGTCGTTAGGCGCGTCACAGGGCTCGTGCGCCCCGCCCCATAATGACGAGTGAAACGGGATGGCTTTCGCGACCGATCGTGCTTTCGAAACCGCCACGGCACCCGTGGACGGCAGAACGGCTTCAACCGGGCGCGGTCGCGTCCTTCCCGTCACCCTTCTGATCCTGGCGGTTTCCGGGCTCGGCGGCTGCAGCTGGCTCTCCTCTCCGCCGTCGCGGAGCTATGAAGAGGCGTCGGGCGGCAGCGGCGGCGTCTTCAGCGGCTTCAACGTCGGCTCCACCGGTACCGTGGTCGGCCGCAAGGTCGAGCAGTTGCGCGGCGACCTGCAACGCCTGAACGCCAATGTCGAAGCCCAGCGCACCAACTTCGATTCGCTGATCGCCCAGACCGTGCGCTCGTCCGAGGCTTATCACGGCGTGGTCGCCGCCATCCAGGCGCGCCTCCAGCTCGGCACCACGCCGGGCAACCCGCTTCTCGTGCAGCAGTGGAACCAGGCCCAGCGCGAGCTCGATTCGGTCACCGGCAACGTCACCGCCCTCGGCCAGCTCGCCAATGCGGTCGCCTCGTCCTCGACCTCCGCCGCCTATCTGCTCGAATCGACCCAGGCCGCCCTCGGCCTCTCCGGCGGTATCGATCAGGACCGGGTCGCCCTCAACATGATCGAGGACGATACGGCGCGCCTCGTCGTCCGCATCGACCGCCTGCTGACCGCCCTTTCGGACCAGATCTCGCGCCAGACCGTCTATGTCGCCGGCGAGCGCGGCAATCTGACCACCATGGCGCTGGCGATCAAGAACGGCGAACTCTACGGCGATTCGATCGCGACCCGGACCTTCACCCCGAGCCGCGTCTCGGCGACGCCGACCTATTATCAGGACGCACCGGCCTATCGCCCCGGCGCCTCGGCCAGCGCGATCCTGGACGAACGCCGCCCGCTGGTGGTGATCCGCTTCGACAATCCGAACGTCGCCTATCAGCAGGCGCTCTACAACGCCGTCTCCAAGGTGCTGGAACAGCGCCCGCAGACCGGCTTCGACCTGATCGCGGTCACGCCGTCGGGCGGTACCGCCGCCGAGGTCGCCCTGAACCAGACCAAGTCGAAGCAGAACGCCCAGGGCGTGCTGCGCACCCTGACCGACATGGGCCTGCCGTCCGACCGGGTCTCGGTCGCCGCGACCACCAGCGGCGAAGCCTCGGTGCCGGAAGTCCGCCTCTATATCCGCTGATCGTTTCGGCCTATAGGGCCCAGCGCTCGCGATAGCTCGGCACGCCGCCGAGACTCTCCGCTTCATAGACGCCGCGCGCCACGGCGCGGGCCAGACAATCGGCCGCCAGATGGCCGAGACGGGCGATGGCGAGCGCCGGCGGGCCGTCGAGCGGCACCGCCCCGGTCGAGACGGCGAAGACCGTATCGCCGTCGAACGGCGTGTGGCTCGGGCGCAGGGCCCGGGCCAGGCCGTCCTGCGCCATCATGGCGAAGCGTTTCGCCTGGGCCTTGGTCAGTGCGACATTGGTCGCCACCACGGCGATCGTGGTATGGCCGCCCATGACGATCTTGCCATCCGCCGGCAGGTCGTAGGCGGGCGGGCGCGCCGCCTCTTCCGGGCCCGGCTTGCGGCCGCCGAATTCGCCCTGCCATTCGAGGGCATGGGACCAGAACACCGGGCTTTCCGGCATCAGGGCACTGCCGACCGCATTGTCCGCGACCAGGGCGCCGACCTCGATCCCGTCGACCACCACGGAGGCGGAGCCGAGCCCGCCCTTCAGGCGGCCGCAGATCGCGCCGAAGCCGGCGCCCGCATTGCCCAGCGCGAAATCGCCACCGGCCTTCGCCAGCGCCGCCATGCCGAGCCGGCGATAGGGCGGCTCCACGCCCCAGGCCTTGTCGCCGCCATTGCCGAGATCGAAGAGAATGGCGGAGGGCACCACGGGCACCGCCATGGGCGCGCCGCCGATGGCGATGCCGGTGCCGGCCGCCGAAAGCGCCGCCGTCACCCCGTCCGCCGCCCCGAGCCCGAAGACGGAACCGCCGGACAGCACCAGGGCATGGAAACTCTCGAGGAAATTGGCGGGATCGAGACTGTCCGTCTCGCGCGTGCCGGGGGCGCCGCCGCGCTGATCGACGGCCATGACCGCCGGCCGGTCGGGCAGCAGCACGGTGCAGCCGCTGCGCACCGCCGCATCCTCGGCATTGCCGACCCGCAGCCCGGCGACGTCGGTGATCAGATTGCGCCGACCCGGGGCAGGAAGGCCCGGCACGGGATGGCCCGTCACGAGAAGCCCAGGCGCTCCGCCACTTCGAGGGCGAGGGCGCGGATCTCTTCCGCCGCCGTGCTGCGCGACTGCGCCTCGGTCACGCCGACGCCGTCGAGCAGGCTGGCGGCGAAGGCGGTGCGATTGCCGAGACGGGCCATGGCGACCGGATAGCCGGCCTTGGCGATTTCCTTCATCACCTGTTCGTTCAGATTGCCGCGTGGCGCCACCCGGTTCAGCACCAGCATGAAGGCGACCTTGCTGGAGGCGGCGAGATCGAGCGTCGGCTTGGTCGCCCACATGTCCATGGGCGAAAGCTGGAGCGGGACGAGCATCAGGTCGGCGGCGCGGATCGCGGTCTTCGCCGTGCTTTCGGTATGGGGCGGACTGTCGACCACGACGATGTCGGCCTCGCGCTTCGCCCGATCGATCTCCGGGCCCGCCTTCCAGCCCGGCGCCGCCTTCACGGTCATCGGCACGTCGCCGACGCCGAAGGCGGCACGGACCCGGACCCATGCCGCCAGACTCTGCTGCGGGTCGGTGTCGACCACCACCACCCTGTGGCCCTTTTCGGCCAGGGCCACCGCCAGATGGGCGGCCACGGTGGTCTTGCCGGCACCACCCTTCTGCTGCGCGACCGTTACAACCTTCGCCATGCCGTGCCCCCGATTCGCCGCTTTGTCTCCTGGTTGCAATGCAGAATAGGACGCGTTCCCGGGAGAATGAAGCGAAACAGGCGAATCGGAGGCCTTTGCACGCGATCAGACGAAATCGAAGTCGCCCGCCGTGATCGTGAAGGGCGCGGCGCCGTGGATTTCGATCACGCTGCTCGGGTCCGCGATCAGGGTCAGGGTCACCACATCGGTGCCGTTGCCGGTGATCGCGAAATCCGCGATGTCGTCGGCCACGGCCGACCTGACCTGCAGCGTATCGATGCCGTCCTGCCAGTCCGCGATCGTGTCGTGGCCGAAATTGCGTGTCGCGAACAGGAAGCGGTCCTCGTGACCGCCGCCGATCAGGATGTCGTTGCCGGCATCGCCGCGCAGGGTGTCGCGGTTGTTGCCGCCCGACAGTTCGTCGTCGCCGTCGCCGCCCAGCAGGATGTCGTTCTCGCCGCCACCGAACAGGCGATCGTCGCCGGCGCCGCCGCGCAGGGTGTCCTGGTCCGCCAGGCCGAAGAGACGGTCGTTGCCGGCGCCGCCGTCGAGCGTGTCCCGCCCGCCGCCGCCCTCGATCTTGTCGACGGCGTCGCCGCCGATCAGCAGGTTGGCGCCGGCATCGCCGCGCAGGTTGTTGGCGCCGGTGCGCGAGCCGATCAGATTCTCGACGTCGATGAACGTGTCGCCGGCCGCGTCGCCGGTCCCGGCCAGGCTGCCGTCGAGGGCGACGGTGACACCGGCGGAGTCGGCATAGGAGGCCGTGTCCACGCCCTCGTCGCCATTGAGCGTATCGGCCCCTTCGCCGCCGACCAGCGTATCGTCGCCGCCGGCGCCCACCAGCGTGTCGTCACCGGCGCCGCCCACCAGCAGATCGTCGCCGTCCGCACCTTCGAAGGAATCGTCGCCGGCGCCGCCGCGCATCTCGTCGGCGAAATTGGAACCACGGACGACCTCGATCGAGGAAAAGCTGTCGCCGGCGGCAAAGCCGGTGTTGGCAGCCGGATTGCCGAAATCGATGAGCACGCCCTGATCGGCCAGCGCGTAGGAGACGGCATCGAAGCCGAGCCCGCCCGAGAAGCTCTCCTTGCCGCTGCCGGCGAGGAAGAGGTCGTTGCCGGCCAGCCCCTCGAAGCTCAGGTTCTGGTCGTTGCCGATGAAGATGTCGATGTTGTTCGAGCCCCGGAAGATCTCGATCGAATCGAAAGTGTCGCCCTGGGCGTCGCCGCCGTTGAGGCCGGGAGCATGGAGATCGAGGATCACGCTGCGGGTCGAATTCTCGTAGGACGCCACGTCGGTGCCGGAGCCGCCGCGCAGCGTGTCGCCACCGGCGCCGCCGATCAGCACGTCGTCGCCCGAATTGCCCTCCAGCACGTCGGCGCGATCGCCGCCGACCAGGATGTCGTCGCCGCCGCCGCCCTGCAGCATCATGGACTGGTCCCGCAGGCCCCGGATCTCGTCGTTCGAGGCCGAGCCGACGACGACTTCGATCGAAGTGAAGGTGTCGCCGGCGGCATCGCCCCGGCCGAAGCCGGGATCGTTCATGTCGACGGCGACCGGCCCGGTCGCGGTCTCGTAGGAGGCGAAGTCGGTACCCTCGCCGCCGTCCATGGCATCCGCGCCGGCGCCGCCGATCAGCACGTCGTTGCCGGCGTCGCCGAACAGCGTGTCGTTCCAGCCGCCGCCGTCGATCACGTCGTTGCCGTCGCCGCCGTGGACGACATCGTCGCCCCAGCGCCCGAAGATCTTGTCGTCGCCGGCGCCGCCGTCGAAGGTGTTGGCGTCGTCGTTGCCGCCCATGAAGTCGCCGAAGTCCGAGCCGACGAAACGCTCGATCGAGGAGAATGTGTCGCCCGCGGCGTCGCCCCGGTTTACCGTCGGATCGACGAGATCGAGGGTGATGCCGCTCGACGCCGTCTCGTAGGACGCGGTATCGAAGCCGCTGCCGCCGATCAGCCTGTCGCCGCCGGCCCCGCCGATCAGCAGGTCGTCGCCGTTCAGGCCGCTGAGGTCGTTGGCGCCCTTGTTGCCGATCAGGATGTCGTCCCCGCCGGAGCCGATCAGGTTTTCGATCGAGAACAGCGTGTCGTTCCGCGCCTCGCCGGTGAAGCCGGCGCCGAGGGTGAGGTCGACGTGGACCGGCTTCACCGACAGGCGATAGGTCGCGGTGTCGATGCCGGCGCCGCCGTCGATGACGTCGCCGTTCTCGCCGCCCATCAGGATGTCGTCGCCGTCGCCGCCCTCTAGCGTGTCCTCGCCCGCGAGGCCGCGCAGGTCGTCGTCGCCGTCGAAGCCGCGCAGGCGGTTGACGCCGTCGTCGGCCAGGACGAAATCGTCGAAATCGGTGCCGTCGACGTTCTCGACCTCGAAGATGCGGTCGCTGACGCCGGTGGCGGAGGCACTGCCGCCGCTGCCGAAATCCTGCAGCACGACGCTGACCGCGCTGGTCAGGTCGCGGTAGCTGGCGGTGTCGGTGCCCGTGCCGCCTTCGAGCTGATTGGCGCCGAGGCCGCCGGCCAGGGTGTCGTCGCCGGCGAAGCCGCGCAGGGTGTCGTTGCCGTCGCGGCCCTCGAGGACATTGTCGATGGCGCGGCTGTCGCCCGAGATCAGGTCGTTGAAGGCCGAGCCGATGATGTTTTCGATGGAGGTCAGGCGGTCGCCCGCGGCGAAGCCGCCGGTGCCGGCCGAGCCGTCGGTCGAAATGGTGATCGCGGCGGTCGAGCCCTGATAGTCGGCGGTGTCCCGCCCGCTGCCGCCGTCGAGCCGGTCGGCGCCCTTATCGGTGCCGAGGAGATCGTCGCCGCCGAGACCCTTCAAGATATTGGCGCCGTCGCCGCCGAAGAGCCTGTCGTCGAATTTCGAGCCGGTCAGATTCTCGATGCTGATCAGGCGGTCGAGGAATTCGTCGGAATTGCCCGAGATCTGCCGCAGATCGGTGCTGCGGATGGAGACCGTCACGCCGCGCGGCGCGCTTTCGTAGGAGGCGGTGTCGTTGCCTTCGCCGCCATCGAGCGTGTCGGCGCCGCCCCGGCCCTCCAGAACGTCGTCGCCGCCGAAGCCGCGCACGATCTGAGCCGTATCGTCGCCATGGAATTCGTCGTCATGGTCGAAGGTCTTGCTCATCTCGAAGATTTCGACGCTGTCGTAGCTGACGTCGAAAAGGCTGTTGTTCGCGCTGTTGGTGAAGGCAAAGCCGGAGCGGCCCGCCTCCATGTCGACGAAGATGCCCTTCAGGCCCGCCGGGAAGAGGGGCTCGGAATCATTCGGCTCCGCGTCGCCGGTACCGCCGTCGAAGCGTACCGTGTCGGTGCCGGAGCCGCCGATGATGATTTCATTGCCGCTGTCGTCGAACAGGATGTCGTCGCCCGAGCCGCCGTCGAGCGTGTCGTTGCCCGCGCCGCCGTGCAGGATGTCGTCGTCGGCGTCGCCGAAGAGTTTGTCGTTGCCGCCGTCGCCGAAGATCACGTCGTCGCCGGAGCCGCCATGGAATTCGTCGTTGCCGCCGCTGCTCCAGTCGGCGAAGCCGTGGGTGGCGAAATTGAAGACGGTGCGGGCCGGGCCGCTGCTCCAGGCGCCGTCGGCGATGAAATCGTCGCCGCCGAGGCCGAAGATCCTGTCGCTGCCGCCGCGACCATAGATGTCGTCGGGCTTGCTGGTGACGCCATCGGCGCCGTCCAGCGTCTCGCCGGAAGTGGTACCACGAATGTCAGCCATATCGTCCCCCTGGGCCACCGGCCCCGTAACCCGCCCTGGGACCCCCTCGGCCCATTGAACGGGAAGACACCGATCACGCATCCCGGGGGCCTGTGGTGATGACTGCCGCGCCTTGGGCGACTCGCCACCGCAATCTCCGGGTGCCTGGATTTGATATCAGCAGGCAGGAGAAAGCACCTGTTCCCTGCGATACAGGACGGTGCCGGGGACTCCGGTTGACTTCGGCGCCAAGCCCTCGTATAGACCGGGGCTCGTTTTTCGGCGGCGGCGCCCTCCCGCGCGCCCCCTTGAGCAATGGAGTCATCCGGTGAAGCGGACCTATCAACCCAGCGCCATCGTGCGCAAGCGCCGCCATGGTTTTCGTGCGCGCATGTCGACCGTCGGCGGCCGTGTCGTGATCGCGCGCCGTCGCGCCAAGGGTCGCAAGCGTCTCTCGGCCTGACGGCGTGCCGGCCATGCAGGGGCCGGCCTCTGAGGATCAGCCGCAGCCGCAAGCCGGCCCCGCGCAAGGGACGGTGGCGCCGCTGCGGCTCGTTCGCCTGAAGACACGGCAGGAGTTCTTGGCGGTGGCAGGGGCAAGGCGAAAGTTCACGACCCCGGGCCTGATGCTGCAGGCCATGGCCCGCCCCGATTCCGATCCCGCCGCCGCCCGCGTCGGCTTCACGGCCTCGCGCAAGGTCGGCAATGCCGTCACCCGCAACAGGGCCAAGCGCCGGCTGCGCGCACTGGCGGCCGATGTCGTCGCCCGCCGGGCCCAGGGCGGCATCGACTATGTTCTCATCGCCCGCCAGGAAACAGCGACCCGGTCGTTCGCGCTGCTGCGCGAGGATCTGACGACCGCGCTCGGTCGTCTGCGGCTGCTGCGGGAGGCGCGGCCATGACCGCCTCGCTGTCCCGGCTTCTGGCGCGGATCCTCAGCCTGCCGGTCCTGGTCTGGCGCTATCTGATCTCGCCCGCCATGCCGCCGGCCTGCCGCTACATGCCGAGCTGTTCCGAATATGCCCTCGAGGCGCTGCGGGTCCACGGCCCGGTCCGGGGCAGCACCCTGACAGTGCGCCGGCTGTGCCGCTGCCATCCCTGGGGCGGTCACGGCTATGACCCGGTGCCGCCGCGCCGGTCCCCAGGCCATTCTCCCAGTCCCGCGTCGTCCAAGGGCGGCGGAGCCCCCCATCACGCCCACAGGTGCCGGTGATGTTCGAAAACCGCAATCTTCTTCTCGCACTCGGCCTTTCGCTCGTGATCATGCTGGGCTTCCAGTATTTCTCGGACGTCATCATGCCGCCGGCGCCCGCGCCCGAAACGGCGACAGCGACGTCGGGCACCCCGGCCGCCGCGCCCGCGACCCCCGCCACGCCGGCAGCGGCGCCCGCGCCCGGCAGCCCGGCGGCCCCCGCCGGCAACGGCGAGCTGGTCGGCCCCGACGTGCTGATGGAGCGCGCCGATGCGCTGGCGCTGTCGCCCCGGATCGCCATCGAGACCGGAAAGCTGCACGGCTCGATCGCGCTGCGCGGCGCGCGCATCGACGACGTCACCCTGCGCGACTACCGCGAGACCGTCGATCCCGACAGCCCTGAGATCAAGCTGCTCTCGCCGCTCGCCTCGCTCGCCCCCTATTTCGCCGATTTCGGCTGGTCGGCGCCGGCCGGCGCCACGGTGAAGCTGCCGGGGCCCGATACGCTCTGGACAGGTTCGGGCAAGCTGACCGAGACGACGCCCGTGACCCTGACCTGGGACAATGGCGAAGGCCTGATCTTCACCCGCGTCATCGGCCTCGACGCCAACTACATGTTCACGATCGAGGACCGGGTCGAGAACAGGACCGGCGGCGCCGTCGCCCTCTATCCCCGCGCCGACGTGGTGCGCATCGAGACGCCCGAGACCGAAGGCCTGTTCATCCTGCACGAAGGCCCGATCGGCGTCCTGAACGGCAAGGTCCAGGAACACGACTACAAGGACCTGCGCGAAGAGAACCCGCCCGCCACCAAATCGACCGGCGGCTGGATCGGCATCACCGACAAATACTGGCTGGCGGCCGTGATCCCGGCCCAGGATGCCGCCATCACCGGCACCTTCGACCACGTCCATTACGGCAATCGCGACCGCTATGAAGTGTCCTATGTCGGCGACGCGACCACGGTCGTGCCCGGCACCATCGGCGTCGCCACCCATCGGCTGTTCGCCGGCGCCAAGATCGTCGACCTGCTGCAGGCCTATCGCGACGATCTCGGCATCGCCATGTTCGAATATGCCGTCGATTTCGGCTGGTTCTTCTTCCTGACGAAGCCGATCTTCCTGATCCTCGACTTCCTCTACCGCATGGTCGGCAATTTCGGCGTCGCCATCCTGATCCTGACCCTGATCATCAAGGGCCTGTTCTACCCGCTGGCCAACAAATCCTACCGGGCGATGAACAAGATGAAGGACGTGCAGCCCGAGATGCAGCGCCTGCGCGAGCGTTTCGCCGACGACAAGGCGCGCCAGCAACAGGAACTGATGGCGCTCTACAAGCGCGAGAAGATCAACCCGCTGGCCGGCTGCCTGCCGATCCTGGTGCAGATCCCGGTGTTCTTCTCGCTCTACAAGGTGCTCTACGTCACCATCGAGATGCGCCATGCCCCCTTCTTCGGCTGGATCCAGGATCTTTCGGCGCCCGATCCGACCCATGTGCTGAATCTCTTCGGCGCGATCCCCTGGGATCCGCCGGGCTTCCTGGCGCTCGGCGTCTGGCCGATCCTCATGGGCATTTCCATGTGGATGCAGCAGAAGATGAATCCGGCGCCGCCCGATCCGGTGCAGCAGCGCATCTTCATGTTCCTGCCGATCGTCTTCACCTTCTTCCTGGCCAGCTTCCCGGCCGGCCTGGTGATCTACTGGACGTGGAACAACCTGCTGTCGATCGCCCAGCAATGGATGATCCGGCGCCAGACGCCGCCGATGATCACCGCCGCCGCGCCCGTCGAGGCGGGTGCCGCCAACGGCGACAAGGCGGGCAGGAAGGCCAAGGCCCCGACCCCCGGCCGCTCGGGCAATCCGACCGGCGGCCGCCCTCCGGGCAAGCGCTGACCGGACGGGCCCGAAAGCGCCCATCGTGAGCGACGCGCTCCGCGCCGAGGACGGCGCCCCGACCCCCGAGACGATCGAGGCGGGGCGCCTTCTCTTCGCCGGTGAATGCAAATTCACCTGGGCGGCGGCGAAACTTTCCGAACTGCCGCCGCCGGGCCTGCCCGAGGTCGCCTTCGCCGGGCGCTCCAACGTCGGCAAGTCGTCCCTGGTCAATGCGCTCACCGGGCGCAATACCCTGGCCCGCGTCTCCAACACCCCGGGGCGCACCCAGCAGCTCAACTTCTTCGATCTGGCCGGGCGCCTCGCCCTCGTCGACCTGCCGGGCTACGGTTTCGCCAAGGTCTCGAAGGACAAGGTGGCGCAATGGGTCTACCTGACCGAGACCTATCTGGCCGGCCGCCCCAACCTGCAGCGCGTCCTCGTCCTGATCGACAGCCGCCACGGGCCCAAGGCACCGGACCACGCCGCCATGACCCAGCTCGACAAGGCCGCGGTGTCGTTCCAGGTGGTGCTGACCAAGACCGACAAGCTGAAGCCGGCGGAACTCGACGCCATGATGAAGCGCGTGGCCGAGGAGATCCGCCCCCATGTCGCCGCGCATCCGGTGATCATGCCGACCTCGAGCGAGAGCGGCGCCGGCATTCCCGAATTGCGCGCCGCCCTCGCCGCCCTTGGCAAACCGCCCGTTTCGCGTTAAGCGAGGCCCGCCACCGCCCGTAAGGCCCGAGCAGGAAGAGGAAGTGATGAGCGACAAGCCCGAGATCAGCGCCGCCGAGCGCGCGGACCTGAAGCTGCGCACCCGCTGGCTGCACACGGCCGCCACCATCACCGAAGCCCTGCCCTACATGCGGCGCTATGCCGACCGCAGCTTCGTCGTCAAATACGGCGGTCACGCCATGGGCGACGACACGGCGGGCAAGGCCTTCGCGCGGGACATCGTCCTTCTGAAGCAGGTCGGCATCAATCCCATCGTGGTTCACGGCGGCGGGCCGCAGATCGGCAAGATGCTGGAACGCCTGGCGATCAAATCGTCCTTCATCGACGGGCTGCGGGTCACCGATCAGGCGGCGGTCGAAGTGGTCGAGATGGTCCTTGCCGGCTCCATCAACAAGCAGATCGTCGGCTCGATCAACGCGGCCGGCGGCAATGCCGTCGGCCTGTCGGGCAAGGACGGCCCGCTGATCCGCGCCCGCAAGCTGACCAAGACCAAGCGCGATCCCGACAGCAACATCGAGAAGGTGCTGGACTTCGGCTTCGTCGGCGAACCGGATTCGGTCGATCCGCGCATCCTCTATCTGTTCGAGCGTTCGGACTTCATTCCCGTGGTCGCGCCCATCGGCATCAGCGAGGACGGCCACACCTACAACATCAATGCCGACACGGCGGCCGGCGCCATCGCGTCCGCCATGCGCGCCTCGCGCTTCCTGCTGCTGACCGACGTCCCCGGCGTGCTCGACAAGGAAGGCAAGCTGATCGACCGCATGACGGCCGGCCAGGCCCGTGCCCTGATCGAGGACGGGACCATTCACGGCGGCATGATCCCCAAGGTCGAGACCTGCCTCGAAGCGGTCGAGAACGGGGTCGAGGCGGCGGTCATCCTGGACGGCCGCACACCCCACGCCCTGCTGCTGGAAACCTTCACCTCCCACGGCGCCGGCACCATGATCGAGCGCCAGGCCGACTGAGGCCCAGCGAATCCTCGCTCAGCGGTTGCCGTCGAGGGCGAAGAATTCGAGGTGCCAGGCCATTTCGTCGGGCGACAGCGGATAGGCGGTGCCGCCCCGCGCGTGCAGGATCGACGACTGCGGGATCAGGGCGAACTGGCGCTGGATCTTGACCGCGAGACGCATCGAAAGGCCGGCGCGCCAGATCAGCGCCACCACCGGCTTCGGCAGGCGCGAGCCCAGGATCTGGCGGACGGCGACGGGCCGCAGGCCGGCGCAGACCGAAAGGGCGGCGACGACATAATCGCGGCGCCCGCCGTCGACCGCGGCCTCGATCTCCGATTCCTCCAGCTCGCCCTTGCGGTATTGCGCCTGGATCGCGGCGACCAGGCTTTCGAATTCCTGCTGCGGATTCTCGTGGGCGCCGGCGGCGACGCGCTCGCGCACGCGGCGCGCCAGGGTGGCCGCCGTCTCTTCGTCCAGATCGTTCCGCGACATCAGCTGATCGACCAGCGACGACGCGACGAAGCCGGCGATGCGGCGGATCGCGCGCATGGACAATTCGGTCCGGAGCACGAGCGGCTGGTGCCAGGCGTCGACCGAGGCCGCGGCATCGATCACACGGTCGAGCACGTCGTCGCGCAGCGCCGCGCTCGGATTGGCGAGCAGCGCGGCGACGGCCGGAATGTCGAGGGTGGCGACGATCGCCTCCGACACCTTGTCCGGCAGGTTGCGGCGGCGCGAAATCGCGGCCAGCGCCCCTTCGACCCGGCAGGTGGCGATGATCTCGAGAAGGTCGTCGTCGTTCAGAAGGGGCGAATACTCGAGGATCGGCGCCGCCACGATCAGATCGAGATCGGCGGCGAGCTGCTGCACGACGCGCTTCGGCACGTTGCGGCTGGTCTTCAACTCGTCGGCCAGCACGCGGCGCACCGCCGGCAATTGGTCCCGCGCCAGGATGTCGATCAGTTCGATCACCCGGTCGCGCATCCGGCTCTGTTCCTCGGGCGGCAGGTCGGGCAGGAGGCGGGCGACCTTGCGCGCCAGGTCGCAGCGCACGTCCTCGCTCGGATCGGCGGTCAGGCGGCGGTCGGCCTGGTGGGGTGTGGAGACGTTCGAGGCGACGGCGCGGCGCACGTCCACATCCTCGTCGTCCGCGAGATAGAACAGGATTTCCGGGCGCGTGTCCTCGCGCGCGGCGAGCGTCCGGCGGTCCCGGGTCTGGCCCGATTCGAGCCGGTCGCGCTGCGCCTCATAGGGCAGGACCTCCATCGCGGCCTGCCGATTGCGTCCGAAAAGCCGCTTGAACATCAATCCTTCCCGGTGCGGGGCGCCAGTTCCGTGCGGTTGCGCCCGCCTTGCTTCGCGCGATAGAGCGCGGCATCCGCGCGCGCCATCAGATTGTCCAGATTCTCGCCGCTGCCGGTGCGGACCTCGGCGATGCCGATCGACATGCCGAGACCGAGCGACGGCATGTCCGGCCGGCGGTCGAGATCGTAGAGCACGCCGTGGAATGCGTCCGCCCGCGCGAAGGCCTGCTGGCCGTCGCAGCCCGGCAGCCAGAAGGCGAATTCGTCGCCGCCGAGGCGCGCCACCATCTCGTGCCGGCCGACCAGGCCGCGGAAGGCGGCGCCCATCAGGCTCAGCGCCTTGTCGCCCATGGCATGGCCGAAACGGTCGTTCACCGGCTTGAAGTCGTCGAGGTCGACGAGCAGCAGCACGCCGCCGGCGTCGCGGTCGGCCTGGCGCAGGCGGCCGGGCATTTCGTTGTCGAAGGCGCGGCGGTTCAGGATGCCGGTCAGGGCATCGATGCGGGACAGGCGTTCGAGCTGGCCGACGCGCTCGCGGATGCCGAGGACGAGGCCGAGCTGATCCGCCACGGCGCTGAGAATGCCCGCCTGGATGCCGGTCCACGGCAGATGGCGCGGCCGCAGCAGGACGATGGCGCCGACCGCCACGCCGCCCTCGACCGCCAGTGCGATCAGGGCCGACATGGCGCCCACGGCGCGGGTCTCGACCCGGCCGGCCACCTGGTCCTGGGCGGCGATGCGGGTCACCGCGTCGGAAACCTCGGCGCCGAGCGCGGCGCCCGCGTCGCCGAGCCCGAGGACGGCATTCATCCGCCTGTCGGCATCGCGCGCCATGACCAGGGCGCCCTGGGCGTGAAGCGAGGCGAGAGAGGCTTCGGCGGCGACACGGATCGCCCGCTCGGGCCCGCCGGCGCCACGCATGGCATCGACCACGGCCCCGCGCAGACGTTCGCGGTCGAGGGCCTGGGTCAGTGCCGTCTCGCGCGCGCGGACACCGGAAAGATCGCGCAGAAAGCCGCGCAGGCCGACGCAGCGGCCGAGATCGTCGAGCACCGGCCGGGCCGACATTTGCGTCACCACCCGGGTTCCATCCGCCCCCGCCAGCCAGACTTCGACGCCCGCGAGGGCGCGTTCGCCGATGAAGGGATCGCTCCGCCCTTCCAGCCAGTCGCCGTCGAGAAGGTCGACGGCGTAATGCCCGATCAGGGATGACGTCCGGTAGCCGAAGGCGACGTCGGGCGCGCAGAAGACGAAACGCCCCTCGCGGTCGGTCTCGAAGGCGAAGTCGGACAGGCAGTCCATGATGTCGGCGAGGCGCGCCGCCTGTTCGGCGAAACGGCCGATGCGCTGGCGCTCGCCCGTCAGATCCCGGGCGGTCAACAGGACGGCGGCGCCGATCGGGGTGGCGGCGACGTCGAAGACCTTGCCCGAGACCAGGACGATCTCGGCGCGATGGCCTTCGGTGCCGTTGCGGGTCTGGTCCAGGAGATCGATGAGTTCGCCGTGGCCGGCGCGCAGCGCCTCGATCAGGGGGCGGGCGGCGTCATTGGATTCGACGACCCGAATTCCCTGGCCGACGATCAGCGCGGGACCGGGGTGGCTTTCCACCAGACGGTCGAGTACCGCCGCGGCACTGGGGCGGCTGAACGGTACTTTTTCTTCCATGGCCTCACGCGACATTGCGGTGGATTCCGTCCCGGCGGTATTGACGACCACCGAGGCTAGAACGCCTTCGTCAAGAAATCGTTGACGCCCCTTGCCGGCCACCGGCTTTCCGCCCACTCTCCCCGTCATGGCACGCTCCCGAAGCAAACAGACGGAAACCTGGGTGTTCGACCTCGACAACACCCTCTACCCCGCGTCGTGCAGGCTGTTCGATCAGATCGAGGCGCGCATGCGTGAATTCATCCGTCACCATCTGGCCATGGACGACGGGGCGGCGGGCGCGCTCAAACGCGAATTGTTCCAACGACACGGCACGACCATGAAAGGTCTGGTGGAGGAACACGGCGTTGACCCACATCAATTCCTCCGCTTCGTCCATGAAATCGACCTCGGGCCGCTGGACGCCGCCCCCCGGCTGGATGACGTTCTCGCCGCGCTGCCGGGGCGGAAGGTGATCTTCACCAACGGCTCGCGGCGCCATGCCGAACGGGTGGTGGCCCGGCTCGGCATCGAGCGCCATTTCGACGGCATCTTCGACATCGTCGCCGCCAATTTCGTGCCCAAGCCCGAACCCGTGCCCTATGCCGACATGATCGCCGCCCTCGACTTCGATCCGCGCCGCGCCACCATGGTCGAGGACATGGCCCGCAACTTGAAGCCGGCGGCCGATCTCGGCATGGCCACGGTGTGGATCCCCAACGGCACCGACTGGGGGGCCCAGGGCGGCGGCGACCATGTCCACCATGTCGCCGAGGATCTGGCCGCCTTCCTCGCCGGACACGCCTGAACGCGGGCGTCGCCGCCGCAGGCGGCGGTTGACTTGGGCGGACGGGCCCCTAATGTCCACCCGATTTTGATCGGGAGTCGACGACAATGGCCGCAAGCGAACTCGAAGCCACCATCGAAGCCGCCTGGGAGGCGCGCGACGGCATCAATGCCGCCACCACGGGCGTGGTGCGCGAGGCCGTCGATGCCGCGCTGGAACTGCTGGATGGGGGCAAGGCGCGTGTGGCGGAACCCGGGCCCACGGGCTGGGTCGTCAACCAATGGCTGAAGAAGGCGGTGCTGCTGTCGTTCCGCCTGAACGATTCCGTCGCCGTGCCGGGCGGGCCCGGTGCCGCCGGCGCCTGGTACGACAAGGTGCCGAGCAAGTTCGACGGCTGGGACGATGCCCGCTTCAAGGCCGCCGGCTTTCGGGCCGTGCCCGGCTGCTTCGTGCGGAAGTCCGCCTATGTCGCCCCCGGTGTCGTGCTGATGCCGAGCTTCGTCAACGTCGGCGCCCATGTCGGCAAGGGCACCATGGTCGACACCTGGGCGACCGTCGGTTCCTGCGCCCAGATCGGCGCCAATTGCCACATCTCGGGCGGCGCCGGCATCGGCGGCGTGCTGGAGCCCCTGCAGGCGGGCCCCGTGGTGATCGAGGACAATTGCTTCATCGGCGCCCGGTCGGAAGTGGCCGAGGGCGTGGTGGTCGAGACCGGCGCGGTGCTGTCCATGGGCGTCTATATCGGCGCCTCGACCAAGATCGTCGACCGTGCCACGGGCGAAGTGTTCCGGGGCCGCGTGCCGGCCTATTCGGTGGTGGTGCCCGGCACCATCCCCGGCAAGGGCCAGGGCGAACCCGGCCTCTACGCCGCCGTGATCGTGAAGCGCGTCGACGAGCAGACCCGCTCCAAGACCTCGATCAACGAACTGCTGCGCGACTGAGGCGGCGACGGCGATGAAGCCCCCGGTGCTGGATGCCCTGCCGCTGGCGATCGAACTGATCCGCTGCCCCAGCGTGACGCCCGATGACGCCGGCGCGCTGGACACGTTGGGCGGGGTCCTGAAGGCGCTGGGCTTCAGCGTCGAGCATCTGCCCTTTTCGGAACCCGGCACGCCCGACGTCGACAATCTCTATGCGAGGATCGGCGACGGTTCGGGCGCCGGCCCGCATTTCTGCTTCGCCGGCCATACCGACGTGGTGCCGGTGGGCGAGCGGGCGCGCTGGACCGTCGATCCCTTCGAGGCGACGGTCGATCAGGGCTATCTGCTGGGCCGGGGCGCCGCCGACATGAAGGCCGCGATCGCCTGTTTTACCGCCGCCGCCAGCGCCTTCCTCGCGGATCACAACGGCAAGGTGCCGCGCGGCGGCGCCATCTCCCTGCTGATCACCGGCGACGAGGAGGGCCCGGCGATCAACGGCACCGTGAAGATGCTGGAGACCCTGACGGCCCGGGGCGAAGTCTGGCACGCCTGCGTCGTCGGCGAGCCGACCAATCCCCGCCGTCTCGGCGAAATGGCCAAGATCGGGCGCCGCGGCTCGATCAACGGCGTGCTGACGGTCACCGGCGTCGAGGGTCATGTCGCCTATCCGCATCTGGCCGACAATCCGATCCCCGGGCTGGTGCGCCTGCTCGGGGCGCTGGACGCCCTGCATCTCGACGACGGCACCGAGCATTTCCAGCCTTCGAATCTGGAAATCACCACCATCGACGTCGGCAATGCGGCGACCAACGTCATCCCCCGCGTGGCGACGGCCCGTTTCAACATCCGCTTCAACGACCGCCACACCGGCGCCTCGCTCGACGCCCTGCTGCGGCGAACCCTGGACGGGACCGGCCTTGCCTATGATCTGGAGACCCGGGTCTCGGGCGAAGCCTTCCTGACCGAGCCCGGCGCCCTGTCGGAGATCGTCACCGCCGCGGTCCAGGCGGAGACCGGCACGATCCCCGAGCTCTCGACCAGCGGCGGCACATCGGACGCCCGCTTCATCGCGCGCCATTGCCCGGTGATCGAATTCGGCATGGTCGGCGAAACCATGCACAAGGCGGACGAAAAGGTCCGGGTCGAGGATCTGGAGCGCCTGACCCGGATCTATCACGACATGCTGCGTCACTTCTTCCGGACGGCGCGCTGAGCCGGCTGCCATTGTCGACATTGAGAATCAATATCATCTGATCTAGCTTCGAGGCGGCATTCCGCAACCGAAGGAAGACAGGATGACCCTGCTCGACAGACTGATCGGCCGCCTGCCGGCGATCGAGGACGCGCACGCCCATTGCGACATCCCCTGCGGCATCTACGACCCCGGCCCCGCCCTGATCGCCGCCGTCTCGGTGGTGCGCATGATGGACATCATCCACGAGGTCGCGGCCAAGACCGGGGTCGACGAGGCGTCGCGCCTCAATACGCTGGTGCGCAACATCGCGGCCAAGGAGAGCGAGGCGGAAAAGGTGAAGGCCGAGATCCGCATCATCTGGGGCGACTATTTCAAGGCGCCGCTGGTCGAGAAACACCCCGAGATCCATGACCTGACCCAGAAGATCATGCAGGCCGCGAGCGCCTGCCGCCAGGACGTCCATCGGGCCGACGGCGAGAAGCTGGTCGACCTGGTCAATCGTTTCGCGGAGATCTTCTGGACGACCAAGGGGATCGAGACCATGCGCAGGCCCTGCCCCTATCCGCCCAAGCTGGACGTCGTCTACCCCGTGCTTTGATGCCCGCGCCTTGACGTTCCGCGCGCCGGCGATGGGCACGCCGTGGTCGGGCTGGCGCCTGTTCCGCGTCCGGGGGCGGAGCATGGCGCCGACCTTCCGCGACGGCGACATCGCCGTCGGGCGCCTGCCGGGACATGGCCGGCCGCCGCGTCCCGGCGACGTCGTCTGCGTCCGGCGGCCGGGCGAGCTTCAGATGATCAAGCGCCTCGGCCCGCGCGCGGCGGACGGCCGCTTCCGGCTTTCGGGCGACGGCCCCGCCTCGGCGCCGTCGATCGACCTCGGCGGCGTGTCGGAATGCCAGATCGTCGCCCGCGTGGTCGTCCGCGTCCCGGGCTTTCGCTTCGGCGCGCGCCGCCGGCAATGAGATCCACAAGATCACATCACGGGCGGACCGTTCAGCGGCCGCCCAGGATCACGTCCAGAATGATGCCCGTGGCGATCGAGGCGATGACCACGTCGGCGCCCACGGAATAGTAGCGGTAGCCGTAGGGCAGCGGGCGAAGCTGCGCCACCAGGACCGGATGCAGCGGCTGGTAGTAGCCGCGCGGCAGATGGGCGCCGCGCACCGGCCCATGATAATGACCCGGCGGGATCGGCCGGTAATAGGCCGGATAACGCTTGTACCAGTGATGGAAATGCTGGCGCTCGCGCTGTTCGAAGCGCACGCCGTCGCGGTAGCCGCCGCCATAGCCCTTGTCGTAACCACGGCCGTAACCCCGGGCATAGGCCTGGGACGGATGGCGATGGTCGCGGTCGCCGTAGCGCCGGCCGTCGTCGTAGCCGTGACCATGTCCGTTCTGATACGAATACCGGTTGTAACCACCATCGTCGTGATGTCCGCGATCGCGGGCGAAAGCCCCGGCGGCGGGCAGCGTCAGCGCCGCGGCCAGGGCGGCGATCGTCAGTGTCTTGCTGATACCCATCGTCGTATCCTCCCATCGGGGAACTGTCGGATAAACCCGGTGCGGGGCCCCGGGTTCCGTCGCCGTCAGCGAACGACGTCACGGATGATGTCGAGGATGATCCCGGTCGCGGTCTCGACCAGCAGCACGTCGGGCCCGACGATCATGCGCTGATAGCCCCGGGGCGCCGGCGGCAGGGCGTTCGACAGGCCGGGCGGCAGCGCCTTCCTGGCGATGCCCGGCGGCAGGCGCCCCTTGGTCACGAGCTGTCGGCGCAGCCCCGGCGGAAGGCTGCTGTAATAGCCCGAATTGCGCAGGAAGAAATTGGAGACGATCTGGCGATCGGTCGCCGAAAAGCCGAGGTCGGCCGCGACGGTCACGACACGGGCGCCGCCGTAGCCGCTTTTCCTGCCGGTGTCGGCCTGGGCGGCCGGCGCCGTCAGGGCGACCGCCAGACCCAGGGAAAGCCCGAGCCAGGCGGCGGCAAGTCCCGCACCGGCGCGGTTTCCGGTTCCGACCATGGTTGCTGTGCTCCTTCTGCCTTCGGAACGTTCAACGCATCCGAAGCCACAAGGGTTCCCATGGCCGGCGCCGCGGTCAATGCCCGGAAAGCACGATCTGGGCGATGATGCCGGTCGCGATCGCCGCCAGCACGACATCGCCGCCGACCGCGAAATAGGCATAGCCGGCGGGCGGGCGGGGCAGGATGTCGACCAGATCATGGGGCGGGCGGCGATAGTGCCCCTTCACCAGCCGGCTGTTCACCACCACGGTCCGGCTGACGCTCTGGGGCACCGGCTGATGCCAGCCCCGATGGTGCTGCTGCCATTGCCGCACCTGTTCCTGGCGGCTGTGGTCGATGGTCACGACCGGACGCCTGTCATGGCCGCGATCGTCGTGGCGCTGGCCGCTCCGATGCGGGCTGCCCTGGTGCGGGTTGTCCTGGTGCGGGTTGTCCTGGTGCTGTTGGGGATAGGGTTGCGGCCCGCCCTGGGCCATGGCGGCGAGCGGCGCCGTCAGGGCGACGGAAAGGGCGAGAATCGTCGCGAGTGTCTTGTTCACGGCACGTCTCCTTCAGCCATTCGACTGGCGAACATTCACCTCTGGAACGTTCGGCGTGCCGGTTTCCTGTGCCGGATTCCTGTGCCGGTGCTACGGACCCGGCAGATCGCCCCGGTCGTCGTAGTCGACGGCGGTCAGCACCAGGCCTTCGGGCGGGGCCGTCGGCCCCGCCGCGTCGCGCCGCCGGGCGGCCAGCGCCGCCGCGACATCCGCCGGCCCCCATTTGCCCTCGCCCACCAGCCGGAGCGTGCCGACCATGATCCGCACCTGGTTATGCAGGAACGAGCGTGCCGCGGCATGGACATGGATCTCTTCCCCGACCCGCAGCACGTCGAGCGCGTCGAGGGTCTTGACGGGCGATTTCGACTGACAGCCGGTGGCGCGGAAACTCTCGAAGTCGTGATGCCCGACCAGGACGCGGGCCGCCGCCGCCATGGCCTCGACGTCCAGCCTCCGACAGGTATGCCACACCCGGCCGAGATCGAGGGCCGGCGGCGGCCGGCGGTCGAGGATGCGATAGCGATAGCGCCGCCCGATGGCGGAGAAGCGCGCGTGGAAATCGTCGCGCACCCGCGCCGCTTCCAGGATCGAGATCGGCAGGGGCTTCAGGTGGAAGTTCAGGGCGTTGCGCAGACCGACGCCGTCGATATCGCGCGCCATGTCGAAATGGGCGACCTGGCCCGTGGCATGGACGCCCGCATCGGTCCGTCCGGCGGCATGCAGGGTGGGCGCCGCGCCGTCGTTCAAATGGGCCGCCGCCGCCTCGATCGCGCCCTGAATCGAGGCGCGCCCCTCCTCCTGGCGCTGCCAGCCGGAAAAGGCGCCGCCGTCATATTCGATGGTCAGGCGATAGCGCGCCATGGCCGGCCCTCAGCCGGCGATCGTGCCGGCGGCGACCGGGAAGCCGGCGATCGTGCCGGCGGGCACCGCGAAACCGCGCAGGAACTCGGCGACGGGCTGGGCGCCGCGGCCCGCGCGCTGCACCAGAAGGGGCCGGATCGCGCCCGTGCCGCAGGCGATGGTCAAATTGGCGTCGATGACCGTGCCGGGCACGGCATCGCCACCATCCTCCGGCAGGGCTTCGGCCCGCAGGATCTTGCAGCGTTCGCCCAGGATTTCGGTGAAGGCCCCGGGGCTCGGCGCCAGGGCGCGGATCTGGCAATCCACCGCTTCCGCCGACTGGGTGAAGTCGATGCGCGCCTCGTCCTTGGCGATCTTGCGGGCATAGGTCACGCCCTCCGCCTCCTGGGCGCGGGGCGTCACCCGGCCCGTCGCGATCAGGGCGAGGCCGTCGACCATCAAGGGGCCGCCCAGCGCCGCGAGACGGTCGTGGATCGTGCCGGCATTGTCGTCCGGCCCGATGTCGATCTTTTCCTCGAGCACGATCGGTCCTTCGTCGAGCCCCTCCGACATGGCCATGACGGCGACGCCGGTCTCGTCGTCGCCGGCCCAGATGGCGCGCTGGATCGGCGCCGCGCCGCGCCAGCGCGGCAGCAGGGAGGCATGGAGATTGAAGCAGCCGAGACGCGGCGCCCAGAGGACGGCCGCCGGCAGGATCAGGCCATAGGCGACAACGACGGCGGCGTCGAGGCCGAGATCGGCGAAAGCCTTCTGCTCCTCCACACCCTTAAGGCTCTTCGGCGTGCGCACCTCGATACCCGCCGCCTCCGCCGCCTTGTGGACCGGCGAGGGGGTGAGCTTGTGGCCGCGATTGGCCGGGCGCGGCGGCTGGCTGTAGACGGCGGCGACGTCATGGCCTGCGGCGATCAGCGCCTCCAGGGTCGGCACGGCGAAATCGGGCGTGCCCATGAAGGCGAGACGGAGCCGGTGGGGCGCAGCGGACATGGGTGGCGGAACCGGGTCAGACCCGGGCGAACTTGCGCGACTTGGCGAGCTTGCGCATCAGCATGGAGCGCCGCGCGAGCGAGAGATGGTCGACGAAGAGAATGCCTTCGAGGTGATCCATCTCGTGCTGGATGCAGGTGGCCAGCAGGCCCTCCATCTCTTCCTCGTGCGCTTCGCCGTCGCGGTCGCGATAGGAAACGCGGACGCGGGACGGGCGCTGCACCTCGGCATATTGCTCCGGCACCGAGAGACAGCCTTCCTCATAGGTCGACAATTCGCCCTCCGAGGTCCAGACGATCTCGGGATTGATGAAGACGCGTGGCGCCTTCTCCTCGTCCTCGCGCGAGATGTCGATGACCAGCAGGCGCTTGGCGACGCCGACCTGGATCGCGGCGAGGCCGATGCCGGGCGCCGCATACATGGTCTCGAACATGTCGTCGATCAGGCATTGCAGATCGGCATCGAACACCTCGACCGGTGTCGATTTCTGTTTCAGGCGCGGATCGGGCGCGATGAGGATGGGTCGCATGGCCATGGGCCACAGGTATGATGTCCGGCGGGCGGCGTCAAGGCGGCGGCGATGCGCGCGGCACATACCCTTCTTGTCTCCGGATCCACCCGATGCTAGGACCGGCGCCAACTTTCATGCCGAGGGGAGAAAGCCATGCGCCGGACCATGCTGCAGGCCAAGCTGCACCGGGTGAAGGTCACCCATTGCGAACTCGACTACGAGGGCTCCTGCGCCATCGACGAGGATCTGCTCGAAGCCTCGGGCCTGCTGCCGCTGCAGAAGATCGACATCTACAACGTCAACAATGGCGAGCGGTTCTCGACCTACATCATCCGGGCCGAGCGCGGTTCGCGCGTGATCTCGCTGAACGGCGCCGCCGCCCGTCTCGCCCAGAAGAACGACATCCTGATCATCGCCGCCTATGTCGAGGTCGAGGAGGCGGAACTGCCGTCCTTCGAGGCCAGGCTGGTCTATGTCGACGACGAGAACCGGATCAAGAAGACGGCGACCGACATCGCGGTGCAGCCGGCCGCCGGCTGGGGCGCCGCCGCCGAGTGATGGTCCCCGACTGAGCGACGGCCCCATTGAGCGAAGGACCGAAAAACTACATCACCCCCGAAGGCTACGCCCGCCTGGCGGACGAATTGCGCCACCTGACGCGGGTGGAGCGGCCGAAGGTGGTGGAGGTGGTGTCCTGGGCCGCCGGCAACGGCGACCGTTCTGAGAACGGCGACTATATCTACGGCAAGAAGCGCCTGCGCGAGATCGACCGCCGCCTGCGTTTCCTGATCAAGCGCCTCGAAGGCGCGACCGTGGTCGACCCCGCCGCCCAGAAGGTGAAGTCCCGCGTCTTCTTCGGTGCCCATGTCACCTATGTCGGCGACGACGACGTGGAGAAGACCGTGCGCATCGTCGGCACCGACGAGGCCCGCACCGACCGGGGCGAAATCTCCTGGATCTCGCCGGTCGCCCGCGCCCTCCTGAAGGCCGAGGTCGGCGACGTGGTCGAAGTCCGCACGCCCCAGGGGCCGGAGAGCCTCGAAGTGGTGGCCATCCGCTACTGAGACTCTCCGGAACGGGGAAATGCCGCGTTCGCGTCATGTTAAGAAGTTGTCTGCTAGAAAGGCGGCAGACGATCCACGGGATCTTGCCACAAGGACACCAACGCCATGCTCAAGGCCGTTCCGCTCCAGCCTGTCTCGGACGCCGAAGCGATCATCGCGTTCTGGCGCGCCGCCGGCCCGGACAAATGGTTCTCGAAGGACGAAGCCTTCGACACGGACTTTCGCGACCGCTTCCTCGACCGGCATCTGGCCGCCGCCGCGCGCCGCCTGGATTCCTGGGCCATGACGCCCGACGGCGCCCTGGCGCTGATCATCCTGCTCGACCAGTTTCCGCGCAACGCCTTCCGCGATACGGCACATATGTTCGCGACCGACGGGCTGGCCCGCCATTTCGCCCGGCGCGCCCTGGCGCTCGGCCACGACAAGGTGGTGGCGCCGGAACTGCGCGGCTTCTTCTACCTGCCCTTCGAGCATTCCGAGGATCTGGCCGACCAGGATCTCTCGGTCGAGCTGATGCGCCCCCTCGGCCGGGAGGTGGAGACCTATGCCGAAATCCACCGCGACATCATCGCCCGTTTCGGCCGCTTCCCCCACCGCAACCCGGCACTGGGCCGCGAAACCACGGCGGCGGAACGCGAATTCCTGGCGAAGGGCGGCTTTTCGGGCTGACGCCCCTCAGCCTTCCGACGGCCGACGCGCGCGAAGGGCGGCGGCAAGCGTACCGTCGTCCAGATAATCGAGTTCGCCGCCGACGGGCACGCCATGGGCAAGGCGGGTGACGGCGATCGGCCGGTCGGCCAGGATGTCGGCGATGTAATGGGCCGTGGTCTGGCCGTCGACCGTGGCGTTCAGCGCCAGCACCACCTCGCGCACCATGCCGTCGCCGAGACGCCCGATCAGCCCGTCGATGCGCAGATCGCCGGGGCCGACGCCGTCGATCGCCGAGAGATGGCCGCCCAGCACGTGATAGCGCCCGCGAAAGGCGGCGGAACGTTCGATCGCCCAGAGATCGCCGACATTCTCGACGACGCAGAGCACGCTGCCGTCGCGCCCTGCATCGCGGCAGATGGCGCAGGGTTCGACCGTATCGAGGTTGCCGCAGACCGGACAGGGACGGACCTTCTCCAGGGTCTCGGCCATGGCCGCCGCCAGGGGCGCCATCAGGCTTTCGCGCCGGGCGAGCAGATGCAGCGCCACGCGCCGGGCCGACCGCGGCCCCAGGCCCGGCAGCCGGGCGAGGAGCTGGATCAGCCGGTCGAGCGCGCCGCCCGGCTCGGGGCCGCCGACCGCCATGCCGCCCGTCGCCCGATCGCCGTCAGAACGGCATCTTGAAGCCGGCGGGCAGGCCGAGGCCGGCGGTCGCCTTCTGCATTTCCTCGGCCATGCGGGCTTCGGCCTTGGATTTGGCGTCGCGCACGGCGGCGACCACCAGATCCTCCAGCACCTCGGCATCCTCGGGCACGATCAGGCTGGGGTCGATCTTCACCCCCTTCACGTCGCCCTTGCCGGTCATGGTGACTGTCAGCAGGCCGCCGCCCGAACGGCCCTCGACCTCGACCTCGTCCAGGCTGTTCTGCATCTCGGCCATCTTGGCCTGCATGGCCTGGGCCTGCTTCATCATGTCCATGATCTTCATTGCCGAAGCCTCAATCGTCGTCGGTGTCGAAATCGAAGATGTCCAGGATGGGGGCATCCTCGTCGTCCATGTCGGTTTCCTCGGCCTCGTCGTCAAGCGGGCCGGTCATGCCCTGTTTCGGCAGGGGCCGGACGTCCAGCAGGCGGATGCCGGGAAACGCCGTCTCCAGCGCGCGCACCGGGGCCGAGGCCTTCAGGCGCTCGACCAGGGCATTGCGCGCCTCCCGCGCCTGGTTGCCCAGGGTGTCGGCGCCGGTCTCGGTCGAGGTGTCGATGGTCCAGCGCATGCCGGTCCAGGCGTCGAGCTTGGCCGCGACCTCGCGCAGGCGGTTCTGGGCGCCGGGGGCGAGGCGCAGGATGATCCGTCCCGGCGCGAATTCGACCAGATGGGCATCGTTGGAGAGATGGGCCGACAGCATGATCTCGCGGTGGCGCTCGAACAGGGCGACGACCGCCGCGAAACTGTCGGGCACGGCCGGCGCCGTCTCTTCCTGGTTCAGATAGACGACATTGCCTTCCGCCCGGGGCTGGTGGTCCCGGCTGGCCATCGGGGCACGGCCGGGCGCTTCCGCCGGCACGGGCTGACGGGCCACGGCCGGCGCGCCGCCATAGGCGGCGGGTCCGCCCCCGCCGCCGCCCTGGGGGCCGCGCGGCGGCGTCCTGCCGTCCCGTTCCTCGACATATTGCTTCACCACATCGGCCGGCGGCGGCAGATCGGCGGCATAGGCAAGGCGGATCAGGATCATTTCGGCGGCCGACAGCGGACTGGGCGCCACCCGGACCTCGCCCAGGCCCTTGAGCAGCATCTGCCAGCTCCGTGCCAGCACCGGCATCGACAGGGCACGTGAGAGTTCGAGGCCCCGGTTGCGGTCGTGTTCGGAAGCTGTCGCCTCCGCCGCCGCCTCGGGCACGATCTTGAGGCGCGTCAGCCAGTGGGACAGTTCCAGCAGGTCCTGCAGCACCACGGCGGGATCGGCCCCGGTGTCATATTGATCGCCCAATTCGGTCAGCGCCGCCTTGGCGTCGCCGCGCATCACCATCTCGAAGAGATCGAAAACGCGGGCGCGGTCGGCGAGGCCGAGCATGTCGCGCACCGCCTCTTCCCCGACCTCGCCGGCGGCATGGGCGATCGCCTGATCGAGCAGCGAAAGGGCATCGCGCACCGAACCTTCGGCTGCCCGCGCCAGCAGCGCCAGCGCCGCCGGGCTGACGTTCGCCCCCTCCCTGGCCGCGATTCCGCCCAGATGGGCGATCAGCCGGTCCTGATCGATACGGCGCAGGTCGAAACGCTGGCAGCGCGACAGCACGGTTACCGGCACCTTGCGGATCTCGGTCGTCGCGAAGATGAACTTCACATGGGGCGGCGGTTCTTCCAGCGTCTTCAAGAGCGCGTTGAAGGCGCTGGTCGAGAGCATGTGCACTTCGTCGATGATGTAGATCTTGAAGCGTGCCTGGACGGCGGCGAAGCGCACGCCCTCGATGATCTCGCGGATGTCGTTGACGCCGGTGCGGCTGGCGGCGTCCATTTCCTGGACGTCGATGTGCCGGCTCTCGGCGATGGCGATGCAATTGGCGCAGGTGCCGCAGGGCTCGACCGTGGGGCCGCCCCTGCCGTCCGGGCCGATGCAGTTCAGGCCCTTGGCGATGATTCGCGCCGTCGTCGTCTTGCCGACGCCACGCACGCCGGTCAGCATGAAGGCATGGGCCAGCCGCCCCGCCGCGATGGCATTGGTCAGGGTACGCACCATCGCCTCCTGACCGATCAGTTCGGCGAAGGTCGAGGGGCGGTATTTCCGGGCCAGGACGCGATAGGGCTCGGCCGGGGTGTCCATCGGAATCGGATTGTCCGTCATCGCGGGCGATTGTGGCCGCTGCACTGCCCGCTTGCCATGAAAAAAGCCGCGCCCAGGCACGGCGGGGCCACGAAAAAAGCCGCGTCGAAACGCGGCTTCTTCGGGGTGGGAGGCTGGACAACGACCCAGATCGAATTCGTTACGGCTGCTTCCTTCCGGACCTGACCGGGTTGGCGAGGGACCTGTCCACCGCCAACCTCCCGCCCCCTATATCGACCAAGCCGCGCCATTCGGCAAGGGGGTCGCGCAAATTTCCCGGAAAGCCCTTGCATATCAACGGTTTCGGGTGCGATCCCGGTGGACGGGGGCATCCAGAGGGACGACATTGGCACCATGAAGAAGGCCCGAGGCATCGCGACGATCCCGCTGGCGCCGGCTTTTGCCGTCGCCATGGCCCTGCTCGCGCCCACCCCCGGCCAAGCTGCCGTGACGGCCGACGACGGCGATACCGCCGCCTGCCGCCGCCTCGTCAAGGAGAAGTGGGAGATCCCCCGCACCCTCGATCTCGAAGGCTGTCTCGACCGCCTCGCCGGCTCCCCCTCGCCTTATGACGAGAATGGCTACAAGCTTGCCCTCTGGGGCGACACCTTGCTGGCGAGCGACGGCACCGGCCTCTATCAGTCCGACGACGGCGGCGAAAGCTGGATCGTGGCGCGCCAGCCGGCCGACGTGACCCAGGCCGCCCTGATCCTGGCCCCGGCCGATCCGCCGCCGCTGCGCCCCGCCGTCGACGCCCCGCCCCTGCCCGCGCCGGATGCCGCCGCCGGCGCGTCCCAGGCGGCGCGCTATCGCATGTGGCTGACCCTGGCGCGGCGCTGCGATCCGGACCTGCCGGACGAGGGCACGGCCCTGCGCGATCTGCAGTTCAAGGCGTCGGAATGCGAACGGACCTTGCGCGCACCGCCCGGGCGTGCTTCGACTGCCGGCGATTGAACCCGCCGGAGGTCCAGCCGTCATGACAGAACCCAGCGCCGCGACCACCTTCGCCGGCAATCCCCTCGACCGGGCCGCCGAACGGCGGAAGGACGAAGCCTGGCTGGCGGCGAAGCTGAAATCCGCCGATTCGCTGTTCCTGCCGCTGTGGCGCACCCGCCCCTTCATCATCGAGGACGGCGGCACCCATCAGCTCGGCCTGCTGCGGCCCGGCCTGATCGACGACCTGGTGGCGGCGGCCCCGCCGCCCGTGTTTCTGGGCACCGAGGGTGATTCGGCGGTCTTCGCGGTGGATGTCTCCGCCGGACCCGATCCGGCCCGGGGCGGCACCCTCGCGGGCTTCGGCCGCTTTCAGGACATGCGCGCCGCCGCCATGACCATCGACCCGCGCGACGCCGCCATCGCCGCCCAGGCCAAGGCCATGGTCGACTGGCACGCCCGCCACCGCTTCTGCGCCCAATGCGGCGCGCCGAGCGCGATGGAAGCGGCCGGCTGGTCGCGCCGCTGCACCAATCCCGACTGCGGGGCGGAGCATTTCCCGCGCACCGATCCGGTGGTGATCATGCTGGCGATCCATGGCGACCGCTGCCTGCTCGGCCGCCAGCCGAAATTCCCGCCCGGCTTCTATTCGGCGCTCGCCGGTTTCGTCGAGCCGGGCGAGACCATCGAAGAGGCGGTGCGCCGCGAGGTGAAGGAGGAAGCCGGAATCGACGTCGGCACCGTCACCTATCACGCCACCCAGCCCTGGCCCTTCCCCTCGTCCCTGATGGTCGGCTGCTTCGCCGAGGCGAAGACCGAGGCGATCACGGTCGACGGCGACGAATTGGACGATGCGGGCTGGTTCGACCGCGCGGCCTGCGCCGCCGCCCTCGAAGGCCGCAACCCGGACCTCGCCCTGCCCCCGCCCCTGGCGATCGCGCACCATCTGGTCCGCGCCTGGGTCGAAGGCGAGGTCTGACCGTAAAGCCCCTCACCCCACCCCTCTCCCCGCAAGCGGGGCGAGGGAACCCACTAAAGCCCTCGCCCCTCCGGGGAGAGGCTTGGGTGAGGGGCGAAACACAGCTTTCGGCGAGAGCGCGCCGCTTCAATAATTCTTGGTCCGGAAGGGATGCGCCGGGTAGCAGCCGAGCACGGTGACATTGGTCGAGAAGAAGGCCAGTTCCTCGAAAGCGAGCTGGACCGAGCGGTCGTTCGGATGGCCCTCGATATCGGCGTAGAACTGGGTCGCGGTGAAGCTGCCCTCGATCTGATACGACTCGAGCTTGGTCATGTTGATGCCGTTGGTGGCGAAGCCGCCCAGCGCCTTGTAGAGGGCGGCCGGCACGTTGCGCACCCGGAAGACGAAGGTGGTGACGCTGGCGGCGCCCTGGGGCGGATCGTGTCGGCTGCGCGAGAGCACGATGAAACGCGTCGTGTTGTGGGCCGCGTCCTCGACGTTCGCCGCCAGCGTGTCGAGGCCATAGGTCTCGGCCGCCAGGCTGGAGGCGATGGCGCCGACGGTCGGGTCGTTCCAGAGCGCGACGTCGCGGGCGGCGCCGGCGGTGTCGTCGTGAACCACCGGCGTCAGATGATGCCGGTTCAGGAGGTCGCGGCATTGCGCCAGGGCCATCTGATGGCTGTGCACCGTCTTCAGGCCTTCGAGGGTGGCGCCCTTCGGGGCCACCAACTGGTGCCGGATGCGCAGGAAATATTCCCCGACAATATAGAGATGGGCGCCGGGCAGGAGTTGGTGGATGTCGGCCACGCGGCCGGCCAGCGTGTTCTCGATCGGGATCACGCCATAATCGGCGCGGCCGTCCTTGATCGCCGAAAGCGCCTCGTCGAAGGTCGGGCAGGCGAGCGGCGTCGCGTCCGGAAACAATTCGTTCAGCGCCTGATGGGAGAAGGCGGCGGGCGCGCCCTGATAGGCGACCACGGCATTGCCGACGATGGCGGGATCGAAGGTCATCGGATGCGGCTTTCGATGATGGCGCGGGCCCGCGCGAGGTCTTCCGGCGTATCGACGCCGAGGGGGACGGTATCGACCGCCACCACGTCGATGCGCATGCCGGCCTCGAGCGCCCGCAATTGCTCCAGTTTCTCGCGCTGTTCCAGAGGCGACGGCGGCAGCCGCACGAATCGGGTCAGCGCGTCGCGACGATAGGCGTAAAGCCCGATGTGATGCCAGTGCGCGCCGGCGCCATGGGGCGCCGTCGCCCGCGTGAAATAGAGTGCGCGGCCGACCCCCGTCGCGCCCTGCCAGGCGACCACGGCCTTCACCACATTGGGGTTGGTGCGCTCTTCCTCGATACGGATCTCGGCCGCCAGGGTGGCGATGTCGACCGCGGGATCGGCCATGGGGCGAAGGGCGGCGCGGATCTCGCCCGGATCGATGGTCGGCAGGTCGCCCTGGACGTTGACCACGATCCGCGCCCGCCCCTCGGGATCGGCGATCGCCAGCGCCTCGGCGATGCGGTCGGAGCCGGAGGGCAGGTCGGGCGCGGTCAGCACCGCGCGGCCGCCGGCGGCGGTCACGGCATCCGCGATCTCGGGTTCGGCCGCCGCGACCACCACGGGGCCGACATCCGCCTCCATCGCCCGGCGCCACACCTGAACGATCATGGGCGCGCCGCAGATGTCCGCCAGGGGCTTGCCCGGCAGGCGCGTCGAGGCCATGCGCGCCGGAATCACCACCATCGCCGGAAGAGCTGGGGCGGGGGAATTTTCGCTCATGACGGATTCCTGTGGGACCATTCGACAACGCCTTGGCGGCAAGACGGCACTGCGGCAACATGACACAGAGAAGATCGCGCGCCTTGCCGTCAGTTTCCGAGGCGATCGCGCGACCTTATACGGGTTGCACCTATTGCTTGGAAGCGGCTAATCTCCGCGCGCCTGTCGGGATGTTTCTGGCCCGAACAGAGGGGACGAGGGCACATGGATTCCTTCGAATTCAACAAAATCGCCGGTGCGGTGCTGGGCAGCGTGCTGGTTCTTCTGGTCATCGGCAACATCGGCAATGCGCTCGTCGCGCCGGAGGAGCTGGAAAAGCCGGCCTACGTCGTCGAAGGCGTCGAGGAAGAGGGCAGTGACGGCGCGGCCGTCGCCGAGGCCGCGCCGGAAGACCCGCCGATCGAGACCCTGCTCGCCTCCGCCTCCGCCGAGGCCGGCAAGAAGCAGTTCGTCAAATGCGCGTCCTGCCACACCATCGAGAAGGGTGGTCCGGCCAAGGTCGGTCCGAACCTCTGGGGTGTCGTCGGCGCGAAGCACGGCCACATGGAAGGCTTCGCCTATTCGGACGCGATCAAGAACATCCAGGAACCCTGGGATTACGACTCGCTCTACGAATTCCTGCGCAGCCCGAAGGAATATGCCCCGGGCACCAAGATGGGCTTTGCCGGCCTGAAGAAGCCGGAACAGCGCGCGGACCTGATCGCCTATCTGCGCGAACAGGCGGACAATCCGGCGCCGCTGCCCTGATCGCGGCCGGGCCGGGATGATGACCGGATTTTCCCGTCGCCATTTCCTGGCCCTCGCGGGTTCGGCCCCCCTCGTGGGGGCCTTTCCCTTTTTCGCCCGCGCGCAAACGCCGCCTGACATCGCAGCCCCCGCCGCCACCCACGGCATCGCCATCTACGGCGATCTGAAGTATCCCGCCGGTTTCCCGCATTTCGACTTCGTCCGTCCGGACGCGCCCAAAGGCGGCGATTTGCGACTCGCCACCATCGGCAGCTTCGATTCGCTCAATCCCTTCATATATCTGGGCGATCCGGCCGTTGCCGCCGCCGCCATCTACGACACGCTGACCGTTCAGTCGCCGGACGAGCCCTTCTCCGAATACGGCCTGCTGGCGGAAGCGATCACCGTCGGGCCGGACCGCGCCTATGTCGAATTCGCGCTTCGGCCCGAGGCGCGTTTCCACGACGGCACGCCGGTGACGGCGGCGGACGCGGTGTTCAGCCTGAACGTCCTGCGCGACAAGGGCGCCCCCTTCTACGGCGCCTATTACGCCAATGTCGCCAAGGCCGAAACCTCGGGCGACCATCTCGTCCGCTTCACCTTCGGCACCGGCGGCAATCGCGAATTGCCGCTGATTCTCGGCCAATTGCCGGTGCTGCCGGCCCATTGGTGGGAAGGACGCGATTTCGGCCGGCCCAGCCTGGACGTGCCGCCGGGCAGCGGCGCCTATCGCATCGGCGCCGTCGAGCCGGGGCGCGGCATCACCATCGAGCGCCTGCCCGACTATTGGGGCCGCGACCTGAACGTGAACCGCGGCCGGGACAATTTCGACCGTATCCGCTACGACTACTACCGCGACGAGACCGCGCTCTTCGAAGCCTTCAAGGCGGGCGCCGTCGACGTCCGGCAGGAACGGGTGGCCCGCCTCTGGGCGACGGCCTACGACTTCCCGGCGGTCCGCGACGGCCGCGTGAAGAAGCTGGAGCTGCCGGACAACACGCCGGCCGGCATGCAGGCCTATGTCATCAACACCCGTCGGCCCAAGTTCCAGGACCGCCGCGTGCGTCAGGCGATCGGTCTGTGCTTCGACTTCGAATGGTCGAACAAGGCCCTGTTCTTCGACGCCTACACACGGAACGACAGCTATTTCGCCAATTCGGAAATGGCCGCCACCGGACTGCCGGAAGGTGACGAACTCGCCCTTCTCGAGCCGTTCCGCGACCGATTGCCGGGCGAAGTGTTCACGGAGGTCTTCGAACTGCCGGTCTCGGACGGTTCGGGCCGCGACCGCCGGCTTCTGCTGAAGGCGCGCGACCTGCTGCGCGAGGCGGGCTATCGCGTCGTCGACAAGAAGCTGGTGGACGAGACGGGCGAGCAGCTTTCGATCGAATTCCTGCTGTTCGACGTGACCTTCGACCGGATCACCGATCCCTTCGTCCAGAACCTGCAATTCCTCGGCATCGCCGCCGGCGTTCGCAGCGTCGACCAGTCGGCCTATATCAACCGGCTGAACGATTTCGATTTCGACATGGTCGTCGGCTCGTTCCCGCAGTCGCTGTCGCCCGGCAACGAACAGCGCGACTTCTGGGGCAGCGCCGCCGCCGACGCCAAGGGCAGCCGCAATCTGATCGGGGTGAAGGATCCGGTGGTGGATGCCCTGATCGACGAGGTGATCTTCGCCGAATCGCGGCAAGCCCTGGTCACCGCCTGCCGCGCGCTGGACCGGGTACTGTCCTGGGGCTTCTACGTCGTGCCCCACTGGTATGTCGCGGTCACCCGCATCGCCGCCTGGGACCGCTTCGGCCGGCCCGACACGGCACCCGAATATGGCACCGGATTCCCCGATACCTGGTGGTTCGACCCCGAGAAAGCCGCCAAAGCCGGGGGATAGGCCTTCAAAGCACGAGGCGGCTTGCTATCATCCGGACGATGTCGTCCTTGCTGACCATTCTGTTTCGGACCACGGCCATCCTGCTGTCCCTCGTGACCGCCCTGGCCGTCGCCGCGCCATTGGCCGCCGCGCCGCAGCCCGCCTTCTCGCCCTTCGGCGACACGAAATATCCGCCCGGCTTCGAGCATTTCGACTATGTCGACCCGCAGGCGCCCAAGGGTGGACGGCTGCGCCTCGCCAGCCTCGGCACCTTCGATTCGCTCAATCCCTATATCGTCCGGGGTCTCGCCGTCGTGCCCGCTCACATGGCGCTGACCTTCGACAGCCTGCTGACGCCGAGCCGGGACGAGCCCGACAGCTTCTACCCCCTGCTGGCGAAGAGTATCGACATCGCGCCCGATTTCTCCGCCGTCACCTTCCGCCTGAACCCCGACGCCCGCTTCGCCGACGGCACGCCGGTGACGGCCGCGGATGTGGTGTTCACCGCGACCGCCATGCGCGAGCACGGCGATCCGGACTGGAGCCGGCGGCTCGCCGACATCGCGGCCATCGAGGCGACCGATCCCCTGACGGTCCATGTCCATTTCAAGGCCGCCAATCTCCATACCGTGCCCATCGCCATTTCGACCATGCCGGTGATGTCCGCCGCCTGGTGGCGGGGCCGGGATTTCGAGATGCCGGGGCTCGACGCGCCCCTCGGCTCCGGCCCCTATCGCGTCGCCAGGGTCGACGCCGGCCGTTCCATCACCTTCGAGCGCCGCGCCGACTATTGGGCCCGCGACCTGCCGGTGAACCGGGGGCGTTTCAACTTCGACACGATTTCCGTCGACTATTACCGCGACCGCGACGTGCAGTTCGAAGCCTTCAAGGCCGGTGCCTATGATTTTCGCGAGGAATTCACGGCGCGCATCTGGGCGCGCGGCTATGTCGGGCCGGCCATGGACGCCGGCCTGATCAGGCGCGACCAGGTGGCGGACGAACGCCCGACCGGCATCCAGGCCTTCTTCCTCAACCTGCGGCGCGGGAAATTCGCCGACGTCCGCGTGCGCCGGGCGATCGGCCTCGCCTTCGATTTCGAATGGTCGAACAAGGCGCTGTTCTTCGGCGCCTATGAACGCATGGCCTCGATCTTCGAGAATTCGGTGCTGGCCGCCCACGACAATCCGACCCCGGCCGAATTGTCGCTTCTCGAGATGTATCGCGGCCGGATCCCCGACGCCGTCTTCGGCGGTCCCTACCGCCCGGCCCGGACCGACGGCAGCGGCGTCATCCGCGAACGCCTGAAGGTAGCGCGCGACCTTCTCGCCCAAGCCGGCTGGACCGTTGTCGACAAGCGCCTGGTGAATGGCGCGGGCGAGCCTTTCGCGCTCGAATTCCTGACCTTCGAGCCGGCCTTCGCCCGCATCATCCAGCCGATCATGGACAATCTGAAGCGTCTCGGCATTGCCGTGAGCTACCGCGAGGTCGACATCACCACGTTCCAGACCCGCGTCGACGATTTCGACTTCGACGTGACCTCGGCGCGTTTCATCCTCGATGCGACGCCGACGACGGAGCTACGCGATCTCTGGGGTTCCGGTATGGCCGACGTGCCGGGCAGCCAGAATCTGGGCGGTATCCGCGATCCCGTGGTCGACGCCCTGATCGAACGCATGATCGCCGCCGACAACCGGCGCGATTACATGACCGCCGCCCATGCCCTGGACCGAGTCATCATGTGGAACGACTATTTCATTCCCCAGTTCTACAAGCGCGGCCGCACCATCGCCTGGTGGGACCGTTTCGGCCGGCCCGAGACCGAGCCGGTCTTCGACATCGGCCATATCGACACCTGGTGGTTCGACGCCGCGCGTTCCGCCGCCGTCGACGCCGGAAAGGCGCCTTGATGGGCATTTATCTGCTGCGCCGCCTGCTGCTGATCGTGCCGACCCTGTTCGGCATCATCACCATCAATTTCCTGGTGGTCCAGCTCGCACCCGGCGGCCCGGTGGAACAGATCATCGCGCGTTACACGACCGCCGACAGCGGCATGCAGGGGCGCCTGTCGTCCGGCGGCAACGAGACCTTCTCGTCGACGTCGAGCAGCGGCACGTCGGAACGCTATCGCGGTGCGCGCGGGCTCGATCCCGCCTTCATCGAGAAGCTGGAAAAGCAGTTCGGCTACGACAGGCCGATGGGCGAACGCTTCCTGAAGATGGTCGGCGATTTCCTGCGCTTCGATCTCGGCTCCAGTTTCTTCCAGGCCCGCCCGGTGATCGACCTCGTGCTCGAAAAACTGCCGGTCTCGATTTCGCTGGGGCTGTGGACCACCTTGCTGGTCTACCTCATCTCGATCCCGCTCGGCGTCGCCAAGGCGGTCCGGGACGGCAGCCGTTTCGACGTTTGGACCTCCGGCGTCGTCGTCGTCGGCTATGCGGTGCCGAGTTTCCTGGTCGCCGTCTTCCTGATCGTGCTCTTTGCCGGCGGTTCCTTCTGGTCAATCTTTCCGCTGCGCGGCCTCGTCTCCGACGGTTTCGCCGACATGCCGCTGGGCCGGCAGATCCTCGATTATGCCTGGCACATGGCGCTGCCCGTCCTCTCCATGGTGATCGGCGGTTTCGCCACCCTGACCCTGCTGACCAAGAATTCCTTCATCGACGAGATCGGCAAGCAATATGTCACGACGGCCCGCGCCAAGGGCCTGGGGGAGCGGCGCATCCTCTATGGTCACGTCTTCCGCAACGCCATGCTGATCGTCATCGCCGGCTTTCCCGCCGCCTTCGTCTCGATCTTCTTCACGTCGTCCCTCCTGACCGAGGTGATCTTCTCCCTCGACGGGCTCGGCCTCCTCGGCTTTCAGGCGGCGGAGAAGCGGGATTATCCGATCATCTTCGGCACGCTCTATCTGTTTTCCCTGATCGGGCTTTTGACCTCCATCGTCTCCGACTTCACCTATACGCTGGTCGACCCCCGGATCGATTTCGAGCGGCGCGACTGACGCCATGGCCCGCTTCCAGCTCACGCCCCTGACACGCCGCCGCCTCGCGCGCTTTCGCGCCAACCGCCGGGGCTTCTGGTCGCTGTGGATCTTCCTTGGCCTGTTCGGTCTCAGCCTCTTCGCCGAATTCATCGCCAACGACCGCCCGCTCTATATCGGGATGGAGGGGCAGGCCTATTTCCCGGTCTTCCAGGATTACACCGAGACGGAACTGGGCGGCGACTTCGACACGCCGGCCGATTACACCGCCCCCTTCATGGCCGATCTCTTCGCCGAGAAGGGCGCCACCGTGATCTGGCCCCTGATCCCCTTTTCCTGGGACACGGTGGTGCGCGACGCCGCGCCCTATCCGGCGGCGCCTTCCGCGCGCAACTGGCTCGGCACCGACAACGACGGGCGCGACATCACCGCGACCCTGATCTACGGTTTCCGGATCTCCATCCTCTTCGGCCTGGCCCTGACCGTCGCCTCCAGCGTGATCGGCGTGCTGGCCGGTCTGCTGCAGGGTTATCTGGGTGGGCTGACCGATCTCTTCCTCCAGCGCTTCATCGAGATCTGGTCGGGCATGCCGGTCCTCTATCTCCTCATCATCCTGTCGGCGGTGATCGAGCCCACCTTCATCTGGCTGCTCGGCATCATGCTGCTGTTCTCCTGGATGGAACTGGTCGGCCTCGTCCGGGCGGAGGCGCTGCGGGCGCGGAATTTCGACTATGTCCGCGCCGCCAAGGCCCTGGGCCTGCCCAGCACGCGGATCATGCTGCGCCATGTGCTGCCCAATACGCTGGTCGCCACCGTGACCATGATGCCCTTCGTCATGAACGGTTCGATCGCCACCCTCACCTCCCTCGACTATCTGCGCTTCGGCCTCGAGCAATCGGCGCCGTCCCTCGGCAAGCTGCTGTCCCAGGCCAAGGATCTGGCGGTACAGGCGCCCTGGATCCCGCTGTCGGCCTTCTTCACCGTGGCGATCCTGCTCAGCCTCCTCGTCTTCATCGGCGAGGCTACGCGGGATGCCTTCGACCCGAGGCGCGGGCCATGAGCGATCCCATCCTCTCGATCCGCGACCTCTCGGTGCGCTTTCGCACGGAAAAGGGACCACGCGACGTGGTCGAAGGCGTATCCCTGACCGTCGCCCCCGGCGAGGTCGTGGCCCTGGTCGGGGAGAGCGGGTCCGGCAAATCGGTCACCGCGCTTTCGGTCCTGCAACTGCTGCCCAAGGGGCTGGGCAGCAATCCGGCGGGTTCCATCGTGCTCGACGGCCAGGAAATGGTCGGCGCGGGCGAGACGGTTCTGCGCGCCATGCGCGGCGCCGTCGCCGCCATGATCTTCCAGGAGCCGATGACGGCGCTCAATCCCCTGCACCGGATCGGCCGCCAGATCGACGAGGTGCTGGCGCTCCGCACCAGACTGTCGGCGTCGGAGCGGCGGGTACGGATCGTCGAACTGCTGGCGGAAGTCGGGCTGGAGGCGCTGGCCAGCCGGCTCGACGCCTTTCCCCACGAATTGTCCGGTGGCCAGCGCCAGCGCGTGATGATCGCCATGGCGCTGGCGGGCGAGCCCCGCCTGCTGATCGCCGACGAGCCGACCACCGCCCTCGACGTGACGGTGGAGGCCAGGATCCTCGAACTGCTGGACCATCTGGTGCGCGAGCGCGGCCTCGGCCTCCTTCTGATCACCCATAACCTCAACATCGTGCGCAAACACGCCCACCGCGTCCTGGTGATGCACGAGGGCCGCCTGGTCGAGGACGGCCCGACGGAACGGATCTTCGCCGCCCCCGCGCACGACTACACCCGCCACCTGATCGCGGCGGAGCCGGCGGGCCGCCCGGAACCGGTGGCGGCGGACGCCCCGACGGTGATCGAGGCGGCGGACATCACCGTCTCCTTTCCGCTGAAGCGGAACCTCTTCGGTGTCGCGACGAAATCCCTGGTCGCGGTGCGGGGCGTCGGCCTTGCCATCCGCCGGGGCGAGACCCTGGCGGTGGTCGGCGAAAGCGGCTCGGGCAAGTCGACGCTGGGTTTCGCCCTGCTGCGCCTCCTGAAGTCCGGCGGGCGCATCACCTTCCTCGGCCATGATCTGCGCGCGCTGTCGGGCCGGGCGCTGCGCGACAAGCGCCGGGCCTTCCAGGTCGTGTTCCAGGATCCCTACGGCAGCCTCAGCCCGCGCATGACCATCGGCGAGGTGGTGGGCGAGGGACTTGCGGCCCATGGCATCGAGCCCGACCGGGCGGCCCGGCGTGCCCGGGTTCAGGGGGCGCTGGCCGAAGTCGGCCTGGACCCCGAGATGATCGACCGCTTCCCTCATGAATTCTCGGGCGGGCAGCGCCAGCGCGTGGCGATCGCCCGGGCGCTGGCCCTCGATCCCGATCTCGTGGTGCTGGACGAGCCGACCTCCGCCCTCGACCGCTCGATCCAGCGCCAGATCGTCGAACTGCTGCGCGGCCTTCAGGCACGGCGCGGCTTCGCCTATCTGTTCATCTCCCACGATCTGAAGGTGGTCCGCGCCATGAGCCACCGCATGATCGTGCTGCACCATGGCGAAATCGTCGAACAGGGCATGGTGGAGGACGTCATCGCCGCCCCGCGCGAAGCCTATACCAAGGCGCTGATCGACGCCGCCATGCTGGACGGTTGAGACCCATGCCGCGCTTCGCCGCCAATCTCTCCCTGATGTTCGGCGAATGGGATTTCCTGGACCGTTTCGACGCGGCGGCGGATGCGGGTTTCGAGGCGGTCGAATGCCTCTTTCCCTATGACCATGCGCCCGACGCGATCGCCGGCCGGCTGGCGCGGAACGGCCTGACACTGGCCTTGTTCAACCTGCCGCCCGGCGACTGGGCGGCCGGCGAACGGGGCCTCGCCGCCCTGCCCGGCCGGTTCGACGATGTGCGCAGGGGGATCGAGACCGCCCTGCCCTATGCCGAGGCGACGGGTGTCCACCGTATCCACATGATGGCCGGCATCGCCGAACGCGGCAGTCCCGCCGCCGTCGACGCCTATCGCCGCGCCGTCGGCCATGCCGCCGAAAAGCTGCACGAAAGGAACATCGACCTGATGCTGGAGCCGATCAACCGGCGTTCCATGCCGGGTTACTTCCTGGACGATTTCGGCTTTGCCGAGGACCTGATCCATGGCCTCGGCCTGCCGAACGTCAGACTTCAATTCGACGTCTTCCACCGCCAGATCCTGCACGGCGACGTGACCATGGCGCTGCGCCGCCTGATGCCGATCATCGGCCATGTCCAGATCGCCGGGGTCCCCTCCCGCCACGAACCGGACGGGGAGGAGTTGAACTTCCCCTTTCTGTTCGACGAATTGGACCGGCTGGACTATCGGGGTTGGGTCGGCTGCGAATATGTGCCGCGCGACGGCACGATGGCGGGGCTGGACTGGTTCCGCCGGCGTCAGCCTTCCGCCTGAGCGCCGAACAGGCGCCGGCCGAGCCCGGCCAGGGATGCGGCCAGGCTCCTCTGCGCGCTGTCGCGGCGCCAATAGGCGACGACGGTGTGGCAGGCGCGGGGCAGGCCCAGGTCATCGCGCAGGTGGTCGCGGATGGCGTGAAAGGCCTGATGCTCCACCCCGGCCCAGACCGAGATTTCCGCCGGATCGGCCGGAAAGGCAATGTCGCGCAATCCCCGAAGCAGCAGATCCGTCGTCCCCGCCGCGGCCCCGTTCCGATGCAGCCAGCGGATCGCCGCATCCGCGCCGACGTCGAAGGCCTGTTCGTCCGCCGGCCCGTCGACCTCGATCAGGGCCGTGGCGCGGACACCCGGCGCCAGCCCCTCGACGATGCGCCCGATCGCCGGCAGGCCCGCCTCGTCGCCGAGCAGGAGGCACCAGGGCGCCGCCGTGAAGCCGCCGCCGCCGGGTCCGATGGCGGCGATCCTGTCGCCGGGCCGGGCCGCGGCCCCCCAGGCGGCACCGGGCCCCGGTTCGTCGTGGAGCGCGAAATCGATCTCGATCCGGCCGGCGGCTGCATCGAATCGGCGCACGGTATATTTCCGGGGCGCAATCCCCCCGCCCGCGACCGGCACCATCAGGCGCAGATGCATCTGATCGTCGCGCATGAAACCCGCCACGTCACCGGCGAAGGCGATGCGGCGCATGCGCGGGGTCACGGCCTCGGCACCGGTCACGGTCAGCATCCGTTGCGCCGCCATCAGCCGTCCACCCCCACTGGTGCCGCGAAGCGGAGCACGGCGGAGATCGCGGCGGTCAGGGCGGATTGGTGGTTTTCCCCCTTCAACTCGCGCCATTCCGCGTTCAAGCCGCGTGCCGTCGCCAGGGCGGCGAAATCGCGCGTGTGTTCGATCATCTTGCGACAGATATCGTCGCGCCCCGGCATTTCGTGTTCGGCGACGGCGATGAAGAGGTGGGGCGAAGTTTCGGGCGCCAGCGCCGCGATCCGTTCCGGCGCCGAACGGACGAGACTTTCCGCATCCCACCAGAGGGAGGGGCTGATCGCCGCGATGCGGCGAAAGGCGTCCGGCCGCGCGAGAAAGGCGTGAAGCGCGAAATACCCGCCGAAGGATTGGCCGCACAGGCTGCGGCGCGCCATGTCGAGCGGATAGCGGCGACAGAGTGCCGCCGCCAGCGGCCCGGTCAGGAAGTCGAGGAAGGCGTCGGCGCCGCCCGGCTGGTGCCAGGGCGCGCCCTGCATGAAGCGGTCGGCCAGCTTCGGCGAGGTGTGAGGCGGTAGGAAATCGCGCGCGCGCCGGCCGAGGTTCACCGGCTCCCGCCCCGGATAGCCGATGGCGACGAGGGCGATGGGGCCGACGCCGCTGAAGGCCGGAAAACGCGCCTGGGCCCGAAGCGCATCCGCCGCCGTGCCGATCCAGGCATCCCCGTCCAGCAGATAGAGCACGGGATAGCCGCCAGGCGGCACCGGCGCCGGCGGCAGCATGACGTGGATCCGATGCGGCCCGCCCGGCCCTTCGATCTCATGACACGCGATATCCTCGGCCCCGACGTCCGCCGCCGGCACCAGGCCGTCGCCGGCGATGCTGCGGACCCGGCGGCGGATGGCGGCGTGCTGGTGCCGGCGCACCAGCGTCCGCCCGGCTTCGCGCAGCACCCGTCCGAACATGGTCACCATTTCACGTTCATGCCGAGACCGACCATCCGGCCCCGGCCGACATAGACCCCGGTGACGCCGTCGCGGAACGGCGCCGCGAAGGAGATCGGCCGGGAATCCAGCATGTCGCGGCCGAAGGCATAGAACCCCAGATGTTCCCCCTGCCAGCCGGCGCGGGCATTGACGATGGTATAGGGATCGAGCTTGGCACTGTTGGCGGCATCGGTCTGGCGCGAGCCGACATATTGATAGTCGGCGCCGACGACGAAGGCCCCGGGCAGGCCGGCGAAACCGAGCGGCATTCTGTAGTCGAGGGCGAGATTGACGGTCCAGGTCGGCACCATCGGCACCTTGTTGCCCTTGGCCGCCCCCGCCGCCGCGGAGTCGGCCGTGGTCTCGCCCTGACGCGTCTCGGTGAAGCCGGCGCCGGCCCGGAAGGTCAGCCCCCGCACCGGTTCCGCCAGCAGGCTCGCCTCGAAGCCATAGCTGCGATAGTCCTGATTGGCGAAGAAGATCTGGATCGTATCCGGATCGAAGGAGGCGAGCTGGCCGTCGGTCACGTCGTTGTGGAACAGGCCGAGATCGAGGCGCAGCCAGTCGAGCAGGCCGAGCTTGGCGCCGATCTCGACGGTCTCGGCCCGGGCCGGGCGAAACGGCACGCTTTCGGCCCCTTCGGCGGCATAGGGGGTCAGACGCTCGAATCCGCCGGAGGCGTAACCCCAGGCGACCGAGGCATAGGTCATCACCCGCTCGCCCCATTGCCGCGCCAGGGCGATGCGGCCGGTGACGTAGTCGTCGGAGAATTCGCCGTCCTGATCGAAACTGTCCTCGGTGCCGGGATAGCCGTTGCCGCGAAAGCGGCCCACCAGATGCTGGCTGTCGTGGGCGATGCGGATGCCGCCCGAAAGGCTCCAGCTCTCGAACAGGGGGATGGTGACGTCGGCGAAGCCGGCCCAGGTCTCGCTGTCGATGTCGTTGTCGACCGTGCCGTTCAGCACCGCGAACAGCAGGGTCTGCATGTCGCGGTGGATCTCGTAGTCGGAGCGGAAGTAATTGGCGCCGACCACCCATTGCAGGCCGGCGCCGTCGGGCGCATTGGCGCGGAATTCCTGAAAGAAGATCCGTTCCGTCTCGCCCGTCGCGATCTTGTCCTGATCGGGGTTGGTGAACAGGGCTTCCGGCACGAAATCCAGGATCGGCGGCAGGCCCAGATAGGAGGAATAGAGCAGGGTGTCGCTGAAATCGCCGTCGTTCTGGATGTCGATGTTCTGCAGGCCGGTGATGGCGGTCAGGGTCAGATCCTCCAGCACCTTCTCGATCGTCAGGGTGCCGTGGCCGATCTCGCGCCGGCCGTAGGATTCGGTGTCGGAGGCGCTGACCGGGAAATCCGGCGTCTCGTAGAGCAGATAGGCGGGATTGTCGCGCTCGTCGCGGCTGTAACCGCCCGTGATGTCGATGGTCAGCGTCTCGTCCGGCGTGAAGCGCAGGCTGGCGCGGCCGGCGCCCAGTTCGACGCCGCCTTCGGTACCGCCGGTGATCACATTGGAAATGTCGCCGTCGTAGTTTTGCCAGCGCACGACCGCGCGCCCGGCCAGCACGTCGGCCATGAGCCAGCCCGCCGTCATGGCCTGCACCAGGCTGTAGCCGTCGCTGCCGGTCTCGAGGTCGATGCGGCTTTCGGCGAAACCGTCGGCCGGCATGGTGACGACATTGATACCGCCGGCCATGGCGTTTCGTCCGAAGGCCGTGCCCTGAGGCCCATGCAGCACTTCGACCTGCTGCACGTCCATCAGCACCGGCGCGAAACCGGCAAGGCTGCTGGGGACGCCGTCGACCGAAAATCCCACCGTATTGTCGAGGGAATTGAGCGGGGAGCCGAGACTGGCGACGCCCCGCATGGTCGCATAGGCCTCCCCCGCCCGTGACAGGTCGACGAAATTGCCCGTGGGCGACTGGCGCATGATCTCGGCCCCGGGGTCGAGCGCGGCGGGGGAAATCCGCTCGGGCGGCAGGATCGTCACGGAGGCCGGCATGCGGTCTTCCGCCGTATCCTGGCGCGTCGCGCTGACCGTCACCACGTCGAGGACGGTGGGCTCTTCCGCCGTGACCGCATCCCCGGCCACCGCATTCTCGGCCACCGCATTTTGGGCCCATGCCGCGACGCCGGCGCCGAGGACGATGCCGACGGCGGTGCCCGACATCAGGATGAGGAAGGTCGATCGGTCCATGGACGCAACATCTGATAATGACTATCAGATGCAAGTCTAGCGGGCGATGGCGCGGCGCGGAACGCCGCGCCCTGTCGCGGGACACAGAAACACTGTCGCCAGAAGCAGGTCAGGCGCGGCGGACGTGCTGTCCGGGCGGATGGCCGAAATGGCGGCGATAGGCGGCGCTGAAGGCGGCCGGGCTGGCGAAGCCGACGCGATAGCCCGCCTCGGCGACGCCGAGGCCGTGTTCTGTCAGCAGCAGGCAGGCGATCTCCAGCCGGCGGCGGCGGACATAGCCGAAGATGGTGGTGCCGAGGACGGCGCGGAAATGATCCTGCAGGCTGGTGACGTTGACCCCGACCCGGCGCGCCAGGTCCAGGGTCTTGGGCGGTGCCACAAGAGAGTCGTCCAGGATGGCGCGGGCCGCCGCCACCCGTTCGTAGGAGCGCCGGCCGATCCGCGCGATATGGCGCCGCTCCTCGCCCAGCAGGCTCGCCACCTCGACCACCAGGGAGAGCGTGTTGCTTTCCAGGAACATCTGGCCCAGCGGGCCGCCATAGGGATGGTCCAGGCCCCGGCGCGCCAGATCGGCGAGACGGGGCGACGGCGCGAGACGCCGGATGCCGCCCGCCCGCAGCAGATCGCCGAGGCCGGCGATGCCGTCGTCGTCCACCAGGGCGCCGAAGCGATCGAAGAAGGCGGGCGCCAGCACGAAGCCCGACAGGCGGCTGTGCTGGCCCTGGCGCCAGGCCCGGCTGCAGCGCACCGGCCCGTCGAAGCCGATGACCATGGCCTGTCCCCTCTCCTGCTCGACCGTGCCCTGCCCCCTGATCTCCATCCGATCCGCCGCCCCGCCCAGATGCAGGCCGAAGACCAGGGAGCGGTCGACATCCATGGCCATTTCGCCGTCGTCGGCATAGGTGATGTCGTGACAGGTGGCGACAAGGCCGGGCTGCACTTCCGTCGCCGCGATGCGGCCCGAAAACAGCGGCGTTTCCATCGCCATGTCGGCCGGGACCTCCGGCGCCACCCGAACCGCGAGTTCGGCCGCTTCCCGCATCAGTTCGGAAAGGGAGAAGACGTCGGGGGCGGGGCGGTGCCGGGCGGTCATCGCGTCTCCATCGTCGGGGCGCAAGGGGCCCGGCAATTCTAGGCCCGGCACCGTCCACGCCGGAATTCGCTTTTTCCTGTCGGTGGCGGGTTTTCCCGTCGGTGGCGGGTTTTCCCGTCGGTGTCAGGCGCCGCGCCGGATCGCCGTCGGCAGGGGCCGGTCGCCCGCTTCCGCCCGGACCCGGGCTTCGAGGGCGGCCTGATCCTCCACCGTCACCGCCATGACATGGGCGGTGGCGTGGACGATCGTGCCGTCGCCCCGGGCCAACGCGACATGCCCGGGGTAACACAGCACGTCGCCCCGGCGGATGTCGTCGGGGGCGACCGCCGTACCCCAGGCGGCCTGCATGTCGCTGTCGCGCGGCACGGCCATGCCGGCCCGGGCGAAAGCGGTCTGCACCAGGGCGGAGCAATCGATGCCTTCCGCCGTGCGCCCGCCCCAGAGGTAGGGGGTGCCCAGGAACTTCTCCGCCGTCGCGACGACGTCGGCGTCGGGCGCGTCGACGGGCGCGACATGGCCGGCGAAGATATGCCGCCCGCAGGACAGCGCCAGCCAGCGCCCGTCGTCGCTTTCGCCGGTCACGCAGAGCCGCGCGCCCATGGAGAGCGCGATCACCGCCGGGCGCTTCAACTCCGGCACCGGATAGAGATGGCTGCGCGGCACCGCGACGACATGGCTCGCCACCGGCGCCGGGCTGCGCACCACGGCCGCGCGCGGGATGTAGCCGACGTAACCGTCGACGTCCGACTGGCCCCACAGCCAGCCGTCGCGCCGATCCTCATAGACGGTGAAGCCTTCGCCGTAGAGCACTTCGGTGTCGAGGGAACAGGCCGCTTCCGGCCGGGGACGGAGCGGCGCATGGGGCACGATGACGTGGAACGGCTCCCCCTTCACGAAGCGCGTCGCATCCACCCGGCCTTCGAGGTGAGACGCGGCGAGGTCGGGCCGGGCCGGCGTCAGGCGGCGGTCGAAGGCCATGCTCATGACGCGAAGCGTTCCGCGATCAGGGCGAAGAGCGCGCGGATGCCATAGGCTTCGGCGCCGACGGGACGGCCGGGCGAAGGCTTGGTGGTCCAGGCGTAGACGTCGAGATGGGCCCAGGACGGCGTATCGGTCACGAAACGCTGGAGAAACAGGGCCGCGGTCGACGCGCCGGCCATGCCGCCCTCGCCGACGTTGGAGAGATCGGCGACGCGGCTTTCCAGCATGCGGTCGTAGGGCGGCCAGAGCGGCAGGCGCCAGGTCGGGTCGCGCTGTTCGAGGCCGTGGTCGGCGAAGGCGGCGGCCAATTCGTCGTCGGGCGTGAACAGGGCCGGCAGTTCGGGGCCCAGCGCCACCCGCGCCGCCCCGGTCAGGGTGGCGAAATCGACCAGCAGGTCGGGCTTTTCCTCGTCCGCCTCGGCCAGGGCATCGGCCAGCACCAGGCGGCCTTCCGCATCGGTATCGCCGATCTCCACCGTCAGGCCCTTCCGCGAGGTCAGCACGTCGCCGGGACGCATGGCATTGCCGGAAACCGAATTCTCCACCGCCGGGATCAGCACGCGCAGCCGCACCGGCAGGTCCGCGTCCATGATCATATGGGCGAGGCCGAGGACATGGGCGGCCCCGCCCATGTCCTTCTTCATCAGGTTCATGTAGCTGCCGGTCTTGATGTTCAGGCCGCCGGTGTCGAAGCACACGCCCTTGCCGACCAGGGTCACGCGCGGCAGGTCCGATTCGCCCCAGGTCATGTCGATCAGGCGCGGCGCCCGTTCGCTGGCGCGGCCGACCGCGTGGATCATGGGGTAGCCGGCATCGAGCAGGTCGTCGCCGACGGTGATGGCGATGCGCGCGTCATGGGCGACCGCGAGACGCATGGCCGCCGCCGCCAGTTCCTCCGGCCCGAGGTCGGAGGCCGGGGTATTGACGAGATCGCGGACCAGGAACATCGCCTCCGCCGTCCGGCGCACGGCGTCGAGGTCGGCGCCTTCGGGCGGCACCAGCAGGGGATCGTCGGGCGGGCTGTCGTCGCGGTAGCGCCGAAAGCCGTAGCGCCCCATGACCCAGCCCAGCGTCGCCGCCGTCGCCTCCATCGGGCCGAGGGGCGAGGCGATCTCATAGGTGGCGGCGGGCAGCGCCGCCGACAATGCGCCGAAGGCGAAGGGCTGATGTTCCTGGACCGCGCCGACGCCGAACAGCACGAGGCCGAGACCGCCCTCCGCATCCGGCACCACCAGATGGCCGCCGGGCCGGCCGTCGAAGCCGCTGGCACGGGCGAAGCGCAGGGCCGCGGGCGGCACCCTGTCCGCCAGTTCGTCGAGCGCGCCCCGGGCCACGCAATGGATCGGCACGGCACCGTCGCGCACGGCGACCAGCGGCAGGGCCAGGGCAAAGGTCTCGGCAGGGTCTTCGGACATGATCTCCTTCCGCGGCATATTCGGCATCCGCACGCAAGGACTTGCGGAACGACTCGGGCTCGGGTTGCCTGTAGCGAATCTTACCCCCATCCGCGGAACCTTGCCCATGGCCGTCCTCGACAAGCCCATCCTGGTGATCGGCGACAAGAACTACTCTTCCTGGTCCATGCGGCCATGGCTGGCGCTGACGGCGGGCGGCATCGATTTCGAGGAAGTGCACGTCAAGCTCCGCACCGAGGAGACCAAGGCCGCCATCCTGCGCCATTCGCCGAGCGGCACGGTCCCGGCCATGAAACTGGGCGCGGTGGTGATCCCCGAGAGCCTCGCCATCTGCGAATGGGCGGCGGAAGAGAGCCGGAGCGGCCCCCTGCTGCCCGAGGATCCGGTGGCGCGTGCGGTGTGCCGGGCGGTTTCGGCCGAGATGCATTCGGGCTTCGCCAGCCTGCGCCGGGAATGCCCCATGGACATGCTGGCCGACCACGGCGGCCATCCCTTCAGCGACGCCTGCCGCGTCGACATCGCCCGGATCGAGGCGATCTGGGACGCCTGTCGGCGCGAATACGGCAGGGGCGGTCCCTATCTGTTCGGGGCCTGGACCGTCGCCGACGCCATGTTCGCGCCGGTGGTCAGCCGCTTCGTCACCTATGGCCCGCACCTGCTGCCGTCGGCCGCCGACTATGTCGCGGCCGCCAGTCACCATCCGGCATATCAGGCATGGCGGGCCGGCGCCGAGGAACAGCTCGCGACGGGGTGCTGAACCAGGGCGTCAGATTGCTTCGGCCGGCAGGGTCATGCCCTGTTCCCGGTAGAAGCGGACGGCACCCGGATGCAGCGGCGCGCCGAGCCCCAGGATCGCGCCGGCCAGGGTGATTTCCCGTGCCTTGGGGTGGCCTTCGTCCAGGGCTTCGCGATTGACCGGGTCGAACAGGGTGCGGACGGCGTCGTAGATCAGGTCGGCGTCCACTTCGAGAGCGCAGATCCATTGCGCGCTGACGTTCACCGTCTCGGTCGCGGGCAGGCCCGGATAGGCCGTCTCGGCGATCGCGCCCGACTGGAAATAGCGACCGGCCGCCAGCAGCTTCTCGCGCGCCGGCCCGTCGATCGGCAGCAGCGCGATGCCGCCGGTATCGGCGATTTCGCGCACGTTCACGGCGGGCGCCCCGCCCAGGAAGAAGAAGGCGTCGATTTCCCCCGCCATCAGGGCCGCGGCCGCCTGGGACGGCCCGAGGTCGACCGCCTCGACGGCATCGGTTGCGATGCCATAGGCATCGAGGATCATGACCGCGTCGCCCCGCGTGCCCGACCCCGGCCGGTCCAGGGAGACCCGGCGCCCCGCGAGATCGCCAATGCCGGCCACGCCGGAATCGGCGCGCACGACCACATGCATGCTCTCGGCATAGAGGCTGGTGATCACGCGGAGATTGTCACGCGGCGGCTGTCCCTCGAAAGCGCCCCGGGCACCATGAGCCCAGGCGAGCACGTCGGCCTGGGCGAGCGCCGTCTCGACCTGGAGGCCGGCGACCGCCTCGACATTGGCGACCGAACCTTCGCTGGTCTCGGCCGCGGCGACCAGGCCGGGCACGCCGCAGGCGGCGCCGGGATCGCAGGGCGGCAGGCCGGGCGGATGGCTGAGCAGGCGGGCGATGGTCTCGCCCACGGGGTAATAGGTGCCGGCGGCGCTGCCGGTGGCAATGCGGAGATAGCGGGCATCCTGGGCCCGGACCTGACCCGGCAGGGCGGCGATCAGGCCGGCGGCGCCAAGCCCATGAAGGACCGTGCGGCGAGAGGGGGCGGGTGTCTCGGCGGAGGGGGGGGCGCGATGGGCGGCGCTGTCAAATCTGTCCATGGCGATTGATCCGTGACGAGCCAGGACTGGTATAATTCGATTTAAGGATCATCCGCCCATGCATGGCTGGGCGCAAGCATCCCCGGCCCAACCATGTTAGGCTCGGCCAGTTTTTCGCCTGTGTTGCACGATCGCCACCATGTCACCGATACGCCTCACCGCTCTCCTGCTTTCCGCTCTCGTGGTCGCCATGGCCGCGGCCACCGCCTGGATCGGCGGCGAAGACCGCCCGGCGACGGTGGCGACGGGGCTGGAACTGATCGCGGGGCGGGGCGGGCCCGACGGGCCGGCGCTGGCGGTCGACAGCGCCGTCGGCGATCTGGTCTATCCGATCTGGCTGTGGCGGCCGGCCTCGACCGAGACCACGGTCGGCCGGATCGAGGAGAGCCGCCACGACGACCGCATGCTGGAGATCGGGGGCTGGGCCGGCGACGTCTCCATGGGCTTGCGCATGAGCCATGTCCTGCTGGTCGCCTGCGACCGGGTGATCGCGACGGTGGCGGTCGAGGGAGAGCGCGAGGATATCCGCGAGCGCCATCCCAATCTGCCCGATGCCGGCTGGCATGCGCGCATCGCCCTCGCCGATCTTCGGCCGTGCCGAGATCCGGTGGTCACCGCCTTTGGCGTCGCCCGTTTCGGCGACGTGGTCTTTCCCCTGGAAGGCGAGGTGGCGGCCCCGCGCGGCGCCGGCCGCGCGCCGCCGCCGGGCGCGACCCTGGTCCGCTCGGCCGAGGCGCTGCGCACGCCGGGCGACACGCGGGCGCCGACCCGCCTGGTCGACCTCGGCGGCGACGGCGCCGAGTTGCGCCGCTGCGGCCTCGAGCGCTGCCCGGTGATCGGCCATCTGCCGGCCGGGCGCCAGCGCGTGATCATCCTCGACCATCAGGCCGGCTGGGCCCTGGTCGCCATGGCCGACGGCAACGCCGGCTGGGCCCGCGACGAACAATTGCTGGGGAATTAGGCGCCCAGCGTGATCGTATCCGCGATCTCGATGCCGAAGCCCGAAACGCCGACATAAGAGAGGCCCGAGAGCGAGGCGGCGGACGACACCATGTGACGGATCGAGACCACGCCCAGATCGCGCAGGATCTGCGCGCCGAGGCCGATCTCGCGCCACTGCCGCGTCCGCTGCGCCTCGGAGGAATCGTCATCGGCCGCCATCGTCGCCGGCACGCCGGCCGTGCCATCGCGGAGATAGAGCAGCACGCCCCGTTCCGCCGCCGCCATCTGGGCCAGCGCCTTGTGGATCAGGGGCGCGCCGCCGAAGACGTCGGCGATCACATTGGCGCGGTGCAGCCGGGTCGGCACCATCTGCCCGTCGCCGAGATCGCCATAGACGAAGGCGAAATGCTGGACGCTGTCGAAGGGCGTTACATAGGCGTGCCCGGTCAGCGGCCCCACCTCGGTTTCGACGGTGAAGGTCGAGACCCGTTCCACCAGCGTCTCGCGCATCTGGCGGTGGGCGATCAGATCGGCGACGGAGATCCGCTTCAGACCGTGCTTCTCGGCGAAGGCTTCGATCTGGGCGCCCTTCATCACCGTGCCGTCGTCATTCGCCAATTCACAGATGACGCCGACCGGCGGCAGGCCGGCGAGCTTGCACAGATCGACCGCCGCCTCGGTATGGCCGGAGCGCATGAGCACGCCGCCGTCCCGCGCGATCAGGGGGAAGACATGGCCGGGGCGGACGAAATCGCCCGGCCCCATGTTGTTGTTGGCGAGCGCCCGCACGGTGTTCGAGCGCTGTTCCGCCGAGATGCCGGTGGTCAGACCGTGGCGGACATCGACGGTGACGGTGAAATTGGTGCCCAGGGGGGCGTCATTGCCGTTCACCATGGGATCGAGGCGCAGGCGCCGGGCTTCGGCGGCGCTCAAGGGCGCGCAGACGATGCCGCAGGTGTGGCGGATGATGAAGGCCATCTTCTCGGGCGTGCAGAGCGAGGCGGCGCAGATCAGATCGCCCTCGTTCTCGCGGTCGTCGTCGTCGGTGACGATGACGATCTCGCCCCGGGCAAAGGCCGAAACGGCGTCGGTCACGGTCTTGGTCAATTCGTCCTCCCGCGCTGGGGCGAGCCCGATGAAATCATTGGGGGTCACGGCGCCATCCGTGACCCGCAACAGCATTTCCGCGGTCTCCCGCGACAGCCAGGGCGCCCTGTTGTTGCACAATTGGGTGACGGCGGCCGGCGACACGCCCATGCGGCGCGCCAGCTCCATGCGGGTGAGGCCCTCGCGGGCCAGCCAGTCCGTCAGCTTCATGGCGGCACGATAGCCGCCCTCGATTTTAAGTCAAACTTAAAATTTAGATCTGTTTTAGAAGCGATTTAACCAGGGCCGGGGCAGCAGCCGGGCCCGGAACGGCCGGATCAGGGCGACGCCGACCAGGAAGCCGCCGACATGGGCGATCCAGGCGATATGTTCCGCCCCCGCCTGGCCCGAGAAGCCGTCGAAGAGCTGCATGACGAACCAGAGGCCGATGACCATGAAGGCCGGCAGCGACAGGGGAAACCAGCCGAGCAGCACGGTCACCGGCTGGCGCGGGAACAGCACGATATAGGCCCCGAGCACGCCCGATACGGCGCCCGAAGCGCCGATCATCGGGATCTGCGAATAGGGATCCGACAGGCCTTCGCCCAGGGCCCCTGCGGCGGCGCAGAACAGATAGAAGCCGAGATAGGCGACATGGCCGAGGGCATCCTCGACATTGTTGCCGAAGATCCAGAGGAACAGCATGTTGCCCGCGAGATGCCAGAAATCGCCATGCAGGAAGGCATGGGTGATCAGGGTCGCGACGGCGGGCGGCGCGCCGATGTCGACACCCGGGGGCAGGCCTTCGAACAGGAAGAAGGGCACGAAGCCGTAGCGGATGGCGTCGATCTCGGCGTGGTCGGTCGCCAGTTGCAGTAGCCAGATGGCGGCGCAGGCGATCATCAGGGCGGTGTTGACCACCGGGGGACGGCGCGTCGGCAGGCCGTCGTGCAGGGGAAGGACCACGGGGCTACTTTCTGAACAGAACGGCCTTGGACAGGAAGGCGGGCCACCAGGCCTCGCGCCGAAGACCGGCGGCACCGAACAGGCCATCGAGATCGAGATCGGCATAGGTCGAGAAATAGGGTTCGTGAAAGGCCCGGGGAAAGAAGTCGAGCAAGCCGTCGAAGGCGGGCGTATCGCCGGTCTGCAAGGCATCGACCAGGATCAGGCCGCCACCGGGCTTCAAGACACGGGCGCATTCCGCCGCGACCGCGATCCGCACGCGCGGCGGCAGTTCATGGAACAGATAGACGCAGGTCAGGGCATCCAGGCTGTCGTCGGCGAAGGGCAGGGCCTCCGCCTTGGCCTGGACGAAACCGATGCCGCCGCGCCGGGCGAGACGGCGCCGCGCCCTTCGCAGATAGGCGGGCGAGAGATCGAGCCCGGTGACATGAAGGCGCGGCCAGGTCGCCTTCATGTCGTCGATCAGCCCGCCGGTGCCGCAGGCGATGTCGGCGACGCGAAGCTGCCGGGTGTCGCGCCCGGCGATCACCTGACGCAGCAGGGGCAGGGCCTGGCGGCGCATGGCCGCCGCCGCCCCGGTGAACAGCACCTCGACCTGATGGTCGTAGACGTCGGCCGAATGGTCGGACAGCCAGCCATCGGTCTGATAGTGGAAATTCTGCAGGTAGTAGGCGGGATAGGTGCCGGGCGCGCCCATGTCGCGAACTTCGCCGCGAACTTCGTCGTGGCCATGGTCGCGGCGGCGCCGGGCGACCGCCGGCAGGTCGCGGAAGAATCGATAGGCATCGCCGACGGCGCGGCCGGGGCGCAGCGCCAGATCCGCCGGCACGGCATAGACCCCGGCCTCGATCAGGCGCCGATCGCGTTCGAAGAGATCGCCGAGGGCGGCCAGGATCGGACGCCAGCCGATGGGCTCGCGCCCCTCGGCCTGGACGAAGGCGCCACGCCGGCCCCTCGTCAGGCGTTCCGCCGCCACATATTGCCCGGCGAACCAGGCCACCCGGGCGAGCCGGGCCGCGCCATAGGCGATATCGAATGCGCCGGCCATCCCTCGGTCTCCATCCATCGGCGTCAGTGTGCCACGGCGGGAGTGTGGGTGGAAATCAGGCGAATTCGGCCCGCTCGAACGCCGCCACCAGCTCGACGTGGGACGACCAGGCGAACTGATCGACCGGCAGCACCGGGCCCAGCGCGAAGCCGGCATCGCCGAGGATGCGGGCATCGCGCGCGAAACTGGCCGGACTGCACGAGACGGCGACGATGCGCCGGACCGGCGAGGCGGCCAGGGTGCGCATCTGCGCCTCCGCCCCTTCGCGCGGGGGATCGATGACGACGACGTCGCCCGCGTCGAATTCAACCGCCTCGACCGGGCGGCGATAGAGATCGCGGCGCACCGCCTCGACATGCTTCAGGCCGCGCCCCATGCGCCAGCCCCGGTCGAGGGCGGCGACCGCCGCCGCATCGCCCTCATAGGCGATGACGGGCAGGTGCCGGGCCAGCGGCAGGGTGAAGGTGCCGCAGCCGGCGAAGAGATCGACCGCCCGCTTGAATCCCTCGCCAAGGCGCGCCATCACCGCCTCGACCAGCGCCGCCTCGCCCGAGGCGCTCGGCTGCAGGAAGCCGCCGGGGGCGGGCGAAACCGGGATGCCGGCGAAGGGCAGGCTGGGGGCCGTGCGTTCCAGCACCATCTCGCCGGCGGCGGTGATGCGGGCGATGTCGTTGGCGGCGGCGAAATCCGCCAGGACTTCCCGCGCGGCGAGGTCCAGGCGGAACTTGCCCTCCAGCACCAGATCCGTGCCGCCGGGCAGCAGGGTGACGGTCGCGGCATCGAAGGCGATCTGGTGGGCGAGGGCGCGCAGGGGCGCGATCAGACGGTTCAGGCCCGGCAGCACGGCGGGACAGGCATCGACATCCACCAGCCGGTGGCTGCGCCTTTCGCTGAAACCGAAGAAGAGCTTCCGCCCGACACGCAGCACGGCGAATTTCGCCCTTCGGCGTTCGCCCGCCGGCAGGGACAGGGTCGGCAGAACCTCGGCATCCGAGAAGCCGCGATGGCCGAGGGCGGCGCGGATCCCCGCGCGCTTGAAGTCGGCGACGGCGGCAGGCGCCAGATGCTGCAACTGGCAGCCGCCGCAGCGCCCGAAATAGGCGCAGGCCGGATCGACCCGGTCGGGCGAGGCGTCGAGCACGGTATCGAGGCGGACCACCTTGCCCTCGCGCACCGCGCGCACCCGTTCGCCGGGCAAGGCGAAGGGGATGTGGACCGGCCCCCCCGGCCCCTCCGCCGCGCCGTCGCCCTGGGCGCCCAGGCGGGTGATCACGGCTTCGAAGACGTCAGGCATCGCGCGCGGCCCCGATGAGGAATTCGACATTGCCTTCCGGTCCCTTGATCGGGCTCTCCACGATGCCCAGCACGCGCCATCCCGGCAGGCCGCCGACCCAGGCTTCGATCCGGTCGCAGACTTCCTGGTGCAATTCGGGCTCGCGCACCACGCCGCCCTTGCCGACTCGCCCCTTGCCGACCTCGAACTGCGGCTTGATCAGGGCGATCAGGCGCGCACCGGGCCGCGTCAGGGCCAGGGCCGCCGGCAGCACCACCTCGAGGCCGATGAAACTGGCGTCGCAGACGACGAGGTCCACCGGATCCGGGATCATGTCCGCGTCGAGCCGGCGGGCGTTGGTCCGTTCCATCACCACGACACGGGGATCGTTCCGCAGCTTCCAGGCCAATTGGCCGTGGCCGACATCGACCGCGAAGACCTTGGCCGCGCCTTTGGTCAGCAGCACGTCGGTGAAGCCGCCGGTGGAGGCGCCGACGTCGATCGCGGTCAGCCCGGTCGGATCGATGTCGAAGGCCACCAGGCCCTTTTCCAGCTTCAGGCCACCACGGGAGACCCAGGGGTGGGCCTGCCCCTTCACCTCGATCGCGATGTCCTCCGCCACCTTGTCGCCGGCCTTGTCCAGGCGCCGCGTGCCGGTGAAGACGTTGCCGGCCATGATCACGGCCTGGGCCTTGGTCCGGGTCTCGACCAGGCCCCGGTCGACCAGCAATTGATCGAGGCGCACCTTGGTCATGCCGCCCCCCCGAACAGATCGCGATAGGTCGTCAATCGGTCGCGATGGGCGAAGCGGTGGACCAGCAGCGACGCGAAGACCGCCAGCGCCGCGACGAAACTCCACCAGATGCCCATGCCGCCGAGGCCGAGCGGGAAGGCCAGCAGCCACGACAGGCCGAGGCCCAGCACCCAATAGCACAGCAGGGCATAGAGCATGGGCACACGCGCGTCGCGAAGACCGCGCAGCAGGTTGACCGTCACCACCTGGGCCGCGTCCAGCACCTGGAACACCCCGGCGAGGATCAGGAAACCGGCGGCGATGGCCACCACCTCGCGGTTCTCGGGGCTGGTCACATCGGGCAGGAACAGACCCGCGATCTCGCTGCGCCAGACCACCATGACGATCGCCATGGAGCCCATGAAGCCGCAGCCGAGCACGAGCGCGGTCCAGCCCGTGCGGCCGACCGCCGCCGGATCGCGCGCCCCCGTGGCGATGCCGACGCGGATGGCGCCGGCCTGGCCGATGCCCAGCGCCACCATGAAGGTCACGGAGGCGACCTGGAGCGCGATCTGATGGGCGGCGAGCGCCAGCGGCCCGATCAGCCCCATGAGCTGGGCGGCACCCGAATAGAGCAGCACCTCGAAAGTGATGGTCAGGCCGATGGGCGTGCCGATCCGAAAGACATGGCCGAGGCGCGGCCAGTCCGGCCGCCAGAAACGCCCGAGCAGGCGAAAGCGCCGGAACTGCCGGTCCGTCCGCAGATAGAGGCCGAGCGCGATCAGCGCCGTCAGGCCCGACAGGCTGGAGGCGACGCCGGCGCCGATGACGCCGAGGCGCGGCAGGCCGAAGTCCCCGAACACCAGACCATAGGCGAGCACGCCGTTCACCGGCACCTGCGCAAGGGCGATGATCAGCGCGGCGCGCTGGCGCCTGTAGGTGGCGGTGAAATTGCGCAGGACCGCGAACCACGTATAGGTCAGCAGCATGGGGGCGACGGCGCGCACGTAATCCTCGGTCAGGTCGACCAGGGCCGGGTCCTGCCCGATCAGCAGGAGGAGGTCGCCGACGAACCACAGTGCCGCGATCGCCGGGACGCAGATCATGCCCGTCGCCCAGAACGCCTGGCGCACGGTGCGCCGGACCTCGCGCACATGGCGCGTCCTGGCCCCGACGGCATGGGCCATCAGCGGCACCGCCCCCTGGGCGAGGCCGATCAGGAACAGCATGGGCACGATGACGACCGAATGGCCGAGCGCCCCGGCCGCCAGGGATTCCGGCCCGAGACGCCCAAGGATCACCGTGTCGGTGGTCAGCATGGCCATCCAGGCCAATTGCCCGAAGACCAGCGGCAGGCCGACGACGAGCAGGGCGCGCGCCTCCGCCAGGAAGCCCTTCGGCTCCCCGCCGCGCCGCGCGCGCTTGCCCACCGTTTCGACCGCCACGGCCATGACCCACTCCGAAATATCGAGCCGGGCACTATGACCGCGCGCCGGGCCGAGCGAAAGCCCCGCGCGGGCAGGGCTGCCTTGCGCGCGCCATCTTCTCCGGGCCATGCTGACATTGGTCTGGAACAAAGGACTTCCCGTGAAGCGCCATCCCTTCGTCATGGCGGTGTGCAGCGATTTCGCCGGCCAGGTGCGCGGCAAGGGGTTCCCGGCGGAGGATCTGCCGGCAAGGCTCGCCGGCGGCGTGGGCTGGACCCCGACCAACGTCATGATCAATTGCTTCGGCGCGATCCCGGCGACACCCTTCGGCCCGCGCGGCGATCTCCTGCTGATGCCGGATCTCGCGGCGGAAGTCTGCGTCGATTTCGAGGACGGCTCGGTGCCCGAGCATTTCCTGCTCGGCGACATCGTCGACATGGCGCGGCGGCCCTGGTCGTGCTGCACGAGGCACTATCTGAAGAGCGCGATCGCGCGCCTTTCCGGCCACGGACTCCGTCTCCGCGTCGCCTTCGAGCATGAATTCTTCCATGGCGGGGTGGAGGAGCGGCCGGGCGGATCCTACGGGCTCGACGCCATCCGCCGGGCCGGCGACTTTCCCCATGCCCTGATCGCCGCCATCGCCCAGGCCGGCCTGGAACCCGAGACGGTGCTGCCCGAATACGGCCCCCGCCAGATCGAGGTCACCCTGCGCCCCGCCCTCGCGCTCGCCGCCGCCGACCGCGCCGTGATGCTGCGCCAGATCGTGCATGCCCTGGCCTGGCGCCGGGGCCACCGGGTCAGCTTCTCCCCCGTCGTCACCCATGGCGTGGTCGGCAACGGCGTCCACATCCATTTCAGCCTGGAGGACATGGACGGGAAGCCCCTGTCCCACGATCCCGCTCGGCCCTGCGGCGTCTCCGCCATTGCCGGGCGTTTCATCGCCGGGGTGATCGAACACGGCCGCGCGCTGACGGCCCTGACCGCGCCGAGCGTGCTGTCCTACGAGCGCCTGAAACCCAATTCCTGGAGCACGACGGTCACCAATCTGGGCTACCGCGACCGGGAAGCCTTCGTCCGCATCTGTCCCGTCTCGGACGTGGCCGGCGCGGATGTCGGTCGCGCCTTCAATTTCGAATATCGCGCCTGCGACGGTGCGGCGACACCCCACCTCGCCCTCGGCGCCCTGATCCGGGCCGGCCTCGCCGGAATCGAAGCCGGGCTCGAGACGCCGGCGATCACCATGGCGGACCCGGACGGCCTTTCACCCGGGGAACGCGCGGCTTCCAACATCCGCCCCCTGCCCGCCAGCCTCGGCGAGGCGCTGGACGCGCTGGAGAAAACGGGGAACATCCTGATGGAGAGCGACGAGATGCGCGCCGCCTACCTCATGCACAAGCGCGGCGAGATCGCGACGGTGGAGGGTCTGGACCTGCCCGCCCTCGCCGCCCGCTATGCCCTCGTCTATTGAGGCTGCCCATGCCCGCCGCGAAACCCTTCCGCACCCGCGACCTGCCGATCGTGCCGGCGCGCACGGCGATCGTGGTCATCGACGCCCAGAACGGCCTCCTGCACGAGGCGGCGCCCGAGGAACGATCCTATTTCGCGCATCAGCTCCATCGGGTGGCCCTGCCCAATATCGCCCGCCTGATCGCGCGGGCGCGGGCGGTCGGGATGGAGGTGATCTATACGGTGATCGAAAGCCTGACGCTGGATGGCCGCGACCGCTGCCTCGACTACAAGGTGACGGGCTTCAACTATCCGAAGGGCTGCTGGGAATCGAGGGTGCTGGACGCCGTCGCCCCCGCCGGCGACGAGATCGTCCTGCCCAAGACGTCGTCCAGCCTGTTCAATTCGACGATCTTCGACTATCTGCTGCGCAACCTCGGCGTGGATGCCGTGATCGTGACCGGCTTCCTGACCGATCAATGCATCGACACGGCGGTGCGCGACGGCGCCGATCGCGGCTACGAGATGATCTGCATCACCGACGCCTGCGCCACCAAGAGCGCCGAACGCCACGACTGGGCCCTGCGCCTCAACCAGGGCTACTGCCGCCAGGCCACCACGGACGAGATTCTGGCCGAGATGGCGTGAGCGGGTGCCGACGCCGCCGATTTCGGCAGCGCAGCAAAAACCTCGACGCCGGCAACGCGGCGTGAGAGCCTGCTTGGGGAAGATGCGCCGGTGGCGATTGCCGATCGGGCGGATGTCGTTTCCGGTGGTCGTCCGCGATTTCCGGGATGTAGTCCATCATGTTCATTCGATACGGTTACGAGATCACGCTCACCTGCCCCCAGCCGACGGCGATGGTGTGCCTGATGTCGGTTCATCCCGACCGCCATGGCGACATGCGATCTCCCGAGCGTTTCTTCACCAACCCCGACATTCCGACCTCGACCTATCAGGATCTCTTCGGCAACCGCTGCCGCCGTTTGACGGCACCGGCGGGCGACCTGCTGCTGTGGGGAGACGCCATCGTCGAGGACAGCGGGCATCTCGACGCCGTGGCCCCCCTGGCACGGGAGATCGCGACCGCCGACCTGCCCGACGCCTGCATGACCTTCCTCCTCGGCAGCCGCTATTGCGAGACGGACCTCATGACCCAGATCGCCTGGGACCGGTTCGGGAAGCTGGCGCCGGGCTGGTCGCGGGTGCAGGCGATCTGCGATTTCGTGCACGGTCATATCCGCTTCGACTACATGCAGGCGCGCTCGACGCGGACGGCTTTCGAAGCCTATCAGGAGCGGATCGGCGTCTGCCGGGACTATGCCCATCTCGCCGTGACGCTGTGCCGCTGCCTGAATATTCCGGCGCGTTACGTGAACGGACACCTGGGGGACATCGGCGTACCGGTGGTGGATCCGATGGATTTCAGCGCCTGGATCGAGGTCTTCCTCGAAGGGCGCTGGTACACCTTCGACCCGCGCAACAACAAGCCGCGGATCGGCCGCATCGTGGTGGCCCGTGGCCGGGACGCGGCCGACGTGCCGCTCATCAATTCCTTCGGTCCCCACGTGCTGAAGGAATTTCGGGTCTGGACCTACGAGGTGCCCGACCCGTCGGCGGGCTGAACCGCGGCACCGGTCTTCGGAACGGATTTGTCCAGTTCCAGCCGATAGACCGACAGATCAGCACCCGAGAAACAACAGAAGGTGACTTCACGCAATGTCGGGATCCCGGCGGCCACGCCCCGCACGGTGCGGATGGCGACCTCGGCCGCGAGCGCGATCGGATAGCCGAAGATGCCTGTGCTGATCGAGGGAAAGGCGATGGTCTCGATCGGCTGGCGGGCCGCGACCTCGAGGGCGCGGCGGTAGCAGGACGCCAGCAGGTCCGGCTCGCCATTGGTGCCGCCGCGCCAGACCGGCCCGACGGTATGGATGATGAATCTGGCCGGCAGGCGATAGCCCTTGGTCAGCTTGGCGTCGCCCGTCTTGCAGCCGCCCAGAAGGCGGCACTCATGAACGAGATCGGGCCCCGCCGCGCGGTGGATCGCGCCGTCGACTCCGCCTCCGCCGAGCAGCGACGAATTGGCGGCATTGACGATCGCATCGACCGTCAGCCTGGTGATGTCGCCCTGAACGGCGAGAAGACGGGTCTCCGCCATGGCGGCATCAGGCCCTTGCCTTGGCCGCCGCTTCGTCGCCGAGCGCCGCCAGCACCTCTGCCACGATGTGACGGGCGTTGAGGCCGGCGAGGTCGTATTGGACCTGGGGCTTGTCCTGGTCGATGAAGACGTCGGGCAGGACCATGGGACGGATCTTCAGGCCCCGGTCGAGAAGACCGGCGCGCGCCAGGAAATGCAGCACCGCCGAACCGAAACCGCCGATCGAGCCTTCCTCGACGGTGATCAGCACCTCGTGTTCCGTCGCCAGGCGGCGGATCAGATCCTCGTCCAGCGGTTTCGCGAAACGGGCGTCGGCGACGGTGGCGGGAAAGCCCCGCGCCGTCAGTTCGTCCGCCGCCTTCAGGCTTTCTCCCAGCCGGGTGCCGAGGGAGAGGATGGCGACGCGGCCGCCTTCCCGCACGATGCGGCCCTTGCCGATCGGCAGGACTTCGGGCTCCGCCGGGATTTCGACGCCGACACCCTCGCCGCGCGGAAAGCGGAAGGCTGAGGGGCGGTCGTCGATCGCCATGGAGGTCGCGACCATATGGGCCAGTTCCGCCTCGTCCGAGGGCGCCATCAGGACGAAGTCCGGCAGGCAGCCGAGATAGGCGAGATCGAAGGAACCGGCATGGGTGGCGCCGTCGGCGCCGACGAGGCCGGCGCGGTCGATGGCGAAGCGCACCGGCAGCTTCTGGATCGCGACGTCGTGCACCACCTGGTCGTAGGCGCGCTGCAGGAAGGTCGAATAGATGGCGCAGACCGGCTTCAGCCCCTCGGTCGCCATGCCGGCGGCGAAGGTGACCGCATGCTGTTCGGCGATGCCGACGTCGAAGCAGCGCTGCGGGAAACGCTCCCCGAAGCGGTCGAGCCCGGTACCGGAGGGCATGGCGCCGGTGATGGCGACGATGCTCTCGTCCTTCTCGGCGAGGTTGATCAGCGTGTCGGAGAAGACGCGGGTATATTGTGGCGCATTCGGCTTCGCCTTCACCTGGGCGCCGGTCACGACGTCGAAACGCTGCACGCCGTGATACTTGTCGGCGGCGGCTTCGGCGGGGCCGTAGCCCTTGCCCTTCTGGGTGATGACATGGACCAGGATCGGGCCGTTGCCGGCGTCGCGGGCATTGCGCAGCACGGGCAGCAGGTGCTCGAAATTATGGCCGTCCAGGGGGCCGACGTAATAGAAGCCCAGTTCCTCGAACAGGGTGCCGCCGCCGGACGCCATGCCCCTGGCATATTCCTCCGCCCGCTTGGCCGTGCGCTCGAAGCTTTTCGGGAAGCGCTGCATCATCTGCTTCGCCAGATGGCGGAAGTTGACGTAGGAGCGCGACGACATCAGGCGCGCCAGATAGGCGCTCATGGCGCCGACCGGCGGCGCGATCGACATGTCGTTGTCGTTCAGGATGACGATCAGCCGGCTGTCCATCGAGCCGGCGTTGTTCATCGCCTCATAGGCCATGCCGGCGGACATGGCGCCGTCGCCGATGACGGCGATGACGTGATTGTCGCGCCCCTGCTGGTCGCGCGCCACCGCCATGCCGAGACCGGCCGAGATCGAGGTCGAGGAATGGGCCGCGCCGAAGGGGTCGTATTCGCTTTCCGCGCGCTTGGTGAAGCCCGAGAGCCCGCCGCCCTGGCGCAGCGTGCGGATACGGTCGCGGCGCCGGGTCAGGATCTTGTGGGGATAGGCCTGATGGCCGACGTCCCAGATCAGCCGGTCCGCCGGCGTGTCGAAGACATAGTGCAGCGCCACCGTCAGCTCGACCACGCCGAGCCCGGCCCCCAGATGGCCGCCGGTGATGGAGACGGCATCGATGGTCTCGGCCCGGAGTTCGGCGGCGAGTTGCGGCAATTGCTCCTCGCTCAGGGCGCGCAGGTCCTCGGGACCGACGACCTGGTCGAGAAGCGGGGTGAGCGGCGGGCTGATGGTCACCGAGGTCATGTCCCTAGCTTGGCCCGATTCAAGACTTCCGATCAATCACGTATCGGGCGAGCGCGCGAAGGTTGTCGGCACGCAGGCCGAATGGCGCGACATGGTGGATGGCCTGATCGACCAGGCGTTCCGCCTGATCGCGGGCCCGTTCGACGCCGAGGATCGAGACGAAGGTGGCCTTGCCCCGCGCCGCGTCCTTGGCGACGGCCTTGCCCGTATCCTCCACCCGGCCCTCGACATCGAGGAGATCGTCGGCGATCTGGAAGGCGAGGCCGAGGTCGTGGGCATAGCCGCGCAGCGCCGTGCGCGCCTCGTGGCTGGCCTTGCCGAGCACGGCGCCCGCCTCGGCCGCGGCCTGGATCAGGGCGCCGGTCTTCATCTTCTGCATGCGGGTGACGGCGCCGAGGTCGAAATCATCCCCCGCCGCCTCGGCCGCGAGGTCCGACATCTGGCCCCCGACCATGCCGTGGGGCCCGGACGCCTGGGCCAGCAGCGACACGAGTTCGAGCCGCACGCGCGGATCGTCGTGGGTTTCGGCGCCCGACAGCAGTTCGAAGGCATAGGTCAGCAGGGCATCGCCCGCGAGAACCGCCGTCGCCTCGTCGAAGGCCTTGTGCACCGTGGGCTTGCCCCGGCGCAGATCGTCGTCGTCCATGGCCGGCAGATCGTCGTGAACGAGGCTGTAGCAATGGACGCATTCGACGGCGGCGGCGACGCGGAGCGCGCAACCCCGCTTCACGTCGAACAGGCCGGCCGTCTCCAGCACCAGGAAGGGCCGCAGGCGCTTGCCGCCGGACATGGAGGCATAGCGCATCGCCTCCATCAGCTTCGCCTCGGGGCCGGTCGCGGGCGGCAGCAGGCGATCGAGGGCCTTCTCGATCTCGGCGGCGGCGTCGGAAAGCGCCGCGCCCAGGGGGGATTGTGTCATCGAGGATCAGCTCGCGTCGAAGGGACGGGTCGCGGGTTCGCCGTCGGGGCCGGCGACGATCGCCTCCACCTTTGCCTTCGCTTGGGCCAGCTTGGCCTCGCAGTGGCGCTTGAGGAGGACGCCCCGGCCATATGTCTCGATCGAGGATTCGAGATCGACGCGGCCTTCCTCGAGCTGGCGCACGATGGTCTCCAGCTCGCGCAGCGCGGCCTCGAAGCTGAGGGCGGCGATATCGGCGGGCAGGGCGGCGGGATCGGCGGACATCGGGGCCTCTAGGGCGTGTGCTGTTGGGGCAAGTGCTGGCATTCGTTCTTCGGCGCGGCGGACCGCTTCGGGCAGTCGTAACCGCCTTGGCCGGCTCTGACAAGCCGGAACCCGGTGGGCCTTTCCCCGATGGTCCGGCCGTGCTAGCACCGGCGGATGGCTATGCGGATGCAATCGGCGCGAAAGATCAGCGGCACATGGCGCGGGCGGATGCTCGTGCTCGTCGCCGTCTTCGTGATGGCGATCCAGCCGGCGATCGCCGGTGCCGTCGGCTTTCGGCCGGCCGAAGGCCCGCTGGCGCGGCTGGCGGCGCTGATCGGGCCGCTGTGCTCCATCGCCGCCGATCAGACCGCGCCGGCCGGGGGCGCGCCGCCGCCCGCGGGCGGCCACCACGATCGCGCGGGTTGCTGCCTGCCCGGCTGCCCCATGCTGGGCGGCCCCCTGCCGCCGGCCACGGGCGCTCCGCTGCGCGCGCCCGGCTTCGCGGCGTCCGTCCTTCTGCCGCCGAATACGGCCGATTCCCGGCCCCGCGACGATGCGCGGACCTGGGCACCGCCGCGCGGCCCGCCCGCGCCGACCTGAACGATCTTCAGTTCTCTCATGCAATGCGCCGCCCCGCGCGGCCCCATCGTCAGGTCAGATCCATGTCCAACCGCATCCTTCGCTTCGGCCGCGTGGCCGTCGCCGCCGTCACCCTGCTGGCTTCGGCCGGTGTCGCCCTCGCCCATGAATACACCCTGGGTGCCCTCGAAATCGAACATCCCTGGTCCCGCGCCACGCCGGGGGGCGCAAAGGTGGGTGGGGGCTATCTCGTCATCGAAAACGATGCCGACGCTCCGGACCGCCTGCTGTCGATCGAATCCGACATCGCCACGACGGTGCAGATCCACGAAATGAAGATGAGCGCCGACGGCATGGCCTCGATGACCGAGGTCGAGGGCGGCCTGGAGATCCCGGCCAAGGGCCGGGTCGAACTGGCCCCCGGCGGCTATCACGTCATGTTCATGGGCCTGAAGCACCCCTTGACCGAGGGCGAGAGCTTCGACGCCACCCTGACCTTCGAGAAGGCGGGCAGCATCGACGTGAAGTTCAAGATCGAGGCCATGGGCTACAAGGGCGAACACGCCCATTGAAGAATGGCTGATCCCCCGCCGTCGCGGCGGGGGATCAGTTGATCATCAGGGTCGCGACATGGGCCGCGACCGAGGACGCCAGGGCATAGAGGTCGTAGCCGCCCTCGAGGGTCGAAACGATGCCGGCCTTGCACATCTTGCGCGACAGATGCGCCAGTTCTTGGGTGACCCAGCGATAGTCCTGTTCCGACAGGCGCAGATTGGCGAGCGGATCGAGGGCATGACCGTCGAAACCGGCCGAGATCATGATCATCTCCGGCTTGAAGGCTTCGAGCGCCGGAAACACATGCTCGGCGAAGGCCTTGCGGAACGCCGGCCCGTCCGCGCCCGGCGGCAGCGGCGCATTGACGATATTGTGGTCGCAGCCGGTCTCGCCCGCCGCCCCCGTGCCGGGATAGAGCGGCGCCTGATGGGTCGAGGCATAGAGGAGATCGGCATCGTTCTCGAAGGCCGACTGGGTGCCGTTGCCGTGATGGACGTCGAAATCGACCACCGCGATCCGCTTCATGCCGTGGACGGCGCGGGCATGCTGGGCCCCGATGGCGACATTGTTGAAGAAGCAGAAGCCCATGGCCTGCGCCGGTTCGGCGTGATGGCCGGGCGGGCGCACGGCGCAAAAGGCGGAGCGCGCCCCGCCGGCCACCACCGCGTCCACCGCCGCCACCACGGCGCCGGCGGCATAGAGCGCCGCTTCGCCCGTGTCGGGACACATGACCGTGTCGGCATCCATGTGGAACTTGTTGTGGCCGAAGCCGGGCATGTCGGACATCACCCAGTCGACATAGTCCGGGTCGTGCACGCGGATGAGCTGCTCGCGCGTCGCCTGGGGCGCCTCGGCCCGTTCGAGATAGTGAAAATCCTCCGCCTCCAGCGCGCGCATCACCGCGCGCAGCCGGTCGGCGCTTTCGGGGTGGCCCCAGCCCGTGTCGTGGGCGAGGCAGGCTGGATGCGAGAACAGAATCGTGGACATGCGGATGGGACTTCCGACTGGCGTTTCCGGGAGACGGCATCACGCGGCCGCCTCTGTTGCTATTATGTGGCATTTCGCGCCGAAACGCGGGGCCGTACAAGTCAGACTTAAGGCGGTACTTGCCGATGTCCAGGCTTTCAGGGCGATCTGCCGCAGGTTACGGCGCCATTCGCGTCCCCGCCCTTCCCCACCGGGCGCAATCGTCGTAACAAACCCCATGAGTCGGCCGGGGCCGGCAAGGGCGAAAGGTCGAGCATGGCGATGGACGAGAAGCGGTACCTGGACCTAGTGGAGGACTGCCTGAACCATTGGCTGGACGTTCTGGAGGCGAGCGAGGGTTTCGACGAACTCGATCTCGCCGACGGCGTGCTCCAGGCCGAGACGGAGGACGGCAAGACCTTCATCCTGAACCGTCATGTGCCGCTGCGTCAGGTCTGGCTGTCGTCGCCCGTCTCGGGGGCCCATCACTATGCCTTCGACGAGACGGCCGGCGCCTGGCATTCGACGCGGGGCGGGGAGGCGCTTTCGGTGCGCCTCGTCGCCGATCTCGCGGCCCTCGGCATCGCCGTCGGGGCCTGAGGGTCGACTGGCGTGCGCCCTCGCCCCTTCCTTCCGGGATCCAATCGTCGTAACAGTCTGGTCCGTTCGCGCCCGGTGGCGCGGCCGGCGAGACAGCGTGATCAAGGCGGGAGGTGCCGTTCATGACCGAGGCGCAGAAGCCCGAAAGGCGCGGCAATCCCCTGCCCCGGCTGCGCCAGCTCTGGCCCTTCGTCGCGCCCTATCGCGGCCGGGTCGTGGTCGCGCTGATCTCCCTCGTCGTCGCCGCCGGCGCCACGCTCACCATCGGCCAGGCGCTGCGCAGCCTCATCGACCACGGCTTCGGCGGTGGCGCGGACGCCACCGGCAACATAGACGTCTATTTCATCTCGCTCCTCGGCGTCGTCGTCGTTCTGTCCTTCGCCACCTTCGGGCGCTTCTACATGGTCTCCTGGCTGGGCGAGCGGGTGATCGCCGACATCAGGCGCGCCGTCTACGGCCATGTCGTGCGCCTGGACGCGACCTTCTTCGAAACGACCAAGACAGGCGAGATCCTGTCGCGCCTGAACGCCGACACGCTGGTGATCGAGACCGTGGTCGGATCCTCCGCCTCGGTCGCGCTGCGCAACCTCCTCATGTTCCTCGGCGGCTCGGTGCTGCTGGTCATCACCTCGCTCAAGCTCTCGGCCCTGCTGCTTCTCGTGGTGCCCCTGGTGCTGCTGCCGATCCTGGTGTTCGGGCGGCGCGTGCGCGGCCTGTCGCGCGCCAGCCAGGACCGATTGGCGGAATCCGCCGCCGTCGCCAACGAAACCCTGAACGCCGTCCACACCGTCCAGGCCTTCGGTCAGGAAGCGGGGGAGGCCGCGCGCTACGGCGCCTCGGTCGAAGCCGCCTTCGGCACCGCCCGGCGCCGTATCCGGGCTCGTGCCTGGCTGACCGCCCTGGTCATCACCCTGATCTTCGGCGCGATCGACCTCATTCTCTGGATCGGCGCGACCGACGTCGCGACCGGCGGCATGAGCGGCGGCGAGCTGGCCGCCTTCGTCTTCTACGCGATCGTCTCGGCGGGCGCCCTCGGCGCGCTGTCCGAAGTCTGGGGCGACCTGCAGCGTGCCGCCGGCGCGACCGAGCGCCTGCTGGAAATCCTGGCGGTGACGCCGCGCATCACGGCCCCCGCCGTGCCCGCCGACCTGCCGGCCCCGGCCCAGGGCCGGATCGTCTTTGACGATGTCACCTTCCACTATCCCTCGCGCCCGGACCTGCCGGCGCTGGAGGGCCTGTCGCTGACCGTGGAACCGGGGGAGACCGTGGCCCTGGTCGGTCCGTCCGGCGCCGGCAAGAGCACGGTGTTCCAGCTGCTGCTGCGCTTCCACGACCCCGAGGCCGGGCGCATCACCGTGGACGGCGCGGACATCCGCAGCCTCGACCCGGTGGCGCTGCGCTCGCTCTTCGCGCTGGTGCCGCAGGAGACCACGATCTTCGCCACCGACGCCGCCGCCAACATCCGCTATGGCCGGCCCGAGGCGGGCGACGCGGAAGTCGTCGAAGCCGCCGAGGCCGCTTCGGCCCGCGCCTTCATCGAACAATTGCCGGACGGTTTCGCCGCCCAGTTGGGCGAGCGCGGCGCGCGCCTCTCGGGCGGCCAGAAGCAGCGCGTGGCGATCGCGCGCGCCATGTTGCGGGATCCCCGGGTGCTGCTGCTGGACGAGGCGACCAGCGCCCTCGACGCCGAATCGGAAATCCAGGTCCAGGCCGCGCTGGAACGGCTGATGGCGGGGCGCACCACACTGGTGATCGCCCACCGCCTCGCCACCGTGGTCAATGCCGACCGGATCGTCGTCCTCGACCGGGGCCGTATCGTCGAGACCGGCAGCCACGACGAGCTGATGGCCAGGGGCGGGCTCTATGCCCGTCTCGCCAATCTGCAGTTCGGCGACGCCGAGTCCCGGCTAGGCGAGCGGCGCCTGGGCCGGGCGGGAGAGTGATCGGCTGAATCACCATGAGCCGGGACGAACACCGGCGGAGGAGGAAACATGAGCAGAACGGGCAGGCGCCTCCTGATCGGGGGCGGCGTCATCTTCGTGGCCTGTGCCGGCTTCGTCGGCTGGCTGATGGCGAATGCGGGACAGTTCCGCACGATCGAGGCGGGGGGCAGCGCCGTCTGCACACCCGTCGGCGGCGTCGTCGGGGCGGAGGACATCGTGGCCGACGTCGCCCGCCAGCAGGCCTTCGTCTCGATCGACGATCGCCGCGCCACCATGGCCGGCGCGCCGTTGCGCGGGCGGATCGCCCTCATCGACCTGACCCAGAGCCCGCCGGTGCCGCGCGACGTGACGCCCCCGGTGCCGGAAGCCTTCCATCCCCACGGCGTCTCGCTCTGGACCGATCCCGAGACCGGGGCGCGCAGCCTCTTCGTCGTCAATCACCTGGAAGGCGGCGTGCCGACCGCCGGCATGACGCGGGTGGAAATCTTCGGCGTCGCCGAGGACGGCAGCCTTGACCATCGGGGCGGCGTGATCGGGGGCGAGATGAATTCGCCCAACGACGTGCTGGCGGTCGGCCCCAACAGCTTCTACTTCAGCAACGACCATGGTTCCGAGACCTATCTCGGCTTCATGCTCGAAAGCTTCCTGATGCTGCCGCGCGCCAATGTCGTCTTTTACGACGGCAAGGAATTCCGCCGGGTTGCGGACGGCATCGCCTTCGCCAACGGCCTCGGCCTGTCGCCGGACGGCCGCCTGCTCCATGTCGCCGAGACGACGGGTTTCGCCGTCCGCACCTACCGGCGCGACCCCGACAGCGGCCGTCTGGAACTCGCCTGGACGACGCCGGCCCCGAACGGCGTCGACAATATCGACATGATGCCCGACGGCAGCATGCTCGTCGCCGGCCATCCCCATCTGCTCGACTTCCTGGCCCATACGGCGGATGCCGCCGAGCTTTCGCCGTCCGAGGTGATCCGCGTCGTGCCGGGCGACGGCGCCTCGACGGTGGAAACCCTGTTGACCGATCCGGGCGGCCTGATTTCCGGCGCGTCGGTCGCCACCCACGCCGGCCCCGGCCGCTTCCTGGTCGGTTCGGTGTTCGAGGAAAAGCTGCTGGACTGCCGGCAGCGGTGACGGGCGGGGGCGCCGATACCGCCCCCGTTTGGCCACATCCGCCACGATTTTTCCGCAATCCGACCCTTTTGCGGCCAGATTGCGGGGGCAGATTGATCACCGTTGGTCCTCGAAGAGGAACCGGCCGGACGACGGAGCACCCCCAAGCCCCAGCCCCAACCGTCGTTCGGCCGGGCCAGCCCCCACCCCCCGACATATCGTCCTTTCGACGTCTCTTCCTAAAGCGGCAGCGCCGATACCATTTCGGCGCAATGGCGAAGAGCGTCCTCACGCGAAAGGCCCGCGCGGACACGGATCGCGAGACTGTGCAGCAGGGACGAGATCATGCGCGCCAGCACGCCGGGCGGCACCGGACCGTCGCCGGCCGCCGCGCTCAGATGGGCCGTCAGCGTCTCGTCGATCATGGTGAGCACGGCGTTCAGGCGCGCCCGCACCGGTGCATCGCAGAACGCCTCCGCCGGCGCCGTGCACAGGACGAGACAGCCGAGCCCGGACTCGTCCTCGAAATAGGCGGCGACCGCCCCCTCGAAGAAGCGCGACAACTTCTGGCGCGTGTCGTCGTCGCCGCGAAAGGCGCGTTCGAGCCCGTCACGCATCATGCCGGCATGGGTATCCAGCGCCCGCAGGTAGAGTTCCTGCTTGCTGCCGAACGCGGCATAGAGGCTCGACCGCTTCAAGCCGGTGACCGCGCCCAGATCGTCCAGCGAGGTCGCTGCATAGCCCTGGCGGCGAAACAGTTCCGCCGCATCCGCCAGCGCCGCCTCGGGCGAGAATTGGCGGGGCCGGCCGCGGGAAGGTTTATCCGTCATTTATGGACCATTTCGTACAAAAATTCTTGCGCCGTTATTTTTGTACGGTACAGTCCAGAAATCGCATTGCCAATCCGGAACGCCGCCATGGACCTCTATTTCTGCCCGATGACCTGTTCCCTCGCGACCCGCATCGCCCTCTACGAGAGCGGGCAGGACGCGCGTTTCCATCAGGTCGCCCTGTCCGACAAGACGATCGTCGGCGGCGGCGACTATCTGGCGGTGAACCCCAAGGGCCAGGTGCCGGCGCTCCGCCTCGACGACGGCCATCTCCTGACCGAGGGGCCGGCGATCCTGCAATATGTCGCCGACCGGGCGCCGGACTCGAAACTGGCACCGTCCGCCGGCAGCCTGGCGCGCTACGAAGTCCAGGCCTGGCTGAACTATGTCGCGGCCGAGGTCCACAAGCAGGTGTTCTACGTCATCTTCAGCCCCGAATCGCCCGAGGCGGCGCGCGACCATGCCCGAACCGTGCTGGCCCCCCGGCGCTTCGGTCATCTCCAGTCCCGTCTCGCCGATCGCGAATTCCTGGCAACCGACGATTTCTCCGTGGCCGACGCCTATCTGACCACGACCCTGAACTGGACCCGCAATGCGGGCATAGACCTTAAGCCCTGGCCCGCCGTCACCGCCTATCACAAGCGCATGACCGCCCGCCCCGCCGTCGCCCGCGCCATCGCCGAGGAGATGGCGTTGCGGTAGATTGTCGAGAGACGACGAAAGTACGGAACGGAGACGATGAGCAAGGTCAGGCAAAGCATTCTGGCCGGCGCACGGCAAGCCCTCGCCTTTGCCCAAGGCGAACGCGAGGGATTCGTCGAGCATCGCCCCGCGCCGCGCCCTTCTGCACCTAGCCAATCGCGCAACGAAAACGATACAGCGGGCCCCGGCGGCAAAGCCTGACGCCCCCTACCAGCCCGTCCGCGAACGTCACGCTTTCGCCCCAATCCGACCTTTTTGCAGCCTGAAACGGGGCCGATCGTCCTGAGCGTTGGTCCTCAACAACGGCCCGACCGGATGTCAGGAAGACCCCCAAGCCCCCAGCCCCCTTCCTGCCGTTCGGTCGGGCCATCCGGTTCAGGCCCCCGCCCCCGCGCCCCTCGTCACTGCCCCCTCGGCCCCTGATCGGCCTCCGACCGGCCGGCATCGCGCGTGCTTCGCGCTTGATCCGGGATGGCTGCGCCCCTAGCTTGGCGCACCGAAATCGGCGGCAACAGCCGGCAGGGAGAGGGTGCTGGGCACCCGCACGCAACGCAATGCCAGACGAGACCGAGATGCCAGACATGATCGAGACGACGGCCGCTTCGATGAGCGAGCCGCCGATGATCCAGATCGTCGACCTGGTCAAGCGCTTCGGCCCCTTCACCGCCGTCGACGGCGTCGGCTTTTCCGTGTTCCGGGGCGAGGTTCTCGGCTTTCTGGGACCGAACGGCGCCGGCAAGTCGACCACCATGAAGATGGCCGCCGGCTTCCTGACCCCGACCGCCGGCCGCGTCGCCATCGCCGGCCACGACGTCGAGGCGGCACCGCTCGAAGCCAAGCGCGCGCTCGGCTATCTGCCGGAAGGGGCACCCGCCTACGGCGACATGACCACGCGAAGCTTTCTCGAATTCCTGGGCCGGGTGCGCCAGCTCGACAAGGCGACAGCGCGGCGCCGCTTCGACCAGGTGGTGACCGAGATCGCCCTCGAAGGCGTGCTGGACCAACCGATCGACACCCTCTCCAAGGGCTTCAAGCGCCGGGTCGGCCTTGCCGGGGCGATCCTGCACGATCCCCCCTGCCTGATCCTGGACGAGCCGACCGACGGCCTCGACCCCAATCAGAAGCACGAGGTGCGCAACCTGATCCGGCGCATGGCGCCGAGCAAGGCAATCGTCGTCTCCACCCATATCCTCGAAGAGGTCGAGGCGGTATGCAGCCGCGCCGTCATCATCGACCGGGGCCGCGTCGTCGCCGACGGCACGCCCCAGGACCTGATGGCCCATTCGCCGTTCCACAACGCCGTGCGCCTGTCGCTCCTGAACGCGGTGCCCGATCTCGCCTCGCGCCTTGCCGACGTCGCGGGCGTCGCCCGCGTCTTCGTGCCGGAAGGCGGGCGCCCCGGGCGCGACTTCCTGGTGCTGCCGCGACACGCGGGCGCCACCATCCTCGAAGGCGTCGCCATGCGCCTTCGCCAGACCGGCATCGCCATCGAGACCATGACGGTCGACAGCGGCCGCCTGGACGACGTCTTCCGCAATCTGACCACCAGCGACGCGGCCCGCGAAACCCGCGCGCCGCAGAACAGGACCGCCGAGACCCGGCCATGAAAAGCACCCTGACCATCGCCCGGCGCGAGCTGGCCGGCTATTTCGCCACGCCGCTGGCCTATGTCTTCATCATCGTCTACCTGTTCCTGACGGGGATCTTCACCTTCTACGTCGGCAATTTCTTCGCCCGGGGCGAGGCCGATCTGGTGCCCTTCTTCACCTTCCATCCCTGGCTCTATCTGTTCCTGATCCCGGCGATCGCCATGCGTCTCTGGGCGGAGGAGCGGAAGGCCGGCACCATCGAACTGCTGCTGACCCTGCCCGTGCCGCTCTGGGCCGCGATCCTCGGCAAATTCCTGGCGGCCTGGGCCTTCACCGCGATCGCCCTGGTGCTGACCGCGCCCATGTGGATCACGGTCAACTACCTGGGCGCGCCCGACAACGGCGTGATCCTGGCGGGTTACATCGGCTCCTTCCTGATGGCCGGGGCCTATCTCGCCGTCGGCTCCTGCGTCTCGGCGATGACGCGGAACCAGGTGGTCGCCTTCGTGCTGACCGTCGTCGTGCTGTTCCTGTTCACGGCGTCCGGCGCGCCCATGGTGCTGGACGCCTTTTCGGGCTGGGCACCGCAGGCGATCGTCGACACCGTCGCCTCCTTCTCCTTCCTCACCCATTTCGACGGGCTGGTCACCGGCGTGATCGAGGTGAAGGACATCGTCTTCTTCGCCAGCCTGATCGTCGCGGCGCTGGCGGCCAATGCGATCGTCATCGACATGAAGAAGGCGAGCTGAGATGGCCCCCACCCGCGTCCGTGTCGCCGGCTCCCTCGCGCTCGCGCTGATCGCAGCCCTCTTCCTCACGGTCAATCTGATCGCCCAGGTCGGCCTTTCCGGCATGCGCCTGGATCTGACCGAGAACAAGCTCTACACCCTGTCGGACGGCACGCTCGCCATTCTCGACAAGCTCGACGAACCGGTCACCCTTCGCCTCTATCACTCGGCGACGCTGTCGAACCAGTTCCCGGCGATCAAGACCTTCGCCGGCCGCGTGACCGAACTGCTGGACGCCTTCAGGCGCGCCGGCCACGGCAACGTCCGGATCGAGATCATCGACCCCATCCCCTTCACCACGGCGGAGGACGAGGCGGTCGCCGCCGGCATCCGGGGCAACGACACGCCGTCGGGCGAGGCCTTCTATTTCGGCCTGGTCGGCACCGGCCCCATCGGCGGGCGCGAGGTGATGCCCGTGATCGCGCCGGACCGCGAGAGTTTCCTCGAATACGACCTCGCCAAGATGATCGTCTCCCTGACCGCCGAGCGAAAGCCGGTGCTGGGCGTCATCTCGGCCCTGCCCCTCGACGTCGGCTTCGGCGGCGCCATGGCGGCGATGCGCGGCCAGTCCCAGCCCTTCACGGTCTATGCCCAACTCTCGGAACTCTACGACGTCCGCATGATGGCGCCCGATTTCGTCGAGATCGGCGCCCATATCGACATGCTGCTGATCGCCCATCCGCAGAAGTTGAACCCGCAGCAGCTCTATGCCATCGACCAGTTCGTGCTGGCGGGGGGCCGCGCCGTGGTGCTGGTCGATCCCAATGCCGAGGTGATGGCGCAGACCGCGCAGCAGGGCGCGCCGCCGCCGCAGCTCGCCTCCGATCTCGATCCCCTGCTCGCCGCCTGGGGCGTGAAGGTCGATCCCGACACCGTGATCGGCGACGCCCGGATGGCGACCAAGGTCACGGTCGCGGGCAGCCGCCGGCCGCTCGACTATCTGGTCTGGCTGCGCGCCGACAAGACCAACTTCAACGCCGACGACATCGTCACCGCCAATCTGTCCCAGGTCCTGCTGGCGACGGCGGGCAGTATCGCCACCCTGCCCGACGCGACGACCACGGTCACACCGCTGATCACCACCTCGACCGAGGCGGGAACCTTCAATCCGATCGCCGTCCGCGTCACCCGCAATCCCGAAGACCTGACGCGCATGTTCAAGCCGGAGGGGCGGCGCTTCACCCTTGCCGCCCGCATCACCGGCCCCGCCCCCTCCGCCTTCGCCGGCGGCCCGCCCCGGGTCGATTCCAACCAGGCGCCGAACCCGACGCCCGAGGGTCAGGAACCGGCCTTCGGCGCGCGCGAGCGGAGCCCGCTGACGCAATCCGTGGCGCCCATCAACGTCGTCCTGATCGCCGATGCCGACGTGCTGGACGACCGGCTCTGGGTCCAGACGGCGGGCCAGGGGGCCGAGCGCAGCGTGGTGCCCACCGCCGACAACGGCAATTTCATCGTCAACGCGGTCGAGAACCTGGCCGGTTCCGCCGACCTGATCGCCGTTCGCGGCCGCGCCCCCGCCGCCCGGCCCTTCACCAGGGTCGAGGGACTGAAGGAAGCGGCCGAACGCAAGTTCATGGCCCGCAGCGAGGAGCTTCAGGCGAAACTCGACGCGACCCAGGCCCGCATCATCGAATTGCGCCGCAACGGCGGCAGCGGCGGCACCGCCGGCGCCATCGTCTCGGCCGAGACGGAGCGCGCGCTGGCCGACGCCCGGGCAGAGGTGGCGGCGACACGGCGCGAATTGCGCGAGGTTCAGCGCAATCTGAACGTCGACATCGAACGTCTCGAAAGCCGGCTGCGCTTCGTCAACATCGGTCTCGTGCCGCTGCTGGTCGCGATCATCGCCGTCATCCTGTCCTTCGCCCGGCTGCGTCGTCGCCGGGCCCGGCAATAGGAGCTTCGCCCATGCGTCGCTCGACCCTCGTCTTCCTGCTCGGCCTCACCATCGTGCTCGGGCTGACCGGCGCCTGGCTGGTGGCGGAGCGCATCCGTGTGACCAGTGCCGACCTCTCGGGCCGCCCCCTCATGCCGGACCTGAAGGGGGCGCTCAACGATGTCGCCACCGTCGCCATCGAGGGCGCCGAAGGCCGCTTCACCCTGAAGCGCGTCGACGGCGAGCGTTGGGTGATGCCGGAACGGGGCGACTATCCCGCCGACTTCGGCAAGATCCGGCGCCTGCTGGTCGGCCTCTCGGACATGGTGGCGATCGAGCCGAAGACCGCGCGGCCCGACCGCTATCACTTCCTCGACGTCGAGGACGTCGGGCCGGGCACCAAGGGCCTGCGCGTGACCGCCGCCGACAGTTCGGGCACGGCGATCGCCGACATCATCCTGGGCCGGCCCGTCGACACCCTCGGCGCCAGCCGGCTGCCGCGCTATTTCGTCCGCCTCGCCGGCCAGGACGCATCGTGGGAGGCGGAAGCCGACATCCGCCCTGAACGGGGCGCCGCCGCGTGGCTGGACCGCGAACTGCTGGTGGTCGCGCCGGAGCGTTTCGCCACCGTCGCCGTGACCCGGAACGGCGAGACCGCGACCATCGCCCGCGAAACCCCCACCGGCGATTTCGCCGTCGAGGGCCAGGACGCGGACGCCATCCTGCCGAAGAAGGGCCGCATCGGCGCGCTCGCGGTGGCGGCCACCTATCTGGCCCTCGAGGATGTGCAGAAGGTGAAGGGCGCGCCCGACGGCAAGCCCCTGGCGACGGTCGAATACAAGACCTTCGACGGCCTGACCCTGACCCTGAACCTCGTCTCCATCGACGGCCAGGGCTGGACCACCATCGAGGCTTCGGCCGGCCGGCCCGAGGTGGCGCCCGTCGACGTGAAGGGCCCGGACGGCGAACCCCTGCTGAAGGACGCGGAAACCGTCCGCGCCGAAGCGGGCGCCATCAACGCCCGCACCAAGGGCTGGCTCTACCGTCTCGACGGCACGCGGGTGATCGACCTGACCCCGGCCCCCGGCGACCTCTTCGACCCGAAGCCGGCGCCCGTGCCGGAAGCGACTCCCGACACACCTTAAGGCGCCCTCTCTACCTGATTCGTCGCCCCGGCGAAGGCCGGGGCCTCCATCCGCAAGGGGCGCCCTTCCGTCGAAAGATCCCGGCCTTCGCCGGGATGACGCGCTTAAGGGGAGAATGCCTTGGGTTGGAAGGGCCGATCGCCACGGATCCCTTGAAGCCCCGCCCCCTCTTCCTATATCGACAGCGCACCGAAAACCCAGGTCGAGGCAGGAGATCATGACGACGGAAACCATCGAAACCCGCGGCTTCGAGGCGGAGGTGGCGCGGCTGCTGCACCTCATGGTGCATTCGGTCTATTCCGAGAAGGAGATCTTCCTCCGCGAGCTGATCTCCAACGCCTCCGACGCCTGCGACAAGCTGCGCTACGAAGCCCTGACCGAGCCGGCGCTGACCGCCGACGATCCGGGCTTCCGGGTGGAGATCGCCCTCGACAAGGACAGCCGCACCCTCACGGTTTCCGACAATGGCATCGGCATGTCGAAGGACGAGCTGATCGCCAATCTGGGCACCATCGCCCGCTCCGGCACCTCCGCCTTCGTCGAGCAACTCTCGGGCGACGAGTCGAAGGACATGTCCCTGATCGGGCGGTTCGGCGTCGGCTTCTATTCGGTCTTCATGGTGGCGGACCGGGTCCATGTCGTCTCCAGGAAAGCCGGCCAGACGGACGCCTTCGCCTGGGAGTCGGACGGCGCCGGCACCTACAGCCTGGGTCCTGCGGAACGCGCCACGCGTGGCACCACGATCACGCTGCACCTGCGCGAGGGGGAGGATGAATTCCTCGATCCCTGGCGCCTGAAGCGGATCGTGAAGACCTATTCCGACCATATCGCCCTGCCGGTAATCCTGAAGGCCGTGCCCAAAGCCGAAGGCGAGGACGCCGACGATGCGGCGCCCGCCGAGGACGAGACCCTGAACAGCGCCTCCGCCCTCTGGACCCGCCCGAAGGCCGACATCACGGCGGAGCAATATACCGAATTCTACCGTCACATCGGCCATGCCATGGACGAGCCCTGGGCCACCATCCACTGGAAGGCCGAGGGCACGATCGAATATACCGGCCTTCTGTTCGTGCCGACGGCGCGGCCCTTCGACCTGTTCGATCCCAAGCGCCAGAGCCGGCTGAAACTCTATGTCCGCCGGGTCTTCATCACCGACGATTGCGAAGCCCTGCTGCCCGGCTGGCTGCGCTTCCTGCGCGGCGTCGTCGACAGTGCCGATCTGCCCCTGAACATCTCGCGCGAGATGCTGCAGGAAAGCCCGCTGACCGCCAAGATCCGCTCCGGCCTCGTGAAGAAGGTGCTCTCCGACCTCGAGAAGCGCGCGGCCGACAAGGAGGCCTTCGCCGCCTTCTGGGATGCCTTCGGCGCGGTCGTCAAGGAAGGTCTCTACGAGGATTTCGAGCGGCGTGAGCAGATCCTCAAGATCGCCCGCTTCAAATCGACCAAGTCGAACGGCGAATGGATCAGCCTGGCCGACTATGCCGAACGCATGCGGCCCAATCAGACGGCGGTCTATTTCATCACCGGCGACGCCGCCCATATCGCCAAGTCGCCGCAGCTCGAAGCCTTCAAGGCGCGCGACATCGAAGTGCTGCTGCTGTCCGACCCGATCGACGATTTCTGGACCGGCGCCGGTCTCGACTGGGACGGCAAGCCCTTCCAGTCGGTCACGCGCGGCGACATCGACCTCTCCCAGATCCCCGATGCCGAGGACAAGCCCGAGACCAAGGCGGACAATGCCCCCGATGCCGCCCTCGACAAGCTGATCGCCGCCGCCAAACTGGCCCTGGGCGATGCCGTGAAGGACGTCCGCGTCTCCAGGCGCCTGACCGACAGCGCGGTCTGCCTCGTCGCCGACAATGGCGACATGGACATGCATCTGGCCCGCCTGATGCGCGCCGCCAAGGGCCCGGACGCCGGCTTCGACACCGCCCGCATCCTGGAAATCAACCCCGGCCACCCTCTAGTCAAAGCCCTGGCCGCCCGCGCCGAGACCGACGGCACCGCCGACACCCTGGCCGACGCCGCCCATCTCCTCCTCGATCAGGCCCGCATCGTCGAAGGCGAAATCCCCACCGACCCCGCCGCCTTCGCACGCCGCCTGTCGGACGTGATGACCAAAGCGGTCGCCTGATCCCCACGGTACCCCACCTGCGTCGCCCGACCTGCGTCGCCCCGGCGCAGGCCGGGGCCTTCCGCCGGAAAGGGCTGTGACCAAAGGCACAGCCCCCCACGCGCAGATACATCATCATGCGAACGAGCGGCCGCCCCCGCGCCGCTCAGCGGAGGCCCCCCGATGACACACCGACTCCCGCCGATCGCCCTCGTCACCGTCGCCGCCCTGGCCCTTTCCGGCTGCGCCACCTGGGAAAAGCCCGGCGCCAGTGAAACCGACCGCGACCGCGACCTCGCCGCCTGCGAAGTCCTCGGCTACGACCGCTATCCCCCGGCCCTGGAACGCTATCTCGCCACCCCCGCCCATTTCGACCGGCCCGAAACCACCTGCGCCTATGACGCCAAAGGCCACGTCACCGCCTGCACCACCTCCCCCGGCCACTGGATCCCCGACCAATGGACCACCCACGACACCAACGCAGCCCCCCGCCGCGCCGTGATCGAAGACTGCATGTTCGGCAAGGGGTGGCACCGGGAGGTGAAGTAGTGAGCGGGGGGTGATGTGCCGCATACTAGAATGGAGTGACACGCCCGGGAATTTGGTGAAATTTCATAGCATGATGGGCAACCAGAGCGAGCAAATCAATTTTAAACACAAGCACGCAAGTGATTTATAGCGCCCATTTTAGACATAAAGTCAGAATTTGAAGAAAATTTCTTTAAATATTAACAAATATTTCATTGTATCTCTAAAATCTGCATCACTATATTCTACATCTTTCACAATTTCGATATTTCTCTCCAAACCTCATCGTCACTTTGTTGTAATTTTGACATCATCGCCTTAACACGAGAAGTCATTGATCGTTCCGGAACAAAAAGTTTACCAGATCGACCAGGAGCTTCCGTCAAAAATCTATTCTTAATCAAGACTGACAAAACTTTGGATTGCAATTTCGCATCGCCAAATTCCCCCAATCCTCGAAGTAAAGCCTCTTCTTTCCGTCCACTACCCGGTTGCAGAAAGGTCTTTCTTAAAATAGTCACTAAAAGAATTTGACTTGGAGATAATTCCGTTCTCTTGATTCTCGCCACCGTGTCCAATTTTAGGCGATCAGCAACGATACAAGATTGAAGCCATTCTGGTGTTTCATCGCCTGACGCCCCCTCAAGATATTCGATAGTCGAATTAGAAATTTTCACATCTACTACTGAGGAATTGAAAATATTGAGGAATTTAATTTCACAACTTTCTATATGCAGACCCATTACATTCTTTGAAGAAAAATCTAATACAGATACATACCCACCAACCACCTCAGATCCAGAGAAATCTAATTCATTAATATCGCATAATAATAAACCACCAACAATGTCACAAGAAAGAGGCCCACCGCTTTCTCCTCGCTCCGACTGTATCCGGTGGGTAGCGTCAGAAATAGAAAAACTCTGCCCTACTCTGTTGGCTATAATTTCAAGACCGAGAACACCGGCCCCATGCTTCCAATGATCACTTTGAACATTTTGTTCATATAAAGCCAATATATTAGCAACATCTAATCCCCTGAGTCCCTCCACAATAAAATCGTCAACAAATTGCCTGTCGTCTGTTTCTGAGGCCACTCGCCCCAATCCAGGAAGGCGCTGCAACATAGCCGAGGCCTCTTGGGCAGGAAGTTGACCAACAACTTCGCCAAATATTGTTTGCACATCAAATGGCGTTATAGGTCCCCTCCCATCTGCCGTTGCCCTGGCTTTTCGGGACAATTTGCACAGTATTTTCTTAAGCGCTTCAGAGTCGTAACTTTGACGAATTCTAGAATCTCTTTCACAGAGCTGGTCAATAAACATTTCCCAAAACGCTGGCCTGTTCACTATCTGTATGTTACTCAAAGCTATATCAGAAAATTCTGCGAACATTTCTGCAACAAGCGGCTTCCTAGGAAGCCAATTGGGTATTTCCACATCGCGCCCCATGTCCTTTAGAAATTGCTTCGTCTCAGAAATCGTAAATTCCGGAGGCGTTGAAATAATCAATGCATCATTATTTAAACCAAGGGCCGATAACATTTCCTTATCACTACTGAAATAATGCGATCTACCAGTAATGAGTGCGCCAGATTTAGTTCTATTTAATAAATCTCGAACCGGATCCATAGTTCTATTTCTTGATTTTGATATTGTCCCGGCTTCATTTCCCCAATCTTGAATCGCCAATTCGTCAAATCCATCTAAAAGTAAAACAAAATCATCGTGATGGAGCGCGTCAATCGCCGAACTCGCATTTTGACTCATTTGAAGCATAGAGAAATGCCGGCGCAGAACCTCATCAGCATTTTGGGTTCCCCACATAGTTCTCAAATCTATAGATAATGCTGTTTTATCTGTTGGTGACTGCGGTAAAAGCTCGTCGAATAACTGCTGTATGGCCCTACTTTTTCCAGTTCCAAATTCACCGACCAAAATAACTCGCGATCCATGAGAGATTTTTAATGCTATATCTTTAATTTCATAGCGTTTACCATCCTGTCCATCAAATAGGACCGGGACATACGGTCTCGAATCAGGCCCGTCAGATCCTTCTTTAAAAGCGCTTCCAAACGGACGCTTTTTCCGAGCTGCAATATATGCAGCATTATCGAACCAGTGCCTATAGAATGACGAAAATGAATCAATCTGTATTTTTGCCGCCTTTGCCCCCTCAATCATAAAATTTGTTGGATCGGTATCGAGAACAATATAAACTTCCGCATAAATTCCTTCTGAAATCATCTTTTGTTTTGCAATTTGCAATCTTGCTATAAGGCCTCGAATTTTTTCGAGTCTATTTTCAATAGTAGCCTCAATAATTATCTTATAATCAGATTTTGGCGAAGCAACACAATCGAAATTAATACCGGATAGATGCTCCGATCTGAATTGATGTGCAAAGCGAATTGCCGCAAATTGCCTTACTTTATTCTCAAATGCTGCCCCTCTCTCCTGATTTCTCCCCATTTTTCCCTCACTTCTTATAAATAAAACAGATTGACTAATTTTTATTGAATCAAATTAGTCATAGCGACAATCTTGCTCTATCTTGCGTCTATACGCAATGCAGGTCAGTACCCGAACATCCAGAAAAAGGCCAAACCCTTACCCTTGGCCGTTCTCTCTTCCGCTGACGCGAATATTTCATCGTCGGGACCACGCGTTCAGCCCCGAGACGTATACCTGTCGATTTATGGTGACACTCCAATAATTCGCGCGGCCAACCGCCTATAAATCGAGGCTTAGAAAGCCTGCCCTTCCAAGGGGGCCACCTCACCTCACCTCACCTCACCTCACTTCACCTCACCTCGCCCCCTCCACAAAATCCACCAACACGCTCCGCGCATCCCTCTTGCCTCCAGGCAGCATCTCCCCCATAGTGAGTGAACACTCACTCATGACGAGGCCGCCATGACATCGCCGGCAGAGACACGACGCAGGATTGTTCAGGCTTCCATCCGGCTTTTCGCGCAGCAGGGCGTGGGGGCGACGACGACCAAGCATATTGCGGCGGAGGCGCGGATTGCCGAGGGGACGATCTATCGGCATTTCCCGTCGAAGGAGGCGATGGCGGATGCCATCTTTCTGGAGCATTACCTGCCGTTTGCCGATGCGCTCCAGGCGCGGTTGCGCGGGGCCGGGACGGCGGGGGCGCGGATCGCGGGGCTGGTCGGGCATTTCTATGAGGCCTTCGACCGGGACCGGGATCTGTTCTCCTATCTGCTGCTGGGGCCGCGCGGGGCGACCATGCGCCTGCCGGTCGGGACCGTCACCCCGATCTCGGTGCTGCGGGGCGTGATCGCTTCGGCACGGGTGGAGGTGGGGGGCGGCTTTCCCCCCGGCGACGACGGGTTGGTCACCGCCATCGTGCTGGGCATGATCCTGCAACCGGCCGAGAGTGTGGCGCTTGGGGAGGAGAAGGGTCCGCTGGCGGAGCGCGCGGCGGTGGTGGTCGCGGCCATCGGCCGGGTGCTGGGCCTCGATGCGGGGGCCGCGCCATGAGCGCCGGCAAGATCACCTTCGCGCGCCGGCCGGATCACGGTTTCGCCGAACGGCTGCGCGCCCGGGTGGAGACGATCCTGGCGGAGCCGGGACGGCTGCGCCGGGGGCGGCGCCTGCTTTTGCTCAAGGGCGCGGTCTATGGCGGGTTGGCGGGGCTTGCCTATGCCGGCCTGCTGGCGTCCGGCGGGGCGATGCTGCCGGCAGCGGCGGCGGCAGTGGCCTTCGGGCTTTCGATCCTGCTGCTGGCGATCAACATCGGCCATGACGGCGCCCATGGCACGCTGACGCGGCGGCGCTGGCCGAACCATCTGATCCAGTTCCTGACCTTCGCGCCCCTGGGGGTCGATGCCTATCTGTGGCGCTGGCGGCACAATGCCTCGCACCATGTGTTCCCGAATGTGAATGGCTCGGATATCGACATCGACGCCAATCCCTTCCTGCGCCTGTCGCCGAACCAGCCGTGGAAGCGCCGGTTCCGGTTCCAGCATCTCCATGTGCCGCTGGTCTATGCCGCGGTCGCGCTGCACAGCATCTGGATTCAGGATTACTCCTATCTGGTGAAGCGCGAATTGGCCAATGCCCGCAACATCCGCCACCCCTGGCCGCGCTTTATGGAATTCGCCCTGGGCAAGCTGATCCATGTCACGGTCTGGTTCGTCGTGCCCATGGCGGTGCTGCCCATCGGCTTCGGCGGGGCTTTGGCGCTCTATCTCCTCGGGCTTGGGGTGATGTCCATCGTCTTCGTCTTTCTGTTGGTGGGCACCCATTTCTCGACCTCGGCCGAATTCCCGGTGCCGGATGGCGACGGCCGCCTGCCCCATGATTTCGCCGGCCATGCCGTGGCCACCTCGGTCGATTGGGCCCCCGACAGCCGCTTTGCCGGCTTCATCGCCGGCGGCGCCAATACCCATGCCGCCCACCACCTGTTCCCCCGCGTGGCCCATGTCCATTACCGCGCCATCAATGGCGAGATCGAACGCCTGGCCCGCGACTGCGGCGTCGACTATCACCGCACGACGTTCGCCGGCATGGTCGCCGATCACTTCCGCTTCCTGCGCCGCATGGGTGTGCGGCCGTAAAACGAAAAACGGCCGGGCCCTTGCGGGTCCCGGCCGTCTTCTCCTCCGCTTTCGCGCTTATTTCATCGTCGGGATCGAGAATTCGGCGCCGGAGCGGATGCCGGTCGGCCAGCGGCTGGTGACGGTCTTGATCTTGGTGAAGAATTTCACGCCTTCGGTGCCGTGCTGGTTGGTGTCGCCGAAGGCCGAGCGCTTCCAGCCGCCGAAGGAGTGATAGGCGAGCGGCACCGGGATCGGCACATTGATGCCGACCATGCCGACCTGGACCCGGCTGGCGAATTCGCGCGCCGCGTCGCCGTCGCGGGTGTAGATCGCGGTGCCATTGCCATAGGCGTGCTTGGTCGGCAGGTCGATCGCCTGATCGAAATCCGCCGCGCGGACGATCTGCAGGACCGGGCCGAAGATCTCGTCCTTATAGGTGCGCATGTCCGGGGTCACGCGGTCGAACAGGGAACCGCCGAGGAAATAGCCGTTCTCGTAGCCCTGGAGCTTGAAGCCGCGGCCGTCGACCAGCAGTTCGGCGCCTTCCTCGACGCCGAGGTCGATATAGGCCTTCACCTTGGCCAGATGCTCCGCCGAGACGACCGGGCCGTAGTCCGAGGTCGGGTCGAAGCTGGGGCCGACCTTCAGGGCCTCGACGCGGGGCACGAGCTTTTCGACCAGCCTGTCCGCCGTCTCCTCGCCCACCGGCACCGCGACCGAGATCGCCATGCAGCGTTCGCCGGCCGAGCCGTAGCCGGCGCCGATCAGGGCGTCGGCGACCTGGTCCAGGTCGGCGTCGGGCATGATGATCATGTGGTTCTTGGCGCCGCCCATGGCCTGCACGCGCTTGCCGTTGGCGGTGCCCGTCGCATAGACGTAGGAGGCGATGTTGGTCGAGCCGACGAAGGAGACGGCCTGCACGCGGGGATCGGTCAGGATGGTGTCGACCGCGACCTTGTCGCCGATCACGACGTTCAGCACGCCCTTGGGCCCGCCCGCCTCGATGAAGAGTTCGGCGAGGCGCAGCGGCACCGACGGGTCCTTTTCGGACGGCTTGCAGACGAAGGTGTTGCCGCAGGCGATGGCCACGCCGAACATCCACATCGGGATCATGGCCGGGAAGTTGAACGGCGTGATGCCGGCGACGACGCCGAGGGGCTGGCGCATCGAATACATGTCGATGCCGGGGCCGGCGCCTTCGGTGAATTCACCCTTCAGCAGATGCGGGATGCCGCAGGCGAATTCGATCACCTCGAGGCCGCGCTGGATGTCGCCCTTGGCGTCGGCGATGACCTTGCCGTGTTCCTCGGAGAGGAGCCTGGCGAGGCTGTCCATCTCGCGTTCCACCAGTTCCTTGAACTTGAACATCACGCGGGCGCGCTTCTGCGGGTTCTGGGCCGCCCAGGCCGGGAAGGCCGCCTGGGCCGCCGAAATCGCCGCCTCGACCTCTTCCTTCGTGGCGAGCGGGGCCTTGCGGATCACTTCGCCCAGGGTCGGGTTGAAGACGTCCTGGAACCGGCCGCTCTGGCCCGGCAGATGCTGGCCGTCGATGAAATGGGTGAGATGGGTCATGGCGTTTCCCCGGTTGGAATTCTTCACGGTCATGAACTGAAGTTGCCGGGCAAACTGGCACAGCCGGCATTTTTCTTCCACAAGCGTTGGCGCAGGATCATTGTGCGTAAACGCCGAGTCATAAAGAGGAAGACCTTGCAGGCATGTCGATGATCGGGAAACGCGAATGACCGGGGATAGGAATTGACGGGGCGTCTCGACTGGGACGACCTGCGCTATCTGCTCGCGGTATCGCGCGCCGGCCGGGTGTCGCTGGCGGCAAAAAGGCTCGGCGTCGATCATTCGACCGTGATCCGGCGCATCGGCGTTCTGGAGGAGGCGCTGGGGGCGCGCCTCGTCGATCGCGGGCCGACCGGCTACGACCTGACCGACCGGGGCGTGACCCTGGTCGCCGCCGCCGAACAGATGGAGACCCTGACCCTCGGTGCGCTGGACCAATTGGCGGGGGCGGACGCGCAGATTTCGGGCGCCGTCCGGATCGGCGCGCCGGATGGTTTCGGCTCCCTCTTCCTCGCCGGGCGGCTGGGCGGGCTGTCGGCGCTGCACCCCGGCCTCGAACTGCAGCTGGTCGCCATGCCCCGGGTGTTCAGCCTCTCCAAGCGCGAGGCCGATCTCGCCGTCAGCCTGTCGCCGCCGCGCTCCGGCCGGCTGGTCGCCAGCAAGCTGACCGACTATCACCTGGGGCTCTATGGCGCGCGCGGCTATCTGGCGGCACGGGGCCTGCCGGCCGGGGTGGACGATCTGCCGGCCCATACCTTCATCGGCTATATCGAGGATCTGCTCTATACGCCGGAACTCGATTATCTGGCGGAAATTCATCCGGGTATCCGGGCGAGTTTCCGCAGCGCCGGCCTGATCGCCCAGCTCCAGGCGGCGAAATCCGGCTTCGGGCTCTGCGTGCTGCCGCATTTCGTGGCGGCGGGGGAACCGGACCTGACGCGCGTGCTGCCCGGCGCCATCGGCCTCACCCGCTCGTTCTATCTGGTCACCCACAGCGACCTGAAGGACCTGCCGCGCATCCGCGCCGTCAGCCGCTTCATCACCGAGGAGACGCGGGGCGCCCGCGCGTTGTTCAACCCTTGATGGCGCGCGCTTTGAACGGGAATCCCGTTCCAGCGGCCAATGCGTTGATCCCATGCGGTTTTTTTGCTCAGGGCGGTAGCGGACGGCATCGGCTGGGCTAGAATGGCCGGCGCAGCACGGAACGGCCATGAACCTCACCTATCAGATCATTCTCATCGGGGCCCTGATGGGCGTCTTCGCCATCGTCGCCGGGCGCGTGTCGTCGCGGCTCGGGGCGCCGGTGCTGCTCGTCTTTCTCGGCCTCGGCATGCTGGCGGGGGAAGACGGTCTCGGCATTCGCTATGACGATGTCACCGGGGCCTTCTTCGTCTGTTCCGTGGCGCTGGCGGTCATCCTGTTCGACGGCGGCCTGCGCACCCAGCGCAGCACCTTCGCCGTCGCCGGCTGGCCGTCCCTTGTGCTCGCCACCGTCGGCGTGGCGATCACGGCCGGCATCGTCGCGGTCGGGGCCTGGGCCATGTTCGGCACGCCGCCGGCCGGTGCCCTGCTGATCGGCGCCACCGTCGCCTCGACCGATGCCGCCGCCGTGTTCTTCCTGCTGCGGCTCCAGAAACTCGACATCGCGCGCCGGGTCGCCTCCACCCTCGAGGTCGAATCGGGGCTGAACGATCCGATGGCGATCTTCCTCACCCTGCTGGCCATCGAACTGGTCTCGGCCCAGGACCTGACGGTGGCCGAAGGCGTCGCCACCTTCCTCCTGCAGATCGGCGGCGGCGCCCTGATCGGCTGGGGCGGCGGGCGGGCCCTGGTGTTCCTGGTCAACCGGCTGGAGACGGCGGCGGGTCTCTATCCGATCCTGGTGGTCGCCTCGGCGCTGACGGTCTTCGCCGGGGCGCAATTGCTCGGCACCTCCGGCTTTCTTGCCGTCTATGTCGCCGGTTTCGTTCTCGGCAACGAGCGCCACCGGGCCAGCCAATTGATCCTCCGCTTCCACGACGGGATCGCCTGGCTGGCGCAGATCGCCATGCTGCTCACCCTCGGGCTTCTGGTGACGCCGACCAAGCTGCTGCCCGTGCTGCTGCCGGCGCTCGGCGTCGCCGCCGTCCTGATGATCGTCGCGCGGCCGCTCGCCGTCTTCCTGTGCCTCTGGCCGTTCCGCTTCTCGATGCGCGAGCGCGCCTTCGCCGCCTGGGTCGGCCTGCGCGGGGCCGTGCCGATCTATCTGGCGCTGCCCGCCATCATCGAGAACATGCCGGGCGGGGAGGCATTGTTCGGCGTCGCCTTCGTCGTCGTGCTCACCTCCCTGGTGCTGCAGGGCTGGACCGTGGCGCCGGCGGCGCGGTTCATGAACCTCGCCCTGCCGCCGTCCAAGGCCCAGGCCGACCGGCGCGACGTCGACGTGCCCTTCGGCGCCCATCGCGACATCGTCGGCTATACCGTGCTGCCGGGTTCGGCCGTGGTGAACCTGCCGTTCGATCGCCTGCCCCTGCCGGAAGGGGCCCGGGTGCTCTCCGTGCTCCGCGCCGGCAGCGTGGTCGAGCCCGCCGCCCTCGACCATCTGGCGCCGCGCGACTATGTCCTCGTCATTGCCGATCCCGAACAGATCCACGGCCTGGACCGGATCTTCGCGTCGCGTCGGCGGGCCGGCGAAAGCGTGGCGGCGGCCGGCGAATTCGCCGTCGACGCGCGCCAGTCGATCGACGAATTCGGCCGTCTCTACGGCATCGAGATCCGCCCGCGCGACGCCGGCAAGTCGATCGCCGCCGTCATCACCGCAGCCTTCTCGGGCAAGCCCGTGGCCGGCGACCGCATGCCCTATGGCCCGGTGGAGCTGGTGGTGCGCGATCTGGACGATGCCGGCGCCGTCATCATGGTCGGCCTCGCGCTCGAGCCCGAGGCGGACCGCCCGACCCTCTCGCGCCTGCTCGGCCCCCGGTTGCACGCGGCGTTCGGCCGGGTCGGGCGGCGTCTTGCCGGCCGGGGCCAGCGCGCTTAAAACTGGCGCGGCGAAGGCGGCAGTCCGAGGAGAGAGAACGGCATGGTGACGCTTTACCACATCGTCGAGGACCGCCTGGTGCGCACCCCCTGGCATCTCGGCGGTGCCCTGCCGGACCGCCTCGTCTGGGCCGACATCCTGGAGCCGACGGCGGAGGAAGAGCATTCGCTGGAGGCGCTGCTCGGCATCGAACTGCCGACCCGGGCGGAAATGCGCGAGATCGAAGCCTCGTCCCGCCTCTACGAGATGGACGGCGCGCGCTTCCTGACCCTGACCGTGGTCTCCAAGGCCGACACGCCGGTCGCGGAAGCGAGCGCGGTGACCTTCGTCCTCGCCAATCACGTGCTGGTCACGCTCCGCTATTCGGATCCCTACGCCTTCACCATCCACGCCACCCGCGCCCTGAAGATGCCCGGCTATTGCGAGACCGGCGAGACCTCCATGGCCGGCCTCCTCGAAGCGATCATCGACCGCGCCGCCGACGTTCTGGAAAACGTCGCGACCGAGATGGACACCCTGTCCCACGACGTCTTTCACGCCCCGATCTCGGGCGATGGCGGCGGCACCGATCTCGAGGAGGCGCTGCGCTCGCTGGGCCGTTTCGACGATCTGCTCGGCAAGGTGCGGGAAAGCCTCGCCTCCCTGGAACGGACCACCTCCTTCCTGACCCTGACGCTCGCGCCCGAGACCAAGAAGGACTACCGCAACCGCCTGAAGACCATGGCGCGCGACGTCCGTTCCATCGCCGAACACGGCGCCGCCCTGTCGCAGAAGGTTTCCTTCCTGCTCGATGCCACCCTCGGCATGATCAACATCGAACAGACCCGGGTGATCAAGATCCTCTCGGTCGCCGCCACCGTGTTCCTGCCGCCGACCCTGATCGCCTCGATCTACGGCATGAATTTCGACATCATGCCCGAGGTTCACTTCAAGCTGGGCTACCCCCTCGCGCTGCTGATGATGGTGGCGTCCGCCGTGCTGCCCTATCTCTATTTCAAGCGAAAGGGCTGGCTGTAACGCCATGGACCTCTTCCTGCTGCTGTCGGTCGTCCTCATCGGCGTGCTCGAGGGACTGACCGAATTCCTGCCCGTGTCCTCGACCGGCCATCTGATCGTTCTGAAGGAGGCGCTGGGTGTCGATCTGCCCGACGCCTTCCTGATCGCCATCCAGCTCGGCGCCATTCTCGCCGTCTGCACCGTCTACTGGCGGCGCCTGGCCGACACCACCATCGGCGTCTTTCGCGGCGAGGCGACGGCCTGGCGTTTTTCGATCAACCTTCTCGTCGCCTTCCTGCCGGCGGTGGGGGTCGGGCTGCTTGCCTATGACTTCATCAAGTCGGTGCTGCTGGAAAGCCCGGCCACGGTGGGCACCACATTGGTGCTGGGCGGCATCGCCATCCTGATCCTGGAGAAGCGCCTGGAACGGCCCCGGGTGCATTCGGTCGACGGCATGAACTGGCGCACCGCGCTCGGCATCGGCGTCGTGCAGTGCCTCGCCATGATCCCCGGCGTCTCGCGCTCGGGCGCCACCATCATGGGCGGTCTCGGCTTCGGCCTGGCGCGCAAGCCGGCGGCCGAATTCTCGTTCTTCCTGGCGATCCCGACCATGGTCGCGGCGACCGGCTATGACCTCTACAAGACCGCCCACGGCCTGACCGACGCGGGGGCCGGCGCCATCGCCATCGGCTTCGCCGTCGCCTTCGTCGCCGCCGCCCTGGTGGTCAGGGCCGCCGTCAGCTTCATCGAACGCCACGGCTTCGCGCCCTTCGCCTGGTACCGGATCGGTGCCGGCGGCCTCGTGCTGATCTGGCTCGCGCTGCGCTGACCTGAAAAATGAAACGCCGGCGGGGTCGCCCCCGCCGCCCGGAAAACAAAAGCAAAGCGGCGGCGGGGTCGCCCCCGCCGCCCGGAAAACAAAAGCAAAGCGGCGGCGGGGTCGCCCCCGCCGCCGCCGGCCCTCCGCCCCCGAGGGGTTGGGGTCAGAGCTTCTTGACCTCGACCAGGAACTTCTCGACCTCGGCCCGCATCAGCGCCGCCTGATCGGCGAGCGAGATGGCGCCGTTGGCGACCTGGGTGACGGCATTGCCCGCCTCGCTGGTCGCCTGGCTGAGGGAGGCGACGTTGTTGGTCACCTCGCGGGTGCCGCCGGCCGCTTCCTGGACGTTGCGGCTGATCTCGTGGACCGCGCTGCCCTGTTCCTCGACCGCCGCCGCGATGGCGCCGGCGATCTCGTTGATCTGGCCGATGGTCTGGGTGATCGCCGTGATGGCGCCCACCGCGTTATGGGTCTCGCCCTGGATCGCCGTGATCTGGCCGGCGATCTCCTCGGTCGCCTTGGCGGTCTGGTTCGCCAGGTTCTTGACCTCGGAAGCGACGACGGCGAAGCCCTTGCCCGCCTCGCCGGCGCGCGCCGCCTCGATCGTGGCGTTCAGCGCCAGAAGGTTGGTCTGGCCGGCGATGTCGTTGATCAGCTTCACGACGGCGCCGATCTTCTCCGACGCTTCGGCAAGGCCCTTCACGGTGACGTTGGTCTGTTCCGCCTGGGCCACGGCAGCCTGGGCGACGGTCGACGACTGGGTCGCCTGGCGGCCGATCTCGGCGACGGAAGCGGCCAGTTCCTCGGTCGCGGCGGCGACGGTCTGGACGTTGGACGAGGCTTCGTTGGCGTTGGCGGCGATGGTCTCGGACTGGATCACCGTTTCCTGCACCACGTTCGACATGACGTCGGCGGCACCGCGCATCTCGTTGGCGGAACCGGCGACGGATTCGACCGCCGTCTTCACGTTCTGCTCGAAGCTGTCGATGACCTCGACCGTCTTGGTGACGATCGACCAGGTGACCATCGGGCCGATATAGGTGCCGTCGTCGTCGGTGATCGCCGAGACGCGCAGGTCCAGGGTCTCGGGCCCCAGCTTGATCTTGGCGTTATGCGGCAGGTTGCGCGGATCGGCCAGCATGCGGCGCTGGTGCTGCGGGTTCTTGTGGAAGATGTCGATGCAGGCGCCCAGCGCCTTCTCGGCCTTGATCGGCAGGAGATGTTCGACCGCCTTCAGGGTGTTCACCGAGGTGCGGTTGATGAAGTTGATCTCCAGCGTGTCCTTGTCCGCCGTCATGACGTTGATCGGCATGTCGTCCAGCATGCGCATCAGCATGTTGGTCTGCTTCTCGGTCTTCACCAGGTCGGTGATGATCGACCAGGTCAGCATCGGGCCGGTGTATTTGCCGTTCAGGTCGAAGATGGGCGAGACCAGGAGGTCCAGCACTTCGTCGCCCAGCTTGATGCGGGCGCGGTGCGGCAGGTTCTTCGGGTCCGACAGCAGGCGGCGTTGATGGGACGGGTTCTTGTGGAAGATGTCGATCGAGCGGCCGATGAGCTGATCGGCCTTGGCCGGCAGCAGATGCTCGAGCTTGCGCAGCGTCTCCACCGAGGTCTTGTTGACATAGGTGATGTTGAAGTTTTCGAGCTCGCACATCATGACGTTGACCGGCATGGCGTCGAGCATCTGCTTCAGCGCGGCGAGTTCGCCCCGGACGGCGCCGATCTGGCCGGTCGCGGCGGCCGCCTCGCTCTTGGCGGCGGCGGCTTCGCCCTTGGCCTCGGCGAGGCTGGCGGTGGCGGCGGCGGCGGCGGCGGTGGCGGTGGCCAGTTCACCCTTCACTTCGGCGAGGGCGGCATTGGCGGCGGCGGTGGCGGCATTGGCGGCTGCCAATTCGGCCTCGACTTCCCGACGGCGGGTGGCAAACATCTATGGCCCCTCTTTCCAAGGCTGGACAAGCAATCCGGTTTGTTCGGCGATCAGATTTGGTAAGCGATCTCAGGGCCGATGCTGCCCCGTAATCCCTAATTATTGGTAAGCCGGCGACGGACGGATGCCGGCGAAGACGAGAATGATGAGCGAAAAACTGGCAGAAACGGTCGCCGAGATCGCCGCAACCCTGTCCGCGCGGGCGGACCGGGGCCGGGTCGCGGACTATATTCCCGAACTCGCGGGGGTCGATCCCGGGCAATTCGGCATCGCCGTCGCGGATGCCGGGGGCCATATGGCAACGGCCGGCGACGCCGCGACGCCCTTCTCGATCCAGAGCGTGTCCAAGGTCTTCGCGCTCACCCTGGCGCTCGGCAAGATCGGCGATTCCATCTGGCACCGGGTCGGGCGGGAGCCCTCGGGCAATGCCTTCAACTCGATCACCCAACTCGAATACGAGAAGGGCATTCCGCGCAATCCCTTCATCAATGCGGGTGCCCTGGTGGTCAGCGACGTCATCCTGTCGGGCCATACGCCCAAGGTGGCGCTGGGCGAGGTCCTGCGCTTCCTCCATTTCGTCGCGGACGACGAGACGATCTTCATCGACGACAAGGTCGCCCGCTCGGAAGAGGCGACGGGCTTTCGCAACGCGGCGCTGGCCAATTACCTGCGCGCCTTCGGCAATCTGAAGAATCCGGTCGAAATGGTGCTGGGCACCTATTTCCACCAATGCGCCATCGCCATGACCTGCCGCCAGCTCGCCATGGCCGGGCGCTATCTCGCCTTCGGCGGGCGCCACCCGACGTCGGGCGGCGGCGTCGTCTCCTCCGACCGCGCCAAGCGCATCAATGCCCTGATGCTGACCTGCGGCCATTACGACGGCTCGGGCGATTTCGCCTTCCGGGTCGGCATCCCGGCGAAATCGGGCGTGGGCGGCGGCATCCTGGCGGTCGTCCCCGGCAAGGCCTCGATCGCCGTCTGGTCGCCGGGGCTGGACGCCCAAGGCAATTCGGTGCTGGGCTCCGACGCCCTCGAAATGCTGTCGCGCCGAATGGGCTGGTCGGTCTTCGGAGACTAGTTCGTCATCCCGGCGCAGGCCGGAATCTCCATCCGCCCATGTGCCCCTTTCGCCGGGGCGGCGCGTGGGGGAAACATCCTCCCCTCACCCCCACCCTCTCCCCGCAAGCGGGGCGAGGGAGTCCGTTCCGTGCTCGGTCAAAGCCCTCGCCCCTTTGGGGAGAGGGTTGGGTGAGGGGTGAAACACCGGCTCAAACGAAAGAAGCCGGACCTTTCGGCCCGGCTTCCCGTTTCGCTGCGCAGGGCATCAGCCCCGGCGTTCGACCATCATCTGCTTGATGGAAGCGATCGCCTTGGCGGGGTTCAGGCCCTTGGGGCAGGTGTTGGTGCAGTTCATGATGGTGTGGCAGCGATAGAGACGGAACGGATCCTCGAGGTTGTCGAGGCGTTCGCCCGTGCCTTCGTCGCGGGTGTCCACCAGCCAGCGATAGGCCTGCAGCAGGATCGCCGGACCGAGGTAACGGTCGCCGTTCCACCAGTAGCTGGGGCAGGAGGTGGAGCAGCATGCGCAGAGGATGCACTCGTAGAGACCGTCGAGCTTTTCGCGGTCTTCCTTGGACTGCAGGCGTTCCCGGGTCGGGGCCGGGGTCTCGGTCTGCATCCAGGGCTTGATCGAGGCATATTGCGCGTAGAAATGGGTCAGGTCGGGGACCAGATCCTTCACCACCGGCATATGCGGCAGGGGATAGATCTTCACCTCGCCGGAAACGTCCTCGATCGCCTTGGTGCAGGCGAGCGTGTTGCCCCCGTCGATGTTCATCGCGCAGGAACCGCACACGCCCTCGCGGCAGGAACGCCGGAAGGTGAGCGACGAGTCGACCTCGTTCTTGATCTTGATCAGGGCGTCGAGAACCATGGGACCGCATTGGTCCAGATCCACCTCGAAGGTATCGAGGGTGGGGTTCTTGCCGCTGTCCGGATCGTAGCGATAGACCTTGAAGGCCTTGACGCGCTTCGAACCGGAGGGGGCCTTCACCGACTTGCCGGTGCCGACCTTCGAATTCTTGGGCAGTGCAAACTCGACCATTGGCCTTGCCTTTCGTAATCCCGCCGGTTGCGTCAGTAGACGCGCGGACGCGGCGTGATGTATTCGATTTCGTCGGTCAGCGTATAGGTATGGACCGGACGATAGTCGAGGGTGACCGTGCCCGCCTCGTCGGCCCAGGCGAGCGTGTGCTTCATCCAGGTCTCGTCGTCGCGTTCGGCGAAATCCTCGCGGGCGTGGGCGCCCCGGCTCTCCTGGCGGTTGGCGGCACCGTTCATGGTGACCAGCGCCTGGCGCAGCAGATTGTCCAGCTCCAGCGTCTCCATCAGGTCGGTGTTGAAGATCATGGAACGGTCGGTCACGCCGACGTCGCCCCAGGCCTGCCACACCTCGGCGATGAGCTGCTTGCCTTCCTCCAGAACCTCGCCGGTGCGGAACACCGCGCAATTGTTCTGCATCACGCGCTGCATCTTGCCCCGGATGGCCGAGGTCGGCGTGCCGCCCTTGGCGTTGCGGATATTGTCGAAGCGGGTCAGCGCCGGCTCCGCCGAATCCTTGGCCAGATCCTTCTGCGCTTCGCCCGGCTTCACGATCTCGGCGGCGCGGATCGCGGCCGCGCGGCCGAACACCACGAGATCGATCAGCGAGTTGGAGCCCAGCCGGTTGGCGCCATGGACCGAGACGCAGGCCGCCTCGCCGATCGCCATCAGGCCCGGGATCACGTGGTCCGGATTGCCGTCCTTCAGGGTCACGACCTCGCCGTGATAGTTGGTCGGGATACCGCCCATGTTGTAGTGGACGGTCGGCAGCACCGGGATCGGCTGCTTGGTCACGTCGACGCCGGCGAAGACCTTCGCCGATTCCGAAATGCCCGGCAGGCGCTCGTGCAGGATCTTCGGATCGAGATGTTCGAGGTGCAGGAAGATGTGGTCCTTGTTCGGACCGACACCGCGCCCCTCGCGGATCTCGATGGTCATGGCGCGGGAGACGACGTCGCGCGACGCCAGATCCTTGGCCGAGGGCGCATAGCGTTCCATGAACGCCTCGCCGTTCGAATTGCGGAGGATGCCGCCCTCGCCGCGGGCACCCTCGGTGATCAGGCAGCCCGAGCCGTAGATGCCGGTCGGATGGAATTGCACGAATTCCATGTCCTGCAGGGGCAGGCCGGCGCGCAGCACCATGCCGCCGCCGTCGCCGGTGCAGGTATGGGCCGAGGTCGCCGAGAAATAGGCGCGGCCATAGCCGCCGGTCGCCAGCACCACGAGCTTGGCGCGGAAGCGGTGGATCTTGCCGTCGTCCAGGCACCAGGCGACGACGCCCCGGCATTCGCCGTTCTCCATGATGAGGTCGAGCACGAAATACTCGATGAAGAACTGGGCATCGAAGCGCAGCGACTGCTGATAGAGCGTGTGCAGGATGGCATGGCCCGTGCGGTCGGCGGCGGCGCAGGTGCGCTGGGCCTGGCCCTTGCCGAAATGGGTGGTCATGCCGCCGAAGGCGCGCTGATAGATCTTGCCTTCCGGGGTGCGCGAGAAGGGCACGCCGTAATGTTCGAGCTCGACCACGGCGGCCGGCGCCTCGCGGCACATGTATTCGATGGCGTCCTGGTCGCCCAGCCAGTCCGACCCCTTGACGGTGTCGTACATGTGGAAGCGCCAGTCGTCCTCGCCCATGTTGCCGAGGGCGGCGGAAATGCCGCCCTGGGCCGCCACGGTGTGGGACCGGGTCGGGAAGACCTTGGTGATGCAGGCGGTCTTCAGGCCGCGCTCGGCCATGCCGAAGGTCGCGCGGAGCCCGGCGCCGCCGGCGCCGACGACCACGACGTCGAATGTATGGTCGGTGATTGCATAAGCCTGGGGCATGACGTCACTCAGATCGCGATTTTGAGGATCGAGAAGATGGCCGCCGCGCCAAGCAGGACGGTCGCGAAATTCACCAGCATGGAAACGATGATCTTGGTCGATTCCGCCTGGATGTAGTCTTCGATGACGACCTGGGCGCCGAGCTTCAGGTGCCAGAAGCCGACCCCGACGAAGAGGCCGAGCAGCACCGCGACCAGCGGCTGGGCCACCCAGGCGGTGAAGACTTCGTAGGAAGAGCCCGACAGCACCACGAGGCTGGCGAGGAACCAGATGGTCAAGGGCACCAGGGCGATCGCGGTCACGCGCTGCAGCCACCAGTGATGGGTACCGTCCTTCGCCGAGCCGAGGCCGCGAACGGCGCCCAGCGGAGAACGGAGCGAGGAGCGGGGAGAAGCCATGTCTTGCGTCCTCAGAAGATGAAGGCCGCGATCCAGACGATCACGGTCAGAGCCACGGAACCGCCGACGACGAGCAGCGACGCCTTGTGGGATTCCTGCTTGTCGAAGCCCCAGCCGGCGTCCCAGAACAGGTGCCGGAGGCCGTTCAGCAGGTGGAAGCTGAGGGCCCAGGTGAAGCCGAAGAGGATGAGGATCCCGAGGATCGAGCCGGCGAACCATTGGAAGTTGCCGTAAGCCTCGGGCCCGCTGGCGGCCGCGACCAGCCACCAGGTGAGCAGCAGGGTGCCGAAGCCGAGGCCGACCCCCGTCGCGCGGTGGGTGATGGAGGCAAGGGCGGTGAGCGGCAGGCGGTAGACCTGGAGATGCGGCGAAAGCGGACGCTCGATCTGAGCCATCGCTGGTCCTCGTTATCTGGGGGTCGAACCCCCGCTCGACCCGAGTGTGCCCATGGGGCGTAAACAGGGCGGGACACGGGGCCCCGCCGGACGGCCTGATACTAAAGGCGGATCACCGCCAGTCAACGAAACCTAAGTCAAACAAGGGGCCCATCCCCAAATCGTCGTCCCGGCACAGGCCGGGACCTTTCGAAAGTGGGGCGCCGCGCCCTTCTCGTCGCGAGGCTCCGGCCTCGGCCGGGGCGACGCCGCTTGTCTTACCGGCGCGGGATCAGCACCCAATAGTCGAAGTCGAGAACCACGTTCTCGCCCGACTCGGGGAATTCCGCCGCCGGCAGGTTCTTGGTCGCGACGGTGCGGATGCGCAGCGCGCCCACGTCCGTCCGGCCCTCGATCGCGATCTTGTCCTTCACCTCGGACCAGGCGAACAGGGTGTCGCCGGCGAAGGTCGGCGCCGCATGGCGCCCGCCGTTGATCGCCGCGATGAAGATCGCATTGCCGAGACCGTTGAAGGACAGCGCCCGCGCCAGCGAGATCACATGGCCGCCGTACATCAGGCGCCGGCCGAAGCGGCCGTCCTTCTCGGTGAACTGGTTGAAGTGGACGCGCGCCGTGTTCTGATAGAGGCGCGTCGCCATCATGTGCTCGGCTTCCTCGATGGTCATGCCGTCCACATGGTCGATCTTCTCGCCGACCGCGTAATCGTCCCAGAGGTGGTCCGAGCCCGACAGCGCCGTATCGAAGGTGGAGAGGTCCAGGCCCTTTGGCACCGACAGGAAATCGGCGGGCACCACCGGCGCCAGATCCGGCACCACCGGCGTCGGCGCGGGCGACGCCTTGTCGCGCTTGCGGACCATCACCCAGCGGCAATAATCGAGCACCAGATCGCCTTCGTCGTCGCGCCCGACGGAGCGGACGTAGACGGTGCCGGTCTGGCCGTTGGAATTCTCCTTGAGGCCGATCACGGTCGAGGTGGTCGAGAGCGTGGTGCCCGGCGCCACCAGCTTCAGGAAGCGGCCCTGGGCATAGCCGAGATTGGCGACGGCGTTCAGGGAGACATCCGGCACGGTCTTGCCGAAGACGACGTGGAAGGTCAGCAGATCGTCGACCGGCGCGCCCTTCAGGCCCACGGCGCGGGCGAAGGCGGCGGACGACTGGACGACGAAGCGGCTGCCGGTCAGCGCGGTATAGAGCGCGACGTCACCGTCCGTCACCGTGCGCGGCGTGGCGTGGACCAGTTCCTGGCCGACGGTGAAATCCTCGAAGAAATTGCCCTTGGCGGTCTTGCTGCTCATCTCATCAACCCCGCGCCGCGATGGCATCCGCCATGCCGACGATGCGCTTGGCATTGTCGACGTGGAGATTCTCGATCAGCTTGCCGTCGACCAGCACCACGCCCTTGCCCTCGGCTTCCGCCGCTGCGAAGGCTTCGATGATGCGGCGCGACCAGGCGATTTCCGCCTCGGACGGGGCGAAGACGTCATTCGCGCCCTCGATCTGGTTGGGATGGATCAGGGTCTTGCCGTCGAAGCCGAGCTCGACACCCTGGAGGCAGGAGGCGCGATAGCCTTCCTCGTCCTTCAGGTCGAGATAGACGCCATCCAGGATCGACAGGCCATAGGCGCGCGCCGCCAGCATGGTGATGCCGAGCGAGGTGAGCATGGGCAGGCGCATCGGCGTATGGCGCGAATGCAGGTCCTTGGTCAGGTCGGAGGTGCCCATGACGAAGCAGGTCAGGCGCTTCGACGCCGCCGCGATCACTGCCGCGCGCAGGATGCCCAGCGGCGTTTCCATCATGGCCCAGATGGTGGTGGTTTCCGGCGCGCCCGCTTCGTTCAGCAGGGCCTCCGCCTTCAGGATGGTCGCCGGATCCTCCACCTTGGGCAGCAGGATGGCGTCGGGGCCGAGGGGGGCCAGCGCCTTGATGTCGTCGAGACCCCAGGCCGTCTCCAGCCCGTTGGTGCGCACGATCACCTCGCGGAAGCCGTAGCCGCCGGTCTTCAGGGCATCCGCGATCTGGTTGCGGGCCAGTTCCTTGGAATCAGGGCTGACCGCGTCCTCGAGATCGAGGATGAGACCGTCGGCCGGCAGGCTCCGCGCCTTGTCGAGCGCCCGGGCATTCGCCCCCGGCATATAGAGGACAGAGCGGCGGGGCCGGACGATGCTCATGGTTGCTCCGTTCGATCGGAAAACTGATATCAAACCGGCCCGACTATAGTCCGCCGAAGCGTACAGGCAAGGTCGCAGCGCAGCATTTTTGCCGCGACGCGGGGGCGAAAATCGCATTTGCCTGCCGGGCGGGGCCCGCGCACTCTTGCCGCCATGTCGGCCCCCACCATTCTTTCGATCCAATCCCGCGTCGCCCATGGCCATGTCGGCAATGCCGCCGCCGCCTTCGTGCTGCAGGTTCTCGGCTGCGAGGTGATCGAATTGCCGACGGTGCTGCTGTCGGCCCATCCGGGCCACGGCCGGCCGGGCGGCGGCGCGATTCCGCCCGCGCTGCTGGCCGACATGCTGGACGGACTGGACCGGATCGGCGTGCTGTCGTCCATCGACGGCGTCATCGTCGGCTATCTGGGCACGACGGAGACCGGTTCGGTCGCGGCCGACGCGATCGAGCGGGTGAAGCACGCCAATCCCGCCGCCCGCATCCTGATCGATCCCGTGATCGGCGACCGGGACGGCGGGCGCTATGTGGCGGACGGGATCGCCGAAATCTTCCGCGACCGCCTGATCCCGCTGGCGGATGTCGTGAAGCCCAATCATTTCGAACTGGAGGTTCTGGCCGGCCGGCCCATCGCCACGGTGGCGGCGGCCCTCGATGCCTTGGCCGCCCTCGGCGTGCCGCTGTCCGTGGTGACGTCCCTGGAACTGGCGGACGGCATGATCGGTACATTGGCACTGATCGAGGGCAAGTCCCGGCTCCAGGCCGCGCGCGCCGTGGCGGACCCGCCCCATGGCCTCGGCGATTCCCTGGGCGCCGCCCTGATGGCCCATCTGGTCGCCGGCCTGACGCCCGAGGCGGCGCTGGCCCGAGCCGTCGGCATGGTTGAGGCGATGATCGGCGCGGCCATCGCCCTCGGCCGGGACGAATTGCCCCTGATCGAGGCCGCGAGCCTGATCGCACACGCCCCGCCCCGGCCGCTCTATCCTCTGCCCTGACTCGATCCTCTGCCCTGGCTGTCGCGCCTGTGTTCCGCCGGGGTATGCCCGGTCCAGCCCCGGAAGGCGCGGGCGAAGCTCTTCTCGCTGGAAAAGCCGAGGACGGCCGCGACCTGCTTCACCGGCCGATGGCTCCGCTCCAGCAGGCGAAGGGCGACGGCCAGTCGCGCCTCGTCCTTCAGGGCTTGCAGGGAGGCCCCCTCGCGCGCCAGTTGCCGGTGCAGGCTGCGCACGGAGAGGCCCAGCGCCTCCGCCAGTGCCGCCGCGTCGCCGAACGCGGCCGGCTGCGCCATCACCAGTCCCCGCACCCGCTGCACCAGCAGACGGTCGTGGCGATAGCGATGGACGATCAGGGGCACGGCATCCGCCAGCATGCGCTGCATGTCCGCCTCGTCCCGGCGGATCTTGAGGGCGAGATAGCGGGCATCGAAGGCAAAGCCCGCGACCGGCGCGTCGAAGTCGACCGGACAGCCGAGCAGCAGGGGATAGATCGCGCCATGGGCGGGCTCCGGAAACGGCAGCCCGGCACGCGACAGGGGAATCCGCGAATCCGCCAGCCAGCAGGCGAAGCCGTGGGCGTTGCGCAGCACCGAGACCATGCAGAATTCCCGCATGTCCGGCCCGTGGATGCCGACCGGCCGGCATTCCGACAGGCGCATTTCCGCCCCCTCGCCCTCCACCGCCAGATCCAGGCGGATGTCGTCGGTCAGCAGGAAGTGATGGCGGAACCAGCGCCGCATGGCGATGCCGAGGTCGGGCGCCGAGAGGGAGGCGCGGGCCAGGAGGCCATAACTGCCCCAGGGCAGCGGCCGCGAAAACCAGCCCAGCGCCTCGTCGTCCAGCGCGCGCATGGCGCCGCCCGCCACGATCTCCAACTGCCCGGCGGTGAAGCGGGTGTCGTCGTCGCCCAGGGCTTCGGGGTCGATCTGCGCCCGCGCCAACAGGGGCGCCGGATCGCGGCCATAGCGACCATGGGCCTGGACGATGGCCCGTATGAAGGCGGCGGGGGTCGCCCGAACGGGTCCGGGCGCCGGCGGGAGTGGCACGATTTGATCCCTGGCTGGCAATACATGAGCGCCCGTCCGGTATAGAGTGCGGCCACAACCGGCGCATGGGAAAAGTGCCGGACGGGGGCTGAAACGCCCTCAGGGGAGCAAACGCCGAGGAAGGGTTCCGCATGCCCGTCATCAAATCCGCCCTGTCGACGCGGAGCGACGATTTCCGCGCCAATGCCGAGCATATGCGCGGCCTGGTCGCCGATCTGCGCGACAAGGTGGACGGCATCGCCAGGGGCGGCGGGGAAGCCGCGCGCCAGAAGCATCTGGCCCGGGGCAAGCTTCTGCCGCGCGACCGGATCGAAACCCTGCTGGATGCCGGCGCACCCTTCCTCGAAATCGGGCAGATGGCCGCCTTCGGCATGTATGGCGGCGATGCACCGTCCGCCGGCGTCATCACCGGCATCGGCCGGGTGCGGGGCGTCGAGTGCATGATCGTCGCCAATGACGCCACGGTGAAAGGCGGCACCTATTATCCCGTCTCGGTGAAGAAGCACCTGCGCGCCCAGGAAATCGCGGAGCAGAACCACCTGCCCTGCGTCTATCTGGTCGATTCCGGCGGCGCCTTCCTGCCGCGCCAGGACGAAGTCTTCCCCGACAGGGAGCACTTCGGCCGCATCTTCTTCAATCAGGCAAACATGTCGGCCAAGGGCATTCCCCAGGTCGCGGTGGTGATGGGCGCCTGCACGGCGGGCGGCGCCTATGTGCCGGCCATGAGCGATGAAACCGTGATCGTGCGCAACCAGGGCACCATCTTCCTGGGCGGCCCGCCCCTGGTGAAAGCCGCGACCGGCGAAGTGGTCAGCGCCGAGGACCTGGGCGGCGGCGAGGTTCACGCCCGGATCTCCGGCGTCGCCGATCAACTGGCCGAGAACGATACCCATGCGCTTGCGCTGGCGCGCCAGATCGTCGGCGGCTTCAACCGCGTGAAGCCCAGCCCGCTGGCGCTTCAGCCCGTCGAAGCCCCGCTCTACGATCCCTCGGAAATCTACGGCATCGTGCCGAAGGACACGCGGAAGCCCTATGACATCCGCGAGCTGATCGCCCGCGTGGTCGACGGCTCCCGCCTCGACGAATTCAAGCCTCAGTTCGGCGAAACCCTGGTGACGGGTTTCGCCCATCTCCACGGCATGCCCGTCGGCATCCTGGCCAACAACGGCATATTGTTCGGCGAGTCGGCGGTGAAGGGCGCGCATTTCATCGAACTTTGCGCCCAGCGCGGCGTGCCCCTTCTCTTCCTGCAGAATATCTCCGGCTTCATGGTCGGGCGGAAATACGAGAACGAGGGTATCGCCAAGCACGGCGCCAAGCTGGTGACCGCGGTCGCCACCGCCAAGGTGCCGAAGATCACCCTGGTGGTCGGCGGTTCCTACGGCGCCGGCAATTACGGCATGTGCGGCAGGGCCTATTCGCCACGCTTCCTGTGGATGTGGCCGAACGCGCGGATCTCGGTCATGGGCGGCGAACAGGCGGCCAGCGTGCTGGCGACCGTCCGCCGCGACGGTATCGAGGCCAAGGGCGGCGCCTGGTCGGCGGAGGAGGAAGAAGCCTTCAAGGCCCCGATCCGCGCCCAATACGAGGAACAGGGCCATCCCTATTACGCCTCGGCACGGCTGTGGGACGACGGCATCCTGGACCCGGCGCAGACCCGGCGTCTGCTCGCCCTCTCCCTCTCCGCGACCCTGAACGCGCCCATCCCCGAGACGCGCTTCGGCGTCTTCCGCATGTGAGGCGAGACCATGTTCGACAGCATCCTGATCGCCAATCGGGGCGAGATCGCCTGCCGCGTCATCCGCACCGCCCGGCGCATGGGCCTGCGCGCCATCGCCGTCCATTCCGAGGCGGATGCCGGCGCCCGCCATGTCCGCCTCGCGGATGAAGCGGTCCTGATCGGCCCCGCAGCCGCCCGCGAAAGTTATCTGGTCGCGGAGCGGATCATCGAAGCGGCCAGGCGGACCGGCGCGAAAGCCATTCACCCCGGATACGGCTTCCTTTCGGAAAACGCCGATTTCGCCGAGACCTGCGCCCGCGAAGGCATCATCTTCGTCGGCCCGCCGCCATCCGCCATCCGCGCCATGGGCAGCAAATCCGCCGCCAAGGCCCTGATGGAGACGGCCGGCGTGCCGCTCACCCCCGGCTATCACGGCGACGAGCAGGACCCCGACTTCCTGAAGGCCCAGGCGGATGCCATCGGTTACCCGGTGCTGATCAAGGCGGCGGCCGGCGGCGGCGGCAAGGGCATGCGCCTTGTGGAGCGCGGCGGCGATTTCATCGAGGCGCTGGCATCGTGCCGGCGCGAGGCCAGGGCTTCCTTCGGCGACGATCATGTGCTGGTGGAAAAATATGTCACCCGCCCGCGCCATATCGAAATCCAGGTCTTCGGCGACAGTCATGGCAACTACGTCCATCTGTTCGAGCGCGACTGTTCGGTCCAGCGCCGTCACCAGAAGGTGGTGGAGGAAGCGCCGGCCCCCGGCATGACGCCCGAAAGGCGCCACGCCATGGGCGAGGCGGCGGTGGCGGCGGCCCGGGCCGTCGGCTATGCCGGCGCCGGCACGGTCGAATTCATCGCCAATCAGGACGGCACGTTCTATTTCATGGAGATGAACACCCGTCTCCAGGTCGAACATCCCGTGACCGAGATGATCACGGGCCAGGATCTGGTCGAATGGCAGTTGCGCGTTGCCGCCGGCGAGGCGCTGCCGCTCTCCCAGGCCGAACTCGGCATTCAGGGCCATGCCTTGGAGGCGAGGATCTATGCCGAGGACGCGGATCGCGGCTTCCTGCCTTCGATCGGCCGCCTCGCCCATGTCGCGGCGCCCGCCGAAGGTCCGCACGTCCGGATCGATACCGGGGTCGAGGAAGGGGACGAGATCACGCCCCATTACGACCCCATGGTGGCCAAGCTGATCGTCTGGGACGAGGACCGCGACGCGGCCCTGGCCCGCATGCGCCGCGCACTCGCCGATTACCGCGTCGCCGGTGTCACCACCAACATCCCCTTCCTGTCGCGCCTGATCGCCTGCCCCGCTTTCGCCGAAGCCGACCTGGACACCGGCCTGATCGAGCGCGAGCGCGATGCCCTGTTTCCGCCCGCCACGGTCCTGCCGCGCGACGCCCTTCTGGCCGCCGCCGCCGCCGAACTGCTGGCGGAACGGGCGACATCCGACAACGATCCCTGGGGCCTTCGCGACGACTGGCGCCTGAACATGGCGGCTCGCCGCAGCCTCCAATACCGCGCGGGCGACGAGACCTTCGAGATCGCGGTCGTGGCCTCGGGCAACGGCTGGTCCCTGACCCTTGCCGGTGAGACGGCCGAAGTCGCCGCGAGCGCGATTTCGCGCGGCGCCATGGCGCTGACGGTCGACGGGCGGCGCTTCAGCGCGACCGTGGTGGCGCTGGGCACCCATCGTCAGGTCTTCCTGGGCGGCGGGGTTCATGCCCTCGAGCGCGACGATCCGCTGGCGGCCGATTTCGGCGCCGCATCCGGCGGCGGGCGCCTGACCGCGCCCATGCCGGGCAAGGTGGTGGCCCTGCTGGCCGAAGCCGGCAGCGCGATCGAGGCGGGTCAGCCGCTGCTGATCCTGGAAGCGATGAAGATGGAACACACCATCAAGGCCCCCGGCGCCGGCGTGCTCTCCGCCTATCATTTCGCCGTCGGCGATCAGGTGGCGGAAGGCGATGCGCTGGCCGCCGTCGAGACGGAGGCGTGACCATGACCCGGGTAAAGATCGTCGAGGTCGGCCCGCGCGACGGCTTGCAGAACGAGGCCCAGGCGATCGACACCGCGACCAAGATCGAATTGATCGACCGCCTGGGCGCCGCCGGCCTTACGGTGATCGAGGCGACGGCCTTCGTCTCGCCCAAATGGGTGCCGCAGATGGCCGACAACGCGGCGGTGCTGCGCGGGTTGCACCGCAGGCCGGGCGTGACCTACCCGGTGCTGACGCCCAATCTGAAGGGGTTCGAGGCGGCGCTGGAAGCCGGCGCCACCGAAGTCGCGATCTTCGCCGCCGCCTCCGAGAGTTTCTCGAAGCGCAACATCAATTGTTCCATTGCCGAGAGCCTGGAGCGTTTCCGCCCCGTCGCCGAGGCGGCGAAATCAGCGGGTGTCGCGCTTCGCGGCTATGTCTCCTGCGTCGTCGCCTGCCCCTATGAGGGCGCGATCGAACCGAAGGCGGTGGCCGAGGTTTCCAAGGCGCTGCTCGACATGGGCGCCTATGAAGTCTCGCTGGGCGATACGATCGGCAAGGGCGTGCCCGCCACCATCCGGCGCATGATCGACGCCGTCGCCGCCGTCGTGCCCGTGGAACTTCTGGCGGGTCATTATCACGACACCTGGGGCATGGCCGTGGCCAATATCGCCGCCTCGCTGGACGCCGGCATCACCACCTTCGATGCCTCCGTCTCCGGCCTCGGCGGCTGTCCTTATGCCAAGGGCGCCTCGGGCAATGTCGCGACCGAGGATGTGGTCTATCTGATGCAGGGCATGGGGATCGAGACCGGTATCGATCTCGACCTGCTGGTCGACGCCGGCGCCTTCATCTCGGCAAAGCTCGGGCGCCGCAACGGCTCGAAGGTCGCCCAGGCGATCCTGGCCGCGCGCGCTTAAGAAGTGTTCGTCGTCCAGGCAGAAGGCCGGGACCTTCCCCCGGAAAGGGCGCCTTCTGGTTACGAGATCCCGGCCTGCGCCGGGATGACCTCTTGGGGGGCGTTCGCCTCCGCGATGGCGGCGGCGGTGCGACGGCCTGACCAGATGCAGTCGCCCAGGGAAAGGCCGCTGACGTAGAAATTGGACGGCAGGCCGCGCGCCGCCCGGCCGACGGCATAGAGCCCGGCGATGGTGCCGCCCGCTTCGCGCAGCACCGCCCCCGTCGCCTCGTCCACCGCCAGCCCGCCGAGAGTCAGGACCGGCAGGGGGAAGGCGGGATTGTCGACGGAGATGTTCAGGGCATGGAACGGGCCTCGTTCAATCAGGCCCCGCATGTCCTCGGACTTGCCCATGGGATCGGGCGCCGTGCCCTTGCAGGCGGCGTTGTTGGCATCGACGGCGGCCCGCAGCGTCGCGGCCGGCATCTTCAGTTTCGCCGCCAGGGCCTCGATGGTCGGGGCGCGTTTCGCCGTCATCATCAGGGTGCGGGCCGGAAAGGACTGGAAGCCCCACATGGCGCCGGTGGCGATTTCGCGCTTGGCCTCGGCGATACCGTCGGCATCCAGGATCACCCAGGCCTTGCCGCCGGCCTTCCGCATCATGGCGTCGCCCATGCGCGCGCCATATTGTTCCTCGTTGGTCAGACGGCTGCCGTCGGGCCCGACCACGATGCCTTTGGCGAAACCGTGCGGCGGGTTGATGAAGCGCCAGGCCGAGATCTGGCCGGACTTGTCCAGCCGCCCGCCCATGGCGAGACCGAGCCGGATACCCGAGCCATCGCAGCCGGAGGAGCCGAGGGGAAAGCCCTTCACGAATTGCGGCGCATGGCGTTCCACCATGGCGCGGTTCTTGATGAAGCCGCCGGTCGCCAGCACCACGCCCAGGCGCGCGCCGATACGAAGCGGCTTCGCCTGCCGCGCCTCGATCATGGCGACCAGCGCCAGCAACAGGCGCGAGACACCCGCGACCTGCAAGGCGATTACGCGCGCCCAGCGTTCGAGCCGCCGGTGCAGCGCCGTCATCAGGCCCTGTTGCGGCAGGCACATGAGTTCGGCGCCGACGACCGCGCCGGCCTCGTCCACGAACAGGCGGCGCACCGATGCCTCGGTCCTTATGCTGATGCCCTTGGTGGCACGCACACGGGCCATCACGCCTTCCATCATGGCGCGGCCCGACAGCCAGGCGCCCTTGGCCCGATGGCCGCGCGGCGCCGGCGGCACCGCCTCGCGATTGGCCGGCACCATCTCGTTGCCCGAGAAATAGAGATAGTGATCGCGCGAGGGATAGGAGGTTTCATGCGGCGCTTCCGTCCCGTCGAACAGGGCACCGTGATCCTCCAGCCAGTCGATCATGTCCGCGCTCTGATCACAGTAACGGCGCAGGGTCTCGGGGCTGACGGCATCGCCAACTTCGCGCGAGAGGTATTCGGCCATGGCCGCCGCCGTATCCTCGCGCCCGGCGGCCTTCTGATGCTTGGTGCCGCCGCCGGCATAGACGATGCCGCCCGACAGCCAGGAGGCGCCGCCGCCCGCGAAACGGTCGACCAGCAGGACATCGAGGCCGCGTTCCGCCGCCTCCAGCGCCGTCGCCGAACCGGCGGCGCCGAAGCCGACCACCAGCACGTCGCAGGTTACGTCGAAGGCGGCCGGGGCGGCCGTCGCCTCGTCCAGCGTCGCGCAGCCCGGCGAACGGTCCGCCGCCAATCCCGTCAGCGTTGGGCCCGTCAGCGCCATGACCGCAGCCTCAGCAGAAGTGATCTGTGCTGGGGAGCCCGAGCATGGTGCCGCCCCAGTTTCGGCCGATGGTGTCGGCCTGATTGGCGGCATGGGCCTTGCCGGTCATGAGGTCGGCATAGATGCGTCCGAAGGGCAGGCGGTCGAACACGGCGGCGC